>NZ_SAIS01000016.1 GCF_004360155.1 Paraglaciecola marina | reverse complement strand
TTACATGCGGTTTAGTACGTTCAAACTTTTCTTTTGCCATTTTACTGGTTTCCTAGTTAAAAGTCCGGCCCCTATCCTATATGGAGTAGATAACCGGACCAGACCTTCATTAAGATTTACAGTCGCGACTCGGAGATAGCTTTTGCTACCGCACTCGACGCTTCTGCGTAATTAAAAAATTCCATAGAGTATGAGGCTCTACCCTGAGTTGCGCTACGCAAATCAGTAGCATAACCAAACATTTCTGATAAAGGTACTTTCGCATGTATTATTTTAATACCTGCAACACCATCATCCATGCCTTCTATCATACCACGGCGCCTATTAAGGTCACCGACTACGTCACCCATCCAGTCTTCTGGAGTGGTGACTTCAACTTTCATAGTTGGCTCAAGTAAAACAGGGTTTGCTTCTGCAGCCCCTTTCTTGAATCCCATCGACCCTGCGATTTTAAACGCCATTTCTGAAGAGTCAACATCATGATACGAACCGTCATATAAAGTTACTTTTACATCAAGCACTGGATACCCGGCTACGACACCACTTTGCATTTGTTGCTGAATACCTTTATCAACAGCTGGGATGAATTCTTTTGGAACGACTCCCCCAACCACTTCATTGATAAATTCATAACCAGCACCTTCTTCATTAGGTTCGAGCTTCAACCAAACGTGACCATATTGGCCTTTTCCGCCTGATTGACGAACAAACTTACCTTCAACTTCAACGCTAGAGCGAATGGTTTCTCGGTAAGCAACTTGTGGTTTACCTACGTTACAATCAACACCAAACTCACGCTTCATTCTGTCAACAATGATATCTAAGTGCAGTTCACCCATACCAGATATTATTGTTTGCGCAGTTTCTTCATCAGTATGTACCTTGAATGATGGATCTTCTGCCGCTAGCTTACTAAGGGCAATCGCCATCTTTTCTTGGTCTGGTTGAGATCTAGGTTCTACTGCAATAGAAATAACCGGTTCTGGAAATTCCATACGCTCTAGGGTAATAATATGATTAGGATCACACAAAGTGTCCCCCGTAGTCACATCTTTTAGCCCTATAGCTGCAGCTATGTCTCCTGCTCGTACTTCTTTAAGCTCTTCTCTATCTTTAGCATGCATTTGAACTATACGTCCAAAGCGCTCACGCTTACCTTTTACAGGGTTGTAAACGGCATCACCTGAGTTAACTACGCCAGAATAACAGCGGAAGAAAGTTAACGTTCCAACAAAGGGGTCTGTAGCAATTTTAAATGCTAAAGCAGCAAAAGGTTCGTTGTCGTCCGCAGGACGTTCGGCCTCTGTCTCATCTTTGTCGTTTAGTACACCTGTAATTGCTGGTACATCCATTGGCGCAGGTAGGAACTCGATAACAGAATCAAGTACAGCCTGAACACCTTTGTTTTTGAATGCAGAACCACAGGTTGCAAGCACAATTTCATTAGCAAGTGTACGTTTGCGCAAACCAAATTTGATTTCGTCTTCGGTAAGCTCTTCGCCTTCCAAATACTTATCCATCAACTCATCAGTCGCTTCTGCTGCGGCTTCAACTAATTCGGTACGAAGTTCTTCCGCACGGTCTATTAAATCAGCAGGAATATCTTCATAGGTGAATGTCATACCTTGGTCAGACTCATTCCAATTAATGGCTTTCATCTTGATTAGGTCAACCACACCTTTGAAGGTTTCTTCAGCACCAATATTCAAATGAATAGGAACACAATTAGCCCCTAAACGAGTTCTTATTTGATTAACAACACGCTCAAAATCTGCACCTGCACGGTCCATTTTATTAACAAATACCATACGTGGAACGCGGTATTTGTCAGCTTGGCGCCAAACAGTTTCAGATTGAGGTTCTACACCTGAGGAACCACAAAAAACCACAACCGCACCATCTAATACTCGTAAAGAACGTTCTACTTCAATAGTAAAGTCAACGTGCCCTGGAGTATCAATAATATTGATACGGTGTTGGTCATATTGCTTGTTCATACCCGACCAGAAACAGGTCGTGGCAGCCGAAGTAATGGTTATGCCGCGCTCTTGTTCTTGTTCCATCCAATCCATGGTGGCTGCGCCATCATGGACCTCACCGATCTTATGAGAAAGACCTGTGTAGAAAAGAACACGTTCAGTGGTGGTAGTTTTACCAGCATCAACGTGGGCGACAATACCAATATTTCGGTAACGCTCAAGGGGCGTTTTACGAGCCATAGCTTTCTCTTATTACCAACGGTAGTGAGCGAATGCTTTGTTAGCTTCAGCCATACGGTGAACGTCTTCACGTTTCTTAACCGCAGAACCTTTGTTTTCAGCAGCGTCGAGCATTTCAGCTGCAAGGCGTTGAGCCATTGATTTTTCACCACGCTTACGGGCAGCGTCAACTAACCAACGCATACCTAGAGCATTTCGACGAACTGGACGTACTTCTACTGGTACTTGATAAGTAGAACCACCAACACGACGAGATTTAACCTCTACCGTAGGGCGGATATTGTCCAACGCATCTTCAAATATGTCTAAGTGTGCTTTGTCAGCTTTAGAAGCAACAATATCTAGCGCACCGTAAACGATTTTTTCAGCAGTCGATTTCTTGCCGTCTAACATCACGACATTCATAAATTTAGCTAATAACTCTGATCCGAACTTAGGATCTGGTAGGATTTTACGTTGTCCTACGACTCTTCTTCTTGGCATCTCAATTCTCCGTAGAATTCAGGGGATTCCCAAAACTCAATTAATACTATAGTTTGGCCTTACTAACGGAGAACCGTTAAGACTTAGGCCTTTTTGCGCCGTACTTAGAACGGCCAGCGCGACGATCACTTACACCAGCACAATCTAATGTACCGCGTACTGTGTGATAACGAACACCTGGTAAATCTTTAACACGACCACCACGAATAAGAACAACACTGTGCTCTTGTAGGTTGTGACCTTCTCCACCGATATATGAAGATACTTCAAAACCGTTGGTTAAACGAACACGACATACTTTACGTAATGCAGAGTTCGGCTTCTTTGGTGTGGTTGTATATACACGAGTACATACTCCACGACGTTGTGGACAGGCCTGCAAAGCCGCGACGTTGCTCTTCGTCGCAGGTTGTTTGCGTGGCTTGCGCACTAACTGGTTAACTGTTGCCATTAACAAGCTCCTGATTAAAATTACGACTGTTTGCCCTTTTTATTAGGGCGTAAAACGCGAAAAATCCGCGAGCCTTAATTAAGTGATGAAATCATCACCAAATTTCGGGTCGCGGAAGTCTAATGATCAATAGCTGAGCTGTCAAGTAAGAGTATCGCTAAACTGTATTTTATATAGGTTTAGCGACAATTTTTACTATTTCAGATCATATTTGATCGTATTTTTTACTCGTCAGCTGGGCTATCACTTACTTCAGCATTCAATGCTTCGGTTAATGCTAACTCTGCTTCAGATGCAGAAACTGAAGGTTCTTCTAGTTCCTGTAGCTCTGCTAGTTTTCTAGCAGTACGTTTTTGATGATACGAGAAGCCGGTACCAGCTGGTATCAAGCGTCCAACTATTACGTTTTCTTTCAAGCCACGTAGTTCATCTTCTTTACCTTGCACTGCTGCTTCAGTAAGAACACGAGTTGTTTCTTGGAAAGATGCAGCTGAGATAAACGACTCAGTAGACAATGACGCTTTAGTGATACCCAGTAACTGTGTTTCGTACTGAGCAGGGATTTTGCCTTGCTTTTCCAATTCACGGTTAGCTATCTTCACGTTAGATACTTCTAACTGTTCGCCTTCTAGGAAGTTACTGTCACCTGCATGAGTGATTAAACACTTACGCAACATTTGACGAATAACTACTTCGATATGCTTATCGTTAATTTTTACCCCTTGTAGGCGGTAAACTTCTTGTACTTCATTAACGATATAGTTAGATACAGCACTGATTCCACGTAGACGTAATATGTCATGCGGAGACTCAGGACCATCGGCAATAACTTCACCTTTCTCAACCGACTCACCTTCAAACACGTTAAGTTGACGCCATTTAGGGATCATCTCTTCGTAGTGGTCTTCACCTTTAGGCGTGATGGTTAAACGTTTCTTACCTTTAGTTTCTTTACCAAAGCCAATCATACCTGAAACTTCAGCTAGGATAGCTGGCTCTTTAGGCTTACGGGCTTCAAACAAGTCAGCAACACGTGGAAGACCACCGGTAATATCACGAGTTTTCGAGCTTTCTTGCGGTATACGTGCTAATACGTCACCAGGTTTAGCTTCCATACCATCTGTAGCTTCGATAGTAGTAAAGCTTGGTAAACGAATCTCTTGTAAGCCAAACTCTGCACTTTCAAGGATTAGCTTAGGCTCTTTAGCATTTGCTTTAGATAGGTCATTTACAACGATACGAGTTAAACCAGTCAACTCATCTTGTTGCATTTCAGTATTACTATCATCAACATCAGCAAAGCTAATTTTAGCCGCACGCTCTGTAACGATTGGATGTGAATGTGGGTCCCAGTTAGCAACCACTTCACCCGCTTCAACTTTTGTATTGTCATCAATTGTTAAGATTGCACCGTAAGGCACTTTATAACGCTCTTTCTCACGACCTTGATCATCTATGATAGTGATCTCAGTTGAACGAGAAACAATTACTACCTTATCATCTGTATTACGTACGAACTTAGCGTTGTGGAGTTTCAATGTACCCGTTGTCTTAACTTGTACACTGTTTTCAGCAGACGCTCTAGATGCAGCACCACCAATGTGGAAAGTACGCATTGTTAACTGTGTACCAGGTTCACCGATTGACTGTGCGGCAATAACACCAACAGCTTCACCATGACCAACCATGTGTCCACGAGCCAAGTCACGTCCGTAACATTTAGCACAAACACCAAAGTCGTTTTCACAGGTAATAACGGAGCGAACCATAATTTGGTCAACTGAGTTTTCTTCAAGCATGTCTACTAGCGCTTCGTCTAATAGAACGTTACGCTCTACTAGCACTTCGTTAGTACCAGGCTTCAATACGTCTTCAGCTACTGTACGACCTAGTACACGTTCACGAAGCGGCTCAACAACGTCACCACCTTCGATAAGCGGAGTCATTTTAACACCTTCATAGGTGCCACAATCATCGTTGTTAATAACTAAATCTTGTGCAACATCTACTAGACGACGAGTCAAATAACCCGAGTTAGCTGTTTTCAATGCCGTATCGGCCAAACCTTTACGAGCACCGTGAGTAGAGATGAAGTACTGAAGTACGTTCAAACCTTCACGGAAGTTTGCAGTAATAGGTGTTTCGATGATTGAACCATCTGGTTTTGCCATCAAACCACGCATACCAGCTAGCTGACGAATCTGAGCGGCACTACCACGAGCACCAGAATCGGCCATCATAAAGACTGAGTTGAAAGAAGCTTGTTCTTCCATTTCACCATCACGATTTAAAATTGATTCTTTAGATAAGTTTTCCATCATAGCTTTAGCGACTTTTTCGTTCGCGTTTGACCAGATATCGATAACTTTGTTGTAACGTTCACCCGCGGTAACAAGACCAGATTGGAATTGCTCTTGGATTTCGTAGACTTCAGCTTCGGCACCTTCAATGATGTCTTTCTTCGCGTCAGGAATAACCATGTCATCTATACCAACAGATGCACCAGCAATCATTGCATAGTGAAAACCGGTATACATGATTTGGTCAGCTGCGATAACTGTATCTTTCAAACCAAGTGAACGGTAACAAGCATTCAATAACTTAGAAATCTGCTTTTTACCCATGGCTTGGTTAATAATCTCAAAAGGTACACCTTTAGGTAATACTTCAGAGAAAATAGCTCGACCAACTGTAGTATCAGTTAAGGTAACCTTTTCGGTCTTAGTTCCATCTTCAGCAACTTCATATTCAGTAATACGAACTTTAACGCGAGCATGTAATTCAGCAGTTTCTGTACGGTAAGCTTTTTCAGCTTCCTTAGGACTAGTGAATACCATGCCTTCGCCTTTACCGTTAACACGATCACGTGTCATATAGTACAAGCCCATTACAACGTCCTGTGAAGGTACGATAATTGGCTCACCGTTGGCAGGTGAAAGAATGTTGTTGGTAGACATCATCAACGCACGAGCTTCTAGCTGTGCTTCGATAGTCAATGGTACGTGTACCGCCATTTGGTCACCATCGAAGTCGGCGTTATATGCCGCACAAACCAATGGGTGTAACTGAATAGCTTTACCTTCAATTAGGATAGGTTCAAATGCTTGAATACCTAGTCTGTGAAGTGTTGGTGCACGGTTAAGCATTACCGGATGTTCACGGATTACTTCATCAAGTACATCCCAAACTTCTGGATCTTCACGCTCAACTAATTTTTTAGCTGCTTTAATAGTAGTAGCTAAACCACGACCTTCTAATTTTCCGTAGATAAACGGCTTGAATAACTCAAGTGCCATTTTCTTAGGAAGACCACATTGATGTAAACGTAAAGTAGGACCAACTGTGATTACAGAACGACCTGAGTAATCAACACGCTTACCTAGCAAGTTCTGACGGAAACGACCTTGCTTACCTTTGATCATATCAGCCAAAGATTTAAGAGGACGCTTGTTAGAACCCGTAATAGCACGACCACGACGACCATTATCAAGAAGAGCATCTACCGCTTCTTGTAACATACGTTTTTCGTTACGTACTATGATGTCTGGTGCAGCTAGGTCTAGAAGACGCTTAAGACGGTTATTACGGTTAATAACACGACGATACAAATCGTTTAGATCAGAAGTCGCGAAACGGCCGCCATCTAGTGGTACTAATGGACGTAAATCTGGTGGTAAAACAGGAAGAACTGTTAAAATCATCCACTCTGGCTTATTACCAGATAGTTGGAAAGATTCTAATAATTTCAAACGTTTAGTGATTTTCTTACGCTTAGTTTCAGAGTTAATGGTAGGTAACTCTTCACGCATAGCAACTACGTCAGCATCAACATCTAAGGCTTTAAGCAATTCGAATACTGCTTCAGCGCCCATTTTTGCTTCAAATTCGTCACCATGTTCTTCTAACGCATCCAAATACTCTTCTTCAGTTAAAAGTTGGCTACGCTCTAAGGTCGTCATACCTGGTTCAGAAACCACATATGATTCAAAATAAAGAACACGCTCAATATCACGTAATGTCATATCTAACATTAAGCCAATACGAGAGGGTAGTGATTTAAGGAACCAGATATGTGCTACTGGGCTTGCCAGTTCAATGTGTCCCATACGCTCACGACGTACTTTAGTTAAAGTAACTTCAACTCCACATTTTTCACATATAACACCACGGTGTTTAAGGCGTTTGTATTTACCACATAAACATTCGTAATCTTTTACTGGCCCAAATATACGAGCACAGAACAAACCATCACGTTCAGGTTTAAAAGTACGATAGTTAATCGTTTCTGGTTTCTTAACTTCACCAAAAGACCACGAGCGGATCATATCCGGAGCAGCTAAGCCAATTCGAATATTATCGAACTCTTCAGTCTTATGTTGTTGCTTAAGAAACTTTAATAAATCTTTCACATTTCTCTCCAGCGGAGTTAGTTGCAAAGATCCTGTTAGTATTAATCACACTAACAGGACAATCGGTCTACAAGCTATATCTGAGCGTCTATTGCTCTTCTAGTTCGATATTGATACCTAGTGAACGGATTTCTTTCAACAATACGTTGAATGATTCCGGCATACCAGGTTCCATACGATGATCGCCATCAACAATGTTTTTATACATTTTAGTACGGCCATTCACGTCATCGGACTTAACGGTTAGCATTTCTTGTAAGGTATATGCAGCACCATATGCTTCTAGTGCCCATACTTCCATCTCTCCGAAACGCTGACCACCGAACTGAGCTTTACCGCCTAACGGTTGCTGTGTAACTAAGCTATATGAACCAGTAGAACGAGCATGCATTTTGTCATCAACCAAATGGTTAAGTTTCAGCATGTACATGTAACCTACTGTCACTGGGCGCTCAAATGCGCGACCTGTACGACCGTCAAACAAAGTGATTTGACCACTTTCAGGAATGTCGGCTAACGTTAACATATGCTTTATTTCAGCTTCCGTAGCACCGTCAAATACTGGTGTAGCCATTGGCACACCTTTACGTAAGTTACCGGCTAAACGGGTGACTTCATCATCAGTAAAGTTATCAATATCAACAACTTGATGCGATTTCCCTGCACTATAAACTTCTTTTAAGAAGTTACGTAGCTTGGCCATCTCTTCGTGTTCTTTTAACATACGGTCTATTTTCACACCGATACCGCTTGCAGCCATACCTAAGTGAGTTTCAAGAATCTGACCGATGTTCATACGCGAAGGTACACCAAGTGGGTTCAATACGATATCAACAGGGGTTCCGTTCTCGTCATAAGGCATGTCTTCAACTGGTTGAATAGTTGAAATAACACCTTTGTTACCGTGACGTCCCGCCATTTTATCACCAGGCTGAATATGACGTTTAACTGCAAGGTAAACCTTAACAATCTTGAGTACACCTGGTTGTAAATCATCACCTTGAGTGATCTTACGACGCTTAACTTCAAATTTAGTGTCAAAGTCAGCTTTGATTTCACTATGCTGTTCAGCAATTTGATCAAGCTCGGCTTGTGCGTCTTCATCACTTAAGGTTAAGTCAAACCACTTATCGCGAGGTAAACTATTAAGCTTATCTTGGTCAATTCCAGATTTAAGTAACAAGTTACTAGCTCTGGCAAAAATGCCATCCGCTAAAATTCCAAACTCATCGCCTAAGTCTTTCTTAACTTCACGCAATTGCATATCTTCGATTTCACGAGCACGCTTGTCTTTTTCAACACCATCACGGGTGAATACTTGAACATCGATAACTGTACCGTGAACACTATTTGGAACACGTAATGATGTATCTTTAACATCAGACGCTTTCTCACCAAAGATTGCTCTTAAAAGTTTTTCTTCTGGCGTAAGTTGAGTTTCACCTTTAGGTGTCACTTTACCTACTAAGATATCGCCACCTTTAACTTCAGCACCGATATAAACAACACCAGAATCATCCAGTTTTCCTAAGGCAGACTCACCCACATTCGGGATATCAGCACTAATTTCTTCTGGACCAAGCTTAGTATCACGAGCAATACAGCTTAGTTCTTGGATGTGAATAGATGTAAATCTATCTTCTTGAGCGACACGCTCAGAAATTAAGATTGAATCTTCGAAGTTATAACCATTCCAAGGCATGAATGCGATACGCATATTTTGCCCTAGTGCTAAGTCACCCATATCTGTAGATGGACCATCAGCTAATACATCACCAGCAACTACTGGTTCACCAACATTACATGTTGGTTTTTGGTTAATACATGTATTTTGGTTTGAACGGGTGTATTTAGTCAGGTTGTAAATATCAATACCTGCTTCACCAGCTGTCATTTCTGACTCGTTCACTTTAACAACGATACGACTTGCGTCTACGTAATCAACTGAACCACCGCGTTTAGCAACTACCGTTACACCAGAGTCAACTGCTACAGTTTTCTCCATACCGGTTCCAACTAGTGGCTTTTCAGCTATTAGTGTTGGAACAGCTTGACGTTGCATGTTGGCACCCATCAATGCACGGTTAGCATCATCGTGTTCTAGGAACGGAATAATACTCGCTGCAACAGAAACGATTTGCTGTGGAGAGACATCCATGTATTTGATGTCATCTACTGGCATTAACGTGGTTTCACCACGGAAACGACAAGGGATCAATTCTTCAGCTAATTTGCCGTCGTCATCTAGGACGACATTTGCCTGTGCAATCGCAAATTGGCCTTCTTCGATAGCTGATAAATAATCGATTTCGTCGGTTACAACACCATCAACAATTTTACGATAAGGTGTTTCTAAGAATCCAAAATCGTTTGTTCGAGCAAAACTTGATAAAGAGTTGATCAAACCGATGTTTGGTCCTTCAGGTGTTTCGATTGGACAAACACGACCGTAGTGAGTTGGATGTACGTCACGTACTTCAAATCCAGCTCTTTCACGTGTCAAGCCGCCTGGGCCTAATGCAGAAATACGACGCTTATGCGTCACTTCTGACAACGGGTTATTCTGGTCCATAAACTGAGATAATTGGCTTGAACCAAAGAACTCTTTTACAGCAGCAGAAATAGGCTTAGCGTTAATCAAATCTTGTGGCATAACAGCATCAAGGTCGCCTAAACTTAGACGTTCTTTAACGGCACGTTCAACACGTACTAAACCAACACGGAATTGGTTTTCAGCCATTTCACCAACAGAACGAATACGTCTGTTACCTAAGTGATCGATATCATCAACTTCATCTTTACCATCACGGATAGTGATAAGTTGCTTCATTACTGAAACGATATCATCATTACCTAAAGTGCCAGAACCTGTTGATTCTTCACGTCCTAAACGACGATTAAACTTCATCCGTCCAACAGACGACAAGTCATATCTGTCATCAGAGAAGAATAAGTTAGTAAACAAGGTTTCAGCGGCATCTTTAGTGGGTGGCTCACCAGGACGCATCATGCGGTAAATTTCAACTAAAGCTTCTAGCTTGTTAGTTGAATTATCTATACGCAAGGTATCTGATATATAAGCACCATGATCTAACTCATTAATATAAAGAGTATCGAAAGTGGTAACACCTGCTTCAGTAAGTTCTGCTAAGTTTTCTAACGTTAGTTCATCATTGGCACTAACTATAACTTCGCCAGTTTCTTCATTGATGAAGTCACGAGCAAAGACACGGCCAACTAAGTATTCAGCAGGAACTTCTAATTCAGTTATTTTTGCTTTTTCTAATGCTCTAGTATGACGAGCTGAAATACGGCGACCCGCTTCAACAAGAACCTTACCTTTCGCATCTAGAATATCAAACTGTGCAGTCTCACCTCGTAGGCGGTCTGGTACTATATCTGATAAATATTTATCACCATCAATTCGAACCTGATTTTTCTCAAAGAATAAATCAAGAATCTCTTCTGTGGTCATTTCTAATGCACGTAAGATAATAGTAGCCGGTAATTTACGACGTCTATCTATACGTACAAATAAGTTATCTTTAGGGTCAAATTCAAAGTCTAACCACGAACCACGGTATGGGATAACACGAGCGTTATACAACACTTTACCGGATGAGTGAGTCTTCCCTTTATCGTGATCGAAGAACACGCCTGGTGAACGATGTAATTGCGACACAATAACACGCTCAGTCCCATTGATAACGAAAGTTCCGTTATCTGTCATGAGTGGAATTTCACCCATGTAGACTTCTTGCTCTTTAATGTCTTTTACTGTGCCTGGTGCTGCTTCTCTATCGAACAACACTAAACGCAATTTCACACGTAGAGGGGCTGAATATGTAACACCACGTATCTGACATTCTTTTACGTCAAATACTGGCTCACCTAAACGGTAACTTACATATTGTAATTCAGCGTTACCAGAGTAACTTTTGATTGGAAAAACTGATCTAAATGCTGCTTCCAGTCCATGTTGACCTTCTTCATCGAGGTCAATAAACTTCTTAAAAGAATCTAACTGGATTGAAAGTAGATACGGTATTTCCAATACCTGTGGGCGTTTGCCAAAATCCTTACGGATACGTTTCTTTTCGCTATAGGAGTAAACCATGGGTTCCTCAGCCTGCCGATTTTTGACCCAACTTGTTTAAGGAGTGCACTCATTAAACAAACTTCCGCTATCCTTTAAGTTTGTACTTCAAATCTTTTCCAAATTCATTAAGAGGCTTACTTAACTTATTGGTTTTATTAGATTTAAAATACATTTTGCACTTTATTACTAGGATCCATATAAAAGGATGAAAATACCAAATCCTACAGCGCAAAAAGGCTGGTGACTAAAAAGTCACCAGCCTATGCCATTTCAGGCTAACAATCTGTGTTTAGGCAGATTATTTAAGCTCAACTTCAGCGCCAGCTTCTTCAAGCGTCTTCTTAAGTTCTTCAGCTTCTTCTTTCGATACGCCTTCTTTGATAGCTTTAGGAGCAGATTCAACTACTTCTTTAGCTTCTTTAAGACCTAGACCAGTTGCGCCACGTACAGCTTTGATTACAGCAACTTTGTTACCACCGAAAGATGTCATAACAACATCAAATTCAGTTTGTTCTGCAGCAGCTTCAGCAGCAACAGCAGGACCGGCAACAGCAACAGCTGCAGCAGCAGAAACGTTGAATTTTTCTTCAGCCGCTTCAATTAGTTCAACTAGTTCCATTACTGGCATTTCAGCAATAGCGTTTAAAATATCATCTTTAGTTAGAGCCATTTCTCTAAACTCCTGGGTTTAATGTTAAAAATTTAAATGTACAAAAACGAAAACTATTTTTCGTCTTTGATCGCCGCCAATACACGCACAAATTTGCCTGGAACTTCGTTGATAGTACGAACGAATTTCTCGGCAGGTGCTTTGAAGGTAGCAAGTAATTTTGCCAACGCTTCGTCGCGGGTAGGTAGTGACGCTACTGCATCCAGTTTTTCTGGACCCAATAAACCACTGCCAATAGAAAGTGCAGTTACGTTTAGCTTGTCATTAGTTTTTGCATAGTCTTTAAAAAGACGAGCAGCACCACCAGGTGCTTCAATAGAAAAACCATAAATCAATTGACCAGTTAACGCACTGTCCATATCAGAAAACTTACTATCAGCTAGAGCGCGTTTTGCTAAAGTGTTACGAACTACTCGTAAGTAAACACCTTGCTCACGTGCTTTAACACGAAGGTCAGTTAATTCTGCTACTTCCATGCCACGGTATTCAGCGACGGCAACAGATAGAGCTCGAGACGCAACATCGTTAATTTCTGCTACGATCTCTTTTTTTGCTGCTAAGCCTAATGCCACTGAGTTCACCTCTTAAAGTCTGAAACTTCATTTCTTTATGAAATATCCGCTTCAGGATTCACAGATTGATATCATTACTAAGGGGTTAACCTAGGTAAATCCACCGCTCTACGGTGTTCGTTAATCCCAGAGAGTCTGAGTCGAAACCACCGTCTGCGCAGGCTCGTTTTTTAAGTAAGTTGTTTGCGATGTGTAATATAAAAATTACAATCTAGGCGAATGCTCTCTTACTTCATCCACCAACTTACGCCTGCGGTCTAGGACGGGAGTCTGTGGTTAAACTTATCTTGCAACAAGCCTAACTCAGACTCCAACCCATAACCTTTACAGAGAAACAAATAATCAACATTGATTACTTGCCGAAACCAAACTAATTAAGCTTAAGCGCCTAAAGAAGCTTGGTCTACAGAAACACCTGCACCCATAGTTGTGCTAAGACTTACTTTCTTGATGTAAGTACCTTTAGCTGAAGAAGGCTTAGCTTTGTTAAGCGCTTCTAATAATGCTGCTAGGTTTTCTTGAATTTGATTTGCTTCAAAAGCGATTTTACCAATGCTTGCATGGATAATACCGTTTTTGTCGTTACGATAACGAACCTGACCAGCTTTAGCATTTTTAACTGCTGTCGCTACATCTGGAGTAACCGTACCCGTTTTAGGGTTAGGCATAAGTCCACGTGGACCTAATATTTGACCTAATTGACCAACAACGCGCATTGCATCAGGAGAAGCAACAACAACGTCAAAGTCCATTTCGCCTTTTTTCACTTGAGCAGCTAAATCGTCCATACCAACGATATCAGCACCCGCTTCTTTAGCAGCTTCAGCGTTTGCACCTTGAGTGAAAACAGCAACACGTACGTCTTTACCTGTACCATTTGGTAATACAGTAGCACCACGAACGTTTTGATCAGATTTTTTAGCGTCTATGCCAAGATTGATTGAAACATCAATGCTTTCAGCAAATTTAGCCGTCGCTAATTCTTTTAACAAAGTAACCGCTTCGTTAAATTCGTATTCTTTAGTTGAATCTACTTTCTCGGCAATTAGGCGAGCTTTTTTTGATAATTTAGCCATGTCTTATCCCTCTACTACCAAGCCCATGCTGCGTGCAGAGCCAGCGATGGTGTTTACTGCTGCATCTAAACTTGCTGCAGTCAAATCAGGTTCTTTCGCTTTAGCAATATCTTCTAATTGCGCGCGTGTCACTTTACCCACTTTCTCAGTGTTAGGACGGCCAGAACCACTCTTAATACCAGCAGCTTTCTTAAGCAAGTAAGATGCAGGTGGAGTTTTAGTTTCGAAGGTAAAAGAACGATCTTCGTAAACAGTAATCTCTACTGGTACTGGAGCGCCTTTTTCTTGAGATTCTGTTTTTGCGTTAAACGCTTTACAGAATTCCATGATATTAACACCGTGTTGACCTAGTGCAGGACCAACTGGTGGACTTGGGTTAGCAGCACCTGCCGCTACTTGTAGCTTAATTAAGCCAGTGACTTTTTTCGCCATGATTAATACTCTCTAATTTGGGTATAACGCCTTGTAAACATTGAGAATGCTCACTCTAACGGCTTCCCTTTCAATAAAATCGGGTCGCGCATTATAGATGAAGTTTTAAACAGGCGCAAGGTTAAATGATATAGAATTTAAATATTTATGTTTACTTAAAGACCACAAACTAAAAAGGATGCCATAGCATCCTTTTTTACTTTTAACATCTGGCTGAGCACTTAAAGAATCTAACGTTAGCCTTTCTCTACCTGTCCAAACTCTAGCTCTACCGGAGTTGAACGGCCAAAGATCAAAACAGATACTTTCAAGCGGCTTTTTTCGTAGTCGACTTCTTCCACTACACCATTGAAGTCTGCAAATGGACCATCGGTAACACGTACCACTTCGCCTGGCTCGAATAATGTTTTTGGTTTTGGCTTATCCACGCCTTCTTCAAGACGGTTAAGAATAGCGTTCGCTTCTTTAGTTGTGATTGGTGCAGGTCGGTCAGACGTTCCACCGATAAAGCCTAGCACACGAGGAACACTTTTAACCAAATGCCATGAGTCTTCATTCATATCCATTTGTACCAATACGTAGCCTGGGAAAAACTTACGTTCACTTTTACGTTGTTGTCCCGCACGCATTTCAACAACTTCCTCAGTTGGTACTAAAATCTCACCAAAAGAGTCTTCCATTTCATGCATTTTAATATGTTCAAGTAATGTTTTTTGAACACGGCCTTCGTAACCAGAAAACGCTTGAACCACGTACCATTTTTTGTCTGACATAGTTTAAATTCCTAATCCGGTTATAAAGGAGACAACTTCAACAATAATCCCGTCTAATCCCCATAAAATGAGAGACATAACAACAGTTGCTGCCAACACTATCATAGTTGTTGTAGTGGTTTCTTGGCGAGTTGGCCAAACAACCTTTCTTACTTCTGTACGAGAGTCTTTCGCAAAAGCTAAGAAAGTACTACCTTTAACAGTTGTTGAAGCAATAAACCCTGCGATACCGACGCCGGCAACAGCTACAAGTGCAATATACAGCACCGAAAGCTCTGGAAAGAAATGGTTGAAAGCAACAACGCCAGCCAACAAACCGAAGACCAACAGCCACTTCAACATATCTAGAGAATTGGAACTGCTTTCTGTATTTTCGCTCATGCTAAACCCTAATTCTGTTATGCCTTACTTGTTTTTCCCAAGTAGGCTTATCTAATTCAACAACTTGTACGTGTTAAAAATGGCAGGAGTGAAGGAATGATCTCAGTTACATCCCTGTAACTGACCGCAAGCGGCGCTGGCGCGGTTCAAATCGTTCCATACGACTTGTCAAACCCGTGGGAGTTCTCACCCTCCACCTCTACAACTATTTTTTAATTTACAACCTAAAACTTACGATTGTATTTGCACTTATATGGCAGGGGTGGAGGGATTCGAACCCCCAACCGTCGGTTTTGGAGACCGCCGTTCTACCAATTGGAACTACACCCCTAAAATATTCATGTCTTACCGCAAATTCACTTAGCGGCAACACAAATTTTAGTCACACTACCTTTGTTGAAACATAGATTTTTTCAGGAAAAATTTAGAATCACAAACGGGAGGGTGGCGTATTATACTTATTGACGAAGGGGATTCAAGAAGAAAAAGCAACCTAACTTAACGAGAAGTAAAATTAACCACAAAAAACTAAACGCAGTGCAGTTTAATCAATAACTTAAATTTTAGTGAATTTAAAATTACATCACCTTCAAAAAGCTTACAATAGCGTATCAAGTTCTCTCTAGGTTTATTTTCTCATCATTATAATCGATTCATTAAACCATTTATTTTGGCAAGATCCTGTCGCACAAAGTATAGGATTGGTAGCACTATGCATTGGCGTCAGTGCTTTCTTTCAAAAGGACGACCAAAAATTACGTTATTTTTTAACTGTTTTTACACTTTTTATGACAGTGCATTTTTTAATGCTAGGTCAATGGCCAGGGGCGTTAATGGCATTTTTAGGTAGCCTTAGAAATTATGCATCCAGCAGAACTAATAGCTTAAAAGTGATGTACGGATTTATATTTGTAGCTTGGTTACTAGCCATACCTAACATGGAAAGTTTGGTGCATATGCTACCTGTAATAGCGACTACCTTTGGCACACTAGCGGTATTTAGAATGCACGGTATAAAGTTACGCCTTTTCATGTCAATGGGAACATTATGCTGGTTAACTCATAACTACCTAGTATTTTCAATTGGAGGGGTTTTGGTAGAATCCTTATTTTTAATTATTAATGCCCACACTATGTTTAAACTAAGCCAACTTAACAAGGGTATTTAATTCAAACACCTAGTTGCAGGTTTTCTATAGGTTGGGTTCGATTAAGTAAGTTCAGTTAATCTTTTCGTTGACACAAATATTTTAATTGATATAAACCTTTCCGTTTTTTGTTTTCTCAATTAATAATCTTTCATTTCAAAGGAGTCTGTATTTTGAATAAAAGCTTAATAACTAATTTGGTAGCATTATCTATACTGCTAGTGGGAATTTTCACCAATTACAGCTTATTAAAAAACATAGGTATCTTTGCTCTATCTGGGGCAATAACCAATTGGCTAGCGGTACATATGTTATTTGAAAAAGTACCTGGCTTGTATGGCTCTGGTGTTATCCCTAATCGCTTTGAAGAATTTAAGCAGAGTATTCATAATTTGATTATGACTGAGTTTTTTACACAATCTAACATTGAGCGGTTTACCACTAATAAAGGAGCAAGTGATATAAATCTATCGCCAATCATTGCAAAAATTGATTTATCACCAACCTTCGACTCATTAATAGAAGTAGTGCAAGCGTCCTCTTTTGGGCAAATGCTAGGAATGTTTGGCGGTACTGAAGCATTAGAGCCAATGCGCCAACCCTTTGTAGAAAAAATGTCAGAGGCTGTTGTGAAAATCACTCAATCAGATAATTTTAAAGATTTATTACAGGCACACCTAACGCAATCTGACACACAACAAAATATACAACAGAACATTGCGACAGTTGTTACGCAAAGATTGAATGAATTAACACCAGCAATTGTCAAAGACATAGTGCAAGGAATGATTAAACAGCACCTAGGCTGGCTAGTGGTTTGGGGCGGCGTATTTGGTGGTCTAATAGGCTTAATAGCAGCATTGTTAAATATTTAATCTTGGCTATTCAGAAGGGACTTGGGCTGGTAAATGTAATTAACTTCTGAGAGTGCGGGTGTTTAATTGTGATATCCAAAGCATGAAGCAACAGCCTTGAAGCTAAACCTTGAGTCTCAACTGAGCCATACAAATCACACCCTAAAATGGGATGCCCAATAGCCTGGCTATGAAGTCTTAATTGATGTGTTCGCCCCGTCAAAGGGGTAAATTTCACTCTAGTTCTTGATGGCCCGGTTAACCTTTCAAGAACCTTGTATTTAGATCTAGCCTCCTTCCCTTCTTGATTGCAAATTTTTAGCCTTGGAAACAAGGCCGCATCTTTTGCAATAGGTAAATCAATCACGCCTTCTTCATTGCGCAAATGCCCCGCTAAAATTGACTCATAACCTTTATTGACCGAGCGAGCTTGAAATTGCTGAGTCAACTTGGCGTTAACTTGTTTATTTTTAGCTAATAACATGACACCTGAGGTCCCAAAATCCAAACGATGAGCTAAGGTGACCGTTGGATAATCTTTAACTAAGCGATAATGAACAGAATCTTTATTTTTAGGGTTTTTACCAGACAAACTCAACAAACCACTCGGTTTATTGATAACTAACATGTACTCATCTTCATACAAAATTTCAATTTTTTCAGAGCAAGGAGGAGCCACAAAATTATCAATGATATTTTTATCCAAACCAGCTTGCTCTCCACCATCGATAGCTAACTTTTTTAGTCAATTCCAATAAAGCCACCGGTTTGGTGCTCCCATAACTTGGCATAAATTCCTTTTTTAGCAATTAATTCATTATGTGAACCTTGCTCGACTATACGCCCTTCATCCAACACTAAAAGCCTATCCATTTGAGCAATAGTCGATAACCTATGGGCAATAGCCAACACAGTTTTATTTTCCATTACCTTATCTAGGCACTGTTGAATCGCCACCTCTACTTCTGAATCAAGTGCTGAGGTTGCTTCATCCAAAATAAGAATTGGGGCATCTTTCAACATAACTCTAGCTATGGCGATACGTTGACGCTGACCACCAGATAATTTAACACCACGCTCACCAACATGGGCGTCATAACCTACCCTGCCTTGTAAATCCGTTAAGTTTTGGATGAATTCATGTGACTCAGCTTGTTCAGCGGCCTTGAGCATATCCTCTTCGCTCGCGTCTAAACGACCATACAATATATTATCTCTCACAGAACGATGAAGTAGCGAGGTATCTTGCGTCACCATACTGATGTTTGCTCGTAAGGTTTCTTGTTGTAGTTGGCTAATATCCTGACCATCAATTTTAATACTGCCACTTTGAATATCGTAAAAGCGTAACAACAGGTTCACTAACGTTGATTTACCAGCGCCTGAGCGCCCAACCAAGCCCACTTTTTCTCCTGCTTTAATTCTAATATCTAAATCTTTAAATACACTTATGGGTAAGTCATTAGCACCTTGGTAACCAAAGTTAACCATATCAAAATGAATTTCGCCGCCTTTCATTTTAAGTGGCTTTGCATCGGGAATATCTTTCACCGCTACAGGCACAGACAAACTATTAATACCGTCTTGTACAGTGCCGATATTTTCAAACAGTGATGAGACTTCCCACATAACCCACTGAGACATACCATTAAGTCTTAGACATAAACTAACAGTTATCGCAATTTCACCTGGAGTAACCAGCTCTAACATCCACAAGTAAATGGCCAAAGCACTTATACTAAAGACCAACAAGGCATTACTAAACCAAACACAAGCATACAACACAGTTACGAGTCGCATTTGTGGATAAACACTTTTCAAAAAACCTAACATACCTTCTTTAGCATATTCAGCCTCGCGACTGGTATGAGCAAACAACTTAACTGTGGTGATATTAGTATAACTATCCACAATCCTTCCGGTCATCATAGAACGTGCATCTGCCTGCTTTTGAGAGACACACTTAAGCCTTGGTATCAAGGTGCGTAAAATCACCACATATACGAAAAACC
Source organism: Paraglaciecola marina (assembly GCF_004360155.1). Taxonomy (GTDB): domain Bacteria; phylum Pseudomonadota; class Gammaproteobacteria; order Enterobacterales; family Alteromonadaceae; genus Paraglaciecola; species Paraglaciecola marina. The sequence continues at coordinate 79,151 of NZ_SAIS01000016.1, read as the reverse complement.
AAACAATCAATGGTGCGCTTAAGCGCCAATCTGCAGTAAATACCAAAAACACTATACTGATGAAATAAACACTGACATAAACCAAAATATCTAAGGTTTTCATTACAGTTTCACGGACAGCCAGCGCAGTCTGCATGACTTTAGTTGCCACTCTTCCTGCAAATTCATTTTGAAAAAAACCTAAGCTTTGTCCTATTACATATCTGTGCGCCTGCCAGCGAATTTTCATAGGGAAATTTCCCATCAAACCTTGATGCGATAATAAAGATTGAGTAATAACCAAAGTAGGCAATACAAGGAGCACCAACAGCCCCATCCAAATCAAATTACCCTTTTCTGTTTCAATAAAGGTGTCTCTGTCGCTTGCTGCTAGCCAGTCAACTAACTGGCCTAAAAAACCAAATAGAGAGACTTCAAGGGCTGCAATAGCGGCTGATAAAAACGATACACAAAAAATAACTGGCCACATGCCTTGAGTATAATAACGACAAAAAGCGAAAATGGTTTGAGGTGGTTGCTCTGGATGAGCTGCCGGAAACGGATTAGTTAACCGTTCAAAAAATGCAAACATGGAGATATTAAACCTTGGAGTGACAAAAACTTATCATTGGACTTAACCGAATAAGCGCTATTAATACATGATACTAATCAGAATACCCTAATTCTTCTAATTTCGACTCAACTTTTTTTGAATGCTGAGCTTGCCATTCTGCCAAGCTCATCTGGGCATCTTTATCGGTTCTTGCCTTAGCTAAACTATAGACTTTCTCAAGTTGAGACTTTGGAATAACCGCAATTCCCTCTTCATCTGCAATAATATAGTCCCCGGCATTAACCGTTACACCACCACAATAAATAGGTTGATTAAATGGAAATATTTGTTCTTTTGCAGCTGGCTTAGGCATTGTATGACGTGCATATACCGGAAACTTCAAAGCTCGGACTTCTGCTATATCCCTAATAGCACCGTCGATAATAAAGCCAATTATCCCCCTATTTTGAGCAACGGCACAAACATTACCACCCGAGCTAGCAACCTTAGGATCGGCCTCAACAACAATAATGTCACCGGGCTGCGCACGATAAATAGCAGCATGTAAACTTAAGTGATCACCTTTACCACATTTGACTGTAAACGCTGGCCCTGCAATGCGAGGGATTTGTGGCCACATGGCTCTAATAGCCGGAGATATAAATTGCTCACTAGATAGTCCCTCTGAGTATTCACAGGGAGAGATTGCCAACAACTTATCAATACTTGGCTTAGTCATAGAGTTAAGCTCCTAAAAATTTAATAAAGAACTTCACCAGCCAAACACAACATATTCCAACTTGAATCAAGAAAAACACAAAGCGGATCTGCACAGCTAACACGCTCGTTGAAATTAGATGAGTAACAGATTGCCCTAACCTTGCAGCAAGTAAAACAAGAGCAAGCCCATTGGTAATAACAGCAGAGTTTGTAGCTAATGCCAATAACATTAAGCCACCGATAAATGCAAAACTCTCTACACAATTTCCCATTGCACGGCTTAAACGTTCACCAAAAGGAGGTGAATCCGAACCATCTGATTTGAATCCATTCGGAGCCTTTTGTTTTTTCATTACTAGTGAGGTGCGGTAGACAGCAATAAAAATCACAAGAAATAAGATCCAAGATATGTAACCTAACAAGGATAAAATAGTGTCATTCATAAGCAGCATTTCTCCCAAAAAACAAATAGTACTGTAACTTAGCGATTACAATTAGCCAACACACTTAAAAAGTAACCAAACTAAAATGGCTGTTTAAAAACGAGTTCTATAAAAAATTAAAATTTTTCACATAAACATACAAGGTTCACTCTTAAAATATATCGAAGTTCAATTAAAATGACTTGCCTTCAGCTTCATCAATACTTGATTTAAAGTTAATTCAGTTTACATTATTATGACTGGGTCCTTGAAGGAGTATGACTATTATTGTGAGAATCTTTACCGTAGGTACAAAACTCAATTACTGTTTTGCTATTCTGCTCATATTCATTTTAAATACTTTCGTAGTGGCTGCTCCAGTTGTCCCAACCCATTTCACACATCTATCAGTTCAAGATGGTTTATCTCAGGTGACAGTATCCGATATTATTGAGGATAATATTGGCTTTATGTGGTTCTCCACTCAAAATGGTCTCAATCGATATGATGGTTACAATTTTGTAAATTATAAAAAAGACCAAAACCTCGACGGCTCAGGACCTATGGGCGACTACGTGTATAAGATGGCCCTTAATAAAACTACTGGAGATCTTTGGGCCGCAAGCTCTAGGGGATTGAGCCGCTATGACCAAAAACATGAACTATTTGTTCATTACCCTTTAATTGACTCCGCAGGCATCCAACATCATTTTGTAGCAACAGTTGTATACGACAGAACGGGAAAATTATGGGCGGGCACCAACCTAGGACTATTTGAATACAACCCAAACTCAGATTCATTTATTCACGTTGAATTAAATCAAAGTGCTAAATTTCGAATACAAGACATTGAACAAGATATAAATGGTGTAATTTGGCTTGCTACCAGCCAAGGATTATATGCATTTAAGGAAGATAGGCCCTTATATACGATACCTGAATTAGAGGGTATAGAAGTTTCAGATATCGAACTTATCAACAAAAATCAAATATGGTTTTCAACCAATGGTAAAGGCATTTACGCAAAGCAAGACACTACAGATTTACGCCACATTATTAAACCATTGCAGGGCCTATCTTCAGAACTTTCAAGCCCTTCTGTCTCTTCAATTAAGCAAATCCGCAATGGTGATATATGGATAAGCACATTAGGAGGTTTAACAATTACCCGCTCAGAGAACAATGCTGAAATCATAAATCTGAACCACAAGAAAGAAAAAAATAACTTACTTAGTGGCCATCAAATGAGTCGTACCTTTGAAAGCCAATCAGGATTGATTTGGCAAGGAACATGGCGATCGGGGTTTTCTAAGTTTGACCCTAGCAGTTTACAATTTAAAACCCTACTTGCTGGTAATGATAAATCAACCAGAGGAATGACAAAGGACAACCAAGGCAATGTTTGGTTTGGAACCCCAGAAGGTTTATGGAAAAGAGATATGTCTGGACAAATCGCTGGCCCTTGGACATTTGAAAATAAACAAAATAACGTAGAATTTTTAGAGTCAAACATGATCTCATCTTTAGCCTACTCCGAATCCTCAGATACAATCTGGATTGGCACAAGGTCTGGGTTAGCTTACCTTAAGAAAAACCAGAAGTATTTAAAGCACGCTGAAACTATTCAGGGAGCGAGAATTTACACTTTAACCGCAGACGAAATAGGAGACCTTTGGCTAGGGGGCTTTAATAACGGTTTAATTTATGTAGATGGAAAAAGTCACAAAATAAAAAAACAGTGGCCAATGGGAAGTGTTACTAAAATTTTATTAGATGCTGATGGCTTTGTCTGGGTCGGCACAATGGAAGGGTTGCTAAGGATAAATAAACACACTGGAGAAGTCCTAGATTTGTATGCAGCTAACAGGTCCCCAGCCAATCGCAGTCCCCGTATAGTTACTTGGATTTCGAAATCAAAAAATGGACAACACTATTGGCTAGGAGCTCAAGGCTCTGGCATTCTAAAGTTAAGTTATGATGAAAAAACAGATGACTTTATATTTCAACAAGTCGCCCCGGGATCACACTTATCTACTCTAGCGATAGGCGGAATAGAGGAAGACAGCAAGGGAAACCTTTGGGCCAGCACCATTGAAGGAATAGCTAAACTAGGCCCAAGTTTAGAAAATCCAGAATACTTTAACGATAGTCATGGTGTAAAAATAGAAGGGTATTACATCAATCACAGTTTAACTAATATAGATTCAAAAATATTTTTTGGAAGCCCTGTGGGTCTCACCTATTTTAGTCCAGAAGACGCTTCTCAATCAAAGTGGAGCCCTGCTATTGTATTCACTAAATTATCAATATTAGGCAATCGAAGTGCCAATACTCAAAACGAGCCCTCCACTCATCAGCTTCCTATATATCAGGCTAAAGAAATAGTATTACAACCTGAAGACCTTGTATTTAGTATTGAATTTAGTGCACTTGACCTATCCGCTCCTACGTTTAATCAATACAAATATAAATTAAATGGGTTTGATACAACTTGGAATACAACAAGCTCTACAAATAGAGTTGCAACATATACAAACCTAGATGCCGGTAGTTATACATTAATAGTTAAGGGAACCAACAAGGATGGAATCTGGAGTGACCAAGTTGGTGAAATAACCATTACAGTTATTCCACCATGGTGGCTGACTACTTGGGCAAAAGTACTTTGGATAAGCATAATTGTAACTTTGTTGATTGGCTTTTATCGAAGAAGAGTTTATGCATTGAAGAAACGCTCAGACCTATTGTCTATTCAGGTAGAAGAACGAACTGCTGAGTTAGAGGCTATGAATAAAAAGCTACTAAGGTTATCAACTATCGATGATTTAACTGGCCTAAGAAACCGCAGGGATTTTAGAAATAACGCCTTACAAGAGTTATCACGGTTTAAACGAGGTGGAGAACCATTTTGTATTTTGCTAATTGACATTGATTATTTTAAACAGGTAAATGATGTTAACGGACATACATGCGGTGACAAAGTGCTCATTGAAACAGCCCAAGTTATGCAAAGCCACATTAGACAGCAAGATTTTCTAGCTCGCTGGGGCGGAGAGGAATTCATCATGATGATAGTAGATACAGATACTAAACAAGGAGCACAAATCGCTGAGAAAATCCGACTAGCCGTGGCTAAAAATATAGTGGAATACGAAGAACAAGAAATCTGTGTTTCTATTACCATAGGAGTAAGTCAAATTTATACAGGTGAAGAGCTAGATGCCTGTATAAATCGCGCCGATAAAAACCTTTACCTAGGTAAAAATGACGGCAGAAATAGAGTTGTAGCTGATCAGCCACTCTCTACTTAGATAAATCACCAATAAAATAATACAACTTGGCAATAAGTTATTTTTGAACTTAATCCGTCAAGGTACAAATTTCGTACAACTTACAAGGAAGCTACATTGAAATATTCGAAATTAATTTTAATAACCTGTGTCATTACATTAAATGCCTGCAGCCCTGCTCAAAATGTTGTAAAACAGCCTCACACAACAAATTCGGTCTCCGCCCAAATAAGCTCGCCAAAAATATCAGGAATAATGTTAGACAATATGGACTTAACAATTAGACCTGGTGATGATTTTTTCAAATACGTCAATGGTAATTGGCTGAAAACAACAAAAATTCCCGCAGACAAGTCTAATTATGGCGGCTTCTCAGTCCTCAGAGATGAAGCTCAAGAAGATGTGATGGATATTATTCGCTCTTCTGCTGAAGGTGACTTTACTGAAGGAAGTGATGAACAAAAAGTTGGGGGCCTGTATAGCTCTTATATGAATATGGAAAAGCGTAACGCTTTAGGAACAACCCCCATAAAACCTGAATTAGAGCGTATTTCAGCTATTGAAAACTACGATGATTTAGCGATTTATTTTGCTCGAGCAAGCAAATATGGACTGGGAACACCATTTATTATTGGCCAATATGTCGACTTCAAAAAGCCCGATAGTTACATGATACATAGCTGGCAAAGTGGATTAGGTTTGCCAGATCGGGAATTTTATTTCAAAGAAGGTGAAGCTAATCAAACTATCCGAGAGGCCTACGTTAAACATATCGCTAAAATGTTTAATTTAGCTGGCCTCAATAACGCTGAATCTAATGCTGATTTAATTATGGAACTAGAAAGTACCCTAGCTAAACAACATATGAAGAAAGAACAAACCAGAAACATGGTAGCTCTCTACAACAAATTATCGCAAACAGAATTAGCTGAGTTAATGCCTAACTTTAATTGGGACGAATATCTAAAAGAAGCACAATTATCGACCCTAGACGGTTTAGTGGTTACCCAACTAGATTACATGAAGGCATTAGGCCAAATTATTCCAACAACCAGCATAGATAACTGGAAGATATTTTTACAATGGGGGCTCATTAACGCTTCTGCTTCCCGTCTAACATCTGAACTCGACCAAGCCAATTTTGAATTCTATAGCAAAGTTTTGCGTGGCGTTGAAGAGCAACTCCCCCAATGGAGGCGGGCAGTATCATTAGTGAACGGTACAGTAGGAGAAATAATAGGTAAGGTGTATGTAAAACAACATTTTCCTCCTGAAGCGAAAGAACGAATGCTAGAAATGGTTAATAACTTACTAAAAGCCTACGAAATCAGCATTAAAGATTTAGATTGGATGTCTGAAGAAACTAAGGTTCAAGCTTTAGACAAGCTTTCTAAATTCACGCCCAAAATTGGTTACCCTGATAAGTGGCGAGATTATTCACTATTAACTGTAGATAAAGAAGATTTGTTTGGTAACTTACAACGCTCAGCAGAAGCCCAATATAAACAAATGCTCGATAAACAAGGCGGCCCAGTACAGAAACACGAGTGGGGTATGAACCCACAAACCGTAAACGCCTATTACAACCCTCCGATGAATGAAATTGTGTTCCCAGCAGCAATTCTACAACCTCCGTTTTTTAATATGGACGCTGAAGACGCCGTGAATTATGGTGGAATAGGAGCCGTTATAGGTCATGAAATCGGTCATGGTTTTGATGATTCAGGTAGCACTTTTGACGGAGACGGCGTGCTTAGAGATTGGTGGACAGATAAAGATAAGGCCGAGTTTAAAGCCCGTACCGCCAAACTCATTGCTCAATATGACAGCTTTGAAGCTTTAGAAGGATTACATGTAAATGGTGAATTTACCTTAGGCGAAAATATTGGTGATTTAGGCGGAATTAGTATTGCTCTTAAAGCCTATCACTTGTCTCTTGAAGGAAAAGAAGCATCAGTCTTAGACGGATTTACTGGTGACCAAAGGGTATTTTTAGGGTTTGGTCAAATTTGGGCCAATAAATATCGCGACGAAGCTCTCCGAAATCAAATCGAAACCGACCCACACTCACCTAGCCCATTCAGAGCAAATGGTTCGGTACCTAATGTTCCAGAATTTTACGAAGCCTTTAACGTAAAAGAAACCGACGCCCTTTATCTTGCTCCAGAAGAGCGAGTAAAAATTTGGTGATCACCCAACTAATGTTTAGTGAAAAATAACAACGGAGCCAATTGGCTCCGTTTTTTAATAGCTTACTCACACCTTGTTTTTACATCTTCTGTTGGCAGCGTTTAGCCGGCTCATGATCATACCAAATACCGTACTTGTCCCCTTGTAGTTTCAGCCAATGGTAAAGATAAGCCGTAGTGAGCATGAACAAACCTCCAACCAAAGCAGCCTCATTTATAAAGCCTAAACAGCAAAACGTGAAACCGCTAAAGTGTCCAATACCTTCCACTCGAGAAGCTGATTTCCTATTAGGTCTAGTTTGTAAAAAATTAAAAATAAACCAACACTTCAATATCATTGGTAATTTTTGCCAATTATCTGAATTCTTGTCTATCATAAACGTCTCCTGGTCCAAGGTTGATATATCAACATCAAGCGCAGCAGCGATACATTTAAGACTCTCTAGGCTAGCATTATGACCACATTCAATACGCTGAATAGTTCTAACATTTAAACCAGACATTTGAGCCAATTGCTCTTGCGAAAGGTAGCGGCTAAGACGTAGTTCTTTAAGAATCATTAAATCCACCTATGTGCTTAAGAGTCACTAGTATTCGTCTATTTTAATGGTGTCGGTTAGGAACTTAACACGACATTTATCCGACAGTGCAGGGTTACACTATTCATTTCAGGTCTACACCTCTGGCCCAATATCAACTTCCGTTGTATTAAATTTTATTTCCCCTGCTATTTCATGCTCACTGAATCACGCAAAGTCGTGGTGCCTAAGATAACTTCCTTGCTTTAAACTTACGGCCTTTTAACTTCCCTTCATTAAATTGTTTTAATGCACGCTTTACACTACGAGTTTTCACCGCGACATATGTGTGCATTGCGGTAACATTGATTTTACCAATATCATCAAACACAATGTCAGCGTCTTTAGTCAAGGCTCCTATAATATCACCTGGGCGAAGTTTGCTCTTTTTACCACCATCAATGCAAATGGTTTCGTATTCGGGTTGGATCAACCGATTAGCATGAAAACGCAAAGCCTGAATGCCCGTCCATTTGATTTTAGATTTTTGATAATCCTCGATAGCATTGGCTCGATGTACTTCTTTGGGCGAACATATAGTTAATGCTAAACCTTTCGCATCTGCCCTCCCCGTTCGGCCAATACGGTGAATGTGCACTTCAGGGTCTGGCGTAACTTGGTAACTTATTACCGCGTTCACTTCTTTTATATCTAAACCTCGAGATGCCACATCGGTCGCAATTAATACAGATACACTTCGATTAGCAAAACGAGTTAGAACTTGGGTACGCTCTCGTTGTTCTAAATCACCATGCAGAGCAAGGGCTGATACCCCCAGCTCCCTAAGTTCATCATACACTTCTTGGCAAGCAATTTTGGTATTGCAAAAAATGATCGCTGACTCTGGTTGATAATGACTCAACATGGCGGCCACCGCTTTTGTTCTATGAGCTTCTTCTACTTCAAAAAATAGCTGTTCAATTTTGCTAGTTTCATGAGTCGCCTCAACACTTACCTCAACGGGGTTACGCTGCACATCTTGACTAATTTGCGCAATTGTATCTGGATAAGTAGCTGAAAATAATAATGTTTGCCTATCAAGGGGAACAGCATCAATGACCTTTGCCATTTCAACTTCAAATCCCATATCTAACATACGGTCGGCTTCATCAAGCACCAGCGTGTTCACTTCACTCAAATCCAAACGCTGGCGAAAAAGGTGATCCATAATTCGCCCAGGTGTGCCCACAATAATATGCGCTCCATGTTCTAACGAGCCTATCTGGGGGCCCATAGGAGTACCGCCGCATAAAGTGAGCACTTTGATATTATGAATACCACGTCCCAGCTTACGGATCTCTAACGCTACCTGTTCAGCCAGTTCTCGTGTAGGGCACATCACCAAAGCTTGGACTCTAAACCGCTTCACCTTAAGATTATGTAACAAGCCTAAGCCGAAGGCAGCGGTTTTACCGCTCCCAGTTTTCGCTTTAGCTACCACATCTTTACCTTCTATGATGGCTGGTAAGCTCATTGCCTGTATATCAGTCATCTCTTTGAAACCCATGGTTTCTAAGTTATCTAGTAAGGCATTATTTAAGCCTAGTGAAGCAAATTCTTTATTCAAAATATTCTCTTTGGTTACACAGTTTTCAATTACAAACTGCTGTGGCGATCTTTTTCAATACTTTCATCTAGCACTTGCAGTAATTCTGCACGGGCTTTCAATTTAGTTTGGTAGTGGGCCTTCATATCTAGTTTAGTCATAGCCTGTGCGATAGCATTAGCAGTAGGTAGCAGCTCCTGCTGCGCAACCACTTTATCTAAAAACCCTGCTGTCACAGCTTCTTGAGGAGATACCATTTCGGCTAAAATTACAGACCTATTAAAAAATACTGGCGCTAACCGGCCTCTCGCTAATTCTACCCCAGCATGATGCATAGTCATACCAATAGCCACCTCATTTAAGCCAATTTTAAACGGACCTTCTACTCCAATACGGTAGTCAGCAGCTAATAATAAGAATGCTCCTTTAGCTACTGCATGGCCACTGCACGCTACCAAAACAGGAAACGGAAAAGACAACATGCGTCTTGTGAGGCTAGAGCCTTTAGCGACTAAAGCCATGGCAGCTTCCATACTCTCACCCATGACTTTTAAATCATATCCGCCAGATAACATACCCGGCTGCCCCGTTAATAAAACTACAGCTTTATCTTGTTCGGCTTGATCTAATGCTTGATTTAACTCATCAATAACTTGGTGTGAAATGGCATTCACTTTGCCATTCTGAAGTGTGATTGTGGCTATATGGTTCTCTATGTAGCATGTAACTAAGTTGCTCATAATACTCTCTCATAGTTAAATGGTTAATGTCTTAAAAGGCTAAATTGATACGTACATATGGGAAGCAAATAGAGCTTAAAGAACAACTCATAAATATTCATATCAAACTATCATTTTAATTAACAGTAGTGGCCACTTACTTATTGGGGGGCAAGCCAGGTTAACTTTCGAGTAGAGTGTCGTTTAACAATCTCATCGACCACACCAGACTGTTTCATGTCACTTATATGCAAATTAAATTCAGGCAGTTTTTGTAGCCAATCCTTACTTAACATAAGCGAAATATATTCCTGTGCGACATAGTCTGGCGTACGATACAAAACATTCATATCAGCAATATTATTTCGTAACCATTCCTTTCTAAAATCATCAACCAAAGCTAGATCACATCTGTCTTTCATCATAATTCTGATAATAGGTGCACCTAAGGAAACATTAAGTCTTTTTAATGTTTTTTGCTCCATAAAAGGTTCAATAACAGGGTGTACAAAGTTATCTCTTGTACACACAGTTCTACCTTCAACCCAATTACTTAAAGAGCCTGTGCTTTCAAAAGGATGGGTAGAGTATAAATATTCAGCGTAGACATAGAAATACTCACTAAATAATACCTTCTCTGGGATCGACACCCAACTCTTAGCTAAAAAAGTGGCGTTGTAAGTACCGTTTAAGATATTGGCTTCTAGTTTATTTCTGGGTGTAGAAATAAATTCAACTTCTAACCCCATGCGCCTGCCAAGCTCTTCAGACAAATCTATCAAAATGCCTAAATAATGTTCATCACTAGGATTAAAGTACACAAAAGGAGGCTCTTGAGCATGAAGAACCCCCACTTTAAAGACATTTTCGTTACTGCTAGCAAACACATCAACAGCACTCAACATTGCTAAAATGCTGTAAACTAATGCCCAACTACGAACTCGGAGAATATATTTACTCATATCCATTTCTGCTGAATATGTACTGCAATATTATTGCTAAATTCAACTGTTATCTCCCTGATGTTTTGATGTAAGTTTGGCCTAAAATAACGTCTGGCTTGTTAATAAATTAGTTTAATGGTTAGTACTAAGAAAAATCTAACTTAATTTCCAAGCTACAGATTGACCCGCAAAGAAAGGCACAATCGCTTCGCCATTGGGTAACGTCACAGTGTCAGGCACTGACCAAGCCTCTTTCACTAGTGTCACTTTAGTTGTGTTGCGAGGTAAACCGTAGAAATCTGCACCATGGAAGCTAGCAAACCCTTCAAGTTTATCTAGTACATCTAACTCATCAAATACTTGTGCGTAAAGCTCTAACGCACTCCAAGCGCTGTAACAACCCGCGCAACCACAGGCATTTTCTTTAGCATGCCTAGCGTGAGGAGCTGAATCTGTGCCTAAGAAAAACTTAGAGGAACCGCTGGCGACTGCTTGACGTAATGCTTGCTGATGGGTCCCTCGCTTCAAAACCGGCAAGCAATAATTATGAGGTTTGACGCCTCCCACGAGTAAATCATTGCGGTTTAATAATAAATGTTGTGGCGTGATGGTTGCTGCTAGATTATCAGAGCCAGCTGAAACAAATTCAGCAGCATCTCCTGTTGTGATGTGCTCAAACACAACTTTTAAAGCAGGAAAATCATCAACTATCTTGCTCATATATTTATCAATAAATACTTTTTCACGGTCAAAAATATCTATATGGCTTTCTGTTACTTCACCATGAATAAGCAGCAACAGTCCTTGTTTTTGCATTTCTTCAAACACTGGATACAAGGCCTCTATACCTTTAACCGCTTGTGCTGAATTTGTGGTTGCCCCAGCAGGATACAATTTTGCTGCAACAACCCCAGCCTCTTTGGCATCAATGATGTCTTGTTTTGACGTTTGGTTAGTCAAATACAAGGTCATCAAAGGCTCAAAAGTACTACCTTGGGTACGAGCAGCTAAAATTCTTTGTTTATATTCCAAAGCCAATTTAGCATTAACAACTGGCGGCACTATATTAGGCATCACAATCGCCCTTGCAAAACACCTAGCGGTAGCAGGCACAGTTTCGCCTAACATATCGTCATCTCTAAAATGTAGATGCCAATCGTCTGGGGTGGTAATCGTAAGTTTTTGCATGGGGTTACCTAAAATAAATAGCGCTTCAATTAATCCAGCCATTATGCCTTAATTTGCCGCTCAAAACCGTTGGTAATCGAGTCTTTTTTGTATAAAAAAAGAAAGATAAATATAAAGCCACCTGAAGTTAGAATAAATTGCTGATTTTTAAAGTAAATTAAAGCAAAATATGCGAATTATAATCACTATCAATTATGGAGCTGGTGTTATGCCTGCAGCCATTAGCCTGCTTAATCTTATCCCCAAAGATAAATTAAACCCACCCAAAACAATTATCGTCAAAACCCTAGATAAAGCTTTAGGTATTTCCCAATTAAACGAGCTTTATATAAAAAGCCGCCTTCAAGGGGTGGATAGAACTACTTTTGCTAAAGGTCTATTGGATACGCTGAATATTCAACTAGAGGGAATAGCAGATCTTCAAGACAAGATCCCCAAAGAAGGGCCTGTTGTGATTGCTAGCAATCACCCCTTTGGTGGAATTGAAGGGGTTATTTTAGCCTGGGCTATTGAGCAAGTTCGCCCCGACATTAAAGTCATGGCGAATCAAGGGCTAAAAATATTTCCTGAATTACAAGACTACTTCATTTTTACTAATCCGCTATCAGAAAAAGACCCTAAGAATGCGCCATCAATTCGCCAATGCTTAAAGCATGTAAAATCAGGAGGTGCGCTACTCCTTTTTCCAGCGGGTCGAGTCAGTTATTACCATAAAGATAGAAAACGAATAGCAGATCACAGTTGGAATAGAATTGTTGCCAGTATTGCCAGCCGAGCAAATGCGCCTTATGTTCCTGTATTTGTAAGTGGCTTAAACAGCCCTCTTTTTTACCGATTAGGCAGAATTTATTACCGTTTACGACTTCTTATGTTAGCTCGCGAACTAACAAATAAGCAAAACGCAAAAATTAAAGTCACAGCTGGCTTTCCCATAGAAGAAAAGCACTACGCTAAAGATTCGGATCTAATATGTCGTACAGAGCTATTAAGAGCCCAAAGTTACCTAATTTCACCTGAATATCAAAAGTCTTGGCCTGCCGATCCAGTTACCGACATGCAGCCCCTAGCAGATGAAATCCCATACCACGAAATTCAAGCCGAACTAGCAGCATTACCAGCTGAACAGCATCTATTTGATCACAAAGACTTCTCTGTATATTTTGGTTATCAAAATCAGCTCCCAAAAACAGTAGATGAAATAGCGCGTTTACGAGAGCTAGTATTTCGAGAGCATAACGAAGGCAGTGGAGAGCCAAGAGATACCGACAAGTTTGATGCAACCTATATCCAGCTTTTTGTTACTAAAAAAGACACAGGGCAAATTATTGGTGCCTATCGAATGGGGCAAACAGACAAGCTACTGGCAGACGGTAACCTTGAAAACCTATACCTAAATCGAATGTTTGATTTTGGACCCGAGTTTGTAAACCGTCAAAAGCCATGTTTAGAAATGGGGCGCTCTTTCCTTATTCCAGAATATCAACGAAGCTTTCAAGGGTTATTTTTACTTTGGAGAGGTATAGGCGCTTATGTTTGTAAATACCCTAAGTATCGCACTTTGTATGGAACAGTATCCATTAGCAAATTATACGATATGCGCAGTGTCGCTGTCATCGAACAGGCAATGGTAACCACTACAAATAACGTGGCTCGCAGATACCCATACACCTACAACTTTCACCCAGAGTTTGCAGACTTTGCTAAAAAGTATGGTCTTAAAGATCACATTACTTCGCTATTAAAAACAGTAGAGCCAGATGGCAAAGATGTACCTGTTTTATTAAAGCATTACAATAAGCTTGGGGCTGTGTTCCATAGCTTAGGTGTTGATAGAAGCTTCAATGATACGCCAGGCTTGTTATTGAGTGTTGACTTACCCTCAGCGCCAGAAAAACTATTAAAGCTTTATTTGGCCGAAGACTACAAAGAGTATTTAGCGTCAGAATAAGTTATTGAAAACTACGGCTTAGCTAACAGAAAATTTGCGGAGCTCGTGACCTGATCAGTATCATGGGTGTTAGTTCGGTCTTTTAACGCCACTCCAGAAATCTTTTTGTCTCTGGACTCTCGCAATAGGTACATGGCTTTATGACTTGCCTCCATAAAGCTCATACCTGCTGGTCTTACATTAGAAATACAATTGCGAGATACATCCGTTAAGCCCAGTTTTGGTGCCCAGGTTAAATACATACCTAGGCTGTCTGGAGAGCTCAGTCCAGGCCTTTCACCCACCAGCACTAAAACAGCATTAGCATTTAACAAAGAGGCCACCTCGTCACCAACAGCTACCCGTCCCTGCTGAACTATAGTTATGGGGGCTAGTCGCCAATCTTGACCTAGCCTATTGCTGTCATCACGCAATTCATTGGCGAGGGCGTTAATAAGTGCAGCAGCATTATCTTGAATGGCACAAGATGACAAACCATCCACAACCACAATAGCCAAGTCATACTCTTTGCAGCTAACTTCACCAGATTGTTGCAGCTTAATAATTTGCTGCTGAGACACCTCATTAAGCCTGCGGCCAAGGTCAGGACGCTGTAAATAGGTAACTCGGTTTTCTGCAAGGCTATGCAAAATGATAGGTGATTGCGGCACAACTGGCAGACTCAAACTCCGTATATCATCAGCTAAAGTTTGCACATCTAATGGTAAATGCACCGCATCTCGGGCCTGTGCGTGTGCTAATTGAAAAGCCAGTAATTCATTAGTTGGTAAACTAATACCGGCTCGACCTAAACCGATACGAGCATCGGTAAAGTTTTGTAGAATGCGCCAAGGGTTGTGAGTAACTAATTCTGAAGCGCTAAGTTCAACGTCCTCTAATACGTTAGCCTTGTGTGATTTTTTATCTGTCATGATTAATCCTTAAACACCAGAGCCTGAGAATGGCGCCAAACTATGGGCAAAAGAGTCAGGTATAGATGAAGTTAAGGAGGGGCGTTTTTCATCAGTAAATATATTCATTTTATGTAACCACACTTCAAACTCTGGCGCAGGCTTTAATCCCAACACGCTTCTCGCATACAAAGCATCATGAAAAGAGGTGGTTTGGTAGTTAAGCATGATGTCATCAGCACCGGGGACCCCCATAATAAACGAACAACCCGCGACCCCAAGTAAGGTTAATAGATTATCCATATCATTTTGATCGGCTTCAGCATGATTGGTGTAACACACATCACAGCCCATAGGTAAACCTAACAATTTACCGCAAAAGTGGTCTTCTAAACCTGCACGAATAATCTCTTTGCCATCAAACAAATACTCAGGCCCTATAAACCCCACCACTGTATTGACCAATAAAGGATTAAACTTTCTTGCTACAGCATAAGCACGGGCTTCGCAGCTTTGTTGGTCTATTCCAAAATGAGCATTGGCAGATAAAGCGCTGCCCTGCCCGGTTTCAAAATACATAACATTTTGCCCAACAGTGCCACGATCTAACGACAGGGCTGCCTGCTGCGCTTCAGCAAGTAGCGATAAATCCACGCCAAAACTAGTATTAGTAGCTTGAGTGCCACCAATAGATTGGAACACTAAATCAACAGGAGCGCCGGCCTCTATGGCTTCAATGGTATTCGTGACATGAGTTAAAACACAAGACTGGGTAGGTATTTGGTATTTCTGGATCACCTCATCCATTAAATGCATTAACTTAATGGCTTGCTGCACATTATCGGTGGCGGGGTTTATACCCATTACCGCATCACCGCTACCATACAACAAGCCGTCTAAAATACTCGCAGCAATACCGTTGATGTCATCAGTAGGGTGATTGGGCTGCAGGCGGGTTGATAACCTACCTGATAGACCGATAGTGTTTCGAAAAGCACTGGTAACTTGGCATTTTTTAGCCACTAAGATGAGATCTTGGTTACGCATGATTTTACTCACCGCTGCTGCCATTTCGGGAGTAATACCTTGGGATACATTACGTAACTCAGCAGTACCTACATTATCGCTAAGTAGCCAATTACGAAAGTCGCCGACAGTTAAGTGTGAGATAGCCTGAAAAGCCACGCTGTCATGCTCGTCAATAATCAAACGAGTCACCTCATCTAGCTCATAGGGTACTAAAACATCATTTAAGAATGTCTTGAGTGGTACCTCAGCTAATGTCATTTGCGCAACAACACGCTCTTCGTCGGTAGCCGCTGCCACACCAGCTAAACGGTCTCCAGAGCGAGCAGGTGTCGCCTTTGCCATCAACTCAGCTAAACTTTTGAAGTGATAGACTTTGCTACCTAAAATATGTTGGTAAGTGGCAGGCATAGTACTTTCCAAGAATGAGTAAAATCAAAAACCCTACTTGTTTTTAACACATAAGGATTTAAGTTTCATTACAGCTAGGTGTACTGGCCTTGTCCCACCTTTAATGCTAATGAGTTTACGCCACCACTTCATAGGCCATAGCAAAGCTCATTAGGTACCCATATAAAATGTGGTGCATCACTTAAAACACAAATCAGCCCATCTTGCTAAACCAGAGGTAACCGACCCTTCGTAATCCCCATTGGCAATAGGTATGTTACCCACCACAGATTTTATCGCTGCTCTTAAAAGCGGGGAACGGGCAGAACCACCTGTGATAAATATCTCATCCGGCTGTACATGCGTTTGAGCGAGAGTCTCTTGCACTAGTTTTTGGATTTTAAGCACTGGGCGGTATATGGATTTTTCTAGCTGCTGGGCAGAAACCGGAATAGCGATATTCTCAGAAGCAAGCTGCAAATTCGCGGTAAAACTATCCTTGCTAGACAAGGCAACTTTTGTTCTTTCTGCCTCAGCTACAATGCTGTGACCTAGGGTATTGTCGTACACCTCTATCAATCTAGCTAGCTTATCTGGCTGCTTAGCCGAAGACTGCATACTCTTCAGCTCTCGATAATTAGCCCGTGAATAAAAGGTTTTTTGGGCAATCACATCGTTAATAGCAATACATTCCCAAAATGGCATATTGGGCATAGGTAAGCCAGATTTAGCCTCGGTGTCTTTACCAAATTCTTGCATAAAGCTTTTGCTAGCTAGGTGGATATCTAAGTCATTCCCACCAACAAAACTGCCTGCATGTCCTAACAAAGATTCCGCACGTTGCTCTTTGCCTACCCAACTAGGCCCCATGCGTATAAGAGAGCAATCTGAGGTACCGCCACCAATATCCACCACCAGTACATTTTTGTCAGAAGTTAGACTCGCTTCATATTCTAACCCTGCAGCCACTGGCTCAAACTGAAATTCGATATGCTTAAACCCAGCTCTGGTGGCGGCTCGGCGTAAAATATCCTCAGCCTGAATGTTAGCTTGCTCGCCACCTTTATTATGGAAATTAATTGGCCGGCCTATTACCGTTTCATCTACCTGTTTATTTAATGACGCTTCAACTTTTTGCTTTATATTGGCCATCATGGCACACACAATATCTTCAAATATGGTGTAACGAATTTCATCTAAGCCCAACAAGCCTAAAAATGACTTTGGTGATTTCACATAGTAATAATCAGTTGGGTCCTCTAAATACAAAGCCGTGGCTTGCTTCCCAAAACGAATATCATCAGGCACCAAATCTATGCCTTCTCTTTTATTGGTATTAATCGAACTTTGTAGCAAGGTTTTACCCACATTACTGATAGGTAAAATGTTTAGGTGTCGATATAGATATTCAGTGACAGATTCTCTATTAGGCGCACACAAGGTAGATGAAAGTAACACCTCACCGTCATTTAATGGGATGGACTGAACCTTATTATTAACTATGTGTGCAACGGAACATGTGGCGGTACCGAAATCAAAACCAACGGCCATTATTACCTCTTAAAAGATTGTATCTAGCTGACTAATTGAGCTCTAAATTAAACGACTCTGTGAACAGCAAGGAAATGCTGAGCTTATATTTTACAGAGAACACAAAGAAAAGACATGACGGCTTGGCTGAAAGATGAGTACCTGTGTCCTCTGGCTATTAAAACTAAGTGAAGGCTTGCACACTAGGTGAACGATTGGCAGACATATTAGAATTATCTGAGAGTCTGGATTAAGGTAAGTTTTCAGCCCAAAGTGTACTGAATACCTTGGCTAAGTAGACGGGGAAAATGACACATTCCATTTAAATTGGATCTGACCCTTTTTAAACTTGTTAGCTATTTTTTACACCGTTCATCCCAAGTTTCTAGAACAAAGAGAGCAACGGTATGCGCGGAGTTGATCGCTAAACGAGCATGCCTTGGCTTAAGGTTATAAACTTTACGACCTTCACCATGAGCAGAACTTGCATGCGTGCGGAATGCACCAATTCCATCGACTATTGACATAATCCCACTTAGAACTCTTTTAAGGTCATCATCTTGAACTAATTTAGTATCGAAACCTAAATCACCGCGGACGATTTTCCAGACATTTTGTAGGTCTTGTTTTTGTGGTTTACTTAGCCCTTCATCAGCTATGTAAACTTTAAACATTGACTCTAATATATTACATGCAGCTGAAACGGCTTCTCTTGGTTCAGAATTAACGTTAGCCAATGCTCTATTAAATTCAGCATCAATTGATGGAATATCACGTCCTTTAATAAGTTCGGATAAAGCTTTACTTGGCGCGGAACTACCATCGGATAAATGCCCTCCAGAAGTATACGTAAGATTGCATTGTTTAAAAATTGATAATAATTTTTCTTTAAACTCTTTTTTATGATTAGTTACATTATGTCCCCACAAGATTTGGTCTTGTTCATCTTGCTCGGGTAACTCCATGTGAGTCTCAATTAATTTCCCTAGTACCTTTAACGGATAATCACATTCTTTATTGATTATTCTAAGCCACGATTGGACCTTTACTGCTTTTGAACCTTCTGGTGGATCGCCAGGGGCATCCGCATATAAGAACAAATTGTCAAGGCTTGCGTGCGTTTCTATATCGGGAAGGTTTTGAGAAACAACTGCGATAATTGGAGCTGGGATTTCTTTTTTCATCATACCTCGAAACATTGACTAAATAACACTTTGCTCAGCGGAAAAATGTGAGCGTGAGCGAGTAGTTTTTCCGATGCAACAATTTGTTAGGTTATTATATATAGACTAGCGATTAAATTAACTAAGACTACTACTTATCACTAGATTTTTACTAGGAAAGTACTTATTTAACAAAGGGGTTAGTTCTGTACATTTATAACTAATAATAGCGTCACTAATAATATCAGTGTCAATGTTGAGATTTTGTGCTTCTTTGAATGAAGTATTTATACAATGCTCTACTGCAAGTCCAGATAAATATAATTTATTAATATTATTTTTTTTAAGAAATTCCACAAATTCCCTGTTAGAAAAAATATTTTTATTATTCTTAACAAATATGTTTTTTTTTAAGCTAGTTAATCTCTTATCTAACTCCGCACCATGACTTCCTGGTTTGACGGAGTTCTTTGTAAGTAATTTTATAATTAGACTCTTCCATTCTGTTTTAAAATATACTACCTCAATATTTTTATTCTCAAAGCTTTTGATTAATTCATTAATTTTAGGAATTGTAATATCTGCTTGAGACGTACAAGCATGAGCTTTGCCATTTTTTAGAGTAAAGTCATTCTGTAAATCAATAACTATAAGTGCGCTTTTTTCTTGTTCCATGATAAATACCTTTAAAACTGATTATCTTGTAGTTCTTTCAATTTTTTGAGGAGATAGTAACAGCAAACAATTGGTACTTTTTACTTTTCTTCGAGGAGACCTAACCCTAAGCTAAACAGAAAACATGAACGTTTTTGGCGAAGCCCATAGAGTGTTTTTCTGTATTAAGCAGCAGGAATATCCAAAAAGGTGGCTATTATTGCCTGCATTAGAAAGATGGTTGTTATCTTAAATTCGATGCTACGAGATTCGACAATGTGGGAAGCGCCAAAGACCATAAATTAACTATTGACGCCATAGTCTCTTGTTAGCTTTTTAACCTACGTAAGTTTGCCTCTTTTTATCCTTCTACCATTTGTATCAAATTTATCCAGCCTTTACCAAGTGTTATTCTCCGGCTTATTCGCTAATCATAATTTGTAATGAAAAGAGGCAATTTGCCTCATTTTTTGACTTTTGAGGAAAACCACAAAACTTGTATAAATACACAGCTAAAAATGGACTGCTTCTTTCATCCATTTTCATCAAAAACGTCCCCCTGGCTCTATTAAGAGTGATGAAAACTTGCGGGGTTAGAGCAGTTGAAACTTCAGATTTACCTATGTAGCAACTTATCTTCCTTTCACTCCCAGTTCAGTGGCTATGACTCCGCTAAACAATTTCTTAATTTATGATGTTAAAAAGTCCATTTACAAAAAAACTCAAGGGGCTTAACGAGTTGATTCATTAAGCCCCTAGAGTTTTAAAAATATTTTACTTTGGGAGTTTAGCAGTGGCGCACTGCTTGGCTAAGGTTTAAGCGGATTGCTTTTTCACAAACTTAGCCGTTACCATCATTTCGCCAATGCCATCCACTTTGCAGTCTAATTCATGGTCTTTTTTATCAAATACTCTTCTGACTAAGGCTTTAGTTCCAATCTTGATAACCTGTGAGCTACCTTTAATTTTTAAATCTTTAATCACAGTCACTTTATCGCCATCTGACAATAAAGCGCCATTGGCGTCTTTGATGAGTATTGCATCGTCATCTTGCTCACCAGCTTGAGACCATTCGTGAGCACATTCTGGGCAAACGTACATATCACGGTCTTCGTAGGTGTAAGTTGAATTGCATTCAGGGCAGGCTGGTAAATCACTCATTGTAGAGGGGATCCTAAAAAATCATATAATGACGCTAATTATCCTCCCTTTAAGGTATAAATGCTATACCTTACAACTTGGTAGCAACAACAGAATAATATCAAACCTACAGATGATTAGGCCTGCTTCCTAAGATAAGAGGCCGTGCTTGGCGCCACACCAAATCCAGATAAACTACCATTGCCTAGTAAAGAGTTTATAACACCAAGCAATGAAAAATGATGAATGGCATGGCTTGATACAAACACTAGCTCTCTGGCTAAGGTTGATTGAGTTTGGGTGTTTTGAGTCTCATTCACAGAGGTTTCACAAATAATACTGATAGGTAGATCAGCATCAAGCTCACTCACCTCTTCTAACCAAAGCTCAATTTCAGCCCACTTAGACAAAGCAGTTGTAATACAAGACTCAACATTAGAATGTCTATTACGTTTATTGTAATTTACAACACCAGATGCAATGCCATCTTTTAAAGCCAAATAATGATCTAGTATGTGGCGCATGTGTGCACCTGCACTACTAGAAAAATGGGGCTTTAATACCTTTTGATAGCCTTCAGCAGTAATGCCTAATAAAAACTCTTTAGCTTGTTGAACAGTTTCTATTTGACCTGTTAGCGGGATTGTATTGTTGAGCATGAGCTACCTGTTTTACTTGTATTTGTTATTAATTTAATCGGACACGGGTATGACCATGATCAATCGTAAAAACTTTCATTACCAGATTACCTATTTAAACTTTTGTTTAAAAGACCATTCAGGATAGGATTTATTAAATTAATACACTTATGTTACAAACATATTATTCGATAAATCATTGCTTTACACCAAAGTAATGCAAATTATGCGGGTATTCTTACATAACTCAATCATCCTTTTCATCACAAATCATTCACTTTTTGTAGCGAACTTGTTGCATATTTAAGACCCAAACGACCAAATTACCAACTAGTTGTCATCACAAAAACTATGATTATTCTTGACCTAGATCAAGTTTCGATCTAAAGTTTCAATAATTACTGAAACTTTAGAAATTAGAGAAAGCTATGAAAATGACTCCTATGATAGAAACCTTTGTTATGCATTTTGGCGAAATGGGTAGTCGTTGGGGCTTTAACAGAACCGTTGGCCAAATATACGCCTTACTTGTTATCACAAAAGATCCCGTCAGCGCTAATCAAATAGCCGAAGCCCTAAGTATATCAAGGGGTAACGTTAGTATGGGCATTAAGGAATTACAATCATGGCAGCTTATACAACTTCATCATAAAGCTGGGGACAGAAAGGATTATTACCAAACCAATGGCAGCATTTGGGACATGGCCAACCGTGTATTTGAAGAACGGAGAAAGCGTGAAATAGACCCCACACTTTCTTTGCTACGAGATATATTGCTCGACACTGCCGCCAATGACAACGAGCTTTACGCCCAAGAAAAGTTACAAGAAGTACATGACTTGCTAGAAGGTGTGACAAAGTGGTCTAGCGAATTACAACGTTTAAGTCCTGAAAAGCTAGATACCTTAATGAAGCTTGGATCCGGCGTCGGAAAAGTACTAGATATCAAAGAAAAGCTCTTAAAGCGAAGTAACGAATAATCGTTTCTTAGCAAATGTATTAATACATAAATTAATTCATCCACATTAAACACAAAGGTGCCCTATGGACGACGTCTTCCTGTTGTCTCGCCTGCAATTTGCAGCCAACATAAGTTTTCACATTTTATTCCCTAGCATCAGTATCGCTTTGGGGTGGTTCTTATTCTATTTCAAACTCAGATTTAACATTAGCGGCCATCCTGTATGGATGCGAATCTACCGTTTTTGGGTCAAGGTATTTGCTTTAACCTTTGCTATGGGCGTGGTTAGCGGTATTACCATGTCATTTCAGTTTGGCACTAACTGGCCAGGCTACATGGAAACCGTGGGTAATATTGCTGGCCCCTTACTCGGTTACGAAGTGCTCACAGCCTTCTTTTTAGAAGCCACCTTTTTGGGCATAATGTTGTTTGGGATCCACAAAGTACCTAATTGGCTGCATACCCTTTCTATCCTAATTGTGGCATTAGGGACAACCATTTCAGCGTTTTGGATAATTGTACTGAACTCTTGGATGCAAACTCCAGCAGGCTTTGAAATGCGTGAAGGTGTAGCACATGCGGTAGACTGGTGGGCAATTGTATTTAATCCATCCTTTCCTTATCGCTTAGGGCATGTATTACTTGCTTCTGGGCTAACGGCTTCATTTCTTATTGCTGGTTTGTCAGCATACCGAATTTTACGTGGCGACCATAAAAAAGCACCTAGGCTTGCATTAAAAACAGCAGTGTTTGCAGCAGCTATCTTGATGCCACTACAAATCTTTGTTGGTGATGCCCATGGGCTAAATACCCTTGAACATCAACCTCAAAAAGTAGCTGCAATGGAAGGTATATGGGACACAGAAAAAGGCGTGCCATTACTATTGTTTGCTATTCCTGATGAGAAAAATCGTACCAATCATTTTGAACTACCTATCCCTAATCTGGCAAGTCTTATATTAACCCACGACCCAGAGGGTGAGATTAAAGGCTTAAATGAATTTAAGGGTGAGCATCCACCTGTTGCTCCGGTATTTTATGGATTTAGAGTAATGGTAGGTATAGGTGTATTGATGTTAGTTGTAGCCTGGTATTGCAGCATTGTACTTATCCGCAAAAAAGAACTTAGTTCAATACCTCTTTATGCCCTATTAGCCATGACCTTCTCTGGCTGGATAGCCACACTAGCTGGCTGGTATGTAACAGAAATTGGACGTCAACCTTACCTAGTTTCAGGGGTACTCAAAACCGTAGATGCGGTCACCGATATCGCTCCAGAAAACGTGGTATTTAGTTTTATCCTGTACATGTCGGTTTATGTGGTTTTATTAATTGCTTATTTGCATACCCTATTTTTAATGGCTAGAAAGTCCGTCGAAATTGAAGAGATGCAACCTGATGAAGAAATACAGTCACCGTTTAATCATTCAGTTAATAAACTCGCAGAGCAAGGAGCATAACTATGTTTGCCGATCATAATTTGCCAATAATCTTTGCAGGACTTATGGCTTTATCTGTCATTGTATATGCCATATTAGATGGATACGATTTGGGGGTTGGAATATTACTCCCCCTAGAAAACGACCAGCAAGCGGATCAAATGATTGCTTCAATTGGACCATTTTGGGATGCAAATGAAACATGGTTGGTACTGGCCGTGGGATTACTGTTAATTGCCTTTCCTACCGCACACAGCGCCATACTTAAAAGCCTGTACATACCAACGGCAATTATGTTGATTGGGCTTATTTTACGTGGTGTAGCCTTTGATTTTCGTGCCAAAGTAGCTCAAGTTAATAAACATCGCTGGAACCAAGTATTCAAGCTTGGCTCATTTATAGCCAGTTTAAGTCAAGGCTATATGCTGGGTAGTTTTGTTATGGGGTTTGAGTCGTCAGTTGCTGCTAATTTGTTTTCTGTGTTAAGTGCACTCGGCGTAACCTGTGCATATGCATTAATAGGCAGTACTTGGTTAATTTTGAAAACCACAGATTCACTGCAATTACGTGCCATAAAGTGGGCGAAATTAACCGGGATAATTAGCTTTGTGGGTATCTTAGCGGTGTGTATCGTAAACCCCCTCATAAACTCCTTTGTATTTGACCGTTGGACCAGCGCACCTTTGGTTTATTTTGTGGCCTTTATCCCTTTTGTTTGCTTTACCCTGTTAACGATAGGTTATTTAGTACTGAACAGGTTGCCATTAGAAAATGACACCGCATGTTGGCTACCCTTTTTAATTACTGTGGTTGTCTATATATTTTGTTTCTGTGGCTTAGCATTCAGCTTTTATCCTTATGTGGTACCAGGTGAATTAACCATATGGCAGGCGGCCAGCGCCCCTGAATCACTTAGATTTATTCTGTACGGAGCCTTAGTTGTTATACCTTGTATTTTAGCCTATACAGTTTTCTCATACCGCATTTTTTGGGGTAAAGTGGAGGAATTGCGATACCATTAACCCCTAAGGTCAGATGATAAAATCCGCTCATAAACAGCACTTTGATGAATATGGTTATGTAACCTTACCTAAGCTATTCGTCGAAGGGCAGCTTTCACCCATACGTGAGCTAGTGGATGTTTTTCATCATAAGTGGTGCATGCACAATTATGAGTTTTACAGCAAGCAAGCTGTGAATAGCTCTGGCTTAACATCGCAGCAATATCTAAACGATGCAATGAGGTTAAGCCTTTTCGAGCTAATTTGTGATACATCAATACTCAATGTTGTGCAGCAAATTATCCCTGCCCCTTTGTTTATGGGAACACAATTATTTTTTGACCCAGTTACGGCTGAGCAAGCAAATTATTGGCATAGAGATCCTCAATATCACTTATCACCTGAAGAGCAAAAAGCCGCATTAAGTGGCCCTGAAGTACTACACGTCAGGATCCCCTTAAGAGATGAGCCTGGTATTGAGTTAATCCCGGGCTCCCACAGGCAGTGGGATAATGAGGAAGAGTTGCAAGTGCGCTTGCAACAAAATGGCCATACAAATGCAGAACACTTATCTAGGGGTAAAACACTACCGTTACAGTATGGCGATGGGTTAGTGTTTTCCGCCAATATGATCCATCGAGGATTGTATGGTAATAACCGCCTTAGCCTAGATATTTTATATTGTGAAAGAGCCACACACCTCATTGAGTTTATAAATCCAGAACATCAACCATCTGCTGCAATGCAGGCTAAATTAAACCAAAACCTATTTTTATAAGTCCTCTTTATTGTAATAAATCCGTCATCCCAGCTTCACGTTACTGTCACCCTACTTTCATATCCTTACCAAAAAATTTATAACTAAATAGGGATACAGCCAGTGACAATATCAACATTTTATAGCAAAACAGCTATCGCCTTAGCGATGACGTTATCAATGACAGGATGCGCCCTAGAAGGCGATGATGGTGCAGATGGTGTAGCTGGAGCCCAAGGAGAAACAGGAGCTGATGGTGTAGACGGAGCAGACAGTGCCGATGCAAATGCCGGAATAGAATTAAGCCTAGTAGGCCGTATTCAGCTTAACGAAAACGACCCTGAAGGTGCAGCTGAAATCGTTCAATACCACGCAGCTACCAATACTATCTATGCTATCAATAGTGCAGCTGATGAGCCTACAGTAGAAGTCATCGATGCATCTTCAATTACAGCTGAAGCGGTTTCAAACCCTCTCACAGCCAACAATATGACCTCTAATGCACTTGTGCTACCCACTACACAAGATGGTATAGATTTAGATGGACCAACTAGCGTTGCGGTATCTGGTGATTTAATGGCTATCGCTGTGCCTGCAGACGATAAAGCCAGCAACGGTTTTGTATTGTTTTATAACGGCCTTGACACTAATGCCCCGGCATTTATGAAAGCTGTAGAAGTGGGTAACTTACCCGACATGGTGACTTTCACACCTGATGGCTCAAAAGCTGTAGTTGCTAACGAAGGTGAGCCTAGCGGTGATTATAACATTGATCCAGAAGGCTCAATTTCTGTCATTACCATCACAGATAGCACACCAGAAGATACGGCAATTGCAATTGATTTCACCGACTTCAATGGTCAACAAGAAGCGCTTGAAGCACAGGGCATGCACTTCCCTAACCCATCGGGTGAAACCATAAACGGTACCCTAATAGACATTAGCGTTGCGCAAGATTTAGAGCCTGAATATATCACTGCAACAAATGAATTTGCCTACGTAGCCTTACAAGAAAACAACGGTTTAGCCATAGTAGACTTATCTGATTACAGTGTTGAAATTGTAGGTTTAGGGTTTAAAGATTGGAGCCAATATCAACTAGATGGTATGGAAGATGGTACCGTTAGTTTTGGCCAATATGAGGATGTTTATGGCATGTACATGCCAGATACTATTGCTTCTTTTGAGTGGAAAGACGCGACTTTCATTGTTTCTGCTAACGAAGGCGATGCACGAGAGTATTTTTTCGACACATTAAACACTGACGGTGAGCAAGACGAAGACCTATGTGAATCAGCTGGCGGTGTAGATTTTGATGACGATGACGGTTGCTTATCTTACACAGATGAAACCCAAGCTAGACGTTTAGATTATGCCCCTGGTTCAAACCTTGAAACAATAGCAGGTGATGATCCTGAAGATGACGACTTCACAAGTTACCCACTAGGACGCTTAACTGTGACTTCTGCTTTAGGTGATAGTGATGACGATGGCGAATACGAAGCAATATACGCTTACGGCGCCCGTTCTTTCACCATATGGGATGCTAATGGCTTAGTTGTATTTGACTCGGGCGATGACTTTGAACGTATCACAGCTTCTATTCATGGTGATGCTTTTAATAATAATAATGATGAAAATGAAGGTGACTCACGGTCTGCTAACAAAGGGCCAGAACCAGAAGCTTTAACAATAGGTGTGGTGGGCGAAAAAACTTATGCCTTTATCGGTCTTGAGCGTATGGGAGGCATATTTGTTTACGATATAACTAACCCATATAATGCCGAATTTGTTGATTACGTCATCAATCGAGATATTACCGAAGGCGGCGACTTGATTGGTGACAATGCCCCAGAAGGTATGGTGTTTGTAGACGCTGATACCAGCCCAACTGGCAATGCTCTGGTTATAATAGGTAATGAAATTAGCGGTACTGTATCTGTTTGGCAAGTAGCTGAAAAGTAAGCTAGGCGCAAGGCAATTATTTTTATTGAACTAGTTCATACATAAAATAAAAAAACGCCGTTATTTGCAAAAATAACGGCGTTTTTGTTTTCTATTTTGAACTTACTTTTTATAAGTCATATTTATCTTTCATCAAGTAGGCAAAAGCGGTATTAAACGCCACCTCTTGGAACATTTTTAAACCCGTTTCTGCCATAGGAACATGCACGGGGTTACGTTTTAAAGACTCTTTAATCGCCACCGGGCTAATGACTTCTACTTCTACATCTTGCAATAACTCTAATGCCGCTTCTAATTTAAACCCTACTGCACCACCAGCAAACTTGCCTTTCATGGGACGCTGACGAATGACAATTTTATCGATTTTATAATCAGTTACTAATTGTGCAAAAGATTTTTGGAAGTAACGTATATCTTTACTGATGGCATCTTTAGGTAAGGTAAACTTCCGAGCACGGCAATCGGGAATTTGAAACACCTCATCAACTAATGATAACAAACAAACATTTGCATCATTTCCACTTAACTCAACACCACATACACGCATTATTTCTCTCCCAAACTTAGTTGAAGCAAGTATACCCCAAAGACTTAATTGACCACAGCTTTCACGATTAAATTAATAGGTGGCTAGCAAACATATTTTAGGAGAGCTGCTATGCTGATATTTATAGGACAGTAAATCAAAGAAAAATACACATGTGTAAAGATACTTACAAACTAGGTAATAGCCTGTTTATTCTTATATTATTTCTCTCTATGCCCTTGCATGGTAAACAAACAGCATTTAGCAAAACCAAAGATGGGGCTGAAACTTTGTTCCATTATCGCTGGGATGATGAATTAAAACAAACTTCTGAAATTAACTTCAGGCTAGCCTCCAAACAATTCAATGTAAAGAATCACAAACGCTTTGTTCCTGACTTAGCACAACAATATGTATACATAGAATTACATAAAGAAGCCCGTAAAATTGACCCACGAGAGGCTCGGGTTCAAATAAAAAAAACAGGTCAAGATATTCAGGTAAATGTAAAAAGTCGCTCTGATAAACTGTTAAGAAAGTGGCGTCAGTCTATGGCAAAAAGCCAAGAATCAGCATTTGACCAATATCTCAATGATAATTACTACAGCCGCTTTCAGTCATATTTAGGGCAAGAAGCTGTTAAACCAGACCATTTGCGATACATTAATGAAAATAAAGCCTCGCTACTTCCCATTGCGCAGGCGATTTATGAAATGGTGCCTGAGAATAGCGATTCACGAGATTACATCAGCTTGTTACTGAGCTGGGTTCAAAGTATTCCCTATGACGAACTTCAAGACCGCATGACTTCAAATGGAGCCGGTTACCTGCCCCCATTGTCAGTCATAGCGAATAATAAAGGAGATTGCGATAGCAAAAGTGTGCTCATGGGAAGTTTGGTACGAGCACTATTACCAGATATAAAAATGGTAATGGTTTATCTCCCCAACCATGCACTACTAGGAATAAAACTCCCCTTTAGGCCATCAGAAAAAACCTATGAAATTGAAGGGGTTGATTACACTTTGATGGAACCAACTGGACCTGCCAATATGCCGCTTTCAGAAATATCCACTAGTAGTGCTAGAGACTTAGCGTCACGTATGTTCACCCATGAAGTCGTACTTTAAACACTTAGACCAATAAAGCTTGCACAATACTATCTGCACCATCACGTAATGGATCAACACAAGGTAAGTCAAACTTTTTGCTAAGCTCTGCACATATTTGTTTACCCTCATCTTCACTTACGCTGGATGTGTTTACCGCAAGACCTACCACCTTAACATCTGGATTAGTCAATCTAGCGGCTTGCAGGTTTAATGCTATGGTTGTCTCAATACTCGGGAATTGACTACTTGGAAGCCCTCTCATATGACTACGATTTAACGCATGACATATCACTAACGCATCCGGTTGTGACCCATGTAGCAGCCCCAAACTTACGCCCGCAAAAGCAGGGTGAGACAATGATCCTTGCCCTTCAATTACATCCCAATGGTCTGCACTATTCTCTGGCGAAAGTGACTCTGAAGCGCCAGAAATAAAGTCTGAAATCACGCAATCAACCGCTAAGCCTTGACCGGCAATCAAGATTCCGCATTGGCCAGTAGCTCGAAAGTCAACATCAACTCCTAATTTTTGCATTGATTTTTCGATACTTAACGAGGTGTACATTTTTCCCACAGAACAGTCTGTCCCTACAGTAAGTAGACGTTTACCGGAACGTTTCACACCAGTGCCAGTGGCAAAGTTCTGTTGAGGATGACGAATATCTAAAAGTGCTCTTTTAGTCAGCTGTGATTTTTCAACAAGCTCAGGAATATCACTTAGTTTTTGATGTAAGCCAGACACAATATCCATACCTGCGTCCATGGCTTCTAAAATATAAGGCACCCACTTTTTATCTAGCACTCCGCCACTATTAGCGAACCCCAAAATGAATGATTTAGCGCCATTTTCAGCTCCTTGTTGAATTGTCATTTGCTCCATGCCAGTAGTTACAGTGCAACCACTTACACTGAATTCACCTATACATAGCTCAGGCCTCCAAGTAGCGACACCTCGAGCCATTTTTATAGCAAGTTGATCGGTTGCATCACCAATGAATAGTAAATAAGGAGTAACAATTTTCATATTAATGTCCAAAGAAAAAGAGAAGGGCTTGAAGTTTTGCATGCAGTGTAATGGAGCACTTTGATAATAAAAGTAACAAAGTTTTTGTAGCTCATAACTTAAGGCTATAGGTGGGTTTAAACGTTTTAAATATTTGAAATACCTTGTAATAAATAAGGTAAAAACTCATCGATTAATTTTGTTTTGTTTTGGCTTTCTAAATGTACAGCTTTAATGTCGAAGGTTAGTGGTGGGTCAAATGAAGCGATAGATATGTTATCGGTTAAGTTGCCTTGTGCAGTGGAACGGTCTACCACACAAACGCCTAATCCTCGGGCCACTAGCCGAACGGCAATAAAATAAGTTTGCACATTAATTGAAGACTTAAACTCAATATCTTCTTCTAATATTCGAGCCAAAAACATCTCACCTAATGGGCCACTATCCCTTATATCAATAAATTCCATATTACTCACATCGGCAAGGCTTAGTTTATCAGGACAATCAGGGAATACTTGCTTTGGGTAAACAATCACTAACTCAGACTGAGCTAGTGGAGTGGTGACAATAGAAGGCATAGTGCTCGGCGAAAATAATATTCCTAGGTCGCATTTATACTCTACTAAAGATTGCATCACTGCATTGTTGTGAATAGTTTGAATGTTAAAACTTACATTTGGAAAATCTCGGTGATAATTTGCAATCACATCAGGAATAACATCAAACCCCAATGCTGGAGTAATGCCCAAAGTGATATTACCAAATTGAGACTTTTTGATATTATGAGATAAGTTTCTTATGGAATGAATTTGCTTATAAATTTTATCCACTTCGTTAAATAGTATCTCAGCTTCATCTGTTGGAATTAGCCTACCTTTAACTCTTTCAAATAAATTAAAACCAAGCTGTAGTTCTGCGTGGGTCAAAACTTTACTGACAGAAGGTTGCGATACACTTAATAAATTAGCAGCATTTGTAATGGAGCCCGTTGTATATATAGCATGAAACACTTCTATGTGACGCAAGCGCATATAATTACCTTTAAGACGTTACAGAGTAAATGTGAATGTCATTAATTAAAAATGACAATTAGAAGGCCCGAGAACACAGCTGGCTATGTTAACGGACTTTATTTTTGGTAGGGTAAACTATAATTGTTCTTCAGCAAACTCAGCTAATCTACTTCTTACCACCCCATCTAAATTCAATGTGGCACTGCCTGAAAAGTTTTTAAATTTCTCAACCACCTTTTATAATGTGGCAGCTACAGCAAGTCATGCTCTACCACTCCCCCAGTTACCTAGTAAAGAACACGAAATCTATATCAGGCTAACAAAGCCAACGTCATCGAGTTACACAGGACTCATATGCCCTAACAATATAACCTCTCCACAAAAAGTTTACTTATTAGCAAGTTGAGTTATTAACGCTAACCGTAATTCATAAACATCCCTAACCTTCGTTGCTCTGTGCTTAGCTACCTCTAGCTCAGTAAAAAGTACTGCACTTTCAAGACCAAGTAGCTCGTGAGACATGTAATTAAGTACTCCAGCTAGTGCTTTATCAGAAAGAGGGGAATTTGATGCGCCAGGAACACTTATCCAATAGGCTCGACCATCTTCAAAACTTAAAAAGTCCTCTCCATATTCGCTAATATCGGGAGTAACAGGAGGCATACCTGTCCCCGTTGCTTGATGACAGCCTTGACATTGCAGCATGTAATTTGTCTTCGCGTCAGCATATTCGTTACTAAAACCGCAAACACTGATTGAACTTAATATGATTACTATCCAAACTAAAACAAACAGTTTCATTTTATCCATTTATGACCTCTTCTTGGTGAAAATAACCAGCCCGTTAAGGCATGGCTAAATTTTTTCTGAGCACACTACTTTTAGGCCAATGACCTTCCTTAATTTTATTACGGACAATAGCTACATCAGACTCAGAGATAACGTCTTCTTTTTGGAGTTTCTCTTCAGCAAGATCTGTCAGTACATAATTAAGGACCGCTGCAACTTGCTTATCTGTAAAAGAAGCGGCGAACCCCTGCATGTATCCAAAGTAAGTAGCACCATTTGATTTAATTTGGCCACTCAAACCTTGTAATACTACACTCATCAGGTATTCCTTACCGCCTTCCTGCTCAGCAACCAATGTCACTTTTCTTAGGGTAGGAAAGCTACCTGGCACACCTTCCCCAGTGGGTAAATGACAAACTGAGCAAGTATTAAATGTTTGTTTCCCCAACTCAGATGTAGGCTGTGCCGCCAATTGAAATGAAGCACAGACAAGTGCATTAACCAAAACGACAGATAATGCCTTGCAAAACTTATTCATCAACAGCAACTCCCAACAAGACACCCGTAGAACATGTATAAACAGAACTGCTTGTTCCTAAACACCAATTAATATCATTATTGGCTTGGGGCCGATACATAGGTTTATCGTTCTCGTTACGGTTACATAAGCAGCGTCCACAACTGGTCTTACCACAACAGTCATTGTAAGAAATGATGTAGTTCTTGCCGTCAGCCGGATTCAGACATGTTCCTATCCAAGTAATAGGCGACATTTCTGTACCTGGTGGACAGCTTGTGGCACTTCCACCGCAACATGAACATAAAAACCCATCAATAGCGCAGTAACGCCAATAATCACAGCTAGTTGGGTCGCCCGGATCTCCGTCAAGCCCTGAAGTTTGTTTACCCACACCAGGGTAACCATTTGTAGGCCCCTCACTTGCTCTAGCCACAGGTAATAATGGGACCGCAGCGACACCAATCATGACTTTGGAAAGCTGAGTTAGTAGGTGCCGACGAGATGTATTCTGGGCTACTTTTCGAGAGCTTTTCTCAATTAATTTCTCTAAAAATTTCATCTAACTCTCCTTAAGCAAAGTTTTTATGCATATATTCTTGAAGGCTGGCATAACCAGTCTCTTTGACATTAAACAAGCTTTCTATGTGTTCGCGAGAATTAACAATTCCCATTGCTTGCAACGTACCATCTTCATCAATCAGGACGGCATAAGGCAGCTTGGCAACACCATATGTTTTGCCAAGTAACTCGGAGTTAACGAAGTTAGCTTGCTCGAGTTTTTGTTGCTCGATGAAAGATGAAATGGCTGACTCTTCTCCGTCTGAGGCAAAAATTAAGTCAACCCAACTTTGCTCATCTTTACTAATAGACTTAGCAATAGGAATGAGTGATTTACAAACGGGACAAGTAGGGGATACAAAGAATAAAAGCTGGCTTTTACGCAGCGACGATGTCCCTGCAATATGCAGACTTTGTTGGGTCAATTGATTAATAACATCTAATTCAGGAGCGACCTGCCCAACTTTCAACTGTTGGTTTACAGACAATGCACCTGCGGGAGCAATACGCTCATACAGGACGCCAATTTGACGGATAAGAGCAAATATGATGACAGCGAAAATTAATACAGTCACCCACAGCAATATATTTGAAATAATTAGTAAATTAGTCATGTTTCACCTTCAATTTATTTATTAAACTTTGATTCTCAACCAGCCCTTCTAGGCTGCTATATGCGATAAATACAAAACAGGATATGGCAAGTCCTACTAGCCATTGTCCCAATGTAAAAGCCGTTTGTTGTGCCGTTACGTAATACACCCCAACCAGCAGCATTAACGCTAAATTACGCACCAATAAGTACTTCGGAGATACTGCCACTACCGAAGTGCTCATCGAACATCCACAATCCAGTAATGAGCGTTTTTTCAACCATGCAAAAAGGATGATGCCGGTATATGCGCCGTATAAAACTAGTAATACGCTAAAGCTGACGAGTGGCAGCGATAAAGCAAAAGCAATGATAGTCGTTGCTATTACACCCAACTCAACAAAAGGTACTAGCTTGGCTAGTTTTAACGTTAACTGAACCGGTAAAATCTCGTAGTCTAGGAGTATTTTTTTAAACTTATGTGGCTGCTTGATTTTGTGTACTGCAGTAACCAGTACCAATGTCAGTAAAAAACTAATACTTGCGAGGTTAATAATATTTAGAAGTTCGTTTTCCATGGTTATTTCCCACTGTGCAATACAATCGGCATAGCTGTATCACTAACGGTAATATTACGCTGGAATTCACCGTCGACACTGTATACATCTAAGGTCATGGATACGTTGTTGACGACTAATAAAGGCGTTTTCGATTTTGTGACTTCAATTGAAAACGCGTTGTTTTTCAGGATAATACGCTTAACTCTTTTATGAGTAGTGGTGTTAAATACCCAGACTTCTTCTCCACCAAATTTATGGCTGCCGTTATAACCATTTTTATGCATAACTACATACAGAAGTCGCTTGTTATCAGACGCAGCGAAATGCCAACCACCCGGACGCCAGTTCTCTTTCATTTCTTCATCCGTCACAAGAGACCATGCGGGTAATAATATTGGCCTATCTTTTGACATATCGATAGGCTGAACACGACTCTTGTATGACATAAAGTATGCGGTAGAGCCTATGTAAACCGGCTTATCAAAGAGTGGATCGTCGTCAACACTGAAGAATGAATCAATATCGTAGCGAACAATTACTTCGCCCTTCTCATCGAATTGCACGGATTTCAGACCACCATTACCACACAGAGAAGCAAAACCAGACTTACCTGCTGGGTAAATTAAATTACAACCCGGAATAGGAATTTCGCTTATGATCTCTTCGGTTTTGGTGTCTATTACAATCACAGAAGAAGCAGGCGTGAAGGCCAATAATAATAAGTACTTCTCATCATTAACCAACTGCATCATATACTTACTTGAAACCATCTGACCGCGATTAGCCTTAGGTAGAATAATCTCTTTGGTTTTCAATAAGGTGGATTTATCGTAAATGGACAAAACATCAGTTTTATCACCTTGGGTTCCACGGGAATAAAATGTTTCGCCTACATAAAGTTTTGAACGCTTTTCTGATTCAACAAAACTCGCCATCATCGCCGCATCCACAAACCCCTTATATTCATTGGTGTCGGCTGCTACATCTATAATGGCTACTTTGCCGGAAATTAATGCATGAAAATTAGCATCGTGAGCAAAAATCCAAGAATCGGGGTAATCAGCAGGTAACTGAGTGACACTCGGTATAGGCTCTGGTTTAAGCTCGGCATTTACCAACAACGACAAACTCGCAAAGGCCAACGCTGATACTATTTTTAGCAGTCTATTATTCATTTATTACACTCCTATTTAAAATGGTGTTGGCACGTACACTTGTGCGCAACAATTAATTAGTCCATGAAACTATATTTGACAGACACACCAGCCCAGCGTGGCTTACCGTAGTATTGCTCTGTCATGCCAAATACATCAGTGCCAGACAGGTCAAATGCTTGAACTATGTACTCTTCATCGGTTAGGTTGTTAACAAAAGCCCTTATCTGCCAAAGCTGATCATCAGTGGTGTAAGAAATAGAGGCGTTGAACAGGGTGTAAGCTTGTTGTTGGACAGTTTCAGCTTCTACAAGTGAAAACTTCACGTCATCTCGGTAAACAAAGTCACCTTGAATGGCGATATAACCTGAACTAAGAGGGACCTCATAACGTAGTAAACCATTAAGGTTCCACTCTGGTGATTGCACTGGTCTTGTTGTAGTGACGCCATCAGCAAGTGTCGCTTCTGCATCGTTATAAGCCGCACCTAATAACAAACCAAAGTTTTCAGTTAATTGCCCTTGAAATTCAGCCTCGAAACCACTTGCTGTTGATTCTGGGGAGTTGATGGTGATAGAGTCCAAGCCTATGATATTGAATACTTGATAATCTTCATAATCATAGTAATAAGCGGCAAGGTTCAAACGCCCTAAATCAGCTACATCCATTTTCAAGCCAATCTCATAAGCGTCTAATTGTTCTGGCTCATAAGACAAGGTGGCGTCGTCATATCCATTTGGCGCTGTTAAAGGAAAGATAGGTGCGTTGTACCCTCCACCTTTCACGCCACGATTCCAGCTAGCATAAGTAAGGGTGCTATCATTGACCTTCCAGTTGAACTGTAATCGTCCTGCGATCTCAGTATCTTCACGGGTATCTTCATAAGCACCTAACTCGGCCTGTAAAACTAAATTATCTGCACTAGCAAAGCCTGGTTCTGACGAAGGATCCAAAAATTCAACTGCATTAACGCTAAAATCAAATGACTTCTCATCTCGAATAAAACGTAGGCCCGCAATTAACTCAAGTTGCTCACTCAACGGATATTCTATTTGAGCAAATGCAGAGGTAGACTCTAAGGTAGACACATAGGGATTGTATAAACCACCTTCACTACCAGCTACAGTGGTACCGCCACCACCAATAAAGGGCTCACTAATGGCCCCATTTGAATCATTAATATCTAAATCTAAATAATATCCGCCGGCAACCCATAAAAGGTCATCTACAGTACCTTCAAACCTAAGCTCTTGAGAGAATTGTTTAGCATCCGTCGTCAGAAAGAAATTAAACAGGGGGACAGGCGATGCATCACTGTCTTCAATATAAGTCCGATCAACGTTTGATACATCAGTGATAGAAACAAATTTTAGATCGTCATTAATGTCCCATTTTACTGTTGCAGTTGCCCCGTTTGTTTCTAGCTCATTAAAGCCTGGGTCATCATAGTCACCGGCATACACATCGCCGTCATTATCTATGTATTCTAAAACTGGATTGAACTCATCTGGGGTTAGCTCCCCTGTTCTTATTGAACTTACATTTTCAAAGAAACCAGTATCTATATCTTGTACTGAATAGCGAAAATTTAATAAAGCTTCAACATCATCAGTAGGGGTATAAAGAAATTGTACCCTAGCAGTCTTATCATTGGCGTTATTCAGCTTGTCACCTGTATAACGGTTTTCAACATAACCATCTGCAAAGTTGGCGTTGATAGATACGCGAGCTGCTAATTTGTCTGTTATCTCGTTACTAATAGCTCCTTCTAACGTACGCTGATTATGAGATCCTAATGTTAATTTTGCATATCCATCAAGATAGAAAGTTGGCTTTTTTGTAAGATAATGCACCAAACCGCCAGTGGCATTTCGACCAAATAAAGTGCCTTGAGGTCCACGCAGTATTTCTACTCGTTCTAAATCAAACAAACTAAAACCTGCGCCTGACATTTGACTTATGTATACCTCATCAGTGTATAACGCCACCGGGCTTTCAACATTAGTGGTAAAATCTGAATTAGTAACTCCCCGTATACCAATAGAATAATTGGCCTCACCATTAGGTTGTACAGTTTGCACACCAGGCGCCATTGCTGTGACTTGTTGAGCATTGTCAAAACCTAACGCCTCTAATTGGTCACCATTAAGAGCAGTAATTGCAATCCCTACATCTTGTATACTTTGCGTACGCTTTTGCGCAACCACTGTTATTGCTTCAAAAACGGAATCAGCCCCACCTTCTGAGGCTTGCTCTTGTTCAGCCTGTGCTAAACTTTGCCCAGAGATAAGCAAGCTAAGAGCTGCTACAATATTATTTTTATTCATTTTGTCGCCCCCAAGTGTGTTTATTTATGTGAAGTCCAAAAGATGCTTTGCACGCTTTCACAAATCAAATAGCAAACATTAGGCCAAAACAATACAACTGTACTATTTTATAGATTTAGACTTGTAAACTAGGATGAAATGTTAAGTAAAACAATTAACCGGATAACAATTGAATTAATGATAGATAACAAAAACAACGGCCAAAAAAGAGGCTCATATAAAGCTGGGGTAGAAAAGCAAAAAAAAATAATTGATACCACTAGAATGCTAATTATTGAAGAGGGATATACAAACTTCTCTTTTCGCAAAGTAGCTAAAAAAGTTGGTATATCCGTTGGGAATTTACAGCACTATTTTGCCACAAAGAATGAATTATTTGACGCTATGCTAAAGAGTGTAATTGGTGAATACTTACTTACAATAGAATCTCTTAAATACACAGTAGGATGCCCTGAAGATTACCTCTACGAGGTTATTCAATATGTTGTTAAGGACTTAACCACTTTCGAAACAACTCGGTTCTTTCCTGAATTGTGGTCTCTATCAAATCACGACGAAAATGTTGACGCCCTAGTACAACATATGTACGAAGAATATCGCAAAATTTATGCAGAAATCGCGCAACAAATAAACCCCAAAATAGATAAGGAAACAGCCGATTCTATAGCTTTATTTATTTCTTCTACTATTGAAGGTCACGCTATTTTTATTGGACACGATAAAAAGTACGCAAGCAGTTGTGATAAAACGATTAAAATGACTTACGCTTCGGCTATTTACATTATCAAAGAAGCACATTTAACTTAAAAGAATAATACTCCTCACCAAAATAGTACGACTGCACTATTTTCAACCAATAAAGTTTAAAGGATTTTGCTCTCAATGATATAAGTATCAGAGTGAGTATCTCTCAACACTTTATATTCGGTTCGACAAAAATTAGTCCAAAATTATATTTGAATAATTCTGGACTAGTAAAATTAAAAAAATCCTTAAAACCTCACAAAAATCAAAATATTCACAAACTAATAATTTAATAACAGCCCATATTACAACTGCTCTTCAGCAAACTCTGCCAAGCGACTACGTACCACTCCGTCTAGATTTATCGTGGCGCTACCAGAGAAGTTTTTAAATTTCTCAACCAAATAAGTTAAACCAGAAGTAACCGCACTTAAGTAATTGCTATCGATTTGTGCCAAGTTACCACTACAAATTAACTTAGTGCCCTCGCCGCAGCGCGTAATTATGGTTTTCAGCTGTGATGCTGTCAGGTTTTGTGACTCATCCAAAATAACAATGGCATTTTGAATACTACGGCCACGCATAAAATTAACCGACTTAAACTGTATATTGGCTTTTTCCATGATGTAACTCATAGAGCCTTTAGTGTTTTCATCATTTTTATGGAGTACCTCTAATGAATCAGTAATCGCCGCGAGCCAAGGCGCCATTTTTTCCTCTTCGGTACCCGGTAAGAAACCAATAGACTCAGCAATTTCAGGGGTACTTCGAGTAACAATAATCTTATCGTACATGTTCTTCTCAACAACCATTTCTAAGGCTGCGGCTAACGCTAGCAATGTTTTACCACTTCCCGCTGGCCCTGTCAGGACCACTAAATCAATATGCGGATCAAGCAAGGCATGTAGCCCCATGGCTTGGCCAATATTTTTAGGGTGTATGCCCCAAGCCTTGTGACTCATTAATCTGTCGAAC
Source organism: Paraglaciecola marina (assembly GCF_004360155.1). Classification (GTDB taxonomy): domain Bacteria; phylum Pseudomonadota; class Gammaproteobacteria; order Enterobacterales; family Alteromonadaceae; genus Paraglaciecola; species Paraglaciecola marina. Next base: position 39,648 of record NZ_SAIS01000016.1, on the reverse strand, counting down.
CCTAAATCTAGTACTTCAAGGTAATCGCCATTAATAGACTCAACAACACCTGCAAAACTCTTATTTTCGTCAATTAAAAACTCGTTAACGTATGCTTCTGGCAGTATTTTTTTCTCGATAGTATGAATTGTATCTCGGCCTTCGGTTCGGCTATCCACTGCCTTAACCATATCCCAAAAACTGCCTGGGAATTCGTGATAGCCCTTTGATAAATACTTGATGTCGGTAACAAGTTGATCGGTACGGTAATCTTCAACATGAGCTAGGCCGGCACCTTTCGCTTTCAGCCTCATGTTAATGTCTTTAGTGACTAAAACAATATGCTTCGGATGTTGTGATTTTTGTAAATAAAGGGCGCTATTAATAATACGGTTATCATTTTCATTACTGGTAAAGACCTGCTGAGATACAGGCATACCGTGGTCAACAAAAATAGATAATTTACCTGTAGGGGCAGTTTCGCCAGCTCCGAGTCCCTTCATAGAAACACCTTGCATCAGCTCCTCAGGGGTGGCTTCATGAAGTAAGTCTTCCATCGCTCTTATGGAAACTCGAGCGTCTCTGGCTACGTCTTTTTTGCTGTCTTTAATGTAATCGAGCTCTTCGAGGACTGTCATGGGAACAACAACATCGTGTTCTTTAAAAGATAAAAAGGCGAGAGGTTCGTGGAGGAGAATATTGGTATCTAAAACATAAATTTTTTCATCTAATGCTGCTTTTTTTTGCATCCGGCGCTCCTAAATTTACAGATAAAGGCCTGCCAGCTAAACCGTATTTTTGATTGGCACTAGATGTAGTAAACAACTGAGTTTAATTATCTATGCCAAACACACACATTTAACTACAGGTTTACGATTGGGCTATCACCCTAACTAATTGTCACTTTAGTTGAAACCAACAATAAACCACTTTCTTCTGACAATCATCTACTTTTAAACAGTATAAAATTTTATTTTTGCTACAATGCGCGCCGTTTAGCTTTGGGGGTTGAAAAAGTCCTAGCGGCCAACAAATTTACGAGTGAGGATACAAATGGCAAAACAAGATAATTTGGCACTGGGACAAAGATGGCTCAGTGATACTGAGGCTGAGTTAGGCTTAGGGACCATTGTATTAATAGAGACACGTACTGTGACAGTGTTGTTTCCAGCAACTGGAGAAAGTCGTGTTTATGCTTCACAAACCGCGCCACTCACCCGTATAAAATTTGCTGTTGATGACACAGTAAAGAGTCATGAAGGCTGGGAATTAGTAGTTGAGCATGTTGAAGAAATCGACGGACAACTTATTTACGTTGGCCAGCGCACCGATAATCAAGAAGCGGCGATTCTAAAAGAAACCTTCATAGATCATCATTTTCAACTTAATCAACCAGAGCAACGCTTACTTAACGGTCAATTCGACGACCCTAAATGGTTTGATTTAAGAGAGCAATGTTTAACCCATCAATTCAACCATAGCACTTCGCCATTGTTAGGTTTTGTTGGTGCTAGAGTCGACCTTATCCCTCACCAGTTACATATTGCATCCGAAATAGGTCGCCGCCATGCACCGAGAGTGTTATTGGCTGACGAAGTGGGGCTGGGGAAAACCATTGAAGCAGCCCTAATTATTCACCAACAATTACTTACAGAGCGAGCCCAAAGAGTATTAATTGTTGTACCTTCAAGTTTAGTGCATCAGTGGTTAGTAGAAATGTTACGCCGAGTCAATTTGGCGTTTTCAGTGTTTGATGCTGAGCGGTGTGAAGCCATGGCAGAAGATGCCTGCAACCCCTTTGAAGCAGAACAATTAATCATTTGTAGTTTAGATTTCCTGACCCACAACAGTCGTTACTACCAGCAAGCATTAGAAGCGCAGTGGGATTTAATGGTTGTAGATGAAGCCCATCATTTGACCTGGTCAGAAGGACAGCCTTCTCAAGAGTATCAAGTGATTGAAGACCTAGCTAAAGTTACCAAGGGGGTGCTACTACTCACAGCTACACCTGATCAGCTTGGCCACGAAAGTCATTTTGCACGTTTACGTCTACTTGATCCCGCTCGTTTTCACGATTATCACAGCTTTGTAAACGAAGAGAAACAATACAGTCAGTTAGCACAAGCGATTAACCCATTATTGTCAGGTGAGTCGCTGTCTGATGAAGATATCGAAGCTATCGCTCAGTTTGCAGATAAGGACATGCTACAAGGCATCAATACGGCATCTACAAAACAAAAAAACAAACTGTTGCACACCTTATTAGACCGCCATGGTACAGGGCGTTTACTATTTAGAAACAGCCGAGCTGGGGTGAAAGGCTTCCCGAAGCGCCAACTCTTTAGCCATGGCTTAAGGTTGCCAATAGAATATGCAACTTTACTTGCCAGTGAACCAGAAAACATCCAACTACAGCTTGCCCCTGAAAGGCACCCTGACTTAGTCAATATCTGGACAGATATAGATCCAAGAGTAGACTGGTTTATATCTCAGCTAAAGTCATTAAAAGGTAAAAAGGTATTAACTATATGCGCTAATGCGAGTACGGCTTTGCAACTATCTGAAGCTTTACGGATAAAAGCAGGCACCCGTTCTACCGTATTCCACGAAGGCATGAGCATAGTTGATCGTGATAGAGCGGCAAACTATTTTGCGCAATCTGATGACGGTGCACAGGTACTTATTTGTAGTGAAATTGGCAGTGAAGGCAGAAACTTTCAATTTGCCCATCATCTAATTTTATTCGATTTACCTTTAGTGCCTGATTTATTAGAACAAAGGATCGGACGTTTAGATCGTATTGGTCAAAAATATGATGTGTGTATCCATGTTCCTTATTTTGATATGAGCGCGCAGCAAGTTTTACTCGATTGGTATCACCAAGGATTAGGGGCTTTTGAGCATACTTGCCCAACAGGTATGACTGTCTATGAAGAAACCCAAGAGCTGTTGCATGAATGTATTAAAGATCCCGAGAATACAGATAAGTGTTTTCAGCTAATAAACCAAACAGCCTTACTTCATAAAGAATTAAAGAAGCGTCTAGAACAAGGCCGCGACAAACTACTAGAACTTAACTCTTCTGGACATGGGCGGGTTGAACAATTTTTGACACAAATTAGCGACGCTGAAGACTCGCCTACCTTAGAGTTATTTATGACACGGTTATTTGATAGTTTAGGAATTCTTCAAGAAGAACATGACGAAAGCTGTTACTTGCTAAAACCTACCGAAAAAATGATTGGGCCTTTACCCGGGCTAGATGAAGAAGGCATGACAGTTACCTATGAAAGACCTACAGCAACTCTATTAGAGCATGTACACTTTTTAAGTTGGGACCACCCAATGATCCAACATGCAATGGATATCTTAACAACCGATGTCACTGGAAAAAGCGCTGTCGCCTTATGCCAAGATAAATCTAAACCAGCCGGAAGTTACTGGTTAGAATGCTTGTTTGTACTTTCAGCCAAAGCAGACAAAGGCTTGCAACTCGCACGATTTTTACCACCCACTCCGATAAAGGTATGTGTAGATGCGAATTTACAACTGACAGATAAGCACTTCACTCGTTTAGATCCAGTATTACCTAAAATGGGTAACCAACTCATAAATGCTCTAAAGTCTCAACTTGAAAAGTGTTTAGAGCATAGTCACCAGCATGCAGAAAAAAGTGCGCAGGCTATAAAGTCACAGCGAATCGCTCAAATGAATGAACTGTTGAGTGATGAACTGGCAAGGCTTGAAGGCTTACAACAGGTTAACCCTGCCATTCGTGATGATGAAATAGAGCATGTTGCCAAGCAAATCATTAACTTAGAAAAAGTTATGTCTAACGCTAAGTTACATTTAGAAGCTGTTCGCTTTGTTGTGAACAACCCCTAGTAGATTACTTATGGCCATAGTTAATTACTCTCCCCCAACCAAGCCCTATCTAGATATTGTCTATCAAGATGACGACATAGTGCTTTTGAATAAGCCAAGTGAAATTTTAAGTGTGCCTGGTAAAGCGAGAGAGCATTTCGATTCACTACAAACTCGCGTACAAACAGTGTTTCCAACAGCAACTGTGGTTCATCGACTCGATATGGCAACATCAGGTTTAATGTTAATGGCATTAAATAAGCCTGCCCATCGTCATATTTCCAAACAGTTTGAACTTAGAGAAACGTCAAAAACCTATCAAGCAATAGTGTACGGGCTAGTTGAAGGAGAGACAGGAGACGTTAACTTGCCACTCATTTGTGATTGGCCAAACCGTCCTAAACAAATGGTAGATCACGAGAGGGGGAAAAAGGCACTTACCCATTGGCGAGTTATCGAGAGATACAGTCAAAGCACTCGTGTCGAGTTAAAGCCTGTGACAGGCCGCTCCCATCAATTAAGAGTTCATATGCTTAGCCTGAATCATCCTATTATTGGTGATAGGTTGTACGCCCATAAAGACGCTCTAAAGATGGCTCCAAGGCTTAACTTACATGCTGCTGCATTAAGCTTTCGGCATCCGTTGACAGAGCAAGCTCTAGAGTTTAAAACCCCTATCCCATTCTAAGTTAAAGAACTTTGCGCCACGTTCCGATAACCTATATACACCTAACTCTGAGTCAACAATATTTTCAAATATATAACGACTATCTCACTGATAATTATATCATTTATTAGTGAGGCCGCCCCCGATACCCAACTATTAAAAAGGCTGGACTTAGAGCGTACCCTATTTTCAGAGCAATATGAAAAGTTCGTTTTGAATAACCAAGATATTCTGTATGTCATGCAAGAAAATACCACGGCCATAACTTTGGGAGTAGCCGTGATGATTGCAGAGAGCGGGACTTCAGTAATAGGTCAAAATGGTCTTAGACCACTTGCTACACAGCTCAATGATTTGGGATGGGTAACCATTTTAATGCCAGCTCCCGACGTTGCGTTTCTACCTTCTTTACAAGAGCCATTGAAACCTGATTCGCCACAATCTGCGGAGCAAGCAGGTGGAGAAGTTACTGAATCAACTTCAGCTAAGGATGAAATAGCTGAGTTTCCCCCTCCAAGAAATCGGAGCAGGTCAGTTGAAAGCCAATTGAATAAAGCTGCTTTCTTAAAACATGAAGAAGAGTTGATTGCATTGTTACAGGAGTCAGCCACACGAGCTGCCAACTACCCTGGTTTTTTTCTTGTTATTGCCCAAGGGACATCAGCAGCGTGGATGACTAAAATTTATGCTGAGAAAAGATTAGAGACACCAGATGCTTTAGTAACGATTAGCCCTTTTTGGCCAGATAGAAAATTAAACGACACACTGCCAACCCTGATAGCCCAAACGCCTATGCCAGTCTTAGATTTATATAGTGAGAGTGATAATGAGTGGTCACTACAAACAGTTAAACACAGAGAAGTTTCTGCTATTAAGGCTTTGAAGTTACAATATCGTCAAAGAAAAATGCTTGGATTTACCAATATAAATCATAGTAGTCTTTATCTAAGTAAAGAAATATATGGTTGGACAAGTTATATGGGATGGTAAAAAATATTCGGAGATATCTGCACTGAAATGTGCAAATATTGTGCAAAATTCATAATTTTTCCCTAAAGCAAATTTTTTATCTATACTAGACCTTAGTCTATATAATTCTTAACTAAAGGTCTCACTCTACTCGTGTCAACTGTCAGTTCATTTGTTCAAATCAAATCCAGACAACTGGCATTTTTTGTCAGAGGCTTTTTAAATTATAAAATCCCTTACACAGAATTAGATCTATATTTTTGGGATACCATGGAAGAATGGCATCAAATTAAGAAGGGTAAGCAACAAGCTTACGAGAATACCGAGCATGTTTTCTGGCATGTTTTACATCAAGTTCACTATTGGCCTAAAGACGTACTGTTACAAGACCCCTTTTTACGAGGAGAACTCGAAACCTGTCTAGACTGTTTAGAAAATCAAGGAAAGTACCCACTGCCACTAGATTGCATTGGCATTAGGCCTTAATTAGCTATCTAGTTCTGATTTGAGTTTACTCTCATTCCAAGGCGCTATTTTTACTAGCATCAGCATACCTGGTATTGCGCAAAAAAAACAAATCACAAAGAACTGTGTATAACCCACAGATTCAATAATATATCCTGTTGTAGCACTAACAAAAGTCCTAGGGATAACTGCGATACTTGATAACAATGCAAACTGTGTCGCTGTAAAGTGTTTATTGGTAGAACTAGCCATAAAGGCTATTAATGCGACCGACCCCAAGCCGACACCAAGATATTCTAAACCACTCGCTAACGCCAAAACAAAATGGTTGTAACCGACTATTGATAGAAGAACATATCCTAAAATAGAGACAATTTGGAATGCACCAAAAACCCAGAGGCTGCGATTAATTCCTAACTTAACCATAGCTAAACCACCCAATATTGTCCCAACCGTGGCACCAATTGTTTTAGATATTTTAGCTATCGATCCAATCTCTACAGTAGTAAAGCCCATATCCATAAAAAATGGGGTTTCTAACGCTGTTGCCATGCTATCGCCTAACTTGTATAGAATTATAAAAAACAAAATCCACAATGCATTTGACCATCCACTACGTTCGAAAAACTCTTTAAATGGTTCAATGACGGCTGACTTTAGAGTCTCAGGGGCTTCTCCTGGTTTAGAAGACTCTTTAATTAACAGCGTAGTTACCAAGCCCACCAGCATAAAAGCAGCAATGGATAAATGAGCTATAGACCATGGGAAAAAACCAGCAAGGATCATAGCTAAAGACCCAGGTACAAATGATGATATACGGTAAGCTTGTGCATAAAACGCATTACCAGCCCCTAATTCATCATCGGGTAAGATCTCTCGTCTGTATGCATCAATAACAATGTCCTGACTGGCACTAAAGAAAGATATTGCAGATACTATGATGATGATGTCTCGCAACTGTGTCGCAGGATCAAATAGAGATAGTGACCCCATAAGCGCAATTAGCCCCAATTGGGTTACAAACATCCAGCCCCTACGACGCCCGAAGAAAGGCAATACAAATCTATCCATCACGGGAGACCATAGAAACTTCCACGTGTAAGGAAAGAGAACTAAATTGATTAAACCTATGGTCGCTAAATCAATTTCAGCAGATCTTAGCCAAGCAGGTATAAATTGGATAAGCAGGTAAAGGGGTAAACCAGATGAAAAGCCAGTAGTAATACACACCAGCATTCGTTTATTTAAAATGGCTTCTTTAAAGCTTTTTTTTTTTCATTGCGTCACATTTTTTATTATTAATTTTCTGACTAAAGATAATTTTGTTTAGTCTGCCAAAACAACCTTATTTCTACCTGACTCCTTGGCCTTATATAGTGCTTTATCTGCGGCATCTAACCATTGTGTGTGGCTTTTGTAAGAGGACTTAAAGCCTGCAACACCTATACTTACGGTATAACTCACTTCAATACCATCATGAATAACAAACTTCTTTTCTGCAAAACGGCGAATTCGCTCAGCCACGAACTCTACATTTTCAATCGGGGTATCAGGTAAAATGATCGCAAACTCTTCCCCCCCATAACGACAAGCTAAGTCAGTTTCTCGGGTAGCTTTTCTAATTACATTAGCAAATGACTTAATAACACTATCACCTGCTAGGTGCCCATAGGTATCGTTAATTTTTTTAAAGTAATCGATATCCATCATAATTAGTGCAGATGCGACATCTGTTCGCTTGTCACGCTTATATTCAAGGGCTAACTGTTCCCCCCAATATTGCCTATTGTAAAGCTCTGTTAACCCATCAAGACGACTCATTCTTTCGAGTTGTTTATTTAAGGATTCAATACGTAAACGCCCTAACGCTTCGTCGGTAACGTCATAAATAACCAAGCAAATTTGTTCAACTTGCCCAGTTAAAGAAGCCAGTGGGAAAATAGTGATATTTTGAAACATACTTTCTGATTGAGCAGTAATAGGGCGATTACAGTCAAAACGAAATAAATAGGGTCTTTGCTCCCAAATAATAAAAACAGGGCTTTTAAGAGTAAATGCCGGCTCTGCTTTACGACAAAACCATTTTTCGTCAATCTCAGGGAAATATTCAAATATATTTTTATCTTGGATCATACCGGGCACTATGCTGCTGTGGTTTTCCATAAATTGGTTCCACACTTGTACATTGTAGTTTTTATCTAAAACTACAATCCCCACCTCGATTGACCCAAGAAGATCATGTTTCCAATGCATTTCAGCCAAGCTACTATCAACTGCCATTTTTCAGTACCCTTCTTAATTATTTGTTACAAGCTTATCGAACATAAGCCCAATAGACTTTTTAGGGAATAAAAGCAACAAGTCGAAATTTATATCTTGGCTTTTAATCGAATAGGCAATCTCAATCGCTAGCATATCTTCTTCTCGATGTGATGTGGTTTGTAACACTTCATCTAAATCACAATGTCTTCCTAAAATAATAGGGTGATTATGACTAAAAACAGAATGCAGCTGCGCAGACAGTGCTCTTAAACAAGCTCCAATCAAAATATTAGATACATCCATTAAAGCTTCTAATTCATAGGAAGCATCACTGTCACCATCGGTGTACTTGAGTAACTTCACCATATTCCCAAAATTAGAATCATTAAAAATAACTAAAGCTTCACCGTTTATACCCGCACTAATAAACCCCTGAGATACCGCAGAAACACTTTCATTAGTTTGAATATCAGCAATAGCCATATGCAGTTCAGTATTGGTGATTAAGTTAACGTTAGGAATGGGTAGATCAATAAATTCACCTAACAACTTAGCTAAACTTTCACCGGCTTGTCCCATGGCAACGTTTGCCATTTCACGGTAGGCATCTAATTTATCACTAATTGAATCACTTGCTGCTGGTACAACTTCTTTAGTTCTTTTAGCTGCAGAAGCTTCCCCTGAATATAAACCAAATTGGCTCAGTACCTGAACCAACTTGGCGTTTTCAGTAGGTTTTCTAATAAAGTCCAATGCCCCTAAGCTAAGCATTCGCGCTCGAGCTTCGGGTTGCACATCCCCAGACACGACAATTACCATTATAGGAAGCTCTTCTTCCTTAATGGCTTGCATAGTTTCATAACCATCCATGACAGGCATATTAAGATCTAAAAACATTACCTCTACTTTCCCTTCACGAATAATCTCCAAAGCTCGGAGTCCGTTTTCAGCAAAGGTAATGTCCACTTCCCAGCCATCAGGAATCGCTCTTTGCATCTGTTTACGTGCAAAGCTTGAATCGTCACAAATTAGAACAGGAGTAGCCATATCGACATATCACCTAATAGTTGTTTAAAGAGACAGAACTAAATAGCCACAGGCGCTTTAATATGGGCGTCAGCTTGATAGTTTTTTAATTCAAAGTCATTTATATCAAAAGAGAAAATATCTTTAACACTAGGATTAATAACCATTTTTGGCAAATCATGTGGACTCCTTGAGAGCTGTAATTTAGCTTGCTCCAAATGATTTGAATACAAATGAGCGTCACCAAAAGTATGCACAAAGTCACCAAGCTGTAAATCACACACTTGAGCCAACATCATAGTCAACAACGCGTAACTAGCGATATTAAACGGCACACCAAGGAAAATATCACCACTTCTTTGGTATAGCTGACAAGACAACTTACCTTCCAGTACATAAAACTGGAACATAGTATGACACGGGGGCAGTGCTTGCCTGCCTTGCGCTGCGTTTTCTTTAGGAGAAAATTTAGTATCGGGCAAAACCGCAGGATTCCAAGCACTAACGATCAAACGCCTAGAATCAGGGTTAGTTTTAATCTGGTCGACCAATTCACTAATTTGATCAACAATTTGACCATCAACACCTTCCCAGCTCCGCCACTGCTTTCCATATACAGGACCTAACTCACCGTCGTCTGTTGCCCACTCATCCCAAATTTTGACATTATTTTCTGTTAAATATCGAGTATTAGTCTCTCCTTTGAGAAACCACAATAATTCATGAATAATAGAGCGTAAATGGCATTTTTTAGTCGTAACTAATGGAAATCCTTGGCTTAAATCAAACCTCATTTGATAGCCAAACACACTGATAGTACCCGTTCCCGTGCGGTCTTCCTTTTTCACACCATTTTCTAAAACATGGCGCATTAGATCTAAATATTGTTGCATTTTTTATTACTCTTACTTTGGAATTAACCAAATAACATAAACAAACTAACCAGAGTCAAGAACCCTGCAAATACTTTTTTAAGCACACTTGTATCTAATTTTTGACTGACTCTAGCCCCCACCCCCGCAGTTAAAACAGAGGTAATCACAATACCAACGGCAGCGGGCAAATAAACGTAACCAAAAGAATAGTCCGGTAACTGAGTGTTATTCCAACCTGCTTGCACAAAACTTAGTGAACCAAATATAGCAATAACCACCCCACAAACGGAGGCACAACCAATTGCTTTTTTAATTGAAATATTAAACCATACAAGTGACGGAACCATGATAGACCCTCCGCCAATCCCCATCAAAGATGACAAAAAACCAGCAAATAAGCCAACTCCTGTTAACCGTGATTTGCTTGCCTCTTGCTCTGATGCTTTACGTTTACCAAATAGCATGTAACAAGCAATGCCGAATACTAAAAATGCAAATATAGATTTCAACATCTGTCCTGGAATATTGCTTGCCAACTGAGCACCTAAAACGGCCCCTAACGCTATTCCTAAACCACTCCAGCCAGTAATGAACCAATCTACATTACCCAACTTATAATGGGTACGTGATGCTGAAAATCCCGTTAAAATAATCGTAAACAAAGAAGTAGCAATTGCCATTGGCATAGCTTGAGTCAACTCTAGACTAAGCTCAGTGATTAATAAGTGAAGTAAAATAGGAACAATAATTAAACCACCACCAATCCCTAAAAGCCCCGCTAAAAAACCAACTACAGCGCCAATAAGCAAACAAAATAAAAATATAACGACAAAAGGTTCCATTAAGGATAACTACTCCAATTAAAATATAAAAACATTAGTTTCCTGCTCTTACTAGGCCCCCTAGCCCTGAAGTTTCTAGAAACAAATTAACTTCTGAACGAACGTCTCCCGGATTATTCAATGTAACCACTTTTGCGAGCAGTTGCTCTGCTTCATTTTGATAGATATTACGTATGATCCACTTCACTTTTAATAAATTATGAGTATTCATACTGAGTTTTCGATACCCCATAGCAACTAATAAAACCACACCTCCTGGCTCACCCGCTAATTCACCACACACTGTTACAGGTACCTGTAAAGAATCAGAAGTTTTGGCAATAGAATGTAGAGCTGATAAAACTGCTGGATGGTAACTATCATACAAACCAGCAACACGGGCATTATTTCGGTCAACTGCCAATAAATACTGAGTTAAATCATTACTACCTACAGAAAAGAAATCCACAATTTTAGCCAGCTGTGGTAGCTGATACAAAACAGCTGGCACTTCTAACATCACACCAATTTGCGGCATAGTTAGCCTTACGCCTTTCTCTTCAGCTTCTTCTTCTACTTCATTAAATGCCTGGCGTATTAGTCGCTTAGCTTCACTTACCTCACTAACCGATGTAATCATGGGGAGCATAATATTCAAATTATCAAGATCGAAGCTTGCCCTTAACATCGCACGAATTTGTACCAAGAAAATTTCAGGGTGATCTAAAGTTAATCGAATACCTCGCCACCCTAAAAATGGATTTTCTTCGACAATTGGGAAATAGGCTAAAGGTTTATCGCCCCCTACATCTAAGGTACGCATAGTAAATTGCTTGTTGGGCTCAGACTCTAGTAGCCCTTTATATAGCTCTACCTGCTCTTGTTCTGTTGGAAAGCGTTGCCGCATCATAAATGGAATTTCGGTTCGAAACAGCCCTACACCATCAGAAAAAGGGTTTGTACTTACTTCTGTTTCTAAAGATAAACCTGAGTTTACGAGCAAACTCATAGTGCAATTGTCTTTGGTTACCGCAGGTAAGGTATCTTCTGAATGAATGCGCTCAGAAAGTAATTTTTCTTCAAGTATTAGTTGGTCAAATTCATGACGAATGGTGCCATTGGGAGAAACAATTACGTCACCTGTATATCCATCGAGTAGAATTTCTTTATCTCGGAGCATAGCAATAGGGACATTATCTAACCCCATAACAGCTGGCACCCCCATCGCCCTCGCCATAATAGCAGCATGAGAGTTGTTTGAACCGCGTATAGAGATAATCCCCACTAACTTTTCACTAGGAAATTCTGCCAACATCACAGCCGTAACTTCTTCGGCAATTAAAATAGTTTGATCGTGAGGCTCCCGAGAAATAGGTTCATTGGCACTAATACCAATTATATTGGCCAAGACTCGGTTTCCCATGTCTTCTATATCAACAGCTCTTTCGCGCATATACGCGTCATTCATACATTGAAATTGGCGAATAAAACTTTCTATAACCATTTTTAAAGACGTGGGAGCATCCCAGCCTTTTTTGATTTCTTTTTCTACATCCCTGCCTAAACTATTAGCATCCAATAAGTGGTGATACAGTTGAAAAATAGCTTGTACGTCATCCGGTACTTCACCTTGTACACGATCTGATAATACCGCCATATCCTCTTGGGTTTTTTTAACGGCTTGTCTGTAATGCTGAATTTCTTGTTGAGTGTGACTACTTCTTTTGGGTAGATGATTACGAATATTAACCAGCAAGTTTTGAATATACCCAAAACCAACAGCCAACCCAGAAGACCCAGGTATACCTTGAACCGCTTTTTGCCAATCTTTAGGGATGTTTTCCTGTAATAAATTAATTGAGCCTCTTGCTTTAGCATTGGCTATTTCTACCGCCAACTGCATGGCAAGCGTCACCAAAAAGGCTTCTTCATCTTCACTAAAGCGTCGTTTTAGCTTTTGCTGTAAGGTTAATACTCCCAATACTTTCCTTTGGTGAATAATGGGCGCACCTAGAAAAGCATGATAGTCATCTTCTTTTACTTCTGGGAAGTGTTTAAAGCGAGGATGATGATGTGCATCACTAATATTAATAGGCTCTTCACGTTGCGCTGTTAACCCAACTAGCCCTTCTGAAAAGCCTATTCTAACCTGCCCGACAGCAGACTTAGCCAACCCCTCCGTAGCAAATAACAAAAAGTGTTGTTGTTCATAATCCGCTAAATAGATACTACAAGAGTCTACTTTTAAAGCCTCTCTTAACCTATCCGCTAGACAATTTAACGCATCATCTAGCACTGGAATTTGATTCACTTCTTGAACAATACGTTTGAGGGCAGTCAGCATAAGGCTTATTTATCTCTCAGGTTTGTATCATCAGGTGACACTGTTATGCCTTACGACGGCGTTTTGATTTCTGTGAATTACCTTGGTTCTGTAAAGCATTATCAGGCATAGCAGTCAACGAAAACTCTTTCATTACACGTCGATATACATCGCGCTTAAAAGACACAACATTACGTACTGGGTACCAATAACTGACCCAACGCCAGTCATCAAACTCAGGATGACCTGAATGTAATAAGTCTACATCATGTTCTTTACAAACCAGTTGCAACAAAAACCACTTCTGTTTCTGCCCAATGCATACAGGACTACTACCCTGTCTAACTAGGCGTTTAGGTAATTTGTAACGTAACCAATTTTTAGTCACTCCCAAAATTTTTACATGTTCTGGTTTGAGACCTACTTCTTCATGTAGTTCGCGATACATAGTTTGTTCGGCAGTTTCACCTTCATCGATTCCGCCTTGCGGAAACTGCCAGGAATGTTGCCCATAGCGCCTTGCCCAAAAAACTTGTCCTATCTCATTGCAAATCACTATGCCAACATTGGCGCGGAATCCTTCGGCATCAATCACTTAGACTCCCGAGAACTCAATTCTTTTAATGTCATGCATTCTTCCATAAACTAATGCGTATTCAAAGGAATAAAAAAGCATAGAACCTTTATAGAAAACTAAATGAAACAATTTAAACTTTTAAAATCAGAGCCTAATACCCTAGATGAATTGCTAATTAGAGCTGAAACCCTAGCGGGATTAACTTTGGGAGAGGTAGCTGAGATTGCTAATATTAAAGTCCCAAGCAACTTCAAACGTGAGAAAGGCTGGACTGGGCAACTTATAGAAACCTGTTTAGGCGCAAGCGCAGGCTCTAAAACTCGACAAGACTTTGCAAAAATCGGAGTGGAATTAAAAACCATTCCGATAGATAAATATGGACACCCGCTAGAAACAACTTATGTTTGTTACGCTCATCTAACTCAAATAGCAGGTATTGAGTGGTCTAACAGCAATGTAAAAAACAAACTTCAGCAGGTATTATGGGTACCAATCCAAGGAGAGCGCACCATAACTCCCGCTAATCGAATTATTGGCACACCTTTCTTATGGGCTCTTAACAATGAGCAAGAAAAGCAATTACAACAAGATTGGGAAGAGCTAATGGATATGATTGCCCTAGGAAATATTGAAGAGATAACGGCACGCCATGGCCAATACCTACAATTACGACCTAAAGCTGCTAACGGTAGTGCTGTTACAACTGCAGTAGGTAAAAATGGACAAAGTATTCAAACACGCCCCAGAGGTTTTTACCTCAAAAAGGACTTCACCCAACAAATTTTAGATAATAGATTTTAGTTTAAAAAAAAGCCTATCTGAGAATCAAAATCAATCAAATCATTTTTAAAGATCCTAAACTACAGTATCGTCATAGTACTGTTCCAAAAATTCATTTAAACTTTTTTAATGCAAGATTTAATTTTATACCAAGAAATATCAATAAGATAAGGGTAAACGGTCATTTATAATGCAAACTAAAAGAAGGCTTAACTTATTATTCATAATGGCGATCTTAGCCTCACTATTTAGTAATTTTACCACTTCAAAAGAAATCACTATTGGAACAGTTGAAACAAGTAATCGAGGTTTTATAGATGACTACGGTCAATTTCAAGGAAGCTCCTATGAAATAGTGAATAGTATTGTAAGTGATGCCGGATTTACCTATCAAAATACATTAATGCCGTTTGGTAGAGTGTTGCGTTACCTTGACACAGGGGAAGTCAGTGTCGCCCTATTAGTACCAAATGAAATAACCAACAAAGTTGCTATCCCAATAGAGTATATCCGAGACGTTAACTTTATTGTTGTTGGTACAAAAGACACCAAAATTGATAGTCTGAACGATATCAACGGAAAATCAGTCGGTTACCTTAGATTAACCCCAACTGCTACAAAAGCACTTAAAGATATTAAGGTTATGCAGGTTGAAGGTAGCAAATATACGCACATGATAGAAATGTTAATGCGTAATAGAATTGATTTTTTATTTGGTCCTGAATCTAGTATTTTCTGGGCCTTAAGAAACTTAAATTATTCACACGAAGACCTCAGTACACCTTTATTGGTTCATAAACTGGGGATGTATCTGATGTATTCTAGAGAAATCGCAGATAAACAAACCATGTCCGCATTAGTATCATCCGCAAAAAAACTTAAAGACAACAATACAATTAACAACATTATTATTAAATACGAGACGCCTAAATATCAATAAACTCTGAGTCAAAAGCAGGTATTTTGGATTTAGAACTTTATTACGTTTGGAGTTAGACTAAAACAAAAATGCCTCTCGGTTGAGAGGCATTTTACAGTAAATAATTTAATCACTTAACTAGGTGTACGTAACACCATTAAGCGTATTTCAGTCATATCTTCCATAGCAAAGGTAATACCTTCACGGCCTAAGCCTGACTCTTTGACACCGCCATAAGGCATGTTATCTACACGCCAGCTAGGCACGTCGCCAATTACCACACCACCAACATCTAATTCGTCCCATGCTTTATGAGCTTTATAGATATCTCGGGTGAAGATACCTGCTTGCAGACCAAATTGGCTGTTGTTTACTTCTTTTAGTGCTTCGTCGAAATCACTAAATGAACTAAGGACAGAAACAGGCCCAAACGCTTCTTCTGTATTGATAGCAGCATCGTTAGGTACATTTTCAAGTAAAGTGGCTTGCAACATATTACCATCACGCTTACCACCACATAGTAAAGTTGCACCCGCAGATACTGCTTCTTGTACCCAAGTATCCAAACGTGAAGCTTCAGATTCTGAAATCATTGGACCAATAAAAGTATCTTCTTTGAGCGGGTCACCATGTACTAGATTAGCAACACGGTCTGTGTAACGTTGTTTAAAGTCAGCATAGATAGACTCATGTACAATAACACGCTGTACACTGATACAACTTTGACCTGATTGGTAATAAGCACCAAAAACAATGCGCTCAATGGCATCATCTAAATCAGTATCGTGATCAACTAAACACGCAGCGTTACCACCTAGCTCTAAAATAACCGGCTTTTTGCCTGCTTTAGCTTTAAGATCCCAACCTACTTGAGGTGAGCCCGTAAAGCTAAGTAACTTAAATCGGTCATCTGTAGTAAACAAGTCAGCACCGTCACGGCTGCAAGGTAAAATAGAAAAAGATCCTTTAGGCAAATCGGTTTCAGCTAGAATTTCACCGATTATCAATGCACCTAAGGGAGTACGACTAGCAGGTTTGAGTACAAATGCACAACCTGTCGCTAATGCTGGCGCAATTTTGTGAGCCGCTAGGTTTAATGGGAAGTTAAAAGGTGAAATAAACGAACAAGGACCAATAGGCACTCGTTTGTACATACCTGTATAACCTTTAGCCCTGGGAGTTATCTCAAGGTTGATAACTTCACCGTGCATACGTACAGACTCTTCAGCAGCAATTCGGAAGGTATCAATTAAACGTGTTACTTCTCCGCGGGCATCTTTAATAGGCTTACCTGCTTCGATACACAAAGCATGAGCTAGCTCATCAAAGCGCTCTTCAAAACGTTTTACACAGTAATTAAGAATATCCTGACGCTGGTAAGGCGCCATTTTATTCAATTCTGGTTGACTAGCTTCTGCAGCGGCAATCGCTTCGTCAATAACCTTAGCGTCTGCCAAAGCAGCATGAGTAGCCACTTCATTGGTGTACTTATTTGTAATCTCTAAATCTTCATTAGCAAATACGGCTTCGCTTGCTAAAAAATAGGGATAAGCTTTCGCTAACATTCTATAGCTCCTTAAACTGCTTCACTGCGTATACGCAATGTTTGATTCAATGTTTTGTCATTTAAAGTGTAGTCCACTGGAACATCGATTAAATGTACGCCTGGTTCAGCTAAACATTTTTGTACTTGAGGTAATAACCCTTCAGCTGAGTCAACTCTCCAACCATGGCCGCCGTAACTCTCAACATATTTAACGAAGTCAGGGTTGCCATAATCTAACCCGAAGTTCTCAAACTCCATGTTAGCTTGTTTCCACTTAATCATACCGTAAGCATCATCACGTAAAATAATGACAACTATATGTAAGTTAAGGCGCACTGCTGTTTCTAGTTCTTGGCTATTCATCATGAATCCACCATCACCACAAACGGTAATCACAGGCTTGTCAGGGTGAACCATTTTTGCGGCCATAGCTGAAGGTAGACCTGCTCCCATAGTGGCAAGCGCATTATCTAACAACAATGTATTTGGAAGTGCTGCCGGGTAGTTACGAGCAAACCAAATTTTGTATACGCCATTATCTAACGTTACGATACCGTCATCTGGCATTGCTTCACGAATATCTTTAACGAAGCGCTCTGGCAATATTGGGAAACGGTCATCATTTTCACTTTCTGACTTATGATCTAGATAAGCTTGGTGTACTTTTTTGAAGAAGCTGAAGTCCCAATTGTCTTGTGAGTTAACTTGTTCTTTTACCTGCCAGATTGTGTTTGCAATATCACCCACAACTTCTAACTGAGGGAAATATACTGGGTCAACAGCAGCTGGCTCAAAGTTAACATGGATAACTTGACGACCGCCATGCTTCATAAAGAAAGGCGGCTTTTCGACAACATCATGACCCACGTTGATAATCAAATCAGCACTGTCGATTACGCGGTGAACAAAATCACCAGAAGACAAAGCGGTATTACCCATGAACAAGTCATCACGCTCGTCCAACACACCTTTACCTAACTGAGTAGTAACATAAGGAATACCTGTTTTATCAACTAATTCTTTTAACATTTTAGAGGTTAATTTACGGTTAGCTGCCGCACCAATTAACAATAAAGGAGACTTAGCAGCTTCAATCATTTCTACTGCTTTATTAATTGCTTTGTATTCTGCGATTGGACGACGACTAATGCTAGGGGTTAGCAACTGCATACTAGTATCTTCAGCAGCGATATCTTCTGGTAATTCAATATGAGTAGCACCTGGACGCTCATCATGAGCTAATCTGAATGCTTCACGCACAGCTGATGGAATGCGGTCGCCACTCACTAATTGAGTTGTATATTTAGTAATAGGACGCATCATATCTACTGCATCTATCACCTGAAAACGCCCTTGCTTACTAGTTTTTACAGGTTTTTGCCCTGTAATCATTAGCATTGGCATAGCGCCCAATTGAGCATATGCTGCTGGTGTGACTAAATTGGTAGCACCTGGGCCTAATGTAGAAAGACAAACACCAACTTTACCCGTAAGGCGACCATAGGTAGCAGCCATAAAACCAGCGCCTTGCTCGTGACGGGTTAAAATTAGTTTAATATCCGACTCTCGCATTGATTCTAACAAGTCTAGATTTTCTTCTCCGGGGATACCAAAGATATACTCAACGCCTTCAGCTTCGAGGGCCTTGATAAATAAGTCTGACGCTTTCATGTGCGCTCCTTTATGTAGTGTAGGGTTAATATACTTAAGCGTTACGAATACTCATAATGGCAATAAGCATTTAATTTATTATTGGAATCTATCCTTTTATTGTTATGGGTATATATTCCACTTTGTTATAAGGTTAGGTAAAGCATAAAAAATCGATTAACTAAATCATTTTTATATTGCTTATAATTAGAACACGCAAAATAGCCTAAAACAGGAGCAATTAAATATTAGTCTTAGTTAAAGTAGCAATTTAGCCGCTAACTATGGATTACCCAAGGCTTCTCTAACATTACTTGAACTAGGTCAAGTTGAAAATCGATCGTTTGTGAATTAGTTAAAAAAACTGATAATTGCTCTAAATTTTCCCAATTGTTTACCTTATCAGTTTCGATATCTTGGATTGTTGATGACCAATGAAACTTTAAATTAACAGCTTTATCACACAATTCAGACAACTCATTACAAGAGGTCAGATTAAAAAGCTTTTGCAAACTAAAAGTCAGTAAATTGAGTGCCTTTGATATATCAGACACTCCATGAGAATGAGTGCTTTGATGGTTGAAGCTGAAAAATGTCGAATATAACTGAAAGTGTGACAATGCCTTATTGATCAACTCAACACATTGTTCAGCACTTAATAAAGAATCGTTGGAGATTTTTGGCAATGCAGTGCTTGATATCTTTGCATCGTCTGCCAATTTATAGCCTCTGGCCGCTTTACTGTGTACACCAATACCTAGCGGCATTAAGGAAGATATTTGTTTAGCCAAATTAAATAAATCTTTTACTCCACCTTTTTTTAATTCCAGCTCTATTTCACAGATAGGTAAAGTCAACTCACCTGAGCGCACCTCACCATAATCCCATACCAATTCAATACTAGAAGTATCATTGTCAAGTTGATAAACATGACGAGTAAAATTAGTTGAAAACATAGTTTCAAGGTTATTCTGTACCGCTTCTAAGTCGAAGTTATTAGGCCAAGCTGAAGATTCAAATAAGCTCAGGTTAGGGAACTCTATATTCTTTTTATCATAGCTATCTAAGGAAACATTATATTCTGGTCGCTTATGTAAGCCCCCTATAGATTGTCCTGACGTTTTTAATGTCTGTTCACAATATTGATTATTACTACGAATACGCAAGCCTATATCATGCTTTCTCAATAAACGATCCTGCGTATCAAAATAATAGTTAGTTAATGTCACTACTTCCTTTTTGACGTTGCCTTTTAGGCTAGGCAACAATTTTTTGTCTATAACTTCACCGGCATCATTATTAGTCAATAATTTAAGCTCAATTTCAAATTCCACTATGTATTCTTCTTTAATAAAGTAAACAGAATCACCATAACCCGATGACCAAACTGAATCAATTATCAGAACTAGCTTAAAAGCTGTTTCAATTGAATCAACACTTGCCTTTCGTTGTTTCAACCCATACCATTTAAGGCTGATTTTTAAGGCCAGTTTTCAAATATGAAGAATCGATTAATACAGTGTTTTTTATGGGTTATATGTTGTTCAGTAGGGTTTCAACTCGGTGCCCAAGAACCGAATGATAGTGAGGGTGATATTCGCTATATCTCCGATGAGCTATACACCTATTTACACTCAGGACCAGGTCGAAATTTTCGAATTTTAGGGTCTGTTATAGCGGGAACTCGAGTAACAGTTCTTCAAGAAGATGGCGACTTTACGGAAGTCATCGATGGCAAACAACGTACAGGTTGGGTTGAGTCTGATTTTATTAGTACAACTCAGAGCGTCAGAGAATTAGTACCAAGTTTACAGCAGCAAGTGTTACAGGCTAATCAAACAATTGAACAGCAACAGGGTGATATTGACCTACTACAGCAAGAGCTTGCTTCAATTAAGTCACAGAACAACAGATTAGAAAGCAAAATTACCTCTGCTGAAAAAGAAAATGCAGAACTGATCCAAACTATTAATGAGCATGATCAAACAGCTCAAATCGAATGGTTTACCCGAGGTGGTATTGTGGCAGTAATTAGTTTGATTTTAGGGATTATAATCACCTATTTACCTAAAAAACGTCGTAGAAATGACAACTGGATGTAATCACATACAGGAACATTTTTAAATAAATTGAGTCCAAGTTTAGGTTTTTAATTTTAACATTTGTCTGACATAGCTCACGACGTAATTTCCGGGAAGTAACAATGGGCCTATTAGCAAAATTATTTAAAGCACTTAATTCAGATGCATCACCATGGCAGCTTGCTTTTGGCTTTGCATTGGGAATGGTAATGGGATTAACCCCTTTTGTAGGGTTACATTCACTATTACTAATTTTCTCAGTACTGTTTTTTCGAGTCAATATTAGTAGCTTTTTAATCGCTTGGACCGTGTTTTCTGTTATTGCAATTCCCGCCAGTTATGGTTTTTCGGCGTTGGGTGAATCAATATTATTAAGCTCTACCTTGGAGTCATTGTGGAATGGCTTGTACGGAACATTCATCGGCCAATTAACGCAATTTTATCACACAACTACCTTGGGGAGCCTTATAGCTTGCGTTATTTTATTTCCCATTATTTTATTATTAAGTAAAAAATTAGTTGAACAATATCGAGAGCGTTTCATGAAGTGGGTTAATCAGTGGCGTATCGTACAAATATTGAAAGGTTCTAAATTCTTCCAAATTTACCAAGCCATTAAGGATTAAGCTATGAAATCAATTATTCGCTGGCCTGGATTAGTCGCTTTCTTTGTTGTAGTTGGATTATTCACAGCTATTAGTATTTTGTTTTTAGACTTCTGGATTAAACTGGCGGCAGAAAAAACGTTAGGCTTAGCTAATCGCGCTGAAGTCAATATTGAGTCTGTTGAGCATACTTTTTCTCCTTTTAGTATTACATTAAATCGTGTACAGCTGACGGACCCTAGTGCGCCTGATACAAATCAGCTTGAAACACAAACAGTGTCGGCCGCAATAGATTTACCCCCTTTATTATTACGTAAACTCATTATCGACGATTTAAAAATCACAGGTGTTGAGCTCGGAACCCTTAGAGATTCCCCTGGCGATGTTTACGAGAAGGCAGAAGACGAAACAGTTGACAGTGAACAACTATTTGTTGAAACCCAAGGCATCCCTAGTGTTGATGAAATTTTAGCTAAGTCTCCCCTTAAAACCACACTAGCGATTGAAGATGTAGAAGTCGCCTACGAAAAACACAGTGACAAGTTACAAACACAATACGAGGCTTTGCCCAGTAAAGAAAAGTTAGAAAACTATCAAAAGCGGATTAAAAAGTTAACAGAGGCTGACTATAAAGATGCCACTAAACTTTTAGCTGCTAAAGAAGAATTTGACCAGCTAAAAGATGAAATCAAAGCAGATAAAAAACAGTTAGAAGAATTTAAGGCCTCTGTTGATGCAGCCAAAGCAGATTTGGGACCAAAAGTTTCAGCCCTTAAAGCAGCGCCTACCCAAGATTATGAGCAACTTAAGTCGTTATTAGCGGGGGATGCAGACGCAATTGAGGATGTCACCACTCTTGTATTCGGAGAACAAATTGGACAATGGAGCCAATACACGTTAGCTGCCTTTGAAATAATAGGCCCTATGCTTAAAAGTAGTCGCGAAGCAGAACAAGAGGCCCAAGCTTACCAGGGTAAATGGATAAATTTTGATAACGACGCAGGTCTACCAGATCTGTTAATACGCAAATCTGAAATATCTATAAAATGGCAAGAAGAAAACATTAGTAGTTATTGGACAGACATAACCTATCAACACGACATTATAGGCAGAGCTACAACCTTTGTTGTTGACTCTAGTGCCAGCAAACTGTGGAACTCACTAAAAGTTGATGGGGAGCTTTGGCTTAGTGATGCTAACGGAGCAAAAGCGCAACAAACTTGGGCATTAGATGGCTTAACATTATCTGATTTAGGCTTAGTAGACCAAGAAAAAATTAGTGGTGAACTCAAATCAGGTTTAGTTTCAAGTACAGGAAGTATGTCACTAGCAGGCGACGTATTATCAGGAAAAGGCCTAGTCGACTTACAACAATTACTCATAAATGCCACTGGCAGTAACAAAATAACTAACATAGTGGCCGACACACTGAACCAATTAAAAGAACTTACCCTAACCACAGATATTGCCGGTACATTGGGAGACTTAGACTTATCTATAGGTTCAGATTTAAACCAACAAATTGGCGGTGCATTACTGGCCAACGTCAGTACTGAACAACAAGAAAAACTAGATGAGCTTAAACAAAAGCTAAACTTGCAAACATCGGAAGTATTAGGCGAAGGGAATGATCAATATCAACAACTACTCGACTGGGAAAAGTTAGCTGATGGTGATTTAAGCTCAATCGACAGTTTACTAGAAGCTAAACTTGATAGTCTTGTTGACCAGAAAAAAGATGAAGCTAAAGATAAACTTTTAAATAAACTTTTTAATTAACCTCTAGAACTGCCAGGACGACTAGCCGAATAGCCAAAACCTCGGCATAATAAGTCTCCTTTTAGTCTTTTGGTGAGCAGAAAAATGAAGTGGGTAACCATAATTTTACTTATATTGCTTGCTACTCTCCAATATCGCTTATGGTTTGGTAAAAACAGCATTACAGATTTTGTGAGACTAAAGCAAGAAGTCGACACTCAAGTCACCTTAAATAGTAATCTACGACAACGAAACAACCTTCTTAAAGCCGATATTCATGACTTAAAAATTGGTTTAGAAGCCGCAGAAGAAAGAGCAAGGAATGAACTCGGCTTAATCAAAGAAGGTGAGACCTTTTATCGTATTTTACCTACAGAGAATTAATACCGCTTAATGCCATTACCCACTCGATACTCAGTCATTGTCCCTGCCGCAGGTATTGGTAAACGTATGCAATCAGATTGCCCAAAGCAATATTTACATATTCTTGGGAAATCAATAATTGAACACACACTCGATAATTTATTGTCTCACCCTCAAATAAAAAGCATAGTGGTAGTGTTAAACCCCGAGGATACAACTTTTAAAGAGTTGCCCATTTCCACACATCCACAACTAGATATAGTCATTGGTGGAAAAGAGCGATGTGATTCAGTTTTAGCTGGTTTGAATCACCTATCAACTTCAGAGCAGTGGGTATTGGTTCATGATGCGGCTAGACCTTGTCTAGACCACACAGATTTGAGTGCTTTGCTCAGCCTGGCTACAAGTGGTAAAGATGGCGGGATCTTAGCGGCACCGGTACGAGACACGATGAAAAGAGGCTCATCTATAATCAATAAAAGACATAGCAGTGTGAAACATACCGAATCTAGAGATAATTTATGGCATGCCTTAACCCCTCAATTTTTCCCATTAACTTTACTAAAAAACGCTCTTAATTTGGCTATAGATGAAGGGGCTGAAGTGACAGATGAAGCTTCCGCAATTGAATATGTATCAGAGACAGTTATGTTAGTCGAAGGTAGCGCTTCCAACATAAAAGTAACACGGCCAGAAGACCTATTATTAGCAGAGTTCTATCTCTCACAAAAAAAAGCTTAATCAAATATTAACAAGGATCATTTAATGAATATGCGTATTGGTCATGGCTATGATGTCCATAAATTTGGCGGAGAAGGCCCAATTGTTATAGCTGGAGTTAACATTGATTACGAATTAGGGCTGATAGCTCACTCTGATGGAGATGTGGCCATACATGCATTGTGTGATGCATTACTTGGTGCCGTCGCTTTAGGAGACATTGGTAAACACTTTCCAGATACCGACCCTAGTCTTTCAGGTGTCGATAGTAGAGAGCTACTTAGGCATGTTAAAAAATTAGTTGCGGCAGAAGGCTATCACTTAGCAAACTTAGACATGACTATAATTGCACAAGCTCCCAAAATGGCACCTCATATCCTTGAAATGAGAGAGAGAATAGCGGCTGATCTATCGGTAAACATTAATCAAGTAAATGTAAAGGCAACCACAACCGAAAAATTAGGCTTTGCCGGGCGAAAAGAAGGGATTGCAGCTCATGCGGTAGTATTATTGACAGCAATAAAAGCTAGTTGCTAATGCAAATACAACATTGGAGCTATCAATACCCTAAGCTTAATATCGATGGGATATTTAAAAGTATACCCGAGGATTTTCAGGTTAAAGAATTATTGGGCTATGCGCCAATTGGCGAAGGTGAGCACATATATTTATGGGTACGCAAAACCGGATTGAATACCGCTTTTCTAGCAGAGCAAATTGCTAAATATGCAAAACTTCCTTTACGCGCCGTAACCTATGCTGGCCGCAAGGACAAACACGCTCAGACTGAACAATGGTTTGGTGTACACTTGCCAGGTAAAGAAGACATAGACTGGTCCAATTTTGCAGTGCAAGGCGCTGAAATACTTAATTCAATTCGTCATAATAAAAAACTTAGAACGGGTGTACTTAAAGCTAATCAATTTAAAATTACCATTAGAGACCTTAGTTCAACGGTTGGCTTGGATAATAGATTGCGGCAGATTGCTTCACTAGGAGTACCAAATTACTTTGGTGAACAACGTTTTGGCGATACACGATACGATCCAAGGGGGGGCAATCTAGTCCTAGCTGAAAAGATGATAGCAGGTGAAGAAATTCGTAATCGTAATAAACGCTCAATGGCAATTTCAGCGTTACGCTCCTGGTTCTTTAACGAGGTGGTCCACCATAAAGTCCAAAACAATACCCTAGACACACCACAACTAGGTGACGTGATGCAACTTGCGGGAAGTAATAGCTTTTTCTGTGTTGATGATATAGATAACAATCTAAGTACCAGATTAAAACAAAGAGATATATTTATTTCTGCGCCAATGTGGGGCTCAGGTCACTTATCAAGCAAACATAAAGTATTAGAATTTGAGGAGGCCATCGCATCAAAGCACAAAAATATAACCGAAACCCTTGAAAATATCGGATTAAAACAGGAGAGAAGGACTGTTCACTTGTATCCAGCTGATTTGCATTGGTCAATAAATAATAACAACTTAACCCTTGATTTTTCTCTACCTTCTGGTGCTTTTGCTACCTCAGTAGTTCGTGAGTTACTTAATATCCAAAAAAACAGTGTTACAAGTTAAATTTTGCTAGCACATTAAAACATGTCATTGATATGATAAATTAGACGCGATATCTATTAAGTAACTTGCTTACCAGCAATTAAGACATGTGCGGAAACAAACAAGAACAATATTAAAACCATATATTAATAAAAATAGGTAAGTTATGAGAGCAACCTCACGCAAAGGTGAAAACCTAGCTCAACTTTTACATCAGGAAGGCATAATAAACTCCAAAGTATTGACTGCTATCGCTAACATCCCCAGAGAAATATTCCTGCCAGATGCACTAAAACATAAAGCTTATCAAAATACAGCCTTACCAATAGGGCAAGGCCAAACCATTTCACAACCTTACATAGTGGCTAAAATGACAGAGTTATTACTTGAATCTGACAACAATGCCGAAAATGTATTAGAAATAGGCACAGGTTCTGGTTATCAAACGGCCGTTTTGGCACAACTATTTAAACAGGTCTTCTCTGTAGAAAGAATTAAAACTCTACAGTTTCAAGCTAAGCGTCGTATGAACCAATTGGATTTACACAATGTTAAAATGAAACATGGTGATGGGTGGCAAGGTTGGTCTAGCAAAGGACCTTACGATGCAATAATTGTTACAGCGGCCGCCAGCTCGGTTCCTGAAAAGCTATACCAACAATTAAACGATGGGGGTAGATTAATTATTCCAGTTGGAGAGTCTAACCAACAATTACATTGCATTACACGCCAACAAGATGAGTTTACTTCATCGATTATAGAAGCAGTACGGTTTGTGCCACTAGTGGCTGGAGATATAATTTGAAACCCAAAAATTCAAAAGCTTATGTTGGACTTACCCTAAAAGGAATGTTAATGGGTGCAGCAGATGCTGTGCCAGGTGTATCTGGTGGTACCATTGCATTCATGACAGGTATCTACGAAGAATTAATATTTTCACTTAAGCAGTGTGGGCTTTCGGCTCTTCAAATGCTTTTTAAGCAAGGCATAAAAGCGACTTGGCTGCACATCAATGGCAATTTTTTATTAGCAGTTTTTGGTGGTATTTTACTAAGCCTATTAACTGTTTCACGGGTTGTTCTGTACCTTTTAGATAATCACCCAATACTATTATGGTCCTTCTTTTTTGGATTAATTTTAGCAGCTGTATGGTCATTGATACGGCATATTAAAAAATGGAATTTGTCTATTATTGCAACATTCATCACAGGTGCAGTAAGTGCTTACTATATTACTATAATGAGCCCTACCAGCATTGAATCTACACCACTCATTATTTTTATATCAGGAATGATTGCCATTTGTGCAATGATACTCCCTGGGATTTCTGGGAGCTTTATTTTACTTCTTTTGGGCATGTACGCGCCTATGTTAACGGCAATAAAAGAGCTTCAATTTTTCACTTTAGCAATATTCGCGACAGGCTGTGCTACTGGGCTTATTAGTTTTTCACATGTTTTGAGTTGGATGTTTAAGCACCACAAAACTACGACTTTAGCCCTGCTTGGTGGATTTATGCTAGGTTCCTTAAATAAAGTATGGCCTTGGAAAGAAACAATAGAATCTATAATTGACCGCCACGGTAAAGAAGTACCGCTAGTCCAAGAAAATATTTCACCTATCGCCTTTGAATCATTAAATAGTCAACCTTCTTACCTATGGTATGCAATAGTATTATCACTGTTTGGAATGTTTTTAGTCATTCTATTAGAAAAAATAGGCTCTCCAGATAACGATTAAGCGATGAAAAAAACTCCCACTAAACGTCGTACATACAGTTATGCAAATCTGGGGTCTCTATTGCTTTTTAGTAGTATTTTTCTTTGGGGCTGTAGTAGCAGAAAAACACCCGCACCTGTTGTAGAGTTATATCAAGGTAAAACCTACAAAGACTTTGAAAAACAGGGGTATGAAGGCAAATATTACAAAGTACAAACTGGTGACACCCTATTCTCTATCGCTTGGTATAGCGGCCAAGATTATAGAGATCTAGCTAAACTAAATAAAATCAGCTCTCCCTACAATATATATCCAGGCCAACGTTTACTGTTGACCGAAGGTAAAAAAACAAACCCAGTCAAAACTAATAAAATAACGACTACTTCCCCACAAAAAATTAAGAAACAAGCTATTGACCCACCTAAAAAGCAAGCGTATGGTAAAAGTGAAGAAATTGTTAACGGAAGTTCAGCACAATCTTTAGCCGGTAAATTTCCTGACCAAGTGAAAAATTGGTCTTGGCCAACTAAAGGTATTATCTCTAGAGGTTTCTCATCTAAAGATGAAGGCAATAAAGGCTTAGACTTTGATGGCAAGCATGGCGCTTCTATTTTAGCCGCAGCTGATGGAAAAGTTGTTTACACTGGCGATGCTTTACGAGGTTTCGGAAAGTTAGTCATAATTAAACACTCTGAAGCTTATTTAACAGCCTATGCGCACAACGACACAATTTTGGTTAAAGAACAGCAATGGATAAAATTAGGCGATAAAATCGCCACTATGGGTAAGAGCGGGACCGATAAGGTCAAACTTCATTTTGAAGTGAGATACAAAGGAAAATCTGTTAATCCTTTGCGTTACCTACCCAAGAGATAATAACTATAAATAATAATAATTGAGAAAAGGAGACCAAAACACAATATTGAGGATTCAACATTATGAAACAAGATCAAATAGATACTGCTGAAGAAAATGCAGTTGCTGATATAGAGCTCGAACTACCCGATAATCATAAAAGTAGTAAAGGGCAAGTCCAAGAAGAACTAGTTAACCTAGAAGATACCCCAAAAAACCTAGATGCTACCCAGCTATATTTAGGTGAAATTGGTTTCTCACCATTATTATCAGCTGAAGAAGAAGTATACTTTTCAAGGAGAGCCTTGAAAGGGGATGAAGCAGCTCGAAAACGTATGATAGTCAGTAATTTACGATTAGTAGTAAAAATTTCAAGACGTTATAACAATAGAGGCTTAGCTCTGCTCGATCTTGTTGAAGAAGGTAACCTTGGTCTAATACGTGCCGTGGAGAAGTTTGATCCAGAAAGAGGGTTTAGGTTTTCAACTTATGCTACTTGGTGGATTAGACAAACAATTGAACGGGCTATTATGAATCAAACTAGAACAATTCGATTACCCATTCACATTGTCAAAGAACTCAATGTTTACTTAAGAGCCGCTCGAGAGTTATCCCAAAAATTAGATCATGAGCCTACCGCTGAGGAAATCGCAGAAGCGCTAGATAAACCAGTCAAAGATGTCACAAAAATGCTGCG
Organism: Paraglaciecola marina; assembly: GCF_004360155.1. GTDB lineage: Bacteria > Pseudomonadota > Gammaproteobacteria > Enterobacterales > Alteromonadaceae > Paraglaciecola > Paraglaciecola marina. Next base: position 10,565 of record NZ_SAIS01000016.1, on the reverse strand, counting down.
CTTAAATGAAAGGATTACTTCTGTCGACTCACCCATTGGTGGGGAAAATGACAAGGCTTTACTCGATCTCATAGCAGATGAAAAAGCAGATGGGCCAGAAGAGTGTCTGCAAGATTCAGGAATGAAACTAAACATAGTAAAATGGTTGCAAGAACTTAACCCTAAACAAAGAGAAGTTCTAGCTAGGCGATTTGGATTATTAGGGTATGAGCCATCTACCTTAGAAAATGTCGGATTAGAAATTGGCCTAACAAGAGAAAGGGTGCGTCAAATTCAAGTAGAAGCATTGCGAAGACTAAAAGATATGCTGGGCCATCAAGGTTTAAACTTAGAAGCTATATTTAACAAGCTGACGTAACAAAAAGACAATAAAAAAGCCTCAAATGAGGCTTTTTTATAACTGTAAAAAGCTATAGAACAGCTATGGCAGCTTCGTAATTTGGCTCTTCAGTAGTTTCAGCAACCTGCTCGGTATATAAAACCTTACCTTCCTCATCTATCACAACAACACTACGAGATAACAAACCACTTAATGGGCCAGTAGTAAAAGTCACTCCATAATCAGTACCAAAATCGCTTCTAAAGCTAGAAACTGTAGCAACATTTTCAATACCTTCAGCTCCGCAAAATCTTGCTCCAGCAAACGGTAAATCAGCAGAAACACACAGCACCTTAGTGCCATCTAACTCAGTCGCCTTTTCATTAAATGTGCGAATTGATGTGGCGCAAACCCCCGTATCTACAGAGGGAAAAATGTTTAAAATCAATTTTGAACCTGCATAATCTGCTAAGCATGTTTCTGATAAATCAGTTTCTACCAAAGTAAAATTAGGGGCTTGCTCCCCCACTAAAGGCAGCTCACCAACAGTTTGAAAAACATTACCTTTTAAAGTCACATTAGCCATTTAGACACTCCAAGTTTATTATGAGCAAAAAGTGTAACGCAAAATGCAGTCATGTATCGTATTAGTTCACAATTTTCCATTGTAAGATACTCACTTACTTCGAATAAAAGGCAATACATTAATGTCGTCAAATGTCCGATTAGCGCTTTCAGCCATTATATCTTTTGTATTTTATTTTTCATGGTCATACTGGGCAAATAGTTTAGTAACCGACAATGTAGCGATACTCTTAAGATCTGCAGTTGTTCAAGGCTCTCTCAGCGCCACTATTACGATACTTTTTACGTTTATTTTAGAAAAAACGGTAGGGAAATTTGAAAAGAGTTATGTTTCTTTAGTTTTTATCGTTCCAATAATCTGTACTGTCCATTCAAAAACAAAACAGAATGTAGCTATATTTAAAACATTCAAAAATATATTAGATAAGTCGGCAACCTATTTAAGCAATAATTCTTTACCAGGTGCAGCTTTCGCACCATTACTACCCATAGGAATTCAAGGTGCAATTGCTATTACTGTAAATATAGTCAACCAAACACCTAATTTATGGCTAACAGTGGCGCCTAGTATAATCATTACAGCTATCTATGGTTATATTTACACGTTTACGTTATTGCTATCTAAACCAGTTCAGCCTGTTTCACAAGATTAATGAAATGATATGAATAAAGATTTTTATCATCACTGTCGAACGATTCTGTACTTTCCTCAACCCATGAGTAATTAGCTTTATAGTCTGGGAAATAAGTATCTCCTGCGACCTCTAAATCAATATGGGTTAAGTAAAGGCGATGGCATAAAGGTAAAAAATGCTGATAAATGGTACCGCCACCTATAATCATGACTTCTGGGTTGGTTACTCCCTCAGCTTGACTATGACCCTTTGCCTCTTCTATAGCTTGCTCACAACTATTTACGACAGTAGCGTCGGGTAAAGTAAAAACAGGATCTGAACTCACCACAATATTCAAACGCCCTGGTAATGCTTTTCCAATCGACTCATAAGTTTTTCTACCCATTACTATAGGTTTGCCTAGCGTCACTTTTTTGAAATGCTTAAGATCGGCGGGAAGGTGCCAAGGCATAGTATTATTAAAGCCTATCACTCTATCATTAGCCATAGCGGCAATCATTGAAACTTGTATCATGAGTATTTTACACTTTTGAATTTATCAGGATATAAGGGCTAATTTATACATAAACTAACCCTTTTGCTTAAAGGACTCGGTAGGAGTTATTCTTTAGTATAAATCACTTCGAAATCATCATCGCCATCAAAGTTATCGTCGTCATCATCAAAATCGTCTTCACCACTTGCATAACCTTCTTCGAATGAATCCTTTTGCGGAGTATCCCACTTAAAACCATCATCGGTTGGTGCTTCTTCTACTTCTTCAGGTAATGCATCAATAAAGTCCATTGCATGATGACATAGCTCTTGAGTTCCGAGTTTCTGAAACGCTGAAATTTGGTAATACTCGCCTTCCCAACCAATAGCCTTGGCTATACGTTCACACTCGGCTTCAGCCTCATCTTCTAACATCAAGTCAACTTTATTAAAAACTAGCCAACGAGGTTTAGCAGCCAATTTAGGGCTGTACTTTTCTAACTCAGCAACAATAGCCTTAGCGTTATCAACAGGATCAGTTCCATTTGCAGGCATTAAATCAACTAAATGTAACAAGACTCGGCAACGCTCTAAATGTTTTAAAAACTGTATACCAAGCCCAGCACCTTCAGCCGCACCTTCTATTAACCCAGGAATATCAGCAATAACAAAGCTACTCATTGCATCCAAGCGAACAACCCCTAAATTAGGTACTAAGGTTGTAAAAGGATAGTCGGCCACTTTAGGTTTAGCAGCAGAAACACTTCGAATAAAAGTGGACTTACCCGCATTTGGCATACCTAACAAACCAACATCGGCCAACAGCATTAACTCTAATCTTAAGTTTCTGATTTCGCCTGGAGTACCATTTGTTTTTTGTCTAGGAGCTCGGTTAGTACTGGTTTTAAAGCGCGCATTACCTAAACCATGATAGCCACCTTGAGCAACTTTCATGCGTTGCAAGTGTTTGGTCAAGTCACCTAATAGTTCTCCAGTGTCACTGTCTGTAGCACGTGTACCTACTGGTACTTTAACTTCCAAATCAGAGCCACCTCTACCTGTACAATTCGCACTTTGACCGTTTTTACCTCGCTCAGCGCGGTGAAACCGTTCAAAACGATAATCAATCAAGGTGTTTAAGTTTTCGTCAGCGACTAAATAGACACTACCACCATCACCACCGTCACCGCCATCTGGACCACCATCAGGGACATATTTTTCTCGGCGAAAACCAACAACGCCGTTGCCACCATCTCCAGCTTCAACGCGGATATCAGCTTCATCTACAAATTTCATGACTTACTTAACACCTTGATAATAAAACGACTTAAACCAGTATAGAGTGTAAAACTTTAAAACAAGTAGCACATAATTTATACGGGTTAAACAAAAAGCCCCGCATAAAGCGGGGCTTTTAAATATAATACACTTATTACTTATTCAGCAACAATGCTCACAAATTTGCGATTTTTCGGACCTTTAACTTCAAATTGAACTTTACCATCAGATAAAGCAAATAAAGTATGGTCTTTACCGATACCCATATTATTACCAGCGTGGAATTTAGTACCACGTTGACGAACAATAATGTTACCAGCTAATACAGACTCACCACCGTAACGCTTAACACCTAAACGTTTGCTTTCTGAATCACGGCCGTTGTTAGTACTACCACCAGCTTTTTTATGTGCCATTTGTAATTACTCCTATTAAGCGCTAATGCCAGTGATTTTCACTTCTGTGAACCACTGACGGTGACCCATTTGGGTACGTGAATGCTTACGACGACGGAACTTAACGATTTTTACTTTTTCGCCACGTCCATGAGTTACTACTTCAGCAGTAACCTTTCCACCATTAACAAAAGGTGTACCAATCTTAATATCGTCACCATTGCTCACCATTAAAATATCATCGAATTCAACTGACTCACCAGGAGCCACTTCGATTTTTTCTAGGCGAACGGTTTGGCCTTCAGCCACACGGTGTTGTTTGCCACCACTTTGGAAAACCGCGTACATAATTAAACTCCGCTCTGTGTCTCTTGACACTATATATTCAAAAACAGGGCGCGAATTGTACGTGAAGCTATATCACCAAGCAAGTCCATTTTTTAATTAATTTGATTAAATAACAATCGTTTTACGTTTCCCCTGCATTATTGTGACATATATGTTTAAGTGTGACTGGATACCCTACTAAAATTCTGTAGAATCCGTTTGCGAATTTAACAGTATGAATACTTAAGCTTAATCAAAAAAGTGAAGGCATGAAACTAGAAGACATCAATAACCTAGCGCATCAAGATATGATGGCTGTAAATGAGTTAATTCAACAGCAAGTCAACTCTGATGTTTCACTGATCAATCAACTCGGTTTTTATATAGTTAATAGTGGTGGAAAACGCTTACGGCCATTGATAACGGTACTTGCAGCAAATGCGGTTAACATTCCCAATCAACAACATCATACGTTAGCGACAATAATCGAGTTTATTCACACTGCAACTTTACTCCATGATGATGTGGTTGATGAATCCACTATGCGCCGTGGTAAAGAAACCGCCAATGCAGTGTTTGGTAATCAAGCCAGTGTGCTTGTAGGAGACTTTTTATACACCCGCTCTTTTCAGATGATGGTCAGTCTAAAAAGAATTCGAGTAATGGAAATTTTATCCGATGCCACTAATGTGATATCTGAAGGTGAAGTATTACAGTTAATGAACTGCAATGATCCAGACACCACGGAAGAAAGTTACATGCAGGTTATATATAGTAAAACGGCACGCTTATTTGAAGCGGCGACTTTATTGGCCGCAGTACTAGCTGACCAACCCAAAGAAATTGAAATTGCTATGCAAAACTATGGCAAATACTTAGGTACTGCCTTTCAACTTATAGATGATGTACTAGATTATGACGCCGACCCCGAAGAAATGGGTAAAAATGTGGGTGATGACCTAGCAGAAGGTAAACCAACCTTGCCACTGTTACACGCAATGTGGAATGGCAACGATGCTCAAGCCACTATGATAAAGCAAGCCATTGAAACAGGTGATGGTATGCAACACTTTGACGAAATAATGGCAGCAATGAAACAAGCTGGCTCTTTAGAATATACTAAACAGTTAGCCGTTGAAGCATCAGAACAAGCTATTAATGCGTTACAACCCGTACCAGATTCTAACTATAAAGATGCTTTAATAGGCTTAGCTAAAATCTCTGTGCAGCGGTCAGCTTAACAACAGCTCACCGCTAATCACTCACTCCTAATTAGTCTATTAAGTTACTTTGTACTTAGTTTTACTCTGCCACTCACTGTAGAAATATCCACTTCAGCATGGCCACCATTAACAGCAAACTCTAGCCAACGACTTGGACCATACTTAGCTTTCTGCATTTTATCATCTGACAGCAAATTCTTAATTGATCCACCAGCATGCGCTTGAATATCAAATCGAGCTGATACTTTCTTTTGGAAATTTAAATTAATAGCACCATCAACTGAATAGGCATCAATATCCCCGCTCTTTTTCAGACTAAGACTAGCGTCAATGTCACCATTGACAGTACTTACATTAAGTTGAGAAATCTCACCAAGCTTTAAATCAATATCGCCATTAACTGTCCCAACATTAATTTCTTGACTATTACTTGTCACTTTAATGTCACCGTTCACAGAATCGTAACTATCTCCATTCCCACCAGAATTAAAGGAGTTTATATCACCATTTACCGTTTCTATTTTTACATCGCCTTCAAGCTCTTTAGCGGTAATATCACCATTGACTGACTCTAAGTGAATGCGCCCGGCTAATTCTCTACTGTTAATACTTCCGTTTACCGTATCAATACTTGCTCCACCTTGAAAACCTTCAACTGCAACATCCGCATTTATAGCACTGTAATAAACTTTACTTTGCCGTGGCACATATATTTCTAAATCATCCCCCTGATCATCGCCCCAATTTGACCACTTTGAGTTTTGTTTTACTTTAACCTCAATCAAAACTTCATCACTGTCATGTCTAAATATAAATTCTTTAGTGTTATCGCCTAATTTGCCAACTACTCTTACTTGCTTTTTATCCCAAGCTTTTATAATTGCCTCACCATTAACATGCTCAATTTTTATAAATGCATCTTCATCTACATCTGCAATACGGTCTACCTGCTCAGAAGCCCAAGCAGTTATGCTTAAGCAATAGACCACTACACCTATAACTAATTTATTCATTTATTACTCCTTAAACTTTACAGCTTAAATTTGTGACCATTTGGGCGAATGTACTCGCTCAATAATACTAATTTGTTGTTGATGCACGCTTTGTAACATCTTTAATAGCGCCATATTATTTGGGTCGTTTTCTAAAGCCAATTTAATCGCATTTGCGGCATCATCTAACTCTGCAAGTTGGTCTTGCCAATTCTCTGTTAATGCTGGCTGGCTTCGTAACTTAACCAACAACTCATGTTTTTGTGCTTCGTGTTGTGCGCTTAACGAAGCAACCAAATCATCCCCAGTTAACAGCACAAATTGCGGACTAATGGTGAACCACCCAATAAAACCAAACATGACAACCGCTGCTACCGCTAAATATTTCTTACGCCTCTCTACCCTTGAATGCTGTAGTCCTGAAAAATCTTCTTTAGAAATGGCCAACTCTATACCCGGCCATAAATCTCTTTCAGGTTGTTTATCTTTTTTAAGCTCTGCAATTTTTTCATTAAGGGAGGCTTCAATTCTGGCCTTACTCATCTTTCATCCACTCCTCTAGCAGTTGTTTCGCTCTATGAAATTGTGATTTACTAGAACCAACTGCCATATTTGTCATTGTGGCGATTTCTTCGTGGCGATACCCTTCAATGGCGTGCAACACAAAGACTATTCTCGCTCTCTCAGGGAGTCTAACTACATAACTTTCGAGGTCTACACTACTACTTGATGCATCAGCCTCTTCATTCATCGCAGCCGAATCTTCAATGTTAAACATTTTCTGTACCCAGCCCTTTTGCTTACGAATATAAGAGATAGTGACATTAGACGTAACTGTGTGTAACCAAGTAGAAAACTTACTTTGCCCTCTAAAGTTGCCGATTTTTCGCCATAACTGTATAAACACTTCTTGAGCTGCATCTTCAGCTAATGCTTTTTCACCGGTTAATCGATAACAAAGCCCATACACCTGCCCAATATATTGGTGATATAAAGTGTTATAAGCCTGTTTATCTCCGCCCTGCACTGCTTTAATTAAGTCCAGCTCACTTTTTGTAGCAAACTTATGTTCAGCGGCAACAACGTTTCCATGTGTATTCAATGTAAAGGTTTACTCTTGTTTGGTTAAAAGATTAGTCGCAGCCTAAGTTGTAAAAGTTTAAAGGGCGAGGTAAAAAAGAATACACTAAAATTTCATATAAATAGAACCAACTAATGAACCAGCCAATTATGTATCTGGAAAAACAACCACAGGTGAAATAATGGAACAGAATCTATTAGAAAAGACCGGTAAAACCTTAGAAGAGTGGAAGCAATTACTAGCCAAACAAACCTTCAATAAACATGGGGAATACATGACCTTTTTAAAGAAAGAGCATAATGTAACCCATGGGTTTGCGAATTTTATCACCTTAAAGTTTCGTGAAGCCGATGCAGCATCCTTTAGTAATGAAGACCTAATTGCAAACCAATACTTAAAGAAAGAAAACCTAAAAGATATTTTCAACGAGCTCGACCAACACATAAAATTACTCGGCTCTGACGTTATAGTCACCCCAAAAAAATCTGCGGTTAGCTACAAAGTAAAGCGCCAATTTGCTTTAATTCAACCCAGCACCAAAACTCGGATTGATATAGGTTTGAAATTTAATGACAAAGCCAACACTCAAAGATTAGAAACGTCCGGGCCATTTGGCGCTATGTGCACACATAGGGTTCAAATAACCCAACCAGAACAAATAGATAGCGAATTATTAAACTGGCTTAAAGAAGCCTATCTAGAGGCTAAATAAACCCTCTTCCAAAACGTAAACTTTAATGATTGAAAAAGGATAGTAATGAAGGTTATTGGTTTATACAAAGCTCAGCTTAAAAGAATCGGCCCTAAAAGCGAATTAACAGGTATCTACAAATACCCCACCAATACAGCAACAGTCGACAAGCTAGGTATAGTTGGCGATATTCAAGTAGACAAACGATATCACGGTGGGCCAGAGAGAGCCCTTCATCAATATTCCCTGAGCAGTTATGAAAAAATTATAAAAGCTTATCCTTTGCTTTACAGAAAGGCCAAGATAGGCTCTATGGGTGAGAATATTAGTGTTGGCACAATGAACGAGTCGAATGTTTGTATTGGAGATACCTATGAAATCGGTAAGGTCGTAGTTCAGGTTTCTGGACCAAGAATGCCCTGTTTCAAAATCTCTGAAAAATTTAGTACACCGGGCCTAGACAAGTTTATAGCTAAGCACGGAATTCATGGTTGGTATTACCGCATACTAACAGAAGGCAGCTTTGCAATTGACGACCAAGTTGCTTTAATTTCTCGGCCAAATCCTACCTTGACCATTGCAGATTTTTTAAAACTAGCCAGGGGTAAAACCGCTCCCAAAGATGCTTTACAAAATGCCAGTAAAGCCGAGGGGTTAGATCCCGAATGGCAAGAAACTCTACAAAGAAAAGCAACCAACTCCTAAATATTAGACATAAAAAAACACCGCTAAATTAGCGGTGTTTTTATATACGTTACAACAAGTAGCAATTAAGCTTCTTGAATGATAACCAACTTGATAGTGGCAGTAACGTCTGTGTGAATTTGCAAATCGATTTCGAATTCGCCAGTTTCACGTAAAGTACCTACAGGTAATTTAACTTCAGACTTAGTTACTTCAACACCAGCAGCAGTAATTGCATCAGCAATGTCGCGAGTACCGACAGAACCAAACAATTTACCTTCATCACCAGCTGGAGAAGCGATAGTCACTTCACCTAAAGCAGCGATTTTATCTGCACGAGCTTGTGCTGTAGCGTGTTGTTCAGCGATTTTCGCTTCCAACTCAGCACGGCGCTGTTCAAATTTCTCTACATTTACTTTAGTAGCGGGAACTGCTTTACCTTGTGGGAACAAGAAGTTACGCGCGTAACCTGATTTTACAGTGACTTTGTCACCCAAGCCGCCTAGGTTAGCGATCTTGTCTAATAGTATAATATCCATCTCTGCTACCTACGATTACTTGTGAGAATCAGTATATGGAAGCAACGCCAAGAAGCGCGCACGCTTAATAGCAGTTGACAACTGACGCTGATATTTCGCGCTAGTTCCAGTGATACGGCTAGGTACAATTTTACCACTTTCAGTGATGTAATTTTTTAACATAGCGATGTCTTTATAATCGATTTCAGCAGCACCTTCTGCAGAAAAACGACAAAACTTACGACGTCTAAAAAAACGAGCCATTATGCGTCTCCTTTTTCTTCTGCAGCTGGAGCTTCTGTAGCAGGAGCAGCGGCAGCAGGTTTGTCATATGATTTTTCTTCACGCTTTTCACGACGTTCTTCTTTAGCCATAGGCGACTGTTCAGTAACAGCAGCTTTGGTACGCATAACAAGGTTACGCAAAACAACATCATTAAAACGGAAAGCAGTCTCTAGTTCTTCAACAGCTTCAGCAGTTGCTTCAGCATTGATCAAAACATAGTGTGCTTTATGAAGTTTATCGATAGGGTAAGCCAACTGGCGACGGCCCCAATCTTCTAAACGATGAATTTGACCACCCTCTTGGGTAAGAATTCCGGTATAACGCTCGATCATACCTGGAACTTGTTCACTCTGGTCAGGGTGAACCATGAATACGATTTCGTAATGACGCATCATATTGCTCCTCACGGTTGTAGTCTCGATAGCACAGCCAAGCTATATAGAGACAAGGAACTAAAGTTAGTGACTGTTTTAAGCGGCGCGGATTGTATATAAACTGGGCGCTAGGCACAAGGTTTATTTAGGTTCTAGCCTAAAAAATGTCATTTCATGACGAAAAGCTTAAAACTCAAAGAAAGGCATCGCTACGGCAATGAGCATTCGCTTCGCTCACAACAATTGTGACAACGTCACTTTTGAATCAATTGGGGTCGTAATAAAGTTACTCTAGCGTTATCAATGTAAGAACTAATTTTGATGTCAGGTACTGAGTCAATAAAGGGCTTTCATTTGTAAATCATCCTTTAGGGCGTCAATTTTTTACACCAAAAACGATAGGAGAATTGCTGAAGGAGGCGCAGTTCTCTAGCTTAGACCATAACTTTTTTGCTTGTATTTCTGGCTTACTGGTTAAATAAACCAACCAAGAGGTTATTAACCGCTATTGGTCAAAACCTGTTGAAGCATGGTATGAGAAAGGTCGAGATGACCGCTCATTACTGATGATGCGCTTTGAACTAAAATCAGCTGAAATGTGGGCAGTTGCCCCCAGCGTAGTAGAAATGCTCAAGCTAGCCTCAGGCTCTACTATCTCGCCTGCAGAAATGGGCGGTCATCAAAAGATTGCATTTTAACGTTTA
>NZ_ML178722.1:115216-118381 GCF_004360155.1 Paraglaciecola marina | reverse complement strand
TTTCTACTTATAACTGCTCCGACTTTCTGGGGGGATTACAATTGTTAGTATGCAACATGAGAGTTGCCTTGTTGTTTTGATTAAAAGGTTCGACACTTTTATCAAAACGGATAACACTCTCTTTTTCAAGAAAAAATGTCAGATTAAGTCGAGACTAATTCAACTTAGCATTATAGTTGAGCATTCGCTAGTTTATTAAATTCCAACTGATCCAATTAAACTTATATGGTATTTAATAGTTTAAGAACTACTCCTCTTCTACTCTTCTGTACTTATTAATAGGCCATGTAATTCTATATATATCTCTAAATACCCCTACACTTTCTAGCGTAAACGTGGTGTCCGTAATATTCGTTATATTCCCATTTGACAAGCTATAGGAGATATTGTTACTTACATTATTTTCTTTTATCGAAGTACGGTTTTCCGCTTCTTCATGAATATCAAATGTTAGTGGGCGTTCACTCAAATTATTAGTAATTATATTCCCTGTAGGAGCAAATATGTCCTCTAATGAAATTGCTAATTTGGGGTAGGCAGACGTCCAAATTGAAGAGGTGTAAGGTACATCTTGTAAATTGCTAATAAGTTGTTCTCCGGCTGCTGATGTTTCCGTTTGAACATTTAGGCCTCTATCATCCATATCAATAATTGTGGCTGTAGAAATAAATGTATTGCTATCAATTAGGTTATCATCACCACCACCAACTAGTATCCCAATGTTGACTTCAAAAAATAAATTATTGGTAATATTAAAGCCACTTGCTTGGTCATCTAGATACACCCCTATGTTTAACCGGTCTCGGTAACCTGAAATGTGATGTATATAATTATTGGTTATTTGGTTCCCTCTAGCGGACCAGTCTCTTCCTGAATATATTGCTCCAGCATCCGAAGTCTCATATACAACATCAAAAATTTCATTAAATTCTACAGTGTGATTATTGCCTACTAATAGTATCGCTGTATGGGGACTATTATGAATCGTATTATTTTTAGCTATGGCACCAACCCCTTGTAACTCTATTGCAGGGTTATAAGTTCGGTCAATACGTGCAAAATTGTGAATATAGTTATTTTCTAAGAGGTGATAACTATGCTCAAGAGTTTCCCTATCTCCTCCCCTTACTATGATCCCTCTTTCAGCTGTATTGGCGATATCACAACCGATTACAGAGTGTTGTACCCCCTTTCTTATATCGACACCACCGACCCCGCTATTACTAATTGTGCATTTCTTTATTTGAACATTATTACCTTCAAAAATTGATATTGGGTAATCTTTAGTCCCTGAAAACTGGATACCTTCTATTGAGATCCAAGAAGCATATTGGAATTTAATTAATGTTGGCAGTGAAGATATTTCTATATAAGCGTCATCAATTTTTCCATCCGGTGGCCATATATATAAATCCCCAGTACTCCTATTTAGATACCATTCTCCCGGGCTGTCGAGTTCATAAAGAGCATTTAATATAAAGTAGCGTTGACCTGCTTTGTAGCCATAATTATGATAAGGCTGGGCTAAATTCAAAACTTTGTTAGATAAATCAATGCTTTCTACTAATTGGATTTCATTGGCCCAATCCCAATACCAGTAGCCCTGGGTAAGTAACTCAGGCTCACTTACCCAATACTTTGCTCTATCGTGGTCATAACCAATTTCACCTACAGCTTCGTCCTCATTAACAGAAGAAATCAAACTTAGAGTATTGTTTGGCCATCTAGCTAACGTCATTGGGACTTGGTTATAAATTATATCTATTCTCTCACCAGATTCTAATAGGCTCCCATAGTCTGTAATGCCAAGTTCTTTTAGATTTACATGAAAAATATTACCTACGGCAGCTTCATTCATGTTTTCTATTGTTTCAGCTACTTCAAAACCACTTAACTTTATTCCCCCAGTAAATATTACTTTTTCATTTTCATAGGCTTGATAAGTAATTGAAAAATTTGTTGTACCAGAGTCGTTTGCATTCAAAATTAATGCTTCGTCAAAATAATACTTTCCCTCCATGAAGTTGACAATTATGTCTTCTTGATCTGTATTGTTGTTGATTAACTCTCGAACAACCTCTCTTACTTTAGTTAGCGTTAAAAATGGGCCATTAGGACTTTGCTCTACTTCGCTAATGCCCTGCCAACTATCACTTCCATTCGGTGAAACATATATATTAATTGGATCTGCATAGCTACAATAAGCAGAAAACAATAAAAATAAAGTAGTAATCTTGAAGTTCAATAAAATTTTCATTTTTCTGTAAAGTCCTAAGTTTTGATTTTGTACTAATACCATTAGATTGAATAATATCTTTAAATGTTTAAAGCTCAAAAACACCTAACTAATGTTACTTATCTATTGTAATAGATTACTGCAGTATTCAGATCGTCATTAGCGAAGACTTCAATGTAGTCAGGAGAATCCAACAATGATGTTCTCACTAAACTATCTAATCCAATGTCATCATCAAATGTTATGTCTAACACACAGCCAGCGCCAAAGGAACCACCTGTTATTGCTTCATCAGTTGCGTATACTGCCCAAGATATGCTTTTATCTGATTCACTTTCACTAAGGTAAGAGCCACTACCACCTTCAAAAAGTTCAAATTCATATTGTTCATATTCGCTAGCAAAATAAACGGACCAATATCCTTGCACCATACTTTTGTAATCTGAACAACTCATAGCAAACTCTGTTGATACGTTTAGTGTTAGAGCTTCAAATGGGTCTTCCTCGATATTATCGGAGGTATAAATCTCAAAATTGACTTGGTCACTATTCGTCTGGTTATATGACATTTCATCGTATATGGGAGTATAAGTTATGCTATAGCTTAAGCTTTCTCCAGCAGAAATTTTTGAGTGCGTTATTGAATCAGAAGATATTATATTTGAGTCGTCATGTATTGAACTAATCCAAACATCTGCTTCACCTAAGTTTTGTATTTCAATGTATTGGATAGATGATGTTTGACTATAATCACAACATTGCAGAATGAAATAATCATTCAACTCACTAGTATTTTCACTAATTAATGACGTTTCTTGTAATACGCCATCAATTGTAATTCTGACATCCGGAGTTGCATCAATGACAGGGTCAACAACTGGCTCAGGGTCAACAACTGGCTCAGGGTCAACAACTGGCTCAGGGTCAAC
>NZ_ML178722.1:0-115172 GCF_004360155.1 Paraglaciecola marina | reverse complement strand
TCAGGGTCAACAACTGGCTCAGGGTCAACAACTGGCTCAGGGTCAACAACTGGCTCAGGGTCAACAACCGGGTCAGGGTCAACAACCGGGTCAGGGTCAACAACCGGGTCAGGGTCAACAACCGGGTCAGGGTCAACAACTGGGTCAGAGGTCGGTATAGTGACCGGGTCAGTCTCAATGACTGACTCAGGATATTTTTCTGTAATAATAGCTCCCGGGGGAGCATTGCTCTCAGGGTTACTAGATTCAGATTCGTCTTCACGGTCTGTTGGCTCTTCGACTTCAGAATCGGTATATTCTTCGTTTGTTGTGTCTTGCTCTTCTTGAGGTGTTTCGGTGGAGGGAGCTGATATTATTACTTCTTCCTCAATATCTTGAGATGAAGTTTCTCCACTACCACACCCTATCATCAGAAGTGCAATTAAAAACACAGAGGAGAGTCTGAGGTTAGCCTTTCCAATTTTGAAAGTTTCATACCAAGCTTCATTGTGTGCTTTCATGCTATAGTTCCCCCAGCTGCTTCAAATCATGTATTTGATTAATTTCGAATAGATTAAATACAAAAAAGAAACGGCCTTAAATATGAAGGTCTATACACAAGTATTGGTATGTCTAAAATTGATGAAATAAATTGGATTAATAAAAGGTCTACACTGGCTATCGCTTAATGAAGCAAACCGTATGATTTTAGATACACAAGTGTCTACAAAAAAGCTGTTATTTTATTTAAATTTGGTATTTTTTGTTTGCAATGCATTTTACGTCATAGATTTTTACTTGGGGGAGGGGAGTCAATTTTGTCTACAAATTCAATATTCAGTGGCTTTTTGCTAGTTATGAATAACTTGCTAGGTGCTAGGTGCTTAGGGTATATTTTTAAATCGTCTCCTTCCATTGCGACGCTTTTGAATCAACATATTATTTAACAAAAGATTCTGAGGGAGCTGAACGAATATGAATACACTTGTATCAATATACCCTTTTAACAAAGGATTGTGAGGAAGCTGAGCGAATATGAATACATTTGTATCAAATATCATACAAAATAGTGAGGTGAAATGTTCTGCTAGTACTGCTGCCGAAGGGGGAAGGAGCTATATCAGTAAAGTATCTGATGATTATCTTCATAAAATAAATGACTATACCTGTATCATATCTAAGATAGCTGAGTATGCTCTTGAGCAGCCGTCGCAATTAGCTGTTGATGATGATTCGTTCTTGTTAACCTACCAAGAGTATTTTGACATATCGTCAGCGTTAGCGGATTACTTAAAATCCATAAATATTGGTACCGAAGATAAAGTTGTTGTGTTCTTGGATGTGTCCCAACATATTCCAGTTGCATTGCTATCAATATTAATGACTGGAGGAGTGTATGTACCTATTGACATCTCGTGGCCTAAAAGCCGTATTGATACAGTATTGACTGATGTCTCACCAAAAGCCATTATAACTCAAACTCTTTACTATAAAAGATTTGATGATTTAAATGGTATTGATGTTATTAATTTAGATGATAAAAAGTATTTGGAACGAAATAGCTCCCCATGCAGCTTCACTCCGCCAAAGAAAGTAGATACTGCAGTAATATTTTATACTTCGGGGTCAACCGGTTTTCCTAAAGGAGTTAAGCTTAGTTATGGGAATATACAGAGTTATATAGAAAGCGCTTCCAAAGCCTACCGGTTTACGTCATCTGATATTCATTTATCTATAGCAAAATATTCTTTTAGTATTAGTCTTTTTGATTTGCTTTTACCATTTTATTGTGGCGGATCCTTAAAATTAAGGCCTCGCCAACAATTGCTCAACAGTGAATTTTTGGTAAATTATATTAAAAGTGTTACTTGTTTTCATATGGGGCCTGCTTTACTTGAATCTTTGGTTAATTATGCTGAAGATAAAAATATGTTTTTTTCAAGTATTACCCATGTTTCAAGTGGTGGAGACATAGTACCTCCATCACTGTTAGAACGATGTAAGTTTGTTTTTCCAAATGCAGAAATTTGGGTTATTTATGGTTGTACAGAAGTTTCCTGTATGGGGACCACTTGGCAAGTTGATAGAACGATTGATACCGACACTACCTATGTAGGCAAACCTTTTGAACACGTTAATTTACTTTTACTTGATGAAAAGCTTAAAACCGTTGATGAAGGTGAGTTTGGTGAAATATATATTAGTGGGGCTGGTGTAACCAAGGGGTATTTAAATAGAGAAGAGTTGAATAATGTAAAATTTACATCAATCGATGGTTCTCGTTATTATGCTTCGGGTGATCTTGGGGTCTTAGCTAGAAATGGAAACATACAACTCAAAGGGCGCAAAGATTTTCAAATAAAAATTAACGGTGTTCGAATAGAAACTGAAGAAATTGAATATTGGCTGAATAGAATAAATAGTATAATCAAAAGTATCGTTTTAGGAGCCAAAGATAAACGAGGCGATTTAAAAATTGTAGCCTTTGTTATTAGTGATAATACATTTGATGAAGTTTTTATAAAGCAGCAACTAGCAGACGCTTTACCAAGTAATATGGTGCCTCATAAAATTTATGCTATCACTGAAATGCCTTTAAATACTAACGGCAAATTGGATCGAAGTGCTCTTATCACTAAAGCTGAAGAGAGCTTAAAGGAAAGTTTTTCTGGAATTTCAACGGATGACAAAGTTGCTAGACGCCTTATGGATATATGGTTTAACGCCGGAGCATTTGGAGCAATTTATGATGATAGTAACTTTTTTGATGTTGGCGGCGACAGTCTCGGAATAGTCCAATTAGTTCATGCAATTAATACTGATTTTAAAATAAGTTGTGATTTTGAACTTATTTATGCACACCCTGTCTTTTCAGAGCAACTAAAAGCAATTAAAAAGGGGGTTTTTGATAGTTATGTTGTTCCTGATAGTCTAGTTGTTCCTTTAGATGGAAAGAGTGACTCCACCCCTAATTCCATTTATATAATTCCAGGTATGGACGGGCATATTGTTTCCTACCATAAATTTGGTGATTTGCTGTCAGATAATTGGCGTGCTTACGGGTTGCTGTATCCAAACTTTGAAGGTGATGAATATGATTTGCTCGAAGATGTTGCGTCTAGGCTAGTGGAAGATATTCTAAAAAAACAGAAGTCAGGACCATACATTATTGCAGGGCATTCTTCTGGAGGGATTGTTGGGTTGGAGATTGCTAGAACTCTCGAATGTATGGGAAAAGAGGTTTATCTAGTTTTAATAGAATCAAGAATTTATGAGGTGTCTCCTAGGAGGCCATTCAGAAAATTGTTTTTTGTCTATCTTAAAAACAAACCAAGGATTATTATTGAACAGTTTTTATTAAGGCAAAAAAATAAATTCAAATCAAAGTCGAGTAACTCAAATATTAGATATAAACAGCGACAAGCTCTATCATTATTTGGCTTAAAAGGTGCATTTACCCTTAAGAAATCAATGTTGGATAAATATAAAATTTCGCAAGTAAATGTTAAAGCTATTTTATTGAAAGCTAAAGAAAGTATTTGGTGGGATGATACCAGAGATTGGCCTGTCGATTATGGTTTCAGTAATTTTGTTAAGCTGCTATCTATCTCCAGTGCACCAGGTAATCACGTCAGTATTACTATGGACGCTACTAACCATAAGGCTCTCGCTAAGATTATTGAGAAAGAAATAACTGAAGTAATATTAAAACGCTAAATTTTATTCTAAAGTCAGATTATTTTTCAATATTAAGTTTGTAAATTGTAGTATAACTTTAAGGTGGTGTAGGTGAGTGGTTTTTATTTGATAAATATAAAGTGTATAGACACCCAACTCATTAATTTATGTTGTTTCCTTTAGCACTCACCTCACACCTTATTGTAATATTTTGTGAGAACTCCCATCTAAGTTGGTTTTTTTATAATTTTTAATAATAAATTGAATCTATTATTTAATTCTTGATAAAGTATTTGTAATAATTATCAATTATAAAGTAACTTGTAGAAGATTCAGTTTGAGTAAAATAAAAAATGTCATGTATGGAAAGTATAATAATCCCTAATTTATATTAATATATGTCCTTATAATTTTTACTTATTACAACAAAGTGCTCAAAGAAGAGGCGTGAACTCCCTATGAATTTTAAAGTAGACGATCGAGTTTAGTCTATTTTGTTATTTTACTCTCCAATTAGAATAAGGTGGGAGTGGGTTTAATGGCCAGTTAATATCGCCAAAAGCTAATATTAAAATTGGAAAAATTGGTCTGTGACTGATTAAGCTTTAGTCTTTTGATGTGACAGGTCGTTTATATATTACGGAATTTAGAGCATGCAGTTAAATAGAGATATAGTAAAATCAATTGCTGGTAATTCTAGTATTAAAATATTGGGTACTGGGATTAACTTCTTACTTCCTATGTTGATATCGAGAGTTAATGGACTTGATGTTCTAGGTCAATATTATATTTTTATTGCGACTGTATATGGCGTATCGCTATTTAGTCGAATGGGATTGGATTATTGGATTATTAAAGAGGTCTCGTCTAAAGACATTAATGTTTGTAAATCAATATATTTTACATGCATTCTTTATTCATTTTTGCTATCTCTTGGTGTTGTAATTTTAATCTACGGTTTAGAGGCTGTAGGAGCCTTGCCTTATATTAACCTAGATAAATTAGGCAGCCTTTCTATTGGTGTGCTGTGTTATTCTATTCTGATGTTGAATGTAGGTTTCTTACGAAGCGTTGAGAAACAAATAACGGCGTCTGTTTTAGAGAATCTTATCATCCCGTTACTTATAATTTTGTTTGTAATTATTACATTCGTCCATGGTGAAATATCATTTATCACTTTAGAAGATATGTTCGTTATATCAGTTCTTACTTCTTTGTTTGTATCTTTTATCTTAATTAGCAAGTTAAAATTCTTATCGGGTCAAAAGTTTTTATTTGAACCAAAAGCTTTAAAAAAAGCATGGCCTTACTTTGGAGTGTCAGTAACTTCTTATGCGCAAAATTGGCTCGCTACAATTATTATATCTATAAATTTGACTAACGAAGATGTTGGCATGTTCAATATTTGTCATAAAGTTATTCAATTCTCTACATCTATTCAAAATATAATAGCTAGTATTTATTCACCAAAATTTGGAAAGGCTTTACTTTCTGATGACTTAAAACGTTTAGCTGTAGAGTCAAGAGCGGTGTCCTTCAAAATTGGTACTTTGCTAATCGTTTTAATCTTACTAATGTCTCCACTTATATTCTCGCTGACCAACATAACAGATCCTGATAGCTTCTATATTGTTGCTGTGCTCAGTTTGGGATTTATCGTCAGTTTAGCTTGTGGACCGGTAGGTAAAGTTTTGGCTATGTCTGGGTTTATAAAATATGAAAGAAATATATTAATGGCAGGACTTTTGCTCTCTTGTTTATTAACTTATGTTTTTACATTGATATTTGGGGTTTTAGGCGCAGCAGTCTCGATGACGACTACTTTAATTATGAGTAATGTTCTGATGGTAATATTCGTTAAAAGAAAATTAGGTTTTACACTTTTTAAATTATGATAATTATTGATAAAAAGAAAACTCACCACATACTACTTTTTAGTGCAATTTCGTTGTTATTGTTAGACCGACCAATTCAGTATGTATTTTATGGATTTATTGGGGTCGAACTACCAACAAATAGATTACTTCCGATGCTAGCTGTTATGTTATTGTTTACATATCCTACTCGTTTTAAGCTTAAAATATTTGACAGTTGGGTATTGGCAACTACTGTTGTAAGTTTAGCGTTAGGGACTATCTTTTTAGCAGAGTATAGGTTTAGTGATGTAATCTCATGTGTAGGGGTGATAGTTTCATTTTTTTTAGGGTTGCAACTTACAAGGATAGAATTTAGTCAAAAGTTAAGTAAAGTATTTTTATTTATTTCAATTGTGGCACCGACTATTTCTTTGATTGCGTTACTAGGGTTAAGTAGCAATTTGCAATTAATTGAACAGTTACATCAAGTCAATGGCGTCATTGTTCCTCGGCCAGAAATATTTACAGACCAAAATTTTCATTTCATTTATGTTTTTATGTCTATTGCACTTATTTATTTATATAGAGGCTTAAATTTAAAAAAATTATTGGTATGTATATTGATTATTATTAATCTGTGGTCATTGAGTGAAGTCCAAACTCGTACTGGAGTCATATTTTTTATGTTCACTTTACTATTCTCTATTTTCTATAATAGGGGGGCAGGCCACAAGTCAAAAAATAAGTTATTGTATTTTTTCATAGCAGCAATGATATTAATAGCATTGGCCGCGGCAATTATTGTTTTTTCTGAAAATCTGTCAATTGTATCTAGGTTCGAAAATAGTGATTCAGATACTGGTTTACACCGTATTCATTCCTTTTTATTTTGGTTAACACATTTATTTGATTTTAAATATTGGATACCTTTCGGTAACAGAGAGTTTGATGCCCTATACGGTGGTATTCCTCATTCTAATGTTTCAGCTTTTTATGTTCTAGGTGGAATAATGGCACTGTTCGGGTATTTTGTTCTGTTTGTAAGGCCAGCCTTCCTTTTACTGATTGAATTTATGTCAAAACGTTGCCGTTTTACAATGTTTGAAAAATTTCTTTGTATTAACGTGTTTGGTATGTTTTTAGTGCAGCAAACATTAAATGTTCCCTTGACTGAGCATACATGGTTTTGGGCAGGCGTTGGGCTAGGGCTGCTTTATAATAGAAAAAAGGTAATTCAAAAATGATTTTTTTGACGGGGTACCCTCGTTCAGGTACAACTTTGTTAGCAAATAAATTAAATAGTATTGAGAGTGTTTATGTTGGTCCTGAGACACAGTTTTACCGAAATATTTACCATCAGCTAGCTGGCCTAGATAAACCTGATTTTTTTCAGGTAGTATCGAATGACAAACGGTTAAAAGATTACAATTTGAAAGCAAATGAAATCCAGCTAATTTGCGAAGAGAGTAAGTATGATAGGGATAACTTCTTGTCGGTTTTTTTGAGTTATGTTGGTAAGCAAAAAAACTGTCCTGTTGTAATAGAGAAAACACCTGCTCATATACTATATTGGGAGAAAATTTTTGAGTGCCACCCTAACGCCAAAATAATCTACCTTGTAAAGGATGTTAGAGATGTAGTACTTTCAAATCTTAAAGTAGATTGGACTCATTCTAACTCTTATTTGCACGCTGCTGAGTGGACCGTGTATAACGAACAATATCAAAAGCTTACAAAAAAAAATTCTAGTAGAGTTATGGTTGTAAAATTTGAAGATTTCATAGCAAGTCCGCTTGAACAAAACAAAAGGGTTTGTGATTTTTTAGGGATAGCGAATAGTTTAAAGACAGAGCAGTCGGCTAATGCAGTACCTGATTGGGAGTTACAATGGAAGGCTGACTCAATGAAAGCGATTGATACTTCTAAGCTATATGCTTGGAAACTTAAAGGTGATAATGAGGTGGTGTCAGTTGCAAATTATGTAGCTAAATCAAGTATTAAGGCTTTAGGGTACGAAGCACTTGTTAGTAGGTTACCATTTTTTCAAAAACTTAAAGGTCTGTTTTATAAAGGCAAGCTGGTTAGAAAGTACTTGATGTTTAAAAGGGTAAAAGTGTAATGCAAAAAAAAAGTAAGGCTATTGCAATATTTAGTTCTTCCTCACCAACTAAAGGTAAAGGGATTTCAACATATTGTAGGCTCGTTTCAGAAGAGTTTAGTCGATTAGGTTACAATGTTTACTTTTTCTGCCCTAAGTGTGATGAACAAACTTGGTTCAGTGAAAATAACATAACCCCTGTTTTCTTTGAAACTGACTCTAATCCAAAAGCTGCTACGATACAGATTTTAAGAGCTATTGAATCTATTGAAAATTTATGTGGCATCATTAATAACGATGTTATTTTTATTCAGTCTATAGCCTCATTGTTGACTGTTCCACTTATTTCGGTCGTCCATCTAGACAATTTCTCTATTGGTAAGGCCGCATTAGTTAATCAAGAGTTCACCGATCACATAGTTGCGATTTCTTACGATATGTATAATGCATTGACTAAGTCTAGAGTACCTTCAAGTAAATGTGCTCTGGTTTACAATGGAGTATTGCCCAACCTCGCTCGATCAACTACTACCTTTGATAAGTTAAGGATGATGACTGGCGTTGAATATAGTAAGCGAAAAGGCGGCTTTGCACTTTTGCAATTATTAAGGCGCTTGAAACAAACAACTATTGACTTCTCTTTTGCATGGTTTGGTAACGTACCAGCAAAAATATCAAAAGAATTTGAGAACGATAAAAGATTTGACTTTGTTAAGCATCTTCCACGAGAAGAATATTTACAAAGAGTCAAAGACGCAAATATTTATCTTTTCCCAAGTAGAGAAGAGGGGTGCCCTATGTCTTTAAAAGAAGCCATGAATGATGGGTTGGTACCTATTGCCGCGGATGGTATTGGGGCAATGAAGAATATCATTTGTAATGGAATTGATGGGTATTTATTGAAAACTAAAAATTGGGATAAAGAGGCATTCTTATTGATTGGGGAACTGAATGAGCAGTTATCCTCGCTACAATCTTTATCTCAACTAGGAAAGGAAAAAATAATCAATAATTTTACTGTTGCACATGTGGTCAAAAATTTAGAAAGCTTAATTTGTAGACCAACTGTTGATAGAGCTGAAATTAAGATGGATAAGTTAAAAATTTACGATTGGCATCGATTACCTCCAAAGTTTGTTAGGAATGGTTATAGAGATTATTGGAGGCAGTTTTGTTATCGTTTTGGAATTCTAACAATTTCTGAAACAATTAGTAGTAAATTATTGGTTAACGTAGAAAAGCCTCAATAAACAACGTTGGTTTAAGATTTCTAGTGGAGGGTTGTTTAAGTGGGTGATAAAAAACGGTTAATGCTAATTCAACCTGTTTTAACTGATTATAGAATTTATTTTTTTAACAAATTCACAGAGAATTATAGTGTAAAACTATTTAGTGATATAGCAGAAGCATCAACTGGTCATGATGTTTATCAAAAGTTGAAGTGTGAACATGTTAAAACCCCTAGGACTATAATTCGATCTTTGAACGTATACTTTCAACGAGGCTTAATTCAAGGCTTTTTTAAATTTAAACCAAATTATATTTTCATTACGGCGCACCCTAAAAATATTACGTTTTGGTTACTTTTATTGGTAGCATATTTTACAAAAACTAAAGTATTTATCCATGGGCAAGGTTTTTATAATAAGCGTAATCCATCTAAGTTGTTAAAGTTAGTTTATAAAATTATGTTCTTCTTTTGTGATAAATACGTTTGCTATACAAAGTCAACGAAAGCTTCGCTCGCTCAACTACCTGAGTGGTGTCTAAGCAAATGTATGGTGGCGGAAAATTCTATTTTCAACCAATTTGATATTCCCCCAGATGATAAAGATTATCTACAGAACGGAATTCTTTATATAGGGAGGATTCGAGATAATTGCAATTTGAATTTACTAGCAGAAGCAGTAGTTCGCATTAACGAAAACAACGAAAACAACGAAAAGATATTCTTGCATATTATCGGAGCTGGTGAGTATGAGGAAAGTTTAAAGAGCAACTTTTCTCGTTTTGATTACATTAAATTTCACGGTAAAATATTTGAACAGGAAGTAGTAGCTAATTTATCGAAAACATGTTTTTTAGGTTGTTACCCTGGTCAAGCCGGTTTGAGTGTTGTTCATTATATGTCTTTATCGTTACCCTCTTTAGTACATAGTGATCTTACGGTCCACATGGGGCCGGAGCCAAGTTATATCGTTAATGGTTTTAATGGTGTGACGTTTGATGACTTTTCATTAGAAAGTATCACTGAATCAATATTAGAAATAATTAGTCTAAAGGCAAGTGCTAGATATCAGGTTATGGGAAAAAACGCATATAAAACATATTTAGATTTAATTAACCCAGACTATTCAGAAAAACTGATGGAAGCTTTTCAGAACCGAGTATCATAATTATGAGTTTTAAGTTGTTAATGTTTGGTCAGTTTTCTCCACCTATAACCGGAGAGGCTGTAGTAAATGATAAAGTGTTCGAAATTTTGCAAAACAATGGTTTTAAATTAGACAACGTGAACTCATCAATCATTAGCAATGCTAATTTAGTTGGTAAATTTACTTTTGAGAAGGTTTTTAAAACAGCGAATGTTTACTGCAAGTTATTAAGGAAACTTAGAAAAGTCAATTTGATGTACCTTACACCTGGCCAAACTTATTTAGGAGTAATTCGGTTGGTCCCTGTGCTAATTGCCTGTAGAGTATTTAATGTTAAGGTCATTGCGCATTGGCATGGCTACGGTCTTCTTTGGCTGCTAAAGAATGATCCTATTGTAACTAGATTTATTCTTAATAGAGTTAATATAAATATTTTACTTACGAAACACCTATTAGAGGAGGTTGAATTAATTAGTGATGCTGTTAAAAATGCATTCGTGATTACAAATTATACAGAAGTGATTAGTAATAAGAAAATTGAAACCCCAATTAAGAATAAAGATTTAACTATACCAATAAGAGTGCTTTATTTAGGCAGCTTGATGAAAGAAAAAGGTATTATGATCTTCCTTCAAGCTGCACAAAAACACCCAGAAATGAATTTTAATATATGCGGTACTGGTTCAAAAGAAGTGGTGAATATTGTTAAAGATTTTAGCAAAAAGCTAGATAATTTAACCTATTCAGGAGTCGTTTATGGAAATGAAAAAACTAACGTTTTAAATAACGCGGATATATTTGTGCTACAAAGTCACTATAAATCTGAAGGGGTCCCTTTATCCATTTTGGAAGCTATGTCAGCAAACTGCGCTATCATAACGACGAATCATAATGGAATACCAGAAACTGTAGGGAATTGTGCATTGTTTGTTGAGAAAAATAATTTAGAAAGCCTAAGTAATAAATTGGTTTATTTAAGTGAAAATAGAGATGTCCTTGATACTCTACAGTCATTTTCACATGCCAGAGCAAGTGACTTTTCATTAGCGAAATTTGAGGAGAAATTACTTATAGCTATACAAAACGGATTAGAATTAATTTAGGCCATTTCTCATATGAAAATACTATTAACAAGTTTAAATTACTTCCCTGAAATGACAGGGATCGGAAAATATAATGGTGATTTTTGCCCTGAGTTGGTGAAGCGCGGTATAGATACTTCAGTGATAGTTGCCCCACCGTATTATCCTGAATGGGAGGTACATGGTGGTTATTCAAGTTTTAAATTCAAAACAGAATTAATTGATGGTGTCAAAGTTACCCGTTGCCCACTATACGTTCCTAAAACACCTACAACTATAAAACGTATATTGCATCTATTTTCATTTTCGCTAACGTCTTCACTTGCGCTATTGGGACGCCTTTTTAATAAGCCCGATTTGATTATATTGGTTCAGCCAACGTTATTCTGTTCACCTTTTGTTCTAATGTTTGCAAAGTTAACCGGTGCTAAAACTGTTATGCATATTCAAGATTTTGAAGTGGATGCAATGTTCGGATTAGGAATGGTAACAGAAGGCAGGGTAATTAAAATCATTAAGTGTGTAGAACGTTGGCTATTAAATAAGTTTGATGCGATTTCGACGATTTCTTATAGTATGGTAGATAATGCAGTCGAAAAGGGAGTTGATAGAGATAAAGTATTATACTTTCCTAATTGGTCAGATATACATTTTGTTACCCCTGAAACATGCGGTGATAATTTGAAAAAAGAATGGGGTTTTAATCATTCTGACAAAATTGTCTTATATGCAGGAAATGTTGGTAAAAAACAAGGCTTAGAAATTGTTCTTGATGCAGCCAAACACTTATCAGAGTTATCAAATGTTTACTTTGTAATTGTCGGGGCTGGTGGGCACGTAGACGTTTTGAAAAAACTTGCACGAGAAATGAGATTAACAAATTTAATTTTTAAACCTCTCCAACCATGGGAAAGGGTACCTGAAATGTTAGCGCTTGCTGATGTGCATTTAGTTATTCAGAAAAAAGGTGTCGCTGATGCTGTGTTGCCTTCGAAACTTACGAATATATTGTCTGCAGGTGGGCATGCATTGGTAACTGCAGAGCTTAGCTCTGAACTAGGGAAGCTTAGTCAGCGTTTCCCTGGTATTTTTACTTGTATAGAACCAGAGTCTATTGACGTGTTTGTAATTGCATTAAATGAAATGTTAAATCAAAAGAGAACTACGTTTAATTCTGTTGCAAGGACGTTTTCTGAAGTGTATTTAGATAAAGATAAGATTATAAATAGTTATATTTCTGATCTTGGAGAGATTCTTGCATGAATTTGGGTCTAAATTTTATTTTAAAAAATATTTGATTAGGGAAAAAAAATGAAAAAAGCGTTAATTACCGGTGTTACTGGCCAAGATGGCTCATACTTAGCTGAGTTTTTGTTAGAAAAAGGGTATGAAGTTCATGGTATAAAGCGCCGTGCTTCATTATTTAATACTGATAGGGTCGACCATATATATGAAGACCCACATATTGAAAATTCTAATTTCAAATTACATTACGGAGACCTATCTGATTCTTCTAACTTAATTCGTATTATGCGTGAAGTTGAGCCTGATGAGGTATACAACTTAGGGGCTCAGTCTCATGTGGCTGTTTCGTTCGAGGCTCCAGAATATACTGCTGATGTGGACGCGATAGGTACATTGCGTTTGTTAGAGGCTATACGCTTTTTGGGGCTAGAAAAAAAGACTAAGTTTTATCAAGCTTCTACCTCAGAGCTTTACGGTGAAGTACAAGAAATACCGCAAAAAGAGACTACACCTTTCCACCCTAGGTCACCTTATGCGGTTGCTAAAATGTACGCCTATTGGATTGCTGTTAACTACCGTGAGTCATACGGTATTTACGCTTGTAATGGGATTCTATTTAATCATGAGTCGCCTCGTAGAGGCGAAACATTTGTTACCCGTAAAATTACTCGTGCAGTAGCAAACATAGCTCAAGGTCTAGAAGAGTGTTTGTATCTTGGGAATATGGATGCCCTGCGAGATTGGGGACATGCTAAAGATTATGTGAGAATGCAATGGATGATGTTGCAACAAGATAAGCCTGAAGATTTTGTTATAGCAACAGGTAAGCAAATTTCTGTTAGGGAATTCGTGACTATGTCGGCACAAAATGCTGGGATCACGCTTGAGTTTTCCGGAGAAGAAATAAATGAAGTTGCTACAGTTACTGCAATAACAGGTGATAATGCTCCAGGTGTTAAAGTTGGCGACGTTATTGTTAAAGTTGATCCAAGGTATTTCCGCCCTGCTGAAGTTGAAACTTTGTTGGGAGACCCAACTAAAGCAAAAGAAAAACTAGGTTGGGTTCCTGAAATTACAGTAGAAGAAATGTGTGCGGAAATGGTCGAAAACGACCTAAATAAGGCTAAGCAAACCGCTCTTTTGAAAGCCCATGGGCATACTATTTCTGTAGCAAAAGAATAAACCCTACTGAGCCTTACACATCAAAACTTTTGAAAAAATTGAGTTATAAATCATGTTTTTAACTCAATTTTTTATTTTATATTAACTAAGGTCTAAGTTTTTAATAACTAATATGATTATAAGATTTAGGATATAAAGAAAGTAAGTTTAGTTGGCTCGCAATAACAATTTCACATCGTTTTAAGAATTACAAAGGATAAAAAATGAAACAGGTATTTGTCGCAGGACATAACGGCATGGTAGGTTCTGCGATTGTACGTCAGCTTACCGACTTGGGTGGCTATGAAATTATCACTAAAACTCGGAGTGAATTGGATTTAACTAATCAACAAGCTGTAAGAGAGTTTTTTGAAAAAAATAATATTCAACAAGTCTATTTGGCTGCTGCTAAAGTGGGTGGAATAGTAGCTAATAATACCTATCCTGCAGATTTCATTTATGAAAACCTAATGATTGAATGCAATATAATTCATGCAGCATTCAAAGCCAATGTAACTCAGTTATTGTTTTTGGGATCAAGTTGTATTTATCCTAAGTTAGCAGAGCAACCAATGAGTGAGTCTGCACTACTTACAGGTACCTTAGAGCCTACTAATGAACCCTACGCCATTGCTAAAATAGCGGGTATCAAACTTTGTGAATCTTATAATCGTCAATATGGTGTTGATTATAGAAGTGTAATGCCAACGAATCTATATGGCCCCCATGACAATTTCCACCCCGAAAATTCACATGTTATTCCTGCTTTATTAAGACGCTTTCATGAAGCTAGGCAAAACGGAGATGCTAAAGTAGTGGCTTGGGGAAGTGGTAAGCCAATGCGTGAATTTTTATACGTTGATGATATGGCTGCTGCGTCAATTCATGTTATGAATTTAGACAAAACCACTTATGATAAAAATACTGAGCCTATGTTGAGCCATATTAATGTCGGGACTGGTGTTGATTGTACTATCCGTGAGTTAGTAGAAACGGTTGCCAAGGTTACAGGTTTTGTTGGTGAAATTGAGTTTGATAGTACAAAGCCTGACGGTGCTCCACGTAAACTTATGAATGTAGATAGGTTAGCTTCTTTAGGCTGGAAGTATTCATATTCATTAGAAGATGGGTTACAAAATGCCTACCAATGGTTTTTAGAGAACCAAGATAATTTTAGAAGATAACTTTATATTCCAAGAAGGTTAGCAATTGTTTTTAAATAAAGATACGTTCTTGACAGTAATTGAAAGTACTCCTTTAGTATCAATAGATTTGATTATTGAAAATGAACATAACGAAATATTGTTAGGAAATAGAATAAATGAACCCGCCAAAGGGTTTTGGTTTGTACCGGGAGGAAGAGTTAGAAAAAATGAAAGCTTACGCTCAGCATTTGAACGATTGACTGTCGATGAATTAGGGCAAACAATAGAAATCAATGATGCAAAGTTTTTTGGGGCTTATGATCACTTTTATAGTGAAAATATCTTTGACAATAAGTGCTCAACACATTATGTAGCTTTAGGTTATAGAATCTTTAAGACCCAAAATTTTTTTAATTCTCTACCTATAAACAAGCAACATCAAAATTATAAGTGGGTAAGTGTAGAACAGTTAATTGAAGATAAGAATACTCACACTTATACAAAAAATTATTTTAGATAGAGAAAATTTTAACACTGGTTTTAATTACAATAACCGTTAAAAGTAAAAATAAGTTTATAGTCTCTAAATTTTATTTTTGGTGTTTTACGGACCTCTTCATTTACAAAGGATTAACTATGTTGATATCAGAAAATAAAAAGTTTCTTTATTATCATTTATATAAAGTAGCAGGTACAAGTATTCGAAAAGCGTTAAGACCTCATTGTTCAATATTACAAGTGACGGCTCAAAATTTAAATTATGCTACTTCTATAATAATTAAAAAAAATATTTTTCAATCTCCACTATGTCAATTTCATCCTAGATTAGCAGACGTAAAGTTGGTTTTAGGTAATGAATTTTATAGTTATTACCGTTTTACATTTGTAAGGGCTCCCTTAGATTGGCAAAAGTCACTTTATTTTTTCGCTTTAAAAAATCCCAGACACCATCAACATAGCATAATTAGTTGTATGAGTTTTGACGAGTATATAGTGTGGCGTATAGATAATGACTTAAAATTACAAACAGATTTAATTATGGATGGTAAGGAGCTACTGGTTAATAATGTATATAAATTTGAAAATATCGACTCTGAATTTAGAAAATTATGTGAAAAGTTAAATATTAGTGCAAATTTACAACATAAAAATGTTGCTGGTACAGGTAAGAAAATTAATATTACTAGTCAAACATTAAAACGCTTTCACGATGCGTATGCTAGAGATTATGAAGTTCTGGGGTATTCTTTTGATGACAACTAAAAGTAAGAGAAAAGCTATGAGTGAAAATGTCATTATACAGACTGCTGTTGGTGATTACAGACAGGCTGTAATGGAGATTGTGACAGAGAAACTACAAGATCAATTTTTGTTAGTAACTGGTGATGTATATTTTGAAGAAAGTACAAAAACTAGGGTCCAATTACCTGATAAAAATATTAAACTTGTAAGAAATTTGTTCTTATTTAAACGAAAATTTTTAATTCAGTTTGGGGTCATTAAGTATGGGATTCTAGCTAAGGGCTTAATTTTAGAACTCAATCCGCGGATTATAAATACTTGGTTTCTTATATTTATTAGAAAAGCACTTGGGAAAAAAACTGTTTTATGGGGCCACGCTTGGCCACGGTTAGGTCGACATTCTAAAAGCGACAATTTAAGGAATGTTCTTAGAAGTCTAGCTTCACATATTTTAGTATATACAGATACTCAGGTGCTTGAATTAAAAGAAAAAATGACTACGAAAAGCATATCATCCGCCCCTAACTCGTTATATAAAAGTGAGGAAATGTGGATTGATTCAAAAGATCGTACTGGGTTTATCTATGTTGGTAGATTGGTTGAATCAAAGAAACCTCAATTAATGATTAATTCATACAGTAATGCATTAAATAAAGAGCCAAGTTTAGGAGACTTAGTTATTGTTGGTGATGGCCCGGAGAGGAAGCAATGTGAGGATTTGGTAAGTAGTTTAAAATTAAATGATAAAGTATTTTTCAAAGGACACATATCTGATTTAGGGACACTAAGAACTTTTTATGAAACATCAGTTGCTAGTTTATCTCCTGGTTATGTAGGTTTATCAATTACTCAAAGCTTTTCTTTTGGAACCCCTATCTTAATTTCAAGAGATGAAAACCATGCTCCAGAAATAGAAGCTGCAGTGGAAGGTCACAACTGTCTTATGTTTGATACAAACTCTTCTTCGGATATGTCTAGTAAAATGCTTGAACTGTGGCGTGGCCGCGCAGTGTGGGGAGCTAAGGAAGACGATATAATACAGAATTGTAAAAATACATATTCAGCAGAAATAATGGCAAATAGTATTATCGAGGCATTTAATAAATGCAAAATATGAGTCCAGATGTACCTAAAGGGCCTTTTTTACATGTAGTTAGAAAAGTGGTGCGATATTTGCGTGTGGTTAGGCTGAAAGTAAGATCAAAAGGTAAAATATTTGTTGGTAATAATATTACCTTTGGTCCAAATGCTAATTTAATGATTCCTAATAGTGCTCACATAGGGAACAATTTTAGCTGTGGTAAAAACTTTTTCGTACAGACGGATTTGGAGTTTGGAAATGATTGTTTGATATCATCCGACGTTTCACTTGTTGGTAATGATCATTATCTAGATATAGTTGGTCAATCAGCTTATTGGAGTGGTAGAAATGAGCCTTCTAAAATAACTCTTGAGGGTGACAATTTTATTGGGTACAGAGCCACTCTTGTCGGAAATATAGTTGTTGGAAAGGGAGCTGTAATTGCAGCTGGTGCCGTAGTGACTAAAAATGTACCAGAATACTCGATAGTTGGAGGGGTTCCAGCTAAAAAGTTGAAAGATCGATTTAATGATGTCTAAAAGGTTGAAGTGCTCTGACTACTTTATAAACGGAGTCGATAAAGATACTGGTATTAGTGATTTTTGAGCTGTTAACCTTATGTTTGAGTATAAAGTGAATGAAATTTTTAGTGCGTTTTTTAATGGCATTTTGTATGTCAGTAAACTTAAATGCTAGTGATGAGAAAGCAGTAAATGCTGTAATTGATTCATATTTTTCCATGTTTACTGAATCTACTGAACTAAAGGAGTTTTTATGGGATGGTTCGACTGTAGGAGAAGTAGGAGCTGATACTCAAAATTGGAATAAATTGAGTTCTCAGAGTTGGGGAATTATCAATATTTCCACAAGTTCATCTACGCCTGTAAGGCCTTACTCAGATACAGACCCTGGTTTTATTGGGCCTAATGATGAGAATTATGGAGTAGAAATTGAGTTTGGTTCAGAGCATTTTCTTAGGAGTGCCGAGTCCAAATCTGTTAGGTTTTATACGGATTTTGGACAGTCGGGGTTAATCAATAGTGGAATTGATAGAGCTGAAATCCATATTAGAACAAGCTTAGAAGAACTTAATATAACTGAAGGAGATACAATTTGGGTTGGTTGGTCTGAATATTACACTGCTCTCGATAAAATTAGATCTAGTACTATTTTTCAGTTTAGAAATCAACCTACGCAATCTATTTTGGAGAAAAGAGGCTTTACTGATATCGAAGTAAATGACCTGATTAATTTAGGTGTTACAGATGGGGGGCCGGCAACTGCTGTTGAATTAAAATCAGTAAATGGAGAATTGTATTTTAAATTTGGAGTGAGAGATGGAACAACAATGGATTGGGCTTTAAATAATGAGCATCTAGTTGAAAGTCCAGTTGAAACTGGCAAGTGGTATGACTTCATTGTTAAGTTAAAGTACTCACAGGGCGAAGATGGAATTTATAAAATTTGGTTTTACGAAAGTCTAGATAAAGAACATACGATTTACGATGACCCTGAGTGGGATTATAAGGGGAATACAATGTATACCTATCCCGAAGGTTATAAATATTTAATAACTTCTCCACAGTTTAGAATAGGAGTGTATCGATGGGCAGCAAAAAATGACTCCAACATGGGTTATAACGACCGTTATCTCAATAAATACTTGGGACCCCTTCGTATCTGGTTAGGTGAAAGTGATGAAGGGTTTGATAAAGTTAAGCCAAGGTAAATCAACTATAAATTTAGAGGTTTGTAATGTATCGACTTATTTTAGTCATTTTAAGTGTTAGTTTATTAAATAGTGCTTCGGCTGATAGTACAGGAGCTATTGCGGTTGATTATTTTAAAGTAAACAGTACATATCTAACCGTATATATAGATAAGGACTACTCTGTAAAAGATAGCCCTTCTTGTATTAGTGATGTAAGTGAGACTCCTGCTGTAGTAATTGAACGTTCAAGAGATGATTTTAAGGAGCTGTATGCTGCAATTATGCTTGGATTTAGTACGAATAAAAAACTTGGCTTCTGGCTGGATGGGAGCTGTTCAACCAATACACAAGGTGGCCCTTTTCCTATATCTACAATGGTTTATGTGTATAGTGATTAGATTTATTAATGAGTAAATGTGTAGATGTCGTAACTTAATCTTATTTAATTGATGTGTGCGATAATACCATGGCTTTTTTGTTAAACGTTGTGGGTTTAGTTCATATTATATGATGATAATATTCGGATATCTAATATTGCAGCTAAATCTTTAGTGACATACCCAAATCTATTGTTAATCTAATGCATTAAAAAGTTTTATGGATTTTATATACTAAGTATTTTCTTCAATAATACTTTGAAAGTATTTTTAGTGGTATAAGCCTTGAAGCTCTGTTTCATAGAGTTGTATTATTTAGGCTGGTTTAGTGGAGGTGAGTCAGGATTTTCTAGACCTACAGCCTTCTTTGTACAACTATACAATTTTATTCTAGGATGCACTTTGATTGAGTTACTCGTTGTTTAAAGTGTCATCTTATTTATGGTTCGATCTTTGTTAATATAATGGTGATACAGCGCAGCGCAGATATGTCCCAATATCAAAAGCCACATAAATAATGCTCCTAGAATTTCTTTATGTATGTAATCTGCGACTTTCTCGAAACTTTGAAAGTCAAGGTGTAAAACGTCAATTATCGTGTAATTATATAACCATGTCCCCTCAAACTTTGGTATTACGAATATGCTAAAATAACTAGTTCCAGTGCCTGTACCTGCATATCCCGAGATGACCATTATGATTATTTATGCATATATAAAGTAGATAGTGACCGGTATGCGCTGCAAAATGCTCTAGGTGTGTTCCAGGTTCTTGGATAGGTCGTTTATTCGTAAATCGCCAAATGATCCGTAAAGTGACTATAACGCCAATAGTTATGCCGAATGACAAATGTAACTGAAGTACTTTTGAACTTTCTGAACTGCCAGGTTCCGTAAATAAGTGACGGTAATATACTGATATATAACTAAACAAAAATAATAAAGCTGTCCCCCAATGGAGACACTTTGCAATAAATCCATAGTCTCTTATCGTATTAGTGAATTGCATTAGTAATCCTTATATGCTCAGTGAAAATACAAATACTAATTTCTAGAGATACATAGGCGTGTATTATAAATCATCTCGAGAAAACTTTAACCATCCAGCCTGAAAACGCATCCCAAAATGGTGTGTGTATTATAAGACGCATCCTAATGTACATCAGGGTAAACAATAGTATCCCAAATACATAAACAGGATGAATGACTTTCTTTTTATGGTAATCATAAAGCATAGAGAGAAGGACTGGTGACAGCCACAAAAGTAAATTACCACCGGGTATAATAATGAATTTTATTCTTACTATTCCCGCAATAGTTAACATTAGCGTAGCAATCAACATTAAACGTTTATGTATTTCAACTCTCTTTCGGAAGCATATTGCGGCCATTACTAAAGCTGGGAACACTATCATATCTGTGAGGGGTTGAAGTAAAAATAGTTTGGCGTTTTCAACTTCACCTTTCTCTATTCGAATAATAAATCCTTCAAATGTCATTAATAAACCATCAATAACAAGAATAATTAAATAAATGATACTTATCTTTCCTAAGTATATATGTAGTTTATGATGACCTAAGCTTGGTAGTAAAGCTTGAGAGAAGTAAAGAAAAATCCAGCCGAAATATAGGATTACGTGTGTATGAATAAGTTGGGTGGAGTCTTTGGCACCATTAAACAGGCCACTAAAGTAGGTGTTAAAACCAAGTAAAGGAATAATTAAAATTAACGCTGAAATGACTAAATAGTATCTTGTTTTATGTGATTTCATAAATGCCTTAAATAAATTCTGGTCATTATTGTAAATAAATAATGCTGGTAGGGTTAGATGGGGTCTAACGATAAACTTACTTTAAGATTACTCCCCGTTACTCTTGAGCTAGTTAAATAGACTCAGAGAGTTTGGAAGTTATCTTACCTTAAATTTTTATTACCTTTCCGTTAGGAGTATTTGAAAAGTATAGGTCCACTATATGATTTTATAATGCTCGAATTAAAGGGGCTCTTAGAAGGTACTTGGAAACATCTAACTCCCCCATTTTTTCTTCAAGCTCGTTGGAAAAGGTAACCCCAATATCTAAACTAGTTGAAGGGGGGTATACCTATTCAGATAGTTATTTTTTTCAAATGTTGTTGTTAGTTTACGTTTGAGCTAAATTCTTTTGTGAGAAAATAATTTTCCGCTAGTGTTCTATCAATCAGAACCATTAGCTTAAGTTGTATAAAGGTATTAATTTGGTTTGACCGTAATATTAATGCTGGGACTTCATTTTTAGTTAATTTTCTCTTATTGATTTGGGATCGCCATTACGTCGATTAAATCACAACATGATGAAGTTTAATGAATTTACATTGTCAAAGACAGAGGGCTTTCATTAACTAGTTCGCGATTCTCTAGTATTTAATATCGCCCTCATAACTTAATAAGTATTGATATTGATAGAGTGATTCTGTTTCTGAGCTAACCTACATTAGAATCATCGATATACTCATGTGACCTTATCTCAGTTAATTTCTATCTGTTACTAAAATTGAACGCCATCTTTCTTTTGTGTTTTTAGCATTACGTGACATAAGCCACTTGATTGACAGCCCGATAATTAGTTTTAACTTCGCTTTTTTACTGTAAATGGAAGGTGCATTAGTCCATTTTTCCTTAGCAATATTTTGTTTTCCTGGTCCTACAACTCTAAATTGACATGGCCAAATATGATGAAGCCAGTAAACAACAAAAGATTTAGGGG
Organism: Paraglaciecola marina; assembly: GCF_004360155.1. Taxonomy (GTDB): domain Bacteria; phylum Pseudomonadota; class Gammaproteobacteria; order Enterobacterales; family Alteromonadaceae; genus Paraglaciecola; species Paraglaciecola marina. The sequence continues at coordinate 93,398 of NZ_ML178722.1, read as the reverse complement.
AAAATATTATATTGGGGGCTGGTAGTCTACAACCAATTAAATCAGCTATTTTTTCATTAAACCTCTGGCCGTTTACTAAACCAAATACGTGGGGGGTTTCGTAAAACTCTTCCTGCCATAACTTTTTATCTGCAATAGCTAATTCGTACAAGTTTTCTGGAAGCTGTATCTTATCGGATATCACCCTTGCAAAGTATCGCGCTTGAAGCTCGGCAATTAATGGAACACCGCCTTGCTGAGGTCGAGCAAATCCAATAAATGCGACCCGTTCTTTTAAGTCTTTATGAAAAGATTGTAAATAACAGTCTCTAATATCCGAAATCTCACTATCATTTTTCATAAATGGAAGTGAAAATTTAAAACCTGTGCAAAAAACAATAGCATCAAAAGATTCACTTCTGCCAGATTCAAATTCTACTTGTGAACCATTAACTCTCGTGATTCCGCCAATGTCGATTACCATTCCATTCGCTTCAGCTTCAAAAATTCTTTCAGTTTTTGTCACTACTGAACCAGGCTCATCTGGTGCTAAAATGACATGGTCAGCCAATAAAGACAACGCTTTGTTATCAGTTGATTTGCGAATATTTCTCCATATAGTTCTAACCGCTTCAGCTTTTTCATTAGCAGGAATACTGTGCCAAAATCGAGTTTGAACCATATCAATTGTGTTACTCCCACCCACATTTTTTTGGCTAAATAAATGCCTCCGCCGTAATGCAAGTACTGAATGACTGGCTATCCCTGCTATTTCGGTTACTACATCAGCTCCTGATTCCCCTGCGCCTAAGAATAAAACTTTTTTTCCTTTGAGGTGATTGCAATTTTCTACGTTAGTATATTCAGCAGAGTGCATGGTATCGCCAAGAAAAGTATCTAAGCCTTCTATGTCGGGAATGTTGGGCTTTTGAAATTGGCCCGAGCACACAGCGAGAGTGTCCACTGTTTCACTAAATTTTTGGTTGTCACTACCAACCCCACTAATAATAAAGTTTTCGCTAGTATCCTCTATTTGTGTGACGTCACAATCAAACTTTATATACTTAAGTAAATCAAAATGTTTGGCGTATTTATCTAAGTATTGTTTGTACTCTTTTCTAGTCCAAAACTTGACAGGTTCGTCATAGGGCATAAAGTCAGAATAAGCCATGAAATAGTTGGAAACTGTTAGCTCTACGGAGTCATAGGAGCCCATTTTAGAGAACACTCCCCCGATGTCCTTATTCTTTTCCAGACAAATTACGTCATGCCCTTCCTCAATTAGTTCTTTAATTGTTACTAGCCCCGATAGGCCTGCTCCAATAACACCAATTTTTTTCTTCATATCAGCTCCATAAACATCGTTCAATACTTGCCCTGTTGAATATATCAGATAACACCACGCCGCTCTTGATCTAACTCAATAGACTCAAATAGGGCTTGAAAATTACCTTCACCAAATCCTTTGTTACCTTTTCGCTGTATATATTCGAAAAAGATAGGCCCTATGCTGTTTTTGGTAAATATTTGCAATAGGTATCCACCGCCCTGCTTTTCACCACCGTCGACTAATATTTTTTGAGCTTTTAGTTGATTAACTGATTCTCCATGCTCTGGAAGTCTGGCATCTAATAATTCGTAATAGGAGTCTGGAGTGTCTTGAAACTCTACATTACTTGCTCGTAAGTTTTCTACAGTATTGAATAAGTTGTTAGAGCGTAAGGCAATATGTTGAATACCTTCGCCATTGTATTCTTCTAAATATTCAGCAATTTGGGATTTACTATCTTTCGTTTCATTCAGTGGAATAATCACTTTGCCATTGGGGCTAGCTATTACCTCGCTGAGTAACCCTGTTTTCTTACCTTCTATATCAAAGGTTCTTAAACTAGCAAATCCAAATAGCTTTCCATAAAATTCTTTTTGTTTTTTTATACCACCAGAATACAAATTATGGGTTAAGTGATCGACTTCACAAAGGCTGTTATCGAACAAAGGAAGTATGGCTGAATCTGTATCAAAACTTTCTAGAAGAACTGCTTCTGTTTCTTTATCTACTAAATATACGATTGAGTGTCCAATACCCTTGATGGCAGGAATGGCGTAATTTACTTGTTCGGCGGACTCGGCTCCTAATTCAAGCAATTGTTCGTAAGCACTTTGACTATTTTCAACTTTAAACCCTAATGCTGAAGCGCCTCTATTATGTATATCCCTGAACTTTTTGACGTTACCAGTATTAGAAGGGTTAGAAATGAAATTAATATTACCATGTTGGTGTAAGGTGATTTGGCTATCTTCTTTATGAGTAGAAAGCTTCATACCCATACTATCAAATAACTCAACCAACAAACTTGGTTTGCTTCCAGTAAACTCTACAAAACTTATACCCTCAACATTTACAAAACTATTTTCCAAACCAATTTTCCCTATATAAATATTATTTCTTGAACGTATATAAAAAGCTTACAATTTGTTAAATGCTGCCTTTTTCATCAATATGCGTTTTTATCATTAAAACTTCTTAGGAAAGTAAAAATAATAATTTTGAAGTCTAGCCAAAGAGACCAAGTTCTTATGTATTCTAAGTCTAGCTCGATGCGTTTTTGCATTTTATCTAACGTATCTGTTTCACCTCTGGCTCCATTAACCTGAGCCCATCCGGTGATTCCTGGTTTAACTTTATGTCGTAACATATAAAAGTCTATAAGTTTGCGATATTCTTCATTATGTGCTACAGCGTGAGGCCTTGGGCCAATTACTGACATATCGCCCTTTAATACATTGATAAATTGTGGAAGTTCGTCCAACGAGGTTCGTCGTAAAAATGCTCCTACTTTAGTGATACGAGCATCGCCTTTAGTTGCTTGAGTGACTACATTCGCATTCTCTGTCACAGTCATGGACCTAAATTTCCACATTTTAATCTTACGACCATTAAGCCCATACCTATCTTGTTTAAAAATAACGGGGCCCTTCGAGGTAAGTTTTACCGCAATAGCAATAAAAATCATAGGTATAGCGATTAGGCTCATTATTATGGTTGCTAAAAACATATCTTCTAATCGTTTTAGTGCCCCTAAACTGCCTTGCATAGGGTTGTCATAGACACTTATGGTTTGAATATCACCGACATGTGACATCTCACCATGCATTAACGTGTAAATGAATAGGTCTGGCACAACGTGTACATTCGCCGTTGAGTCACCCAACTCATGCAAAATATCTTGAATTCTTACCTTAGCAATCATAGGTAGAGAAATGTAAATCACATCATACTTGCCGTTTTTAGCATTCTGTATTCCTTCTGCGATGCTGCCTCTCAGGTAATAATGATAGTTTTTATCTAATCTATCCTTACTGCGGTCATCATAAAATGCACTTAAGCGATATCCCGTTTCGGGGTTATTAATAACTTCATTTGCCAAGCGTCCGCCTTTCTCTGACAATCCAAAGATTGCAATGTTGCGAGTGTTGTATCCTTTACGACGCATGTTGCGTAAAAAAAGTTGAAAACAATAGCGCCAAGTAATTAGAGAAAATAGACTTAAAACCATCCAAGTACTTAAAGAAACTCTAGAAAAGTCATCACCACTTTTAGAAAAGAAAACGTAACCCAACACTAAAATTCCAGAACATACCCAGCAACATATAGTGTAAAAGATTATTTGTTTAAAAAAACCAGCCCGCCATGAGCGATATAAAGCAAAAGACTCTGCCGCTAAGGCAAAGCCCACTGAGCTGATTAGAGAAACTGTAAAGTAATGTTCGTCATAATTATGTCCATATGCAATGACGCTTATGTATAAAAGTATTTGTATTACAATTACATCAACTAACCGGTATGCGGCTGCCAATCTGTTTGTGTTGTTTTTAACCATGCCATGTTGAGTAGCCATACATCTTATCCTTACCCATTTTGATTTAAATTAGCAGAAAGTTGCTATTTAAATTATCCAAACACTATGCTTACAAGGTATAAAATGCCGTTCAGCTTATAGAGTCGCTTTTATTCTGTCTATATTCTAGCGACATGTAACCTTGCGATTTTCCAGAGTGTTCTGTGACACTTATTATTAATTTTCAAATCAATATTTTATCTGTGGCGTTGGTTGAAGCATATTTTAAGCCACTCTGATTGCGTAATAATGAATCCCCATTTTAAATGAAATTAATTTCTTTGTTTGTTAATTTTTTATGATTATTTTGTACTTGTTTGATGCAATCGGTTAGTTTAAAAGTGAAATTTATCAGCAGTTTTTTTGAGCTATATCTATTTCTTTATTGGTCGAGTCGTTTTTGACTCTAATTAGTACATGCTTTGTGCTAAATCAGTGCAGAAGTAGGTTGTTTAAGTTTATAACTCTTCTCTTACATCAAATAAAAAGCACTAAATGTGAGCGCTTTTTTAATGTTTGTAACTAGCACTAGCCAAAGGTAAGGTGTTTCTTTTTACCTAGTCTTACGGCGTGAATTAGCAATCAACCCTAGCACTGATAGGGCTAAAATAGTGATGGTGGTAGGAGCAGCTACTTCAGCTGTTGCTTCTTCTGGAGTAATCAAATCCACATCAATCATAAAGTCGAAACTGCCGCTACCTAGTAACATGCTTGAACCTCGCCCTAGATAATTAGGGTTAGTTCCGGTTAATAGCATTGAGTAATATAGTTCATCTTCATAATTATCTGAATAGGTCGCAGTAACTGATGAAAGAGCAGTGTCGTAGGTGAAAGCATGACCAGGACCTGTGCCCGAAGCATCCCCAAAAGCAGTGTCAAATACCAAGCCTGCATTTAATCCTTCGATTAATATTGATTCAATACTTCTAATAGTCGTTAAAGTCCAAGTGCCTGAAAGTGAGCTAGGATAAACAGGGCCAATTGTGTCGCCTTCTTGAGTCAGTGACCACACTCTATTCCCCACGCCGCCAGATTCTGACCCTGTAGCTTCCCAGACATCAGACTGAGTGTCGCCATTACCAAAGGTTACGGTTACTAATAGCCCGGTCATGTCAGCGCCAGTAACAATGTTGATTAATCCAGCTTGAGCATTACCTGCGGTAAATGTCGCTAAGAACCCTAAAATTAACAGTTTTTTCATACCTACTTCCTTAGTATTTTAAGAGCACTATAGAAATTTGTTAGCTTGTTCTATATCAAATGGGATATGGTTGCAATATCATCGTGCTTTAAGCATTATTTATGCCTTGTTTTTTTATTTTCTTTTAAAACATAGGTTTACTGTGATTTTGTTGGTTTTGGAACTAGTGTTTACAACCATTTTGTAAATTTATTTGACACCATGTGAGTGGTTACATTCTGTCCACCTGAATGTATGCCTTATTCATCTAAAAGTAAATGTTTTAGTCGGCGAGCTTTTTGATTTTAGTTTGATCAAAAAATGATTTGGCGTACAGTTTGCAGGTTAATACTGTTTTTAAGTTTATCTGATTTAAGTTTTAGTCTTAACAGGAACTAATTTTGCGAGTACATAAAAAGGAGAATACATAGTGATAAATGCTATACAGGAACAAATTAAGGCATCAATAGAGACCAAAGAAATTGTTTTAAAAGATGAACAATTACAACTTGAATTGGTGAGGTTAGTGGAGGCGTGCTTAAAGTCTTTATCTGCTGGAGGAAAAATTATTTTCTGTGGAAACGGTGGTAGCTTTGCTGATGCTCAGCATTTATCTGCTGAGTTTACTTCTAGATTTATGTTTGACAGAGCGCCTTTGCCTTCACTTGCCCTAGGAACAAATAGCTCAGCAATAAGTGCCATTGGGAACGATTATGGATACGAGTTTGTTTTCTCTAGAGAGTTACAAAGTATTGCTACTTCAGATGATGTATTTGTAGCAATATCCACTAGTGGCAATAGTAAGAATGTCATAGCAGCTATTGAAGTAGCAACAGAAAAGTCAGTTCCAACTTACGCTTTTACTGGCGCTAATGGTGGAAAAATGAAGTCGATGTGCAATGCACTTTGTATACCTTCTAATGATACAGCTAGAATTCAAGAGTGTCATATCTTACTCGGTCACATTCTTTGTGGGTTAGTGGAAAAGCAGTATTTTGCGGGATAGATGCTTTTCAAAATTTTATGGGCTAATTGCTTTTTAACTCCTTCATTTTGAAATGAGTCATTATGATAATTTATTGTTGGTATGATTAAATTTCTGTATTTAGAGTCTTTAACGAATTAGCACATAAAAATCACTTACCTCTATACACCATTATATTTATGAATACCGAAGGCTAGAGGTAAGTTTATTAGGATAGTGTCAAGTTTAACTATACTAATAACCAATATTCGCTTTGGTATTTATAATTTTATGCCAAATTAGAGCGCTTATTGTTATTTACCTAACGAATAAGTGACATATATGAATCAAATTATATTGCCCTCAAAGCCTATTAAAACAATAGTTGTGTCAGGCTATAAACTTATATTGGTTGTGTTAGTTAGCTTTTTATTATTTGGTTGCAGTGGCAGTGAGCCAGAAAGCACAAGTGTTGCAGATACTCCTGATCCTGTCATTGTTACTCCAGAACCAGAACCAGAACCAGAACCAGAACCAGAACCAGAACCAGAACCAGAACCAGAACCAGAGCCAGAGCCAGAGCCAGAGCCAGAACCAGAGCCAAAATCAACTGCTAAGCCTGCGCCTCAAGGTATCTTCCATAGTGCCGGAGTTATTAAGTCAAGTAGCGCACGGGCCAGCCTGGTTAGAGAAGATATCGACGGTCAAGACTATGTGTCAGGAACATTAGTTAGAGTTAGTTGGAAAGTTATTAACCCTTCTGAAGGTGTCTTTGATTTTAGTTCGATTGAGAAAGAACTTACACAGGCTGCCATTTACGATACCGGCATTAATTTAGCAGTGGTCGATAGTAAAGAAATACCAGAGTTTGTTTTGGAACAATGTGAGACATTTTCCTATGTTTTTCAGGCCGCCGACACGTTTGAAACATGTTTACCATGGGATACAAGTTATCAAGAATTTAAAAGAGAACTAATTTCTAAATTAGGTGCAGAGTTTGACAGCCACCCCAACTTATCTTCAGTTTATTTTACGTATGCAGCCATGACTAACGGAGTGGAAATGCATTGGAGAGTTGATGAAGATGAGTATAGGGAAGCTGGGTATACTGCAGATAAACTATCTCAAGCATATAATGATGTCATGGATATATATGCGGATTCTTTTGAAACCACCTCTGTTCTTATGGAGATTCATTCAGTGTTTAATGAGTCATATTTGGCTGATAGTGCTTTCGAATATTGTTATGATACCCTTGGTTCTCGTTGTGGTGTTGCTATATGGTGGTGTGCATCGAGGATGGCAACGGATCCTAAAGAAGCAGAGTATAAGGTTTTCCATATTGCTCAGCAGGCTACAGAATTATCGTTTGCTGTATGTCAAACAATAGGAAGCTTTACTACTTCTCCTGAAAGGTTTGATGAAGATCTAGGCTGGACATCGGAAGAGGCTCTGAGATATGAGATGGAATTTTTCTTAGACGAAGGATTCAATACATTTGAGTTGTGGAGTAACGATATAACTAACCCTTCTTTAGTTGAAATTATTACTGAAATATACCCTCAAAAATAAAAGTAACATTGCCATACTTAAATTGTAATAATGTTCAGTATAAATATTAGAGGATGAATAGGCTAATATGGACAAAGGTTTAACAAAGGCAAGCTCGAAGGCCTTCTTTTTAGATAGAGATGGTGTCATAAACGTAGACCATGGATATGTCCATAAAATTAAGGATTTTGAGTTTTTTCCTGGAGTTTTTGAGGCTTGTCAAATTATCGCTCAGGCCGGGTTTAAAATTGTTATTGTCACAAATCAAGCTGGTATCGGGCGTGGTTATTATACTGAGCAAGAGTTTAATGAGCTAACATCATGGATGGTAGAGCAATTTGAACAGCAAGGTGTTTCGATATCAGAAGTTCAGTTTTGTCCTCATCATGCTGAGTCTGGAATTGGGCATTATAAACAAGAATGCTCTCACCGTAAGCCCAACCCTGGAATGCTATTAACCGCCGCAAAAAACTTGAATATTTGTTTAAATCAATCAGTTTTAGTGGGTGATAAATATTCTGATATGTACGCTGGGGCTAATGCTGGGGTAGAGGCTTTATTTTACGTTAATAAGAACGAACTTGAAGTTAAAGAGTCAGATTTTTTTACACGTTGTCATAGTCTGCACCAAGCCGTAACTTTATTTTTTGATTAACAACACATGACTTTGCATTAGCTAGTCGTATAGAAACTTTAATAAGTAAATGAGTGGCTAAGGTTGTACCTTTAGTTTAATCCAACTTACTTCCCACCCAAAAAAACCTTAAATACTATTATCCTGCTCTGTTTCTTAACTCATTGAAAATTATAGTTTTTACATTTTAATCAAAGTTAATTAATTGCTAATGACAGGTTGTCAGTTTGCGCTATACTAGGTTTCCTAGTTTTGTTTTAAAGCAAAACTTAGGAAATTGGCAATGCGTCAATAGCAAGAATTGTCAAAGTTTAATCTAATAAATATAAACATTATTCTCGATGATTCAGGGAACTTTGAGCGGTATTCATATTTTGTTTTGATTTTTAAAGCTTCTAGAAATACAAAGTCGATAGTCGAGCTCAACAAAAGGATAACGGCGATGTTAAATGCTATAGCAAAGCCTGTTAAGTGAGAAAAAATGAAAATAAAACACTCTTTATTGTTAAGTACATTAGCTGCCAGTGTCATTGGTACCAACTTAGTAAATGCGGCAGAACGTAATTTTTTAAGGGACAATGACATTAAACTCTCTGCTCATAAATTAGGGCAAACCTCAATCAATGCAATCAATGATCTTAAGTCATTGGTTGGTCTATCTGGACTAAGTTCACTAAAAGTTAAAAAAACACTGACAGACGATAATGGTTCTACAACAACCCGCTATGAGCAAACCTATGGCGGTTTACCGGTTATTGGTGATGACGTCATCGTTTCTTTAAATGCAGATGGAACATTTAAACGAGCCCACGGTGCGGTATTGCTTGGGATCGATAATGATTTGGCGGACGTTACTCCTCAAATTGAAACAAACACTGCGATTAGTATTGCAAAAAAATATACTCAACCAACTATAGATGTTCTTCCAAGCTTTTCTGGTGAAAAGTCTCGACTTGGGATTTGGCTAGATAAGTCTGGCAAAGCTAAGTTGGTTTATGAAGTTAGTTATGTTCAGCATACAAATAAGCCATCTCGTCCCCATTTAATGGTGGATGCTAAAACCGGTGAAGTGTTAGATTTTTTTGATAATCTACAGACATCAGATGCGACTGGCCCGGGTGGTAATGAGAAAACAGGTGAATATTATTATGGGGTAGATTTTGGTAGCTTAAATGTTACAGAGGCAGGCTCTACTTGCACCATGGAAAATGAAAACGTTAAAACTATCAACCTTAACCACAGAACCTCTGGTTCTGACTCCTATTCTTTTACATGCCCAGAAAATACCTTCAAAACTATCAATGGTGCATATTCACCATTAAACGATGCTCACTTCTTTGGTGATGTAGTGTTTAATATGTACAACGACTGGGTAGGCTCGCCTCCTTTAACTTTTCAACTCCAAATGAAAGTTCATTATTCTAGACGTTATGAGAATGCCTTTTGGGATGGTTCTTCAATGACGTTTGGTGATGGGGCAAACACTTTTTATCCGTTGGTTAGTTTAGATGTTTCCTCCCATGAAGTGAGCCATGGTTATACTGAGCAAAACTCTAATCTCGTATACTCTGGAAAATCAGGAGGCCTGAACGAGGCGTTTTCTGATATGGCTGGTGAAGCTGCTGAATATTACATGTTAGGAGAAAATGATTGGCTTGTGGGCGCGCAAATATTCAAAGGTGAAGGCGCTCTGCGATATATGAATAACCCTCCATTAGATGGGCGTTCAATTGATAATCAAGCTGATTTTACTAATGGCATGGATGTGCATTTTAGTTCAGGGGTTTATAACAAAGCTTTTTATCTTTTAGCAATCAGCTCTGGTTGGGATACCCAAAAAGCCTTTCAAGTTTACGCTAGAGCAAATAGTAACTACTGGACTTCAAATGTGGATTGGGATCAAGCTGGTGATGGTGTAATGGATGCTGCCTGTGACTTAGGGTTTGATGTTGATCAAGTTGAAGCTTCCCTTTCTGCTGTTGGGGTTTCATCGAGTGTTAGTGATGGAAGTGTGTGTAATGGTTCTTCTAACCCTGTGCCCATTGCTGAGTTTACTGAGTCATGTACAGATTTAGTTTGCTCTTTTGACGGAGCAAATAGCTTTGATGATGGTACCATAGAGTCCTATGAGTGGGATTTCGGTGACGGCGCAGTTGCTACTGGCGTTAATACTGAACATTCATACTTCTCTGCTGGCACCTATACCGTGTCATTAACAGTAACCGATGACTTAGGAGCAATGGATACAGCTTCTCAGGTGGTTACAGTGATAGACCCCACTAATGGTGGATTAGACCCAAAAAATGAAGTGATAACTGATGTCTCTATTGATAGAAGAAGCTATAAACGTTTCGAAGTAGAGTTAGAAGATGGATATTCTAATTTTACTGTAACTACATCAGGGGGAACGGGTAATTTGGCTTTATATGTTCGCCCTTCAAGTGGTCCTGCTGCATGTAAATCAAGAACTGCTGGTAATGATGAAACTTGTGTTGTTGCAAACCCCGCTGGTGGAACTTGGTACATCGATCTTGTATCTGGCGCCGCATCATCTGGTATTACTTTAGAGTACACCGCTACACCCTAATATTTAAAACTAGATTTTATAGTTAGTTATCAATTCAGGGGGACTTCATCAGTCCCCCCTTTTTATTTCCATGAAAAGCTATCTGTGCCATCTTTGTTATAAATTTTTTTAATGGTGGTACAAGCACTAGTGCTTAAGTGGTCGTAGCAGATAAATGATGGATTGATTAATGCATACTAAACGAACAATTCGTTAGGTCCACTAATCAATAACGGTACACAAGTTATCAATATTGGAAGGGCTTAAATTTAACAGCTTATAGGGATACTGTGGGTGACTTACTTTAGTAACTCATCAATTTAAGGAAATATTATATGAAAAAAGTTTGTTTTATTTTAATCGTTGCAATAACAAGTATTGGCAGTAATTACGCCGCAGAATTGCCTGAACCCATTGAAAAAACTGACTATTATGATGATGGTACTCCCAATGAGCTTAAGGTTAACTTAGGTAATTTACTATTTTTTGATAAAATCCTTAGTGGCAATAAAAACATTTCTTGTGGTACTTGCCATAGTCCCTTTATGTCCGGTGGTGATGGTTTATCCTTAGGTGTAGGGGAAGGAGGCGAGCATCTAGGTCCTATGCGAACTTTAGGTGCAGGTGAGCAAGCTATTGCATCAAGAGTCGCCCGTAATGCACCATCTTTGTGGAATGTTGGAGCGGCTGAGTTTACAAAGCTAAATTGGCAAGGTGTTCATTCTTATAACGCTGAAAGAGATCAGTTAGAGCTACCTTCTGGTCCAGCTACTCCTGATGGATTGGATAATGTATTAGCGGGACAGGCACTTTTTCCCGTGACCAATGTCACTGAAATGCTAGGGCAGCTAGGTGACAATGATATTATAGATGCGTCTATTGGTTTTCCCAGAGGCACTCCTTTTCTTTTTCCCCCTCAGTGGGATGCAATAGCTGCTCGTCTGCAACAAATTCCTGAATATGTAAGTTTGTTCATAGATGCGTTTTCAGAAATTGATAATGCTGAAGACATTACATTTGTGCATGCTGCTAACGCAATCGCAGCATTTGAAACTCATGCGTTTCGATCCAATCAAAGCCCCTTCGACCGTTATTTAAATGGAGAAAGGCAAGCTCTGACTGTAAAGCAGAGAAGAGGGTTAGATCTATTCTACGATAGAGTTAATGGGGTTGGGGCTGGGTGTTGGTCTTGTCATTCTGGGGCATTTCAAACAGATCATAATTTTCACGCTATAGCTGTGCCACAGTTTGGGCCTGGTGTATTGCCTGCACCAGAGTATCAGGATTATGGTAGAGAGGAAGTAACTAGAGATCCAGCTGATAGGTTTAAATTTAGAACTCCTTCATTACGAAATGTGTCTATCACTTTCCCTTACGGACATAATGGCGCTTTTGGTAGTTTAGAGGCAATGATCAAGCACCATTTGAGTCCCGTCGACTCCTTAAATAATTGGGATAAATCACAGGTAACTATGAAAGTCAGTGATGAATTTAATGATGTCGATTTTGAGGGTTATGATGATCTAACTTTACGTGAAGAACTTGCCGATGCAAATGAGTTAAACCCAGTGCAATTATCTCAATCTGAAATAGATGACCTTATTGAGTTCTTAAATGCATTGACTGACCCAACTGTATTGAACATGCATTGGATGATCCCATCAGAAGTGCCTAGTGGTCTTCCAGTTGGTGATTGATGATTTTTTACCTTGTTAGAAAATAGCATATGTAGTTACAGGTTTTGTGTGTCAGTATTTTTTACAGTTTTTTATTTTGAGGTAATTTATTTGCTCAAATAATTGAAATATTGAGTAATTATTTATGGTCCATTTAATGCATTGTTACTATGTATTGAGTCGGTGTATGTAACTGGAATGAGCAAAATAGCTTGATTTCTATAAATTAAGCGATTGAAATTAATAAGGTTTTTATTGGCTGTTTAATTAATGATTGTTCGCTTTAAATTATCTGAATGGGTTAAAGCGATACATATCTCACTTTATTGCACAAGAATGGCACATTTACTGCCTGTTTGATGTGAGCATATGTTAATTGGTAATTTAATATGTAGTTCCAAAAATATAAAACATAGTTAAGTACATTGTGGTTGTAGATGTATTTAATGATGATTAAGTTTTTGTTTTATATCTAAAATTTATTTATATTGGCTTGCGGTATCATTTTGTAAACTTGATTTTTATGGATGGGATAAAGGTACAGAAGCCAGCATAAGTGTTAACTTTATGTTTGTGCACTTCTATGGTTCAACGTTATAGTGTTGTGCCTTTAAAGATGTATCTCATTTGAATTTGTTTGCCAATTTATTATGGTTTAATTAAATTTAATGTGCTCGATTAGAGCAAAGAAATGGAGGGGCAAAACCCATGGAAGTTTTTCGTTCAAGAGCACCACTGCGTATTAGCTTTGCTGGTGGAGGTACCGATGTTAACCCATTTGCTTCTTTATATGGTGGATTCGTACTTAATGTAACCATAAACAAATATGCATATACGAGTATAGTCAGAACCAAAAGTTCAAACGTTTCGGTCACATCTTATGACTTCGAAAAAACAACAGAGTTTTGTAGTCAATCTTTAGCAACGCTTGAGAATGATGCATGTTTTGTTCGTTCAGTTTATCAACATTTAATGTCAAAAGCTTCGGGACTCGATGTTATCACCCATAATGATGCACCTCCAGGTTCTGGTTTAGGCTCTTCATCTGCAATGATGGTATCTATCATTGGGGCATTTAAAGAAATGGAAAGTCAAGTTATGAGTCCTTACGATATCGGGCGCTTAGCTCACGATATTGAGCGTTTGGAACTAAAACAATTAGGGGGGATGCAAGATCAATATGCCAGCGCCTTTGGTGGCTTCAATTTTATGGAGTTTGATGGAGATAGTGTCTTAGTCAATCGCCTAAAAATCGACCCCTGGGTAGTTAGAGAGCTTGAGTATAATATGATCTTGGTTTACACCCAGAAATCTCGCCTTTCATCAAATATTATCGAAGACCAAATCAAAAATGTTAAAGCTAATAAAGCAGATAATATTGATGCAATGAAGCAGATAAAACAACATGCTCAAGATATGAAGCGAGTGTTACTTACGGGTAAAACCAATGAATTTGGTGAGTTGTTACATGAAGCATGGCAACAGAAAAAAATGATGGCTTCTTCTATAACCAATGATGAACTTGACGAGATGTATGATGTTGCTAAGAAAGCAGGAGCTATTGGTGGCAAGGTCAGTGGTGCTGGTGGCGGTGGCTTCATGATGTTTTACTGTGAAAGTAATAAAAAACGTGACGTGGTGAGTGCTTTAGAAAAAATGGGTGCTAGGGTCGAAAGCTTTAAATTTGAACTTGAAGGTGTCGAAAGTTGGCGAAATGTGAGGTCAGAGCAAAAATTTAAACGTCACTTTAGTCCAGGATTTTTAGCGCAATAATAAAACTTAGGGATATAAAAATGAGTACTAACTCCTCCTCAGCTAGCCTCAGTTACGAGCCGATAGAAGCTGAAGTTCAAGATACAGCAGAAGTATTTAAACTGCCTAAAAAATTAACAAGCGTGTCCATTATTTTCCCTGCATATAACGAGCAGGAAAATATTGAAAACAGTATTAATAATGCTTTAACGGCGTTCGAAAAATATTTCGACATAATTACTGTTATTCCAGTAAATGATGGCGGTGCAGACAATACTGGTAAGATCATTGACGAAATGGCCGCTAAAGATGAGCGTGTTAAACCTGTTCACCATGAGGTGAATCAAGGGTATGGCACTGCACTTAGAAGTGGTTTCAAAGCCGCAAAGCATGACTATATCTTTTTCTCAGATTCTGACGGTCAGTTTGACCTTGAAGAAATATCTAAGCTTTTACTTTACATAGATAGTTATGACATGGTGTTAGGCTACAGAGAAAAAAGAGCTGATCCTTTTCATCGCAAAGCGAATGCTTGGGCTTGGGGTTCTCTTGTGAGAATGTTGTTTAAGATAAACGTAAAAGATATCGATTGTGCATTTAAATTATTTCGTCGCAGTGTGTTTAATGAAATTAAGTTAGAATCTGGTGGCGCTATGGTGAATACAGAATTATTAGCCTTAGCTAGGAAGCGCGGATTTACAATGAAGAATGTTCCAGTAAGTCATTTCTCCCGTGAATTAGGTGAGCAAACAGGGGCGAACCCTCTTGTAATAGTCAAAGCGTTCACAGAACTCTTTAAGTTGTACGCCAAAATTTCATAGTTATTGACGGTGAATTTATAATGCTTTATCAGCAGTTTTTGAATCAAGTGGAGCAGTGCCCCGCGGCCATAGCCGTTTGCGTCGGTGAAGAGCAAGTCACTTATCAAGAGTTATCAGACCGCATAGATACTCTTTCAAATTTCATGGCGCAAAATGGTATCTGTCAGGGCGTTGTGGTTGCTATTTCATTTCCTAATAGCATTGAGTTTGTGGTTGCAAGTTTTGCTACGTTTAAATTGGGAGCAGTTTTACTTCCTCTCAATGTTAACTACACAGATGAAGAGATAGAGAGCTACCTAAAACAAGCTAGTGCTAAATATTTGCTAGGCAATGATGAACAAACAAATAGAATTTCTAAGTTAAATACAGAGTTAAAGTGTATTTCATTAGAAGGAGATTTATCTTCCAGTGTTCATTTGGATAATCGAGATATCTTTGTCAACAAAGCTCTAATTATGTTTTCTTCAGGATCTACGGGTGGCTCAAAGCAAATTATTCGCAGTTATCAGAATTTAGTCTCAGAATGGGTTATTGCACGAGATACAATAGAAATCACTTCATCTGACGTTTTTTTATGTTCTGTACCCCTTCATCACTCCCATGGTTTTGGAAATTGCTTGATTGCTGCTCTTCTAAATGGAGCTAAATTAGTTATTACTATAGGAGAGTTTAATCCTAGGAATGTAGTTAAAACTCTAGCTAAGCACAAAGTAAGTATTTACCCATCTGCTACTTTTATGCTTAAGATGTTGTCGAGAATTAGGATGAGAGAAGAGCCTGATTTGACTAGTTTGCGTTTAATCTATTCAGCAGGGGCCCAACTTGAATTGGAGGTTATAGAGGATTTTCAAAAGACTTTTTCAAAAACTCCTTATCAACTATATGGTTCAACGGAAACGGGTGCTATTGCCATTAATTTGGGAGGTGGCAAGTTAAATTCTGTTGGGAAACCTATGGTTAATACTGAGGTTGACGTTATTAGCGAGAATGGTGAAACCTTACCTGTAAATGAGACCGGTGAAATCGTGGTTTCAAGCCCTTCTGCAACGACTTTCTATGAAGGTAAACCAGAGCAATCTTCGAAAACTTTTAAAGATGGATGTTATTTCACTGGGGACTTAGGCTATTTAGATGAAAGTGGTTTTTTATTTATCACTGGTAGAAAAAAAGCCATGATCAATGTTGCTGGTTTAAAAGTAGATCCTGAAGAAGTAGAGATAGTATTAAATAGAATGCCACAAATTCAAGAGGTGGTTGTGTTAGGTAAGCCTGATGGAGATTATGGAGAGTTAGTTAAGGCGGTTATAGTCGCTGAATCTGCAGTAACTGAAACACAGATTATTGAGTATGCAAAGCAATATTTGGCTGAATATAAGTGGCCAAAAAATATAGAGTTTAGAAGTGAAATTCCAAAAAGTCCTTTAGGAAAAATACTTCGAAAGTATTTGTAAAGGTAGGACGGTTAGCAAACCAGCTCAAATAGGAAGGTATTTATGTTAAAAGAGCATTTTAGAAGTCGGGGTTTTATTGAAGGCGGCATTGTTCGCAACATCAATGAAGATGCAATGGATATGGAGGCTCTTCCGCCTTTTTTGAGAACATTGCTAGTTACCGATGGTACGGTTACAAAAAGCCTAGAAGCTTTCTTCTGGGAAAGTATTAAAGTTGAGAAGCGTTGGCAAGAAGAGTTTATTCTCACAATGGATTTGCCTTTTATTCAAGCTAAGGTCGATGACCTTACTTTGAAAAGAGAAGTCATTTTGCGAGGAGTGTCAACTAATGATATCTACGCTTATGCAACGTCTTATCTACGCACCGAACTATTAGATGAAAACATCAAAGCTCAAATGATAGAAGGTAAAATTGGTATTGGTGAATTATTACGAGAAATCGGCCTAGAAACCTACCGAGAAATTGTTGATTTTGGGCGCGAGGTTTTTCAGGCATATAATAGATTAGATGGCGAACCTGAATACGTTGAAACCATTTATCGAACATACATCATCCACATTGGCGGTAAGCCGGCAATGCAAATCACTGAACGTTTCCCTATTCGTTTATTTCAAAATAAAGCTAAGTAGCAGGTCTCCATATGAGTAACAAATCTGAAATCATGTCGTCTTTGAAGGAATGTTTAACTAAGGTCGTAAAGAAAGACTTTAGTGAATTCAGTAGTGACGATTCATTACATTTAGATTCCATAAACAGAATATCCTTAATTGTTGAATTAGAGTGGGTATATGACGTAGAGATTGATTCTGCTTCATTAGAGCCTGAAGTGTTTGACACGCTAGGATCTCTAGCTTCATATATTGAGAAACTGGTGGACGAACGTGTTTGATTTAATTGCAGGTGACCTTAAATTTAAACAAGACTGGTTTTTAAGTCAAAAGAGCTGGTTTGTTAAAAACATAAGAATTTTTTTAGAGCCGGGCACAATAGCTACTGTGGTGTTTCGATACGGTAATTGGACTCGGTCATTCAAGTTTACGCCTCTTCGCTTTTTACTGCGTATTCCCTATATTTTAGGAAAAATGGTTGTCGTACTTGGGTTTGGTATTTATATCCCTTCAAAAGCTAAAATTGGCAAAGGTTTTACTATTCACAATTTTTCAGGAATTTTTATCAGTGAAGGTGAAATGGGTGAAAATGTAATAGTTTTTCAAGGGGTTACAATAGGTCATCTTAGAGGACAACCGCATCCACCAAAAATAGGAAGTAATGTTTTGATTGCCGCAGGTGCCAAAGTTCTTGGGAGTGTCACCATTGGTAATAACGTTGTTATAGGTGCTAATTCTGTGGTCATAAATGATATTCCAGATAATTGCACTGTTATGGGGAATCCAGCTCGAGTCATATCAAAAGAAACTAACTGGATGTCAGAAAAAATTGCAGGTAAAGACGACAACTATTAAAGCTCAGGCAATCCTAATACTAATAAATAACCTAAGTTGAAATATTAATATGTTTAGTAACATAAAAGCAGATTTAAAAAAACGCATAGAATTTGAAGGGGGGTCCACATCCTTTATTGCATATGTCGCTACTTGGTTCACCCGTAGTTGGTTGGCAACAATAGTGTATCGATTTGGACGTTATGCCGGTGACGTTAAGTTCGCTCCTTTGAGTTTGATTTTAAAAGTGATTTATTATCCCGTTTTTTTTGTCACACAAGGAATAACAGGTATTAGTATTCAAGCCCACTGCCGAATTGGGGCTGGATTTGTTGTTAATGGTGGTGGCGGTATTTTTATTTTGGCCGAGTCAATTGGTACTAACTTTGTCGCCTGTTCAGGTATTACTGTTGGAAATGTTAGGGGGAGTAAGAACCTTCCAATTATTGGAAATGACGTTTTTATAGAGCCTGGTGCCAAAATATTAGGTGAAGTCAAAATTGGTGATAATGTAATTGTCAGAGGTAATAGTTTAGTACTTACCGATATCCCAGAAAATACAATGGCTGTAGGTAATCCCGCTCGTATAAAAAGAAAACCAGTAGAAGAGGGAAGTTAGATGTCTAAGGAAGAGTTTTGCGTGGATTTTATCGGTATTGGGTCTGGTAAATGTGGGTCTACTTGGGTTTATGAAAATATAGTCCAACATCCAGAAGTTTTTTCAGGTAATCCAAAAGAAATACATTATTTTAGCGACCTATATGAGTCTCAAAATTTTGAATGGTATCGCTCATTATTTTCAGGTGCTGAAGACAAACTCAAAGGTGAGTTTTCAATTAGCTATATGTACCACCCAGATGCCGCTCAGCGTATCTACGAGCGTTTTCCTGATGCCAAAATTATCGCTATGGTGCGAGATCCAGTAGAAAGAACCTATTCTGACTTTCAGCATTTTATTCGCAAAGGTGATGTCCCTAAGGATTATCCATTTGCTGAGTTTATAAAGGATACTGATAAATTAAAATTTGGTTATTACACTGCCTATTTAGAACCCTTCTACCAATTATTCCCGAAAGAAAATATCTTAGTTTTAGTCTTAGAAGAAATGCAGCACGACCTTGCTGGGTGTTACCGAGAAATCTTTGAATTTATCGGAGTTAAAGACAGTAGTTTTTTACCTGAAGGCGTAGAAAATAAACGTAATCAGGGTATGAATTATCGATTTTTGAAATTAGAAAGTATCTTGGTTAGAAGTTACCGGTTTATGGCCCGCAGAGGCTTAACTGGTTTTGCTGAAAGACTAAAACGTTCGGGTGTCGCGCAATTTATTCGGCGTTTGAATGCTAAGTCTGCACCGCTTCCTGATATGGACAATGATAGTCGTCAAAAGTTAAATCAATTTTTTGCAGAAGAACAAAATAAATTAGTAGAAATGTTAGGTAGGGAAAACCAGATATGGACTCGCTAAATATGAGTGGTATTAAATCAGTTTTAAATAAAACTCCAACATTACGCAGATTATTAATTCCGGGGCCTTCTGTGGCTTTGTGTTCAATGGGGGGAGTAGGATCAACTGCTTTAGCTCGGCATATAGGTTCTATCGCAGATAAAACTATAAGGGAGCATGCTTATTCTCCCTCTGTTTATCACAATGAAAATCAAATAAAGCTCGGGTATGTTTTTGGTAATCCTTACAACAGTGTTCTATCTGTGTTTAGGCGTGGTTATCAGGACATGCATTGTAAAGCTATGAATGCAAACAGTGGTGATAAACCCGTGAGTTTAAAAGGTGTGGAATTAATTGATTATCTAAACGCAGGGGTTGATCAGTTTGGTTTAGATAGGCAGTTAAGTAATTGGCTCAATCCAGGCCTAGCTAAACATCCAACTATTTTAATTAAATATGAAGAGTTGGCAGATAACATCGACGAAGTATTAGACTTTTTTGATTGTGAAAAGCCCTTTGATGTTAAAACTAGAACGTCTTCATGGAAATCTCAACCGGCACCCATAGTTAATGGTTTAGAAAGCCTTTATGGTGATTTTTATCAAAAGGTGCAAGACATGCCTGCGATAACTATTTTAAATGCTAAAGAAGAAGTTCTGCAATCAGTTAAGTCTAATCATGAGTGAGTCAACATTGAAACATAAAGTAGTAATGGTTGCAGCATGCCCTTTCCCTGCTAATCACGGATCTCCGGCCTCAATTCGAGAAATGTCAGAAGCATTGGTAGACCTTGGTCATGAAGTGCATATTTTGACTTATCCTATCAAGGAAGATATTCCGGTTAATGGTCCGAAAATTCATAGAGTATGGTTTCCTTTTCTCAATAAAAAGAAAGTCACAGTAGGGCCCGCGTTAGAGAAATTTGTTTACGATCCTTTAATGGTTTTGAAACTTATTTGGTTAATTTGGAAATATAAGATTGACGTTATTCATGCTCACAATTACGAAGGAGCCTTAATTGGCTGGTTTGCTAAAGTCGTAACTAGACGTCCTATGTTATATAACGCTGTTAATAATATGGTTGATGAATTAGTGACCTACGATTTTATATGGTCTAAGAAGTTTGCCTTGCGTTTAGCTAGGCTCCTCGATAAAACTATTCCATTTACTGGGGATTTTGTCACTTCAGTATCCGACTCCTTAAAAACCTATTTAGTGGATATTGGAGTTAAAGAAGATAAAGTGCAGGTTTTACCTGCGGGTGTAAATGCCAAAATGTTCGCCCCACAAGAGATTTTGGCCGTAAGAGAGAAATACGGATATACCGCAGAAGACAAAATTGTCATTTATACCGGTAGCCTTGATGCGTTTCAGCGCATAGATTATTTGTTACAAGCCACGAGTTTGATTAAAGATCAAGTCCCAAATTTAAAGCTGATTTTAGCTGCAAATATTGCTAACCAGAAAGACTTAGATTCTATTAGGCAACAAATTACTGACTTAGGGATTGAGGAAATCACATCAATAGTAGAAGGCTTAGAGTTGTCTAAATTGCCTGATTATCTAGCCATGTCAGATGTAGCAACGTTACCACGTACAGATTGCCCCGGTCATCCAGTTAAAATTCTTAATTATATGTGTGGCAGTATTGCAATTGCTGGTTTTACTGGTGCTGCTAAGGGGCTTCATCATATGAAAAACGCTTATCTTGTTGATGATCATAATGTCGCACAGTTTGGTGAAGGGATTGAGTTTTTACTAAAGAATCCAGAGATTGCTAATCAAATTGCAACGAGTGCTAGACAAACGCTAGGTAATTTATATGAGTGGACAGTGCTTGCAAAAGGTATCGCTATTATTTATGAAATGTTGAGAACAAAAGATTTTGATACTAAAAGAGCTGAGTTAAAACAGTATATAAAAGATAGTTATCAACCAAAGTTTTGGGATAAGCGTGACTCAAATAGTGACCAAGTGCCTGCTGATATTATTGAGAAAAGAAAAGGTGATAGACGTCAACAAACCTCAAAAATTAAATTTATTGAGCGCAGGAAAGTGATCGATGCCGAATAGTAGTGAGTCCTTGTCAGTACCTAAGCATGGTATAGCTGCATTAAAAGTGGATTTACGCCGCAAGCGCCAGCATTACACTAGGGTAAATAACTTCGTTAATAAATATATAAAAATGACCTTACAATGGGGCTCTCTTGCCGTTATGGCATTTAGATTACAGCAGCAATGTCGTTTAATTGAAGTGCCCATTGTAGGGTGGTTTTTGGGCGTTTTAGTGGCAATACCTATTGCTATTTTGAGGCTACTAACTGACGTTTACATTAATCCAAAAGCGAATATAGGAACCGGTTTGGTTTTGCATAATTTTGCCGGAATAGAGATAGATCCTGAATTTGCAGGAAAGAACTTAACTGTAAATCAAAATGTCTGTATTGGCCTAGATTATGAAATGACAGGCCGTCCGACTTTAGGAAATAATGTCTTTGTGGGGGCTGGCGCTAAAATATTAGGGCCTGTATCAATAGGTGATAACGTAGTCATAGCTGCTAATTCATTAGTGGTTGATTCTATTCCTGACTGTTGTTCTGTGGTTGGCTGCCCTGCGCAGATTGTATCGCGCGGCGTCACTAGCGATTATTTAAGTTTCGATTGATACAGATATAGGCACAGGAGCCCTTATGAAAACACTAATATTAGCAGGTGGATTAGGAACAAGATTGAGATCTGTTTTGAATGATGTGCCCAAGCCTCTAGCGCCAGTTCAAGATATTCCATACTTAGCTTATGTTTTAAACGCTCTTTATTCACAGGGGCTGCGAGAAGTCATTTTATCAGTGGGTTATAAAGCCGAGCAGTTTCTAGAGTTTGTAGCGATACAAGAAAAGAACCTTCCAGACTTGTCAATCATTTTGGTGACTGAGTCTCAACCTCTTGGTACAGGTGGCGCAATCAAACATTGTTATGACCAGTATCCTGATGAAAGTTATTTAGTGTTTAATGGAGACAGTTATTGTGATTTTTGCTTAGAAACAATGCTTGCGAATAATCCGACAGACATTGCCACTATGGTTGTGGCAAATGTTCCTGACATTAGTCGTTACGGTGAAGTTTCACTTTTTGAAAATGGCAAAGTAAAGGCTTTCCATGAGAAAAAAGGTCTAGCTCAAGAAGGTTGGATTAATGCAGGAATTTATTATTTTTCAACAGATGTTTTTAAAAATATTCCAGTAGGAGAGTCATTTTCATTTGAGCATAAAATAATTCCACAATTGCTAAATGCTGGTCTGGATACACTCAAAGCACGAGGCAATTTTATTGATATTGGAATACCTGATGATTATCAAGCCATGTGTGATAAGCCTGATAAATATTTCGCTTTAACACCCGTTTGGGAATAGTAGCAAACTAAATTCGATTCGGTTTGTTATACGAGGTTTATAGATATTTACACTAGGAGGGAGTAATGAAGTATTTACTTATTTTTGTCTTTACTATGCTGCTGTCTTGTAGTGGAACAGCCAAGAATACAATATCTGAAAATAGAGTAAGTAATAAAAGTGCTCAAATAGCAGCAGAACCAATTGGTATTTTCGTGGGGTCAGGTCCAACTGTAAGCGACAAAGTTTTATCTTTAGAACATGTCACTGGTAACCTTATTCGAGTGGGGTGGAATGAAGTAGAGCCTAGTCCTGGAAAGTATGATTTTACTAAGCTTGATGTTCTTATTGCTCAAGCTGAAAGATTAAATAAAAAGGTTACGTTAAGTATTCTTAATGGGCCAAGAGCTCCTCAATGGTTGTATACAAAAGGGGCCAAAGCTTTTAAATATGAATTCAAGAATCGGCATTCTGAGCGAGGTAACAGACAAGAGATGATACCTTTACCATGGGATTCGGTTTATCTAAAATATTGGCGGCAATTAATTGTTGAACTTGGTCAAAAGTACCAAGCTAACAACACTATATCTTTGATACATATAACGCACTCATCTAAAAACGGTTTTGAGATGCATTTACCAGAAGAGCGTATCGCTGGAAGACCTGAAACTCCTCAAAACGGCCCTTGGAAAGATATGGGTTATCAAGAAACACAGTATATTGACAGTTTAAAGTCAATTGTTGATACCTACATGACTGCTTTTCCAAACCATTTCCTAGATTTAGAAATCCATCCAGTACTAGGTTCATTAAAACCAGCCACTGATGTATTTAACTTTGCTTTTGATAAATATGGCTCACGGTTTGGCTTGTTCTCGGCCTGGTGGAGTGGCAAAAAACAAAGGTGGAATACTGCTATGTACGGTATTTTGTCTGATGCTTGTGATAAAAGCTTTTGCACTGTGCAAATTATTGGTAATCAAACCAGACAGCCAAGCAGACTCTTTGAGGGTGACTTAATTAAGACAATGGAACAGGCTCAGAGCCTAGGTGTCAATTATTTTGAGGTCTGGGATATTGATTTACGAAACGAAAGTTTGCGACCTAGATTGAGTAAGTTTAACACTAGATATCAGGGCGGTAATTAGCTTTATGGCAAGTACTTTAGGGCATGCATTATCAGGTGTAGATTGCTTATTAATTGGTAGGCTGGTGTGCCCTAATTTAATAGGAAAAATAAGTGTAGGCAGTATCATTTTTATTGCATTTTTAGCTAATGTTCCTGATTTAGATCTACTTGTTGGTCCAATGTTGGGGAAACACCATCACTTTTTGCATGGGCAAATGACGCACTCTATAAGCTTCTCTGTGCTGTGGGGAGGCGCCATGTGGTTAGGTGCAAAAATGATAGGGGCGGGGAGCATAAAGTGCAAAACCGCATTTATTTTTGGCTTTGTTGGAATATTAAGTCATGTAGTTGTTGATTGGTTTACTGGGCCAAATCCTGGAGTTCATCCAAGTTTTGGCACTATGATAATGTGGCCTTTTTCTTGGGAGCGGATCCACGCACCATTTACGTTATTTTTAGGGCCACATCACGGATCTTTAGAAGAATTTTTGTCACTTCATAATTTATGGGTGATGGTACGAGAGTTTCTTATTTTTGGTGGTGTTGCTGGGTTATTAATCGCATATTCGGCAAGCTTAAGAGAAGAAATAATAATAATGTGGCGAGATTTGCTCAAAAAATATTTGAAGTAACAACGAGGGTTATATGTCTGATTCAAAGGGAAATAAAAGTAAAAAATCTGAAAAGTTAATATCTGGATTTTTGTTAATACTACTTTTGCTTACGTTAATCGTGATGGGGTTCTGGGCGGTTAATATTGTTTCATCTCATCTTAAGTCAAACAGTGCAAGCTTTGCTCGAGATAATAATTCGCCTATTCCGGTAAAAACTGTGGCTGTTGAAAATAAACCCGTTTCAGCTAGCTTAGTGACTCAGGCAATGTTAGTGGAAAATCAAGAGTTAGAAATCTTTCCCACTTCTAATTCTCTTGTGAAAGCTGTGCATGTTCAGGTAGGAGACTTGGTAAAAAAAGGCGATCCTCTTGTTACTTTTCACTCTGAATTGCTAAAAGCGAAAGTAGAATTAGAAAAATCGATGACTGATATCAGTAAAGAAGAATATGACGATGCAGTTCGAAATTTTGATAAAGTTAAAGGTTTATTTGAAAAAAACTTAGTGGGTCAAGATGAGTTAACTAAAGCCACACTAAATGAAAAGTTAGCAAACTCTAAACTTATTAATAGCCAATACAATCTTACCGCGGCTGAATTTGAATATTCACAAGTTGAAATTAAAGCACCGGTAGGCGGGGTAGTGACTTCGGTTTCAGCCTTTGAAAATACCCTTGTACAGATGAGTACTTCTTTAGTTAATCTCAGTGTAACTAACCCTATTTATGTTGAAGCTAAAGTGGCGCAACGTTATTTTAGCGATCTGTCGTTGGGGCAGATGGTTACCTTAAATTTAGATGCTTTTCCTGATAAAACCTATAACGCAGAAATTTTACGTTTGGGTTACGAAGTAGACCAAGTAAGTGACACAGTATCAGTTTATGCCAAACTTGATAATCCACTCCTTAAACTGAGGCCTGGTATGGGCGGAATTGCCAATATAGAGCTAAATGCTTCAGAAACACAAGGCTTGCGTATCCCTGCTATTTCTTTACTTGGAAGTAATGGTAGAAATGCATTTGTGTTTGTAGTTGATAACAATAATGTAGCCCGTTTAAAGGAAGTAAGCATTGTGGGGTATGAACAAGGTTTTGTTGGTATCAAGTCAGGCTTAGAAGCCGGTGATAATGTTGTGGTTGTGGGCCAACAGGCTTTGATAGATGGAGATACAGTGGAGAGTAAAGATGAAACTTAAACTACTTGCATTGCTTTGTCTAACACACTCCTTTTCGGTAGCCTCACAGTCATTAGCTGTGGGGAATTTCGAAAACTTGATGGCACATGTATGTGTAGATCCGAACATAGCTGCTGCAGCAAAAATGCAAGTGAGTGTGGCAAAAGATAGGTTAAATATCAGTGAATATGATGCTTGGATGCCAGACGTCACACTTGGAGTTGATGTCTATTCTGCTAAAGGACAACCCACTAGTTTCTTTGCTGTTCAAGACGGTGAAGTGCAGGACCCAGCAGAACCTAACTTCTACCAAAAAGGCAAAGCCTGGCAAGGTAAAGTGGACTTTAGCTGGGGTTTATATAATGAAGGAAAGTGGGTAGGTCAAAATGGGTTAACCCACTCAGAAGCTTTTTCAGGATACGAAATTGCACAATCTCAATTGTCTAGCGCTCGCAGAGAGGCGATTGAATTGATAGGTCAGTATTATTTTAATGTTTTGGTCTATAGTGCGCAACTTGAGGTACTTCGCCCTCTAGTCGAGAAACGTAAGGCACAACTTGAGAGTTTTGAAGCTAAAGTTGCCGCGGGTGTTAATACTAAGGATGACTATTTTACAGCAAAATCAGCCTATGCCAGTTTACAAGAACGCTTGGTTCAAGCATCCAGACAACTCGACGTAAATTTGAATTTTTTACAATTAATGACCACTAAAAGCCTAGACGTTTTAAGTAGTAAAAATGAGCGTAGCTTGAGTGAGTTAGCGTCTATAGTTGACCGTGAATTAGCCCTTGGTGATATTAATAAACTTGTCCAAAGTCACCCTGATGTAAGTTTATTAACAGCAAAGCTTGAGTTAGAAAATCAAAAACTAACTGCACAAAAAGGTAAATTAAAACCTAATCTTAATTTATATGTAAAGCTTCGTACGGCTGATAACTTTGATAATGGTTTAAGGAAAGATTATGGAGAAGTGGGACTAACTTTAGAGTATCCACTTGGTGAGGTAGTCAGTAACTATGGTGAGTCACAAGCTCTACAAAAATCAATCACAGCTTTGAGTATCGAGTTAACCTATCTCAAGAAAGTTAAAATGTTACAGGCCGCAAATATAGCCGGTGATCTTGAAAGTGCTAAAGGTAATATTACGGTTGCTAGTATTGATTTAGAGCAAAAGGTACACGCCTTACAAAGTAAAACCGAACAGGTGGAGTCTGGAGTGTTAGGGCTAGATGAGCTTGTTAAATCAGAAGATGACAAAATAAACTCTCAAATAAGCTTATTGAATGCCTATAACCAAGCTTGGATGAAATACATACAGTCTGTTATTTTTACAGATTCCGCCTGCCAGATGGTAAGTAGGTAAATTAAATGAGTAATAAAAGGGTTGTTCAAAATATCTTACTGGTATTTTCCAGTGAAGGTATTGGAGGGATCCTCAGCTTTGTTATTGTCTTATTATCGGCTCGCCTGTTAGGTGTAGATAGTTTTGGGGTGTTTTCATACATCTTAGCCATCACTAGTGTTTGTCAGTTGGTTGCAGATTTTGGTTTAACCAACTTAATCGTTAGAGAAATAGCAAAAGATAAAAGTAAGTCAGAATACATAATGAGTAATGTCTTGTCTTTGGCTTGGATTTTGTCTTTGTTAATTTTGGCTGTTGTGGTGACGGTTTCTTATGTCACTTTAGAAAGCCAGGATGAAATATTAGCAGCTTGTTTGATGGGTTTAGCTGTGTTGGCTACGTATCACTCTGTGGTTTATTCTTCAGTTTGTAGAGCCTACGAGAGAATGGGTTACAATGCCTTTAGCTTTGTGGTTCATAAAGTTATTTTGCTGGGCTTTATTCTATTTTTCACCTCTTCATTTTCGCCTGTTGAGTCTCAATTATTAGGTATCGCTATTGCCTACTTAATTGCAAACCTGTGTCAATATCTATTCTTTTTTGTAGTGGTTACTCGTCATTTTATAACCTTTAGTTTTGGGCGAGATGTTAAGTTTTGTATTCAACTTCTACGTGATGCTGTGCCAATTGGCGCATCAATGGTTATTAGAAGGCTTACTCTGCAGGTGGACATCTTAATACTAACTTTTATTGCGCTACCAAGTGCTGTAGGGGTATTTAGTGCCGCGTATAAAGTTGTGCAAGTAGTGGATATGATCCCATTTGCTATTTGCCTACCTTTATTTCCTGCTTTGTCTAGGTTAGCCAGTACAGACCTAAAGCAATTAAATACGTTCTTTGCTAACTCACTCACAGGTTTTTTGATTGTATCAATTCCCATTTCTGGTTTGCTAATTCTCTCAGCTGAAAACCTAGTGATGATGTTTTACGGTGATGAATATAGTAACGCTGGTCCTGTGCTAAAAGTTCTAGCATTTAGCATTGTTGGTTTGTTTGTAAATATGCTGCTCAGCTATTTGTTTATTTCACTTAATAAACAACGTTTTTATTTATATTCAGCAGCCGCTTGCTTAGGTATTAATGCGATTGTAGATTTTACCTTAATTCCGTTTTGGGGAGAATTAGGGGCTGCGTGGGGAACCATAGCAGGCGAGTTAAGTTATTTTGCTTTATGTGTATTTTTTCTTAAACAGGTCAATATTCAATATGCATGGGTTAAACATACTTGGAGGCCAATTCTTCTTGCTGTAATGGATGTTTGGCTTTGTAGTTTTATTTTAGAAGAAGGAATAAAGAGCCAAATATTAGTATCAATCTTATATGTGGCATTTTATATCCTTGGGTTATTTGTATTAAGGGTATTAACCCTTGCACAGGTAAAGCAAGTTGTCGGTTCAATTTTGGCTAAACAAGTACAGAAAGATAAACAACAAAAAAGTACAGAGTCGGGGCTAAATTAAGTGAGATTTTTTAATCAAAAAATAATTTTTCTACCAGGTCAATTTCTAGAAAATTTCCCAATGTTAATTGTGGCTTGTTTGCTGATTTTTATGGGATTAACTGGGACATGGATTAGTTTTCCTTTATCAGGAGAATTGAGCTTAAAGGAACTTAATGCCAGTGATATTTATAGCCAAACTAAATGGTTATTATTAGCTCTATTAGGTTTGTACTGTGTTACGACTGTGGCCAAATATAGCCAAGTGCGAGTGTTGGTTTCCTTGGGAGTTTTGTGTTTTATCTTGTACCTCGCCTTGCACTATAGCTTTTTTAATGGCGAAAATATTGCTCAATACACCCAGGAAAGTAAAGCCTTTAGAGATATCCAACATGTTCTTGCTTTAAATGAGACACCTAACGCCGGTCGCTCAGTTGAAACGGCCTTAGCCTTTGATGCTTTTAAGTTTATTGATCGTATTGGAGTGACTTTTGGGGTCTTAGGATGGGGAGCTAAACTTGCACTTATCTGTTCTTTTTTGTTGTTTTTGTTTGCTGTTGTACGCTCAAATAAAGTCATTTATTCATCTCTAATAAGTGCCACTGTATTAGTGCTGTTTTTTGTGGGAAGTGGTATCGGTGATGTTTCATTAGCTTATTTAAAAGTCAATCAAGGCGTGCGGGACTTTACTCAAGGTACTAAGGCGGAAGCGATGACACAACTTAATGAAGCTGCCTTACTTGATCCTGTGCTGAATTACTCTAATGGTTTTCCTTTGTTAACATCTTATGCTTATTTTACTACCTACGGGCCTGAAGACAGGAATGCCTATGCATATAGAATTAATCAGGAGTTTGTCGCTGGTGAGTTTTCATCGGTTTTTGCGCTTAACTCTTATATTAAAAACTTTACAGGCAAATCGGCAACTAATACAGAATCTAATGATTTAGGTTTACCTCAGAAATTAGCAATAGAGCGTATTGAAAAGCGTTTGGTTTCAAATGCGTATAATCGAGTTGGGCTGTTATATTTATGGCATCAAGAATGGGCACAAGCAGAACAGCATTTTTTGATGGCGTCAAGATTGACGAATTCTTTGGTAGCCCAAATAGCCTTGCTTAGTATCTACAATGCAACCAAACAGTATGAATCTTGTAATATTTTGTCTGACCAAATCTTAGGGAAAATTCATAATCGTTCTATGTCTGCTGATATTTGGACCACAAAGGGTGAGTGTTTGAGCGCAAGTGGCTATCCATCTGAAGCAAGAAATGCGTTTCAACATTCCATTAAATTAGATGGCGATAAGAATTATCGAGCAGTTAAGGGGCTTAGTGGTACATGAATGGATGTAAATTATGAAAAGCAATATATTTTGGAAGCTATTGTTCCTCGTTTTATTCGGACTGGTCATAGTCGCTTTTAGCTATATCAAATCTGCCGATGAAGCAAACTCAAGGTTTACACTTTCGTGGGGGCATAGCCAATGGATAACCACCCAAGAACCTAGTCCAGTAGGTTATTTTCGTGCTTCATTTGAGTTAGATAGCAAAGCAACCCGAGCACAATTACAAATCGCAACTACAGATGAATTTTCTTTGTACGTTAATGGGTTCCTAGTGGATGAGAAAGTACAAAAATCGATGTTAGCGACGGGAATATTTGATGTCAGTACCTTGTTGAATGTTGGGGAAAATATCATAGCGGTTAAGGTTAAACGTAGCACCTATCCAGCCATCGTTGGCTTAAGATATGAGTTAACAGCTTTAGATGAAATGGGTAGAAAATCTACTTATTTTTCTACACAGAAAGATAAAGCAAGCCATTTACTACCGCAGCAGACCAGTAACCTTTATTGGTATTCAAATGGGTTAGATGACGCTGAGTGGCTAAAGACTAAACATTGGCAAGGTTCAGATGATGTATCAATGATAGGTTTTGACCCAAACTTATTAATGGCTATTGAAGTACCAGAAACCCTCTTAGTAAGCAGTCCACAAAGTTGGAGAGTGTCTACTCAAACTGAGTTCCAATATGAGGCTGCGGAGAATGCCCAAGTTTGGTTTGCCATTGCGAGTGATTCTCCCTATGAAGTATCTGTAAATGGAATTAGTTTGGGGATCTTCCCTGTTAATGACAGAAAATTAAACTTGAAGTCTATTCAAGCTAAGTTAGCCGATGGAAGTAATCTCCTGAGGATTGATTTTTTAAATAGTGGAAATTCTGTTCATGTTGCTGGTGGAATCATTATTGATTCAGTCAAAGGTACAGATACTATCTATTTAGATAAAAGCTGGTTGTTTAGCGAAGTTACTGGCAGCACTATAGATGTGTTTACTGAGTTACACAAAGCAGACCTAAAAAGTAATGTTAAGGTGGCTAGGTCTAGCCTTAGCCCTGATTATTTCTTTGTAGTTGATGAATCATTTGTGGCGCCAAAACTAATTCAAAAAGCCCCATGGTTATTTGTATTGAAGTTTGTCGCTGTAGCTTTGTTTCTTTCTTTGATTTTTAAAGCTCTTGGGCTTTCGATAAAAGAGCAATTAGACGCCACAGTTCTAGCCAATTTAGTTGCCTTGTTATGTCTGTTATGTGCTTGGTTTATGGCACAAGACGTCCGCTTTGATGCCCGGCAGATATTTTCTGATGGTGCATTTGATCTGGTGTTAGTTATTTGGGCTTTGCTTGTGTCAATTTCAATGACGGATCAATGGAGAGTTAAGGGGCAAAACCACTCAGTTACACTAACTACTGCAGTTACACAGTCTTTAAATTTAAATCCTCTTATTTATTGGTTGTTGGTTACCTCCGCTATCGTATTAACTTTTGTGATGCGATTTGAAGGGTTAGATTTAAGAGCATTAACAGTTGATGAAGCTACAATCGCAGGCTTTGCTAGAGGTGTGATTGAAAGAGGGTATCCCTATTTGATGGTGGGAGGTATGGAAGTAGAGCTCGCTACTTATGAGCTAGTTCCTTATTTTCTTGCCGCTTCAATAAAGGTGTTTGGTTATGGTGACTTTGCACTGCGTTTCCCTGCGTTAATGTTTAGTACTTTGACTTGCGGCGCTATAATATACTGTGGTTCTATGTGGTTTGGGCGTTTGTCTGGCTTAATTGCAGGTTTACTATTTGCTGTTTCTCCTTGGGCTATTTATTGGGGACAGAATTGTTTTCATCCGGCACAAACTCAGTTTTTTAACCTAATTGCGCTTATTGTGTTTTACCGCTTATTAAAGAGTGATCAAATATCAATAAAGCTCGCGGTTCTTTCCGCATGTATGTTTGCTCTCAGTTATTTAAGTTGGGAAGGTGCTGGCTTAGTTCTGCCAATAATGGCTATTGTTGCTATTATTATTCGCTGGCGTCAGTGGCAGTGGTTTATGCAGATGAATCTTTGGATTGCAGCCCTGCTAATTCTATTCGTCATTGCATTCCAAGGCATTAGGCGTATGTTACTTCAGTCACCTTTTGTTATGGTTGGTTTTGGTAAAAGTGACTTAGCGACTCCAAAGCTTACCTTCACGGATTCTTCATACGAACCTTGGTATTATTTACAAAACTTCTTTTTTACTGAATCACATTTTGCCCTTAGTTTGTTTTTTATTATTGGCTTTATTCTTATTTTTTACGACAAAAAATTAAGCTTTGTGGTGCTGTTTGTGTTGATGGCCTACCTATCTTTGACTAACTTATTGGGTTATTACAACGCTCATTATTTCTATTTTGTATTACCCGCATTCTTAATCGCTGTGGCGGCTATTTTTGTGAAATTATTGATGTTAATTCAAGCCTATACTTCGGCTAAGGGATTAACCTCGTGGCGTATACAAGGCGCTGTGGTTGGCATGTTAATGGCCTTTGTATTGTTTATACCCACTAGTTCTGGTGTGTTACATATGTATCGCTTAATGGCAGGTAGTATTGATGGCCTAAGAGTGGACTATAGAGAAAATTTATCGGGTATGGATGGGCGAGAGGTATCTAGTGCACTGCGCAAATATAAGCGTGAAGGCGACCTAGTGTTGACCTCTATTCCTTTGGTTACCGAACATTACATTGAAGAAAAGGGTGACTACTTTGTGCAAACTATTACAGATAGGAAGGTAGTTTACGATACCGTTAAAAAATCTCCCTATTATGTAGACAAATTTGTAGGTAACCCAGTGTTACGAAGTAAACAGGAATTACAAGATGTACTGCAGCACAACGATAGAGTCTTCTTTGTTGCCGCGCCTGTTAATGGGCTCACTCGTATAATTGATGAAGAAACTTTAGATTACATTAATCAAAATATGCGAGTGTTAGAAGAAAGTTATGATAGTAGGTTGTATATATGGGAACGCTAAGTTTTATTGATTTACCTAACATTAGATTTTATTTGAGGTTAAAGCTTTACCTTGTTAATTCTTTAAAATCTTTATTTGCTCTGGTATTCCTCACTTTTCTTTTATTTGCCTGTGGAGAAGGAAATTCTTACCTAGATACTGAAGAAAATAGGTGCTCAGCCACAGTCAATCCCAATGCTGGTGACATGGACAGTGATGGTATTATTAATCAATGTGATCTAGATAATGATAATGATCTTGTAGACGACGAGTTTGATAACTGCCCTCTAGTTGTTAATAGTGACCAATTAGACTCAAATAGTGATGGCTTAGGAGATGCCTGTGATACAGATAATGACGGCATTGAGAGTTTATTGGATAACTGCCCATTACTTGAAAACGAGGACCAACTTGATAGCAATGGGGATGGGGTAGGAGACGCCTGTGATGCCGATAGCGATGGCATCAGTATCGATTCAGATAATTGCCCGGCTATTGCTAATACAGATCAACTCGACACTAACGGTGATGGCGTTGGGGATGTATGTGATACTGATAATGATGGTATCTCAAGTACCGAAGATAACTGCCCACTTTTAACCAATGCAGATCAACTTGATAGTAATGGCGATGGCGTAGGTGATGCCTGTGATTTTGATGATGACGGCATCAGTATTGATATTGATAACTGCCCATTAATTCCAAATGCAGATCAGATCGATAGTAACCAAGATGGTATCGGTGACGCCTGCGACTTAGATGATGATGGTATTGGTTTTAGTGTCGATAATTGCCCTCTTGTCGCCAATGAAGATCAATTAGATTCTAATAATGACAATGTAGGTGACGCCTGTGACCAAGATGGCGATTCAATAGCCGATAATCAAGATAATTGCACCATTATTCCAAATGTTGATCAAGCAGATGAAAATGAAAACGGTATAGGGGACCTTTGTGATGTGGGGGAAGGTGCTAATAAGTTTGGTTTTTTTGAACCCTTAAACCTTTCAGACAACCCTGGATTAACCTTTAGACCAAGTATTGCATTTGATGAACGAGGTTATATACATGTGGTTTGGGATGACAACACTGGTATTGAAGGTGCCTTGGAGGTTTATTATAGTGCAGTGAAGGTGCAAGGCCTTGAAGCCAGTGAGCCTGTTAAGCTATCGAATACCGAGTCAAATATTATTGGTCTTGCACAAAGGCCACAGATAGCAATAGCGCCAGATGGTGATGTACATGTTATATGGCAAGATACTAAGTCAAATTTCTCGGATATTTATCACTTATCCTTAACCTTCAATGAAGAGTTAGAAACATTTGAAATTGTGCCTTCTAATGACCCAACTGAGATCAACCCAGAAAAGAATATTTCTAATTCCGAAGAATCAAGTGTAGAGCCGACTATTGCCATTGATGAAGAAGGTAATATCTTTGTTGCTTGGTCTTCTAATAGTGAAGTGTCAGTTATTCGCTCATTGGATGGTGGTAATACATTTTCTCCACTCGATGAACAAGTAACTTTTCCTATATCTGTGATTGTAGAGCCGTCATTGTTCGCCAATGGTAGTGGCGATGTTAAATTAGTTTGGACTGAAAAAGATAAGCTTCAATTTACCCAATCTAATGATCTTGCTGAGAGTTTTGGATCAATTAGTACTTTGAATACCTCTGAGTTTTCCATGCAACGTGCTGATATAGAGGTGTTTGGGGAAAATGTCTACATATCATGGGATGAAGAGTTAGAGGCTGGCGGAAACCCTGAGTTATTCTTTTTAGCATCAAATGATGGTGGTGCCACATTTAATGAAAAAGTGAACATTTCTGATAATAGTGGTACGTCTATCTATGGCTCTTTAAAGGTAGGACCAACGGGGGATATTTTTATATCTTGGTCTGATACGACTACGGGGAATTATGAAACAGAATTTAGCTTTTCAGATGATGGCGGTTTAACTTTTTCTGAATCGCTGGTTATCTCACCTAGTGACAATGGTTCATTAGTGGTGAGTATGGATGTTGATAGTAACAATAATGTTGCCGTAGCTTGGGATGACAACCGCTTTGACTCATTTGATATTTTAATGTCCTATGGCGCAATTGATCTTCCAGTCATTAGTGATCTATCTGATATCCCTGATTTTTACGACCCTAACTCGGAAGCACCTATTGTTATTAGTGCTGCTTTATCTGATTTAATGTATTGGCAGGTACTTATAACAAATGATGTAGGTAAAGTGCTTCAAAATTCGAGTGCTATTGCAAACAGTGTGAACCTAATATGGGATGGCTCTGATACCGAGGGTAATATAGTTGAGCCAGATACCTATACTTATTCTATATCTGCTGAAAATGGGGACGGTGTAAACGCGGTAAGTCGCTTTGGAAGCATATTAATCAATGATGCAGATTCTGCCGACCGAGATCCTAGAATAGAATCTTTAATTTCTGACAGGGAGGCATTTTCACCCAATTTTGATGGTCGAACCGATACTGCCATTATTAATGCTACGTTTAATCAAACATTAGATTGGAATATGGAAGTTAAAGATCAAGAAGGAACCGTATTAACAAGTGCTTCGGGTACTGGTCCTTCTGGTTATTTAGAATGGGATGGCCTTCAGGAAAATGGAGAGCCAATGCCTGAAGAAATATATACTATTACTGCCTCTATCGTTAATGACAAAGGACAAACGGATGAAGCAAGTACTGATATCGTTATAGATTTAACCCCGGTTGTGGTTGAAAATCTAACTATTACTCCGGTTTATTTAACGGATGGTACGCCTGGTAATATTTCATTTTACATTACCGAAAGTGCTGTTGTTACCATCTATATATTTGATGAGTCAGGATTTACGACTATTAATGAATTAGTACGAACCCAATTAGGCGGGGGTATTGATGGTGTAGCAGGGGCTCAAGAAGTCTCTTATGACTGGAATGGCGAGTCTGGTAACGGCATTATGCAGCCTCCTGGTAAGTATTCATTAAGAATATGGGTGCGAGACTTTGGCGCTAACTTACCGGTTGAGTATCCATTTATTCGAGAAATTGAAATCATAGAATAACGTTCAATTTTGGGTTTCAGGTTTCTGCTGTACGACCAAGATTAAACAGAGTTTTAAGTTCTTACATCCATTGATATGTACAATTTTAAATGTATCAATGGATCTTTAATATTCCCCTTACTTTTTTATGTGAATTTGCCATTATTAAGTTAATGGCTTTTGGTTATTTTAAGAGATGATTAATATGCGTATTGTGTCTATTTGTTTACTTTTATTGTCAGTGTCTTTGTACTCATTAGCAGCACACGGATTTGAAGATATAGCCGACTTTACCGGTGAAATGCAGCATCAAGCCGGTTATTTTGATTTTTATTATGATGATAAAACCGACAAAATTTATCTAGAAGTAGACAAGCTTGACAAAGACTTCTTATTTCAAAGTAGTTTGCCTCAAGGAATAGGCTCCAACGATATAGGGCTAGATCGTGGCCAGTTGGGTGAGACTCGGCTAGTTAAATTTGAACGCTACGGCAATAAAGTGTTCTTAAAACAGTTGAACACCGAGTATCGAGCGAGCTCAACTAATAAGGCTGAGAAGGCTAGTATAGATGAAGCCTTTGCAGATTCAGTAATTGCAGGTTTTAAAGTAGTTGCATCATCTAACGACACGGTATTGATTGATTACACGGCGTTTTTGTTATCTGATATTCATCAAATATCTCAACGTTTGTCAGCTAGAAAGCAAGGTAGCTATAAGCCGGATGTTAGCCGTAGTGGAGTTTATTTAAAAAAGAGTAAAGCCTTTCCTAAGAATACTGAGTTAGAGGCCCTTGTTACTTTTGGTGGCAGTAAACCTGGTGAGTATGTTCGACAAGTTACACCAGCTCCTTTAAGTATTTCAGTGCATTTACACCACTCTTTAATTGAATTGCCAGATGACCAATATCAAGCCCGCAGGTTTGTGCCTTTTTCCGGGTTTTGGTCAATGGAGTACCAAGATTACTCAGTGCCAATTGAAAAGAGTATGTCCCAGAAGTTCATTCCTAGGCACAGATTATCTAAACAAAATCCAAGTGCTGATGTAAGTGTGCCTATTGAGCCTATTGTTTATTATCTTGACCCAGGTATTCCAGAGCCTGTGATGAGTGCCTTAAAAGATGGGGCGCTTTGGTGGGATCAAGCTTTTGCCGCAATAGGTTACAAAAATGCTTTTCAAGTGAAAGTCCTACCAGAGGGAGCTGACCCCATGGATGTGCGCTATAACGTCATTCAGTGGGTGCATAGAGCTACTAGAGGCTGGTCTTATGGCTCATCTGTAATTGACCCCCGTACAGGTGAAATCATCAAAGGTCATGTTACTTTAGGTTCATTGCGAGTAAGGCAAGATTACTTAATCGCCATTGGGTTAACTAGCCCCTTTAGTGAAGACGGAAAATCAGATATTGATGCTGATACCAGTAAACAAAAAGCCATGGCACTAGCCCGTATTCGTCAGTTATCAGCCCATGAGGTTGGTCACACTTTAGGAATAGCCCACAACTTTGCCGCAAGTGAATATGGCCGCGCGTCTGTGATGGATTATCCGCACCCCTATGTGACTATTAAAAAAGGAAAAGTGGATTTAGAAGATGCTTATGATGTAAACATAGGTGAATGGGATAAGTACGTTATTGCTTATGGTTACCAACAATTTGCTAACCAGACTGATGAGCGGCAAGGTCTTAAAGCTTTAGTCGCTGGTGCCCGTGATAAAGGCTTTAAATATCAGTCTGATCCAGATGCTCGGCCCTCCCATGCAGCCAGTGCTGATGGACATTTGTGGGATGGGGGAAGTTCATCTATTGATGAGCTTTATAAGTTAACCAAGGTTAGAGAAATTGCTCTTGATAACTTTGGCTTAAGAACCCTTGAATCAGGGAGTACCTTATCTTCACTAGAAGAAACTCTAGCGCCTATATATTTGCTACATCGTTATCAGGTTGACGCGGTAGCAAAACTTATTGGTGGTATCTATTACGAATACGAAACTAAAGGGGATTACACTGAAGCAAAAGGGGTTCAAGTGGTTGAGTCTAATACTCAAAAAGAGGCCATTAAGGCGATGTTAACTACTTTAAGCACTGATTTTTTGAGTATTCCCGAACATATCAGCCAACTTATTACACCTAAAGCATACGGTGACAGGGCTAACAGAGAAAGCTTTAAGGGCCGCACCGGATTAACCTTTGATCCTATTACAGCCGCTGAATCTTCAGCCGCATATAGTCTGGCTCTGTTGCTAAAAGCTGAACGTTTAAATCGAGTTGCAGCACAAAATGAATTTGCAAAAGGTACACCAGATATAAAGCAGTTGTTTACAGTTATCTTTAAACAAACCATAAAAAATGGAACGAATGAGGAACATGTACAACTCAGTAAACGCATTAATTACTTGGTACTTGATCAAACTGTAAAAGCCTTATCTCAAGATAATTTAGCGCCAGAGGTAAGAGGCGCTATAGAGGCAGAATTAACAGGCTTACATAAATGGCTTAAAAATCATAACCGTAACCCAGACAATGCAGTAATGGCCAGACAACTCGAGCATTACTGGCATTTAGGGGAGTGGAAATCACAGTTTAGTGCTAAACCTCTACCCCCAGGCTCTCCTATTTAAAGATTATGAATAATGTGACTGAATCATTATATTGTGTGAAATGTGGTAGCGCTAGCCTAGCTAAGGATGGCGAAAAGTCCTACCGTTGTAGCCATTGTGACTTTACGTATTTTCACAATGTGGCTGCTGCCTCAGGGGCTTTTATTGTCTTTAACAATAAAATACTCTTATTGGAGCGAGCGTTAGACCCTGCTAAAGGTAAGTTGGATATTCCCGGTGGCTTTGTTGATTATGGGGAGTCTAATGAACAAGCTCTATGTCGTGAGTTATTTGAGGAATTACAGCTATCTGTAGCAGATTCTGAGATGTCTTATTTATATTCATTTCCTAACCAGTATTTATATAAAAACGTGGTTTACCATACGGTAGACTGCTTCTTTGAATTGATACTAAACTCGGAGCCAAGGTTGGTATTACAGCAAAGTGAGGTAAGTAACTATTATTGGGTAGACCCGAAAACGCTTAACTTAGATGAGTTAGCTTTTGAATCATGTAAGCAAGCACTTACCAAGTATTTAGAATAATAAAAAAGGAGCACTAGGCTCCTTTTTTATTCAATAGTCTTTTTATAGAGCGGCAATTAGCCCCTATAGCCAAAGAACTTATTTCTGATAATTTCTTCAGCAACACCCTCGGGTAGATTCTCTTGCCAGCCTTCTTGACCACCAGATATTTGTTTTAAAATTTCTCTTGAATAAATATTAAATAGCTCAGAATCACTACATTCGATGCCATGTAAAAAGCCATTCTCTAATAAATGACGATACAAAAAGCGTAAGTGTTCTGGCACTTTTACGTCGGTAAACTCACTCAAATTACCGTCTTCGTCCATTTCTGGGTAAACAAATAAACGAGTATTGTCTGGAAATAACTTACCAAACCCTTCCAAAATTCCACCCTCAACACCACGATAGAAATCTTCATTAAATATTTGTTTGAGATTAACCATTCCAACAACAATACCAATTTGTAGTTTAGTAAATTGCCTGAAGTAAGCTCTGAGTGAAAAGTACCGAGTATAATCCGATATCATTACGTTATAACCAAGAGAGTTAAGTAACTGTATTCTTTGAACTATATCCTTCTCTGGCACTTTTGCGTCATTACCGTGAATATCATTTAACGATATTTCAGCAATGGCTATAGTGTTTTCAGGATTCACACCTGGTAGGTTTGCAAATGATTGCTGGCCTTGCTCAATCATATCAACATTAAGCTTGGTTACTGGTCTAAACGAACCACGAATAGTCATGACGTTTTTCTTATAAAGCATTTCTGCCGGTACGGTAACTGTGCCATCTGGTTTGAACATTACAGCACGTGCTTTCCAACTGCGGATCAGATGAATATTTTGAGCGCGATTATCTGAATCTTCAAAATAAGGGCCCTCGAAATCAATAGCGTCAATTTCTACTCTATTGGGTTTCATTCCATCGGTTAGAGAGTCTATGATTTTTTTGGGATCTTCAAAGTAGTGATAGGCAGCATAAATTAAGTTTACACCAATCACGCCCAAAGCTTGTTGTTGGGCTTCTGCATTATCGTCTAACATTCTAACATGAACTATGATGTTAGAAGGCTGAGCACCTGGGTACATTTGCACTCTAACACCACACCAAGCATGGCACTCATTGTTTCTATTGAAACTTTTCGCCGCAACCGTTGCTGCATAAGCAAAGAAACGAGAAGATTTAGAGCGGATGTCGGCAACCCTGTCGATTACTAAATCAAACTCTTGCTCCATCATGGCTTGAACACGAGCTTTACTTACATATCGTCTATTCTCTTGTACGCCATAAATGGCGTCAGAAAATTTCATATCATAGGCTGACATGGTTTTTGCAATGGTACCGGCTGCAGCACCTGCTAAGAAAAATTGTCTGGCAACTTCTTGCCCTGCACCTATTTCTACTATGGTGCCATATTTCTTTTCGTCCAGATTTAAGCGCAAGGCTTTTTGGCTAGTGCTGCGACTACTAACACTAGCCTTCGATGCTAATTTTTTGTCCATGATATCTCCAGTACGAGGCGTAGATGAAATGTTCATTTCTATTGTAGCCTTTTTTACACCTGTGGATAAATCAAAACTTCGCCTTAAAATAACTTAATTGATTGAATCATATAACTAATTCAGTGGTTACTATTAATATTTAACAACTTAGTGGGGTATAGCTTCTTTGAATTCCTAAAATAATACCACTTTGGTCAAATGCAATTTCAACGACATCCCCTGAGTTGAGCTGCATATCAATTTGCTGAAGGTCGGTTAAGGCCGATATAAGCTCCTCAGATAGTTGCATCACTTCATCATCACAGGTTTTTAGTTGCCAGATATTCTCAGTAACGCTCAACACTGCGCGTTTTTGATGGTGCTGGGCATAAGTTTTCCGTTGATTTAGGTAGTCTTTATAATGCTGGGCATAGCGATTACGAATACCTTCTGAGGACAAGTCCTTGGCATTATTCAATGTGTGAATTTCAACGCTTTGATAGGCTAATTGTGGTTTATTAAATTGCACATTTCGAAACATCATAATACTAATTAATAGTAGGGTACTTGCTGCCACAGCCACATAACTTATTCGGTTAAAAATTGCTGTGGTTGTTTTGTGGCTTGTTTGTTTCTCTAAAAGCTTACGTTTGATAGACACTGGTGCGAGATGTGCTGCTTTACGTTTACTGTAAAGCTTTGCAAGTGCTTCTTCAGACGGTTCGTTATCTTTAGTCATGGTCTGTCTCTGCATATTTTTCAAGTTGTTTGCTAAGGTGCTGTTTGGCGTATCTAAGTCTGCTTTTGACCGTTTCAATTCCGCAATGGGTAATATTCGCGATGTCTTGTAAGCTAAATCCTTCTTGTTGCAAACAGAAGGCTTCTCGCTGTTCAAAAGACAGTGACAATAGTGTCTGCTCAAAAACACCGTGTATATCTGATTGCTCGTGCTTTGTATCTAAGGCCTTCGAGTTATCATGTATTGAATTAATATCTCCAGTCATGGGTTTACCTTGTCTCAATTCATCAATCAGCAGGTTACGAGCTAAGGTAAATAACCAAGCTTTAAATTGCCCTGAATCTCGAAAAAGGTGTTTTTTTTCCATAACCTTCAGCCAGGTTTTTTGACATATATCTTGGGCTAAAATAGGTTCAGAGAGTGTTAGTACAAAATGGTACAAGTCGTCGCCACAGGCTGTATACAGCTTAGTTAACAAGGCTTTGTTGCCAGACTCGGCATAACGGAGCATAACGCTCTCGTTACTATGCCTATCAACTATCAAAGATTTTAAGGTTAACGCAAAGCTCATAGACGCTCCTTAATGTATTGTAAATGGCCGCACCATACAAAGCGGCGGCCAATATTAGATAGGGCTATTTAACTACCTAATTTAAAGTCTAACATAACTACCATACCATCTTGTGGTTGTGGGGTGCCTTGTACTATGTTGGGCTTGTATTTCCACTTTGCCAACGCCCGTCTTGCAGCTTGCTCGAATACTCTTTTGGGTTCGGCATCAACTACTTTAATGTTATTTACTGCTCCTTGAGTATTAATGGAAAAGCTGAGTTTTACCCAACCTTCTTTACCATCCCGGGCAGCCGTTGCTGGGTATTTAGGTTCAACTCTGACAATAGGCCTAGCCACACCGTCATCCATGCCTAAGTTAGGTGATATACCTGTGTTGATAGTGGGGCCTTCAAAAGTACTGACATACAAACTTGGGTTAAGATTTTGTTGTGGTGTTGACTCTATTACTCTAGGGATGGGCTCTGGTTTGGGTTTAACTTTGGGTTTGGGTAGCACTTTCGGTTTGATGAGTAAAGGTTCTTCATCAAAGTTATAGTTTAAGTTAATAGGTGTGCTCTGGGTAGCGGTGGCGCGGGTTATTTCGTCATTGGATATCAGCATATCCATGAGTACAAAGGTGCTAAAGGTGATAGCTGCAGCAATAGTAATAGCGCCAATGAGTTTTTGAATATTAATACTGGGAGCTGAAAGTTGCGGTGTTAAAAGTGTTTGCATTGTGTTTCTCCGTTGGTTTCATAGGAGTAACGCAACAGCAACGGAAAAGGGGTTAAATAGTTTAAAGTTTTTTGACAAGGCTTATAAAAAATCGTTTCTCTATAAGCCTTGTGCAGGTTTATTTAAAATTGATATTGTACGCCAACATAAGGTGCTTGCCCTTTGGTGTTATATTCGGCTAAGTCTTTATAGTCTTCGCCAAACAGGTTTTCAACCCTTGCAAAAACAGTGAGCTTGGGGGTCACTGAATAGCGGGCGCTTAAATCAACTATTTGATAATCATCCATTGGCACTCTAACTGATTGAAATATTGCACTATCGTAAACAGAGTCAGTAAAGTCTTTCACCAAACGTACATTGGCAGATACCGTTAATTTTTCAATTTGGTAATCAAGGCCAACATTAACTAAGTGTTTTGGACGACGAATACGTTGTTCACCAGTGGTGTCTTCTGTGTCGTTATAGGTGTAGTTAGTGTTTAGGTGTAACGATTCACTTAACGCTAAGCTCGCAATTAACTCGACACCTTGAGAGTACACCTCGCCTATTTCTTGTATGTATCCAGAGAAACTAGCTAAATCAAACTCAATACTGTCAGTGATTTTTTGGTCAAAATAAACGGCTTCAAAGTGTGAGCCATTGTGTAAGTTGTATTCAATAGCTACCTCGTAGCCTTTGGTATTCTCTTCTTTTAGGTCACTGTCAGT
This sequence comes from Paraglaciecola marina, assembly GCF_004360155.1. Classification (GTDB taxonomy): domain Bacteria; phylum Pseudomonadota; class Gammaproteobacteria; order Enterobacterales; family Alteromonadaceae; genus Paraglaciecola; species Paraglaciecola marina. The sequence continues at coordinate 50,171 of NZ_ML178722.1, read as the reverse complement.
AGCGGGGGCATAAGCCCAGGCACTGTTGTTATAATCAATTTCAGAAAGGCTTGGTGCACGAAATCCAGTACCATAAGCGCTGCGGAGTTTAAGTTCGTCATTACCAACAGCCCAGATATAGGCACCGCTTAATCTCATACTAGTGTGCTCGCCAAAGTCTTCGTTGTCGTCGTGGCGAACACCTGCTGTAACATAGAGGTTTTCAATGAACTGACCTTGGTATTCTAGGTAGTAACCTTTGCTAATGCGACTAAGGTCAGAAGAACTAATGACTTCTTTTTCCCAGTCTAGGCCGTAAACTACACCGTGATCTTCGTTAAAGACTGTGTTGCCTAGGTATTCAAAGCGCTCCACATTACCCTTAGTAAAGAAAGCTGAAATACCGTCGGTAAAATTCTCACGCTCCACTATGGTCTTTGCATAAGCGAATTCGTGGCCACTGTTATCTGTTTCATAATTAGCCGTTACTCTTAGGTTACTTTGGGTAAATTCATTTTCACAGTCGTTAGTACCTAAAGCAGAAAAGCAGTTGTCATACTCGCCATCTCCAGAGGTGTTTCGCAGAACTACGCCAAACTTTAACTCTTCATTTACCTGCCACCCAAGCCATGAATGTATCGTTGTGTTTTCATAACCATCTTGATCAAGGGTGGTATCATCGATTCGTGAGTTGAACCCATCAGTTTGGTAGTTAGAAGCCGAGAGGTAATAATCTAGGCTTTCAATAGTGCCTCCAACATCTGCTGCTAAATTGGTAGTACCATAACGACCTAGTTCTCCACTAACATTACCGGACAAGTCTTCACTGCCTGCGCCACTTAGGATATTAATGACTCCGCCTGCATCAGCACCGTAGGCTAATCCTTGAGAGCCTCTTAAAATCTCTACCCGCTGAATATTGCTACTTTGTAGGTGGGCGAGTTGTGGGCCAACTTGGGTACCTGTTGGGTCAGATATATCTACACCATCAACGCGAACTAGGGTGCGGTAACCTTCTTCACCTCGAATACGTAATGCTGACGTTGTACCTTCGCCCCCTGTGTTGGTGACGCCTATTGACGCTTGCACTTTTAACACATCGGCAAGGTTGCTGTAGCCACGTAGTTCAATGTCTTCTTTGGTGACGACAGATACAGACGTGGCAATTTCTCTAAGTGGCATAGCAATACGACTAGACACCACAACCATTTTTTCTATGTCTTGTTCTTCGTTATTCTGCTGTATATTTTCTTGTGCAAATAATGGGCTGGCAATTAGGGCTGCGCTGACCGATAACGCGAGTGATGTAAGTTTCATAAAATCCTCAATCTTATCTTTAAAAAACGATTGAGAGGGGTGGGTAAAGAATTGCGTGGTTTGTGATGTATAACAAACGCCATGTTTAGGTAATCAAACAAGGTCACCTAAGAATATGTGCATTCTAATGAAGCCCGCCGCTCCATACGTAAAAATAGCTATTTACTTAGGCCGGTGTCGGGCTTTAATGCGAATTTGCATATTACCGTTGCGGGGGCAGCAGTGGAATTTCACCACACTTCCCGTTTACCCTATCCAGTTTATTTGTCAATAAGTAAATAAGCGATAGGCACCTAGAATAGTGGCGTGCAAGATACGTTTAGTTAAGGATATTGTCAACGGGGTTTACACCATTGATATATAAAAAAACACCTGTCGAATGACAGGTGTTTAATAAGCTTTTTTAAACTAGCCAAGCCAAGCCAATGAGATGACTAAACTGGTTCTTATTTTTTAAGTCTACGCAATGCTAGGCCCATCAAAGCTAAGCCTAAAATAGCGGGGGTAGAAGGTGCGGGTACTTCCTCTGCTCCAACTACTGCCCAAGTACCAATCAATCCAGCACCTCCTATATCGTCAATGCTGTCTGCTGGGGCGTAAACGTTTCCGCTTTGTGCACCGTTAAGGGCACTAACATACATAGCTGACGTAACAGCCCAGTTTCCTTGCCCACTAAAGGCGAGTTCTCCTGCGGTAAATGTCATTGAAGGGTCATCAGTAAATGTCCAAATATTTAAGCCGGTATCAGCAAGGTGGCTATAAATCAAGGGGATGCCATTACTTGTATTGTTTGCACTGCTAAGATTGCCGGATGTTAAATATGTACCACCTAATACTTCAAACGACGAGTCAAAAAAATCAGTTAGTAAAAATCCTGTAAAGTCACTGCCACTGACAGTTGCAAGTGAGGTACCTGATGTAGCACTAATGGTAATAGAGTTTTCAACACTAAGGTCAACTTGTAAAACGAGTACTGCATTGGCAAAACTACTAATTGATAACGCTATACCTGCACCTGCCATTTTTAACATTCTTACGTTCATATTGAATTCCTAGGTTTAAATTAGTTGGTACTAAATTATTATTACACTCCATATAAAGCGATTTTCGAGCCAAGGTTGTTTATTTGTTTTATTTCAATTGGTTATGGCTTTTTTTGGGTTTTTATTCTAAGGGCTTGTAAAATAAATTGACATAAAGGCGTTAGCATTTAGTTCAAATCTAATTGTTTCTTTGCAGTCAGTTCATTCATCAATAACGCTTTTCTATTTTCTTAGTCTTGGTAAAACTTTCGTGCGGTGTCTATTTGTTCACACATGATTTTCACTTCATCTAACATTCGGGTTGTGAGTCTGTGGGTTTTGTCTGGATTGGGGTGAAATACAAAATTGTTCTTAGCTGCTGGAATATGTGGCCATTGCTGCCAATTTAAGCTGTCGCGGTTGTCAGCACTATAAGGAGCAGGTTGTATCACCACTTGGGGTAAGCTGGTGAGTACTTGTTCTAGGCCAACAATGGGATAGTCGTCTACTGCGTTTGCAAATGGGTTATTGCCACCACATAACTCAACTTGCTGCTGTAACAGGGCATTTTTCGCTACTGTGCGCAGCGGTCGCGCCCACATTTCATAAAATACTTTGACTGGTGATTTAATGCTATAGGTTTGTTTAAGCTGCTTTAAGTGGGCTAAATATTTAGTTGCTAACGTCTTCGCTGCGGCCTCTCGACCAGTGAGTTCGCCTAACATTAGGATTTCGGCTGCCACATCTTCAATCTGAGTGGGGGCTGAATACACCACCCTAAGCTGGTATTTCTCTAAGCGCTCTAGGTCATCTGCAGGATTACCGGTTTTCCAGGCGATAATTACATCGGGGTTAAGCTGTAAAATTTTTTCGATTTGTAGTCGCGCATAGTTACCAACACGCAGTATATCCTTGGCTGCTGCTGGGTAATCAGCATGGGCCGAGGTACCAATGATTTGCTCACCTGCGCCTATGGCGTAAAGTGATTCAACTAAGTGTGGTGCTAAGGCGATTATGCGCCTTTGTTGTTTTTGCTCTTGGGTTAAGGCCTTAGCGTTATCGCTAGCATGCTGATTGTCAGCAAAAGCTGGTAAGCTTAGTATGAAAGCACAAAGTGCGATTAACCCTCGAAATGTGCTCACCAATCAATTCCTCTTTGTGCCTTTATGCCATTATCAAAGGCATGTTTAACTGGGCGAACTTCACTAACAGTATCAGCTAATTCGATAATGGAACGGTGACAAGCTCGGCCGGTGACCACCACATGTTGTGCCTTCGGCCTTGCGTTTAACGCAGCAAGTACTTCATCTAGATCTATGTATTTGTAAGTCACCATATAAGTGATTTCATCTAACAAAATAACATCAACGCTTGGATCTTGAAGTAAGGTTTTACTGTATGACCAGGCAGCTTGTGCAGCTTTGATATCGCTTTCTTTATCTTGAGTTTCCCAGGTAAACCCGGTGCCCATTACGTGAAACTCAACGCCGTTTTTTTCTAATAGGTTACGTTCACCACATTCCCAGCCACCTTTAACATATTGTACTACCTTGGCATTTAAGCCATGGCCTACAGCGCGGGTAATGGTGCCAAACCCCGATGTTGATTTACCTTTACCATTGCCTGTTATTACTAGCAGTAAACCTTTGTCTTCTTGGGCGGCAGCAATTCGCTGGTCTACCTTTTCTTTTTGATTTTGCATGCGCTTTTTATGAAGTGCTTTGTCTTGTTCGTTACTCATATCTATTATTCTTGCTCATTTGTGATGTGATGAAATTTGTAATTTTAGACCAATCTAAATGGGCTTCGCAGGCATCGGCTAAGCGGTCTAATTCATGTTCTTGTTGCTGTGCGTATGTCTGTGCTTTATCTGTATCGGCGCCAGCCCAACTCAGTATGTGTTGTAAGGCTTCGGGTGAATCGAACAACCCATGTAAGTAACTGCCAGCCACTTGGTTATCGGCACTAATACAGCCATCCAATTTACCGTTATTTAAGGTACAAAATGCTTTGGTATCTGGCACTCTAATGCTTGCACCCACATGAATTTGGTAGCCTTCAATAACCACGCCTTGCTGTGAGTTATCTAGTAGTAAATAGCCTGTGCTATGTGTTAATTGTTTTTCAGCTTGTAGCTCGGTATAAATATTTAAGTAACCTAACCCCTCTGAAATTCCAGCTTTACCTTCTATGCCTAGTGGGTCGTGTATGGTGTTACCAAGCATTTGATAGCCGCCGCAAATTCCCAAAACCTTACCTCCATAGCGAAGATGCTTGGCAATATCGTGATCCCATCGATGTTGCTTAAGCAATGCTAAGTCGTCTCTGACGTGTTTACTGCCCGGTAAGATAATCAGATCACACCCTGGTATGCTTTTTCCTTGGGGCACAAAGGTTAGTTCAAGCTGAGGGTGGGCTCTTAGCATATCAAAATCGGTGTGATTACTAATACGAGAAAACACAGGCACTGCAATCCGTAAACGTACATTGTTTTTGTCGATATGCTGATTAGCTTGTATGGCGTCTTCTTCAGCTAATTGTAGGTCCATCAAATAAGGTAACACGCCTAATACTGGTTTATTGGTTCGCTCTTCTAACCAATCTAAGCCACTTTGTAAAAGTGCGATATCACCTCGGAATTTATTGATTACAAAGCCCACCACACGATTTTGCTCACTAGCAGATAATAACTCTAAGGTACCCACTAGGTGTGCAAATACGCCGCCTTTGTCTATATCAGCAACGATAATTACTGGGCAATCTGCCGCTTCAGCAAAGCCCATATTGGCGACATCACCTTCTCTTAGGTTGATTTCGGCAGGGCTACCGGCGCCTTCGACCATGACCACTTGATATTGATCAGTTAACCGCTGGTGGGACTCAAGTACAGCCTGCATCGCCACTTTTTTATAATCGTGATAAGCCTTAGCCTGCATGTTACTTATTGCTTTACCGTGAATAATGACCTGGGCACCAGTATCACTACTGGGCTTAAGTAGAATTGGGTTCATGTCTACATTGGGTATGACGCCAGCGGCTTGAGCTTGCAGGGCTTGGGCACGACCTATCTCGCCGCCATCTGGTGTCACTGCACTATTAAGTGCCATATTTTGTGGCTTAAATGGGGCTACCTTATAACCCAACCGCTTTAAACAGCGGCAAAATCCAGCAACCAATAAACTTTTACCCGCATCTGTGGTGGTGCCTTGGATCATCAAAGTGGCTGACCCACCTAAGTTGGCAGGTAAAGCGTTGGGTTTAGGCAAAGTTTTCATGTCCTAGGTCAGCAGGCATACCTATAAAGTCAACTCGCGGCAGAGCACCAGCGTAGGTTGGAATAGTAATTCTGGTCAAACTGCCATACCCAATTTCTAATTGGCTGTACCACTGTCCATCTTGCCAATCTACAGGTAATACATGTCCTAAAACTTGCCTGATTACGCCCCCATGGCAAACCAGTAAATTACGTTGGTTTTGATAACTTTCTAACAAAGATTCCCAAGCAGTTATCACTCTAGTATGAAACCCCTCAAGGGATTCACCTTTAGGTGGTGAGTGTTGTTCTGAGCTTTGCCAAAACGACGTCATTAGTGGCCAGTGTTGTGATTGGTCGTCAAATCGAATCCCATCCCACTCGCCAAAGTCACATTCTTGAAAATCTGGATTGAATTGAACATCTAACTCATGGATCCGTGCTATTTCTTCGGCAAAATCACTGCAGCGCCTTAATGGTGAGCTAATGATGTTGTCAAGATATAGTAAGTTCCTACATTGTTGATGCATTTGCTGACGGCCATTGGCACTCAGCTGAACGTCTGTTCTACCGTTTAATGCTTCAGGTCCATCTACTTCACCGTGGCGCAATAAATATACCTGTGTTGGCTGCTCTGACTTGTTTTGTTTGGTCATCACTAGTCCTTTTTATTTTCTCTACAACAGCGAATATTTAGAAGCCTAGCGTTATTTAGATTAGGAGTAATATTGTTGTCGGTACAAAAAAAAGCTGCTGTTGCTTGATTCATAATTAATGGGCTTATAGTTAGTGATTAAGTGTTTCTTTGGCGCATTGCCAATAGAAAAAAGATACTGCCGATGGCCGAGGTGATTATACCAATTGGGATTTCTTGGTCTGGCAGGGCGATGCGGGCGATTACATCAACCCATACTAAAAATGCACCGCCTAACAATACACAACCAATAATTAGAGTGCGACTTGTAACACCTAGCCAATGGCGAATAATATGGGGGATCATCAAACCTACAAATCCGATGCCACCGCAATAGGCTACGATACATGCGGTTAATGCCGCGCAGGTCGCCAAGGATAAAAAACGTAACCGGCCCACATGCACCCCTAGGGTTTTGGCATTTTCGTCACCAATTAATAAGGCATCCATATGGCGGCCGTATAGTAACAATAAAGATACGCTTACGATGAGCACGGGTAATATCACCCAGGCATACCAAGTTTCAATTCGTGCAAGACTGCCCATTAGCCAAAAGATTACTTTGTTGGCAGCAAATGGCTCTGCCATAAATAAAATAAAATGACTAAGAGCACTTAGCATAAATGAAACGGCTATACCTGCTAGTAACATGTGTTCTGTTTTACTACCAAAGGTTCGAGTGACTAAAAGCTGTACTAAAATTACCGAAAACAAGGCTCCAAAAAATGCAGCAAAAGGCAAAGCTAATGAAAAGCTTATCTCTGGAAATAGCTTTAATAATCCCATGCTTTCGGCGAAGTTACTGTCAAATAATAAAGTAGCAATACTTGCGCCTAACCCCGCACCTGACACCACACCAAATAGGTAAGGATCGGCAAGCCCGTTACGGGTAACATTTTGCAATGTTGCGCCAGCAACTGCTAATCCAGCCCCAACTAAAAAACCTACTAATACCCGCGGCGCCCGAATTTCCCAAAAAATCATCTCGTTTACCTCTGAGCTACAGCTATCAACAAGGCATGACAATAACTCTCGGTTACTAAAGTCAGCAGCTCCAAAAAATAACCCTACAATCACAGAGATAATGGCAAAGAAACATAACAACCAGAATTTCTTGTTCATAATTAACAGTCACCTTTTGTTAGATGGTGATCTGTTTGATATGGGGGATAAAAATTCACATGAAAACTTTTATTACTCGCACCTTCAGTAACAGCGCAGGGCAATCGAAATACTTCTGATAATTGCTTTGTGGTAAATACGGCCTCTGGCGTACCTTTGGCTATTAGCTTACCTTGGTTTAGTAGACATACATTATCGCAATAATGAGCTGCTAAATTGACATCATGTAAGCTCATTATAATGGTGACGTTGAGACTACGAGCTAATGAAGTTAGGAGTTGTAAAACTTGATGTTGATAATACACATCAAGATGGTTTACCGGTTCATCTAATACTATTAAATCTGCCCTTTGCACTAAAGCCCGAGCGATTAAGCCCCGCTGCTGCTCACCACCTGATAGTGAATTAAAGGTTTGTTGAGTTTTTTCGGTCAGTCCTACTTTTTCTAATGCTTGTGCAATACGCAATATGTCATCTGGGGTCGCTCTGCTGATCAAAGAAGAGTGGGGTAGTAATCCCATACGTACAATTTGTTGTAAGTTCAGTGAAAATACAGAGTCGTTGATTTGATTGACCACAGCTATTTGCTGCGCACGCTGCATTTCGCTATATTCTTTAAGGTTTTTTTGTTTCCAGAATACGTTACCTTGGCAAAATACTTGGCCTGAGAGTATTTTTAATAAGCTTGTTTTACCCGCACCATTTGGCCCTAGTACACCTAAAACTTCACCTTTGTGAACACTTATATCAATATCAGATAAGATGGCTTTTGTAGCAATCTTATAATTGATGTGCATTGCAATAAGGTTTGGTTTTTCAGGCATATGCTAGTTCTTACTAATGTTTCGGGCTCATTAAAATCATGTGTCAATCAAACCACCAAGGTGAAAAATAGCGAGCAGGAAAGCATATCGAGAATCAGCAGAGCTGTTACAAGAGTATGTTGTCCGTGTATTCCCGCACGAATATCAAATTGGCCAAAGTTGATAGGCCAACATTACAATAATGGATGAGGCTGGTATCTGACTCACGTACTTTTACATCTATTTACATAGACTAAGAACGTATACAGTTGCGGGTACAGTGCTGGCTTCTCACCAACTTCCCATTTAATTTGTATGCTTGTAACTAGAATCGTACACCACACAAAACCTTATCTTTAGGCCGCGAAATATAGCAAGTAAGTAGATGATATTCGAGGGTTAATTGGTGAGGCTGACGTGTTAATTTAGTTTCAGGCCTGATAATCATTTCGAATCATAAAAATCTTAGCAGGCCTTTATTTTTTACAATTGATTTACACTAAATCAATTAATTTGTCTGAAACTACTGGCAATAGCCATTCCAATCGCTCGTTGAACCTCGGTGTGTAATCTATTGGCACTTTCACCACTTAAAGATGCACAGGATATCTTTTCCGCACAAGTTAATTTAGAAACACGACTACCAGTACCAATTTTAGGTGAAGGTGTATTTCTTAATATTTCTAACTGTTCATCAAAAAATTGCTGCAAATCTTGAGGGTTAACCACTATGCGTTCAATATCATCATCATTACCCGGAGGAAGTGGTTGATTCAACTCTGTCAGGCGTTCTCTAGCAGAGTCTATTTTAAATGCAACCTTGTTATAAAGTGGTATTGCTTTAGCCTGTTGGTCTTTCCCAAACACTTGAGTGTCGTACATTTGTGCTAGTAAATACGTTGCCTTGGGTTGATTGTATTTAGAGGCCACTTCAAACCACTCTCTGGCTTTCTCATTATCTTGCTCTACGATTTTTCCATCCATATAAATAACACCAAGCAAATATGCTGCTTCATACGCTTTATTCTTAACGGCTCTTTCTAGGTATCTAATTCCTTTACTAGCATCACCTTTATCGCCAGACGTATATATCAACCCTATTTTATACTGCGCACTTCCTTGGTCCCACTTAGCAGCTTTCTTGTACATTTTGAGCGCTTTAGATTCACTTTTTTCGGTTCCATAACCAACTATATAAAAGTTACCTAATGTTTCCATTGCACTTGGGTGGCCTTTCTTGGCATATTTCTTAAAATCTTTGAACACTTTGACACAGTATTCACTACTGCACGATTCAAAATCAAAGGCATTTGAAAGTGTTGAAAAAGTAGTAAATACAGCAATTATTAACAATTTTTTGAAATGACACATATTAACAATATCCTTATATTGAATTTTTAAGCTGGTTGATAAGTTAAACATATTTTTGGGAAAATAAGTAACGGCTAGGGTTACAAAATGTATTTATTTGAATCTAATTGTAAAGTAACATCAGTTATATTATCTGTAGGCATTTCAAAGTACCCCCACATGGACTTGTGTTATAAAACAACTGATATGCAACCAAGCATTAAAAGTGAGCTTAACCTATGCATCTTTTGAATTTTGAAGCTTTTTTAGTGGCGATTACTCTTCTAACAATAACCCCTGGTATAGATACTGTGCTGGTAATTAAAAACTCTAGTCGCTCTGGTGGTGTGGATGGAGTAGTAACCAGCTTTGGTATTTGTATGGGGTTGTTTGTCCATGCGACACTTTCAGCTGTGGGAATTTCAGCTATATTGCTGCAATCTGTAGAACTCTTTACAGTGATTAAGTGGTTGGGTGCTACTTATCTTATTTGGCTAGGACTTGGCGCACTAAAATTGGCGTTCAAAGGGCAACATGGTATTGCAATTAATGATGTTGCAAGTCGCTCAGTTAATGTGAGCCGGTCATTAAGAGAGGGCTTTTTGTCTAATGTACTAAATCCTAAAACTGCAGTTTTTTATTTAGCATTTTTACCGCAATTTATTAACCCTGATTACTCCCCATTTTTACAGGCTATGACTATGGCTGGTATACATTTCGTTATAGCAATGGCCTGGCAATCTTGCTTAGCTGGAACTGTTAGCTCAGCAAAGCGCCTTTTTGCTAGTAGTACAGCATTGCGGTGGATGGACGGCGTAACTGGGAGCGTTTTGATTTTTCTTGGTGTTAAATTAATTAGTGACAAGTAAACAGGCACCTTATTTTAATTCACCAGAGTACTTAGAGATGCTTGTGGTTGTTTGCATTCTTCCGCTTTAAGACAAAAAAAAGCGGCTATAAAGCCGCTTTAGAGAGTTTGTTGAATTGAAAAAACGGTATAATTTAGCTTTAATACGTGTAAGGTCAATAACGACTTCTTGTTACCCCTTCACCCCCCTAACGCAATGCTCTGCGACGACTAAAAGCAATACCAGCGATTCCAATTAGTACAAGTAACAAAGCTGCAGGTGCTGGAACTTCTGCTGTTGCTTCAGAAGTTTGGATTGTCCAAGTTGCTGTAGTGGCATAATTTGCGTCAGTCGAATCTGTAGAGCTTGATAAATAAAGAACAGAGGAAGAGTTTTCTTGAGATGCATTATTTTCAAGGTAATACCCAGCAGAATTATTGCCATCGATATCAAAAACAGTGAATATTCGACAATATCCATAGCAACCATTTACATTTACAAATAAATCTTCCATTGCATCAAAAAACAAATCACTTAGTAAGGTGTTTGATATTAGCTCTGCTTCTTCTTGAGTGAATAAAGAAGTGTCAAGTGTACTCAAAACTAGGTCTTCAAAAACAACATTGTATAGAGAGTTTGCAACATTTACGTTGTATGCACCCTTAAGGGTTGTTCCTTCTAAATCTAAAACCACATCCGAAGTCTGATTGTAATCAGTAACTAAATCTCCAGTTATTGAGTTAATGAGGGTTGCTTGCGTAGATGCTGCAAATAGAAATGAAACACCAGCTAAAAAAGAATAAAGTAATTTAGATTTCATTATTAATTCCTAAGTAATTAAAGTAACAACGTATCAATTTTTTTTAGATACATACGAATTTATTTAGTAACACATAACGACAATAGCAATTTGCGGGCCATGAGGAAAACTCTTTTAAAACAAAGGTTTGCGTTGTTGTTTTTATGTTAATCTTTATTTGTGTAAAAAAAACTGACAAATGTTGGGTGTTACTTCAAATTTTCAAAAGACTTTTTAATTTACTAACTTTTCCAATTATCAAAAATCTAATTTTGGAGAATTAGATGTAGCAGTATGAGAGTTAGTTACACCTATTTGTAATTCTATAGAAGGCGACCAATATGTGGAGGGATTTACTTTAAAAAAGAAAACGGGAAAGCGCCTATACACCTTCCCGTTCGGGATTGAGTTAAGTAAAGACCAATAAACTTAACTCGAGAGCAAACACACATTAATCTAAATGATAACTATTATCAACATTGTTTATGAAACTTTTTGATATTTTTATTTCCCCATTGACAAAATTCATTTTTAGCGCATTATTGCAAATGATAATTGTTATTATTTGTATTGATCGGTCTTGATGACTATTAATCAAAATCAAACCATAACAATCTGAATATAAATACTATCTGTGACATGGGATAGCATTAAGCCTCGCATGTTAAGCATGCTTGGTTGGCATATTGACTTCAGAAATTGGTTTTATTTTTTGATCAAATTAGGGGAATGTAATGCTACAAACAGATCAAATGACTATTTGGAAAGCGCAAATATGCGCCGGTAATGAATGTTTTGAAAGGTGTCAGACTTTATCTGCATTGGCACATTATAACAAAGCTATAAGGCAGGCAGAATATTTATTAGATAACTGGATTGACCATAAAGCTGCGGTAGCTTCAGTTGTGATTAGTTATCACAACTTAGCAGATTTATATTTAAGAGAAGACAAGGCCATTTTAGCCGAGCATGAGTTAGAAAAAGTTCATAAAAAAATATCCACTTGTTTAAGTGAAGCACAGCCAAATTCTTACCGAGCCAATGCGTTAATTTGGGGCGTTAGCCAAACCTATATTGCTTTAATTAATCACCAAAAAAATCATCCTGAACATGTAATGTCAGTCCCACCTTTAATACCAAACTTATTTGAAACCACTTTTAAAAACACCCTCAACTAATAGGAAAAACAATGCGTAAAATTCAAACATTTCTTTATGCTGGGGCTCTAAGCCTATTAAGCTCAGCCGCCTTTGCACACGAAGGTCACGATCATAGTCATTGGAGTAGTGATGCTTTACATATTTTGTTTTACAGCTCTCTTGTTGCTGCAGTAGCTGCCATGACTTTTTTGGGGATAAAACAATTTAAAAATAAAGACAATAGCAAAAGCGAGGAAATATAATGCTTCATTCACTTACCACTAAGATAGATCGCATCTTAAATTTTGAGCAAGCGTCAGCACATTGTGATATTCCTTGTAAAATATATGACCCAAGTAGCGCACAAGTTGCTGCTTTAAGTGTTATCCGTTTTATTGATTTAATTAATGAGTTAGAGAGTAAAGACAGCTTAAACCTTGCTGACCATGCACAACTAGCTCGTTTAGTTCGCGAGAAAGAAATACACGCTCAAATAGTAAAAGACGAGATTGTTGTCATCTGGGGTGATTACTTCAAGCAGCCTCAATTTGAGGCTTTTCCTGACGCTAGCGAGCTAGTCCATAATATTCTCTTAACCGGCTCTGCTTGTAAGCAGCATATTAATCGAGATAAAGCAGTTGCTTTGTTGAACTTAGTGAACGATTTTGCAGAAATGTTTTGGGCCACTAAAGGGGTTGATATTTACATTGCTACTTGCCCATACCCGCCAAGTGAGTCGGTTGTCTACCCTAAATTAGCTTAATGTTTAAAGTAAAAATTCACAGAGTGGTAGGGCATAGTATGCACCCTACCTTAATGAATAATGACTATGTTATTTGTGGAATATGGCCAGGCTTTGCAGCAAGAAATGGGTGTTTGGTTGTGGTGTCTCATCCGCAATTACACACAATCGTCAAACGTGTTGAAAATATAGACTGCTCAGGCCGATTAAGACTTTCTGGTGATTCTGATTCAAGTATAAGTTCTGACGATATCGGCTGGGTTGAAAGGAAGTACATAGTTGGACGGGTGATATTTTGTATCTCAGCCTAGATATTTTATTCGCATACATATTTAGTTGAAGATAAAAAGATATCAGAAACATGCTAACAAATGCTGTAGCTTTAGTTTACTGGCGTTTTCTTACATTTCGATGATGACTTTGGTCAATATAATTATAAAGTGAGGAGTGTTTTGTTTGTCTTTTGCCAGAATGGGTTAAAAGTACTTTATATAAGCAATACAGTAAGCCAATTAAGGCTATAAATGCCAAATCGAATAATAAGTAATGTAGCCATTCACTTTGTAATGAATGAGTTACTTTAACTTCTGTTGAAAAAGAATATGTACTTTGGGCACACAATCCAAGCACACACACAAGTTTGTTTATCTTATTCATCTTGCGATCCTACTAGCCTTACACTTCACGCTACTTAATTCTAAGCAAACCAGAATTAGCTTGTTGTATTTTAAGATACTCCAATATTATATAAATGCAAATGATAATTGTTATTATTTACTTGTGCCGGGCAATAATGTATCTTTTAGGCACTCATACAAGATTTGAAGGAAGAGCAATGACAATTAACTTTCTTTGTCCTACACACAGGGATTGGGTTTATTTTCATCCTCAAGAAGCATTAACTTATATAGAAGAAGCGCAGCAGCAAGGTGAGACGTTGCTAGAAAAACAAGATTGGCAACAAGCCACTGCGTTTCTTGGGTGTGCATTCGAAACAACTACGATACTCATGGAGCTTCAAGGAGTAGGGAGGTCTTATATGCTTTCTAGGTTAACCTCACTGGCAATTTTGCTTGCTAATAGTTTCAATAAACTCAGTGTGCCCGATAATGGAATGGCAATATTAAATCTGGCCAAGAAGCTGCTTCAGTCAGCGGCAGACCTGTCTTTGGGTAATAAAGGTAAATTGGATTACATACAGCAATGCCTTTTTGCCATTACTACAAGTCAAGAGCAAAACAGGGAAAATCTACCATATCAGCAGATTGAGCCATTTAGACATATTCATTAATAAGCCAATACTCATACGTAGAAATCGTTATCATTAAGGTTTTTATTACTATGTGATAGCATGCGCCCTGAGTAAACCGATTTAACTTGCGTTGTATTAACGCCCTTATAGCTACTGGATATTTAAGATGGGCAGAGCTCATATTTTAATTGTTGAAGATGACCAAGTATTAAATGATCAGCTAGCTGATTTATTACGAAGTAAAGGTTTTTTGATTAATCAATGCCATGATGGTCAACAGGGGTTGTTGTCTGCGGTTAAACACAAGTTTGATTTGATCCTACTGGATGTACTTCTGCCTTCATTAAATGGGTTTTCAGTTTTAAATACTCTGCGAAAGACTAATCAAACGCCTGTTATGATGTTGACAGCTTGTGGTGCTGAGCAAGAAAGAATTGAAGGTTACAGTAAGGGGGCAGATGACTATTTACCTAAACCCTTTAACCTAATGGAGTTAATGTTACGTATAGACGTATTATTGCGTCGAACAGGAATATCAACAGCGCTGCCTTTTACAAAAAATACTCTATCGGCTAATGGACTAATATTGGACAAAATAACGCAACAAATTAGCTATCATGAGCAAAGTATTACCCTAACGCCCATTCAGTTTCGATTATTATTTACTTTAGTTGAAAACCAAGCTGAGGTATTGAGTAAAGCTTATTTATATCAAACTGTACTTGAGCGATCGTTTAGCCGATATGATCGCACTTTAGATATGCATTTAAGTCGCGTCAGGAAAAAGCTCATTCAAGCTGGCATGTCAGCTGAATGTCTGGCCACTGTGCATGGTAAAGGGTACGTATTTAAGTGAAGAACCGTCTACTTATTAAGCTGTGTTGTATTATTGGTGCGGGTACTGTTTTGTTGTTTTGGATGATAGATATTCTCAGCAACCAAGCTGAGCAGAGCATGAGCTTTATCGACGAGCAGTATAAACAAGAGTTACAAGATTACGCCAAACAAGCTGAAGATATTTATAGTAAGCATGGCAAAGATGCATTAGATATCTGGTTAGAGGAATTACAAGAAAAGGAGCAAACTTGGGCGGCGGTTGCGGCTTCTAATGTGGTAACTGTGTCTGATTCGGATTTGAGAGATAAGTATGTTGAAGGCATTAAACTTGGGAGAAGTCTTGACTGGATGATCCATCTTTATTTTGATTACAATCCCATTATGGATATTCCTTTTACTGATAAAAATACCCACTTTTTAATCCAATTACCCCAACGTATGCGACCTGGAAAATACTACACTCATGCAGGTTTAGCTATTAAGTTTGCGTTGCCTTTGATTTTGTTATCTTTGCTTTCTTTGGTCTTGTATCAACATTTGATGTCGCCATTACGTCGATTAGAAAATGCTACCAAACAATTCAGTGAAGGTAATTTTGATGTGCGTATCAATGCGTCACTAGATTCGAGAGACGACGAATTAACTGCTCTGGCAGACACCTTTGATCACATGGCCGATCGTACAAGTAAATTAATTGCTAGCCAAAGGCAAATGTTATCTGACTTATCCCATGAGTTACGTACGCCTTTAACCAGAATGGATATGGCTGTGGATTTTTTAGAGCATCAGCTCGACCCTAAAAAAGCGGCAGATAGACTTAGATACGAAGCAGCCAATATGCGGGAGTTGGTAGAAGATGCATTAACACTTGCTTACTTAGACACAGAGCGGCCAAAGCTTAACAATGAAACCTTTGATTTAGCAGAGCTTATCAATGTGATTTGCGAGGACTCGCGCTTTGAATACTCAAATCATACCCTTATTGCTAATTTGCCAGAACAAGCTGTAATCAAAAACAGTAGTCAAAGAGCACTTGGGCAGGCTATAGAAAATGTTATCCGCAATGCACTGCATCATACGCCACTCACTAAACAGGTGACTGTATTTCTATCTAAAACCGACACACTGTATTCACTAGTTATTGAGGATGAGGGGCAGGGGGTACCTGAAGAACTACTTGAAGAAATTTTTAAACCATTTTTTCGGGTAGATAAGGCCCGTACTTTGTCTGATGCTCAAAGAGAGCTTAAAGTGGGGCAAAAACGTAATGGTTTTGGTTTAGGACTAGCCTTAGCTCAGCGACAAATAGAAGCCGTGAAAGGCAATATAAAAGCCAGTAATCATTACTCACATGAAGGTAAAATTTTGGGTTTAAAGATTAGTATTGAGCTACCTATAGTGAGTGAATACGCATGATGCCATTCAGCACTTGGATTAACCCCTGTGGTGCTGAATGGTTGTTATATAAAAAGTTTTACCAGTAATGGTTATTGTATGCCGCCGTGGGTGAGTTTTTCAGGATCCAGCAATTTCGCTAATTCTTGTTTATCCATGCCTGTTTCTTCACTTGCCACCTCAATAATCGCGCGGTTTTCAGCGTAAGCGAGTTTGGCTATTTTAGCTGCTTTTTCATAACCAATCACTGCGTTTAGGGCGGTGACTAAAATAGGGTTACGGGTTAATGCTTCTTTAAGTTTTTCTTCTTTTACCACAAAGGTTGCTATAGCCTTATCTGCCAATAACTCACTTACATTACTAAGTAGCTCAATACTGTTTAGCAAATTATGGGCTATCACAGGTAGCATCACGTTTAGTTCAAAGTTACCTGATTGCCCAGCAATACTAATAGTGGTGTCGTTGCCTATTACTTGGGCACCAACCATAGCGGCGGCTTCTGGGATAACTGGGTTGACCTTGCCAGGCATGATAGACGAGCCAGGTTGCAGCGCTTCTAGTTCTATTTCGCCCAGGCCTGCTAATGGGCCTGAGTTCATCCAACGTAAATCGTTAGCAATTTTGATGATAGAAACCGCTGTGGTTTTCAATTGTCCAGATAACGACACCGCAATATCTTGGCTACCAATGTGGCTGAAAAAATTCTCTGCTGGAGTAAAGGTTAACCCTGTTAGCTGGCTAAGCTCTTGGCTGAACTCGTCTGCAAAGTCTGGGTGAGCATTAATACCTGTACCTACAGCTGTACCTCCTTGAGCTAGGCTATGCAAGTCTGGGAGTAGGGATTCAATATGCACTATATTTTGATCGATTTGATTCGCCCAGCTAAGTAAGCTTTGGTTAAACCTTACCGGCATGGCATCCATTAAATGGGTGCGCCCTGTTTTTACATGGTGTCTCACTGTACTGGCTTTTTGTTTAATGGTTACCGATAGGTGTTGTAAAGCTGGAAGGAGTTTGGTGTTTAGCTCTATAGCAGCACTTACATGAATACAGGTTGGGATAACATCATTACTACTTTGACCATAATTAATATGATCATTTGGCCCAACTTTATCTCCGTACAAATTCGTTGCAAGGGTAGATAATACTTCGTTAGCGTTCATGTTCGAGCTTGTACCTGATCCAGTTTGAAAAATATCTACTGGGAAGTGACTCATTAACCTTTCATCAGCTAGCAGGCCTGTAGCTGCCTGATTAATAGCAGCCCCCATCTTATCTGGAATAGCGCCAAGCTTAACGTTTGCGGTAGCGGCAGCTGATTTTATTTTGATCAATGCACGGATAAAAGACTCAGGCATGGCTTGTTGACTAACTGGAAAGTTATTTATGGCCCGTTGAGTCTGCGCTCCATATAGTGCATCAGTTGGGACAGCTAATTCGCCCATGCTATCTCGTTCAATACGGTTTGATGTCATAGATTTTTCCTCTTTTGATAATCTAGATACATATTTATAAATATGACTTTTTATAGAGATAATACTAATGGAACAAATAATGCCCCATAATTCGAAGTTCTTTAAATAGACGGGCTAATTCAGATTTTTCCGAGACTGAACGAGTAATCCGCTGTAATGAAAATAAAGGTTGATGAATATGGTCATAGCACTGCGTACGCCAGTGTAAGGGAAGGTATTCATCAGCTGCGGTATCTAAGAGTAGATTAAAGTGTGATAGTAAAAGAGCTCTTTTTTGGTTAACTAATAGTCTATTGTCCACACGTAAATATTTTTTTAATAGTGTTGGGTTATCTGGCTCTAACCCGAACCTAATTTTATCTTCTAGTTTGATTTCTTCATTAGACATTTTGTTTTCATATAAATAGGTCTCTATTTGAGTTGAATTAGAAATAAATTTGTAACCCATATAACCAAGCCCCTCTCTAGTTTTTTAAACAATCTATAATAAACAGACTTTAATGCAAATAAGAATGAATGTTATTTGCATTTGATTGTTATCTATTTGTCATGAGTAGCCAATGAGTGATTAGCCCAAATGTAACAATTGTAAAAGTAGTACCTTTTCCAAATTGATTGAATGAGAATACTTCTCAATAGTATTTTGTTGTAGTTTTATTCTAACGGAGCTTTTTTTGAAAAATTTAACACTTAATTTAACACTGATAAGCGCAGCTTGTGCGCTTTCTAGTGGTCTTACTTTTGCCGCAGTCCAAGAATCAGAGAATGCCGCTGCAGTTGAGAAAATCTCAGTTGTAGGTGCGGCCTCCAACTTAGTGATCACCGCTGAAGACTTAGAGCAATTTCAAGCAAATGACTTAGCCGATATCTTCCGTACAACCCCTTCAGTTGCAGTAGGCGGCTCTGTAGGTGTAGCACAAAAAATATATATTCGTGGATTAGAAGACTCATACCTTAATGTTACGGTAGATGGTGCACAACAAACATCGACTTTATTCCACCACGTTGGCCGTGTGACCTTAGATCCTGATTTGTTGAAGCAAATTGATGTACAAGCAGGAGCTGGAGAGGCAACGAGTGGCCCAGGCGCTATTGGTGGGTCAATTAGCTTTAAGACGAAAGACGCTCAAGACTTGTTAAGTGATGAAGAGCAATTTGGCGGACGCGTAAAAGCCAATTACTTTAGCAATAACGGCACACGCTTAAGTGGAAGCGTTTACGGTAAGGTAAGTGATGATTGGGGACTATTAGGTTATTACAGCACGATAAATCGTGACAATATGGAAAATGGTGATGGCGAGGAAATTCTCGGCTCAGCTGCAGACCAAGATTTATTATTTTTAAAAGGTAGCGGCACAATTGGTGAACATCACTATTTGTCTTTTAGTGTTGAGCAGCGTGATGAAGAAGGAGAGTTTTCGGCTCGTCCAAACTGGATGGTAGCAGAAGGGGCTGCACTTTATTCAAGTGAAGCAGAGCGTGAAACCTACGTGGCCAACTATGCGTTTGATTACGATAATGCAGTATACCTTGAAGCAACAGCCTACCAAACAAACTCGTCTTTTAGTGGTGGTCGTTTTGCTTGGTTAGCAGATATAGACACCTTTGGCTTAGACATACGCAACACCACTGAACTGACTAACCATAAATTTGTTTACGGGGTGGACTATCGCAGCGATGAAGTGGAAAGTGGCTCTGTTGGAGGTCCTGTTGAAAATAGAGAAGAAGGCACTGTACTTGGCGTTTATGGTCAAGGCCATAGTGATATCACGTCTGATTTATTAGTAAGTTATGGTGTGCGTTTTGACAAATACACTTTTGATCAAAGCATCTTACTTGAAGAGTATTATGGAGATCTAGTAACGGCTGAAGCAGTATCACTCGACGATAACGAAGTCAGTTTTAACCTAGGGGCTTTATATACCTTAAGCGACGAATGGGCTATAGGTCTAGGTTATGCGCAAGCTGCCAGAGGTAAAGAGATTGGAGACGGTTTCACTATAGATGGTGTGCTTTGGAAAGGTCTACCTGTAGTAAATGAAGATTTAGTCCCTGAAACAGTAGCTAATATTGAAGCGTCTATTGAGTATAGCGATGACAATTTAAATGCTAAATTTACTGTATTCAACTCTACCATAGATGATGTTATTTCAGCTGACTTTAATGGTGATGCCATTTATACCAACATAGGTGAGCTTGATACGGCCGGTTTTGAATTTGATGTAGCATACCAAGTTGGCGACATCGACTTATTCCTTGGTTATTCATCAGTATCTACCGAACTTGCGCCTAGAGATGACTTATATAGTAATGCTAGTTATTCATCTATTGATATCAATGGCTATGAGTTTGATGGTTTAGGAAATAGTCGCGGTGATACCTGGTTACTGGGTGCTGATTATAATGTAACTGATGATTTAATCATTGGTGCAAGTATTAATCATGTAAATTCACTCAGTATCGATACCCTGCACGGAGCGCTGGAAGCCGGTTGGACAGATGCGATTTATCGTTTAACCAAACCTGCCTACACAACGGTTGACGCTTATCTAGATTTTGAAGTGGCGCCTAATTTTAAAGTGAATCTAGTCGTTACTAACTTGCTAAACGAACAATACATAGATCACTCTAGTGTTGCTGACTATAGCGAAGTATTTGGTTCGGTAGTGGGACCAGATGAAGCGGGTCGCGATATTAGAGTATCTGTTACCTTTGATTTTTAGTGATAATTTAATAATCTGTAAAGATTTATAAATCTTGAAACGCTCTAGTCTCGTTTGCGATGCTGGAGCGTTTTGGTAAATGTGCCAAGAGCTTTTAGTGCTTTAGAAAGTGATAGGTTTTGTTAGTTTCAAAGCCTTATAGAAGCTCTTATTAACACAAGGGAAGCAAAGACTTCCTATTTATAAAAAACATAGGGTACCCATGTTACGTAAAACTATATTTTGGGCTCACTTGGTGGTGGGCGTATCGGTTGGGGTCGTAGTGTTTATTATGTCGGTTACGGGGGTTTTGCTGACCTATGAAAAGCAGATTAAAGATTGGGATGAAGCTCGCCATGTTTCTGTGCCCTTGGATAATCAGCAAAGGTACACCACAGACCAAGTATTAGCCAAACTGCAATATATGCATCCACAAGAAACTCATTTTTACATACGTTGGGTTAATGAAACCGGTAGGCCCATCCCTGCATGGGCTGGCCCTCAGCGTTATTTAATTTCTCCCTACTCGGGAGACATTATAGAGACTGGACAAAGTTGGCTGGGTGAAGCATTTCATATCATAACTGATTTACATAGATGGCTTGCTTTACATGGCGAAGAGAAAGCTGTTGGTAAAGAAATTACGGCTTACAGTAATGTTTTATTTCTGTTTTTGATTATATCGGGGGCGTATCTATGGTTGCCCCGGAAGTCTCGTTGGTCGGCTATTAAGCCTCATTTACTATTTAAAACGAATCCTAAAAATCGCCACGCTAAGTATTTCAACTGGCATCATGTATTTGGTTTTTGGGCGTTAATACCCCTTTTGGTTGTGGTAAGTACTGCAACTATTTTTCACTTTGATTGGGTTAACCAAACCTTATATGGTTTCTATAATGAGGAACCAGCAAAACGTCCAAAGAGAGAAGCATTACCTGAATTAGTAACAGGGGCGTTTTCCTATGAAGCTTTATTTCAAGAAGCAAAACAATATGCAGCTGCCAATATTGCCGATAGTGACAATCAAGAGTGGTATTCAATGTGGCTAGAGTTTGGTCGTGTTGAAGGACAACTGCGCTTTTATATCGACCCCAGTATTGGTAATAACCCTGAAAATGCTTATGCATTATTTCTTGACGTAAATACCGGTGAGGTGTCGAGGGTGCAAAAATATTCCGATTGGACTCCAGGGGGGCAGGCTTGGACTGTGGGGCGTTATCTTCATACTGGTGAATATTATGGGCTGATTGGGCAAACTATTGCAGGCTTAGCTTCGCTAGCAGCATGTTTTTTAGTTTATACCGGTTTTTTACTCTCATGGAGACGTTTAGTTTTACCATATTTAAGTCGTAGGCCTGTATCGAGTAAGCCTTAAAATATCATTCGAACACCTTCATTTAGAAAAAAATAGTAGGTTGCTTATTAATTTTTACTTAACGCTGACTCAGTTAATTAGTTGCGTCTTATTGCCTCAGCCCTACTTTGAAGCTGGTGCTTTCATTATAAAATACATAACGTTTCAGCAGCATATTAATAAAAATATCTATATCTGGTTATTAAATGGTTTATTTTTGAGCTAATGCCCAGCTATGGAATTAATGACTATTGCAAATGATATCGATTATCATTATTATTCTGAAAAATTATAGACTTAATTATTCAGGACACAATAATGCATTTCAAATACAAAGCTTCGTGGCAAGTATCTTTAGCTGTTTCAATCGCCTTGACCTCAATTTCAGGGTATTCAAATGCCCAAGAAACTGAGGTGAAAGAGTTAGATAATTCAGAGCTCGAACAAATAACTGTGTATGGCAAGCATAATCAATTGATTATGGAGTCAGGTACTGCGACTAAGTCGAATATGAGTTTAATGCAAACGCCAGCAGCAGTTGTTGTTGTTGATAAGTTGTTATTCACCGAACAAGCAGGTGCGACACTTCAAGAGTCATTACGTAACGTCAGTGGTTTAAGTCAAGCTGGTAACAACTATGGCGTGGGAGATAACTTATCTATTCGTGGTTTAGGGGTGAACTATGCTTATGATGGAATGTATGGTGGTGCTGATTTAGAAAATAGCTATAACCCTACACGTACTATGACTAATGTTGAAAGTGTTGAAGTATTAAAAGGCCCAGCAACAGGTCTATATGGTATGGGAAATGCTGGTGGAGTAATCAACTTAATTGAGAAAAAACCACAACAAGAAGAAGCTTACGAAGTACGTGCCACATTAGGGCAATGGAACAATTATGGTGTGATGGTAGATGCTACCGGTGGTATAACTGACGATACCGCTTTTCGTATTGTGGCAAATTATGAAACCACAGACGGATACCGTGACGTTAGTCAAGAGCGCGCCGAGCTATATGCATCTTTGAGTCATGATTTTTCTGATGACAATAAAGTGTTGGTTTCAGCAGCCTATATAGATGATGCCATTCAGGTTGATTCGATTGGGCATCCGGTACGGTTAATTGACTTGAGCTTATTTGATGCAGAGCCGGGCAGTATTACTGCTGATGACTTTGTAAATGGTGACGCTGATGCAGGTGGTTTACAACTTACTGAAGAGCAAATACAAACCTTAGTCGATACATTAACAGCTACCGATGGTTGGCAGCCTTATGATTTGGGAGATACAAGTTTAATCTCGCCTATTTCTACCCCTAATGATGGTGAAGAGCTGCGCATTAAAGCACGTCAGGATCTTGACCTTGCTGATGACTGGTTTTTGATGCACCAGTTACAATTTAGAAGTTATTCAACTGATTACATACGTCAAACCGCGGCTTATAACTATATTTACCATGATCGCAATGGGGTCATAAACCTCGATCCAAGGGCACCTTTAGTTGAAGATGATGTGTTGTATCCGTTTGCAGCTCGTCGCCAAGAGTATCGAAACATTACCGCGCAAGAAGATACTTGGCAGTACTTTGCTGATTTGAGAAATAATTGGAGTTCAGGTGCTTTACGGGGTGAGCATTTAATGAGCTTTAATTACGAGTATCGTGACATGGAGTATCAGCAATTGTCTATTTGGGATGCGGACGATACTAGAAGTGACCCTGTACCCTACATCTATGATATTCGAGAGCCAAATTGGCCTACAGGTACTTTCGATGACTATGTTACAGATTATACTACAGCTGGCTCGCTTCGCAGTAAATATGATAAGACTGCATCGGCTTGGGGCGTGAGCTTTCAAGAAGTTGTATATTTTAGCGATGCTTTAACTGCCAGAGCGGGTGGGGCATATAGCGGCGTGTCACAAACTTATACTAATCAAACAACGGATAGCAATCCTGAATATGATACAGATGACAATGGTTTTACTTATAACTTAGGGTTGAATTATCAATTTTCAGATCAATTAGCTACCTTTATTAATCATTCAAAAGGTAGAACGGCTTATAGTATTTTAGGCAGTTTAAGTGCCGATGATAATCGCCCTGATGCTGAATCGGTTTCTTGGGATTTGGGTGCTCGATTTACTGCATTTGATGAAGAGCTTTTAGGATCAATTGTATTTTTTGACACGGCTCGAACAAATTTACGTTATAGCAACCCTTTGTTTGAAGATGATCCTGAAGATGCCGCATATAACATTGATGTGCCTGAGTACTATTACGATGAGCAAGATAGAACTCAAGGTGTTGAGCTGGATTTAAATATGATGTTAAACGAGCAATGGTCACTAAACTTCAATGCTACCTATCAAGATGCAATTACAGAACCTGGTGATCATGCTGCTAGTCAAGCTGAAGAGCAAACTAAAGGTATTCCTGAAACATTTGCAAGTTTGTGGACAAGTTATAGTTATGAATTCGATGGCTTGATTAACCCTGTTAAGTTCAGCATAGGTATGACTTATGAGGATGAACGTTCTATTTCAGCTTCTGCATTTGGAATTGATTATGCAATTGTTGAGGCATATACGGTATGGGATGCAGCAGTCACTTATCAGGGAGATAGCTGGGATTTACAGCTTAATATTGATAATTTAACGAATGAAAGTTACTACAGTAAAGCGATGTATTTGGGTGGCCTACCAGGCGAAACTAGAAATGCTAAGTTAACTGCCACTTACCATTTTTAAGTAAGGGCTTATACCTAAAATATGAAACATAAGTTAGATGTTTTGTTTCGTTTGATAGCCGCCATTTTGGGCGGCTATCTTGTTTCTATTGGATTTAGCATAGCCTTTGTTCCAGTTTTAGTTTGGTTGAAGTTATGTAGCCAAGCCGAAGCAGTTATGGTGGCCACTATGCTGAGTTACATCGTTTATTTTGCTGTAATAATTGTGAGCTTTTGTCGACGTTCACCATGGTTGCTCTGGCGAGATTTGTTATTAAGCCTTTGTTTATTTAGCGCCATTTATTGGGGGATGGAGGCTTTATGAAACCAGACTTTAGAAAAAACATGGTTTGGCTACATACCTATTCAGGTCTAGTGATGGGGTGGTTGCTGTTTACTATCTTTTTGACTGGTACTTTAGCTTACTTTAATCCCGAGATTACCCAGTGGATGAAGCCAGAATTACAGAAGGTTTCAAACACTGCCAACATGCTTAATCGTTCACTAGATGAACTGCATGCTAGAGGTGAGGGGGCATCTGGTTGGTCTATTTACTTGCCTAACAACCGAACCGAACATTGGTACATACAGTGGGGAGAGGGCAGGCGAAATCGAACAACTCTAAGCTTAGGGTCTGAATTAAAACAAGTTATTGAGCCAAGAGAGTCTGCTGGTGGCAACTTCTTTAGGGTTTTTCATTACACCTTACAACTACGTGGTTATGGTGGGCGTTATTATTCTGGTATAGCGGCTATGTTTATGCTGGTTGCTGTATTCAGCGGTATTTTTACCCATAGGCGATTTTTTAGAGACTTTTTTACATT
This sequence comes from Paraglaciecola marina, assembly GCF_004360155.1. Taxonomy (GTDB): domain Bacteria; phylum Pseudomonadota; class Gammaproteobacteria; order Enterobacterales; family Alteromonadaceae; genus Paraglaciecola; species Paraglaciecola marina. The sequence goes on along the minus strand of NZ_ML178722.1, from coordinate 24,538 downwards.
ACGTATCTCTAAACTGCAAAAAGCGCTAACTGATTTTCATGGGCTCATTGGAATAGTGACTATGCCGTTTTGTATCATGATCTGTGCAACTGGAATTATGGTGTATGTCATTATGTATATGCCTTTTAGTTCAGAGCACTACGTGGGTACTGAGCGACAACTAAGTAGTGTATTAAGCCCCGGTTTAGAAAAGCTGGCCCCTAAGGCACCTACTAGCGTACCTATCACTAACTTCTCAGAAATAGAGCGAAAAATAGATGCAACTTGGGGGGAAAAGCAAATCCGTCGGGTAACTTTCGAGCAACCCTTTACTGAAGCCGGTAGAATTATTGTCGATCGCATAAAAGACAGTACGTTATCAAGACAGTCAGACCGTTTAGTGTTTTCGGCCCATACGGGTGAGCCTCTTAAAGGCTATCTCCCAGCAAGTACAGCAGCAGAAGTCAGGAGAGTGTTTTTTGGGTTACATGAAGCTCATTTTGCAGATACGGGGCTGCGTTGGTTATTATTCTTGTTGGGATTGTTGTCTAGTGCTTTGATTGCTTCAGGGTTAACTATTTGGCTAATGAAACGACTCGATAAAGTTAGAAAGCGTCACGTGAGTCACTTTCTTGTGGAGCGCTTAAATATAGCAGTAATAGCTGGTCTACCTTTGGCAATAATGGCATTTTTCCTGAGCAATAGATTGTTACCAGTAATGTTAGAGAATAGAGCTGAAATAGAAGTGCAGGTGTTCTTATGGACTTGGTTACTATGCTTTCTGCATAGTTTTTTACGGCAAGCTAAAAATGCTTGGGTTGAACAATTGTTGGCAACTGCATTATGTTGTTTTTTGCTACCTATGATTGACCTTATACAAGATAGTCAAAGGCTACTTGATGCATTCAATCAAATAAACTTACCCTACTTAATATTCACGGTTTCTATACTTATAGTAGGAGCTTGCTTTATGAAAACGGCTTTGTGGTTAAAAGGTAAACCAGTGTCTAATAAGCTTAATAAAGGTAGTGATAAAAGCTCATGTTAATAAGTATATTTTTACAAACTCTTGCATTGGCTTGTTTATCTTTAGCTATGGATAAGCACTATAATGCTGTTGTTCATGGGGCACTAGCAACTAAGAGGAAAGTTGTTTTGCGAATATTAGGCTGGGTATCACTGCTTATCTCTTTTGGATTACTTATTGCCCAGCAGCCGTTGTTAGCGATAGCGGTTGTGGATTGGTTGGCCTGGTTATCATGTAATATACTATTAGTTGCCCTGCTACTTTGTTGGAAAAGCGTCAAGAGATAGCGTTACACATTGATAAGCTATTAATGGTCTTGCAAGTCCCAACTTGTTAGAAACTCATCGCCTTTCCAGTTTTGTATCGTTAGCCACAACTTGTGTTCTGGCTTAAATGATTTTGGTGCGATAGCGTGCACCTCTTGACCATGTTGAGAGCCATGCAATATGCCATGGCCTTCAGCTTGTAATTCGTCCAAAGGCAGCGGCTCATCGCCTATATTTAAATAAGCTTGGCGAATATCTTTAACTTGTCCTTTGTTAAACATCAGAAAAAAGTCTTTAGTATAGACGCCATCATGTAGGTAGGGAGGATCCAAGTTGTATGGCATTGGTGAAACTTCAAACCCTGCAACTTGTTTCGCTTCCCACATATCTGGAAATACAGGGTTTATTGACTGATAAAAGAAGTAGCAAGATAGCAGTAATACTAAGCCGCTAATATTAAACTTGTTACGATTCCACCAATTATTTTTAACCCGTGCCATCTTAACTTTCCTGTTTATTGAGTGAGTAGCTTGAAGCGTTGTCAGACGTTTCATCATTCTTATGCTTTTTAACTGCCTGAATAGTTCTATTGCCCCACATTAAGAAGCCCGTAATTGACATTCCAGTTAAAAAAACTCCAAACACAAACCAGATTATCTTGGTCCATATGCCACCTATGGTTCCGTAATGCAGAGGGTTGGCGATGTGTGATAGGGTTTGTAAGATATTCATTTCATTGGGATCTCTGACCTGCATAATCTCGCCATTCCATGGATTGACCACAACACCATAAGAGTATTGATCAAAGAAAATAAAATCGCCTTCTCCGTATAGTTTGTAGGTATCGCGATAGTGTTCAGGTGGTAAAATATACGTGCTTTTAAAATCTGGATATTTAGTACTGGCTATGTGTAAGGCGTCGGCCAGTGATATTGGCCTTTTGGGCACCTCTCCATCAATAGATATACTCGGAATTTCTGAAATAATGGGAGCGTGAGGATCTATTTCTACGTCGTTATGCCATAGAGTCGCCTGCACTAAATACCATATTCCGGTTACAGCCATTAGTAATATAAACCAAATAGACCATACACCTGCTAGTCGGTGTAAATCGGCTAAAGCTGTTTTTCTACCTTGGTTAAGACGCAGTTTTGGTTGGGTGAATGCGCGCCAAAAATTTTTGTACACCATTAACCCTGTGAGCAAAGCGCCCAGCATAGTAATTGCCATAGCAGAGACTAAATAGTAGCCAATACTGTAATTTGTTTTCCATGGGAATAATAACCAAGCATGTAAGGAGCGCATAAAACCAATAAAAGTGACACCCTGATTGACTTCTTGAATATCCCCTGTGTATTGATTTACATAAGCAATGGCGTAGGGCTTGTCACTGTCGGTAAAAATAACAGTATTAACAAGGTAAGGCTCATAGTTCATAACCGTACTGACTTTCGCGTTAGGGTAGGCATTTTCAACTATGGCGGTTATTTCTGCCATTGTTTTACTAGGCAGGTTATTGGGGTTGTCTGCCCTTGCAGCTGAATTAGTAAGCCAAGTTAACTCGTGACTAACTACTGCTATGGTACCCGTTAAGCATACCGCACAAAACAGGATCCAAATAGGAAGTGACATCCAACCATGAAGTTGAAACCAGAGACGATTGCTGATCTTTGCCATTTTTTCCTCAAACTGATTGGTAGCTGACTTTTATTTGGTACGAATACTAGTGACTGAGAATAGTGTTATGCAATAAGCTCTCTAAAAAAGAGTGTAGGGCTTATTTTGCTATGGCCTATGTACGAGAGTACATCGGCCATAGCAATATGTTAAAGCGCTTAAGATTAAAATCTATAGCTTAAGCTAACAGAGCCGTTTAATGGCGCGCCGTAATAACTAGGTTGAGCTAGACTAATAATGTATTTTTCATCAGTAATATTATTGATATTCGCTTGTACTGAAAGCTGCTCTGCAATATCCCAACGAGCAAATACATTAGCTAATAAATAAGACTTTTGCTCAAGCCCATAAGTGTTATTTTTGATTTTAGACTGCCATTTTCCACCTAAGCCAAATGTGAGTTCTGGCATATTAGGGATGGTATAACTGAATGAATAGTTGACGACATTTTCAGGTACCCATTCGGTTGTTTCTTCTCCGAATTCATCTTCAACGTTAACATTAGTATACCCAATAACCGCTGTTAAATTATCCGTGATGTGCCCGACAAGCTCCATCTCAACACCTTCTGACTCCACATCGAACCCAGCGTAATAAACGTTTCCAGCGGCATTTAACCCTTCTTGCTGTATAGGTAAGTTATTTTGCTCTGCTGCGAATATCGCAAACGTAGCTAATAAACGATCATCAAGCCATTGTGTTTTTATGCCTGCTTCGTAATTAATGCCTTTAGTTGGATCAATAAAGTTGCTGTCATAATCATATTGTTCTTGTGGTTGGTACACATCAGAATAACTCGCATATACATTAATATCTTCAGTAATAGCATAAGTCGCACCTATGTAAGGGCTAACTTCACTTTCATCGTTATTAATTTCACCTGAGGAATTAACCCCTTCTCTTGTGAAATTAATCGCATTAAAGCCAGCAACAACAAATAAATCATTAGTGATATTCAATTTAGTTGAACCAAAATAACGGGTGATAGTCATGTCTATATCTGAATAGAGCGTTTTATCACCCCATACAGGTTCAGCAATCGCATCTGCTGCGTAAGGGAAAGCTGGCGCCGCACCGAAACCTGAACTTGGTGGGCGACTATATGAAAGTGTTTCACTTTTAGCTTTGCTTGCCCCTAAATTAAGCTCATGGGTTTTACCAAATAATGAATATTCTCCAATTGCAGTAATATCAAATATTTTAGAATTAAAATCAGATTCGTAGCTTCCTGGCCATGTGCCTAAGCCTAAACCGGTTTCTGTATCTACAGCGCCATAAATATAAAGTAATTCTGAAGGGTCTTCTGACTTGCTTTGGTTATAGGTGGCTTTTACTTGCCAATCATTAGCAAAAATATAGGTATACTCTACAAAAGCGTTGGTACTTTCTGTATCCCAAAACGTCCATTCTTGGGCAGTACTGGCACTTGTATCCCATTCAGCTTGAGTGCCATCAGTGTTATTAAATACTAACCCGCCCCACATAGTGCCGTCAGTATTACTGTTTTGATAAGATATACCTGCTGCTAGTGTTGAGTTATCGGTTAACTGCCCATCAATCACGCCGTAAAAGTAAGTTCGGTCGCTTGATAACACATCTAAATGTGATTCTTTATCCTCAGAGACCGCCACTACTCGTGCAGCCCAGCTTCCGCTTTCGGTTAATAAAAATGAATAGTCAGCCTGTAAACGCTTTAGGTCGTATGAACCTAATGTAACGCCTACTTCACCTTGATTTTCATTAGTGGGGCGCTTGCGTACATAGTTAATTGTTCCGGCCGCATTACCAACACCTGTTAATAAACCATTAGCGCCACGAATAACTTCGATCTCTTCATAACCGTAGGATTCTACAGGGCCAGTGACAATTCCCCATCCATTGGGCATGCCTACGCCGTCAACTTGTGTATTTTTGATATCAAAACCACGGGCAGTGTAATTTGTGCGAGTTGTTTCATACTCTTCAACGGTAACGCCTGTGGCTAGTTTCAAAGCATCATTAATGTTATTGGCAGCAAAGTTTTTGATTAATTCAGAAGTAACAACACTAATTGACTGTGGCGTTTCACTCAGCTCCATGGTTAAGCCGGTAGCACCTTTACTTGCTCGAGTTTGACGTACCCCAACAATTTGTATCGTTTCTGTTTGCTCTTCATTGTTTTCAACGTTTGCAACCTGCTCTGCATCTTGTGCGAAGGCTGTTTGTAATCCCATAGCTAAAAGTAATGGAGAGAGTGTAAAAGTGTGTTTAAGTTTCATGGTTGCCTCTAGTAGCTATAATTTTTGCGGCGAGTATACATTATTAAATTACTAATGATAATAGTTATCATTAGTAATTTAATTTATGGTGTTCATTAGTATTTTGGGAGTTTCAAAGGTAGGGTTGAAAACTTTACCCTTAAAAGGGGCTGGTTTGTGGGATAAATATCACTTCTAGGCCAAGGGTTAATGTTGTTCTTTGGGGCAACCATTCTTGCATTCACCATACAAATAAAGGCTGTGGTGGGTGAGTGTCATATTATTATTCGCTGCAACCTCCTTTTGGCATTGCTCGATAATATTATCTTCAAACTCAATTACCCTGCCACACTTTAGACATACTAAATGGTCGTGATGATGCTTGCCGCTTAATTCAAAAACAGATTTTCCCCCTTCAAAGTGATGCCTATCTATAATACCGGCATCATCAAACTGGTTAAGCACTCTGTATACGGTAGCAAGGCCAATTTCTTCACCATCTTCTAATAGACTTTTATAAATATCTTCTGCACTGACGTGCTGATCTCCTATATTTTTCAGGATGTTTAAAATGGTGACCCTTGGGTGAGTTACTTTCAGACCTACTTTTTTAAGTTCTTTATTTTTATCCATAGCGATATCTCGAAATCGGTTGTTGTTACAACTTTATCAGCCTAATTAAATGACCGTAATCGATAGTTTACATTTAAGTAATCATGTATTGCAAATGGTAATGGTTTTTATTTGTATCTGTGTGGGTGTATCTACAGGTAAGATATGTTAATAATTTCAATTTGAGTGATGGCATAAAAAAAGGGACCTAAGTCCCAATTTTTAAAGCTGTAAATTAAAACTTACTTCGCTTTTTTAAGCTGCTTTTTAAGTTTTACAAGTTTGCTTTTTTGTTTTGCGATTTTAGCTTTGCTAACTTTAATTTGTTTTTTAAGTTTTTTTGCTTTAGCCATGGGCCATCTCCAAAATTAGTAATATTCAATATCGTCAGCAGAGTGAACAAGTTAGATTTGTTTTTTGTTCTCTGCAATAAAACAGCGAATAAAGCGTCGTACTTCTCTAGCTGCGCTAGTGTCTAACTCTTCACAGAGCTCTACAAATTCAGTACGTTCCATATCGTTTATACGAACGATAAGCTGGCTGTTTTTTTCTTCGATTTTGTATTTTCCAATTCAGCATCCAAAAAATAACGAAAAACCAGACTAATATTCACAGTTGGCACTAATATAGCAGATATCAATTAGATAGCAAATGTATATGCATTGGCTATCTTTTTGATATCTTTTTGTTTTAAATGAAAATAACATATTTGGTTTACTAGTGGTTGGAATAATTTCTAAGTTTAAAGACTATTATATTTTGGAGATGTGAGTGTATTTTATTGGTTGTCTAAAATCTCAATAGTAGACTATTTTGATGGAGTATTAGGCTCGTGAGTCAGTCAGTAGTTGAGCGATTCAAACTAAGTTCAGGTACAGCTGTGACATGCTCAAAAATGTTTAGATAAAATGTATTTGGAAGGTTGAGCTACCTATATTTTTTATTTGGCTTAAACCAGCTTATTGTAACCCGAATAGAACTTGTACCTATTAACTAGGGTTGTGATTATCTGCGAAAGCAATAAAGTCTTTATAAGACAGTGGTTTAGAATAGTAGAAGCCTTGTACATAATCACAGTCAATACCTTTTAAATATTGATTAGTTTCTATATCTTCAACGCCTTCAGCTATAACCTTCATATTCATTTCTTGAGCTAAAGTAGTAATCGCTTTAACAATACTTTTGGATTGTGAGTCACTAGTAATGTCCTTTATAAATGCTCGGTCAATCTTAATAATATCGAAATCCATGAGCTTTAAATTGTGCAATGAGGTATAACCCGTCCCAAAATCGTCAATAGCCACTGAAAATCCGTTATCTCGGATCAGTGATAGTATTCGAATTGTGCGCGTTAAGTCTTTAATAATACTTGTTTCCGTTAATTCGAAAACGATACGCTTCTTACTTTCAAAATAAGAGAGTCGTTTGATAAAGTTCTCAAGCATTGCTGTATTGGATAAATGCACAGCCGATATGTTGATTGAGTAATATAGATGTTGCGGTAACTTTTTAAGGATATCGATACTTTTATCAAATACCATTTTATCAATTAATGGCATAAGATTTAATGACTCACACATTGGAATAAAACTATTTGGAGATACATGGCCACGGCGAGCGCTTTCCCAACGTAACAATACCTCACAGCCAACTACCTTATTGGTATTTACTTCAAGTAAAGGCTGGAATACTTGATAAAATTCGTTGTGTTGCAAGCCATATTTTAGGTCTTCTTCAAATGAAAAACGTTCCTTAAGGTAGGTTTCCATTGTTGTGTTAAAGAAATAAAACTGATTTTTACCTTTTTGTTTGGCCGAGTACATTGCTAAGTCAGCTTTTTTAAGTAAGTCGGTAGGGTTTAATGCGTCATCAGGATATAAACTGATACCAATGCTAAGACTGACTTTTAATTTGAGGTTTGAAAAGGGGAGCGGGCGCTCAAAAGCTTTGATTATCCGTTGAGATACTGTAACTAAGCAGTCTTTATCTTTAACATTTTTGGCTAAGATAATAAACTCATCTCCACCTAAGCGAGCTACCACATCACTTTGCTTTACAGTTTGTTTTAATCTATTTGCCACTTCAGTTAATAAGCGATCTCCTACTTCATGACCATATCCGTCATTTATCTGCTTAAACTCGTCTACATCCAAAAACAAAATTGCAAACACTTCACTCGTAGGCTGCTCACAAGCAAGCCTTATGTGTTCTATTACATTTGGTCTATTAGCAAGACCTGTCAAACCATCAAATAATGCAAGATTATGTAACTCACTTTCTTTTTGCTTAAGTTCAGTTATATCACGGACGGTAGCGCCATAAAAACTAGTTTGCTGCTCACCTTTTATTTCAAAAATACTTAGAAAAAAATAATTATTCTGTTGCAAAGGTGAATTGAGTTCACCTTCCCATCTCCCGTCTTCATTGATTTTAGAAACTATGTCAACTTTAAGATTTTCGCTAAGGGTATTTTGCCAAAAGTTGTCGATAGTTGCTTTTTTATCTGAGCCTAGAAAGATATTTCTAGCCGCTTGGTTTGTATGCTCAATTCTCCAGTTTTTATCCAGAATAATTAAACCTTCATAACTATAATCAAATAACTTTTTGAAGCGTAATATGGCTTTATCTTTTAACAACACATCTTGTGCATTATGTCTCAAGGCTTTAGCCAAAAAAGTGTAATAGAGCAAAGCCATTACGAAGAGGGTTAGTAATGCCATTATGAATCGAAATATTAGTAAATTAGCTGTTGAGTTATCACTCGCCTTTTCAAACTCGGAAACTGCTTGATCTAGCACATTTAAAAGGTCCTGTGACTGACGATAAATCTCCTCGAGCTCAATAATACTAGCGTGGGTATTGTTTTGATTATCTTCAATTAATGGGCTGTAGGCTTGCAGTAAGCTCAGGTATTTATTGAGTTGTTCGCCAATTTTATGAGATGAATAAAAAGATTTAAGAGTCTGAGTTTTTAAATTTTCTGCTAGGAAATTGTGATTGTTTAACAACTCATTTTTAACGGCTAAAAACTCTTTTTGCTGCACTTTGCTTGGTAACTCTGATACTGCAATGTAGGCAGCTTTTTGGCTAAGCATTCGTTGCTTGCCGGAAATATTAATAATCTTTGGATAGGTAACTAAATCACTATTTAAATAATTGTCTAATATACCAAACGAAATTATCCAGACCATTAAAACTGCAGATGCTTTTATTATTGATATATGAAGGATGTTCTTTTGCATTAAACGAATAAACCATTTTTATTGTCAAATTAAAAACTTTAGCCATTTTTAATTATTTTATTAGCGTGCTTATCATGAAACAAACTTATTGTATGTTTGTTATTCTACTTCAAAAAACATATATATTCATGTTGTTGTACAGCTGTGTCGACAATTCAGTATAAGGCTTCACTGTTTATGTTATTTTTGCATGCCTAAATGAAGTTGTTCTTGATGTATATCTACGGATCATCAAACTGAATCAATAACATCTTCGTTTTAATAAATAAAAAACCGGCTTTCGCCGGTTGTTTAAGTATTGCTGAGTTAGCCGCTAGCTTAGCTAGCAAATACATTAAGACTTAGCAGGACGTCCCGCTTGCTTACGCAAGTTCTCAGTCAGTAACTTTTTACGTATACGGGTACTAAGAGGCGTGACTTCAACCAACTCATCGTTGTCGATGAACTCAAGCGCTTGCTCTAGTGTCATCACAACTGGTGGTACCAAGGTTTGCGCTTCATCAGTACCAGATGAACGTACGTTAGTTAATTGCTTACCTTTAAGGGCGTTAACGGTAAGGTCATTTTCACGAGAGTGAATACCAATGATCATGCCTTCGTAAACTTCTAAACCGTGACCGATAAATAAACGTCCACGACTTTGTAAGTTAAACAATGCGTTAGTTAGTGCTTTACCTGTCGCGTTGGCAATCAATACACCATTTTTACGCTGACCGATTACGCCACCTTTATGAGGACCGTAATGATCAAATGTGTGGTACATCAAACCAGAACCTGAAGTCATAGTCATAAAGTCTGTTTGGAAACCAATTAAACCACGGCTTGGGATCATGAAGTCCATACGAATACGGCCTTTCCCATCTGGTGCCATATTAGTCAGTTCACCCTTACGTGTACCTAGTTGTTCCATTACAGAACCTTGATGCTCTTCTTCAACATCAATAGTCACAGATTCGTATGGTTCGTGAGTGACGCCATCAACTTCTTTCAAGATTACTTCTGGACGAGAAACCGCTAGCTCGTAGCCTTCACGACGCATGTTTTCAATTAATATACCTAAGTGAAGTTCCCCACGACCTGATACGCGGAATTTATCCGGGTCAGTTGGAATTTCTTCAACTTTAAGTGCCACGTTGTGGATCAATTCGTGTTGTAAACGCTCAAGGATGTTACGTGAAGTAACGAACTTACCTTCTTTACCAGCAAACGGAGAGTTGTTTACTTGGAATGTCATGGTAACGGTTGGCTCGTCAACAGAAAGAGGTGGTAAGGCAACAACATTATTTGGATCACAGATTGTATCTGAAATTTTAAGTTCGCCAATACCTGTAATTGCAATGATGTCACCGGCGTCTGCTGCTTCTACTTCGTGACGTTCAAGGCCTAAATATCCTTGTACTTGCCCTATTTTACCATTACGTGTTTTGCCGTCAGCACCAATAACTGTAACTTGCTGATTTGGCTTAACCGAACCACTAGTAATACGACCTATACCGATAACACCAACATAAGAGTTGTAATCAAGTTGTGACACTTGCATTTGGAAAGGGCCTTCGATATCGGCAGCAGGTGGCTTAACGTGTTTGATGATAGTTTCAAACAAAGGCGTCATGGTGTCGCTTTCAACGTCTAAATCGTTAGTTGCCCAACCATTAATCGCTGATGCGTAAACTACTTCAAAATCTAGTTGGTCGTCTGTTGCGCCTAGGTTATCAAACAAATCAAATACTTGATCCATTACCCAATCAGGACGAGCACCAGGCTTATCTATTTTGTTAATAACAACAATTGGCTTTAAACCTTGAGCAAATGCTTTTTGTGTTACAAAGCGAGTTTGCGGCATTGGGCCTTCTTGTGCATCAACTAGTAATAATACTGAGTCAGCCATAGACATTACACGTTCAACTTCACCACCGAAATCGGCGTGTCCCGGAGTATCTACGATATTAATACGGTAATCGTTCCATTTAATCGCTGTGTTTTTAGCAAGAATGGTAATACCACGTTCTTTTTCGATGTCATTCGAGTCCATCACACGTTCTTCGGCTTCGCCGCGATTTTCTTCTAATGTACCTGACTGTTGTAATAACTTATCAACTAAGGTGGTTTTGCCGTGGTCGACGTGGGCGATTATCGCTATATTCCTCAAGTTTTCGATTGAGGTGGTAGATGCACTCATTGGCTTTACTCTGTAATGGCGGTTGTTCGTTTGAAACTGGCCGCAAAATTAACTGAAATTTTATGGGCGCGGATTGTACAGTTTTATCAAACATTAAGCGAATACCAAATGCATTTTGGCTTAAATAAAAATTGCAGCGGCATTTTAATAACTTGCTATTAACATTTTAAACTTGTTTTCCTTAAATTATAAATAGTTATGTCCATCTTGGTGCGGGTTTGTTTTATTTTGGTGCATTGACTTGGGCGGTTTTAAAATCCCTTGAAAATGTAAAACCTTGATTTAAGGCATTCCAAAAAGCCCAGTATATGGCATGATTATGGTTTTCGAGCGCAACACATATGTTTCTTAGGGTCTAAAGTTGGGTCTTAATTAGCAAATATTGTATTTTTAATCTGGAGGACATCCATGTCAGCACAAAAGGTTTTAGACCTAATAAAAGAAAGTGAAGCTAAATTTATTGATTTACGTTTCACAGATACCAAAGGTAAAGAGCAACACGTTGCTATTCCTACTCACCAAGTTAACGATGAATTCTTCGAAGAAGGTAAAATGTTTGATGGTTCTTCAATTGCTGGTTGGAAAGGCATAAATGAGTCAGACATGGTGTTGATGCCTGACGCAGAAACTGCTGTTTTAGACCCTTTTGCAGAAGAAACTCAAATTAATATTCGTTGTGATATTCTTGAGCCAAGCACTATGCAAGGCTACGACCGTGATCCACGTTCTGTTGCTCACAGAGCAGAAGCTTATATGCAGTCTACAGGTATAGGTGACACCGCATTCTTTGGTCCTGAACCAGAGTTTTTCTTGTTTGATGATGTGCGTTTTCACACTGATATGTCAGGTTCTTTCTACAAAATCGACGCGGCTGAAGCCAAGTGGAATTCAGGGGCAGAGTTTGAAGAAGGTAACATGGGACATCGTCCTGGTGTTAAAGGTGGTTACTTCCCAGTTCCTCCAGTCGACTCTTCAAATGATACACGTGCAGCTATGTGTATGGTTATGGAAGAAATGGGCCTAACAGTTGAAGCTCATCACCATGAAGTAGCTACCGCTGGTCAAAATGAAATCGCATGTCTTTTTAATACTTTAGTTAAGAAAGCTGATGAAGTTCAAATTTATAAGTATGTAGTTCATAACGTTGCTCACGCTTATGGTCAAACTGCTACCTTTATGCCTAAGCCTCTAGTTGGCGACAATGGTTCTGGTATGCATGTTCACCAATCTATTGCTAAAGATGGTAAAAATATCTTTGCTGGTGATAAGTACGCAGGCATGTCTGAAGAAGCCTTGTTCTACATTGGCGGTATCATTAAACATGCTAAAGCAATCAATGCTTTTGCTAACGCATCGACTAACTCGTACAAACGTTTGGTTCCTGGTTTTGAAGCGCCGGTAATGCTTGCGTATTCAGCACGTAACCGTTCTGCATCTATCCGTATTCCTTTTGTAACATCTGATAGAGCGCGTCGTATTGAAGTTCGTTTCCCTGACCCAACGTGTAACCCTTACTTAGCTTTCTCTGCTATGTTGATGGCTGGCCTAGACGGGATCAAAAACAAAATTCACCCTGGTGATTCAATGGATAAAGACTTGTATGATTTGCCTGCTGAAGAAGCAGCGGCTATCCCACAAGTTGCTAGCTCTTTCGAAGAAGCTTTGGATGCACTAGATAATGACCGTGAATTCTTAACGGCTGGTGGCGTAATGTCAGATGACATGATTGACGCTTACATCGAGCTTAAACGGGAAGAAGTTCAATTACTTAACATGACAACTCACCCTGTTGAGTTTGACATGTACTACAGTGTTTAATAACTAAGAAGCTCGTTAGTTATATCATTTAATAACAAGCCCGTAATTACGGGCTTTTTTTTGCTCTCAATAAGGCTACACTTAGCCATAGCTATTAGATATGTATTGAAATGTCAGAGGGTAATAGTGAAATTACTATATATTATTGGGTTACTACTCTTATGTATAACTGCATCTGCGAACGTTATATATAAGACCGTAAAAGAAGATGGAACCGTAGTTTATACTGACATCCCCTCAAAAGGTGCAACCTCAGTGAATCTATCTGCCGTTAATAGTGCAGTGATCCCGACACTTAACGGTTCGAATACCCAGCCAAATATAAGCGATCCAAATAAGAAACCAGAGAAAGTTATCGTCTACACTGTCAGCATTTTAAATCCAGTGGCAGAACAAACTATACGAAATAACTCTGGTGAACTTACAGTGAAAGCACAAGTATCACCTGATACCCCAGGTAAGTATGAATTATTTCTTGATAATCAATTGGTTAGCACTAAAGGTAGTGGCTCGTTTCGATTGGAAAATTTAGAACGTGGAGCCCATGAGATTGAAGTGAAGTTTTTAAACAACTCAGGCAAGATCCTTGCATCATCAGAGTTGCAGACCTTTTATTTACATAAAGCGTCAGCACTTTTCACTCCTAACTAATGCCAATTAGGCATATTTTATATAAGTTAGTAGTAATTACGAAGTAGTAAATAATTGCCTTGCACTAATTTTGTGCATGAATATACTGAGCTTATGTCTGAATTTACCATCTCTGAAAATTTGTTGGACAACTTGTCTACTGGCATCATATTGCTTGATTACAAGTTACGTATTCAATACGCCAATCATACCGCCCAAGCTTTTTTTGAGCGTAGTTTAAACTTGTTGATTAATAGCCCTATTCATCAAATTGTTGCTACCTCGAGTTTAGATTTTGCCCGCTTTAAAAACTTTACCCAATATGGTGAGGTGTTTTCCGACAGCGAAGTGCAGTTTAAATTTACAGATGGTAGGTATTCCCAAGCTGATGTTTCAATTACCAATATTGCCGAAAATGGTAAATATCAGTTATTGATTGAAATCCGTTTAGTTGAACAACAAAAAAAGATCAGTCAAGAAAATCACCAATGGGCACAGCAACGTGCAGCGAGAGAGTTGGTGCGTGGATTAGCCCACGAAATTAAGAATCCGTTAGGTGGAATTAGAGGAGCGGCTCAATTACTTTCAAAACAATTGGTTTCAGCTGATTTGATTGAATTTACTTCTATTATAATTGATCAATCTGACAGGTTGACTAATTTAGTAGACCGTTTGTTGGGTCCTAATTTAAGGCCTAACTTTGAGTCTCATAATATCCATAAAGTGTTAGAAAAAGTATGTGCTTTGGTTGACTTAGACTTAAGTCATAATGTCGCGATAACCCGTGATTATGACCCTAGTATTCCTGATGTGTATATAGATCAAGATATGATGCAACAGGCAACCCTGAATATTGTGCGCAATAGCTTACAGGCTTTGTCAGAGCATCCAGAGATACCAGGGAAAATTAGAATTGTGACTCGTATTGAGCGACAAGTAATTGTGCACGGAGCATGTTTTCCATTGTGTGCCAAAATACAAGTAATCGACAATGGACCGGGTATACCTACTGAGCTTCAGAACACTTTGTTTTATCCTATGGTAACTAGTAAAAAAGACGGCAGTGGATTGGGACTTTCAATCTCACAAACACTGATTGGTCATCATAGGGGTAAAATCGAAGTAGAAAGTTGGCAAGGTAGAACCGCGTTTACCATTTATTTACCAATTGATAAAAAGGAAGTCCAGAAATGAGTGCAGAACCAGTATGGATAGTCGATGACGACAGCTCGATTCGCTGGGTATTACAAAAGGCGTTACAAACAGCCAATATTCCTTGCTTCAGCTTTGAGAACCCAGAAGATTTATTATTGCAACTAGAAACGGGGCAACCACCTGAGGTGATTGTTTCTGATATTCGCATGCCGCAAATGGATGGTATGAAATTACTCGAAGAAGTGCATAAACGATTCGAGAATATTCCCGTGATTATCATGACGGCCCATTCAGATTTAGATAGTGCAGTTAATGCTTATCAAAGTGGTGCCTTTGAATATTTACCTAAACCCTTTGATATAGATGAAGCTGTGGGTTTGGTGCAGCGAGCTTTGGTTCATGCTAGGGAGCAGCTAAAACAGAATCAAGTGCCAGAGGTAACACAAGCCACTGAAATTATTGGCGAAGCTCCGGCGATGCAAGAAGTGTTTAGAGCCGTAGGGCGACTTTCTCGTTCAAGTATTAGTGTGCTAATTAATGGGCAATCAGGTACGGGTAAAGAATTAGTAGCCCATGCTTTACATAGACATAGTCCTCGAGCTGATAAAACATTTATAGCCTTGAATATGGCGGCAATCCCTGCAGACTTAATTGAGTCTGAGTTATTTGGTCATGAAAAAGGGGCCTTTACTGGAGCCCAAGCGGCAAGGCAAGGGAGGTTTGAGCAAGCCAATGGAGGAACTTTATTTTTAGATGAAATAGGTGATATGCCTCTAGATGTGCAAACTCGGTTGCTACGGGTATTGGCAGATGGTCAGTTTTATCGAGTGGGTGGGCATAACCCTGTTAGCGTTGATGTGCGAATAATTGCAGCAACTCACCAAAATTTAGAAGAAAGAGTAGCAGAAGGTAAGTTTCGTGAAGATTTATACCATCGCCTGAATGTTATTCGTATCCATATTCCTAAATTGAGTGAAAGGCGAGAAGATATTCCTTTGCTAGCTGCGCACTTTTTGCAAACCGCTGGTATCGAGCTAGATGTTGAGATCAAGGTTTTATCAAAAGAAACCAAAAAAATACTCTCAAATTTACCTTGGCCAGGCAATGTTCGCCAATTAGAGAATATGTGTCGTTGGTTGACGGTTATGGCTAGTGGGCAAGAAGTATTACCCCATGATTTGCCCCCAGAAATTCATCAACAACCTGTGTCTATTGAAAAGAGTTCACAATCCGGTGATTGGCAGACGCTTTTAGCAAGTTGGGCTGATGCTCAGCTGCAAGCTGGGCAAAATAATATATTGGATGAAGCAATTATTAGTTTTGAAAAAATATTATTAGAGCGAGCATTGCACTACACTCATGGGCATAAGCAAGATGCGGCTAAACGTTTAGGATGGGGTAGAAATACATTAACCCGAAAACTGAAAGAGCTAAATATGTAACTGAGTTTGCTTAGTTTTAATAAAAACGCCAAGTTATACAACTTGGCGTTTTTGATTGTAAAACTAATATCAACCAACCTAGCTAGAAAAGCTATGTTGGCTCACTTGGTTAACAAGGCTGCCATGCCTGAATTAAATGCTTGCATCCATTTTGTGGAAAATTGCCCCTTGGCAATACGGTTTATTTCAATAACCGCCTTTTTCTTAGGGCGTTGTAGGTGTGCTTCGTGTGCTCGCGCATGGGTAATGGCGTCAAAGGTATCTAATATTCCTAATAGTTTAGCTCCGTCACATATATCATCTTCTTTGATACCCAAAGGATAACCACTGCCGTCAATGCGCTCGTGATGTTGCATTACAATTTTTCGGGCTTCATCCCATTGCGTTAGGTTTTCTAGTAGACGAGCACTTTTATAAACGTGTGAGCGCATAAGGTTAAATTCCACTTCTTCAAGTTGCTCTTGTTTATGTAGAACTTTAACTGGCATAAAGGCCATACCAAAATCGTGCATGTAGCAGGCTACGGCAAGCTGCACCTCATTTATTGGCGAGCCCGCTATTTTATTAATGTAGCCAGCAAGCTTTGCGATCCTATCGCCTCTACCTTCCCAATATCTTGAGCGTTTTTCTATTGGCTTCATCAATTCACGAAAGAACAGTAAATCTTCACGTTCAATATTGGTAATTGATTTAGGTATCCCGGTTGTTGCTACGCTAGCAGGAGCAGAAGACGCAGGTTTTTCTGTAGTGCTTGCATCATTAATTTCTATTCCTAGATCTAAGCTAGGGTCAAGAATTAAAACAGCTTTAGCTAAAAGCTGCTCATGGTCATTGCTATTGTCTGGCGTAATACAAATAATTGCCGCAACAAGCCGCTCATACATGTCTTTATCGTATTCAGCTTGCCCTGTTTGAATACAGCTTTGAACAAATAATTTTACTTTGTCCATTATTAGTAAGACCAAATCACTCATGTTACTGGTGTATTGAATTTGCCCTTTACGTAAGTAGTCAAGTAAATCTTCACCATGTTGCAATAGTGGAATAAGCGGGGTGAAATTAACTAAGCCTAAATCACCTTTGATTGTATGAATCGAACGAAACAATGAACGTTGTAACTCATTATCAGTAGGTTTTAGTTCTAACTCTATTAGGGTTTGTTCGCTCGCTTCATAGAGTTCATTAATCTCCTCCAACAAGTCTGTCAAAATGTCTTCGTCAAGATCTTCATGTTTGAATATTTGCATTTAAAGCGCGCCCTTTTAGTATAATTTTATCTATTGAGATAAGTATCGGCCGAATAGTAATTTAATTCATTCCTTTCAAGCAAATAGTGTTGCGAAATTAACAGAAAGTAATGTTTAAAAACTATTATTAAGTGGTTTGGGTATAAGTTAAAAAGTGCGTATACTCGGCACCCATTTCGATTTCCGGATAAGTGAATGTTAGCTCTGATTAGAATAATCGCCTTAATTTGTTATTTTATTTTGGTAAATGCAGCATTATTGCTTGTGTGTTTAGTGCGACCTTTTCATCGTGATAACGTATACGTTGCAGGTAAATTATACAGCTCAATTTCAGTGATTTTAGGTTTAAAATTGGAAGTTAGGGTACCTGAGAGTGTTAAGCAAGGTGGTCCGTTTGTATATATAGCGAATCATCAAAATAGTTATGACCTAGTGACAATTTGCAAAGCTGCACAAAAAGGCACGGTAACAGTTGGTAAAAAAAGCCTAAAGTGGATCCCTATTTTTGGCCAAGCTTACTGGCTAACTGGCAATATTATGATTGACCGTAAAAATTCGGGAAAAGCCAGAGGTACGTTACAAGTTACCGTTGACAAGATTAAAGAGAAAGGTTTGTCAGTTTGGTTTTTCCCTGAAGGGACCAGAAGTTATGGCCGTGGATTATTACCTTTTAAGTCAGGGGCATTTCGTATTGCAGAAGAAACCAAAGAGCCTATTGTGGTAGTCGCTGCGAGCAACTTACATCAAAAAATTAAATTGAATCGTTGGAATAACGGTACGGTATTGATGTCATTGTCAGAGCCAGAGTATATGGATGAAGATAAACCCTTAAAAGACAATATGGCATATTTTCATAATAAAATGGCTGATATGATAAAGGTCTTAGATACAGAAATTGAAAGTCACAATTCTTAAATATTCACCCATCAAAAGGTATTAGTATGAGTTTAGAAGCAGAATCAGAGTTAGCTGAGTGGTTTGAGTTTAATCAAGAAACAGTTGCTGCCCTAATTGAAGATGGTAGTGATAATAGCCAGGCACATACCATAGAGTATCATTTTGCTAGCGTGGATTTTGAGGCCCTTGAAAAAGCAGCTGTAGATGCCTTTAAAGCTGGGTTTGAAGTTGGAGACGCAGAAGAATTAGAGCTAGATGATGGCGGTGAAGTTTTCTGTTTTGATGCAGTAGTTGAGCGTATGTTAGATGTGAGTTTAATCGATCAAGATACCAAAAAGTTGTTTGCCATAGCTGAAAAACATCAAGTGGAGTTTGATGGCTGGGGTACGTATTTCATCGAAAAATAGTTATATTTGATTGGTTTAAAACAATCATCAGTAAAGGCTTAGTGACACAAAAGTGTCACTAAAACCGCATAAATATGCAGTAAAAAAGTCACTTAAGCGTCATCAGTTGTACATCTCAGCTTCATATAAAACCTTCAAATTATCGCCCACTATAAAAACATACTGGGAGATACCATGAAAACTACTAACCGCAAAAAACTGGCAATATCTATTGCTGTCGCATTGAGCTCTTACGCGACTTCTGGCCTTGTTGTTGCTCAAGATAATGAAGAGCAAGAAGTCGAAGCCATTACCGTTGTGGGTAAAAGCGTGTCTTACGCAAACAACCAAACATCTGAAGAGATGATCAAACAACAAACTTCAATGACTAGCGTGTTAGCTACTATTGATAACTTACCCGGTGTACTGATAAATGAAGGGGATACCTTTGGAGCAGATGACTGGTCTACGAGTATATCGATACGTGGTTTTCAAGTGGATTTATCGCAGCAACAAATAGGGATGACAGTGGATGGCATCGCAAACGGCAATTCAAACTATGGTGGCGGCGCAAAAGCCAACCGTTATATCGACACTGAAAATTTAGCCAGAGTGGACGTGTCACAAGGTACTGCTGACATAGCATCTCGCTCCCATGAAGCCTTAGGCGGCACACTTGACTTTGTCACCATTGATCCTGGGCTAGAAGAGCGTTTGGTTGTAAGTACGACTTTTGCTGAGTTTGATGGTAGAAAATTCTTTGCTCGTTACGAAACAGGTGAAATTGCTAAAGACACTTTTGCTTGGTTTAGCATGTCTAATCAAGAAAGTAGTGATTGGATGGATCAAGCTGCTGAGAATGTACGTGACCATTTTGCGGCAAAAGTAATTAGTACGGTAGGTGATGTAGATTTAACGGCATATGCATCTTACGACGATACCCATGAAGATAATTACCAACGTATTTATGGCTTAGCGCAATTTGAACAGAACTCAGAGTGGGACCAATTAACCAGTGAGTGGACTGGTATTCCATATCAAGATCAAGCCTATCGCCGTGGTTGGTCTACCTTAAGAGAAAACTTTTTCACTTACTTAAAAGCAGATTTTGATATAGGTGATGTTGCCTTTAGTACTAACGTTTATTACCACAACAATGAAGGCCGTGGTGATTGGGTACCACCGTATTTGGTGGATGTAACTGCAGATGGTGAAGGTGTTGGTCATTCAGAAGTGGTATCTGGAAATACAGTATACGGTGGGGATATTCTGGGACAGATTTTCTTTGTAGACAGTGCTGGTGTGCAATTGAGCCCAATTGATGGATGTGAAAGCTCTATCAGCTTCCCATACGGTGGTGCGGGTGCAGAATATGACCCAGGTTGTTATGAGCAAGGTGCAATACCTGTAGGCTCTTATCGTCACACTCACTATGAAAAAACACGTGTAGGTATTAATGGTGATTTTATTTGGGATGCCCGTATAGCAGATATGGATAACACCTTACGAGGTGGTTTCTGGTATGAAGATTACACTCGTGACGAAAGCCGTGATTGGCACAAAATAATTGACTCTGCGACTAGCTTTTATTTTGATGAAACCCCTTACTGGGTGCAATATGACCGTGAATTCCCGGTAGAAACCACTATGTTCTACCTTGAAGATGAATTGGACTTAGGTTTTGCCAAAGCTCATTTGGGTGTCAAACAATTCTTGGTTGATGTATCTAAAAATGACAGGTTTAACTCAGCCAATGATCAAGGGGTATCTTCTGATTCTGACCTGTTGTTATCAGCGGGCTTTGTTGCACCCTTGCCAGTTGATGGTTTAGAGGTATTTGCTGGTTTTGCACAAAACTATGCAGCAATCAAAGATGCAGTGTTAGAGCGAGACGATGCTGATTTAACGCTAGTCGAGCCGGAAACCGCTGATAACTTTGATATGGGGTTACGTTACTCCTCAGAAAACTTGAGTGCTAACCTGACCTACTATGCCACTAAGTTCGATAATCGTATTACTTTTGTTAGCGTTGAAGATGGCGAAGACGGTATTGATTTCTTGGAGTCAACCGCTGGTGGCTACATTAATGATGGTGGTATTGAATCTACCGGTATTGAAGTCTCTTTAACTTATCAAATATCAGACAACTTTAGTGTGTTCGCGTCTTATACCAACAACAATTCAGAATATACCGACAAGCCAGCAGATGGCGAAACTTCTATTTTGGGTAATGGTGTAATTGGTGCTGCTGAACAAATGGGAGTGTTAAGTCTTGATTGGGTACGTGGTAATCACTCAGCAGGTTTAAGTACTAAATATGTTGGAGAGCGCTGGTTGAATCAAGAGAACACCTCAGCAGTAGATGCTTACACAGTCAGCGATTTGTACTTTAGTACTCAAATTGATGACCTAGGTAAGTCTGTAGATTCCATAGAAATAAACTTTACAGTCAATAACTTATTTGATGAAAGCTACCTAGGAACGGTAGCGACAAACGCAGCATGGTTGGGAGCACCAAGAACAGCTGCGATTAATATAAAAGCTGTATTTTAAACAAAAGTTCCCTGTAGCACTTTGGGACGGGCTTTGGCTCGTCCTTTTTTATTTTACTTAGTTGGAATATAAGCTCATGAAACCACTGATATTGCTATGTCTATGCTGTTTGATATCACCCGTTAAAGGGGCGGATAACTTACTTTTGGTGAGTATTGATGGCCTGCGTTGGCAAGAGGTTTTTCAAGGGTATCAAGATGATGTTATCGATTTAGAAAGCTTTAAGCAGGCAAAATCAGCGTTAGAAAAGCAATTTGGGGCAGCTAACCCAATTGAAAGACGCCAAAAGTTAATGCCTTTTTTATGGAATGTAATTGCTAAAAATGGGGTGTTAATAGGTAATCGTGAATTAGGTTCGAATATGCATGTGACTAATGATTATTGGTTTTCTTATCCTGGTTACAATGAGCTATTAACAGGTAAAGCAGACCCTAACATCAACTCCAACCAAGCCATTAATAATCCTAACGTTACCATTTTAGAATGGCTAAACAAGCAATCAAGTTATAAAGATAAAGTGGCTGCATTTGGAAGTTGGGATGTATTCCCTGCTATCGTCAATCGGGACCGTAGTAAAGTGCCAATTAATGCGGGATTCGAGTCAGCTAAATGGCCTGAGTTATCAGATAAAGCAAAGTGGTTAAATGAACTACAAAAAGACATCCCGAGCCCTTGGCACAACGTGCGGTTAGATGCCTTTACGGTGGGGTTTGCCGAGGAATATATCTTGGTCCATCAGCCAAAAGTGATATATGTGGCGCTAGGTGAAACCGATGATTTTGCCCATCAAGGTAACTATCCAGAGTATTTACGTGGAGCCAATCGTTCAGACCAGTTTATTAAGACGTTATGGGAGTTGCTGCAGTCAATAGAGCAATATAAAGATAATACCAATCTAGTGATTACGGTTGACCACGGGCGTGGTGACTCTGCCGCATCATGGCAGCACCATGCTAGCCCAGTAGCAGTAAAAGGTTATTTAAATGGTTTAAGCCAGTATAAAAATGGCATCGCTGGAGCGGATCAAATCTGGCTGGCTGCAATGGGGCCAGATATCAAAAAACTAGGTGAAATGAGAAACACAGCAGACGTTACATTAAGTCAGGTGGCTGCCACATCACTTAGATTACTTGACCTTGACCCCCATTATTTTTCAAAGGGTATTGCCGAGCCGTTAGCTATTACAAGAGAAGAGTAAAAACGCATGAAATATCCTATTTTTATTTGGCTTACAGCCTGTTGTTTTTTTGCCTCCGTAGCATATGGAGAACACAGCTCCCCCGAGACTGTAAAAATACTATTTGGTTCGTGTTTACACCAAGACAAGCCACAGCCTATTTGGCAATCCTTGAATCAAGAGCAAGCTGATTTGTTTGTGTTACTGGGTGATAACATTTACGGTGATACCGAGGATATGCAAGAGCTTGAAGCTAAGTACCAAAAGCAATGGTCTCACCCTGGCATGCAAACTATGCTGGCCAATACACCTTTAATTGGGATTTGGGACGACCATGACTTTGGTGAAAATGACGCAGGAGCTGAATATCCACAAAAAGAAGCATCCCGTCAAATCATGCTAGATTATTTTAATGTACCTCAAAATAGTCCCAGAAGAACCAGAAGTGATGGCATTTATACCAGTCATATTTTGAATCAAAGTGGCATGAAGGTGCAGTTAATTTTGCCGGACTTACGATGGAATCGCAGCCCACTCAAATCAGTGAACAAAGAAGATTATATTACAATTAAAGCCCCTAATAATCTTGGTCCTTACGTACCCCATACAAACAAGTCCATTAGCATGCTGGGAGAGCCACAATGGTTGTGGTTAGAACAACAGTTACAACAAGTTGCAGATGTACGTATTTTAGCCACAAGTTTACAGTTTTTACCTGAACTCACTGGGTGGGAGTCTTGGGCTAACTTTCCCCATGAAAGGCAACGATTTTTAGACTTACTTGAGAAACACAAGGTAGAAAATTTAATTATTGTAAGCGGGGATACCCACTGGAGTGAGCTGAGTCAAATAAAGCGACAGAACGGTAATGAGCTATGGGAAATGACAACCTCAGGGCTAACAGAAGAGTGGAAAGAGGTTAGCCCCAATAAGCATAGGGTAGGGGATAGTTATGCTAAGGCTAATTTTGGTGTAGTAGAAATTTCAAAGCATAGCGTCTCTATGACTATTAAAGACGTTAAGGGGAATAAAGTGATGACAAAAGTAGTGCCGCTTTAAATCAGAAACTAGCTGATTTTAAGGAGATGTGAGCTTTGTTGAAGTGAATTTAGTCAGAACTTAATCTTACCTTTGTATATGTAGAACTTACTTCAATCTGACTGACGGCTTAGTGCCATAAGCGGTCATTGGGCACCATCCCTTGAATACTTACAATCCGAAGGGCTTTATTCACTGCGTGATGGTTGGATATCGCTTCACCATCCTGAGTGAAACGCCCTGTGCGGAGCCGTCCGGGCCGACGTTTCGGTGCAGGGTGTTGTGGGAGCTGGAGGTTAGACACCTCTGGCTACCCGATTAGCAGGCATTTATTCGCAACCAATTTAGCTGTTCATTATAAGCAAATTGATTGTAATTAGTTGAATATAAATTCATAAAACCATGCAAGTAATCTACTTTTGTAGTATTTACATTTTTCTTTTTAGATAGCTCATTTTGTAGTTCCAGCACATCAAAATGAAGCTCTTTTTTGGGAAAGATTAACTCAACTTCAAACAGTGGATTCACCTCTTTGAAATTTCTAATTTGAGAACCATAGTAGCAAATTGCACGATTTACATTTTTAACCGAAAGCTTTTCAGATAACTTCCAAATTATAGAAGCCCCAATACTAAAACCAATTAAGGTACAAACAGAAGATATTGATTCAGTTGCTTTTAATAATATTGACAAATAATCTTCAATCCCAATATTTTCCATAAAGTAAGAATACGCTTCTGCTTCATTTTTAAAAGCCATATCGACACCACCATAAGGATCGACAATAACTTTTGCATTGAGCTCTTCACTTAACTTTACTAAAGCAGGTGTTTTGCCGAAGATATCCGTGACTAAAATTATATTCATAAACCTCTGCTTTAGATTGCTAACGCTAACAGCAGAGGCGCGAGCTTGCGAGCGTCCTGCTGCCTGTTTTTGTGTACGCCCAGCATGGGCATGAACTAATGAGGTGAAA
>NZ_SAIS01000013.1 GCF_004360155.1 Paraglaciecola marina | reverse complement strand
AGGTGCGGGTGTTGTTGCTAAGATTTTAGACTAGTTCTAAATTAAGCAATTCAAGAAAGGTCACTTAGGTGGCCTTTTTTATTGCCCGCAGCTTCTGTACGGTACCCAGAACGGATACCACCGTGACTATTTTCCGGAGGGCCGGCCCGTCGAAACAAAATAGAACATGCGCAGCATGGCCCGAAGGGTGTAGGGCAGGACGCCCGGAGTCACGTGGGCTTATAGGCCGATAACTGCAATCCCTGTATGCTCGGCATTTCCGTAATACCTTGCGGTCATAACTGCGGGTGTTGTTGCTAAAATCCTTGACTAATATTTAGTTATTGATTGAAAAAAGGCTCCCTCGGGAGCCTTTTTTGTGTCTGCATCTAAATTAAATAGGAGTATTTAGAAGTAAACTAAAACCATCCCCCATGTTACTTTAAATTATTCTAAAAAAGGTACTTTAGGCTTAGTAGTAAACCTTGAGCTTCTAGCTCTATTTCCGAGTTTTTACATTCTTCAGCTACTGAAGTATCGTCACATTTATCGCCATTATTGTAATTGTTAGATGGGTCCCCCACACGAGTATATTGATAGCCAAGGCCCAGGGTTAAGTTCTTGTAAACTGCATAATCTAAGGAAGCTCTATATAGACTCAGATAGCCTATTTCATCTGATTTAGTGGCAAAGTGAGCTACGTTTAGGTTAATACTTAAATTATCGCTTAATGCGAATCTATTATTGATCTGGAGTCCATAGCCGATACTATTCATTTTTTTTATAAAGTTTTGTTCTTCATTAACGTTGAAGTCTAAGTCGTAGCTTACATAACTCAGCCCCGGTGATATGGTGAGTTCATAAAACCCACCTTTTACTGTGTAAAAATCTAATAGAAGCTTGCTAGTAACTAAATCGAAATCATAGTTTAAATCTACTGGATCAGTAGGACTACCCACAAAGCGGATATCATCAATTTGAACGGTGTCACTGTCCATATCAAAACTTTCTTTTGCGCTTCCTGACTGAAAATTCACGCTTGCTGAAATAGCGATTCGCTCAGTTAAGTCCTTAGTTGTATTGATAGAGAGCTGATGACTAGATTTACTGTTGGGATTTAGGTCTCGAGTGCTGTTACACCCTACAAAGAAAGTAGTGAATAGTATACTAAAGCATAGATACTTAGCTTTTGGGTAGGGCTTTTTAGTAAATGAGGTCGACATTTTTACATCCTTAAAATTGTACTAGGTCGGTCCAAAGAAGTGCACTTATATAGGCTTTAGCTACAGAGCATTAACTAGTTTAGAAATAAATTATAAATTCTAGGTTATGTGGGCTTATATTTGTAAGGGTTTTCAATTGGCCTGTCAATAGGCGGTGAAATAATTGGTCTTAAAGGAAGGTGTTATTGGAACTTATTTTACGTGCCACTTCGAGGGTGTTTTGAGCCGTAACGGCTGTTATAACACTTGCGCCATATACACTATTTGCAGAAAACCCTTTAAGGTCGGCTTGAATTCCTGCACCACCACCGCTGTCTGAGCCTGCTATGGTTAATGCGATAGGTGTAGCTATTGAACAATCGGACATCTATATGAGCAAATTTAACTAAGCGACATAGGGTGTGGAGGCACGAAAGTGTGCAAAGAGTACGCTGAAATACAGCATATCCGTTCCCTACGCCGATACTAATCGGAGCAGATTCACCAGGTTAATGATATTCATCTCTCAGCCTAAACATATAGGCACCCCGACGGACTAATTGCCACAGAGAATAAAAGACTTAATCTGAGTTTACAAGCTGCTTAGACGATAAATGTGTTTGCTATGAGTGGCTGTGGTAGACGAATATTATGATTGGGTGCTGGGCCGCCTTTTACTGTGGGTGTGTATCACTGCTTTGATGCCTTTCATTAATATTTTAATAGGCAAGGCATTACTAATCCTAAATAATAGCCCTAAGAGTGGGTTGAATATTGAGAATATAGTGGAACTTGAAATAAATATAATTGATGCTTTTACTGACGCTGTGTTTGCGGGAAATCCGGCTGCGGTTATTGTAACTGACACTTGGCTAACAGGTTCAAAGATGCAGTCTATTGCCCTAGAAAATAACCTTTCTGAAACGGCTTTCTTAGTTAAAGATACTACTAATAGTTATCAAATTCGCTGGTTCTCTCCCATCACAGAAATAGACTTTTGTGGTCATGCTACGCTGGCCTCAGCATTTGTTTTATTCAAAAAATTTCCAGAGCTTAGTACTGTAACTTTTATTGCTAAAGCTGTGGGAGAGCTTCCCATAGTTAAAAAAGGTGATGGGGAAATTCAAATGGACTTTCCTAACAATAAGCCAGAAAAAATAGACTCATGGCCCGACGCATTAACATCTGGACTTTCAATTGAACCTAACGAAGTTTTCCGTAATCAGCAGGCCTATTTTGTTGTGTATGGTTCAGAATCTCAGGTGTTATCTGTGGTTCGTGATAATGCCAAATTAAAGGAGCTTGCGCCTCTGGATGTCGTTGTGACTTCTGTATCTGAGAGCCAAGAATTTGATTTTGTTTCTAGGTATTTTTGGCCCGCCAACGGCGGTGATGAAGACCCAGTAACAGGCTCTATTCATGCCGGTTTGGCTCCGTTTTGGGGGCAGCGCTTAGGTAAAGATGAGCTCAAAGCATATCAAGCCTCCAGCCGCGGTGGCGTGCTTAATTGCAAGGTGATTCCCAATCGAGTACTGATTTCAGGAAATGCGGTTCAATATCTTACGGGGAGCATTACTATTTAATTCTTATCAATATTGAACACTAAGGTATTTCATTTGATAGAAATGGAGTGTTGGGTTTGCTGCTGAAAGTGTTTTATTAGGCTCATTACTAAAATTAAACCAACCTATTTACTAAGAGGGTAAATAGGTTGGTTTAGATGTTTTAAAGCAAATTTAGCCGGTGTTACGCATACCTACAGCTATTCCTGCGATAGTCACCATCATCGCGCGTTCTAGTGTAGCGTCATGCTCTTCATCATCTAACAACCTAATACGCTTCAACAATTCAATTTGAAGGTAATGTAATGGCTGAAGGTAGCCAGCCCGAATATTCATAGAAACTGTTCCTTTTGGGTCGCTTTCCATTACAGCTTTCTGATCTAGCAACTCTAGTAATAAATCTATGCTGAGTTGTAACTCAGAGCGTAATGCGTCTCCAAAGTGTCTAAGTTTTTCTGGGACCAAATTATCATCGTACTCTTTGCTGATATTTGGGGCGGCTTTGGCAAACACCATATCTAACATAGATAATCTGGAGTAGAAAAACGGCCAGTTATCTAGCATGTCTTTTATGGTATCCCCTTTACCTGCGTCTAATGAAGTTTGCACTGCTTTCATAGTGCCTAACCAAGAGGGCAAAACCATACGGGTTTGTGCCCAAGCAAATATCCACGGGATGGCACGAAGACTTTCAATACCTCCTGTTGGCTTACGTTTGGCTGGGCGACTTCCTAAGGGTAATTTACCTAGCTCTTGCTCTGGAGTTGCAACGCGGAAGTAAGGTACAAAGTTTTCATCATGTCTGACTATTTGACGGTAATTGTCACGGCCATCAGCGGCCATTTTTGTTATGGCTTCTCGCCATTCTTGTTCTGGTGCTGGAGGTGGAAGAATTAGGGCTTCCAGTATTGCACTTGCATAAAGGGCTAGGCTACGCTGCGCTAAAATAGGCATACCAAACTTATAACGAATGGTTTCTCCTTGCTCAGTAACCCTAAAGCCGCCAGTGAGAGACCCAGGTGGTTGCGAGAGTATCGCAGCATGTGCAGGTAAACCGCCTCGACCAATTGTACCTCCACGGCCATGAAATAACGTTAGCTCAATGTCATTTTCTTCAGCAAGGGCAACTAAGGCTTCTTGTGATTCATATTGGGCCCAACCAGCTGCCATAGCACCTGCATCTTTAGCTGAGTCTGAGTAACCAATCATGATGTGTTGCTTACCCTGAATATAGCCACGGTACCAATCAATAGAGAATAGTTTTTTCGTTACGCTAGCGGCAGCATTTAGATCGTCTAGGGTTTCAAATAAAGGAGCTACCGGCATTGCCCAAGTCACACCTAACTCTTTGAGTAACAAGTTTACGCTAAGCACATCGGAAGGAAGGCTAGCCATAGAAATAATATAAATGCCAAAACCATCTTTGCCATTTTTGGAAATAACTTTACAGGTATCTATAACCTCTTGAACATCTTCACTTGGTTGCCATGTAGATGGGAATAGTGGGCGTTTAGAGCCTAACTCTTTAAGTAAGAAAGCTTGTTTGTCTTCTTCACTCCACTGGCCATAGTCACCTAAACCTAAATAACGAGTGAGTTCAGAAAATACATCTGAGTGTCTTTCTGAGTCTTGACGAACATCTAGTTTAAGTAAATGCACTCCAAAACAATGCACTCTACGGATAGTGTCTTGCAAATGCCCTTGGGCAATAACTGTCATGCCACAAGCTTGTAGAGATTGATAACAAGCCATCAAAGGAGCAAGTAACTCTTCTTTATTACTAATCCAATCACTGGTATCTACGTTGTTACCTTTAAGCTTTTCAGTAATACCTTCATGGGTATTCAAAAGCTTGTCTAGTAGAGGTCTTAGTAATGCACGATAAGGTTCAAGTTCATCGCCTACTTGAGATCTAAGGGCGTCATCACAATCGCTCATTGATAATTCAACTTGTAAAAAGTCTATATCTTTAGCAAAGAGTTTTGCAGCGCGCTTGCGGGCTAAAAGTAGAACTTGCTCTGTTACTTTAGAAGTAACAAAAGGGTTACCGTCTCTGTCACCACCCATCCATGAACCAAACTTAACAGGGGCTACGTCTAAGGGAATGGATAAATCAAATTTATCAACAAAACGTTTATCTAATTCTCGAATAAAGTCTGGAACGGCTTCCCATAATGAGTTTTCTATTACCGAAAATCCCCAGCGTGCTTCGTCAACGGGAGTAGGACGAATAGTACGAATTTCTTCAGTATGCCAAGCTTGGCTAATTAATTCAGCTATGCGCGTTTCTATTTTATCTCTGTGGGTATCAGTGATTTCACTTTGATGGACTTTACTCAAGCACTTAGCAAGTTCGCTATGTTTGTGAATCAGTGTTCTACGTGTCACTTCAGTGGGGTGAGCAGTCAAAACCAATTCAATATTTAAATGATCAAGTGCTTTTTCAAATGTGTCTGCTTGGATGCCTGCTTCATCTAAATGATTAAATAGAGTATCAATGGGGTCGTTTTGGTCGTTGTTGCTGTTGAACTCTTGTTCTGCAATATTCGCTAGATTTAGGAATTGTGAGAAGGCTCGACCAACCGTGAGAAGTTCATCATTTTTTAATTCAGTAAAAAGTTGCTTTACTCGTTTAGCTGCGTCTTCGTCGCCTTGGTGAGCTTTTCGCCCATCTTTTCGCACCGCTTCAATTCTGTCTAACCAATGCTCGCCAAGCTGTTCACGAATAGTGTCGCCCAACACAGCCCCTAAGTTACGGACTGTTCCTGTTAATTGAGAATCTAAAACTTGTGACACACTCGTCTCCTTTACTGATTAAAAACCAAATTATACGATACTGATATGTAAACTATTTGTCTAAGCAATTACGCTCTAAAATATACTTTTTAGTGACGTTTACCGATATACTCCCCTTTTTTAAAGTAAAGTGCCATTCTCTCAATTCAAGATGACTGAGGGGGGCGAGATAGGAGTTATAGTGTCAGATAAATTTTCTACAGTTGAAACACAGGCGAGTTACGGAATTGGTTTACAAATGGGCGAGCAGTTAGCTGCAAATCCTTTTGAAGGTTTAGATATCTCAGCTGTTCAAGCTGGTTTAGCCGATGCTTTCGAGAAAAAAGCTGCGCAAGTTGATAATGACACTTTACGTGTTGCTTTCAATGAAATTCATGAGCGTATGCAAGCTGCTAAAGCAGAGCAATTTGCTGGAGTGATCGCTGAAGGTGAAGCATACCTAGCTGAAAACGCTAAACGTGACGAAGTGACTGTGACAGACAGTGGCCTTCAATACGAAGTGATTACTCAAGGCGAAGGCGATGTACCTGCATTAACTTCAACAGTACGAACTCATTATCACGGTACACTTTTAGACGGTACTGTGTTTGACAGTTCTTACGACCGTGGTCAGCCTGCTGAATTCCCAGTAAATGGTGTGATTAAAGGTTGGACTGAAGCACTTCAGTTCATGAAAGTGGGTACTAAATTGAAATTACATGTACCTGCTGAGCTAGCCTATGGCGAGCAGGGTGCCGGTGGAGCAATCGGTCCTCACAGTACTTTAGTTTTCGATGTTGAGTTGTTAGATATAGTTGCATAGTTTTAATAATTTAAAACTGGTTTAAAAAAGGTCGGTTATCCGGCCTTTTTTTATGCTTTTTATTTGTTATTTAACAATCTGTTAAAAGAACTTTTTTATAAATTCTGGTAACCTGCGCGTCTTTAATTTTATAACCCTGATAATGGAAAATAAGATGTTTAATTTGATTACCAGTAAAGACGGTACTGTGAAAAATGACGTATTGTCAGGGATCACAGTTGCCTTAGCTTTGGTACCAGAGGCGGTTGCCTTTGCTTTTGTCGCTGGTGTTGAGCCCATGGTAGGTTTATATGCCGCGTTTATGATGGGGTTAATTACCTCTATCGCTGGCGGTAGGCCGGGTATGATTTCTGGTGCCACAGGGGCTACGGCCGTTGTTATGGTAGCATTAGTGGCACAGCATGGTATTCAATATTTGTTTGCCGCTGTTTTGCTTGCCGGCTTATTACAAATAGTTGCTGGTATCTTTAAGTTAGGGAAATTTATCCGCTTAGTTCCTTACCCTGTAATGTTAGGGTTCGTAAACGGACTTGCCATTGTTATCTTCCTTGCTCAGTTAGGGCAATTTAAAATTTTCGACTCGCTAGGCAACTTAGTGTGGATGCAAGGCGAGATGCTTTACATCATGCTTGGTTTGGTTTTATTAACGATGGCCATTATTTTCTTTTTGCCAAAATTAACCACTGCCGTACCCGCTTCTCTTGTGGCCATCGTTGGCGTGACGGTATTAGTGCAAGTTTTAGATTTAGAAGCCAGAACCGTAATCGACTTTGTGCGTGATATGTTGCCAGAAGACCAAAAAGCTACAGCAACATTAGCAGGCGAATTACCGAGCTTTGCTATTCCTATGGTGCCTTTCACCTTTGAAACCTTATATATCATTTTGCCTACAGCTGTGATCATCGCATTAATTGGTTTAATAGAGTCTTTGTTAACCCTTTCTTTGATTGATGAAATGACAAATACCCGTGGTCAAGGCAACAGAGAATGTATGGGTCAAGGTTTAGCGAATACAGTAAATGGATTCTTTGGGGGAATGGGCGGTTGTGCCATGATAGGTCAAAGTATGATTAACATTAACTCAGGTGGCCGGGGTCGTTTATCCGGTATTACTGCAGCTGTGGTGTTACTTGGCTTTATCTTATTTGCTGCACCACTGATTGAAATGATCCCCTTAGCAGCTTTGGTGGGTGTGATGTTTATCGTCGTAATAGGCACCTTTGAATGGGCATCTTTCAAAATTATTCGTGGTGTAAATAAAGAAGATGCCTTTGTATTGTTTTTAGTAACAGCAGTAACCGTTATTGCCGATTTAGCCATAGCCGTTATTGTTGGTGTAATTGTGTCAGCCTTAGTGTTTGCTTGGAAACATGCGACTCATATTAATGCCCGCACCCATAATGACGAAGATGGTTGGAAGGTATACGAATTAGATGGACCCTTGTTCTTTGGTTCGGTTTTACATTTTAAAGATTTATTTGATCCAAAAAATGATCCGCAAGATGTTGTGATAGATTTTAAAGAATCTAGAGTGTGGGACTCCTCTGGGGTTGACGCTATTGATAGCTTGGCTGATAAATATCAGCAACAAGGGAAAAAGCTACATATCAGGCATATTAGCCCAGAGTGCCGTCAACTAATGACAAAGGCTCAACAATATGTAGAGATGAATCTCAATGAAGACCCGCGTTACCATGTTGCCACTGACAAGTTAGGTTAAGTATTTACGTATAAAGCCCAGGTCATCCTGGGCTTTTTGTTTACCAGAGTTAAATTGACCTATTATTTACAGAGAATATGTATCAAACTTGATAGACAGGTAAATAAAGGGTGAATGTGTGTACGACTGCAACGTATTAATCATAGATGACGACACTGTCACGTTAGAATTAATTAACGTTATTTTAGAAGAGCTGATATTAGGTAAAATTATTAGTTATTCGAATAGTAAAGAAGCATTGTCTTTCATTAATAATGACAACATAGATAATATATCCTTAGTTATATGTGATTGGTTAATGCCCGAAGTCAGTGGTTTAGATATTCTGTCTGGATTACGAGAAAAGAGCCCCCAGTGTCCTTTTCTAATGTTAACTGCAAATGCCACCAAAGATTTAGTGGTTAACTCTATGCGACTAGGTGCATCAGATTTTGTTGCCAAACCCTTCCACAGCCATGACTTTATTACAAAAGTTGAACGCCTAATCCGCGATGCAGAAGCTTAAATAGCTAGTGTTTAGAAACCTGTATCAGCCAAATCATTAACATTTTAAGTGAACAAATCCATGCACCAATTTGATAAAATTATTAATAGATCTCCTAGCTACGCCTACAAGTGGGAAAAGTACAAAGGCCGAGATATATTACCTATGTGGATCGCAGACACTGAATTTAGATGCGCCCCCGCTATTCTTGACACACTAAACGAGCGCACAGAACACGGTTTGATGGGGTACACCCTACCTGCCCATCATGCTCCAGCAAATGAGGCTGTCGTTAAGTGGATGGCTCAGCAGTATGATTGGAATATTTCTGCGGACTGGATTGTTTGGACTCCAGGCGTTGTACCTGCGTTTAATGTTGTCTGTAAGGCTTTTTGTAAGCCTGGTGACAAGGTTATGGTGCAAACCCCAAATTATCCGCCATTAATAGCAGCACCTAAGCTTCATGGCTTAGAAAGAGTCGATATTGGTACGGTTGCCATAGATGAGCGCTGGACTATTGACTTTGAAGACCTTGAAAAACAAGCTGCTGATCCTAAATGTAAACTGTTTATAGTGTGTAACCCAATGAATCCGGTTGGTACGGTTCTATCAGCAGCAGAGTTACAACGTATTAGTGACATTTGTGTGCAGAACGATGTCATGCTTTGTTCTGATGAAATTCACTGCGATATTATTTTAGATGAACATGCCAAGCATATCCCAGCAGGAAAGCTAGAGGCCCTTAAAGGCAAAGCGATTACTTTAATGGCCGCCAGTAAAACCTTTAATGTTGCGGGACTAGGGACGTCATTCGCTATTATTGAAGATGCCAAAACAAGAAAAAGCTTTAATCAAGCTGCACAGGGTCTAGTGCCTTGGGTCAATGTGATGGGCCTTAGCGCGACTCAGGCTGCCTTTACAGAATGTGAAGATTGGCGACAAGACTTACTCACTTATTTACGTGGTAACAGAGATTATCTAGCTGCTGAAATTGCAAAAATCGATGGCCTTAAGTTACTGACTCCTCAAGCTACCTTTTTAGCTTGGATTGATGCCAGTGGGCTAGGGGTAGATAACCCTCAAAAGTACTTTGAAGATAAAGGAATTGGCCCGTCACCGGGTATTGATTTTGGCGATAAGAACTTTGTACGTATTAACTTTGGTTGCCCTCGTTCGCAACTAGAAAAAGCCATTGCACTGTTAACTAGTTAAAGGCGTTTACAGAAATAAAAAAGGCTTAACCGTAAGGTTAAGCCTTTTTTGTTAGTGCCTTTACTGAGGAATACTAAAAGTTATATTTAGCACCCACAACAAATGAACGACCCGGTAAAGGCGCGACATCTTTAATAAATGAGCTATGCACTTTACCTAGTTCATCAGTTAAGTTGTTACCTTTAACATAAAGGGTTAAATCATTACCACCGAGAGGTACATAGTAGTTAAATGAAGCTGAAACTATAGTGTAGCCGTCTGTTTCAGTTTCAAAATCAGCTATTTTATCCTGCTTAGCGTAGTGAGTTGCGCCAAGCTCTGCGTGCCAATTATCTTGTTCCCAATGTAACTCAGCGCCAACTCGCATCGGAGGGATCCTAGGCAAGTTATCGTTGCCATCATCACTATCGGTTAACTTGGCTCGAGTGAAGTCGGTAAAACCACTTAAACGTAGGTTTTCACTGAAGTGCCAATCTACATCTGCTTCAAATCCATAAATTACCGCATCTTGTTGGTTGAACACATATACTGGCGTGCCTTCTTCCTCCTCGTGCTCTTCTTCCTCATGGTCTTCCTCTTCAAGTTCTTCTTCTTCATGGTCGTGGAATTCCAAACCAGTGTTTTGTTGGAACAAGTAGTTGTCTACTTGGTTGTAGAACACACTGAAGTTTGCTTGAAGGTTATCACCTTGTACTCTGTAAGTTATGTCTAGGTTGTTAGATATTTCTTTGTCAACGGCATCACTAGATTGTACAACTGTGAACTCAACATCATCGGGGTCGCTATCATCAATAACCAAATCATAACCTGCACCCACTTCATAGGTCGAGGTACTGATATGCAGTCCGTTAGAGAATATTTCAGAAGAAGAAGGAGCGCGTTCAGAAAACGCATAATTCACAGCAAGAGACTGATTGTCACTTACACTGTACACAAACCCTGCTGATGCACTGCTAGCGGTATAGGATAGCTCTTTAAAATTGGCATCTACATCACTTGTAATGAAAAAGTCGTTATCAGGTTTATGAGAAACTCTTTCAACCCTACCACCTAGCTGCCATAAAAAATTACCCACTGTTTTTTCTTCTAGAATAAACAAAGCGGCATGGGTTGAGTCTGTAGATGGGGTAAAGGCCTCTTCACCCTCCGCTGAAAACTCAGAATCAGTATAGTGAAGACCAACCACCCCTTCCCAACCACTGGTCATTTTATGTTTAGCCCAAAGTCGTGATTCTAAGGTGTCATTTTTAAAGGTTGTACCTACTTCACCTTCTTCAATTTCACTATGCTGATAATCTGTGTAGGTATTGTGCCAATGTAATTCGTTGAAGAATCCTGAGATATTTTTCCAATCCACTACAGACTGAAACCTATCTTGTTTCATACGAGCAAAGACTTCTTCCTCTTCTTCATGCTCATCTTCATCGTGATCTTCTTCGTCATGATCTTCCTCATCATGGTCTTCGTCTTCCTCATCTTCATGCTCGTGATCATCATGGGAGTGTCCAGGAATACCATAGTCTGTTTCTAATCTTCCATAGGCAAGAGAAACATTTACATCATCTCCAATCCAGCCCGCGCCAAAGGTATAACCCTGCGAGTCAATATCTGAATTATCAATAGTGTCGACTATGTCACCATCTTCAAGGGCAAACTCAGGCACATCATAATCATCGGTTTTACGCTTAAAGGCATCTAAGTGCCAAGCAAAGTTTCCTGAACCACCGTTAATATCAGTGGATGCCGTGCGCTCGTTTGACACAGAGTCATATAAGGCACTAACACGTCCAGAGGTTTCATCTTGGCGGGTTTTCGGTAGGCGGTTGTCAACAACGTTAACTACACCACCAATGGCACCACTACCAAATAATAAGGTTGATGGCCCACGAAGTACTTCGATTTGGGTGGCAGTACTCGCTTCGTTGGTTGTGACATGGTCGGGTCCTACTCGTGAGGCATCCGAACTGTCCATTCCATTTTGAACTACTTTTACCCTAGGTCCATCTAAGCCGCGAATAATAGGGCTACTGGATACAGGGCCAAAATAGGTGCTATTAACACCCGGTACTGACTTTAACGTCTCGCCTAAAGTGGCGGCTTGGTTTTTCTCTAGTTCATCGCCACTTAAAATAGATACAGGTGTAGTTGACTGAAGAACAGAACGTTCTAAAGGGCTAGCTGTAATTATTAGAGTTTCGATGTCATTTTCATCTTTTTGAATGACTTTATCTGCAGCTAATGCTGAATTTCCGAGCAGGGCGGCCATAACAAAAGTGCAAGTAGTGGATAGTTTGTGCGACATGGGCAACCAATCTCGTTATTAAGGTAATGTTATATTATAACTTGTGGTTTTTGATGCAAGGGGTTTTTAAGATGCGGTGTCGCAGATTTACCGTTGCACTCAAGGCATGCTTCTGGTTTATTGTGGGTATGACTATTTGAGAAATAATTGTGTATGTTCAAAAATGAATCAGGTGTAGAAACCAAACTCAGGGCACTATGTGCATCACCAGAGTTGAGTGATGTGGTTCACCCCTTTGAGTTTATTCTAGGGAGCGTGTTCGCTGCCGCTGCGGCACCAGAGATCCCCATGCCAGAAATTTGGTTACCTTGGGTTATCAAAAAAAGTAATCAACTGAGCAGTACACAGCAGGCGGATGAATTAACCAATTTATTGATGGCGTTACTACAAAATCAATTAAAAGATATGAGTGATGAAATTATTCAATTGCCCGCAGGTATTGGGGTTAGGCGTAGTTCAGAACAAAAATGTTTAGCACTGTGGTGCCAAGGAATGTTGTTAGGCCATAGCCAGCTTGAAGCGGTGTGGCAGCATGCATGGGATAAAATGCAAGTGACTAAAAAAGAAGAAATGCAGAAGCTACAAAAAGATTTGAGTCATTGTTTGTATATGTTTACCACTTTTGCAGATATGCCTTTGGCAGTAGCTCAAGCTAAGCAGCGGGGTAATGATTCTCTTGAAGATATGCTACCTAAAATCTTTCAATCTTTTGGAGAGTCTATGAAAATTTATGTGGGATTGTCAGGACGACTAGTGGACTTTTTACCTAATCAATTTGAAACCTTTGAACAACAATAATATTTGTAACAAAAGTTGAATGTAAGATTTGTTGCAATCATCAAGCTTTAAAAGCTATACCGTCACTCTTATTAGGCTGTAGTCAGATGACGGTATGGCGTGTGTTTATTTTCTAGCTTGGTTTTTTAGTTCTAAATCAAACTCAAAAGCTGACATTACCAGCCCTTCATCATTTTCATCTGGAAACACCACAATAGCTACATCGTCGTCTTCTAACCCTTGGCTCCAGCGACTATGCCACGTTTTTAAGTCTATAGCGTGAGGTTGACATGCTTCCCAATCTCCTGTGGCCCATGCTTTTGCCGTAGCTTCGCTTGGCCATACAGGTGCGCAGTCTTCGTCTTCAGTGTTTAACATGACGCAGCCGTCATCATCTGTCAGTATCCAAACTTGACTTGATGCGACACATTCTTTAACTAAGTAAGTCAGGCGTTGTTCTGGGGTAAAGTTAGTAAATTCACTTGGGGGATTAGACATAGTCATTCCAAAATATCGTGTTCTAAAACATGCAGACTAGAGCAAAGTGATGCTCTAGTCTCTAGTTGTTTTTAATTCTTTACCATAAATGGAATATTTGCATTACCTACGTTGTTATTTCCGTCGTATGCGTAGTTAAACAACCTATACTCGCCCGCTTCTAGTGGTGCTTTAAAGATCATTTCAACAGAGCCTGCGTATACGTCTGTCTTTATTATCTCTAAAACACGTTCAGCTGGTTTGGCTTCAAAGTGACCACCCTGACTACGGGCTTTAACTTCTTCCATTAATACCCATTCATGGGACAAAGTGTCGTCATCTGGATCTGACACTAGTACTTTCACTGTGGCCGTTTGCCTGGGCTTTAAATAAATATTATCCACCGCTGCAGTATTATCTATGGTAATGGCCTTTGATAAAGGTGCGCGGTTGCTAGGATATTGCCCAGTCCAAATTTTGGTGAGCTCATCAATACGGGCAGTGTGCTCGCCAGATTCATTGAACATGCCATACCAAGTGGGAGTACGCTCTTGTTTTTGGCCCCAGAAAAAAGCAAAGGACCCTATTATGTGCCCAGTTTGGTCGTTAATGATGACATCTTGCATACGTTTTGCCATGCCTGCTGCTTTTACTGCGCTTGGCTCTTCGATTTCACGGCCCCATTCGGTTGTTGGTAATTCCCAGTGCCCCATAGGCCCAAACTCTGTGACCATAAAAGGTTTATCCACTTTACTTTGTGCAATGCTTTGGGGGACTGTGGTTAGGTCACCATAGGTTTGCACCGCAATAATATCGATATTTGGGGCGTATTTAACAACTTGCTGTATATGTGCAGGGTTGGCGCCAGCTAAGCTAAAGGTAGCAGGGTGGTTGGGATCATTTGCATGAATATAGTCAATGATGTCGCCCATGGCAGCGTACACCTTAGGGTTAACATCTTTTAATTTACCCTGGTCATCAAATAGCAGGTTAGGCTCGTTATTGATAACCCACATTAAAACATTAGGGTGGTTTTTATATTTCTCGATGGCAGCGGTCACTTCTTTAAATTGTTTAGCGACAGCGGCTTGGTCATTGTAATCAAACCCTAACAACTCTTTACCTGTGCTAATGCCTACAGCAATCATCAAGTCTAATTGCTCAGCTATCGCCAACTCTTTGTCTATGTGCTCCATACCCCAAGTTCTAAAGGTGTTACCGCCGGCTGCTTTTAATGCGACTACTTTTTCAATGTTTTTGAATCCTAGGCCTACTCCTCTTACTTCATATGGTGCATCATTTACAGATAGTGAGTATTTACCTTCATGTTTTATTATTTTCACAACTGAGGGGACGCTCGACTGCTCAGAACTTGTGCATGCACTTAAAAATAGACAAATGGGTATGACTAAAAAGAGTCTTGGTAAGCGAGAGAAAATAAAAATCGCAAGTTGCATAAATGGCCTTAATGTTAACTATATGCATTAAATTGTATGCTAGCTAATGGCCATTAAGTACTTAAATGGGCCTGAATTCGGCGACGTGGATTATTGAAGGGGTTAAGCGGATGGATAGAGTGCATTTTTGGAATGGCAATAAATCTTCCAGCAGGCAAGCTTATGAAGTGGCCTTACTAAAGGCTTGTTTGCGCATAACAGACGTTAACGGACAAGCAACAAGTGTTTATATAGACAATACTGACTACCCCGGCGCGGCTGATGAAGGGCGCGTGTTTGAAACCGGAGCTGATGTGTTAGTTACCGTGGCAGGTAACAGTAAATTTGATGGCATCAACAAGCTAGTGGTCCCAAGTCCACTCACCA
This sequence comes from Paraglaciecola marina, assembly GCF_004360155.1. Taxonomy (GTDB): domain Bacteria; phylum Pseudomonadota; class Gammaproteobacteria; order Enterobacterales; family Alteromonadaceae; genus Paraglaciecola; species Paraglaciecola marina. Next base: position 108,867 of record NZ_SAIS01000013.1, on the reverse strand, counting down.
AGGGGTTGTTGGGGTTTAGGCTCTTGATAGTTAGAGACGCTTCATTACCTCAGTTTGCTAAATTTAGGTCTCAAGCACAATTACAACAACATAGTATCGGGATCCCTAATACATGGGCTGATGCTGCCTTGTTTAGGCACAACCACTATCCAGTGGTTGAGCGAGGCTCTTTAGATGAATTGTTTCATCGCCTTAAGCACAAAGAGTTTGATTATGTGGCTTTAGGAGTGAATGAAATTGAGGACATATATAATCACCTAGCAGCACCTTTAGGTGGCTTGAGCATAGAGCCATCTTTAATGCTTTATTATCCTTTCCCCCTTGTTTTTTACGTTAATCCTAACCGTCCTGAGTTGGCTAAGCGGTTACAAAAAGGCTTGCAGGCTTTACAAGATACCAATGAATTCTCGACAATTTTTAATCACAATCATGATAACCTGCTTGAAAAATTTAGCTTAGCAGGGCGCACACTTTTTACGTTAGAAAATCCACAGTTACCTCAAAGCATGGTTAACTTCCAAGCTAGCCTACTTGATTAGGTAAACTTATTTGAAAGTTAGCACTCACTTATTTTTTATTCCAATTTATTCGGAGAGTATCAGTGTCAAAAATTGAGTTTTCGTCGCAACAAAAAGAACAAATTATCACTAAGTTACAAAAGTTTATGTCCTCAGAGTTAGACTTAGAACTTGGGCAATTTGATGCAGATTTCTTGATTGATTTTATTTCTAAAGAAATGGGGAGTCTTTACTATAATCAAGGACTATACGATGCTCAGGCAGTATTGGTAGACAGAATGGATTCACTTACCGATGCAATTTATCAGTTAGAGAAATCTTAAATGGCGCTGACCATTAATCTAGCTAACAAACCTTGCCTTGAAACTTTGAAGCTTAGTGACAGTAAACAAGGAAGGTACAACAAATGAATTCAAATCCAGATCACACGCAATTACTGCAATCCCTGTTTGGGTTCTCAGCATTTCGCACTGGCCAACAAGAAGTGGTAGATGGCCTATTAAATCAGCGCTCAACACTTGCTATATTTCCTACTGGGTCGGGCAAGTCATTGTGTTACCAGTTTGTGGCAACCCAATTGCCCCATCTAACCTTAGTGGTATCACCGCTATTAGCGTTAATGAAAGACCAACTTGAATTCTTACACAGTAAAGGTATCGCAGCGGCCAGTATCGATTCGACCTTAACAGCTCAGCAAAACAAACAGGTAATGCACGATGTGCGTTCAGGCCAATGCAAAATATTAATGGTGTCGGTAGAGCGTTTTAAAAACGAACGTTTTAGGCAGTTTATAGAGTCTATTCAAGTATCTATGCTGGTGGTTGACGAAGCCCACTGTATCTCTGAATGGGGTCATAACTTTCGACCCGACTATTTAAAACTTCCGGCCTATAAGCAAGAACTCAAGATACCTTTGGTACTGTTACTCACAGCAACGGCCACTAAAAAAGTTAAGCAAGACATGGCCAACAGGTTTGCCATTATCCCAGGTGACATAATTCAAACAGGGTTTTATCGTTCTAATCTTAACCTCAATGTGGTGCCCGTAGTTGAGGCCCATAAAAATCAGGCGCTATTACAACAGGTGTCACAGCAGCAAGGGGCTGGAATTGTTTATGTCACATTGCAGCAAACGGCAGAACAAATAGCCGGTTTTTTAAAGCAAAATGGCTGCGCAGCAAAAGCTTACCATGCCGGGTTAGACAGTGATGTTAGGCAGTCCATTCAGCAAGACTTTATGGACAACAAGCTGCAAGTAGTAGTGGCCACCATTGCCTTTGGTATGGGGATAGACAAATCAGACATACGTTTTGTGGTGCACTACGATTTACCCAAATCTATTGAAAATTACAGCCAAGAGATAGGCCGCGGAGGCCGAGATGGGCAAGCTGCTAATTGCACTGTATTAGCTAATCTAGATGGCTTGGTGACCATAGAAAACTTTGTGTATGGTGACACCCCAGACATGCCCGCTATTCAAAGAGTCATAGATGACATTGCCGCCCAAGGCTCAGATGTAAATAGTAACGGGCAATTTCAATGGGAAACCCAAATTAATAATTTGTCGACCATAAGTAATATTCGCCAATTACCCCTAAAAACTTTATTGGTGCAGCTTGAACTTGCCAAAGTCATTCGCCCTTTATACGCCTACTTTGCCGAGTTTAAATATAAATTCATCACAAACAAAGGGACAATTTTAAGTCAGTTTTCTAAAGAACGAAGTGATTTTCTCAATGCCGTATTTACCCATACCGCTATGAAAAAGGTTTGGGGTGTAGTGAATTTTGATGAAATTTATCAAGCATACGGAGCCGTGCGCAGTAGGGTGGTGACAGCCTTAGAATATTTACACGAACACAATCATATTGAACTAGCCTCTCGGTTAATTACCGATGTTTACGAAGTTAAGCAACAAGCCTTATTAGCACCAGACTTAGCTAAAACCTTAGCCCAGTATTTTGCAGAGAACGAACTAAAAGAAGTGAAGCGTATTGCCGCACTTGTGCGATTTTTTGAATTAGATAAATGCTTGAACTTTAATTTATCCGCTTACTTTGATGACAAGCAAGCACCCGAGCATTGTGGCCATTGCAGTGTTTGTAACGGCCAAGTGGCAAAACTAGAATACTCAACCCCAATTGCAGTACCCGATAAAGCACAAGTGGCAGAGGCCATGTCAGCGCTACAAACTCACCTTGCTGATAAAACCGATGTGCCTTTAACCGAATCTATCTACTGTCGATTTCTAACCGCCATGACCATGCCCTTGTTTACCCGTTTAAAAGTGAGGCAAGTGGCAGGGTTTGGGAGCTGCGAGCATTGTCGTTATGGGGATGTTAAGCAAGTTGTGAGGGAGGTGTTGGGCCAGGCTTTTTAATGTATTTTGAACACAGGGTATCACTGGGTGATGGAGCAACTGCCACATTATTAAACGCTTGGCCTTTATCAATGGCCGCTAACAATGCCGAAGCATTAATGACACCAATATCAGGAATACTGCGTAATATGTTGCCGCTTTCACTTTGTTCAACAAATTCATTTAATTGTTTTTCAATACTTTTTAGGAAAATAACAAACAAATAACAAAGACACCCACTTTTAAAAAGTACAAAACAGCGTCCCGCTTCGAGGTTGAAATGCACAACTTTTGCTGAGCTATGAGTTTGAGAGTTCAGGAGTTTTTAGCAATGGGTGTCATGATTAGCTGAATTCAGGGTATTGTGGGGCTGGAGATTAGGCATTTCGGGCTACCAGATTACATTACTATTGGTACCAAACAGTTACTACAACTGTCGCTGGCATCCATGAACCGCCACTTTGAGTTTGAGTAATTTTCTTTATCTCAATATCGGGTTTTGATGCAAGCCAAAGGTTAATTTCTGCTTCTAATACACCATGGGGGACTCCAATAGGTTGCATCCAAAAATTCAATTTTGGTTTTAATGACTTAGTAAATAATTTAACTTCCATTATTGAAATAACTCCGTTTATTTAACGTACCAATATTAAACGTTAACTACTATTGAATGACAAGGGCAAACCCATGAGAGTTTTTCTGAAGGAGGTTAAGTTCCAATTGGTATAGAATATTTATCTGTAATACAAAGCTGATGTAAAACAAAATTGAGGAAAGTAGTCGAGTCGTACTTGACCCGACTGAAGTGTCCATATCTGTCTTTATTTCTTTGGGCTATTGGGCTTTTATGGCTAGCTAAACTAGGAACGAAAACGTAAGTTATTAGTCGACAATTGCTCGATTGAGGTTTTTCCCATCAATTTCATGCCTCGTTCTAACTCTGCTCGCATTAAACCTAATGCTCTTTCAACCCCTGGTTGTCCAGCCGCGGCAAGCGGATAAAGGTACATTCTGCCAATTCCTACTGCTTTTGCTCCTAAGGATAGCGCTTTTAGTACATGGGTACCGCGCTGTACTCCGCTATCAAAAATCACGTCTATTTCATCGCCTACTTCATCGACAATTTCGGCAAGTTGGTCAAAAGAGCTTCGCGAGCCGTCTAATTGGCGACCTCCATGATTAGATATCACAATACCGGTGCAACCGATATCTACCGCTTTTCTTGCATCTTCACGGCTCATAATGCCTTTTAAGCAAAATTCGCCGTCCCAAAATTTGACCATTTCGGCTACATCGTCCCAATTCATAGAAGGGTCAAGCATGTTAGTAAAGTAATCTCCAATAGAAGATGCACTGCCACTCATATCAAGGTGATCGTCAAGTTGTGGTAATTGAAAGCGCTCGTGGGTCACATAATTGATGCCCCACATGGGCTTGATTGCAAATTGCAACATACCGGCTAGGGTCAGGCGAAAAGGAATAGAAAACCCAGTGCGTAAATCCCGTTCACGGTTACCGCCTGTGATGGAGTCAACCGTTAGCATCATTACCTGTATGCCTGATGCTTTGGCTCGTTCCATCATGGCACGGTTTAAACCGCGATCTTTATGAAAATAAAACTGGTATACCTGAGGAGTATCAATTTGCTTGGCGATCTCTTCCATGCTGATAGTACCAAGAGAAGACACACCAAACATAGTGCCATATTTTTCTGCTGCCGCTGCCACGGCTCTTTCACCTTGGTGATGAAATAAACGTTGTAAAGCTGTGGGTGAGCAGTAAACAGGCATATCTAATTTTTGCCCCATTACTGTCACAGAAAGATCGATATCTTTTACACCGGTCAACACGTTAGGGACTAAGTCACAGGTTTCAAATGCAGCAGTGTTGCGGCGATAAGTTGACTCATCATCAGAGCCACCATCAATATAATTGAAAATCGGACTGGGCAGACGTTTTTTAGCTAACGTCCTGAAGTCATGAAAGTTATGGCAGTCTTTAAGTCGCATAATGGTATTTCTTCTAAGGGAACATATAACTCATTATAATCATGCTTTTATTTGCAATAAATACGACATAAAATAATAAACTATTTCTTAAAACGGCTTAATAGTTTTGAATTCAGCAGATTTAACCCTCTTCGTATACGTCGTTGATAGCGGCTCTTTTAATAAGGCTGCACTCAAAGCTGGCTTATCGACCCCAGCGTTAAGTAAAAAAATAAGTAAACTAGAACAAGCGCTTGGCGTACAACTGATTCACCGCACAACCAGGCGCCTTAGCTTAACAGAAGCAGGTGAAAACCTTTATGTTCATGCCAAAAACATAGAAGGCCAAGTCAGTGATGCCATTGCTTCTGTGTCTGCCTTCAGCCAAGGCATTAGCGGCCATATTAAAATATCGGTACCAACCATATCTGGAGAGTTACTTTTAGCAGAAGCTATCGCTGAGTTTTGTCAAATGTACCCCAATATTACTGTTGATATGCGACTCGATAATGGCTTTGCTGACTTGCTTGAAGAAGGGCTAGATCTTGTTATACGAACAGGAAAATTAGAGGATTCAAGCCTGATTGCCAAGCCGTTGATTCAGTCAAACTGGGTAGTCTGTTGTTCCCCTAAGTATGTAGAAAAGCACGGTGAAATAAAAAGCTTAGAGATGCTTAAAAATCACAATTGCCTTGCTTATACCTATCAAGCGCAAGGCTCGTTTGATTGGCGTTTTACTAAAAATGGGGTAGAAGAATGCGTGCGCATCAGTGGTAGTTTAGCCACCAATAATGCTCAAGCATTACGTAAAGCTGCGTTAGCTGGCTTTGGGATCGTTTATGTACCACGCTGTTGTGTTTATGAGGATTTACAACAAGGGACATTGGTACCAATTTTGAGTGAGTTTCAGCCTAGGCAACTCGGTGTTTATGGGGTTTATCCTTTTACTAAATACTTACCTAAGAAATTAAAGCTACTGATTGCACATATCAAACAGGCTTATGAAAATAAAAAGGAATACTTTTAATTTTAACAAGTATGTTTTTTAAAAATCGCTAAAAATCAATAACTTAAAAGTAAGTCCGTATTTAAAATGGATTTCCCGCACTTCGCAACAGTCTGTACTCGACAAGGTTTTTAAAACCGAATGGGTGTTTGAGACTGGTAATTGCTGATCTCATTAAGGCCAGACAGTAAAACGAAGATACGACTCTGAGAATAGGCCGGATATATGTCAGTACAACCCTTAGCCAATAGTCATTAGATGAGATGTTGTTAGTCACAATATAGAGGTAACTACTTTCTAAAATAGAAGGTGAAAGTAAATATTGTCTTGACGATAGCATTTGTCTACATAATTGTTTTTATATTCACCCACTTTATATAGCCTTAATACTGATTGGGCTAAGGCTGTGTCATTAAAACATATTGATCAGATTATTCAGTCTACATTTATTGTGTGGGAATATGAAAAGTGGCATTTTAGTGATGAATAATTGAGTTATACCAAAATATCAAATTTGTTCCTTTCGGTCACTGGGACAAAATATGCCTAGTAAGCAAACTAGTCGGTTAGATGTCGGGTTAAATACGTAATCGACAATGACAGAATTAATGAATACTCTTTATTCTTGAATATAGAGAGAAACTTAATGATTCTAAAATAACTATTCATTAGTCATTGTCTTTCACAGGAGCAATTAGCTCAAATATCAGGGTTAAATGTACGCACAATTCAACGGATTGAAAGTGGCAATAATGCAAGTCTAGAATGGCTTAAATGTATCGCTGCTGCACTTGAGGTTGATATTTCTACTTTGAATCAAGAGAAATTTACACCATAAAAAAATAATAATGTTAATTATTTATAAGCTGCTCATGGGGCTAGCCAAACTTGGTTCGCCACTATGGCTAAAGTTTTTTGTTAATTATACTTTGCGTCATTACAGGATACAGACGAACTAAACTAAGAGGTTAAGATGAAAGCTAAGTTATATATTTTATTATTTGTAGTTTTCTTAACTGGTTGTGTAACAGCACCAGTTTCCCAAACATCAACTCATATAGGTGAATCAGCTATGAAATTAGGTAATTTTTCTGTCAGTCTCACTGTTAAGGATATTGAAAAATCTAGAGTCTTTTATGAAAAGCTAGGTTTTACGGTACGAGGGGGGGATCAGGCTCAAAATTGGTTAGTGCTTCAAAACGAACAAACTATCATAGGTTTGTTTCAGGGCATGTTCGAAGATAACATATTAACATTTAACCCCGGCTGGGATAACAATGGCAATAAGCTTGCTAACTTCACTGATGTTCGTGAACTTCAAAGTACGTTAAAAGCAAGTGGTATTACACCGCTAACTGAGGCTGACGAATCAACCACTGGACCTGCATATTTTATTATTGAAGATCCTGATGGTAACCAAATTATGGTTGATCAACATGTGTCTGCAGCCGATTAAACCTATTTGAATGGAACCCAAGTAGCCTTTAAAAGGCTATTTTTTTAGATCTGGGCCTGTTCCAACAAAGCCAACCATGCGGGATATTAGCCCGTCTTCTGTTTCAATAAAGTATTGGCCGTGTTGAATCATGTCTTTACCATCAGGCCCCTTTCCTCCAAAAGCAACGGTAGCCCGTGTCATACCTGCAGTGGTATCGCAGCCGACTACTTGGGCAGACCAGCCTGGGGCGTTCGCACTGAACATTCCAACATATTCATTTAAAGCTGTTTTTCCATCTATTGTTTGTGGCGTACGTGGATCATCGTATTTGATCTTGTCTTTAACCGATTGATCTAACTTTTCAAGCCGCTGTTCTGACGCAGTGCATTGCCATGCATCGAAGAAAGTTGTTATTGGATCTGCCATGATTCACTCCAGAATTATTGAAATTTTATTGTATACCACAGAACAAGGGCTTAGCGAGGGGATTGGTTCTTTTAACTAATCATAAGTTCTTTATAATTCTTCAATATTTAATACCCTTTAAATAATAATCACCACAGGTTAACAAAACTCATTATTTAAATTGTTTAAACACTGATCAAATCCATGGACTTCACTCGTAATAAGATTTTAGATTTGCGTTTTTGAGTTTTCAGATTGCTGCATGTTATCTAATACGTATTTAGTAACATTTACTTTCACTAATTCACTGCTTTCTTTTTTATAAATTAGTTAATATAGCGCGGTCAATTTTATAAGGATCTCTAATGCTCTTCACACTCACTAAGTTAAGACAACAACCCGCTTGGATTGCGCTGATTATATTTTTGTTGTTATGCATTTGGGTTGGCTCAGGTATGTTGACTGCCGAAGATAAAAAGCCCCCAGCTAAAGCCCATGCAGATGCTGCTTTGGTAAAAGTGACAGTAGAGCGCATGCAGGCGTCTGAAGTGACCCGTGAAATTACTTTATATGGCCGCACCGAGCCTAATCGAATAGCGAGTTTACGTTCAGAAGTAAAAGGCTTAGTCGAAGTTATTCATGTGCAAGAAGGCGAGCGTGTTAGTAAAGGGCAACTGTTGGTTAGCCTTGAAAGTAGCGATGCCGCCAGTCGATTAGCGGCTGCAAAGGCAACTTTAGAGCAAAGAGAAGTAGAGCTTAAAGGTGCTCAATCTTTAAAAGAAAAAGGCTATCAGTCACAAACCGCGTTAGCACAAGCCACAGCTAATCTTGAAATGGCAAAAGCAGACGTACGAGCGTATGAGTTGGCATTGTCCAGAGCAGAAATTATCGCGCCTTTCGATGGCGTTTTAAATCAGCGTTTTGTTGAAGTGGGCGATCTATTAAAAGATGGCGATAAAATTGCTGAGCTGGTGGACTTAAACCCACTAGTGATCAACGCCCAAGTCACTGAAGCAAATATTAAGAGCTTAACCAAGGGGCAGCCTGCATCTGGCAGAATGGTGTCTGGTGATTTTTTGCAAGGGAATATTCGCTATATTTCAAGTGTTTCTGAAGCCGGAACTAACACCTTTAAAGTTGAAGTGGCTGTGCCAAACCCAGACTTCTCCCAAGTTGCAGGTATGAGCACCGAATTAGCTTTACCTCTGCAAAAAACGTGGGCTGTTAATATTACTCCAGCGGTTATGACATTAGATGACGATGGTAATTTAGGGGTTAAAGTTGTAGTCGATGAGCATGTTAAATTTGTGCCCATCGATATTGTAAAGAGTGATAGTGAAGGCGTGTGGTTATCGGGTTTAGGTGAAACTGCCGATGTGATTACTTTAGGTCATGGCTTTGTACGTGATGGCGATAAAGTTGAAGCGGTTTATGCTGACAAAGTTTATAAAGAGTCTCAAACATTATCTTCAAAGGCTACGCAATGAATAGCATTATTACCGGAGCCTTAAGTCACAGCCGCACGGTATTGATGATATTTGTGTTGTTGTTGGTGTCTGGAGTGGTGACTTACGTAAATATTCCTAAAGAAGCCGAGCCAGATGTACCAATTCCTATCATCTATGTGTCCATTACCCATGATGGTATATCGCCAGAAGATTCTGAACGCATGTTGGTTAAGCCTATGGAGCGTGAGCTGCGTTCTCTTGATGGCCTAAAAAAAATGAGCGCCACCTCTGGTGAAGGGTTTGCAAGCATTACCCTTGAATTTATAGCTGGCTTAGATTCTGCTGCCGCTTTGGCTGATGTGCGCGACAAAGTCACCGTAGCCAAAGCTAAGCTCCCCTCTGAAACAGAAGAGCCTACTATTCATGAAGTTACGATAGCAGGGCAAAAAGCTGCGCTTACCGTAGTTCTGTCGGGCCCTGTGTCAGAGCGCGCTTTAGTGACGGTTGGCCGAGAGCTAAAAAATCGCCTTGAAGGACTGAGCGAAGTGCTTGAAGTCGATATAGGTGGAGACCGAGAAGATATCGTTGAGATTGTAGTCGACCCACTTTTAATGGAGTCTTACGGGTTAGATCAAACCGATATTCTTAATTTATTGTCACGAAATAACAAGCTTGTTCCTGCAGGGACTATGGACAACGGTAAAGGTAGCTTCGCGGTTAAAGTACCTTCGGTGTTCGAATCAGTAAAAGATGTCATGGAGCAGCCTGTAAAAGTGCAAGGTGAAAGCGTGATCACCTTTCAAGATGTGGCTCAGGTAAGGCGCTCTTACAAAGATCCAAGTAGCTTTGCTCGATTAAACGGTGAATCTTCGGTGTCGTTAGAGGTGAAAAAACGCCCCGGCGAAAATATGCTTGAGACAGTCGCTAACATTAAGAAGCTGGTGTCTGCGGCGCAAGCCTCTGCAATTTGGCCTGCGAATATTATGGTCAGTTACACAGGCGACCAAAGTATTGAAGTAAACACCATGCTCAATGATTTACAAAATAATGTCTCCAGTGCCGTTATTTTAGTGGCAGTGGTGATAGTGGCAATATTAGGGCTGCGTACTGCATTTTTGGTAGGGGTTTCAATTCCTGGTGCTTTTTTGACAGGGATATTAATCATCTCTTTGTTTGGTTACACCTTAAACATGGTGGTGTTGTTCTCACTGATTATGGCTGTGGGTATGTTGGTCGATGGGGCGATAGTTGTCACTGAATATGCCGACCGCTGCATGAGCGAAGGCCTAGATAAAAAAGTTGCTTATAGCCGCGCAGCCCAGCGTATGGCTTGGCCTATTATTGCATCAACCGCCACAACACTTGCTGCATTTGCCCCCCTAATGTTTTGGCCGGGTATGATGGGTGAGTTTATGAAGTATTTACCCTTTACCCTCATTGCGGTGTTGTCTGCTTCTTTGCTTATGGCGTTAATTTTTGTACCTGTGCTTGGCGGGGTATTTGGAAAACCTCGTTATATTTCTGATTTTGATAAACAACAAATACATGAAGCTGAAAATGGCGATATTCGTAATTTACAGGGTTTTACTGGTAAATATATTCGTGTACTAGATACCGCTATTCGCCACCCATGGAAAATGTTATTGCTGGCAATAGTGGCGGCTATTCTTTCTTTTAGCGCCTATTACATGTCTGGTTTAGGTACACAGTTTTTCCCTAATGTAGATGTAAAAGGCATTAATATTACGGTTCGCAGTGCTGGTGATATGTCTATCTATGAAAAAGACCAAGTTGTCAAAAAGGTTGAAGACAGACTGCTTGATATGGAAGAGATAGAAACCTTATATGTACGCAGTGGAGGTACCGATAGAGTAGGTTACTTACGCCTTAATTTAGTTGATTGGCATTTACGGGTACATTCAGATGAAGTGCTCAAAAAAGTACAGCAAAGAGTGGCTGACTTAGCAGGCATGGACATCGAAATCTCACTTGATCAAAACGGCCCTCAGTCGGGTAAAGATTTGCAAATTCAGCTGTCATCAAGGTTTCCTGAACTGTTAGACGAAGCGGCCTTAAAAGTCAGAGCGGCGCTAGATGCAAACGATAAGTTTAATGCGGTAAGTGATACTGCGCCAAAACCGGGAATAGAATGGCAGCTTAAGGTCAACAGAAGCGATGCAGCTAGGTTTGGAGCAGATGCCACCTTGGTGGGAAGCACAGTACAACTTGTGACGAACGGCTTAAAAATAGGGGAGTATCGCCCTGATGACGTAGACGACGAATTGGATATTTTGGTGCGCTACCCAGTGGACTCCAGATTTATCGGAAAATTAGATGAGTTAAGAATGAAAACCGCCAATGGCATGGTGCCTATTTCTAACTTTGTAGAGCGCACCCCCCAACCTAAAACAGATTTGATTCGACATATAGATAGTCAACGTGTGCTTATGGTTGAAGCCAATATGGCACCCGGCGAATTGCTGAGTATCGAGTTACCTAAGTTACAAGAACAACTGCCTGATTTGAATTTAGATCCAAGGGTGACCTTGATGGTGAAAGGTCAAAACGAAGAGCAAGACGAATCAACCGCCTTTTTATCTAATGCATTCTTAGTGGCTCTATTTGTGATGGCTATTATTTTAGTCACCCAATTTAATAGTTTCTATCAAGCTTTTCTGATCTTAAGTGCGGTGCTGTTTTCAACGGTAGGGGTGTTTTTAGGGTTACTCATATTTCAGCAACCATTTGGCATCGTTATGTCGGGTATTGGGGTGATTTCATTGGCCGGTATTGTAGTAAATAACAACATTGTGTTGATTGACACTTACAACATATTGCGCAAAGAGGGCTTGCCCTACATGGAGGCGATACTGCGCACCGGGGCGCAAAGATTACGCCCAGTGTTAATGACAACTGTAACCACTATCTTAGGATTGTTGCCTATGGTGGCCCAAATCAATATCGACTTTATTGGTCGTAATGTAGATATAGGTGGCCCATCGACAGAATGGTGGTCACAATTGGCTACTGCAGTGGCTGGTGGTTTGGCCTTTGCTACAGTACTTACCTTAGTGCTAACTCCTTGTTTGCTCGCGTTAAAAGCAAGAACCGAAGCTAAAAAGTATCAGGCAACCTATAAGCCTGAAGCTGCAATTACAGAGTAATCATATTACTTCAAGCTGAAACAATGCCCTGCTTCAGGGCATTGTTAACTGTAATAAAACAGTCTCAAAACTGAAATAAATTATTCAAAGTAGCGTGCTAGCTTATGCAAAACCTGACGACTAACCGGGTCACATGCAACAGACTAACATTTACTATTTTATTTTGGCACTGATTAGCATTTACCTTATTTACAAGGTGGCTATTCGACTGCAACTTTCAAAAGCCAAACACCCTTCGTTACGGGGCCACAGTAAATGGTCGCGACGTATAGCCGGTAAAATTCCTTATTTTACCTATCAAGACTCAGTTTATTTTTGCTCAGATGGTGCCCCTAAAGACATTGCAGAGAAGCGCCGTGCAGCCTTACAGCGGTTACAGCAAAGCATAGCTGCTAAATGCAGCCAAACCATTGCTCGCTATGAGCCACTAGAAGAAAGTGTCTCTGACGTTAGATTTACTAGCCATTACCGTATTCCTTTTCCGTTTCGTAGCAAGTTAGCAAAAGAATTTACTTTAGGCTCTATCGCCGATGAAACCAAAGGCTCACAAGTTAAAGATCTCGATGGCAACTGGCGTTATGACCTTTCTGGCTCATATGGCGTGAATGTATTTGGTTACGATTTTTACAAAGAATGCATGAGTGTTGGCTCAGAAAAAGCCAAAGTACTTGGGCCTGTTTTGGGGGCTTATCATCCGTTAATTACCGAAAACGTAGAGTTAATTAAACAAGTCTCGGGTTTAGACGAAGTTTCTTTTCATATGTCTGGCACCGAGGCGGTGATGCAAGCTGTAAGGCTAGCCCGATACCACACAGGTAAAACCCACTTAGTTCGATTATGTGGTGCTTATCACGGCTGGTGGGATGGGGTACAACCAGGCATTGGTAACAACCGTAAAACTCACGATGTATACACACTCGCTGATTTAAGTGAGCAAACCTTGCATATACTCAATACCCGTAAAGACATAGCTTGTGTGTTAATTAACCCTTTGCAGGCGTTTCATCCCAACGCTGATTCGGCGTCCGATGTATCTTTAGTGGCAAGCGATAGGCAAACCCATTTCGATAAAGAAGCCTACTCACAGTGGCTCGGCAAAATAAGAGCCATTTGCACTAAAAGAAACATAGTGCTGATTTTTGATGAAGTATTTACTGGCTTTAGGTTAAGCCATCGCGGTGCCCAAGGTTTCTTTGGGATTCAAGCCGATATGGTGACCTATGGTAAAACCCTAGGTGGCGGTTTTCCGGTAGGTGTAGTGACAGGCACTCACCAATTAATGAAACGCTTTAAAGATGACAAGCCGGTGGATGTGTCTTTTGCTAGAGGGACCTTTAACTCACACCCCTATGTTATCGCTGCCATGAACGAATTTCTTACTCGGGTGCAACAGCCAAACATTCAAGAGATTTACGCCAAAGCCGAACAGGTGTGGAACAGCAGGGTCGCTAAGTTCAACCAAGCATTATCGGCTGCCAAGTTGCCCATTCAAATCACCAATATGCATTCTATTTTATCTGTGATTTATACCCAGCCGAGTCGTTACAACTGGATGCTGCAGTTCTATCTTAAAGATGCAGGCCTAGAACTAAGTTGGACGGGTACAGGCCGCTTCATCATGAACTTAAGCTATACCGACCAAGAGTTTCAGCAAGTCATTGAGCGCTTTGTTGCGAGCGCTACACAAATGCAAGCTGATGGCTGGTGGTGGAGTTCAGCAGCTCTTACTAACAAGGCCATAAAAAAGCAATTTTTAAACGATATGTTGAGAACTAAGTTCCCAGCGATGGGACGGTTTTTAGACTCGCCTTTAATTGATCAAAGCCTCAATACCAGTGAACCGAGCGGTGCATTCAATGAAATGAGTTCTGCCCCCTCAATCAGTAGTAACAGCGATAAGGTGGGTTAAGTATGTTGAACGTAACAAATCAAATGCCGCAAAATGATTTTCGCGCATCATTAAAAAACGAATATAACGAATTTTTAGACAAACAAAGCCGTCGCTTTAATACAGAAGATTGCTTAAAAATTGATTTTCACTGTCACGATCATAACAGTGATATTCCCGATGAGTTATGGGGCCGAATTTTACGTTTGCCAGAAACTTGGCTAAAAACTAAAAAGCTGGTGAATCTTTTAAAGAAAAACGGTAGTGATGTAGTAACGGTAACTAACCATAACAATGCGCGTTCATGTTGGGACTTACAAGCCAAAGGTGTAGACGTACTAGTTGGGTCTGAGTTCACCTGTTTTTTCCCAGAATATGATTTGTTTATTCATGTTTTAACTTACGGTTTTACCCAAGAACAAGAAATTATACTTAATAAAAAACGCCAGAATATTTACGACTTTTTACGTTACGTAGCCGCCGAAGATATTCCGGTGATCATGCCGCACCCTTTATATTTTTATACCCGTAACGAAAAAATAGATTTAGACCTGTTTGAAAAACTTGCTGTGATGTTTTCTCGGTTTGAAGTGTTAAATGGTCAGCGTGATCTATGGCAAAGCGTGTTAACCCTGAACTGGGTTGAAAGCCTCACCCCAGCAAAGATTATCTCTTACGCTAAAAAGCACGATTTAAACCCAGCTGATTTTGCCGTAGACCCATACAAACCTAAAGTGTTAACGGGCGGGTCGGATGATCACACTGGCATATTTGCGGGTCAGTGCGGCTCTATGTTGTATGTTGAAAACCTGCAAGAGCGGCTAAAAACTCAACCTGCATCTGAGCTAGTCTTAGAAGCCCTTAAGAAAGGCGATGTAGCGCCGTTTGGTCAAGTGGGCGAGAACCAGAAATTAAACATAGCTTTGTTAGATTATTTCTCTCAAGTTGCCACTAAAATTAAAGATCCTGGCTTGTTCCGCATTATGTTACACAGAGGCTCTACATGGGACAAAATCGGTTGTTTTGCAGTGAGTAACTTGTTGCTTGAAATGCAAAAACATAAGAAAACCATGAAGTTTTTCTCATTTGTACACGAGGCGCTACAAGGCAAAAAGCCAAGTAAGTTACTAAAGTGGCAAGTGTCTAAAGATTATAAGTTTTGTATAGGTCAGTTAGAAAAAATCGCTGATAGCAAAAAGCTTGGGCCAGAAGCCTTTACCGAGACTGTTAACGAAGCCATTGCTGATTTGTTTACTAACTTAAACAAACTTATTGCTACACGCCTTGAAGCTGAACTCAAGGGCAGTAAGGGTTTACAGTTAGAAAGCTTCTCAATGGAAGAGATGACGCAAAAATTCGAGATACCCAGTCAGCTAACAGCGCTGTTTTTTGGTGATGGAAAGCGCCAAGACAATATGAGTAATGTACGGGTTGAGAAAATGCTCGATAGCTTGTCATTCCCTATTTTGATCAGCTTGATTTTGGCAGGCTCTACTTTGGCTTCTACTCGGGTGTTATATCAAAACCGAACACTGTTAAATCGCTTTGCTGGGCAAATTGGTAAAAACAAACACGCCAATCGTGCTTTGTACCTTACCGATACCTTGCTAGATAAAAACGGTGTGTCTAATTCACTGTCGGGCAAACTAAAAGAGGTACAAAGAGCTGATTTACCCGTTGATTTTCTTATTTGTCATAGCACTGCTGAATCTGCACCACACTTGCATGTTGTTAAACCCATCACAGAGTTCGAACTAGAAAAATACGGAGAACAAGTGATCCGTATTCCCGATTTAATGGAAATCGCTAAGATTTTCTACGAAGGTGGTTACGACCGTATTGTGTGTTCAACCGAAGGGCCAATGGCCTTGGTATCTATGTTTATTCAGCAGATGTTCAATGTGCCCAGTTACTTCTTTATGCACACCGACTGGATTGATTTTATTAAACATACCACAGACCTAAATCAATATGGTCGTGACCGTATTCGCCGCTTAATGCGGGCCTTATACAACCGTTACGATGGTGTATTTGTGCTAAACAGCGAACACAAAGAATGGCTAATTGGTCACGAAATGCAGTTACCAAAAGAAAAGGTATTACTAACAGCTCATCATACTCAACCAAGAGATTTAGGTGCTCACAAAATCAGCAAATCTAGCATTGTCCCAAATGCAACTGATGCTACCCCAGTGCTTTTTATTGCGTGCCGTATCAGCAAAGAGAAAGGTATTTTCGACTTGCCCGAAATTGTCAAGAAAGCCAAGCAAACTATCCCCGACTTGAGGATAGTGGTTGCAGGCTCAGGCCCTGCTCTAGAAGAGTTGAAAGCCGTTATGCCAGAGGCTATTTTTCTGGGTTGGCAAAGTAAGAAAGAATTAGCTTCTTTGTATTTAAGCCTAGACTTGTTCGTATTTCCTTCCCGGTTCGACACTTTTGGTAACGTTATTCTTGAGTCTTTTGTGCATGGCATGCCAACCCTTGCCTACAACTGTAAAGGGCCAAAAGATATTATCGAGCACCATAAAAGTGGTTTCTTAGTCGATTCAACATCTGAAATGGCCGAGAGTATTGAGACTTTTTTTGCAGATAAATCTCTGCAACACAGTATGTCCCAGCAAGCTGTGCTTCGAGCGACCCAGTACCAAGCTGAACCTATCATGCAGCAGTTTTTGAGTGACATGGGACTAGAGTTACCGCTTATGTACAACAATCAAAGAACGGTTGCTTAAGCATGAATAGCGCGGTTCAAGCTCTCACTAAAAAAGAACAACTCAACTTTTTGCTAACTAACCGTATTCCGCGGCGTTGGTTAACCTTTTTTATTGGCTGGTACAGTCAAATTCAAAGCCCATTACTGACAAAAGTATCTATCTGGGTGTGGTCATTGTTTGCCGAGGACTTACGCCTTCAAGATGCTCAAAAACAGCGTTTTAATAGTTTAGATGAGTGCTTTACTAGGCAGCTTAAAGAAGGGCTGCGCCCCGTAGAGCAAGATGAAGATATAGTGACCAGTCCATGCGATGCCATTGTGGGCGCTCATGGTGAAATACTTGGCTCGAGAGTGTTTCAGGCTAAAGGGTTTCCTTATGACATTAGTGAATTGATACCCGATAGGTACCTTCAAGAAAAGTACAAAAACGGCAAGTTTGTCACTCTAAGATTAAAGTCGAGCATGTACCACAGGTTTCATGCGCCAATTGCCTGTGACGTGAACAGAGTGTCTTATATTTCTGGTGATACTTGGAACGTTAATCCCGTTGCATTAAAACGGGTAGAAAAGCTATTTTGCAAAAATGAAAGGGCGGTTATCGAATTACATTCAGATAAGCCAAATAGCAGCATTACCTTGGTGCCAGTGGCCGCTATTTTAGTGGCCAGTATGAAGTTTAATTTTTTGTCAGAAACACTGAGCCTTAAATACAAAGGGCCAAACATATTGCCATGTGAGGCTTCATTCTCTAAAGGAGATGAAATGGGATATTTTCAACATGGCTCCACCATTATTTTATTCGCAACTGCTAATTATGAATTCTGTGAAGGGATCGAAGAGGGAGTTGCTATCAAAATGGGCCAAGCATTAATGACTGGCCACTCTACGTTTAATTAATAATCAAAGGCAATAACATGACTTTTTTACAAGAACTACAACAACAACGCTGGGATGATCACCGCTATTATCATCACAATAGAATCAATCAGTTTTTGCATTTATTAAGTGCAATGTGCTTTTTAGCGAGTTACGTATTGGTATTTTTCTACCCTGCTATTGCCGCATTAGTGGGCTGGTTACTAGCTATGACGTTACGCCAAACAGGGCACTTTTTCTTTGAGCCACTAGATTACGACAAGGTAAACAAAGCCACTCACGAATACAAAGAAAGCGTTAAAGTGGGTTACAACCTACAGCGCAAGGTAGTGTTGTTATCTATTTGGGCTTTGGTTCCTATTGTGCTGTTTTTTGAGCCTAGCTTTTTTGGGCTGTTTACGCCTGCTGTGGACTTTGTTGGGTTTGTCGATAACATGGCAATAATCTGGTTAGTGGTAGGTTTAGGGGCAATCGCATTTAGAACCGTACACTTATTCAAATTGATGGGTGTTCAGTCTGGTTTAGTATGGGCAAGCAAAATCATCACAGACCCGTTTCACGATATTAAGATCTATCACAAATCTCCTTACTTCATCATGAAAGGCGAAATGTACGACAACATGGAAGATTGGTACGAAGAAGCCTCTTTTGAGAATAAAGTCTTGTAATCGAATATTTAAACCTAGCTTTATAGCTAGCTTTTAGGAATAAGAGATAAGAAAAACAAGATAAAATAAAAGCAGAAGCAGTTAGTTGAGCCAGTGTTTTACCGAAAGGTATAACACTGGCTTTTTTGTTTTGTGGCGTGGCGCAACCAATATATTCACAATGCTCATTTTTATGTGTTTCGTTCATCGTCACTTCCCGCTATGCCCATTTCATGTTGAACGATACAGATATAGTAAATGTGCCGTATAACAGCAAGGTCTTGGAGCTTTTATGGATATAAATATTGCTAGCCACTCATGAAAATATCTAGCTTTTCTAATATGTTTTTAATGTTATTGTTGATACTTATCGATAACGGAGATGTTATATGTCTGATGCGTTGAAAGTTATGCTTGAAAATATAGAGCAACTTAGCTCTAAAGAGAAAGCATTGGCTGCTCACTGTCTTCTTACTGCGATGAATTCAAAGTCAGATGATAATGTAGATGCGGACTGGTTGAAGTTGGCGGAGTCACGTAGTGCAGATCTTGAATCAGATAAGGTAAAGGGACTTTCTTGGGAAGAGATTAAAAGCGAAATATTAAGTTAATGCTTCCCATTATCCTGATGTTCAGTTTGAAATTAAAGACTCATTTGAATGGTATCAAAAACAATTTAAAGGGTTAGGGCATGACTTTATTCAAGAGTTAGAAGAGTCTTATCAATCTATCCGTTAACTTCCTTTTTTTTGGCCAAAAATGGGGCAGTTTCATCGTCGTTACATCTTAAGTCGTTTTCCATTTTCGGTGATATACAAACTTCAATAAATACTTACCTAGACACCCATTCTAAAAAAGTAACAAAAAATCAGCTTTGTTCTAGGCTTTAATGTATTTATTGAAACCAAGGATGGTCGCTATGCCTCAGTCCCGTAAATCTCAAATTAGTTTAATTGATACCCCTCCATTTTTGATATATAGCTTGTTAAAACAGCAGTTTATGGATAATTTACTACTTGGAGATCTAATTCAGCTCAACGCTGATGATGAACAACACATACATGGAGATTTAATTGTGAATAAATTCTTTTATATTGTTTTATTATTTTTAGTATCTAGCATTTTTCAAAGTTGTGGAAGAGATGCGAATGCAGTTACTGTTTCACCTGAAATAGAATACGAAATATTGCATGAGTCAGATCATAACGAATATGGAGATTATACCAGTAAAGCAGCCATTGTTATTGATAGCCAAATTGCCTATGAAAAAGAACTTGTTTTAAGAACTAGTGATTTAACAACAGATGTCAATTTCAACGAAGAGTCTATTTTATTAATTGATATGGGGGTTAGAGGCACGGGAGGACCTAGCATCAATTTAATTAGTCTGGTAGATAATGGCGACCATATAGTAGCTACTATTGAACTTAATGTTACTCCTGGTGCGTTACAATGGGTAACGAACCCTTATAAATTTATAAAAATTAAATCTACAAAAGAAATATTGTTTGTCGAGCAGTTAAGTACTGATAGTTAAAAAACAATACGCTTAATTCGAGACTAATAGGTTAGCAAAGGTGATGCACGTCTAACTTGAAGTTGGGAAGTACAAAGACAGTCATGATTAATAAGGCGGTTACATTTCTATCAACATAAGAACTTAGCTTTGAAAATCACCTCACTAAAAAACTTACAAGAATCTGATGTTTCCCAACACTCTAAGATTTAGAAGAAAGTATTAGTCTCTGAGCTTATCAGGACAGTCATGATAACTTTGCTGGTGTTAGCACAATTCACATTCGAGTAGTTATGAAGAGTATCGTAATTTTATTAGTTTCCTTTTTTCACCTTTAGATGTCATCGCTGAATGTCTTTTCCTTGAAAATCAAACAGAAATAAAAGCAGTCTCGGCTCTTAGAAATCAAGCCATTCTTGTTTTAGATGCAGAGGGAGAAAACTGTGACTCTATCACTGAAAGAGATATACGAACTTCCTGTCAGTGTAAGTACCGAAAAGAGCCTTTAATCAAATTTAAAAATCAATATGATGAAGTGCTTAGTAAACAGCCAGAATATAGCGAAAGAATGGTATGTTTTTCTGAGAATAACCAAGGAATATCTGTAAACTTTATTGCTTATAAGCAAATGGCTTCTTGGTGCATTTAGTGCCAGCCAATCAATCAAGTACGCGCCTTCTACCCCGAGAGTTTAGGCTCTAGAAAAATCTCAGAACAAGATTTTAAATAACATTCATAATATAGGTGTTACCGCTCAACGACTCATACAGGTTACTTAGAACAATAAAATAAGCATAAAAATTGCATTGTTTTTTTATGGCAGAAACCATTTAGCGTTTCATTTAATCCTCATCTTGTAATAAATTCGGATTGTCCATGAACAAGTATAGTGATACTACCAAGCAGTTTTTACTTGCCACTAAACGATCAGAAATAGAAGCTCTGCACCAACTTGCATCAAATTGCCAAGTTATTACTTTTGTTTGTGAGCTGATTCACCAATTGCAGCGTGAGCGGGGTATTTCTAATATCTTTTTAATCAGCAAGTCCACGCGATTTTGCGAACAAAGGCGTAATCAAATAGAAGCAAGCATAAACGCAGAAGAAATGCTTCGAAGCCAACTTAAAGCCAAATACTTACAAGTCAGTGATAGTGCCAGTAACATGCGCTTATTCAACTTAATTGCACTAGCCTTACAAGATATGGATCATGTGCCAAGTTTAAGACGAAAAATAGAAAACCAACTTTTGACAGCTGCCCAATCAACCCGGGCATATTGTCGAGTCATTTCAGCCTTGTTGGCAGTGGTCTTTGAAGCATCTGATGTAGCTAGTGATCCTAAAATTACTCAGCAATTAGTCGCTTTATTTAATTTTATACAGGGTAAAGAGTTTGCTGGGCAAGAACGAGCATGGGGGGTAGTAGGTTTTTCTCAAAGTACATTTGATAAAAGGCTCTGTGAACGAATAAAGCAACTAGAGGTAAGCCAACAAGATAGTTTTAAAACTTTCTTTGAGTTCGCACTTGAGAGCGACAGCCAACAGTGGCAAAGCCTAGAAAGCGCTGATTCAGTTGAGCCACTGTCACAGATGCGAACCATGATCCAGCAATTAGCTAATGGCACACCTATAGCCGCTGAGATAAGCGAAGTTTGGTATGAATTAACTACGGCACGCATAGATAAAATGCATACAGTCGAAGAACAGTTAAGCGCAGGACTGCTCAATCAAACCAAAAGCCAAGTAGCCAAGGTGGAAGATGATTTGCTCAACCATAGAAAACGAGTGAATACTGCTGCAAACAAAATTTCTGATATGGATTATTGGTTGTCTACTCAGCTAACATCAAATGAAGATGCAAAGAACACCCTTCAACAATATGATATAAAGAACCACACTCAAACCGACCAGTTAACTGGTAACCGAGCGTTTTATGACCTGATTAAAGAGCAATCTGATCATATTAAACGGATGGAGCTGGAGCTAGATACAGCAAAGCAAGCATTTGTTGAGCATAAAAAGATCGACCGAGCTAAATTGCTAATCATGCAAGAAATGAATTTTGATGAAGCCGAAGCCCACAGAGTTATACAAAGACGAGCTATGGACGAGCAAACTAGTTTAATGGCTATTTCTGAAACAATTATTAAAACCGCAGCTGCCTTGCATAAAAGTTTGAAGTCTCTTGAGAGTTAAGTAGTCAGCCATAATCAAAATGAACTAATAACAGTTAGTTTTTCTTGTTTTTCGCAATATTAGCCAACAATTTTATTGGTGTTTAGTAAAACGTTAAATTTAAAAGGAGTGTTGTATGAAACGGTATTCAAGCAAAAAACTGAGCTTACTTTTTTTGATTATTCCACTGTATATCATAGGCATAAATTTTGTGCCTCAATTAACCATTTTGAATAGCTCAAACATACGAATTGTAGATGCTAAAATCACAACCCCAAATTCTGATTTGAAATTTTGGTCACTAAATGATGGAGAAGATAAGGAGCTTCATTATTCAATTTTCCAAAAAGAGGGGAAGTATCAATATGACTTTTCTTTAAATAATAATATTACCTTGAGCGGTGAGTGCGGTTTTGTGAATAATTTTGAGTTCGGTAAACGTGTTATATTTTTAGTTAGCGACGACAAAGTAATCTATTCTAATGGTGAAAGTGTCGTATGCGAGACATATGAAATATAGCAAGCGAAGTTTTAGGCGTTAGTGTTATTTACCCTGACAGCCATGACTTAAATGGTTCTGAACTTCGAATTAAAATCTAAGCGCACAATAACGCTTCTTTTTTTGGTTAAGTCAAGCTTGGGGGGGACAGAGGTCACCATTGAAAAATTTTTTAATTAGTATTTCTTTATCGAGTTTTTTAGGTGCAGCAATTTTATTCTTGTCTCCGTATGTCACCGGTGAAATTGAACCGTGGGACTCAAATAATTATTATTACAGCAGCGCGCTACTAATCGCTGGATTTGTAATTTTGTTGGATAGACAAGCCTCATATGAGATTGCTTTTATTGGTATTATACTTGGTCAAGCCTTGTATATGTTTTCTTTTATGCCTGTTGATTCATTAATGGGGATTGGATTCGTTATTATGGCATTTAAGAGCTTGCTGTCTCTGGTTGGGTTAGTCTTAAAGTCGGCTTATCTTAATTTACTGCTTTTGAATGGTAAGTACTGACCAACATAATGTTAAATATCATTATTTTACCAAGTTATTACTCTTTATAGTTTAAATAGAAAGCATTCTCGTTTATAAAGTACGCCATTTTTAAAATACAGAAAATTAAACTAATGGCTGCATCAAAATTACATCTTACGTTTCGCAAATATCATCGTTGGCTTGGCTTTTTCTTAGCGGGAATTATGGGAGTTTACGCTGTTAGCGGAATTCTTCTTATTTTCCGTCCTACTGACATTCTAAAATATGATCAAGTTCAGGTTAAGCAGTTAGAACCAGGCCTTAATAGTAAAGAGCTGCTTCTAGCACTGCGCACTAAGGGGAGCAAAGTAGTATCTGAGACAGATTCAATCATTACCCTTAATGTTGGTGAATACGAAAAATCCAGTGGCACGGCGACAGTGACCCG
This sequence comes from Paraglaciecola marina, assembly GCF_004360155.1. Taxonomy (GTDB): domain Bacteria; phylum Pseudomonadota; class Gammaproteobacteria; order Enterobacterales; family Alteromonadaceae; genus Paraglaciecola; species Paraglaciecola marina. Next base: position 85,304 of record NZ_SAIS01000013.1, on the reverse strand, counting down.
TAAAGAATATCCTATTGTACTTTCGAAAATGGTAAAGCTACATAAAGCGACTAACAATAGCCCATTATTTTGGCTGAATATTAGTTTTGGCTTAGGGTTGCTGTTTTTTGTGATTTCTGCTTTTTTGATGTTTTTACCTAAGCTGCCCATTTACAAGAACGGCTTAAAAATAGCTGGGGTTGGAGCGCTAGTGGCCGTAGTCGTCGTGATTTTTGGTTCATAGTTTTAACTCGGTAATATGGGGGTATTTGCTGATCCCAAATGGTAATTATAACTCTATTAAAATGAGAGATTAGCTTTGAAAATAACGTCACTAGAAAACATACAAGAATCCGATGTTTCTCATAACTCTCTGATTAAAAAGAAAGTATTAGTTTCTAATGGTGATATTCCCCATATCACTTATTTCTCTAAAGCGGTGTTTCCGCCAGGAGAGTTGGCTAATGCCCATAGTCACAGTGATATGACTGAGGTGTTTTTTATTGAATCAGGTACAGGGGTTATTACCGTTAATGGTGACGATATTCCTTTAGAGGCTGGTATGTGCGTAACCATTGAGCCCCATGACTTACATGAGTTAAATAATACTGGGCCCACAGATTTGGTTGTTTTGTACTTTGGTATTGAAACCTAATAATGGACTCTGTATTTTTAAGGAAGAATATATAAAAGTAGCCACCATAAAAGTGGCTCTTATTAGCCCTCATTAATCGCTAAATTTTTACCGCTTGGCTGAGTATTTTGTATTGAAATGTCAGAGGGTATTTGTTCAACCACTGTTAATTTAGACGTATGTCGTGGCCTGTCTATTTTGTATTCTGACTGGCTTAGGCTATCAATGGCTTCTTGAGTAATTAATATCACGCCTTTATCTGTAACCGTAAAGCCTTGCTGCCTAGCAACGGCTTTATTATCGATTACAAAGTTATCGGGAATGGTGACACCTTTATCAATAATGGCATTTTCTAAGGTAACCATATGGCCCACTGTTACATCGGGTAACAATACGCATTTATCTAGGTTGGTTCCTGTCTCAACTTTACAATTATTCGATAATACTGATTGTCGAACGTAGCAGCTTGTTAAATGACACCCCGAACCTATTAGTACGTTTTCAAGTTCACAAGGGGCTTGATGGGAGGCTCGTGTGATTTTAGTGGTTGTGCCTGCAAACGCGTGCCCGCGAATTGGCCAATTAGGATCAGATAAATTTAATATATCGCTATTATTTAATAGGTCCAGATGGGCGCGCCAATAGCTGTCCAGTGTTCCCACATCTCTCCAATAAGGTATTTGAGTGCCAGTAGGTCCACGAAAACGATGGGCAAAAATTCGACTCTGTTTAATAATGTTGGGAATTATATTTTTACCAAAGTCATGTTCTGAATCAGGTGAGTTTGCATCTTGCTCTAGTAAATCAAGAAGTACATCTGTATTAACCACATAATTACCCATTGACGCTAAGCAATAGTCAGGTGCATCTAATAAAGCATGGGGTGTGGCAGGCTTTTCGTTAAAGGCTGTGATTTTCCCCTTACCATCAGCACTTAATACACCTAATTGATTTGCGGCATTTTTAGTTGGCACTTCTATGCAGGAGATTGTCATATCGGCTGCATTTTTTACATGGGTGGCTAATATTTTTCGATAGTCCATCTGATACACATGGTCGCCTGATAAGATCATCACGTATTTAGGAGCCATTTCTTTTATATATGAAAGGTTTTGATAGCAGGCATCGGCTGTGCCTTGATACCAGTTTTCTGAATGTTGCTGTGAAGCTGGCAGTATATCTAAGCGCCCACCAAAATTGTCATTAAGCGCTCCCCACTGCTGCATTAAATGACGTATTAAACATTGGGATTTATATTGGGTAAGTACTGCAATTCGATTAAGCCCTGAGTTAACACAATTAGACAAAGGGAAGTCGATAATGCGGCAATGGCTGCCAAATTCTAGTACGGGTTTTGCTCGCATTTGGGTGAGTTGTTTAAGGCGAGAACCTTGCCCTCCTGCCAACACAAGCACCATAGTGTTTTCTACTACTTTCTGCACATCTGTAATCGCTTCCATTTTGAGGCTCCTAGTCAAGTTACCCCTGACCTAGGTAACAATAAATTTAGTTGTCTGTTGGTGGGGGCTAACTTAGACATCTTGAGCTTCCCAATTTTCAATTTTCTGATAAGGCTGCTGCTCCAACACTTACATTTAATTTAAAACTAGGCAGAAATAAGCTGCTGCTAGGCTCCAGTGCATGTGTTGTATCTTCTCAATCTCGATTGGTTTTTACTGAAATCAAGGTAGATAAGTAAACATTAGATTTGATAGAGCGTTCTTGATCCGTATCAATGTTTTATATTCTGTTTGAAATTCAAGCAATACATTATCAGCAAAACAGGTAATGTTGAAAATTGGTTCATTATTTTATTGGTACAAACACCAATTCTAATTGCCACATTAGTTAGGTTTTGGATTGTTAAAAATAAGGCTAAACAGGAAATCGAAAATATTGAAAAATTATTAAAGGAATATTGAGATATCTTCCATATTAATATCCTAACTCCTTAGTCAATTTGATTATTAAATTGTATTGTTTCTTTAGCTTGGCATATTTATTTTGTGTTTCAGCTCACAGTAATTGCAGTTGCTATTAAATTCACTTTATTATGATGATCCTTGTTTTAATTGTAATTTGTTAGGAACCTCCCTCGATGAGCTTTAGTTCTTTAGCTGTTTTTCATGGTGTTACTCTTTTATATCGTCGCTGCCTATTTTTAGGCTTTGTTGTTTCTTCTGGCTTAATGAGCTTTCTAGCCCAAGCCGAATACGATCTATGGCCTGGTGCTCAATACAGTGCTGATATCCCCACCCACAAGCAGGTTTTGGGCTATGAAGTAGGTGAGCGAATCACTAATCATGGCGATATGCTTAGGTTTTTTGAAGCCCTAGAGCGTGCAGCACCAGATAGAATTCGTTTATTTGAATATGGTCGCTCATGGGAAGGCCGTAAATTAATTTATGCTGCCATAGGCCAGCCTGAATTAATTAAAGATTTAGAAAGCTTTTCTAGCGACATGCAAAGTTTGTCTGACCCTAGAATTACCGATAAAAACCAAGCTAAACAATTACAAGACGTTCTGCCAAGCTCAGTATGGTTACAATATGGTGTCCATGGCAACGAAATAAGCACGACAGATGCCGCAATGATGACGGCTTACCACCTGCTAGCCGCGCCAAATGAGCCCACCAATAAAAAGATTTTAGATAACAATATTGTGTTCATTGACCCGCTGCAAAACCCAGATGGTAGAACACGATTTACCCAGCGTTATTATGCAAGTGTTGGTATCAGCCATAGCCCTGACCGTTTGTCTGCAGAGCACAACGAACCATGGCCAAGAGGTCGTACAAATCATTACTTGTTTGACATGAACCGAGATTGGTTAGCCCTTACTCAGCCTGAAACTCAAGGTAAGATCAAAGCTCTTAACAAATTTCGCCCACTTGTGGTGATTGACTTGCATGAAATGGGCGGAGACTCTAGTTACTTCTTTGCACCTTCGGCTCAACCATTTAACCCCCATCTTCACCCTAAACAAATTGAGAACATCACCTTAGTGGGCCGTAACAACGGTAAGCATTTCGACAAGTTTGGGTTTGATTACTTTACCCGAGAAGTCTACGACGCGTTTTACCCAGGCTATGGAGATAGCTGGCCAACCTTTTACGGAGCGGCTGCTTCTACATACGAAGTGGGTTCTTCACGGGGTGAAGTTTTCTTAAAGGACAATGGTGAGCTTTTAACCTTTAAAGACACTGTGCATAAGCATTTTGTGGCGTCTATTTCTACCGCAGAGGCGGTAGCAGATAACCGAGCTAAATTACTTAAAGATTTCTATCAGTATCAGGTAGATGCTATTAAAAGTGGTAAGTCTGACAAAAAAGAACGGACTTTTATTTTATCTAACGGCCAAGACAGAGCCACTACACACAAGCTCGCTACCTTGATGGCTCAGCACGGTGTTGAAGTGCAACAAGCGACTGAATCATTTAAAGCCTGTGGTGAAACCTACCAAGCTGGTACGTATATTATCGATACAGCTCAGCCTAGAGGGCGCTTTGTTAAAACTACCTTTACTCAGCAAGTAGATATGTCTGACGCCTTTATAAAAGAACAAGAAAGACGCCGAGCTAGATTGCTACGAGACGAAATTTACGATGTAACTGCATGGTCGTTACCGCTAATGTTTAATGTGGATACAAACACATGCGGTAAAGCCGTTTCAGCTAAAACCATTCAGGTAGAGGCTAGCGATAAACTAGTAGGCAGCGTTGCAAACCTAGATGCAGACGTGGCTTATCTAGTGCCTTGGGGCGATATGGCTTCGGTACACTTTTTAACACAAGCGTTGCAACAAGGCTTGATTGTTAAAAGTGCAGATAAAGCTTTTCAATTAGATTCTAAGCAGTCTTTCCCAGCGGGTAGTTTGATTGTTGAAAACCGCCGTAACGGCGAAGATTTAGCTGTCAAAGTGCAACAAATTGCAGCCGATACTGGCGCTGTGGTAACGGGCGTTGATAGCAGTTGGGTGATAAATGGCCCAAGCTTTGGTAGTGGTGATGTAGTTGATATGCCAGCGCTGAATATTGCTATGGCATGGGATGAGCCGGTTTCTTCTTTAAGTGCCGGTAACTCACGATTTGTTATTGAGCAGCAGCTAAACTATCCGGTTACCGCCATTCGTACCGATAAATTAGGCTCTGGAAATTTGGCCCATTACCAAGTGTTAATTCTACCGTCTGGTCGTTACAGCCAAGCTTTCTCTAAGTCAGCCTTAGATAATATTAAAAACTGGGTTAGTAATGGTGGTGTATTAATTACCTTTGGTGATGCCACTGCATTTGCTGCATCAGCTAATGCTAGTTTGTTAGATGTGAAGCGTGAGCTTGCAGTGACAGACAAAGAAGATTCTGCTAATTCCAAATCTGATTCAGACAGAGTTAAAGGCCAGTTGTTAACCGACAAACAAGCCTTGTTAGATGCCAGCGTTGATGCCAAGCAACAGCCAGACTATGTCGCTGGGATATTAGCGAATATTGAAGTTGATCAGGAACATTGGCTTACCGCTGGTGTCAACCCTAACGTGGTGGCTATGGTCACTGGCCGTAATATTTATACGCCCATTACCCTTACCTCAGGTAAAAACCTAGCCTGGTTTAAGGGCGAAGAGTCGTTATTGGCTAGCGGATATTTATGGCAAGAAAACACCAAACAACTAGCCTATAAGCCTTTTTTAATAGTGCAACCACAAGGTAATGGCATGGTGATTGGCTATACTCAAGAGCCTACTACTCGCGCTTATTTAGATGGGTTAAATCTAATGTTAGCAAATAGTATTTTTAGGGCCGCAGCCCATGCGCAACCAGTTAGATAATATGTTAATTAGCATCTTGTTGATGAATTGATAGCAAAGCACTAAGGACAAATGAATGTTAAAACTTTATGGTTCTACTACGTCTCCTTTTGTACGTCGTATACGTATTTGGTTAGCCAATACTCAGCACGAGTTTGTAAATTTACAGATATTTGCCGAGCAAGATAGAGAGGCGCTAATCGTTAAAAATCCCACCATGAAAATCCCCATGTTAGAGGATGAAATGGATGGCAAGTCGCAGGTGATTTATGACTCGAGAGTGATTTACCGTTACCTGACCGATAAGTTCGCAGACCCAGCTTTGAGTTGGGAGCAAGAAAACCAATTGACCTTAATTGATTCGGCCAATGACTCTTTAGTGCAGATGTTTATTTTGTCTAATTCAGATATTCAAGCAGATGAAGACAAACTGTTTTTTAAGCTCCAAAAAGAGCGAGTAAATGCGGTTTTAGTGCAGTTAAATGAACAGGTAGATAGCGGGTTGTTTTCTAGTTGGAATTACCCCTCAGTGTGTTTATATTGCCTTATAGATTGGATAGAATTTAGAAAACTACACAATATGCAAGGGTTAACCAGTTTGTTGGAGTTTCATGATGAAAACTCACAGCGAATTGAAGTGACAGCCACAGACCCAAGATAATTTTAAAAAAGGCAGCAGATGAATCAAGAACAAAAAACTCAAGCCGAAGCAGCAGCTTTTAGGCATTTACTTAAACATTTAGATGCAAATAAAGATGTGCAGAATATCGACCTGATGATTCTGGCTGATTTTTGCCGTAACTGTTTGGCTAAGTGGTATATGGCTGCAGCAAATGAACAAGGCGCTGAAATGGATTATAACCAAGCCCGTGAAGAAGTGTACGGTATGCCATTTAGTGAGTGGAAAGATAAATATCAATTACCTGCTACTCCAGAACAACTAGCAGGATTTGAAGCTAGGCAAGACGCTAAAAAACTAGCAACTGAACCGTCTACCTCAGGCTGTCAGTAACTTAGTTAGCGGCATATACAAGTTGCATGTGCCGCCACTAGATCCCGTTTTAAAAAGCGGGGTTTATTTTACTTCGGTAACAAAATCCTCTGTATCTCGTCTTACTTTTTTCAAGTCAACAAGCCAGTCGCCAGACTCGGCACGATAACCTATAGGTAGCAACAATACAGATTTCAAACCTTTTTCTTTAAGGTTAAGAATTTCATCTACCTTGTCTGGGCTAAACCCTTCCATTGGTGTGCAATCTACTTTCATCTCTGCTGCGGCAATTAATGCAGTACCTAAACCAATGTAAGCTTGTCTTGCAGCATGTTCAAAGTTGGTTTGCGCATCGCGGCCAGGGTAGGTAGCTAGCAACATTTGACGATAGTTTTCCCAGCCTTCATTTTTAAAGCCACGTTGCTCGTTCACTAAATCAAACATGTGATTAATACGTTCGCTTGTGTAATTGTCCCATGCTGCGAATACTAATAAGTGCGAGCCATCGGTAATCTGTGCTTGGTTCCAAGCATGAGGTACGATCTCAGCGCGAACATCAGGATTAGTCACCACTATCACCTCGTAAGGTTGTAAACCACTAGAGGTAGCAGTTAAGCGAATAGCTTCTAATATAAAATTGATTTTTTCATCACTGACGGCCTTAGCAGGATCCATCTTTTTAGTGGCATAGCGCCACTGTAGGTTTTCTAATAATACAGACATCTAATACTCTCGATTGGCCTAGGGGGAGAACGTTTTGGGAGGTAGCACTAACGTTCTAGTTTGTCATCTGTATTAGTATGGGCGGCTCTAAGGGATATCAATGGAGTAACAATAAACTACTAGGTATCAGGAAGGGGACTTTTTACATCTAGGCTGCAGTTTTAAAAAAATACTCCCAAAATACATATTTTGAAACATATGAAACACTTCAAAACCTTCGTTTAGGTGCAGCCTAATTGATACTTATTCAGTATCTGTATATGGTTAATACAAGACTCCTAATATCAAATTATTATGCTTGAACTTCGTAACATAGCTAAGTCTTTTGCTAACGGCACTGAAGTTGTCCATGCACTGAAAGACATTTCTTTATCTATCAGGCAAAACGAATTCGTTGCCTTTATGGGCAGTTCGGGTTCGGGTAAGTCAACACTTATGAATATATTGGGGTGTTTAGATACACCTAATAACGGTCAGTATTTCTTAGATAACAAAGACGTTGCCACTATGGATGACGATACTTTGTCTGGTATCCGAAATAAGCATATAGGATTTATTTTTCAAACCTTCCATTTATTACCTAAGTTAGATGCTATCGAAAACGTCAAACTGCCTTTGCGCTATAGCAATATCTCAGAGGAAGACGCTAACCAACGTGCCCATGACTTGCTCGATAAAGTGGGATTGGGGCATCGTAAAACCCATAAACCATTTGAAATGTCTGGAGGGCAACGCCAAAGAGTCGCCATCGCGAGAGCGTTAATTAACCAGCCAACAGTTGTGCTTGCTGATGAACCCACTGGTAATCTTGATAGTAAAACTTCACTCGAAATCATGACTTTATTGACTGAATTACATCAGCAAGGACAAACCATAGTCATGGTGACTCACGAAGACGATATCGCGACCTATGCTCAGCGGGTGATCACTATGCGTGACGGTCAGGTTCTAACTGATAGTCAACTAGAAGTTAAAAAGGCTTGATATTAATGAAAGTAAAAATGACTATTTTTATTTTATTGGGACTATTCACAGCACAGGTCTCAGGGAGTGAACAGCCTTTAATATTAACAGGGATTATTACGTCTTCAGATAATCAGGTAGTAACTGCTCCTAAAACTAATCGTTGGCAAGTGCAGATTCAGTGGATGGCTGAAGAGGGCAGTATTGTTAATAAAGGTGAGTTAGTAGCCGTATTTGACTCAGGGGGAATTGAATCTCAATTAGAAGAAAATCAAGAGAAACTTGAGACGCAATCCTTGGAGTTATTGCAGCTAGAGATGGAACAAGAGCAAGCGGTATTAGAAGCCGAAGGCAGAGTCAAACTCAGTTCTATTATGGTACAAAAAACAAGAATTGAAGCTTCTGTACCTGATGGTGAAGTGAGTGCTTATGAAAAAGGTAAAAGTGTTATTGAATACGAGAAAGCCCTAACAGAGAAGATTAAAGCTCAACAAAGTTATGCACTTGCCTTGGAAGAGCAACAAGTAGAAGTACGTAAAAAGAAAATTGAAATTATCAAACTAAAAGAAAATATCGCATATCAAATCAGCCAGTTAGATAAGTTAAGTGTTAAGGCTCTAGTGACTGGCCCTGTCACCCATGCCATGCATAGGTGGTCTTCAAAAAAAATTGAAACAGGAATGAATATTCAAGCCAGTTGGGATGTATTGACTGTGCAGGCCGCCGCAACTTATCAAGTGAGTGCTTGGCTACATGAAGTTGATGCCGCCAGAGTTGATTTAACAAACAGTGAATATAAGCTCACATTAGATGCGTATCCTGAACAGAGCTATAGCGGCAAGGTATTAGCTGTTTCTAGTCAGGCTGAGCAAAAAGCACAATGGAGTGATAGCGCTTACTACCGGGTAGAAATAGGGTTTGATGATGAGCTCAAACGAAGGTTGTTTCCGGGGATGAGCGTCAGAGTTAAGATGACACCTAAGGCCATTGCTCAGCACTCAGACGCTCAAAGGGAGCAACCATTATGAAGCTCAAGTTAAGTATGATTATTTGCAATATCAAAGGTTTGGTATTATCTCTAAGCGTAATAATGTTGGGTTGTGGTTCTGAGCCCGATGTGATTCAAAAAACAATAGAAGAGTCCAAAGTAACAGCGTCTGCTGAGCTTATCTCGCTTCACAATGCCTCCATTGGCCCGCCTAACGTATCGCGCATGTGGCAATACAAAATTCAAATGATCGCCACTGAAAATAAGCAGGTTGCAAAGGGCGATATTATTTTAGTGTTTGATGGTCAAAAGTTAAAAACGAACCTAATTGACAAAAAAAGTAAGTTAAAAGCTGCCATTAAAAAATCAGAAAGTGACAAGTTAAAAGATGAAGCCAGAAAGCAAGACCTGATCTTGGAGCTTGCAGAAGCAAAAATGGAATATCAAAAAGCTAAACGTAAAGCAGAAATAGTAGATGCTTCAAGTTCAAAAATCGAACGTTTGAAGCAACAAGCAGATTTTCAATATCAAACAGAAAACCTATCTCAAGCCCAACAAAAATTAGCTCACCATGAAAAAGCCATGTTAATTAACGTGCAGGTTGCAAAGGGCACCATTAAGGGCTTGCAAAGTAGAGTGGACAATATTCAACAAGAGATAAGTAAGCTTAGCGTAAAAGCGCCTAAAGATGGCTTAGTAATGTACCTTGAAAATTGGGAAGGGGAAAAACCAGCGGTAGGCGAAACAGTTTACATGGGGCGCAGTTTGTTGCAGTTGCCCTCTTTAGATGCGGTGGCTTTGAAGGCTGAATTTGCAGAGCCAGTTAAGGCCAAATTAAGTGAAGGGCAAACCGTAAAAGTTATTTTTGAGGCTTACCCAGAAATGTCTTATTTAGGCTCTATTTCAAAGTTAGGGCAGTCGTTTTATTCAAAAAGTGCCAATAACACTAAAGTGATATTTGATGCACAAATTGAACTTGGAGAACAAAGGCCAGAAGTGATGCGCCCCGGTATGAAAGCAAAAATTGAAGTGGTAGGTACATGAATAGATTAGCTTGTTTAGGGAGCTTTTTATTACTACTCGTTAGCTGCACGAGCGAACAAAAACTAAGTGTGCCGGTATATGAGGTCCAAGAAAAACCCTTCGCGGTTGTTATTCCTGCTCATGGTGAGCTAGAAGCTGCCATTGCTAAAAGTATCAATGCACCTGGGCGTAGCCCTATGATTATTGACTGGTTAGCTGAAGAAAATAGTTGGGTGACAAAGGGGCAGATTGTGGCAAGGTTTGATGCAGAACAAATCTCTCTGGATAGCCGCAAAGAAGAGCTAGACATGATGCTGCTAGATATGGATATGCGGCAACAATACGCAGAAGAGATGCAGCAGCAAGGTGAACTTAATTCTGACAAAGCTTTGGTAGGTAAAGAGTTCACCTTTGTTGATACCTTTGCAATCGATGATTTAAGGTTATATTCCAAACTAGAAATTATTGACACCTTGTCCAATCGAGATTATCTGGGGGCCAAAGAAGAGTTTATTGAGTGGAAAGAAAGCAGTATAGATGAACGTAACCAAAGTGCTTTAGACGTACTAAATATTAAAAAAGGGGGGCATCAGGAAAAGTTTCAACAGCATCAAGCAGCCTTGGCCCAACTAGAGGTACTTGCTCCTTATGACGGTATGTTGGTTTATGAAAAAAACTGGCGAGGTGATAAAGCCAGTATTGGGCAAACTGTCTTCCCTGGACACACAATAGCAAAAATCCCCAACCTCACTAAGATGCAGGCACGGCTCTTTGTGTTAGATAAAAATGCCATTAATTTAGAGTCAGGGCAAAACGTTACGCTTACGTTAGATGCTTATCCAGATAAACAATATACCGGACAGCTACAGTCAGTCTCGGGCTTTTCTAGGACCATAAAGCGCGGTAATCCCACTAAATATTTTGAGTTGGTAGTGTCTATTCAGGAGCAGTCGCCCCTATTACAACCTAGTGTCAAAGTATCTGCATCTATAAATGTAAGTGAGCCAAAAAATAAAATAGCGATCCCATTACAGGCCATCTTTAATGAAAAAAGTGAGAATTACGTTTACAAGAGAGAGGGAGCCAAGTTTGTGCGGCAGAAAGTTATAACCGCCATTAAAAATCTACACTTTGTGGAAATAATTGATGGTTTGGATGCGGGTGATATTATTGCTCTCAGTGTGCCGGAGGCGGTATGAATAGTAACTTTTTATTGTTAGTTAAAGATGCCTTAATTGAGATGGCCTCCCACAAGTTGCGTACTCTGTTAACCCTACTAGGTATGATTTTTGGTGTTGGTGCAGTGATCGCTATGCTCAATATTGGAGAAGGTGCCGAACGCCAAGCCTTAAAAATGATTGACTCTATGGGCCTCAGAAACCTGATTGTAGAAGCTAAACCTTTTGCTGATGATGAATTAAAAGAAATTCGCCAAGAGTCACAAGGATTAACTTTGGCTGATGTAGAAGCCGCTATGGAAACCTTGCCATTCCTAGAAGATTACAGTGCCCAACATCTAGTGAAAGTCCAGTCTCTATACAGTGATTACGAAATCGCAGATCTTAAAGTGGTTGGAGTAAGTAGTAGTCATTTTGGCTTGTCAAACTTGCAAGCAGAAACTGGCAGAGTGCTAACCGCACAAGACAACAATAATGTTTCCCAAACTGCGGTTATTGGCGCTAGTGCAGCGGAACAATTATTCCCAAATGTGAGTGCCATTGGGCAGTATATTAAAGTAAATCACCTTTGGTTAGAGGTGGTGGGAGTATTGAATAATCCGCTTTATGACAAGGATGAATTTCAAGGGGTAAAAATAGGCGGTGACAGTGCACGAATTTTTGTACCTTTAAGCACAAGTTTGAAAAAACTAAGTAGTCCTATTTTAGCCAGTGAACTAGATGTAGTAAAACTCAAAGTGGCGGAATACATTGACCCTGTGGTTGCCTCTAAAGCAGTGTCACAGCTGTTTGAATTGCGCCATGGCGGTGCTGATGACTACCAACTTGTTATTCCAGCAGCACTCTTGGCGCAACAAAAACAAACTCAGCAAATATTCAACATAGTGATGGCCTGTGTTGCAGGCATTTCTTTATTAGTTGGGGGCATTGGTATTATGAATATTATGCTTGCTAATGTGTTAGAGCGTACCAAAGAGATTGGTTTACTAAGAGCCATAGGTGCAACTCAAAAAAATATAAAGATGCAGTTTATTGCAGAGAGCTTTTCGATTTCAGTATTAGGCGGTTTGTTAGGTGTGGCCTTTGGTCTAATTTTATCTGAAATTATTGGCTTTTATTCGGGTTGGTCAGTGAGCTGGTCAATCACGGCTATCTTTTTATCTTTAGGTATCTGCTTATTGGTTGGCATAGGGTTTGGTGTTTATCCTGCCATTAAAGCATCGCAGCTTAATCCTATTGATGCGTTACATAGCGATTAGTTAGTTTTAGTACTTAGAATTACAAGCACTACAGTTGATAAGCCGAGAATGTTCTGCATTCACGACTTTTGTTTTTTATTCCAGTAAGCGCTGGCGTATATTTTTGATTTATCGTATTCGCAGTGCTCATTCAGATGTGTCTTTAATTGACGAACTACACCGGCTTCAAGGGCGATAAAAATAGCCGTGTTGGCTAGGTCTTTAGGTTGGGCCTGTAGTGCCTTTAAAAATTCATCAGTCAGTTTGTTTTTAGTGACTAACCACTGCACATTCACTCCTGTTGGGTGAGAAATGGTTTGAATATCTTGTTCTGTGGGTACTTGTATCCATGCATGTCCTAGCGCATTTTCTGGTAGTTTTTCTAAGGTTGCTGCTATTGCAGGTAGGGCTGTTAAGTCACCGAAAAACAAATGTCTATTTGCATGAAAGTCTGCATGTTTAACCTCTCCTGGGCCAGCAATGCCTAAATAGTCATTCACTTTGGCATTGGCAGCCCAATTTGTTGCTAAACCCAGATGGTCATTTATTGCAAAGTCTAGCGTTAGGGTTAAGGTTTTTGCATCGAAATATCTTACCGTGTAAGAGCGCATCCACTTTTTAAATCCTAAATACATTCCAAGTTTAGGTGATTTGTTTGGGGTATCTGGCTTGGGGAAAATGACCTTAACATGAGCGCTTTCTTTATCAACAGGGAAGTCTTCTAGTGAGTCACCCGTTAATACGATTCTTCGCATATGGGGTGATAAATCTTCAATTGATAACACTTGAGTCATTCGCATTTTAGGGCCCATCACATCCTCCTGTTGGTATTTAGTTGCAACTCATTAATAAAATAAGTATGGTTGACTTTATCTACTATATATAAAAAGATGATAAAGTCAACTATGTTGGGTTGTTTTTCCAAGGAGTTTCAGTGAATGTAAACGAGGCGCTGTTTAGCTTAATGCATCTTGTGCGAAATAATATGAGTCAAAGGTTAAAAGCTATTGACCAAAATTTGTCACCTATGCATATGAAATCATTAAAAATAATTTCGAATATAGAAGAGTGTACCGGGCAGAAACTAGCTAATTTTATAGGTCGTGATAAAGCTCAAATTAACCGCTTGATAAAAGAGTTAGTACTACAAAAATTGCTCATTAAAAAAGATAATCCAAAAGACAAAAGAAGTCAGTTATTAGCATTAACAGATTCAGCAAAAGAGCTAATTGAAGAGTTTACTAAGGTAGAAACTGAGCTTGCAAAGGTAATGTCTACTGATATCGAGCCTGAAAAAATAGACGAGTTTATTGTGGTGTCTCAAAAGCTAAAAGCTAATTTAGAAAAGCTAAATACTTAGGTTTGAATACTGGGCTAATCCCCATTTTAAAAAAGAAAACACCTACTTGTAAAAGCAGGTGTTTTTTAAGAAGTGCTGAGTTTAGATACCCTTAGGCTTTCTTTTCCCATGCAAACTGTGCAAAAGCATCGTCAACTGGTGTTTTCGCTAAATGGTTTGTGTAGTTACTCATAACTTTTTGAGCTAGGCCCAACACTATATTTAAAAGGTTTTCAGACGTATAACCTGCGTCATAAAAAGTTTGTACTTCTTGCTCTGATAACACACCACGGTTACGTACAACTAACAAAGTGGTGTCCTGTAATACCTGTAGTTTTTCTGTTGGCATAGCTTCTTGGTTACGAAGGGCTTCAGTTAGCTCAGGGCTAACTTTCATCATATGAGCAATACCAGTATGTGCTGGTACACAGTAATGACAACCGTGCTCAACATTAATGGTTTGCCATACAACTGTTAGCTCTTCTGCGTCAAAAGATGTTTCGCCAAATAATGTGTGAAGTACTTTATAACCCTCTAGCATTTGCGGAGACTCAGCCATAGCTGCGTGCAAGTTAGGTAACATGCCAAAGTCTTTTACTGACTGTTCAAGCATAGGTTTACTTTTTTCTGGAGCAGATTCAATTGTATGTAGTTTGATATCGTTCATGGTTATTTCCTAGTCAAAATTAAATGTCATAGTTCGGATGAAGCTAAGTGGCTTCTATGTGTTGGGCACAATATATCTGTACTTGAACGATTGTTCAAGTTAAAGTTGAACAATCGTTCAGATTCGTATTGGGTGATGAACTTACTGATGAGAGTTGATGATGAGAAAAAACGCTAAATTTGACCGAGCAGAGGTAGTAAATAACGCCACTAAGCTATATTGGGAAAAAGGCTTTAATGGTACATCTATGCGTAATCTACAAGATGTAATTGATATGCGCCCAGGTAGTATTTATGCCACCTTTGGCAGTAAAGAAGGTTTGTTTAAAGAAGCCCTTAATCGTTATGCAGACATGGGGATAGAGGAATTACTAGCCTGTAGGAAAGCCGTGGACTCGCCTTTAAAAGCCCTTAAATTATTTATGAAAAGTGCTGTGTTAGATTACACCAATAGCGCACCCAGCAGAATGTGTATGTTAGCGAAAACCATGGGTGAGTTAACTGAAGATAATGCCGATTTGTTACAAGAAGCCAAAAGGTTGCTGGCTAAAATTGAAGCTGAGTTTGTAACATTACTGCAAGAAGCCCAAGAGTTAGGCGAAGTTGATAGTAATAAAGATGTTCATAAACTTGCTCGGCATATTCAGGTGCAAACTATGGGCTTGCGCACCTATGCCAAAGCGTGTGATGACCACACTATTTTAGAGACTATGGTGGATGATGTATTTAAACATCATCCGTTTTAGGTCAGTCTTACTTTAGGATTCTTTCTTTTCGAACCCAAATGCCAAAGGCAGTAATTCAGAGAAGTTAACGGTTTTTACTTCGCCGTTTTGTTTAGCTAAGTGAACAAGGGTTTGTTCGTTTGCGAACTCTGCAATTTTTTGGCGACAGCCGCCACAAGGAGGGCAATAGTCATCGTTTGGGCTTAGGATTAAAATTTCGCTAATGCTTTGACTGCCAGACACCACCATTGATGATATGGCTCCTGCTTCAGCACATTGTCCTAATGGGTAAGAGGCGTTTTCTACGTTACAGCATGCATGATGTTGATTTTTGTCATCAATGATCGCTGCGCCTACTTTAAAGTTTGAATAAGGTGTGTAGGCTTTAGATTGTGCTTTTGTAGCAAGCTCAAATAATGCTTTTTGTTTTTGTTGTGTGTTTGCCGCTGTCATTCAACATTTGTCTCAAAATTGTCGGCTGCTAAGTGTGCGACATTATTTAGGTTGGAATCAAGCCCCGTGATACTTTAGTTAGTGTACCTAAGTGGAAACTTTACTTTTACCACTAAATAAGAGACTCTTAATTTATCTAATTTGTTTGCTATTTAAATTGGACTTAGTGAAACTACTGTTAGCTTCATAGGTCAAATTATTAACTTTTTTCAGGTCAAGATCACCCAATCATTATGTATATCCGATTAGCCGTTTTATCTATTTTCAGCATTTTGTGCGTTAGCTGTGCAAATACCTCCTCTACAATTGCGGATGGCTCGGGGCAGATGGGCAACTTATTGCTGGCTGAGCCAG
Source organism: Paraglaciecola marina (assembly GCF_004360155.1). GTDB lineage: Bacteria > Pseudomonadota > Gammaproteobacteria > Enterobacterales > Alteromonadaceae > Paraglaciecola > Paraglaciecola marina. The sequence goes on along the minus strand of NZ_SAIS01000013.1, from coordinate 69,249 downwards.
CTCCTATGAATCAACGCTCACAATTGGCTATAGCTCGCTACAGCCACATTTTAGGGAGCACAGATATAGAAAATGAGCAAAGGGCTCAGTTGTTACATCAAAGAGGCGTGCTGTACGACAGCGTAGGTTTATCTGGTTTAGCCCAGTATGACTTTAATCAAGCACTTCGTTTAAAACCTGATTTAGCAGAAGCTTATAATTCGATAGGTGTGCATTACACCCAACAGATGGATTTTATCCAAGCTTATGAGGCGTTTGATGCCTCATTAGATATTAATCCAAAAATGGAGTTCGCCTTTTTAAATCGCGGTATCGCTTTATATTATGGCGGTCGTCCTGATTTGGCGGTTGAAGATTTCGGTAAATTTTATAGCAAAGATGCGACTGACCCTTACAGAGCTATTTGGAGTTACTTAGCTGCCAGCGAATTAGACAGTGCTCAAGCCCTTTTAGAGTTGACAGAGTTGCGCAAAAACCTCAATCAGCAAAACTGGGCGACACAAATTGTTGATCTATATCTTGGTAAAATTACTGAAAATCAATTGCTTAGCGTATTAATTGGCGGAGTTGAAAGCCAACAACAATTAACAGATCGTTTATGTGAGGCTTATTTTTATCTAGGTAAATATCATGCGGCTCGCGGTAATCGTGGCGTAGCTTCTAATTATTTTAAATTAGCATTAAGCACTAACGTATTTGAATATGTAGAGCATAGATATGCTCGTTTAGAACTAAGCTTATTACGTGAAAATGCTGATAGTCCAGAGACCGAATCTACAAAAATACAATAAGCAATGATCGCTGGTATTAAAAGGGGGCTGGCTTTTTGTCTTGCTGTGCTCCCACTTTATCTTTTGATTTTTCATGACTTTACCCCGCAACATGATACATCGTCAGAGCCCTTATTTGTCACAAAAGCCTCAAGTAAAGCAGCACTAGCCAAGGTTGTAGACTTGTGGAGTAACCATGAGTACTCGGCGGCTAATCGGGCTTTGGCGGAGATTAACCCCCTTGACCAACCCTTAGTGAGTTTATATCAGCCTTATATCGATGATTATTTGGGAAATAGGAAAAACCATAGATGGGAACAACAAGGTGCGTACCCTCCCAGTTGTAAGCAAAAACTATTATTTGTCACGGGCGAGCTAGAATCACTTCATCAAGCTAATCAATTTAAACAGCGTCTTTCTGACGATAAACGGCTTGGCACCTTACCCATTTGCGTACACCAGGTAACATTTTTTGACCCTGATACTGTGTTGTGTCAGAGCAACTGGCTTAAAAGAGGGCGATTGGGCTGCGACCTATTGTCGTTTGCTAAGCAATTGAAAAATATTGATTTTACCCATTTAGTTATTTTTGCAGATGAGGGTAAAGCTAATGTTCATAACGGTATTATGTTTTTAGATAAACAAGATACCTATGATGTGTTTGTTCACGAATTAGCTCATTTTTCTGGGTTTATTGATGAATATCCTCTCAGTGCGGGTTTAGCAAAAAGAGTATGTGCGGGAGTTGATGCACCCAACTTAATCTTTAAAAATGCAGCCGAAAAAGCCAATCCAAGTACAGAATACTTGGCACGAACCTGTGACAATCATGCTGCCCAAGCCTTTAAAGCATCGAGTCAGCTAACCTTTATGGAATACCATGATTTAGCTTATATTCCTCAGCATTATCTTAGTGCTTGGAAAACCTTGTTGAATAACCTTCCTAAGCACCCCTCTGCCCATTTGAATTTTGCACAGCTTTACGAGGAGGCGAATAATCAAAATGATAGTCAGTTTTGGCGAAAAGAATATCAATCATACTTAGCAGGTATTTGATGGATCGGCTTGATATATGTCATTTTCGTTACAGATAGGTATAATACTCGGACAATTTAGTTTCTTCCAAAGTACTTATTTACAATTATGTCTCAGGTATTTGCTGTCGAGCCAATCGACTATCCTTTTCCCGCTAAACCTACTCCTCTTAATGTTGCTCAGCAGCAGCATTATGTGCAGGAAATAAAAACACTATTGAAGCAAAAGAATGCGGTACTGGTTGCCCATTATTATACTGATCCCGAAATTCAAGCATTAGCCGAAGAAACCGGGGGCTGTATTTCTGACTCATTAGAAATGGCTAGATTTGGTCGTGATTGCGACGCCGACACATTAATCGTTGCAGGCGTGCGATTTATGGGCGAAACCGCTAAAATTCTAAGCCCAGAAAAAACCGTATTAATGCCCACATTAGATGCGACCTGCTCACTAGACTTAGGTTGCCCAGCTGAGCAGTTTTCTGCCTTCTGTGACGCTCACCCTGACCATACGGTAGTGGTATACGCTAATACATCAGCAGCAGTGAAAGCCCGTGCAGATTGGGTAGTGACCTCTAGTATTGCCCTTGAAATTGTTGAGCACCTAGATAGCTTAGGAGAAAGAATCATCTGGGGCCCCGACAGGCACCTAGGTGCATACATCGCCAAAGAAACCGGTGCAGACATGTTGTTATGGCAAGGTGAGTGTATTGTTCATGACGAGTTCTCAGCTAAAGCCCTAAGAGATATGCAAAACTTGCATCCAGACGCTGCAGTACTGGTACACCCAGAATCTCCCGCCAGTGTGGTTGAGATAGCCGATGCGGTTGGCTCAACGACTCAATTAATTAATGCTGCTAAAAGTTTGCCCCATAAGAAATTCATTGTGGCTACCGACCGCGGGATTTTTTATAAAATGCAGCACGCAGCCCCCGATAAAATCCTATTAGAAGCGCCAACAGGCGGTAACGGTGCAACCTGTAAAAGCTGCGCCCATTGCCCGTGGATGGCCATGAATGGCTTACAAGCCATACATCAGTCTTTAACTGAAGTTAGTGGTCACGAAATATTTGTTGATGACACATTACGCCACAAAGCACTCATACCATTAAATAGAATGTTAGATTTTTCAGCAGAGTTAAAAATGAGGGTGACAGGTAACGCTTAATCGTTAGCTGCAATAAATAATTCATAAAAAGTCAGCAGTGCTGGCTTTTTTAGTTTTAGCCAAGCTGTAAACTAGTTAATCTGAACGTGAGTTCTAAATACTCTTTTTACATTCAACACTTTGGAGTTACCTATGCTTGATTTAAGCCGTTACAAAGGAATTGTCTTTGATATGGACGGAACCATTATTGATTCGATGGGGACCCATAGCATCGCGTGGCGAAAAACCTGTGAAAAATACGGTTATCCATTCGATGCTGATTATCTTTATGGCTTGGGTGGCGTGCCTACCAATGAAATCGTAAAGCTTCTCAATGAAAAACATCAAATGAGCCACGACCCAGATGAAGTGGCAGTATTTAAGCGTGAGACCTTCAACCAACTTAAAGACAAACCAGTGGTGATAGAAGACACCTTTGAGGTTATGCAGCGCTATCAAGGCAAACTAAAAATGGGGGTTGGCACTGGTGCTGACCGTAACAATGCTATGACCTTGTTAACTGACTCTGGTTTGCTAGAACGCTTAGAAACTGTAGTGACGTCAAGTGATGTTACTTATGGTAAACCACACGGTGAAACATTTATCACAGTAGCAACTAATATGGGGTTAGAGCCAAGTGATTGCGTAGTATTCGAAGATACCGAAATAGGCCGAAAAGCCGCTAAAAATGCTGGTATGGATTGTATAATGGTAATAAACGGTAAAATAGAATTACCATAGCTTGCTTGATTAATAACCGTATCAACCTAGTTACAGCAGTTAACACTTGCGAACCTGAGCGGTTTTCCCTAACATACGCGCCACTTTGTAAGAATGGCAGTTAGCCACAAGTTGTTTTTACAAAAATTACCGGTGTAAAGCGGTTACCTAACGCTTAAGCTTACTGTTAAAGCTTTGAAATAAGGTATGAAATTTAGGAGAGGTGGCTGAGTGGCTGAAGGCGCACGCCTGGAAAGTGTGTTTAGGGTTAAACCTAACGAGGGTTCGAATCCCTCTCTCTCCGCCATTTTGGAATCGTGGCTATCGAATTCCTTCAAAGCCTTGAAGGGTACTGAGATAGCGGCGGTTCGAAAACCGGTTTTTCGGTCATATCGTAAAGAGTCGGAAAAAGCTAATTTTAGTACGGCTCTCTTGTACGAAACCTCTCTGCTAGCCCAGAAAAACCAAGGTTTTTTCAAGAATTCTAATCCGGTTCGAAAACTTTTATCAAAATCCAGTATAGGCTCATCGAATCGATTGATTTTGTCTTCAATCTCGACTTTTTGAGCTTCTATTTTTTCGATTTTTTGTTCGTAAGCAGCTATAGCTTGCGGCAGATATGTATCAACTAACTTATCAATAGTTTTCTGTTGAAATGATTCTAATTGACCAAGCTCTTCGCTAAGCTGTTTTTTGTATTTGTCTTTATTCGATTGAATATCATCCCATAAGTCACGCAAAATGATTTCAGCAACATTTCCCAATTCTTTTGTTGGTACGAGTGTTTTCAGCAGCGCTTCAAATTCACTTTCCAGCTTTTCTCTGCGTATTGATTTGGCATTACTCGGGCAGCCCTTTGTGCGACAAAGATAATATGGGTAGCGAGTATTTCTGCCTTTACTCCAATTCGCTGTCAAAGGTTTATCGCAATCTGCACAATTGACGGCACCACGTAGGATAAAATCAGCGTTTAGGTCAGTGCGAGTCGCGGCATGTTTTTTCTTACCATGTAAGCGCTCTTGGATTTTGTAAAAAGTGGCTAGACTGATTAGTCCTTCGTGCTGCCCATTACGTCTGCTTATGCCTCTTTCGGGTATTTCAACCATCCCCGCGTAAACAATGCTGGTCAGTATTCGTCTTATTCTATCAGGGTGTATCTCTCTCCCTTTATTGTATGTCTTAGGAAACTCTGGGCAGGTTTCCAAGTAGCGCTTTACTTCCATTTGGGTTTGATAATGCCCAGAGGCGTAGCCTTCCAATGCATTTTGTACAAAGGTGGCGATTGGCTCATCACGCTCTAAAATACGCGCTTTATTCTTTTCTGTTTGAAGTTTGAAGCCAACAGGTGCGCGATACCCCCAGAAACCCGCCTCGAACCGTGCGTTAACTTTTTGATAGGTTTGACGCGCAAGCTGCCTACGCTCTAAATGCCCACCTGCGGCCACAATGGTTTCATAAAACTCCCCTTCCGGCGTGTCATCAAAATTGAAGTTTAGGCATTCCACACGAACACGCATACCGTCTAACTTTTCACGCAAAGAAAGATAATCTTGGGTGTTTCGGCTAAGCCTTTTCAAATCATCAAAGATAACGACATAGCGCTCATTTGGATTGGCTTTAATGTGTTTAAGCATATCCACCATGCCTTTGCGGTGCATAAAGCTACCGCCGCCAGAAATATCGTCAGGAAAGACATTTTCGACCTCGTAGCCATGCTGAACGGCATGTATTTCACAGCGCTTTTGTTGGCTGGACAATCCAGAGCCATGACTTGATTGTCGCTTTGTACTGACGCGACAATAAATGAGGGCTTTTTGTGTCATAGGCATACTCCTTACTTTCGATACTCAGTGGATCGTTAATGTTGCAAATTTACTTATTCTTGATCAGCTTTTTCAAAAATATTGGGAAAAATATTGTTGATAGAATTTACTCCGTGTCCCAATTCAGCGAATAATTTCATGATATGCCAGAGTGCAAAAAGTAACTCGTCCTCTTGCTCTCTCGTCATATCGAAACTTGCTAAGTTTTCACGGTATTTGTCAGGGTTGCATTTCATAATGGTGACTCCGTTTCTAAAAGGTTGCAAATGATTCACAGTTCTAATTTGGGTGCATTGTGTGAATGTGACTGTGGTTTAGTTTCTTGCTCAAATTGGTGGGTAAATTCGTGTTTGAGGGAATGTGATTTGAGGTGTTGAACAGCCCATTTATTAAAGGCCTGCATTTCTTGTTGTTGGCGCTCAATAATCTCATTTAAAGGCTGCTGGAGAGTTTCACGGGCATTGATGTGGGTTTGTATCAGCGCGTCTTTTTCAGTCGCATCACGGGCTAAACTTGCTTGATATTCTGCTTCATGCATTTGCTTTTGTTTATGATAACGACCAGTAACAAAGTGCCAGAGGGCTTTTAAGCCTTTTTGGTATTGGGCTTGACGGTTTTCGCGCTCTTCAACTTGCCTTTGTTCATGCAAGGCGAGTTGTTTAGCGCGCTCGTGCTGCTGGGTTTTAACCAGTGTATTGATGCGATTTTCATGGAGTGCGACTTGTTCAGCATGACGCTGTACAAGCTGGCTTTGCTTTTCTTTGAGTTGCCCTAAATGCTGCGCTGCCATCAGTGTTTTGGCAGCATCCACAGTGGGAAGGTTCTGGTTACTACCTAGCTTATCAGCAATCTCTTTTGCAGGCACAGACAGTGTGCGGCGTAGTCCTTTGATATCCATGTGACTATCAACCAACACAAAGTCTTTTCTATCGCCTTTGGCGAGGATGTAGCCTTCTTTCTCAATTGCCTGTTTAAAGCTCTTGAGGTCAGTTGAACTTTCCCAGCAGGCTATAACCTTGGCTTTAATCTCTTTAGGGTTGAGCTTGTTACGTTTGGCCTGCTGATAGTCCGCTAAATCGTAACTGACTTGTTTATCTTTTTTGTTTTCAAAACCCTTTGGTAAATCGTAGCCATGTTCGAGATAAAGCTGTTTGGACAAGTGGAAGAGTTTCTTTTTGTAATAATCAAGCTTGATGGCCTTTAAGTTCTCATCTACCCGTGACCAGACCGCATGAGCATGTCTGCGCCCATTTTTCTCATGAAATACAATCGCCCTTGGTTGATGTTCTAACCCTAGTTCTTTTTCTGCGCGATTAACCGCATCTTCAAAGTCGGCAATGGTCGGATTTTCGCCTTTCGGTGGGTTGATACTCATAGAGGCCATGAACTTCTTTACGTTAGTGGCTTTGGCCGTGGCATATAGCTCTTGCATCGCTTCGGGTAAAGTATCAGCAACAAACCCACAGACCTCATGCACCTCAACATGCTCATTATCATGACCGTTAAGAAGGTGTTGACCTAAACTCTTAGCGCCTGCGCGAGTGGACATTTTCAGTATCATACGCGCACTCCTGACAATTCAATGAGTAGGCTTCGCATATACATGATGGCGTCATAGGCTTCATTGATTTGTGCTATCACATCAGGGGTAAAAACAAGGCTGCCTGTATTAGCAGCATAGGCCAGTTGATTGAGGTTGTTGGCTATCCGAGACTGTCCAATGCCACGCAGCAGGCGCACATATTCTTTGCGCTCATTTCGGCGCTTGATAAGCACAGCAAGCTTGCGCTTAGTCAATTCATCGGCAAGCGTTACGCGCACATATTTTGAAGTGGAGAGCCCTAAAACGTTGGCTTCTTCATCCCATAATTCACGCTCGAATTTGGTCAGTCGAATAGTCAACGTGGCATCAAGCGGTAGACCTAGTAGTGTGTCAATTTGCATTGCTAGCATTTTATTTCCATAGATCATAATGAGGATTAAAAAAGCGCCGAGGCAACACAATGTGCCTCGGCTAGGCTGGGGCGGAGACTTAAGTGTCTTGGGTTAAATCAGGGGAGACGGCTTCGCTGATGCCTTCCTCTTCTTCAATCGGTGTAGCAGGCGTTAAATCAATCGCCGCCATACGCTTACGCGCAAACTTTTTAAGCAGCGTTTCTTTCGCCTCACGGGGCTGAATAACGATTTTGATACCGTCTTCATTTTCAGTAAGATAATTACCATTTCTCGATTTCCATGCTGCCAAGATTTCATCCCAGATTTTTTCTCCCTGTTCGTCCTCACCTTCGATATGGATAAACAAATCCGGGCGTTTCTTGCCATTATTCTTTTGGCCTGAAATGGCATCTTTGGCGGCTTTGGTCATGGCAATGATGGTGTTGCCATCCTTGTCTTTTCCCTTGTAAAACCCTTCCTTCACTAACCACAAAGCAAAGTAGTGTTGCCAGTCTGGTTTACCCCCTTCCTTTGGTATGAGAAGGCTTGCCGTTAAATCTGCCGGACGGCGATTGGAAGGTCTAATTAATTTGGTATCTGTGTTTAACATTCTATTTTCCTTTTAAATAGTTGGGGTTACAGCGCGAATTCACGCTGTTTGTTGCGAAGCGCCATTGGGGGAGTGGACTTCGGTGGTTTACTTGGTGGGTGTGGTAAGTGCGGGTTACTGACCATCACATAGTCATTGCCCGATACCACAAAGGGGATTTCAAAATACGGGAGTGGTTTATCCCACCACCCACAGCCTACTCGTACTAAGTGTTTTTGGCCTTCGTAAATAATCGGCTCATAGGTAAAAACGGCAGGCCGCTTTCGTTTTAAAATTTCACTTTCTGGCAGTGAGCCAAAATCGTCATAATCGCTAAATCTCATGGTCGTTCCTTTTCAATTTTGAGTTGCATTGACCCTTTCAGTTTTTCGCTATACGGCTTAATAAAAGGTAAAGAAAACAAGGGGTTGACAGGCCAAAGCCCGAATGGGCTTTGATGCCTGAAATTAGTTAATTTTTGTTGATAAGGGACATACACCAGCGTGTGGTTTAGGCCTGTTTTTTTGAAGTTAAGGCTTAATAGCTTTGCTGTTGTTCGCGTTTTTGTTGTTGGGCTTTGCCAAAAGCAATCGCCTCAGCTTTCAGTTCTGGATGCGCTTGCTCAAGCTCTTTTTTCTCGGCGTACATGTTATTGGCAACCTCACGCACAACCTGATTAGCTTGATTAAGCCGCATCATCGAGGCAGTGTTATTGCCTTGCGCCATACGCTCCTGCGCTTCATCCAATCCCTGTTGAGCCTCATAAAGCTTTTTACTAAACGCGCTCAACTGTCTGTACTGCTTCTGTTCTGGTGTTAATGGTGTATTTTCCATGATGATTGTCCTCAAGTTATTAATAGCTGATACTCAGTTGCTTTTGGTCATGGGCTTGGGCTGACTCCATGTTGAAATCATTGGCAAGCTGTTGGGTGTTGTTCAGGTGTTGCACCTGTCTGTCCACGGTGGTTTTAATTACCTGTCCGTTCATGCGGTAGGTAGAATGGGTTTCGGTGACGCGGATTTGATACCGTGTCACGCGCTGCTGCTCTTGTTTCAGGCGCTCTTTATGGGTTTGGTTATCCACCTCCTGTGATAACCTTAACGATGGTTTAAGTACTGGCACTGGCTGCTCTTGCTCCACCATCGTTTTTCCAGACAAGGCAAGCCTTGTCTGCTCAGGTGACACGCCGTGTACCTGATGATTGAAATTCTGTTTCATGGGTGCTTACCTCTTAAAACAAGCCGAAACGTTTTCGTTTTAGGGGATTAAATCCTTCGGGATATGACCACATCTCGTTAAATGCGTACTGCGGCAAATGTGCGATTTCAGAGGGGACTTTTTCGCTGATGATTTTGACGGGTTTCAACCGTCCAAATCGGTTGGGGACGTAGATGCGATCATAAGGTGGGTGCTGTGGATTGGGTAGGTAAAGCGGGGCTAAGTGCCTATCTAAGAAATAGTGCCGCTGTTGAGTTTGGACAGGCTTCAATCCTAAGCCTTGCGTAAGCAACAAGCCCATATCATTTGGTCTGCGAATAATTTCATCAGGCTGCATCAGTGGGCGCGCCACGGAGTCAGGAATATGGAGCGCTTCGCTCTGTTTCATGACTTCCAACATGGATGCGGTAAACTCACCATCCCCCATCATTTTTTGTATCGCTTGAGAGCGCCTAAAGGCCGCTTCATTACGTTTAGACTTAGGTAAGAAACGATAGGTGGATTGGCCGAGTTGCTCTGATACAAATTTAGCAGTTTTCACCGAAGCTACACCCAAAATCAGTTTGTAAGGGCAGTTTGATAAGATCGTATCTGCTAAATTTTCGCCATAACAATCAAGAAGCTGCCCGTAATTTTGCAAAAAAATATCGCAGGTAGCCTTATAACCTCTTCCTAGATAACAGATTTTGGGGATGAGGTGAAAATTACCCAAGATAAAGGCCTCATCGAATAAAAACCGCAAGGGGCGAACAGGGTTTCGCTGCTGCTCTACAAATATTGCGGTTGCAATAATGCGGATAGGCGCGCTAGCCTGTTCAATGGCATATTCTGGGAACATAATATAAAGCTGCTTGGGTCTATCACCACTCACAAACTCTTTCGGCGTAATAGTTGATGGGCTAGCAAACATAGACTGTATTGCTGGACTGCCAAATGGTCGTAGAGCCACGCTTGCTGTGCTCATTATCGAACCAAACTCGGCAGGCACCATCTGTGCTTTGCTTTCAAGTTCCCTTGCTACGGCACTTACCGTGCTATAAGGCGAGCGCTTCATCCTATCGATATGAAAGTTAAAAAACTCACCGCTGCCTGTTTGAATATCATCCACCACATGTTTTAAATCTACGGGACTAAAGTGCTTGTGAACACTCTTTCCATCCATCAGAACCGCTTGAATAAGCGATAATGTTTTCTGATAGAAATGTTCACTATTTCCGCCGCCATTCCCCTTTGGCTTCTCTGCGATACTCATTGCCATCAGCAGCACATCTTCAAAAAATGAGGGGTTTAGTGGGTCAATAAACGCAAAAACGTCCAGAGAATGCTGCGGCACGAACCAAGGCGCTTCGCAGCCAACACCATAACCATTTAAGGAGTAGATATCTGCACCAACATTAAGCCCTGCAATATGTCGAAGCTCTGGCTTGGCGTCCACGGTAACGAGATTAAAACTATTATCCAGTAGCTCCCGCGAAATTCTAGTTGACCCTTTACCACTTCCGGACGTTCCGCAGTTGAAGGTTGAGTACTCTTTCGAAATGCATAGCTGCTCTAGGTTTCTCTCCCGCGTATAGCCAATGGGTAGACCTTTACCATTGAGTAGTCCCGCTTTTTTGATTTCGCTGATAGTGGCGAAATCTGCACTACCAAATTTTTCTTCTGCGTTTCTTAGTTTCATCGTATTAACGCCATAGCAGAACAAACAGCAAACCAAAAAGCTTATGAAACGTTTTTACCAAGAGCTTCACTAGCTCCCAAATCAGATTTAGGAAAAACCAGCCAGACAGGGTAATAAGCGCAACAATGCTCAGGGCATACACAAGCTCTGCAATCCACCGATAGTCCCATTGAATGTAAACAAGCGCGAACTTATGAAATATGCCATGCGAAGCGTGATAAATAGGAGCCGTCAAGAACAGTGACAGCGCGAAGCCAATAGCAACACCGAAGTTTTTAATTATGGGGTTGGGCGCTTGTGGTTGAGCGTTCATATTGCAATCCCAGCAGCACCTACAATATCCGTGATAGAAAATCGCTCTGAATAGATGGTATTACTGCCACCCTTGAGCAATCGATTGACATCCTTGCCCTGATTACCTTTACTGGCCTTAAGGCGAAAAGGCACAGCATAGGTGCGCCCCGCAAGCTGCACTCGCAATGAGCCAGAAGTCGGCTTTGGTCTATCTGCATAGTAGAAATTAACAATCACAACTAGTGTGCGGATATCCACTGACTTATGAAAGGTGATAATTTCATAGCGCGCCTGTTGCTCGCCATGACCGCCGCGAATATCTTTTTCATGCCGTCCTTGCTGGCTATCGGTTTGACCATAGAAAAGCAATTCGCCGCAAGCAGGTTTAGCATATAAATCCAAATCCACACCTTTGTCGCGCCACTCAATGCCAAGCGTGACAGGCTGGTAAAAGTCGGTAATGGTAGGTGTTGCTTCACTAAGCGGCTCATTGAAGAGGCTGATATCTGCTTCCACTTCCCGCACCCGCTGCATTTCCAGCTTGCCACTCTTATCCAGTTCATAATTGGCCTTGATAGGCATTGCATTATCCAGCAGTCTTTTGAGTACGATGTCACGGCTATGCGAAAACGTGACTAGCTCACCACCTTGGCGGCGAATATAGATATGCCAGAATCGTTGCAACGCGTGACCGAGCAGGCTGTTATCAATGGTCTTGGGCAATAACCAGTGCACGCGCTTACCTTTTAATTGCGCCTCCAGTCCTTTAGTGCCAAATGGATTGGCGGCAGGACTTGCCAACAGGTAACTATCACTCGGCAGCAAGCCACCTGTCATATCAAGCTTGCCATGATGGGGGTTGGTGTAAAACGGACTACCCAGAATGACAATGTCGGTGATATTACCCTGATATTGCCCAATCTCACCTAATGTGGCGGGCACATCCAGCGCCCCTTGATTTGTCGTGTTTCCGTTGGCTTTTTCCTCGAAATCGTTAACCGGTTTAAGCTCTTTTCGTCTTAACTTCATTCTGGCTTTTGGGTGGTCGTATTTCGGGTTTTGAGGGACATCAAATGTGGTTAACACGCCACCATCCCCAAAGACCATCAGGCTGTCACCCAGAGGTAACCCCTTATATATATCTTTGGTAAACGCAACATGCTGGCTCAATGTCGATGCCTCTTGTTGAGAAGACAATAAAACAGCGGTGTCTGCTGCCGCTGCGTTAAACACAGCGGCAAAAGCTAATGATAAATATTTCACGGTAAGTACCCCTTATTAATTGAAAAATGTTTCGTGGCGCATAACCTCTAAAGCAAAGGCCGCTTCTTGTTCTTTTATAAAGGCCTCACGACTGTTTTTATGATGAGCTTCTGCCGCCACAGCTAACTTGTATCGCTCTTCCAGAGCAGCGACTTCTTCCTTGAGCGTGTTTACCTTCGCGAGTTGCACGCGATAGTGCGGATTAAGGAATTTAGGTTTAGGGAATTTCTCTTCAAGCAGGTCAAAAAGCGCGATGTAGAGAACACTAGTGGCAAGAATCTCAGTTAAAGTGTGAATAAACATGTAAAATTTAGCCGCTGCATCACTGGCGGGTGCTGCCTCTTCGCCTGTGCCGATACCATTGAATACATACGCCCATGAAATAAGCCAAAGAAGCGCTGTAACAGCACTGGTAAAACCCAAGGTGATTTTAAAGCGATACTTGCCTTGCTTTGTTTTGAAAAACTCCAAAATAGCCTTAAATGCCATAGCACTAATAGGTGCTAATAATGCAAGCAAATCCGCTTTGTATGGGGCGTCCAAGAACACTGGCTCGTAAGTTGCCATTAGGTTGCTTTCTAAATTCGCCCAACATGCGACCATAGCCAAAGGGGTTATGAATGCCAGCACTAAGAATTTTCCAAATTCTGGCGGCTCAAAACTGTCTAAAAATGATTTAATAGTCATCTTTGTTATCTCCATCCGGTAATTTAGGTAAGTATTCATCCATGCTCTCAAGCTCTTGCTCTTCGGCTTTGAGAGCCGATTGCGCTTTATCTAAAGCTGCTCGTGCATTCTCAACTTCAAGTGTTAGTGCCTCAATGGGTTGGTATTGTCGGTCATGGAGACTTCCTGCCAGATCCCTCACGAAAGCGGTTCGTTCGGTTTTGTCTAAGGCCACTCCAGACCGCAGAACGGTTTTCATTCGCGCTTCCAGCGCTTTATTTGCAATCAGCTCATCCTTGGCAGATTGTTTTCCTAGTCGGCTCATAATTAACCTCGTCTGTAGCAGTGGAAAGTAATAGGCGGCGGAATAAAGTCACCGCCTTTGTTTTAGCTTTTGATTAGCCTTTCGAGCTGCGGAAAATCTTCGACGGCAATCGCAATTTCTTCGGGATTAGCCGCCCATAGATTGCCTTGCCCAAAAATCTCATCGATAAGAATGTCGTCATCAAGCGGATAGTCGGAGTCCTCTAACTGCTCAATAATTCTGTCTAGATCTAGCTCTTTAATGGTGTAAGGGTCGTACATGATTTTTCCTCGCAATGTATTGATAGTGAGGGATTTATGCTGACGTCTTTTTAATATTTTTCAGTTCTTTAACGGTGTTAAATCGGTTTGATTTTGGATTGGGAATTTGGAGGTTTGAGCAAATAATATCGATATTTATTGAATATGGTTTGAAATCAGTATTAACGTTTGAATTTCGTCTCCCATAGGGATTTGATATCTACAGATAATAAATCAAAAGAGGCCATGATTTCTCATGGCCTCTTTTATTATCGTGAATAATTAAAATTTAATATCCTTTAAATTTAATATTCTGGTTTGAATTTATTATTAATTTAACTTTAAATAATTCAAACCTCCTTTGATAGCCAAGAGATGATGTCAACTATTAGCTTCTTATGTTTTGGAAGTTTTTTTCTATTTTCCATTTTCTCCCCAAGTTCGACAATCGAAGAAGCAGGTATATCAAAACAACTTTCGTATTTTTTTAACATACTCATAGTTATGTTTTTCTTTCCTCCTTCAATCTCGGAAACATAAGATTTGCTAACATTTAAACGATTTGCCAGATCATTTTGAGATAGCCTGTGAAATACACGAATTGATTTTAACGCTTCATTTAGCATACCAAATACCCTCTCTGTCTCATCAAAAAGTATATATTCGCTATCTAAAAACATACATGTACTCATATAATACCTCTTATTACTAGCGACCTGATAAGGCCCCGAAGGGCCGACACAGGACAAATCATTTAGTTACTAGAATCATCATCTAGCAGCCACCAAAGCAAAATTCTTAGTACTCTTGGGAATGTTAAAATTGACTTCAACTTTCCCAGAAAACTTTGTTCTTCCTCTTGCTTCTCTGAGTCCCGTTTTTTCTTTTCGTTAGACATAATGCCTCCAGTAAGATAAAACGACTCAACCCAAGGATAATTCGTGAGTTCGCATATGTCAATCTAAAGTTCGCAAATAGCGACCTTTAGGTTGATGGGTAAGTTTGAAAGAAGCGTGTGCGCTTCTCGGGAAAAGCTGATTATTCAAATGGAATGGTGGAGCGAATACAGAACGAAATATTTACTGGAGCGTATTTGAAAGCAAAACTCGTCCATGAGTGTTAACTAAAAATAAATTACTCTAAATTCAGGCTGCCCATCCGGTAATAGCATGGTGATTTTTTCATCCAGATGAGCCACGTCTTTTAGCCCTCTAATTTTTCTCCACATCTTCAAAAGTTGAGGGTAGCTATTTATATCTATCTTTTCAAAAATCGCGCGATTGCAAACTTGATATTCCCTCACAACACTGAAATTAGCATTATTCGAGCCTTGCATTAATACTACGTTACCTCGCATTTTCCCTACCAACAACATGTAATATTGTGAGTAGCCGCATTCATCAAATGCGTGTATATGCACCCCTGAATTAGTAACGAACGCCTCTCCCCTTAAGCAAAAATAAAGCTTATTATAGTTTTTTTTTGCGCCGGGGAGATGATAGCAAGTCGCTTCCGAATAAAGCAGCTTTTCACCACTATTGTCTAATTCCAACTTTGCTATTGTTTCTACAATCTTGTCGTTATCAATTGCAGAAAAACGTGAAATTGTATAAAAACCAACCAATTCAGATAGCTCAAAAATACAATCATTTGCCCCTTTAGCCCTATCTATTCTGCGAATTGCGCTGTCGGGGCGAGGAAAGGTTTCAAGGTATGCCGTCCTCTCTCTCAAGACAAAACAAATGACGTTAAATTGCAATCGCGTCATTCTCAAGTGTGCTTGTTCCGGATTTTTTCTCCAAAGAAAAAGCGCGTTTTTTGTCACCTCCCTGCACATGGCAGAGCTTATCTTTAATCTGTTTCTTGCATGCTCAAGGTAATAGTTTATATCGCGCCTAAATCCTACCTCAGTAAAGAGCCCACACTTCATTCCCTGAATTACAAATCCTATTTTTTCTGTTACTTGCTCTACGCTAAAGGGCAAGTCATTCTTTAAGAAATTCTCCACTGTCCTAACTCCAGCTTTATCAATTTTTAAGACCAAGCATTTTTAAATGCTAATGAGGTTCCATTTTTTTCTTGTAATTTTCCGTAAAACTATTTAATTGACAGGTAACCCGGTTACCACCCATAACAAGAAAGAAGAGCAGTGTCATATGGACAAAATCGATTATTTGGCTTCAGGAATATTAGAGAGGAAACTCGCTTTCTTTTAAGATGCGCCTCCCATTTTACCTTTTCAGATCCCACTCATAACTCAATCGTCCCGCATATCTTATGCAACTACATTAAGCTACACGTTAAAAATGCTGTTCTTCCTTCATTGAGCTGTAAATTCAACGCCCAACAGAAAAGTCACTTGCGTCTTCTTTTCCGACAAGCAGTATCCTTAAACGAGACCTACGATAGTCATTCGGCAGATAAAATACTTAATATATCCGCCTGCAAAATCATCGATGCACAAAGCCACTCCGGATTATCACGTCAACTCAAGTCGCGCTTTAAAAAACGCGGCCTTGCATCTTCTTCCCATGCTCTGGAAATATAGATTTAAAGGGGTTATCTGATTTTTGTAAAGTCAATTAGTAAGGTTTTGCCTGACTTCAGAACGATATTCATTTAGCATAAAAAACTTGCTGAATTCACCAAGTTTTTCACCAGAAATTAAGGATTTTTTTTATGTTTTGTGAAACGTTGAGAAGGAAATATGCGTTGCTCCAACATTATAACGCGTATTGGCATGCGGCAAAGGCAGGGATAGATAAAAACGCCAACCTAGCAACGAATAGAAGGACTTATTCTGATAAGTATTTTTCTCGTGCTTTTGGTATTACTTTGATTAAGGACTTAAGCCACAAAAAAAATCGGCCATCAGAAACTTCTATCAAAAAAATAATCAAATTCAGTGAAGACTTATATGAAGCAAAATGTATAGACGATAAAACCCCTAAATATCCATATCTAGCAGAACTAGACCAGCTAAGTAAAACAGACTTTTTAAATGAGCCAGGCACAGATGATGATGTCTACAGCTTCGCTTTAAAGTTGGGGTATTGCCTCATGAAAGATGGTAAAACCTATAGTGAGGGTTGTGATATTAGTGAGGATTGTTATGTGAGAAATGAGCATGGAGAGCTAGTCGTTGACCGTATTGCCGTTCTCAAAGCAATAGACGAAGTGCTCTGGTCTGCACCAAGTCAAGGCTCTGTCCACCTCAAAAGTTATGATGAAGCAGAGGAAAATTTAGAAGGCTATAGAGGTGTTTATGCGGTTTATTACCCTGTAAACATAGGAAAAAATAAACGCTACTTTTTTAAGTCGGCATTGAGAATTTCTCATGTTGTAGCCTCTGGTGGTAAAAAAGGAGTGATACGTGCCAAGCTTAATATGCGTAACCTAACAATGGGCGGTGGGGATTATTATCAATATCGCGGGAAGTTCATTCCAATGTGTGAGAACAAATTCGGATATTTCACATTTGAGCTTGATACAAAATCAATTAGTGGTGAAATGCCAGACCATGACTTAAATGAACAGGTGCAAAAAAAGATAACCAAGAAAACAATTAGGGAAGAAATGGAGATTGCTGAGGCTCGCTCAGATAGTGTTCTTATAATGTGCAATGGACTAGACAAAGATTTCGGTTTGACTGATTTTACCGGTGTCATTTCATCGTTAAATCAGCGCGAAAGTGGTAGGGAGTTCCGAAGCCCTTATTCGTCAGTAGCTTTGTTTATAAAGCAGGACTTTGAAGACATGTCTGAAATTGAAAAATCAAAAGCAGAATACAAATTTATGACAGAAGAGATGAACTGTTTTAAAAGCATTAATGAATTAAAGAAAGATAATAAAGCCGCAGCAAAAATATTTAATAGCCGTGATAATAGCTGGGTATTGAAACCACCTAAAAGAGCCAGATAAGAAACTAAAGCAGGCTGTTTCTGCGTTCCGCGCAAGCTGTCCCCTTGTCTTACATTCGTACCTCATTTCAGCCAAGGGGCGAGCTTGGGAGCAAACTCCGTTTACGTCCACTTTTGGTTTTTACTAATTTCAATCACGGGATCGCTCCCGTTCTTCAATAAGAAAAATGTGATGCTGCGCATCAAAAACTGTGTGGCGCAGTTTTATCATCCATCAAAGAAAGACTTCGCTCTCTCTTTGAAATCACATCGAACAACCTTCCGAAGATTGTATGCACGTAACCTCCTCAGAGGTTAATCATGACCAAGGACGTTCCTTGGATGCCATATTGTTAAAATGCAGCGATTTCCAAATTGAGCTTATGCATCATTGAATAGCATTGCTCACGCTGCTGCTTGCTCAAATTTTGGTTGCCAGCCTGATTGAATAATTCAGCATAGAGACCTTTAAGTTCACTTTGTGTTTTGGATTGCAAATTGAAGTGTGGTGACAGCGCCATGAAAATATTCCCGATTTTCTATAGGCTCGCAACGATTGTGAACCTCTCTCGCCCAGCACTGGGAGAGGTTCACAATTGTGGATAGTTCAAGAGTGGGATTAGCGAGGGCGCAATATCGCTAGGGATAAACTCAGGCTCACCAATGGATTGATAAATAGAAGGCTTATTACATTAAAGGGGAAGGCCTTCCCCTCACTGCAACCGCAAGCGTTTTCCGCTACCCCTTTTTAACGGGAAGTATCCCGTAACGCCCTCTGGAGCAGTCTTGTTTGCTCAAAATCAAGAATAATGACGGTTTCCCGCCAGCGTGACCCTCCGCAATTTTTCTTGATTTTTTCACCCCCGCCTTAGTCGCCCTAGTCGGCAGAGGAACATGCGCAGCGCCAAAAGCGCTCGATGAACCTCAAGCCAAGATTAGGAGCAAAAAACATGAAGATTACAGATGCAGCCAATTTATTGGGATTAAGCGGACACGTGACCAAGCAGGATATTAAAAAGGCTTATCGCGCAGCAGCCCTTAAATACCATCCAGACAAGAACCCTGCAGGCGCAGAGATGATGAAAATCATCAATGCCGCCTTTGATGTGTTGAAAGAGTTTAGCGGCGAAATTCCAACTGAAGACAGGCAAAGTGAAACTACACAAAACTACAGTGAGGCGTTAAGTGCAGCCCTCAACATCATTATTGACCTTGAAGGGTTAGCCCTTGAAATCTGCGGGGCATGGCTATGGGTATCTGGTGAAACCTTCAAGCATAAAACGTTATTAAAAGAAGCAGGTTTTAAATTCGCATCTAAGAAAAAATCTTGGTATTTCCGTCCTGAGAATTGGAAAAGCGCCAGTCGTGGCAGCTACAGCATGGATGAGATACGCGATACATACGGCAGTGCCAAGCCTGTTAAACCTTCTCGCCGCAGTCTAACCAGCGATAACGCATAGGAGGGGCAGCGATGAAAACCGTACTTAAAGAAAAGTGGCACAATAAGCGCGTTACAGTGTCAATTGATAAGCACTACCTACTGGATGGGTTCAACTCCTCGTTTACGATGCGTATTAAAGTTGACGAAACATCGGCTTTGCCCAGCCGCTTTATCAAAGGCGCTATTCATAAGGCAAACAAAGATATTGTAGAAACAATGGGCGGCTTACCTAACTTCATAGCGCAATTGCTAAATGATGCGGCAAAACAGGAATATATGCGTCGCACCATACCCATCAAGGAACAATTGAGTTTGTTTTAACCACTTCTTAATCCATTTTCCATACACTATAAGTGTCGATTTTTGGCTTTTGCTAATGGTCGGGCGGGACAAAGGGGCGATGGGGCGATATAGGATTAATGCACAGATTCAGACAACAGCAAGCTATTAAAAATATCCGCTTTAACTACGTTAAAGCGGATACCCCTATAGGGGTAGGTTTTTCAATGGCTATGAGGTGTTCTCATGGCAAGTGACTTAACGAAGCAGTTCGATGTATCCCGCCAAACGCCTTCTGGTCAAAGCATCGAAGAACTGCGTCAAAATTATTTCATTGAAGCCAGCATGAAAGGTGATGATTCCGCCAGTATTGGCGGCCTTCAAGTTAATACTAATGGTCGTAAAGATGCGGCCGCACTGGCACTGAGAAGGCAGCAACAAGCCACGAACGATATTTTGTTGCTTAGTGAGCTATCCAGACAATTAGACGCAATTTCCGACAGTATGAGACAGAAATACGGCCAACACTTTGCCGATGATTTTGCAGCTCAATTCTTGGACGAAGAAACTTGCAAAAAACTTGCACAGATTAAAGACCCGAAAGAGCGTGAAAAGGCCACCGCCAAAGCGATTAATGATGGCATCAAAGATGGCTCTATTGACCCTGCCGATGTGTATGCCAACCCTGACTTTAAACAGTGGTTAGATAAACATGAGGAAGTAGCCGCCACTCAGAGAGACAATGACATCAAACTTGCCAGCAATAGAACTGCGGAGTTAGCGCCAGAGCGTTCCGATATAAGTGAGCATGACATCACCGCAAGTGAATTAGATAACGCACTTGCTGGATTCAATCTAACATAGCTCTAACTTTTGAATATTCAGGCTCGGAACCTTTCACCCACTTGCCGAGTTGTTGCGGTGTGATTTGTTTGTTCTTTAGGTAGATTAACCTTGCTTCATTAGAGGTGTCTTGAACAGTATTCAGTGCGTCAACAATAGTCATCCAATTTGCTGTGTATGATTGACCATTAATAAAAAATGCAACAGCAGAGCCGCCTTTATGTTGCTGCTTTACAAACACCTTGGCGTTTATGAATTGTTCCTTAAACTTCATTTCTAGGGCTTGTATGATGTTTTCAGGTGTGTAACGCCCTAGATCACTTCCTGCATGAAATGTGATGCCTACCGCCAAGTTTCTGCACGAATAATCAATCGCCTGACCAAATGCCGCGTCTTTAAAATCAACGTAATCGTGAAGCATTTTACATCGGTGAGTTGAAAGTTTTTGCTCGTCAGACAATGATAGGTCTTGTTTCGCAGCGCGTAATATTTTTGCGCCAAGTTGCGTACGCATATCTGGTTTAGCTGTTCTCTCATTTGCATACACATCCCCCATATCCACAATAAAAAAGGCTAAAAACAGAAAATAACTGGTAAAAAAACTTAACTTATATTTAGCTGTTGGTATTGGTACACTGAGTGCGGGTTACAGATGGATTTGTGACACATAATACATGGATGGTGATAAGCCAAATGCCTCGTCAATTAAGGGATGTGAGTATTATGCAAACTTTTAAATAAAAGTTGGTATCGCGCCTTTTTTCTCGCAGATGTAAAGAAAGTTCAATGCCATGACGGCGCGTAACACCAACCACCCTCAAAAGGGCGCTGCTATTAAAGTTCACCCCATCCGTGAGCTGGCACAGATTGCAGCCATCAAAGCTAATCTTAAGAGCCAACCTCGCAATTACTGCCTCTTTGTTTTTGGTATTAATACCGCTTTTCGCGCCAATGAATTACTGTCTTTGAAAATAAAACAGGTTGCTAATTTAAAAGTCGGGAGCCGTTTAGAAGTTAAACAATCCAAAACAGGCAAGTACCGCGCAGTGACCATTAATAAAGCCAGCTATGCCGCCATTCAATTCTGGTTAAAACAACATCCCCGAAAGCATGAGCCTAAATGTGCTTTTTTCCTGTCTCAAAGAACACGTTCCGCTATTCGCGTATCAACATTGAACAGACTGGTAAAGTCATGGTGCAGACTGGTCGGTGTAACCGAAAACACAGGCTCACACACCTTACGCAAAACATGGGGGTACCAACAGCGTATGCACGGCAACGCATCAATTCCTGTCCTTATGGTAGCGTTTGGTCACACATCTGAGCATCAAACGCTGGAATATCTCTGTATTCAGGCAGACGAAGTACAAGCATTATACTTTA
Organism: Paraglaciecola marina; assembly: GCF_004360155.1. Lineage (GTDB taxonomy): Bacteria > Pseudomonadota > Gammaproteobacteria > Enterobacterales > Alteromonadaceae > Paraglaciecola > Paraglaciecola marina. Next base: position 47,702 of record NZ_SAIS01000013.1, on the reverse strand, counting down.
CATTGGAACTCTAAAAGAAAGTCGTACGCGTCATGAATGATGAGCAAAAAGAGATTAAAAAATACAGGCAGCATTTGCGCTCAGTTGCACACTTCTTAATGGATTACGCAGAGGACGACAACTACATCCAAAAGCTCATCAACAATGACGACCTTCTACCAGTGGAGAAAGCTTTGCGGGATATGATTGAAGAAATGGCATTTTCTAGGACGAGGCACTAAGCAATTCAATTAAGTCAACTAAACTAAACTAAGCTCTGTTTACTTATTGTAACTGCTTTGGATTGTGAATAGCGGACATCGAGCTTCAATTAATCATTTAGCGTTTTCATGATTCCGCACCTTTCAACCGTATTGTCAGTGGAGCAAGCTTTCTTCATTAATTGAAGCTCCGTCTTTAATACTCTCAATTCCTTGATGCGTTTGTTGACTAAATCAAGCTGATTTGCGATTAGGTTATTGATTGAAGAACAGCTTTCTTCAGGCTTATTTTTAAGAGCAAGTAGGGTCTTAATATCCGATAAAGGTATATCAAGGCTTCGACAGTGTTTAACAAACTCTAACTCTTTTAGCGCCCTCTTGTCATATAGCCGAAAATTGCCCTCACTACGGTTAGGGGAATTAAGTAATCCTTCCTTTTCGTAGTATCTAATTGTTTGTATGGAACAGCCAGAAACCTTGGATAGCTGACCTATTTTCATATTTATTCAAACCTGACTTGACTCTATAGTAACTATAGATTCTATAGTTGTTTTATGAAAAGTAAAGCTGCGTAAGAGCAAGTAATTATGAACAAGAACCATTTATCAGAAACTAAGATACTTAACTCTAATGACGATACCATTCAGCGTTTGGTTACAGAAAGACGTTGGCTGAACTTAGACGATTACAGCAAGATAGGTGCTGCTTATAACTTTGTTAAAAATGAGATCAAGTTTGGCTACAACCGCAGTGATGATATCACTGCTAGCGAAGTTTTGGCCGATGGCTACGGTCAGTGTAATACCAAAGGTAACTTGTTGATGGCTCTACTACGGGCACTTAATATTGAATGTAGGTTTCATGGGTTTACGATTGACCAGCAGCTTCAAAAAGGCGCTATTCCTACTTACGTGTTTTGGCTAGCACCTAAATATATTATCCATAGCTGGGTTGAAGTTTGCTACGAAAATAGATGGATTAATCTAGAAGGTTTCATTCTTGATGATACATATCTTAGTGCAATTCAGAACCGCTTTCGTACATTCCAACAGTCTTTTTGTGGCTATGGCATAGCAACGAAATGCTTAGCAAAACCAAAGACTGAATGGACTGGAAAAGATACCTACATTCAAAAGGAAGGTATTCATGATGATTTTGGATTATATAACTCACCAGATGAGTTTTACAGCGACAAAGGCACTAACTTATCAGGGATAAAACGTTGGTTCTATCAGTCGATAATTCGCCATCTAATAAACATCAATGTCAGTAAGCTGAGAAACAGCAATTATCATGAGCAAGTTGAAAAAACACAGCGACAACTATAGCAGTCAACATAATTAGAGTTGGAGGAAACATAAAATGCATCAATTTATTAGTTATTTTTTGCTTGTTTATTTTTTACTGTTTTTTGGTATCGCCGTTATCTGGCGAAACTATAAGGTATCAAAGCAGATTGGAAGTAATGCATATAAACTAAACCAAAAATCTGGAGTAGAAGCAATTATTGCGACGTATTTTAAATACTTACCCCTGCTACCTATTGCTATCTATGTTGTTTACGTGCTTTTCCCCACACAATACTTATTGATGGGACCTATAGGTCTCGTTAACCATACTATTTTTAAATGGGTAGGCTTAGGGTTATTAATATTTTCGTTCATTTGGGTTGTGCTCGCTCAATCTCAAATGGGCGCTTCTTGGCGAATCGGCATCGATCACGATCAAAAAACTGACTTTATTCAAAAAGGTTTGTTTAAATACTCCAGAAATCCCATTTTTGTGGGTATTATTATTATCTCATTCGGCTATTTTTTAATTCTACCTAACGCAATCACTCTAGTAACGCTTGCTCTTGACATTCTGTTAATTCAGGTTCAAGTGACAATGGAAGAAGACCACTTAAATGAGCAGTACGGAAAAAGCTATATTGATTACTGTCAAGGGGTTAGGCGTTGGCTTTAGAGGATTTTACCATCATGCTCGTAAAAAGAGCAGGTGGATTGGCTGAATGCTTTTTCTAAATGTAACTTTTACCATTTTTAAGTTCATTGGCTGGACAACTCACAAATAGTACAGTAACCATGGTTGATACAGTAAGTGATATTGTGTAATGGTCTAATGATATTGCAGAGGTGATTAATACCAATGCTGAGAAACAAGCTTACATTTACACCGATAAATTTGTTATTTTACATCCGTCTAGTAATGAGAACAAAGTTTTGAACACTAACGTTGCAATAAAAATGCTATTGATAATATTGATTGTTTTACAATCGGTTGTTGCTGTATCTGCGACTTTAGAAACTCATCAGTTAGACGTTGAGCATTTGCAAAGCGTGCATGATCACAAAGCTGATCATTTAGTCCAGAGTGATCAAGAGCATGATTTAGATGATTGTCATCATTGTGGACATTGCAGTGGCAACCACACCAACTGGATTATGGCAACCGTATTTTTACTAAATTTGTCATTAAACCACTCACAAAATTTTGACAAGTTGACGCTGTCAACCCTTGGTATTTCAAGTAAATTGTATCGCCCCCCCATAGCTTAACTTTGCTTCGTACACGCACATTCTTGTGCAGTCACAATTTGGTCTAACAAAAAGTAAAGAGTAATTATGAATATTATTTTAAGAACCGTAGGCGCGACCCTAGTGGTTATTATTGGTGTAATTTCGATAAACACAGCTTTAGCTAGTGAAAGTCGAAATGCAACTACCCATAGCGAACATTCACACGAGCATGAATCAGAAAAGCCCGTCAAAGAAGATTCTCATACACATGAGCATTCTGAAAGTGAGCACACCGAAGACAAACATGAAGAAGGGGTTTCTTTAAGCGCTGAAAAAATTAAATTAGCGGGCATTAAAGTCAAAGCACTGCTTCCACATAAACACTTAAATACTGTTTACGCTCCGGGAGAAGTTAAAGCAAATGGCTATAAGAGTTACATTGTTTCTCCTCGTACTGACTCTGTGGTGATTGATCGCCATGCAATCTTAGGCGACCACGTAAAAGCTGGACAAGAATTGGTTACCTTGTTCAGTGAGACAATGGCGCAAGCGCAAGCGGACTTTTTAATTGCCTCATCAGACTGGAACCAAGCTAGAAAACTTGACAACAATTCAATCAGCGAGCGCACGCTTGTTGAAACCGAAAATACCTATAAGGCAGCGTACGGTAAATTGGTTGCGTTTGGTTTAACCACTAAAGCTATTAAAAAATTATCGCAGCAAGACATTTCAACTTTTGGACAGTATGCATTAATTGCTAAACGTGACGGTGTGGTTTTGCAGGACGACTTTATGCAAGGTCAGCGCATTGAAGCTGGTGAAACAATTATGTTACTTGCCGATGAAAGCGAGCTTTGGATAGAAGCCAACATCCCCCCAAACAAAAAACTAGAGCTTGGATTAGGGAGTCCAGCCCTCATTGATTTGAATGGCACCAAATATCAAGCCTCAGTAATACAAGAAGCTCACACGATTGACCCCATTACTCGTACCCGAATTGTAAGATTATCTGTTAACAACACTGGGCATACACTGCACTCTGGTATGTTTGCAAAAGTTTATTTTCAGTTTGAATCGAACAATGCAGTATTAGCTGTACCAGAAGAAGCGCTGATAAGGAGCAGTGATGGAGACTGGATGGTATTTATTGAAGACCACCCCAACGAGTTTAAACCTGTTGAAGTTATGCGAGGTCGAGCATTTGGAGAGTATCGAGAAATTTTTGGTATTGAGCTTGGCGCCAAAGTCGTAACACACGGCGCTTTTTTTGTTGCCTCCGAGATAGCTAAAGGCGGATTTGATCCGCACAACCACTAAGGAGGCCACTCATGTTAAATAGAATGATTGATTGGTCTATTGAAAACCGATTGCTTGTGTTAATCGCGTTGGTTGCACTGTTTACAAGTGCTGTTATGACCATACCTAAGTTGAATTTAGACGCCTTTCCAGACGTAACAAACGTACAAGTCGTTGTTAATACCGAAGCACCAGGCCTAGCTGCTGAAGAAGTGGAACAGCTAATCACCTACCCAATAGAAGCTGTGATGTATGCACTGCCAGATGTAGAACAAGTGCGCTCCATTTCAAAAACAGGTTTGTCAGGTGTAACGGTAGTCTTCAATGAAGGGACAGACATCTATTTTGCTAGGCAATTGGTTTTTGAGCGCTTACAGGCTGCAAAAGAGCTTATTCCTAGTGGAGTTGGAATCCCTGAAATGGGGCCTAATACATCAGGCTTAGGGCAAGTATTTCAATATCTTTTGATCTCTGAAGATACCAATAAATATGACTCTATGGCACTTAGAAGCATTAATGATTGGATTATTAAGCTGTTAATTATGCCTGTTGATGGCGTAACAGATGTATTGTCATTTGGTGGTAATGTTCGTCAATATCAGGTCAATATCGAGCCCTCCAAACTATTGTCTTACGACTTAACTCAAGAAGACGTCGTATTCGCCCTTGAAAGTAATAACACCAACGTTGGTGGTTGGTATGTGAATCGAGGGCAAGAACAACTTGTTGTTCGCGGTACTGGCTGGTTTGAAAGCGGTGAGAAAGGTATTGCTAATATTCAGCACGTACCTATAAAAACACTTAATGGTGTTGTCGTCACTGTATCTGATGTTGCTATGGTAGAACTTGGTGCTGAGATCAGACAAGGTGCTGTGACCATGACACGTAAAGCCGACAATGGCACCGTTGACAACTTAGGTGAAGTGGTATCTGGCATTGTATTAAAACGCATGGGGGCGAACACCAAAACGACGATAGACGGTATTAGAGCTAGAACCAATCTAATAAATCAGGCATTACCTGAAGGTGTAAGGTTTGAACCTTTTTATGACCAAGCAGATTTAATTGAAAAAGCGGTGGCAACCGTTGTTAAAGCACTTACCTTAGCCTTTATCTTCATTACCATTGTATTGGCTCTATTTTTAATGAACTTAAGAGCCACATTTTTAGTGCTTATTTCAATTCCAATTTCAATTGGTATCGCATTGATGGCCATGGCTTGGTTAGGAATTTCAGCTAACTTAATGTCACTTGGTGGAATAGCTGTCGCCATTGGGATGTTAGTTGATGGCTCAGTTGTCATGGTTGAAAACATGTTTAAACACCTGAATAGACAACTGGAAAATCACAGTCATGAAGCAAGTGATGCAACTAAGCAAAAGTTAAAACTTGCGGGTAAAGAGGTTGCTCGCCCAATATTCTTTGCGGCGTCTATTATTCTCGTTGTCTTTACACCTCTATTTAGTTTTGAGGGAGTAGAAGCAAAGCTATTTCAGCCAATGGCTGTCAGCATAATGCTAGCTGTAACATCAGCTATTGTGGTTGCTTTATTTATTGTCCCTGCACTTGCCACTTTCATGTTTAGAAATGGCATTAAAGAAAGAGAAAGTCTGATTTTGAAACCTATCGATATTTTTTATCGAAGGTTATTAAAAATTGCTTTAAAGCAAACTAGACTTGTTGTCTTAGTATCATTAGCACTAGTTGGTTCAGCAGTAGCTGTTCTTCCACACATTGGCTCTGAGTTTGTACCAGAATTGGAGGAAGGGACTATCAATCTTAGGGTAACACTCGCGCCTTCTTCCAGCTTAGAAACGGCACTCTCGGTTGCTCCTGTATTGGAAAGAAAGTTAATGGCATTTCCAGAAGTAACTTACGCTCTAAGCCGAATTGGTAGAGCAGAGATTGGGGGCGATCCTGAGCCAGTAAATAATATTGAGATTTACGTTGGCCTTAAGCCTGTTTCTGAATGGACAAGCGCATCTAATCGCTATGAGCTACAGGATAAAATGGAACGCTCTTTGGAAGAATTCCCAGGACTATTGCTTAATTTTTCGCAACCTATTGCCACTCGAGTAGATGAGTTGTTATCAGGCGTAAAAGCACAACTTGCAATTAAACTATTTGGTTCTGATTTGCAGGTGCTGGCTAACAAAGGGCGAGAGATAGAAACGGCTATTAAATCGATTAACGGAGCAAAGGACGTTGCGCTTGAGCAAATTGCAGGTGAAGCACAACTGGTTATAGCGCCTAATCGACTTGAACTTTCTAGATATGGTTTGTCGGTTGGTGATGTTATGGAAGTGGTTCAAGACGGAATTGGTGGTGTTGAGGCTGGTCAAATTATCAATGGTAACGAACGCTATGATATTTACGTGCGACTTCAGGAAGAATTCAGAGCGAATAGCGAAGCAATTGCAGATATAAGGCTTCGTTCCCCTACAGGAGCTTGGGTGCGAATTGGAGATGTCGCATCCGTATCCTTTGAGTCAGGCCCTCCGCAGGTTAGACGTGATGACGTGCAACGGAGGGTGGTCATTCAAGCCAACGTGCAAGGTCGTGATATGGGAAGTGTTGTTGAAGATATTCAAGCAACAATAGCTTCTGAAATTGACTTACCTGCAGGTTATTCCGTATCCATTGGAGGTCAATTTGAAAGCCAGCAGCGAGCGCAAAAGCGCCTTTCTATTGTTGTGCCACTATCTTTGGCTCTGATAGCGTTACTTCTGTACTTTGCGTTTGGCTCAGCAGGACAAGCGATGCTGATTCTGCTCAATGTCCCATTAGCGGTTATCGGCGGTGTATTTTCATTATACCTTTCAGGCCAATATTTATCGGTTCCAAGCTCTGTCGGCTTTATTACTTTATTTGGTGTTGCTGTACTCAATGGCGTTGTTATGGTGGAAAGTATTAATCAACGAATAAAAGGCGGACTTGCAATATCAGAAGCTATATTTGATGGAGCAACGTCGCGTTTACGGCCTGTTTTAATGACTGCTATTACCTCAGCATTAGGTTTGATTCCAATGTTGCTATCAGATGGGATAGGCTCGGAAATTCAAAGACCACTTGCTAGTGTAATTGTTGGTGGCTTATTAACCGCTACGTTACTTACTCTGTTTGTTGTGCCGAGCCTATACCGATTCTTTTCTAAGGGAAAAATAAAAGAGTTTACGTCATAGAAAATTCATGCAGCCCCATTCAAAATGTTTGGGGCTGTTCAAGTTGACCACCCAAAACATTTTGAACACCTAGGGTTTAATTCCTTGGCGCTAGTGGAAGATAAACTGAAGTTGAAAAATACGTAGCGCGCGAAAACACATTAATACCTCGCCCGCTTGCGGCAGTTATGTTTATTAGAAAGTTCCTTTAAGCCATCTGCAAGAATAAGATGATATAGCCCTCCTGCAACCAATTTTATTTTTTATATATATCTGCACAATTCAGTTCTAAATACTCATTCCACTCAGCTAAAATATCGAAAATTTGGTTCGAATTATTTCCATAACAGCCCGCCATATTAAGGTTCTGTAAGAACCGATAAGAAACCCGAAAGGCCTAAATTATGGCTTTATCGGGTTTTTTTGTGGCTTTTCGTTCGGTAACATTCATTGAAAGTCCGAATTATAGTGGTACATTTGGTGGTACAAAAGATTGGAGCTTTAGGTACAAGCACCTAAGTTTTGAAATATACCCAAAGGTTACGCTAGCTAATGCACGAATCTTACGTGAGGGAGCACACAAAAGTGTGCAAACGAGAAAGTAGGCTTGCTCTTTTGATATTAAAAATGATATCTAAATTCAATCTCTTATGGAGAGAAAGCCAGAGTTGTTTTTCACATGCAACCGCAAAGTAATCTTTAAATAATTAAGGCTTGCACTACTACGTACCTGTATGACAAACAAGCGCTTCAAAGTACCTAAGAGTTGGTTAATGAAACCTAGGGTCACAATCAACAGTATCGTAAACTCGACGATGTAAAATATTTTGCTTTAGTAAATAGTCACAACCACCAAATTTTTCGAAAATTAATAATGCTTCTTCCAAGTATTTTCTATGTCCAAACATATTATAATTTAAAATTAATATTATAAATTTATCTCTTGTAATTTGAGTGTTTCTTGTTTTTATCCAAGAGTCATCTTGAGCAATGTTTACACTTTCAGAATAGTATATAGTGATCATCTCTGAAGCTTTATTAATTGAATAGAGTGCAGTTAATAAACTTCTTTGATCTGCAAGAATATCCCCATGAATTAAAAACATTAAGGCTTGATGATGCCAAATCCACAATTTAAATTTAAAATCAGAGTCAAAGTCATGAGGTGAAGTAGATTCAAATAAATAAATAGCAGCTTCAATATTGTTTTTCAAAAACTCAACACCTTCAGTCTCAATTGTATGCTCACCAGAGTTAGAGAGTGGAGCATAACCAAGGTATTCATCGTAAGTTGAAATAACTTTTTTTATTATTGGATAAGTCTCAGCTATTTTTGTTTTCTTATCCTCAATGAAAGAGGTTTTGGGATCGAAGTATGACCCTAAGTATCCGTTAGCATAAAATAGGATTGTTATTATAACAAATGCAGAAACAGCTACAGATAAAATCCAAAAGCTTAAACCTTTTAGGGTCCCTACAGAGCCTTTAAACGTAAACCCTGTTGCGCCAATACCTAATTCAAGTTCTTTATCGGAAGGATCATTGGGAGGTCGTTTTGATATATTCATTGATACTGCAGTCTCTTACTCTATAGATCTAAGCAACATTAAGACTGCCGCATCATACAACTGTATTACAAATATTTTTTTAAGCTTTTCGAGAAGAAATTAACTTTTCCCAAAAACTTTTACTTGTTGGAGGGGGCCAACCACCTGAGGTATTACCAGCGGTTAGGCTTTTATCTATCATATTTTCAACGTTCTGGCTTTCACTGACAGCTATTACACTGAAAGATAAAACTGCTGCACCCAAAACTAAAACTCGAATCTTTTTTGAAATTAATTTCATATCCATATGTCCAAATAATGTTGTTTTAATATTAAAAAAGGTATTTAAACGCTCAGTCTAACGTGTAAAATAATTCACATAGTTAAACTGGAATGTGATATTACCCCTTTTTCTAAATAAATATAGGTGTTTTTTTATACAGTTTATAAATTTGTTTTCAAGTGATATTTTAAACTAGTTTAGTTTTAAAAATTTTTAAAGTTCAGTAACTTTTTGGCACTTCTCCGCCATATACCAAATGATCCGCTTAATGCGGTTTTTTTGTATATAGCAAAGAGAGAGCTTAGTTCGGAGCTTGGGTTCGACTAATTGTCAGGAACGATTTATTCACTACATCCATGTAGTTCACGCCCTTCGTGGGCTAACCAACACTATTCTAATTTGTTCCAACAAATTTTGGTGTACCGCCTTTGGAACCCGAAGGGGCAGATACATGGATGTGCCTAAGTACATCCCGAACGGCAAAACACCTATCAAATATCAGTATGCAGTTAATGCGGATGGGCCATTTGATAACGAGTTATTGGATCAAATTGATCTGCTCTTGTGCGGTGTCGGTTTGTAAACCAAAATGTCCGAGAGAGTAGGTGAAGCTAGCATCTTCATTCCAGATACTGCTGCTATGCACGCCATAAACAGTGCAGACCCCCGTTGCACAGACAACCTGGTCAGAATTACTCTTTATTGAATAAACCTTGTCACCAAAAGGGTCGCCATACAAGCCGTCTAAAAAAGGGCTTTGAATAGATAACCCGTAATAACCACAGGTGGAGCTCCACACATTAAATGGATAAATACCGCAGCTATATAACCCTCTAAACGCCCCTGCAATACCCACAAACGTATCAACAAATGACGCAGCAGCAAGTTTACTAATTTGTTGAGCTGCCAGGGTTGCGCCCATTGAATGCCCTATAACATCAATTTGGCCGCTACATGAATTGGCGATAGCGTCGTTGATTGCCTGCTTGACTGGCGTTTCTTCACTACCATTGTGATTGTTACATGAAGCGCAGTATTTCGAACCCCAGTCGGGCCGATAAATATCTGCACTTGTGTAACCCTGGCTTAACAGTAGGTTGTAGGTATTGTCCCAGCTGGCTGGTGTTGAGGTGTTGCCGTGTACTAACACCACAGGGTCTTTGCAGCTGCTAGCAAAAACAAAAGGCGAAATTACACTAAGAGATAAAAACACTGCTGTCACGATTACATTTTTCATAATGAACCTGTTGGTTGTTGAGGTAAAACAACCTTAGCTTAGCTTTATTAACAAATATCTAACACTTTAGTACAGACCTAAATTTTGCTTATTCACAAGCCAAGCTTTTGATAAAAATCGGTCGCCGCCAAAGGGCAAATATATTGAAGTTTTTCATTGTTAAATTTTGTGTGTATAGTTTGGTGTGTGTATTACATAAGTATAAGGATGGCCAATGCAAACTACGCAAGATAAATCCAGAGTAAATTTGTACATTGCGAAATCATTATCTGATGATGCTAAAAAGCTCGGTATTAATATGAGCCAATCCCTTGAACGTACATTGCGAGCCGAGATTGCTAGAAAATGGCAAGAGGTTAACAAAAGCAAAATAGAGCGTTACAACCAACATGTTGCTAGTAACGGCTTGCCATTTGATGATGAAGATATGGCAATCTAAGTATGAATCAATTTGATATTTATATTAACCCAATTGCCAAAGGACGTGGCTTATATCCCTATGTGTGCTGCCTGCAAAGTGAATTGTTGGATGGTTTGTCTACTCGAGTTGTATGTTTTGTGACAGGCGATGCAACCGTTGCTTTTGATAAAGTCAGTGTACCTATAATCATAGATAATACTGAATTTCATCTTTGTATGAATGTTGTAGCAACCATTGAAAGCAATAGGCTAAGTGGCCTTGTTTGTAATGTTATTGATTGGCGGAATGATATTGTTAATGCGTATGATGCTTTGTTGATGGGGATTTAAAAGCAGACTTCGCGCCATCCTCCTGATTGTTTTTAATCTTTTACGAAAAGTGTATTAAACAACTCTTCAGATTTTTTAAGCCCTTCATCTGTCAATACTATAGATTTAGTTTTACCAACAGGATCACAAATCAAGCCTTTTTCATGTAAACGATTCGTCACTTCCCAATCAATTTGTTTCCATGCTCGGAAGTGGTCGTGCAATGTGAGATACATTAAAGCGAGAGCTGCATCGTCTATTTTATCTTTATCAATATTCATAATTAACTCCAAAACTTAAAATGTATATAGAAATAATGGCTGTTTAACAGTCTGTTGCTGTATTTTATTATGATGAGTTGCTTACGTAAATATTGATGCTGCCAGATTTACTTTTTTGCAGCAGCTCAAGCAATAGATTCACTATTATGGCTGCCCCGATAAACTCGCGGTAATCAACTCGAATTTATTCACAGATCTTTATATACACAGTAGTAACAGTATGTGGCTAAATACTCAGGGGTAAGTTATGAAAATAGCAGCAAATTTTAACAAGCGAGAAGTTGTACACTGCGAATCTTTGCCTTGGCGGCGAAGTTGCCCATGCTACCAGCATTGTAAAATATGCCTCTAAAAGTAGTTTTTCTGAACATGTGCATACTCGAGGACAAGAATTTATTGTCCTTGATGGAGTATTTCAATATGAGCATGGGGATGTTCCAGCAGGCTCTTACGTGCGAAACCCTTCTCATTCACACCATCAACCAGGTTCAGAAGAAGGCTGAGCAAGATTTGTTAAGCTATGGCAGTTTCAGCCAAGCTACAGAACTCATGCCAATGTTCAAATGGATCATGCTGATACTCAAGTAGATAAGCACAACCCTGGAGTGACGATAGCCCCTTTGTTTAAAGATGAGTATGAAGAAGTTAGCATGTTGCACATACCGCCTAATACTAGGTTTAAAGCTGAAGTAGCAAACGGAGCGGAGTTATTTATCCTTAATGGTAGCTTTGTAAAAGCTGCCGATGTGCTACAAAAACACAATTAGTTACGCCTGCCATTAAGCTCAACTATAGATGGGCAGGCAGGACAAGAAGGTGCCAAAGTTTGGATTAAAACAGGGCATTTGTCAGACATCAACAAGCAAATCGATAGGCTGCAAAATGCATGATTATAAACATCAAAAATATAATGCCCATCTGCAGTAGCGCTAGAGTAAGCTTTTACCCGTCTTTTAAAACTTGTAGTTGACTCTAACTTTTAGTTAGGTAATATAAACTTATAGTTGACTATAAGTTTACCTCCATGAATACAAGCAAACGTGAAATTAATACAGCAAAAAACAAGCAGGCTATTCTCCAATGTTTACTCAAGAGAATGCACTTGGAGCCATTCGACGTAATAAAAATTACCGACTTATGTGCAGACTCTGCAGTTTCGCATGCAAGCTTTTATAACTACTTTCCGCAGAAGGTAGATATTTTAATTTACTACATACAGTTGTGGACCGTTGAGACGCACTGGAAAATTACAGTCAAAAGTAAGTTAACGGGGTTAAATGCCATTTTACAAATGTACTTTGATACCGCTGATATTTGCGCAAAGCAACCGCAACTTATGAGTGAGATCATAGCCCTGCAGGCAAAAGGCACCACAACGAAAAGCTCAAAACCACTCACAGTGGCAGATAAACTTATTGCCTACCCAGATTACGCCGGAATAGAAAACATAGAGTTAGCGAATTTAAGGGTATTGCTAAGCACAAATGTAAGTCAGGCTGTATCTGACAAAGAACTTCCCGAAAGGAGTGATGTTAATGGGTTAGTTGTAGCCTTTTCATCAGTATTTTTTAGTGTCCCTATTATGTTTAATGGCCAGCCACTTACAGAAATAAAATCTGCATACGAGCAACAGTTTAACTTAATAAAATCTGGTGCATTAGCCCTGTATTCACAACCCTAAAAACACCACTAATACAGTGATATTTGTAATAAAGAGAAGTAATGACTATGAGCACCATGAACACATATATGTACTTAGTAAAACCTAGGGTAAATGCGCTTAAAAACATGCTGCTAGTGTGCATTATACTGCTAAGCGTTTCGGCCTGCATTGAAATGCCTAAAACCGTTCAACATAATAAAAGCTTACCATTCACCGAGATTGCCGGATATAAATTCCATACCCCCATTATGGGAAATGAAGATGACCCTGTTGTGATTGTTATTCACGGTGGCCCAGGAGTTGATCATCAACCTCTAAAATATTTAAGCCCATTGTCAGATGATAACTACCTTGTGTTTTATGACCAAAGAGGAACTGGGTTATCGCCAAGGGTAGACCCCTCACAACTAACGGTGGAGCAAAACCTAGCAGACTTGAATTTAATAGTGGAGCATTTCTCACAAGGCCGTAAAGTAAAACTTATTGGGCATTCGTGGGGAGCTATGTTGGTGTCTGGATATATATCTAGCTATCCAGAAAAAGTATCCCATGCCGTTATTGTAGAACCAGGGATCCTTAACCCCGAATCAAGCCAAGCATTTGTTGACATTATGAGTGAATATCAAGATGTATCTAGGATATTCACCCTACTCAAATATATGAGTATGTACCCCTTTATTCGTAAGTACGATGGTGAAGAAGGGTTTGACTATGTGATGACAAAACTTATAAATCGTGAAAGTAGCGGGCCTCCTTATCAATGTGAAGGCCAATCAAAAGGGAACAAAAAATTTGTACGAGCAGGCTATGATGCTTTTAACCAAATGCTAAAACCCGTAATGGATGACCCAAGTATGTTTACCCATGATTTAACAGCTGGCGTGAACAATTACACGGGCAAACTAATGTTGATAAGCAGTGAATGTAGCCTGATAGGTTATGACTTTCAGGAAAAATATCACATTAATAAATTCCCCCCACAAGCCATTCACGTGAAAGCAGAAAACATGGGGCACAACATGCTTACATTAAACCCTAAGTGGAGCGTAAGCACCATAAGGCAGTTTTTAAACTAGGATAGCTGCCCGAATTTGCCTCCGTGCTTGTTAACTGAATAACTAGATTGAGGCTTAAGTACAGCCCACTTACAACGGCTCGCATTTATTTTTGTAAATTTTTCCGAGGGTAGTGCAAAAGCAGTGGCTGGGCCGCCAAAGAAAGTTTGTCCTGACTTAACAAGTCGAGTTTCAGTAATCATTATTGATCCTCCTTGTTTTTGCAGTCTGTTTTCTTACGCGGTGTACGAGTTTCCGATCTAACTATTTCGTTAAATCGGAAACTAGCTATTAATTTGGCATAAGGGTGACTTGGTAAGTTAATTAATTGCGTTTCATATTGTTCTTAATTGAGCTGAAATGACTATTTAGCATGGGCCTGCAGTCGATTGTAGTGGGTACTATGGAAATCTAAAGACCCCGGAGGATGTGCAGGAGGATACCCCGGTGGATAATGTGGGATAAATTAGCAGGACAGCCGCATAGCTAATTTTATTCTGAGCATCCGTGATTTGTAACTTCGAATTTGTTTCAGCTGTCTAAACAGCAGCCCTCATATATTTATGCTTTAAATTATTTTCTCAAAAGCTCTTAATTTTGAAACAAATACAGGTAACTTTTGACGTAATAAACAGTCAAGATAATCATCAGCTGTCATGGGGGGATTTTGAAGTGCTGCCCGTTGTTTTTGTGCTGCTTGAATTGCTGCACTGGGACTCAGCTCAAACATATCAGCCAAAAATGCATCTGGGTGTATCGCTGACAATTCATAATCAGTCAACTTATCATCAGGAAAGTCTTTTAAATTGAAGGTGATAATACCTTCAGCCTGCCCTTTAATTGCAGCCGCAACAACGTGTCTATCATCTACATCTGGCAACTCAATGCTTTGTACCAAAAACTCATAACCTTCGACTAAACAATCAGGCATATGAGCGTCCATAAGTTGACGAGTTCTTTCTAGTTTACTCTTGTCTAAAGTTGGGACATTTTTCACTAAGTTTCTTATCCATTCATCGTGAATTTGTGCTGTCCAGCGAGCTCTAAACAATCCAGTTTGTGCAAGATAAAGTAAATAACTGCGTAATGGTGCTGGGTACATAACACACGCATCCAGAATAACGGTGTAAGTTGCCATTTAAATTTTAATATCCTAATTCGAGTTCCTGATCGAGAGCAGTTAACTCATCTAAAGACGCAAGACGTTTATTGTCCATATTTTGTTTAAATGCCATCACATCCACAAAGGCTACTTTCCGACGATTCCCTTTTCTTGAATAAGGGATGTCACTGCCATCCAATAACTTGATCAAAGTCGGTCGCGACATATTTAGAATGTCAGCGGCTTCTTGTGTGGTCAGTTCTGCGTGGATCGGCGTAATGTTTACACTATTGCCTTGGCCAAGTTGTGTTAGTAACTCAATCATAAGTTTAACAGCGCTGGCTGGAAGTGTAAGTGGATGATTTTCTCCATCCTTTCCTACCACATTAAATTGTTGCACCTCGCCACTGGTTTCCATCACAGCAGAAAGCGCTTGGCTACTCAACTTTGCCAGCGCAACCTCTTCAGCATTTGGTAATGATTGTACGTTTAACATTGTCATATTCTTTAGTTATCCACTGTTTGGACTTATTCGAAGTATTCGCAATGTTAGTGGTTTTGTCAAGTATTCGAAATATTCGAAAGGGGGATGGCTTTGCCGATTAAGCATCTCGATAACTGCGTCCTGCGTTATTCTACCTTCTAACATCCATGTTGGTCGCTTGCCAATAGCCCCACTAAATTCACCTGATAATTGGCGAACATACATGCGAGGATGGTCAAAAGCAGTGGCGGTGCCACCAAAGCATGCGCTTTGCATACAAAAATAATGGAGAGTAAAAATAACCACTTTGCTTTTCGGGGTAAAAATAGTAGTCTCGTTTGTATAATAAAAATACTAAAAACAGTAGTTTACGTTCGATGGATATGAAGTTACATGGCAAGTGATTTGCAGTTAGTACACCTTGCGTTTAATCAGGTAAAGGAATTATCTAACTAGATTGACTCCCCTTTTTATAAAATATCCCCAAATTTCTCGGCTAAAAGGTAAAGAATGGAAAAAGTTACAGCTTCTAACTTGGCAAAAGCGATCGATGGATTAGATAAATCAGTAGCTTATGATTATCCTCATGAAAAAACGCATACAAAAATAAAAGTGGTTGATGTTAAAAGAGGTGAAGGTCCAGTAACTATTAAAAGATGGAACCCTTTAAAAGGGAGTTATGAGAATGCAAAGATTGTCACCATTTCTGTTCAAGCTCTGTGGAGAATGGCCAACGCAATAGAACCCGGGCG
The DNA here is from genome assembly GCF_004360155.1 of Paraglaciecola marina. Taxonomy (GTDB): domain Bacteria; phylum Pseudomonadota; class Gammaproteobacteria; order Enterobacterales; family Alteromonadaceae; genus Paraglaciecola; species Paraglaciecola marina. The sequence continues at coordinate 31,393 of NZ_SAIS01000013.1, read as the reverse complement.
ACCTATAAATGTCGATCGAGTCTTTGGTGCCAGTTACAACTCAAGATCGGCGCTAGAAGCGTTACTGTTACACACAGAGTTTTTTTACCTTTGCTATCCAGGACGACTCGAAAAAATGGGAGAAAATACAAAAGTTAAAACTGGACATAAACACCTGATTTATCTTCCAGATGAACCGCATAAAAAAGGTGTAATTACAGAGTTAGAAAAGTCAGAGATAGTTGTCACTCAAGTTGATAGAGAGCTACATTTCGACGCCCTTCATCTAACTGAAGGAACTAACAGAGATAAAGCAAAAGTAGAGATAGATCGAAGGCATGCTCAAATTCAATTAATGCTAATCAAGATAGCAGAATCATTTGGCTTGCATTCATGGGTTGCGAGAAATGATCAAGGAATAAAATATAATGGACAATCCTTTATTGAAATGAATAGTGTTGTAAAAAAATTAGTTGACGCTGCAGCATTACAAGGATATCGAAAGGCAGCAACTGCTGGCGACCTAATTGATTTAATCTGGTTATCCAAAGATGGTAAAAAAATTCCTGCGGTTATAGAGATAGAGCACAGTACAGGTGTTACCTCAGGTCTAACACGCATGAAATCTTTTAAAACCGAAGCGCCTGAACTGGCGCATATGACTTATATAATTGCGGCTCCAGATGAAATTAGATCACAAGTTGTTCGAAAGTCTCTTGATCCACAGTTTCAAGATATGGATATTAAATATCTTTCTTATTCATCAATTGAAGATATGTATCTTCTGAGTCGAAGAAAAATCCAAGGCATTGATAACATAAAGTTCCTCCATACTTTTTTAGAGCCTACAAAAGCCTAATTTAAACTTGAGGAGCTAATTCTGACAGTTTTCATCCAGAAAATCTTCTATAGTTCTTGCGAGTCCACTAGCCATTAGATACGGAACTCCATTGCCAATAGTTTTGAACATATTGCTCAAAGTCATATTTGCTGGCAGTGCAAACTCTGCCGGCAAGGATTGAATTGCGAGTGCTTCAGACGCACTTATTCTTCTTGGCAGATAAGGATGAATATGCACTTCATTATTGCCATAAGCTGCTGTTGGTGAGTATCTCCATCTATGAAGCCTTTTAGAGGATTTTTTTGAGTCATCGCCTTCAGAAATGGTTTGAAATTTTGGTAGTGCCGCTCTAGGAACAAAATGATGATTGGCATTTGGATGATTTCTGACGTCGTTCCTTTGAAACCAATATTCGACAGTTAATTCAAGTGGTACGCCATCTGGTGGTGGCGTTTCATTATTTTCCTCATAAACACTTTTTTCAGGCCAAGGATGCTGTAGTACCTGCTCTAGGTCGAACTGGATATGCTGATTCCAATTTAATGCGGACTCTAATTTTTTTTCACTTCTAATTTCAGTACTTTGAAGCAATGATTTGTGAAAACCTAAGAGTATAATTCGATCTCGATCTTGCGGTGCACCATATTCTAAACTATTTGTAAGCCTATCAAACATTACGTACCCAGCACGTTTGTATTTAGCTCTAATTTGATCATAAAACTCTCGGTGACGCGCCGTGCGCCAAAGACCTTTAACATTTTCGAATAGAAAAAAGTCTGGCTTTACCTTACATATTACATCGCAGTAGGTGCTTGTGAGTTTACCATTTTCTCCTTCTTTCCCTTTGTTTTTACCACCAACAGAAAAATCCGGACATGGCGGGCCTCCAACGAATCCAGTGATATGGCCTTGTGCTTTTTGTTCTTCTACATTCCCACTTAACCGATTCAAGAAATCCTTGGCTTTAGCTATTTCTTCAATGCTCGTATTATCAAAGCCATAATAAGGTGGCTCTATATTCATTTGCTCTCTTGAATATTGATACGCATCCAAAAACGGTTGATGATATTCGTTTACATATACCACATCGAAACCACTTCTTTCGAAGCCAAGATCTAAAAATCCACTCCCAGAAAAAAACGAAAATAGTTTTTTAGGCATAGTGTAGTCCTTATTATAAATATCACTGTTTAACATGCTGTATTCGCATACAGTATTTTGCCATATTTGATATCTATTGTCATGGGTTAAAGGCATTCCAATTTTCAATTTGTACGATGAGTTGGTCAGTCATTTGGTATTACTAGCCCTTTGAAAATATAAGGGGGAGTAGCCTTTTCAAATCGCAGGATATAGGTGTCATATTCCTTAAATAACCTGCAGGGCAGAGCAGTTGAAATCACAACCATCGGCTTCGCCGATAACCGTACTGGTGGCTCCGTTACTGCTTTACCCGCATTTAAAGTTTCAGCTAAACATGGCTTGTTATTGGGGCAAATGGCACGGACGCCATTTGAGTGGAGCTTGAAGGGATACATTCGTAACGACTCAAGAATAAGTCATTTTTTGCGGTTAAGAACTTTAGTAGCGAGCGGCTTCTTTAGCTTACTTTTCTTAGCTGTAGAAGAAAAGTAAGTCGGGACTCATGGATGAGGCTTGAAAAAATGCATGGATGCCAGTGTGCTGTGCACATGCTTTTACTTACCACGTAGAAAAGTATCTGGCTTGAAAGGATTCAAGTCAAAAACCATCATGGACGATGGTGCGAAGCGTGCTCTTCAATAACCTAAAATCAGAATCAATAACTACGCCCATAAATTATGCAAAGCTCGTTGAGAAAACGGAAACGAATCTCGACAGTGCAAGCCTAGTCTGATGCTTATAGCTGGCTAGCTTGGACCTGAATGGTTTTAAAAGTGGCAGTACTATTTGTGTAGGACAGGCTTTCAAGGTTTTTACACATTTAGTTATTTTTACATATGCTAATATTTTAAAAAAAGTAAATTTAACAAAAGGTAAAGCAAGTGAATAAATCAATGTTTAACTTAACTAAATTTGTCAGTGTTTTTATCCTATGCTTGACGCTAGGAGCTTGTAGTTCCGACTCATCTAATAACAATGATGATGACGATATTGCAATTGAAGAAAATACCTCTCCTGTTGTGGATGCTGGGGCTAATCAGACGGTAGATTCGGCGTCGTTGGTGACCTTAGCAGCAACGATTACCGACGATGACTCAGATTACACTGTTGCTTGGACCCAAACTGACGGAACAGATGTCACTTTAACTGATAGTGGCTCCGCCTCGACTACTTTTACAGCTCCCACTGTCACTGAAGATGAAACGCTTGTATTTGAAATCTCTGTAGATGATGGTGTAAATGCGGTGGTCACCGACTCAGTATCTATCACGGTTGAAGCTGAAACAACGACAGCAACACCTACAAGCGATATCTGGATAATCAATGAAACTGATGCAGTCTCAACTAATATTACTGATGCTAGTACGGGTGAAGGAGTCTTAGTTGATGTGCAGTCTGTTACAGAAGAAACTATTGATGGCATAACCTATACAGTCGTGTCGAGCCAAGGTATTCCAGAATACGATGTGACTATTACTCAAGACATGATTGATTCGTTAAATGCTCGCCCTAAAGCAAGTTCTGATTTCACTGACGGCGCGACGACAGCAGTTGCAGGTGAAATCGTTGAGTTTGGGGCTGATATTGGTTACATCAGCACTGGCGACAATTGTGACACTACAGGGGGTTATGGATACTGGCCCAAAGGCCCTGCTTGCCCACAAGCGGATGAGAGGGAGGTATATTTTCCTACAGAGCCTACACCTACAACCGAGGCATGCGAAAATGGTTTAGGTAAAGTTGGGCTTATGGTTAATGGTAGCTCTATTTATAACTGGGGTGACGGTATGAGTTGGGCGAATGATGGTACATGGTTGAACCTAGCCCCAGTTGCCGAGCAATATGATGTGGATGTTTGTGGGGGGCACTCGGCAAATGGCGATTATCATCATCATTTTTATACCAGCTGTTTAGCCACCTTACTAGGGGACGATGGTGATGAACATTCTCCGATTTATGGTTATGCAGCAGACGGTTATCCTATTTATGGTCCGTGGGAATCAGATGGCGTTTTAGCTGTTAGTGCGTGGACAACACGTGACTATTCGTCACCTACCTCTGAAACTGGATGTGCTGACGGAACACGAAGCTGCACCATGGTTGACCCATATGATGTATCTCTTGGCACAGAAACAGCTACAGACGGACCTGCTTTTGATGAAACCGTCACAACCTTATCGCAAAACGAGTTAGTTGCTACTAATGGTTACTATTATGAAGATTATTATTGGGACAGTGACTTAACTGCCTTAGGTGGCGAATATCTTGATCAATACAATGCTCATACTGATAGCGAGCGCGGTTATCATTATCATATTACTTTGAGTGATGATGGCGATGGTACATACTCACCGGCATTTCCATATGTGATTGGATTACGTTTTGCCGGCGAATTAGAAGACAACGCGGTTGCTTCTTGTGATACTGGTGATAGCGGTATGGGCCCTCCTCCTTAAGCTCTAGTACTCACAAAAGTGGCATCATTATTTTATGATGCCACTTTTGATATATTTCAGAATTTGTAACTTTTTAGTTTCTGCCCATAAAGAAAAAACAAATGAATACACTAAAATATGGTTGTCTGATTTCATTATTTTTTAGCTCTTTTTTATTCGCTGCAAACATTGAAATTCATCAACATCAATCAAGAGAAATTGGATCTGGCATTCCTATCCCTAAAATCGAGTTAACGGCTTTTAGAGACGTTATAGACGGGGTTAACATACATGTTTCAATTGCGAACTATGTGTTAAGTGCCCCAGATTTAGCAACAAAGTCTGTTGTTTCTAATGAAGGTTTTCTGCAAGGCCATGCCCATGTATTTGTTAATGGCTCTAAACGTCAACGTCTATATGGAAGCGATATCCATATCCCCCAAAGCTGGTTAAAAGATGGTGTGAATCAGGTGGCCATATCACTAAATAGTCACGCTCATGAAAACTGGGTATCGAATGAACACAACATAGTAGGCTCGATATTTTTAGATTTATCTAAAGAGCAATTTGTACTGCACAATTTCACCTCACAACCTATCAAAAGCAAACATGCTCACCATTAAAGATCGGTGGATTAGCTTCTTTGCTACTTTCGCTTTTAAACATCAAACCTAAATCACATCATCGACCCGTAAAGTCTTCTGTTTGACTTGATGGGTGATCCGTTTAATTTGTTCAAAGCTGAGCTGCTGCCCTTGTAATTTAGGGATTTGCTTTCTTAGTATTTTAGTAGCTATAACAGGGACTATTGGTTTAGATATTATTTTAACGAACCAACCAGGAATGGTAACTACTGGGGATACTACTATTTGCTCGGCTGTGGCTTCGCTCAACCAAGTGCCAGCCCATTTAGCTTGCCTTGTGGCTTGTTCGATAATGCTGGTGTCTGTGAAGTTAGGGAATTCTAGAATTTTGCCCTTAACATTCACGACGTGTTCTTGGGATTTTTCCTTTGCAGTTTTAGAGTTGGTGGGTTTTCTTCTACCTTTGGTTTCGATTGCGAATACGCCATTGGGGCCAACGACTAGATGGTCTATGTTGAATTTGTCACATTGAATGTCGTGGAATACTTTATATCCAGTAGTTTCAATACCATGTAACTCTGAGGAGACAAACCATTCTGCTTCCAAACCGAGTCTAAGGTTATTTTTGCTTTTTGTGGTTCTTATTGTTTTAACTAAAATGTAGATAATCCCTGCGGCGTAAAAGGGTACTAATAACCAAGGCATCACTTTTTCTATTCCTAGAAGTTTATATGCTCCGATATAAATAAATGGCAAATTAAATAAGAAAGTTAGCATAATTAAGTGCCCGAAAAGATCGGCCGACTTATCATTAAATTCTGACAGCACACTTTGGCCAGCGACTCTATGGCTAATACTTACATCAAATGGGTAGCGTTTATTACGACCTGCAGCAGCTAAAGTAAGCTTGATTACGCCAACAAAAATTAGCATCGGTAGTAAAACAGCTGCAGGCATTATTAATCCATCAAAAATATTCAAAGAAACTTATCCAAATGTATTTGCAGAATATAAAAATGATACAGCGAGCTAAAGGCTGTAATAAATATTTCTTTATATAACAATGGTTAAAATACTATCCGTTTTAAATGGTCTTGGTGGAATACTAAGGATTTACTTCGATAAAAAAATTAACAGGACAGACATGATAATTTAAAAAAGCTCTGTCCAAATATCCTAATCCCTATCTCAGATTGCTGCGTCACTGCTTTAAATTAATCAGGGTCGTAACAAAATTATTTTACGCTTAGGGTCTGCATTTATAGGTAGGTCGTTTAGCTCAAACACCTTAAATAGGCAACACAGAAATGAATACCATCCACAATTACTAGTCGGGGTTGCAGTCATCGGCGTATAGCTTGAATCAAACGCCGCGTATTAATTGCATAGCATTTATCACTCGCCTTCTTACCCATATGATGTAGCTAAGGGCAAACCATAAAACCAGCGCGCAGATACCAATGAGTATCCATTGGATTAATCGCCCCACTAGACCCACGATTTCGGTTACATTAGACAAAATATTCTGGTATTCAATAATCACAGCATCTAGATAAATTTCCATTTTTTGCATTTTTTGAATCTGCTCGGTTATCTTGACCATCTCCTGTTTAATTTCCCCAACAGAGCTACCCAAATCACCAAAGGAGTCACTTAATGGTCCAAAAGGTTTCGCAATAGCGTCGCCAATTTTCCCCATAGGTTTGGCCAGCACTTTGCCGAATTTAATGGGAACCACTTTTTTAATGACAGGGATTTTTATATCGAGTGATAAATTGCCTACAGCTTTTTCAAAATTTGGGCCGAAGTCATCAATGGTTGCATTAAATCCCTTAGTCATTTTATTCACATTCTTTACGACTTCTTGGCCGTTCTTTTTGATTTTTACCGCCATGGCAGCCAGCTCAATGGATGCGTTTTGCAATTCGACCTTAGTTACTTGTGCATTTTCAATTACGTTTTCTATAGATTCGGTGTATTGGGCCAGCGTTGATTCAGCACTTTTCCAAGTTAAATAAAACATGCTTGATAGTACAATAACGATAATAGCGGGCAAAAAAGCATTAATTAAAACAAACACTCCTTCAACTCTATTGAGAAATGATATTTGCATGATTATTTTCCTTGCTAAAGGCGAATTCATTGGCGATTTAATAACCAATAGTAATGGAGGACAGAGTATATTTGAATCATAATGTTGTGGGTTCTAAATAACTGGCATATCAAGCCACAGAATTAAAAGGATCAGTGTCATTTTAAATTAAAATTAACAGGACAGGCATGATAATTCTGAACTGTTAGTCCTTTAATCCCCATTTCTGCCGGCGTCACCATTGCCTTTCCCGTCTATAAAATTTGAGTAAGATGCAAAGTTGATAAGTTAACAAAAAACTGCCATTATGGGGGTATATTGTATAGATAGAGCTGTAAGTCTGATGAGTATATTTAGAGAGTTAAATAAGTTAACCATTCAGGCTATCAATAATGGCCATTGCGGAATATTTACCGCGAGTGATCTGTCTATGATGCTCAATCGAGAGGATAACAAAGCTTTTCGCGCCATTCTTACCAAGAGTGTTAGCAACGATACCCTTAAACGTATTACCAAAGGTATTTATGTTAATGCTCATCTACCTCCTAATCCTAAAGGTGCAATATACATAATTGCAAAACAGCTTAGATGGAAGTCTTTCAATTATGTGAGTCTCGAATCGCAATTGAGTCATTTAGGTGTGATATCTCAAATTCCCATGGGGTATTTGAGCGTAATGACCAAAGGGCGTAGTGGTCATTTTATAACTGATTACGGAACAATTGAATTTACCCATACCAATCGAGATATTAGCTTGTTGGAAGATGGAGTGTATTTTGATGAACAGAGCGGTATGTTTCGAGCTAATAAAGAGCGGGCAATAACTGATCTTAAACGTGTTGGAAGAAACATCAATATGATCGAGGAAATAGACGATGTTGGATAAGATTGTTCAAAATGCATTACGTAGAGACGATAAACTTTTGGGGCTGGATGATGTCGTTGAAAAAGAAATATTGCACCATGACATCCTGCAGGTTTTGCAATCTGAAGGTATTTTGCATCAATTAACATTTATCGGTGGTACATCTTTAAGGGTGTGCTACAACTCAAGTCGCTTGTCTGAGGATCTTGACTTCACTGCGGGACTTAATTTTAAAGCAAGTCAATTCGAAGGTATGGCAGAGCAATTACAACTGCATCTACATAATAAATATGGATTACAGGTAGATGTTAGAGAGCCAAAGCTAACTACTAGCGATACTTCTACGTGGAAAATTGCCATAGAAAAACATGCAGATAGACCCGATCTTCCATCGCAAAAAATGCATATCGATGTATGTGCTTTACCCTCATTTGACCGTCAGTTTCATCCTGCTATCGATCATTACGGGATCCAATCACCGATAGCAAGTTTACCTATCCCTGTTCAAAGTTTGTCTGAAATTCTTGCTGACAAAATGGTCGCATTTGCTTTTCGTCAGCGCAGAATAAAACCGAGAGATGTATGGGATATCATGTGGTTAAAGCAACGGGGCCTTATGCAAGATCCCGCGCTTATCCGTCGAAAGCTAGAAGTCAGAGAAAAGTCTATTCAATCATATATCGAAAACACAGAGCAACATTCCCAACTGGTAATGAAAGACAAAACAACCAAGTTAGATTTTGAACGAGAAATGAGCCGTTTTTTACCACAAGATATTCGTACCAACACACTTAACAATCCGAATTTCTGGGGAGCTGTGGGACAAGAGATAATGGATGACGTAACGCAAATCAACGATGTATTAAAAGGTAAAGGATCACCAAAATCAGCCAGATTTAAAATGTAGCGATAAAGGACTAACAGGACAGGCATGATAATTATTAGTTACCAACATTATTTATCGATTATAAATAGACCCCCTCGCTTGAGGGAGTCTTATGAAAAACTAGTCTAGACCTTCATACCAAGCTGTTATTTGAGGGACTGATTCCCATGTTCCGTCGCTGTAAAGTACGGTAGCACCAACATTTTTAGAGCTATATTGGCGAATATCTATGGAGCAAGTCATATCAGTGGTAGCACATTGTCCTGATGCGTCACCTGTCCAAATAATGCTGCTAATACTGTTGTTTGATGAAACTTTAAATACTGCAGATGTAACTCTAGCAGGAGCTGCGGATAAGCAACCGCCAGATGTAAACGTATCATATGCTAATGTATCTACAAAACATTGCATTTCACTAGATAAAGCTGACCCCGTAACGACTGTAGTTCCTATTAAAAATGTATTAATAATCATTCTTTTCATAATCATTCCTTATCAAATATTGTTTACACGGCAAAAATACCGTCATTTCATGGTAAATAAATTACCCGCAATGTAAAGTGGTTTTATATGAATAATCTCAATGAGAAACTTAGTGATTATTCTTTATGGAGTGATATAAACGTTAGAATCGTATTTTCAGTATTCGATTAATCTAGGGGTATCGAAATTTTTGGTGTGGTTACCGACTTGTTGTAGATGACATAAGCCCTATTTGTCAGGAAGACAAACAGTGTCTTTGGGCCTAGTTTCGGTGTTTAGCTTAGTTTGTCTAAAGTTAACATTCTCAAACCTTGCCTAAGAATATTTTTCAATATACTTTTGCCAGAGTCAGAGTGAGGGAACATATGAAAATAATCAGTGTTGCAATAATAAGTTTTATATTTGGTTTGGCCATAGCTGCCTTAGTAAGCTTTAAATTGCTGATGGGTCTAGGCTACGACGCAGTCATTGGAAAATTAACCGATAACGTTATCTTTTACCGTCAAATTGAGCAAGGCAATCCAGAGCTAACTCAAATGGCAATCTCGTCATCTTTAGATCGTTTCATTAGCCTTGCTGAAGAGGGGGAAGAGTCTTTTTGGGTTTCACCAGATAAGAACGACTTACAAGCGTTAATTAGAGCAAAAGAGTTACATGCTCAATTAACACTGCTGAATGATGAAAACCGTTCAACTAAGTAACACAATTCAGCACCAATAGTTTCAGGTTTAACCAAGCTTAAATTTAATGAAGTAGCATGCCAAGTTAGTGACAATTTATGTAATCTTAGCGAGCTAGGAAACTGAAGATTTCAGTGTCATCAATTAACAATAATTATCAAGGCAGCCATCATAGTTCGAAGAACTAAAAGCAATGGCTGAGCCACCAAATTAGCGCCCAGTTCTGCCACTGCCACTGCCTTGGTCTTGTCTGGAAACCTGTAGGTGCAGATTTTTTGAAACTTTAACTTTTTTAAATATCAAAACTAAATCAAATCATTCACTCGCACTGTCTTCTGCTTCACCTGATGCGTTTGTTGGCTGTTCTTTGTCTACAGTCAATAAACGGCAGGAACTCGACATCATACGTAAATGAGCCCATTCGGCGATGTAGAACGGGTCATCGAAGTCATCATACAAAAAGTACTTATGGCGCAACTTTCGTTGGTACGACAGCGATTGAATATTATCAATTTCAAGTAGGTCATAGCGAAATTTGTTTAGATGTAGTTCAACGTATTTTTTGTCTAGGTACATAGTGGGTAAGGTATCCTCTTCATAAGAGGAGCTATTATTTGTTCCGGGTGTAAATTTCTCTACTTTCTCTTTCGCTCTATCTTTTAACTTTTTTAATGCTCCGTCAATGAAGTCGATGGGTTCGCCAGTAGAGCTTATTAATTTACTCTGTGTGTTAACGTAATCGATTAATTCGGCTAGATTGAAATAGATGTGTGTTTTTGATGGGAAGCTATCAGGATCATCACTTCGAAAGGCTTTTTTGTAATCATCTAGTGCTTCAGATAATTGTTCAACAATGTTTGCAATGAGGTCAAATATAGTGTGTTTTTCAGTTTCAGACGGTTCTGACAACTTAAGCATCTCTTCTCTTAATTTATGCATATCAAACCTTGCACTCAACCAGCGGTATAGGGCATGGACTCTGGGTAGGTTACCTATTGGTACGGGAATGATATTGAAGTTAAAAGGTATCTCTGGTGTCGATGAAATCCAACCACCAATTGAGTATCTGCAGTAGTTTTCCCATATGCCAAAAATCAGTAAATAGTTACTAATATTCGAACGACACCACACCATAGTTGAATATTGTTCATGTGTTTCATATTTTTCATCTTTACTTAATGACTCGAGCACATCATAAGCTCTAAATGTATTGGTATGAAGTTTGTCATCAGTATGAAGTTTGTCATCAGTATGAAGTTTGTCATCGTTATTTTTATTTAACGCTTTATATCGAGATAATACGCCTTGTCGCAGTGCTACATTCGAGGACTTGTCTGCTTTTTCCACACAATTTTGAGCACATCCGATGATATCATTCAGCCAGTCAGTTCTGCTCTTTAACCTTGAAGTTAATCTGGAAAAGGCCCCAGGTTTTAATCTTTCCGTTAAAGCTTGATAGTCTTTATTGTTTGGCTCCAAATGCTTCCAAGGTATGATTTCTAGCAACGCAATCCAATTAAGTAGAATAGCGGTGTATTGATGGGCTGCTTCGGCGTAACGTCCGGCTTTCTTTGATTTATCTGCGGCTTTAAATATGTTTATAAAGCTATTAGCTAGTAAATTGATGTTGTGTTCTTCCTCGGATGTAAGAGGATGACTTTCGTGATCACTTAATTCTATTTTGGGCCCACTAGAAAACTTCGATAACTCGCCCTCTAACTTCAACATATATTCTACTAACACAAACCATTGGCGATAAAACTTAGAAGGTGCCAAGTTTTGAGTCTCTTTCATACCAGCTAACTTTTTTAAATTATGGGCTAAAGAAGAAAACTGAGATTGTCCCAAAATATATAGAATTGAACTAGCCGTGCTTCTTACATCAGATGAATCAAGGCTTCCTTTTAGAACATTATTAATGAGACGCGATAGGCTTTCGTTACCTTCTATCTCAGTATACATACCACTAAAATAGGCGGTAGTTAGGTATTTCGATAAAAACACATGACGATGCTCAGTTCCGCCCTGATCCCCACCGCCTACGCAATAGTGTCTTTGGTAATCGTCAATTCTGGTGAAGTTACCTGATTTAATATTGGCAAAGTTTATTGCTAATTTGGCAATGATTGACTGATTAACGAAGTGATGAGTATTTTCTTCTGAATTAAAGTTGGGCAAGCCGTCGCTTAGGTACTTGTTTGTTGTTTTGTAGCCAATTGCATTACTGCTTACTTCAAAGATAATTTGCGCTGTTTTTTGAGCTTCGTGGTAAAGGGAGATTGCCTTGGTGGTATTTTCTCTTTCTTCTTCTAACCGACCTTTTTTCAGTAAACTGCGGATCAGCATGTATTGTGCTTCAAGGGAAATACCGCCGTTTTCTCGCCATGCTTCTTCGTTGTCAGTTCTTAACACTTTTTTCAATAAATAGATTGTATTGCTATAGCTGCTCGATGCTAAATCGTAGCGATGTTCGCATACAAAAATATCGCCCAGTATGGCTTGAAGTTTGGCACTTGCTAGAAAGCTATTTAAAGAGCCATCGGGAGCTTGCCGCTGGGCTTCTCGTAAATAGAATTCCCTTACGGGTTCGGCAGAGTCAAGGGCAAACTCAAAACTTGACGACTTAGCTCCCAGTATTTTTGCAAAGTAACTAAATTCCATATCGGAAGACAGGTAATAGCGATAGGGGTAAATATTGTTTGAGGTTTGCCTGATCATTGATTGAAATGTTGAATGCACGTAATCATCGGCAATGTAAGAAAGAGATGACTCAGCGTGAACATCTATTCCCGCAATAGTGCGGTCTATCATTGCCCGTGAAAACCCTCGACTATGAAATCGAAAAGTATCAAGAATAGTGATAAGCCCTGAGACAGCTGCTTTATCATCGGTTTTTGATGTTGAGCGGCCTATATTAACGTCAAACATTGCGTACAATCGTGCACTGACAAACATGCGGCATATATCTGAGGGGGTAAAAATTAATACTTTTTGGTTTGGTATTGGTGCGAAAACTTTAGGTATTCCACGGGTATTCACTCTAGTTTCCATATGATCGTTATAGTATTCAATGTGATCGTTAAGCATGAGTTTGAGGCGTTTAAAATTGCCCCACGAATGTAAGGTCAAATACTTAATAAAGATTTCAAAATAAAAGAGGTAATCAAGGGTGATTTTTTGTTGCTCTTTGTCATTAAGGTCTTTGAAATCATCACCTGACGTAAGTGCGTTTTCTAATAGATTATCAAGGTTATCTGAGCCAGAACCAAATATCACTGTGTTGACATATTGTCTGACCATAGACGAATAGCAATCAGATTGGCCATCAGACCAATCTGTCAGTAGGGTAGGGATATAGAAAATATCATCAAATACACTCTCGTATAGCACGCTTGTGTATCCTGATTCAGAATAATAAGCATCAACGATCTCTCTGCCTGCCACTATGATAAATACGCAATGGGAATTGTTCATCAGTGCCTTGAGCCCTCCTAAAAGCTCATCCACTTTTTGTTTTCGAGATTTATTGTTAGTTGTGTAGCTTTCTGAGGTGGAGGGGTTAATTTTATCAACTTCATCAAAGGTAATGATGTAGCTAATACCCTTTTCTCGTTGTTTGTTAATATAGGTGATTAGACTTTGTTGAATTCTTCTTGCTGAAATGGGCTCTTGTGATAATTTTTGTCGGCTCTGGAATACAGCGCTTAGACCGCTTGGAAAAGCGGCCCCTGATGTATTGTCCCACTCTCTACTAAATCTAGACGCAAGGGCTAGTTCTTCAATCATCCCATGACAAGAGCATAGTTTTTTATAAACGAACTTGGCGCTTACATATACTAGGGCAACGCATGTTAGGTAGAAAATCAAATTCGCTTTGTAAGTTTGAAATAAACCTGAAAGGTCAGTTGCAAAGAAGTTTTTTAATTCAAAAGCTTGGTCTTGATAGAGTGTAAAACCAGTAAGCGCGATAAACACGACAGTCGAGAGGAGTAGCGACCAGACTTTAATTCTTCGATATGAACTTAGGCTAAGTGAGTACATAATTTCTACTAAGTCACAAAGAATATCTCGAGTAGACAAATCTGAATCTACGCCTATATCTAAACGAAGGTCATTTATTTCTAAGGTGCGGTACAAACTATCACTGTTTAAATCATGTGAAGACTTACATTTGTACAAAAATTTTCTAAACATTAGCCGTATGCAGGCAAACCATTTTTTACCTTTAATAAGTTCTTTCACAACAGTGTTAACCAAATGGGTTTTGCCGACACCTCTATATCCACCCACCAAGAAGCTACCACCACGACTCTTTTTTGAAAGCGCATTTGAAATTGACTGTTTGAGCTTGGTTTTAAATCTGTCTCTACCGACAAATACGTCTTTATCAGCTTGGTTGCTCTTGATGGGTAAAACCATGTATTGAATATAACTGTTGCTATTACTATTTGACTTATTGTTATGTGTAGAGTCGTTAGGTAAAGTGTTTTGCTTGTCGCCCGTCATAAATTCAACTCCCTGAATAGCTTATTATTTAAGCAATAATATAGAGTTACGAATGTAATGACCATATCGATAAAGTTATTATTTCAATTGGGCATTGGGATGTGAGCAAACACCCTCTTTTGGCGAGGTAAAAGAGCTTATTGTGGGAAGTTAGACTTAACACTACACGATTTAGTCATGGTAATTAAACACATCAGCCACCAAATTAGCGACCAACTCTGCTACTGCTTTGGTCTTTTGAGCTGCCCTTGTATAGATGTTGGAAGGTCGAATAACGCAGCAGCCGTTATCTAGGTTGATAGTTATTGATGTGTAATAGTGGATATGTAGCTAAATCACATTTCACATATTGGGGCATTATTTTCAGTTTTTTCTATTTAATCGCCTAAGTGCGGGTACCTAACAACCGCTTAGATGTATAATCTAGTGAACAGAATTGCGCTCAAATATTTAAATAATAGGTAGGCTGTCATCTGCTTGATTTACAACTAAAGGCTAATTTAAAGTGGTTTTAATACTAGCTATAATTTTTAGTTGGCTATCTTTTTCTGCGGGGTATATGTGGATCAATTTACTGCACTTCTATTGAATATAGCTTTGTATTCAATCGTTCCACTTTATTTAACAACATATAAATCCCAAACACGGCTTATCTCCTTTTATGTATTTAACGGTGTTGTGCTCTTTATTGGTAGCTTCGCTGGGAGTGTTTATTCTTTTTCTTTAGCTGAAAACCTAGTGGTATCTGGAGGGAATATTGCCTTCGGTGCATTTTTGATGAATACCGTAATGTTAATCATAATAGAGCGTAATGTGGACTCGTTACGAAACATGCTTAGGTTTGTTATTCTCATTGATACTTTTATCTTCGTTATTTTTTATTTTATTTATTGGGTAGTTTCTTCAGAAATTGGCATTAACACATTTAATTTACCGGCAGAACTATTCAGTATTTCCTTTAATATACTGCTGTTTGGAGGAGTGCTAATTATATTCGAACTCTTTGTGTTAATAGTTATTTTTACTCAAGTCAGCAAGCTGGTTTCCAACGTTGCCATTATCGCAATTATCTATACTTTAGCCTTTATCTTTGTGATGTGTTTAGACGGATTTTTATTCCCAATAATTGCTTTTAGTACATCTCCGCAATTAACTGAAATAATTGTAGGCAATGTATACAGTAAGTGGCTGTTAGCTATGTGTTATAGCGTGCCTTTATTGATTTTTTACACTGTGTTTAAGCATAAACTCGTACAATTTATAGAAGCACCATTACAAATTAAAGATTTTGTTTTTATGCCACGTAGAGTCTTATTAGAAAAGCTTCATCAATATGAAGAGCGAGATAAAAAGCTACAGAAAGAGAAAGAAGAGTTACTTGATGTGTCTATGCAAGACGGATTGACATGTTTATTTAATAGGCGAAAGTATGATCAGGAATTAGCAGCTGAATGGCAAAAGTGTGAATTGAACGCTTCTCCGTTAACTCTAGTTATTGGTGATGTAGATTTCTTTAAGGCCTACAATGATTTTTATGGGCATGGTAAAGGAGACGAGTGCCTAAAAGAGGTGGCCATTTTATGGAAGGGAATTTTCAAACGGCCATCTGATATTGGTGCTCGTATCGGTGGAGAGGAGTTTGCTTTTATTCTTCCAAATACCAGTGTACAAAGTTGTGTAAAAAACTTGGAAAAATTTATGCAAAAATTGCGTGAAAAACATATACCTCACGAAAAATCTTCTGTCGCTGCGCACCTAACTATGAGTTGTGGGGTTGCCTCTGTAGTCCCAAGTGAAGAAGGTTCGATTAAAGAGTTGTTTGCTATAGCTGATTTGCGATTATACAAAGCTAAAGAAATGGGGCGCAACACCATAGTGGCGATGTAGCCTGTGAACTAGATTCATTTTATAGGCCTAAATTAAGGCCTGTATACTTGCACTTGTTTATATCCTTGTTCGTTTAACAGCATAGCTTGTAACTGACTCATTACGCCCCGCTCGCAGTATAAAAAGTATTGATGGTCTTGAGGTAAAGCCGCGAACTGTGATGCCAATTTAAAAAACGGTATGTGTTGTACTTTGGTGTTTGCTAGCGTTAGAGGTGTTTGCTCTTGTTCTTCGGTAGTGCGTATATCTAGCACTATGGCGTTACCTGGGAGTACGTCAACTTCAGTCACGTATTCGGTTTGTTGTGCGGCTTCTTCAGCAATTGATAAGATATCTTGTATTTTGGCTTCTGCCACTACACGCTCGATAATGCCAAAGTCGAGTTTGCTTTCTTCGTGAGCTACTTGCTGAGGGTCTGCCTTAGTGGTGGGCTTTTTTGAAATTACGCCGCAGTATTCTGGCATCACTTTTGCGAACTCTTCAGTACCAATGTGAGTGGCCTGATCAATGATTTCTAGCTTGTCCATGCAGATCAATGGGCGCAGAACTAAAGCATCTGCTGCTTTATCTATTATGCTCAAGTTGACTAAGGTTTGGCTAGAGACCTGACCCAAACTCTCACCTGTGACTAAGGCGCTAATATTCATTTTGTGGGCTACTTTGCTAGCAGCTCGCACCATCATACGTTTTAGCACTACTCCCATTTGGCTGTTGGCTACGTTTTCAAGAATATCTGCCACCACAGGTTCAAAATCAACGGAGATAAATTTAACTCTGTGGGATTCACTGTAACGCTTCCATAAGTAGTAACTAACCTGCTTTACGCCAATTTCGTGTTCACGGCCACCTAGGTTAAAAAAGCAAAAATGAGTTCGGGCGCCACGGCGTATCATTTGATAAGAGGCCACACCTGAGTCATAACCACCAGATATAAGTGATAACACACTTTCTTGGGTAGGTAGGGGCATTCCACCTAAACATTTGATGCGGTGGTGGCTTTGTATCAAGGTGTTTTCGTTTACTTCAAACTCTATGGTCAGGTCGGGGTGTTTCAGCTCAACACCTTTGGTGTCACAATTTTGGTTAAGGTAACCGCCCACGTAGCGTGCAATTTCTAATGACGAAAACTCATGTTTTCCTCGTCGTCTTACTCGTACTACAAAGCTTTTATTTACTAGTAAAGGTTGCCAAGCTTGCTTAACTTGTTGGCATATGTCGTCTAAATCGGTAAACGTGCTTTTTTCAACCTGTATTATTTGATCGATACCAGGAATACGTTGCAGTAGTTCAATTACCTCATCAACTTTATCTAAGGACTTTTTGTTTACGATTAACGTAAATTTGTCCCAAGAAGCACGCACTTCAACAGATAGATGATTACTTTTAAAAATACGGCGAATATTACCCTCAAGTAAAAATGTAAATCGCTTACGTACTTGGCGGCTTTTAATGATGATTTCGGGGTGTAATCTGATGACAAACTGCATAATGAAGACGTAGGCTTTTTACTAAATAGAGTTGAAGCGCGGATTATAACGGGGCGCTAACATATTGCAAAGAAAGCAGGAAACTAACCAGTAACAAGGGCTATTGGCTACTATAGGGCTATCTACACTATAAATCATAAATATTTCACATAGCTTGTGATTTTTTTAAAGGTGCTGCGAATCATTACAGTGACACCGAAATTGGAAGGTGTTATGGACATTTTAACCAAACTACAGAAACCGAGAGCCAAGGTATGGAAAAGAGTAAAGCAAAGTGAGCTCACATAATGAACCACTGACCTTTGAGGCAATGATCGCTACTCATAAAGGTATTCTTTATAAGATAGCCCGAAGCTACAGTTATTGTGATGAAGAAAGGCGAGACTTGATTCAAGAAATCACATTGCAGTTGTGGCGTTCGTTTGCCCAATATGACCCAAAGTTTAAACTAAGTACTTGGGTGTATCGCGTGGCTTTAAACACAGCTATATCTTTTTTGAGGCGAGACTCCCTAAGAAAAGCACATATTGAGTTAACGGATATGAGTTTGTTAACTGAGCCAGTTGATAGTGCCAATACTGAGTTAATGCTAGAGGTAGAAAGGTTACTAAAGGTATTAAACAAATACGATAGAGCTCTATTTATCATGCATTTAGATGGTTTGGATTATGCCCAAATAGCAGACGTATTAGATATTTCGGCAAGTAATGTCAGTACAAAAATTTCACGCATTAAACAGCGTTTAAACACACTTTTTATCGGAGATGATAATGGATAACATAGAGAGAATGACCCAAGCATGGGCGCAGCAAAACGAAAAACTAGAACAAAGTATTGCGGTAAGTTCAGAGGCGTTGAAGCAGGTAGCTCTGCTCAAGGCTGAAAAAACAATGGGCAACTTTTTGATGGTCAATACCTTCACAGTCATTGTGGGGATTTTAATGAGTAGTTTTATGTTGCACTTTATTGTGAGCAATATGAGCAACATTAATATGCTACTAGCGGGCGCCGCCATTTTAATTTGGTCATGCTTAATAACAATGGGTGGTATAAGGCATTTGTTTATGCAGTTGACGTTAGATTATTCTAAACCTGTAATAGACGTGCAGCGGCAACTTAATAAAATAGGTTTGTCTGTACTTTATTATTTAAGGGCGTCTTTACTGATTCTACCTTTTTACTTTGCTTATATAGTGGTGGGTTTTGAGTTGTTTTTTGGCGTAGACATAGTTCAGCATGGCGATACCAATTGGTTAATCTCACAACTAGTATGCTCAGTGCTATTTGCTGTGTTGGCAATCTATTTATTTAAGCAACTTTCCCCAAATAATGTTGATAAGCCCCTGACTAAAGTGCTGTTAAGAGGTTGTGGCAATCAAGCATGGCGGGCTGCTCAAGAATTAAATGAGTTGCAACGATATGCGCTATAAACCAGATGATCACACCTAAACTAACTTTGAGGTGTGATGTATATTAAAGGGTGTAGGTAGCTTTTGAGACTGGGTAAAAATTAAAAACTCAGGCATAATTACTTTGGTAGTGTTTGATAGTGCATTGGCAAGGTGGAATAAATATTAGTGGATAAAATTAAGCTTACACAAGATGAGAATCTTTCCATTAACATTAGTTTTCCTTTGCTACCTAGTGATCATCAAAGGCTAGATGTGTATTTTTCTTTGCCTGAAGAAATGGGTATAAGCTCCAAAACCCTCACTGAAGAACACTATTTTCACAGTAGTATTCAAAGTCAAAGTGCTTATTATTCTGATCAGCTACATTTACCTCTAGTACGAAGCCGTTTTATCAGTCAAAAGAAAGGTGAACAAAGCGACTATCGATTAAATCTAAACTTGTTTTCTTATCAAATTCGCATCGCCTTAGATATCGATATAAAACAAACCCTTAAGCTTAAGACGCCAAAAAAATTCTATCCTCAAGCCATAGAAATAGCTGAACAAATTTCTGGGTTGCTTAAAAAACTACGACGCTACACGCCACCGGATAAAAAGTTTAAAGCGTATTTTGAAAATGCTGATAATTACTTGAGTTGGCAAGTGGAGCAGTCCTTTTTAAAGTTGATATCAAGGGCGCCTAAAAGTAGCGATTTCTCTAGCGAGCGAAACTTTTTGTTGGCCTTCTGCCGCCGCGAGAATGAATACAGAGCCAAGAATAACTACAACTCAGAAATTACCTTAAGTGATCCCAATCGCATTACCAATAAAATGCGTTTGCTACAAAGATTAATTGAATATGGTGTGGTGTTTAACAAAGATTTCAGAAACTTAAATACTAACTTAAACCGTATGGTGCGGGGTACGGTTACTGCGGTAATAATGGCCTTTGTTATGATGTTAGTCTTAAACGCCCGCACGAGTTTCACTGAGGTCACCATAGCTTTAGTGGGGATGTTAGGTGTGGTATATGGCTTACGGGAAATTTTTAAAGACGACATTACCCGTATATTATGGCGCTGGATCCAAAAAGGCTTACCCAAATGGCGCATCATTTTCAGCCACACAGCCACTAAGTCACGGGTAGCGACGCAAACCATTTGGTTAGAATACATTCGTAATAAAGACTTGCCCATTCGAGTAGACAGCTTGTTTCAAACCCGTCGCCAACAAAACAAACAAGCTGCACAATTGCTACATTTTAGAAGTGACACTAGGGTGAGCGCTAAAAGCTTTTTGCCAGGCTATGAAGCCATTCAACAACGTATTAATTTTAATTTAACGCCATTTATTCGCTTTTTAAGAAAAGGTGAGGGGCGTTTGTACTCACTTGAAGGCAGTAAAATATCTAAACAAGCGGTAGAGCGTAGATACCAAATAAATATGGTGTTAATGCATACCGACAAAGAAGATGAACAACAAGTGCAACGGTTCAAAATCACGCTTAATCGCTCCAATATTATTAATATTGAAGCCATGGATTCAGATATAGGTGAAGTTTAGTGGGATTCTTGCCCCTTATTACACATAGGTGAGTTGCCTTTACATAAACTATCCATCACTTGGGCTGTTTCTAGCTCTACGTTTTTGCTGATGATTCTTTTGAAATGCTCACGTAACCAAATTAAGCCTTGGTCTCTGTCTTGCCGTTTATGCCAAATGCTAGAGACTTGTTGCGGCATTAAATCTAATGGCGGTTTGGTTGCAGCAATGTCTCCATTAATAATTTCTTCTGCCACAGCTGAAATAGGTACCACACAAATCAAGTCGCTATGTTTTATCAAACATGCCACCGACGAAAAGTGATTAACAGTGACCGCTATACGCCTAGATAAACCGTGTTGCAGTAAAACTTGGTCTGTGTAACCTGTAATATCTCCGGATAGAGACACTAGAAGATGATCGGCTGCAGCAAATTCTTCTATATTGAGATTGGCTTTCGCTAAAGGGTGGTCATGATTCATTACACAAATAAATAGAGGGGAGAATAAATATTCGGCTCTAAAGGTATTCGAAATAACCCCTGAAGTGCCTATCACCATATCGACTTCTGCATCTTCCAAAATTTGCTCGGTATTCACTATTGTGTAGGGCACCGCATGAAGATTTACCCCTGGGGCTTCTTTCTCTATGACCTCACGTAACTCTGCCCACACCATGTCTACGACTATATCGGTTACCGCTACTCGGAAGGTACGTTTTGCCGTAGCTGGGTCAAATGCCTTAGGGTCGACCGCTTCGGTTAGGGATGAAAGAGGATCTCGAACTTGATTCCATAAATTCTGGGCATGTAAAGTGGGCTGAATATTTCGACCATCTTTTACAAATAACTCATCTTTCCATGCAGCGCGCATTCTACTTACTGCATTAGATACCGCTGGCTGAGTCATCGCCAAGCGGTTAGCGGCTCGGGTGATCGAACGCTCGGTCATTATGGCGTCGAAAACCATTAATAGGTTTAATTCTTGTGGCCGCATGGGTTACTCACTAGTAAAAATTGTTTGCATACAATACATCACAAAATAAAATGTGTCACATATAAATATATAATTATTTTTATGTTTTTTAAGTCTTCATAATTCACACTCGAGAAATGACAAACAATGAGGATTAAGAGGGTGAGGGTTGGTAAACGTTTTGGTGTAGCTATATGGTTGGCTGTTTTCACCATACTTACAAGTCAGCATTCATTTGCAAGCGAACAGGGGGTAGCGATTGACTATCTTCATGGAGAGCAAGAATTAACAGGTATCCGGTTGGCGTATCGTCCCTATTATACAAATTTAGCAAAATTTGAGTGGTTAGGTGATTTAGATGTGTATTGGGAAATGAGCCTGAATTTCTGGGAATTTGGCGATCAAAATCAACATGAAACAAATTATGCCGTAGCGCTGTCCCCTGTGTTCTCAAAGCAATTTGATACTTTATATGGCAAATACCCCCTTAAATGGGAGTTTGGAATTGGAGTTTCATTGATAACAGACACTCGCTTTGCGGGTAAGAATGTTGGGTCACATTACCAGTTTGAAGACAGGCTAGGGGTTATTATGGAGTTTGGTGAGGAACTCAAAAGCTCGGTAGCTGTGCGCTATATGCATTACTCAAATGGTGGTTTAAACGACCATAACCCAGGTTTGGATTTTTTAAATGTTTCGTATGCTAGGCGCCTTTAATACCTAGTTAAGCATGATTGTATTCGTTTTATTTTAATTATTAATTTTAAGCTCAAAGGAGCGCACACACATGAACACACCCTTGTCTAAAATCATAAAGAATGTGAGCTCAGTTACGCTCTTTCTTGTGACAACACTTGTTGCCAATGCAAGTTATGCTGAGCAAAATAACCCACAGCTATTGTTAGAAAAAGTCACTAACACTACCTTTGAGCGCATTGAAACAGAGCAGCAAACTATTGGGTCTAACCCAGATCATTTGCGCACTATAATTGAAGAAGAGTTAATGCCTCATATTGATTACAAATTCGCTGCATTTAAGGTATTGGGTAAACACTTTAGAGCGGTCCCTAAAGAGCAAATCCCTGAGTTTGTTGAAGAGTTTAGACAGTACTTAATCTCTAACTTTGCGGTAGCTTTAGCAAGTTATGGTGGCCAAGAATTAATATTTGAACCCACTAGAAATTCGGAAGAAGCTAAAAGTATAACTGTGAAAGCGATCATTAGAGAAGCTGAACGCCCAGACATTCATATTAACTTTAAACTACGTAAAAATAAGAAAACCCAAGAGTGGAAAACCTATGACCTGGTAGCTGAGGGCATTAGCTTGTTATCTAGTAAGCAAAGTGAATTTGCACCTATGATCCGCCAACAAGGCATACAAGCAGTAATCGACGTTATGAAAAGCCAAAATAGCGAGCCGTTATCTGTGGCTGTTAACTAGACTCAGTTAATTAATCTTACTGTCTGCTGGGAGTGTTTTTGAGCTTATCAAAATACTCCCACAGAGTTATTCCTCTAATCTACTCTGTTTTTAGACCACTGTTTGGGGTCTACTAAATAACACTGTTTAAATTGTTCATAGAGTTTTGGGTGGTGGTTTTCTAAGGGGTGAGGTTTTTCAAAAAATGTCTCTGTGACTACAGCAAAAAACTCCGCCGGTGACGTTGCCCCATAGGTATCAATCACATCATCTACACCTTCAGCCCATTTTTGTTGCTGTACTTTGAATTCTGCATTTAATACCTCTGACCAGGCTTTATATTGGGCTGCAGTTGGCAGCATAGGTAGCCCATCCATTGCAGCATTTTCTTCATCTAATTTGTGGGCAAATTCATGCATCACCACGTTACGGCCATCGCGGCTGTCCCTAGCACCTTGTATTACATGACTCCATGCTAAAACGATTGGCCCTCTGTGCCACGATTCGCCAGCGCGTGTGCTGGTATCTGTAATGTGTAACATACCGTCGGTGCGGGTGCTGTCTGCTTGGTAGGTATCTGGATAAACCAAAATACTTTGAAATCCAGGGTAGTAGTTGCCGGGTCGTTTTAAGATAAGCACACAAGCCTGGGCTGCAATCAATACTCTGACTTGGTCGGTTATGACAAAGCCATCACGGCCCACTATCTCTTTTTCGTCTAAAAATATCTGAATATGTTGTTTTAATGTCTGCTGTAGTTCATCAGGTAAGCGGCTGTAAAGGGGGAAATCAGCTTCTAATATCTGTGAATAGGCCGCAGAAAATGGCTGGGCTCGCAGTTCAGCGCGTCTTTGCTGCTGTTTTTGAAGTGTGCGCTTATCTCGATAAAACCAATAGAACAGTATTAAAAGAGGAATAGATAACAAGCAGTAAATCATAATGTGAACCTTAGCATGGCGGGTACTGATGAAAAGTCGGTGTTTAGTTTATCAAGTAATCGCTTATCAAGTAATCTTGCTTGGTGGGAGAATAAAAAACCATGGGATTTTATAAAGGGTAAGCACGGTGACCACAGATTTTGCGATACAATAACCCCTATTACTTTTTCTCGTACTCGTACCATTTTTTATCAAACAAGGCTCAAAATGAAGATACTGCACACCTCTGACTGGCATCTAGGACAAAGCTTCTTCACCAAAAGCCGTAAAGACGAACATCAAAAATTTATTGAATGGTTATTGCAGCTAGTTGCAACAGAGCATATCGATGCCGTCATCATAGCCGGTGATATTTTTGATACTGGCACCCCTCCTAGCTATGCTCGAGAAATGTACAACCAATTTGTGGTCGACATGCAAAAACTCAATTGCGTGTTAGTGGTGCTGGGGGGGAATCATGATTCGGTATCTACCCTAAACGAATCTAAACAAATATTAGCCTGCTTAAATACCTTTGTGGTCGCAAGTACTGGGGTCGCAGCCAGTGAACAAGTGTTTAGCATTCCCGATAAACAAGGCCAACCTGGGGCTATTTTATGTGCTGTCCCCTTTATTCGCGCCCGAGATGTGTTGCAAAGCACGGCAGGTGAAACCGGCCTACAAAAACGCCAAGCCTTGGGCGAAGCCATTAAGCAGCACTATCAAGAGCTCTATCAATTAGCCTTAGCTCAAAAGCTGCAGACAGGGCGAGATATACCTATTATCGCCACTGGTCATTTAACTGCATTAGGGGTAACGCAATCAGAAAGTGTGCGAGATATATACATAGGCACACTCGACGGCTTTGCTGCAGATGGCTTTCCGCCGGCAGATTACATTGCACTGGGGCATATTCATAAACCACAAATAGTGGCTAAGTCTGAACATATTCGTTATTGCGGCTCGCCAATACCATTGAGCTTTGATGAGCTGGGTAAGCCCAAACAAGTGATGCTGGTGGAATTTTCTGGAGCGACAGTCAGCCAGTTACAGCCAGTAGAGGTTCCTAATTTTCAACCTATGGAAGTCATTAAAGGTGACTTGGCTGCTATTACTGCTAGGTTGCAAGCTTTTGAGCAATCAAATGCAACTTCGCTAACTTGTTGGTTGTGCCTTGAGGTAGACAGCCAAGATTATTTGTCTGACCTGCAAGAGCGCGTTCAAGGGTTAACTGCAGACTTAAATGTTGAGGTGCTGCAACTGCGCCGTTCTCGTAATCAGCGCCGTCAACTCTTGAATCAAGCGAGCAACGAAACCCTAGCCGAATTAGCCCCTGAAGAGGTGTTTGAAAAACGTTTAACCATGGAAACCTTCGAAACAGAACACGAGCAAGCCACCCTAAATAAGGTACGTCTAAGGTTTAACCAAATACTCTCAGAGGTACAAGTGCAAGGGAGTGAGCAATGAGAATTTTAAGCATACGTCTTAAAAATTTAAACTCATTAAAGGGCGAGTGGAAGGTAGATTTTACCCAGTCCCCTTTTATTGATAATGGACTGTTTGCCATTACCGGCCCCACTGGAGCAGGTAAAACTACCTTGCTTGACGCCATTTGTTTAGCCTTGTATCACCAAACCCCAAGGCTTGGGCAAATTACTAATTCAGCCAATGAGATCATGACCCGTGGTACAGCCGAATGTTTGGCTGAGGTGGAGTTTGAAGTAAAAGGTAAGGCTTATCGTGCGTTTTGGAGTATGCGCCGCTCTCGGGGTAAGGTAGATGGCAATTTACAGCCCGCAGATACAGAGCTAGCCGAAGTCAGTACGGGTAAGGTCTTAGCCACGCAAATACGCCAAAAAAGTGAAGAAATCGAAAATATCACAGGGTTAGATTTTGGCCGCTTTACTAAGTCTATGATGTTATCTCAAGGAGACTTTGCCGCATTTTTGAATGCCGACGAAAAGCAACGAGCCGAGCTTTTAGAAGAGCTAACAGGTACCGAGATATACGGTAAAATCTCTATTCAGGTGCACGAACATTACAGCCAAGCCAAACAACATTTAAAAGAATTACAAGCGGGAGCCAATACCTTCGCCTTACTCAGCGCTGAGCAAAAACTCGGATTGCAAAACGAGCTTGCTGAATTGCAAAGCAAACAAAAAAGTGTCGAAAAGCAAGTTAACATTCATGAAAATCATATTAAATGGTGGGACAAACAGCAAAGCGCTCAAAAAGGTCATGACAATGCAACCACCCTTTGTTTACAAGCGAAGCAGGCAATTGCAGATGCCCAAGATGACTTGGCTTTATTGCAAAAAAGTGAACCAGCAGAACGACTACGCCCTAATTGGCAGCGCCTAGTTGAGATCACAAGCCAGTGCCAAAATACCGAAGAACAGGTAAATGAGCATCAAAAAACAGAGTTAAGTCTGCAAAAACAGTTATCAGCGGCAAGCGAAATACTCGCAGCTGCGACGCTCGCTTTGCAAACGGCTAAGAATAATCAGCTTGCCCAAGAAAAGCTCATCACCGAGCAAGTGATACCGTTAGATAATCAAATTACTAACCTTCAAGAAAACCTAAATAAACAGCAGCTACACATTACAGAGACACAGCAGCAACAACATGTGTCGGAAGGTAATAAAGAGAGGCTAAGTAAAGACTTAGCCGAATTAACCGAGCAGCAGACCCAAGTACAAGATTACTTAAATAAACATGCAGCTGATAGCCAAGTGGCTGAATATCTCAGTGGCTGGACTACGGCCCTTGAACAAATTAATCGAGACCAACAAAGCGCACATAGGCTACAACAGCAAACTGTTACCTTAGAACAGCAGGTTAGCGAGAACAGCCAAGCCCAGAAGCTAATTAACCAAAAATGGCAAACCCTTAATGAAGGGGTAACTCAGCAACAAGCGGCCTTTGCTGCTAAACAAGCTGAGTATCAAGCATTAAGCCAAAGCTTAAGTGCGGCAGAAGCTGAGCAACAACAAATACAGCTTAATAATGTGTGGCCTGAGTTGCTTAAAGCTCAAGATATACAGCGCCGGGCACAACAGCTAATAACTGCTAAACGTGACGACCAGCAAAAGCTATTATCGAGTCAAGCTAATGCAGACTCGCTAGGTAGCGAGCGCACCTCGTTACTTCAAACATACCAAGAGCAAGTTCAGCACTGTAAAGACCTAACGCTATTAGTGAATCAAGAAGAGCAGTTAGCCGAGTACAGAAGACACTTAAAAGGCGGCGAGCCTTGCCCTTTATGTGGTGCCTTGGCGCACCCTAAGGCCGCTGACATGCAGCTGGATATTCCTGAAACGGTTACCAGAAAAAAACAGGCCGAAGCTCTGCTTAGTCAATTAGAAACTGAGGGCAAAGGGGTACGTGAAAAACTAGACTTGTTACACCTCAATATTCAGCAATTACAAAAGCAACTATCTGAACACGACACCCAAGAAGCGCAACTCAATACGCATTGGCAACAATGCCAGCAGGCCCTGCAATGCGACCTTGCCATTAGTGACCAAGTAGGTTTGCAAAGCTTCGAGCAAAACCTCAAAAATCAGCTCGATAAGCTATCAACTCAGATCAATAACCTGAAACAAGCTGATAAAGCATTACTTAGCTGCAAAGAATCACTTAGCCATAGCGAAAGAGAAGCAGATAAACTCAATAGTGAGCAAAAATTGCTTGAGCAAAGTCAACAAACCCTTGAGCAAAATCGGCAACAAACCGCTACAGATTTAAATAAATTAAATACACTCGTAGAACAGGCTCAAACTAGATTAATGAGCAGCATTGAGGCTTTAAATTACACATTGCCAGCGGAGCAAGAACTTGCACAATGGCTACAAGTTAAAGTGTCTGATGTAAAAGTGTACCAAGATAAAAGTCGTCAAAATGAACTGATAAATAATAAATTTGTAGCTAAAAGTGCTGAATTGTCTGGATTTGAGCGAGCTTTGATTGAGCTGGGTAAGCAATTAAGTTCGATGCAAGCAGAAGAAGTTCGCCTTAAAGAAGAGTTAGCTAATGCCAACCAACAGCGACACCAACTATTTGGTGAACAATCTGTATTTAATGCTAGAGAAAACGTCAATGGGCGATTAACTCAAGCCGAGCAGTCTTATCAAGTTGCGCTTGATTCTCATAAGCAAATAGAGCGACAACATGGCGACCTATTAGCCGCCATAAAAGTTAAATTACAACAGCAAACTGAGTTGCAGCAGTTACGTAAAGAGCTAGCTGATACGTGGCATGAGTTACTGACTAACAGCCCATTTACGAGCCAAAGTGAATTTGAAGATGCACTATTACCTGAGCAACAACGCAGTGGTTTACTCACTAAAAAGCAAAGCCTAGACAGCCAATTGCAAAAGGCCAATACCTTATTAGAACAATCAAAAATCGAGCTCAATGCCCTCAATAATGAACCCCAAGCAAGTACTTGGCAGCAAACACAGCCGCAACAAGTGCAACTCTTACTAGCGCAACTACAAACTGAAAAAGACGCCTTAGTTGAGCGCAAAGGTGGCATTAGCAGCCAACTGCAAAAAGATGAAAACGAAACCGCGCGACAACAAACCTTGTTAGATCAAATCGCCGAGCAACAACAAGAGTACGACCAATTGAGCTACTTGCACGGCTTAATTGGCTCGGCCAATGGTGATAAATTTCGCCGCTTTGCTCAGGGACTAACCCTAGATAACCTAGTGTACTTAGCCAACAAACAGCTAGACAGAATACACGGCCGTTACTTACTTAAACGCAAAGAAGAGCAAGGTTTGGCGCTTACGGTACTCGATACATGGCAAGGTGATGTAGAGCGCGACACCAAAACCTTATCGGGGGGCGAGAGTTTTTTAGTGAGCTTAGCGTTGGCCCTGGCTTTGTCTGACTTAGTGAGCCATAAAACTAGTATCGACTCGCTGTTTTTAGATGAAGGGTTTGGCACTTTAGATGCTGAGACCTTAGATATTGCGTTAGATGCCCTAGATAACCTTAACGCCTCTGGCAAGATGATTGGCGTGATTAGCCATATCGAAGCCATGAAAGAGCGCATTCCAACTCAGTTACGGGTGACCAAGAAGAGTGGGCTAGGGGTCAGTGAGTTAGAACGAGAGTTTGCAATTGTGTAACCGCTTTGTTGGCTTATGGGCTTTGCCCACAGAAAAAAGAAACCTACAGAAGCTCTAGGTCAAGCTTTAGCCCGTCAGCTCATCTAGCGGCGGCCATTAATTGGCTTCGCTCAATTCTCAACTTCGTTAACGTTATTAATGATTAAATCACGCAACCATTTATGCCCTGAATCTTGTTCAAAATGTTTATGCCATAGTAATACATAAGCCCCGGATTCAAAGTCGATAGGTATGGGTAAGGTGCGTAGCTTAAAATGCGACGCCATTTGGTTGGCATGCCTAGCAGGGGCGCATAACATTAAATCACTTTGCTCACATAGGCTCATTGCGCAGTAGAAATCAGGCATTTCTATCGCAATACCACGATATATGTTCTGCTCTGTCAACACATCATCTAACAACCATTGATCTAACCCGCCCATAATGACTTGGATATGCCTGTATTGTAAAAAACTCTCTAAGTCCCAAGTTTTGTGTAGTGCTGGGTGGTCCTCTCGTACTAAACATAAAGAGTGTTCGCGTATTAATGTGGTCTGATTTAAGTCATCAGGGATGAAGCGCATATGCAGTGGCGAGCGTTGGTCCAATTCGCGACAAGCAATGCCTAAATCTATCTCACACTTAAGTAATTTATCGAGGCTTTGGGGCTCCCATGTTTGCGTAAGTAATCTTACATTTGGGGCTGTAGACAATAAGTTGGGCATAAAATGCGGGAAGGTCAAAGAATATGCTGTATTCAACAAATCGATGCGAAAGCTACGATCGCTCACTTCAGGCTCAAAGGCTTTGGGCCTTGTAAGTTGATCAAATTGGGATAACAGTTGTCGCAATTGAGGTAATAATTCGATGGCACGGGGCGTCGGTTTTAAACCTTGGCCTGTACGCTCAAATAATGGATCTTCAAATATATCTCGCAGTCGCGCTAGATGCTTACTAACAGCTGACTGACTCAAATGTAAACGCCTAGCCGCAGAAGTCACACTGTGTTCTTCAAACAAGGTGTTTAGAACATGTAATAGCTTTAAATCAATATTTATCACAAATGCATTCCATTATAGAATAGTTTCAATCACAACAATTCATTTTTACTCATAATGCTAATGTCTTATACTTGCGCTGTCTATAGTGGCTGCCTAATCTTCAGAGCAGTCCAATTTTCGGAGCAATGAATGACACGCACAAGCTTATTACCCCTATTGATATTAATGGTGTTATTCAGTCCCTTAGCGATTGATATATTTTTACCAGCGCTGCCGATTATGGCGCAAGAACTTTCAGTGTCATTAGTTACCATGAGTTGGAGCGTTACCATTTTTTTACTGAGTTTGGGGCTTGGGCAACTAGTAACTGGCCCATTAGCTGACAAATACGGCCGAAAACCAGTAGCTTTGGCAGGTGTAATTGTTTATGGCCTATCGTCAGCGCTCATTGTCATCGCATCCAGTATTGAGTTGGTACTCATTTCTCGTTTACTACAGGGGTTTGGGGCTTGTGCCATTGTAGTGGCGGCCTTTGCGTGTGTTCGGGATCGTTACGATGCCGTCCAAAGTGGTGTGATGTATAGCTACCTAAATGGCGCTATTTGCTGCATTCCGGCACTCGCCCCACTTTTAGGTAACCTACTAACTGAATATTTTGGCTGGCGCAGCAATTTTGAATTTATGACTGGGTACGCCGTTTTTGCAGGGCTGATTATTGTGTTTTCCCTAACTGAAACTCAGCTTAAAAAACCGGCAACTGAAACAAAGCTAATCAACATAAATGCCTATGCAGATATTGTAAAACATCCTGTTTTTTTATTTAACGCCGTAGTTGTGATGCTAGCCATGGCAGTGATTATTGCTTATGTCACGGCTGCACCGGGCTGGTTGATGGTACACCTTGGGCTAGACAGAGAAGGCTTTGTGTTTTGGTTTAGTTTAAATGCAGTGTTAAATGTAGCTGCCAGTGTGTTAGCGCCAAAAGCGTTAATCAAATGGGGGCCACGAATAACTATTGGTTTTGGTATGTTAGTGCTCATTGTATCTGGACTGTTAATGCTAGTGTTTTTGTCATGGCACCATCCAGCTGGTTTTATGTTGCCCATAATGCTTAGTTCAGTGGGTTTTTCATTGATGATGGGGGCATGTGCTGGCCAAGCATT
>NZ_SAIS01000012.1 GCF_004360155.1 Paraglaciecola marina | reverse complement strand
GTTAATTATCACGGGACGATGTAAGTATGTGCTTAGCCCACGGTATTCATGCCTTTTTTCAAACGAAATCCATTTCGTCCAACTTATTTTTCTTCAACAGCTAAGAAAAGTAAGCAAAAGAAGCCGTGCTCCGATCAAATTCCAAATCCATAAAATATTCGGCTTTAGTGTTGAGACGGCAATAAGCCGCTCCCAGCTACAAAAGATTGCCTTGTCCGAGCGTCCTTGCTCGCCACTCAACAAGCCAACTATTTGATGAGGAGTCCGTATAACAGCAATATCTAGGAAAAGATTGGTGTTTATTCATTTGTTGCATCAGTAAAAGGCAATAAAGTTAACCTGTACAATGGGTTAGTTGCCGTGGTAGAAATAAGTTATGTAGAAATTCGGAAAAATTCCGTGTTTAAACACGGAGCTTTTCTGGATATTAATATTGTTAAGTGCACGAACTATGACTGAGCATACATCACCAGTAGGATGGTATTTGGGTTCATATTTATTAAGGTTTTTCGAACTCGAAGACTCAACGAAAGATGACCCAGAGAAGCGATTTCTTTCTTGGGAAAATACTGTCTTGGTGCGAGCCGAATCTAAATCTCATGCCTTTGAAAAAGTCGTAAAGATAGGCAGAGAGCACGATTATCCATATAAGGGCGGCCCAGAAGGTGTTGACGTAAAGTGGGAGTTCTTAGGTATCACAGAGCTACTAGCTATCTACGATGACATCGAAGATGGGGCCGAAATACTTTGGTCAGAATCAAATCGAAAACTAAAGAATTTAAAGGGCCGAGTACTTAGCAAGCATCAGTGTTTAGAGGGCTAGCACTTAACAAATTGCTCCAGTTGACGCAGCGGTCTAAGTTCTTTTTGTGTATTCGCTACACTCATTGTTGCACAAAAAAACACTACAAAGCCGCAATTTACCGAGGCGTTGAGGCTGTAGAAAAAGGTCAGAGGCAAAAAATGACAACGCGCTACGTAAAATATTTCTGATGATTAATGGTTAAACCTATACAGATTTCATGTAGCGACGCGCTATTGTGGTCACATTAGGTCAATTTTTATAACAAATTTTAAGGTGAGGGTTTTTCTACACCCTCGTTAGAGTGCAATGGTGTTTTCGATAACTATTCATTACAAACTTACTGAGTACTTGGCTATTATCAGTGAAGTTGCAAGCTTCAAGATTGGTAGAAAAGCCATCGATAAATGGTATTGGAGACTATCAATTTACGTAATTGGAACTCCCATATTTTTATTCAAATCTGTCAGGGAAGGTAAAAGCTATTTTGTATTTTCTGAATTAGGTTTTGAGCGCAATTCAAACTCAGGTACTAGTAAATTGAAATGGGAAAGTATTAGTAAGGTAGTAAAACTTAACTGTTGTTATATTTTAGTGGGAAAGGAAGATGGAATGGCTCCAGTGCCCATGCGATGTTTAGAAAAGGAACAATTAGTGCTTCTTGAGCAGTGGGCAAGAAATAAATTAACATATGAACTCTAACAACTCACTCACTTTGTTCGCTGGAAAGCGCAAACGTGGGGCTGTTTCGCCATTATGCCCCACGTACCTGCTCCTCATACATGGAAGTTAGCTACCTTCAATGAATTTGACCGACAAATACATTCAATATTTAAATCAAGTTTCTTGGATTGTAGCGGAGATACCACTTTTAGTCCCTCCGGCAATAGTTGCTTACCTCTTTTATCCAGACATTGACTACCACGTTAAGCTAGTTATCGTTGGTTTTTTGTCGGTAGTAGTGGCACTGTTTAATAGCTACATTGGTGTTAGGGCAGTATTCAAAAAGGACATTGAAACTACATTTAACTTTTTAGTGCTGCCTTTCTCTATGGCTGCTTTCGTACTTTGTCTAGGTTTTATCTAGGGGAAGTGATGCACTCTGAGAGTTTAACTTTAGAATTACGACTTTTTGATAAAAGTGGCTTAAACGTGTGCTCTGTCTAACGGACTGTTATGGATATAGTGTGGAATATTATCTAAAAAAGTATGTGGATTGGGCTTTTCTTGTATATATCTTAGTTGGAGTTGCTCCAACATTTATGTACGACACAATCCTTAACGAATCATATGTTTGGGCATTCAAATACTTATCTTTCCCAATCGGCGCGCTTTGTTTTTACGTGTACCTTTGTAAAGTTCCCGAGTACCTTAGGAAAGCGGGGAGAGTAAAAGGTTTTCTGTGGGCGTCAATTATTACCACAGTGCTTATTTTAATAAGTGGTGGCTATGTTATGGGTCTAAACGCAATGGTTGGTGAACAGCAACAAGTTCAGCTAATTGGTGAAATTGTCGAGTTAGACACATATGAAAGTACTAAAAATGGTATGAGCTACTATGTTTATATTCAGACTACTCATGCAAATGAACCAACTAAACTTGATGTTTCAAGGAAGCATTTTGAATCACTAAAAGTTGGTGATTGCTTTTCAGAGCCTTGGTCAAAAGGTTCATTTGGTCTGATGTATAAGCGGAGATAATGCATAACAAGGAACTAATCAAGCTAGCTTTTTAACGTGTAGTTGTTGTAAATCCGTGATTGCTGCTTCTTTACAGTTAGAGAATAGACTTATTAGGGCTTTAAATTCAACGCTACTATTGAATTCTTCTTTACTTCAAGAGCCGACGACTGTTTCTTCAAAAGCACTTACAGCAAAAGAAAAAGTTAATCGTTGTAAAACAGTTTGGCTTAATATTAAAGTCAATGGAAACGGTAATACATAACAAAAAGTTATGGCATTGATAGCTAACTTTTAGCTTTTGGTACTTCTCGTAGAACCCCGCCTCTGAGCATTGATTTTTAGGGGGAAATCTTGGTTTGAGGGTTACATGGACCTCTTTAAAGTAAAGTGCTCTGCGTTAGAAAAGGTGATGGGCTAAAGCCGAACCTACAGGCTTTTTATATTCTTTTTGTGTACCAAGCGCATCGCGTGGCCCAAATATTTGCCTTGTGGCAGAGCCCTTGATAAACCTCTATGCAAACGCCTACTTTAAATGTCTGCCACCATCTAGGTGTATTGTGCGGCCGGTGATGTAACGGCTTGCTAATAACCATTCAACGGTATTGATGGCTTCTTGAAACGAGCCTTCGGTTTGCATTAAGGATTTATTTCTAGCCTTTATTTTATAACTTTCATCGTCATCTTCATTAAACGCTAACAGGGCTGGGGCGATAGCGTTAACTTTAATATTTGGGCTAAATCGCTGGGCGAATGACAGGGTTAAGTTTTCTAGTGCCGCCTTGCTGGCTGCGTAGGCAATATGCTTTTTACTCCCTTTAGATGCAACATAGTCACTGATGTGAATAATGTCGGTAAACTCTTGGTCATCTTTAGGAGTAAGGAGTGAATGAAAGGCTAGGTTTAATTGGTAAGGTACTTCAGCATGGATGGTCATCATGTTAGAAAACATTTGATGATAAGCGGCAAAGCCTAAAGTCTTGTTGTCGTCATGCCAGTCTGATGCGTTGTGAATTAAGCAGTCTAGGGTATCGATGTGACTTGCCACTGCTTTGATAAAGGTTTGGGTTTGCTGATGGTCGTAAAAGTCTACTTGATACAGCTGTGCGCCCTTTGTTTGCAAACTTGTAATAGATGCTCTTTCGGTGCGATATGTACCTATCACTTTGTATTGTTTGGCCAAAAAATATTCGGCCAAACATAAACCTAAGCGTTGCCCTACGCCTGTTATCACTACCGTTGGCATTTACTTTAAAAACTCTTGTCGCGTAATGGAGTTTTGTTTGAAGCTACCGCCAAGGGCTGTTGTTGAGGTATGGGAGTTTGTGTCCATTACGCCACGAGATTTAACGCAATAATGGGTTGCGTTAATTGACACTGCGACATTGTCGGTATTCAACAGTGTTTGCAGTGCCACTAAAATTTGTTGAGTTAGGCGTTCTTGTACCTGGGGACGCTGGGCAAAAAATCGCACGATGCGATTGATTTTTGATAAGCCAATAATGCTGTCGTTAGGTATGTAAGCGACGCGAGCCGTGCCGTCAATGGTGACAAAGTGATGTTCGCAGGTGCTGGTTAAACTGATGTCGTCTACTTTAACCATTTCATCAAGCTTCATCTTGTTTTCGATGGCTGTGACTTTAGGAAACGTTTTGTAGTCTAAACCAGAGAAAATTTCATTAACGTACATTTTGGCGAGCCGATGAGGTGTTTCGCATAGGCTGTCGTCTGTTAAATCTAGGCCAAGTGTGGTGACGATGTCGGTGAAGTTGTCTTTAATTTTGGCGTATTTTTGCTTGTCGGTCAGCTCATTGTCAATCATAGGGGTTTCTAAGCCACGCTTAATCAATGCATTTCTGACCATTAATGCTTCTTCACTGATTTGGCTAGAGGATTTGTTTTCACTAGCAATGCTCAAGGCAGCCGTTTGTGATGTCATGATTATTTCTCCTGTGAACTGTTGCTGTGAATATCGAGTGACAGAGATACCGAATCGGCAAAACGCAGAGCATGGGGTTTGTCTATTTTGACTTTGGCATAGACAACATCTTGATGCTCATTACAAATATTGAGTACATCTGCCACCAGCTTTTCGAGCAATAAAAAACGTCCAGACTCGACATGTTTAATAATGGCTTTGGTGATGGTTTTGTAATTTAGGGCATCAGATACCTGATCTTCTAGACATCCGCTACTAAGTGGGTAGTGAATTTCAGCATTGATCACTATGTCTTGTTGTTTGTTTTTCTCTTCTTCATTAAACCCAATAAAAGTTCTGAGTCTAAG
Source organism: Paraglaciecola marina (assembly GCF_004360155.1). Lineage (GTDB taxonomy): Bacteria > Pseudomonadota > Gammaproteobacteria > Enterobacterales > Alteromonadaceae > Paraglaciecola > Paraglaciecola marina. The sequence continues at coordinate 181,454 of NZ_SAIS01000012.1, read as the reverse complement.
ATTCGTTATTTCTATAATGGCGTTCATCTTAGAAGACGAACGCTTAGACAACTGCTGAATTGAGTTATCTGTTAAAGCGAAAGCAGGAGCATTCATTGCACATCTCTTCACTGATTTTTTGTGTTGTTTTAGTTGTACGCCCTTGTTTTAATTTTGGTTCATGTTAAAGAGGCGCTATAGCGGGTGGGATAATACTTATTAATATTGATTTTAAATACAAAATTTTAATATTTGTTTCATTAAAGTGTCTAAATACTAATGGTGGCGGTTATATAAGTATGTTTTGCATTGGCTTTAAAAGTCGTTACAAAAGAATAATGTATAGGTAGTATCAAATTATAACCGAAGTGACATAAAACTTTAGTTGGTCTAATAAATGGCTAACTGGTGTTTAAGTACTTTAGAGTATGACTTTGGACTGTTGACCTCTGTTAATTTTGTAGATGTTTAATTTATTTACCTCAAGGACCCCAATGAGAAACATTAAATCTTTCGCTTTCCTACTTTTTCCTTTGGCTTTTTCAGTTGATTCTGTGGCTGATGAGTTTTCTTTTGGAGCAGGTATTGGGAGTTTATACAGCGGATTAGGCGTAAATGTCGCGATGCGTTCGGATACAGACTTAAAGTATTTGTCTGCTGGGTGTTTAAGCTATTCTGATAGAGGCGGCTCTACTTGTGGAATAGGTGCCGGTTGGGTAACTACAGACGTTTTTGATTTTCAAAATACTCAACATGGCCTTAGCGCTTATGTTGGGGTGGTGGGCACTGAAAGCACCGCATTTAGGAAGGATGAAGCTATTTACGGAGCTGGGTTTGGTTATCATTATTTCTTTAATGATATTGGAATACCTGGAGCTAACGCTGGTATTTCGTTTTTAGTGGGTGATGCTAAATCAGGCACACACACTGGGATAATGGCTCAGATAGGTTATCAATTCTAGTTACCAACCATGTTCATGTCCCATTCAATAGTTGTTCAATAGGAGGTTAAGTAAATTGGGGCTTTGGGTAGTAAAACGGTATGAACCTAGATCCATTTGCTTTTGCTAAAAGAATAAAGAAACATACCGAAATTGCTTGTATATCTTAGCTAGCAGAAGCCATAACTTTTGCAACATTTGACATGACTTCATCGAGTTCTTTTGTGGGACTGAAATCTATAAATTTTACATCTTTATCTACAATTGCAGTATGCCCCGCATGTGCGTAAAAAACATCACCAGTCTCAAAGGATTCCTCTTTCCCATCGTCATAAATAAACCGAAACGTACCCTCAAAAATGTATCCCCAGTGTGGACAATGACAACTGTCGTTACTAAGCCCTTTTAACAAAGGCGTAAAGTCGGTGCCTTGTGGGAGTTCATGAAATACAACTGTCATGTCTCCTAAACCAGCTAAGGAACGCATTATCATTCCTGGTACTTCCATTACGACTGGAATATCTTCTTTCTTCAACTTCATTGTTATCTTCTCCTTGTTGTATCACAGTTAAAGGCATCGAGTTATGTACTAAAATTTTTTAGTATTACCCTGAGCTACCCTTATTAACCATAGTCCAGATGGGTAAGATAAGTAGAGTTAACTTTGTAACTTAAGCGTTTATTGAATATTTAGCATCAGCTGCTAGATTCTATCGAAAAGCAGCTTGTTGATTTATTAGCTAAGCTGATTCGCCTTACGATAAGGCCCTTCATAATCAAACAAACGTTCGGTGACTTGCCAGTGATGTTTTTGTTTTTTGGCTATTACAAAGTCTGGGGCTGGCAGGTAGGGTAAAAAGTTCTGCAGCTCTTCCAATGAGTCAAATTGGATCGATTGGGTGCCTTTGGCTAGCCTTCGGGCGAATAGCTCATTAAAGCTTTGTCTCGACTTTTTAAAACTAAAACGAAAGGTTTCGGACAAGGTCAGGCCGTCTTCATCGTGGTAGGTGATCTTTACTGTTTTATTGCTATGGTCAATTTTTGGTGTAATAGCGGCGCAGCGTAGCACCTTATTATTTTTTAAGTTTAAAGCCTTGCGCAATATATCATCGGGGTCGATTAACTTTTCATGACAGTGCTGGCACTGTCTGGCGGCAATATCGTTTTCTTGGTTGCAATGGGGGCAGTGTTTAAAGCGAAAGCGGTAGCTGCACTGTTTATCAAATCCAGGGCCTTCAATGCCATCTGGGTTTTCGCTGTCTTCAATTAAACCTTGGCAGCGACGCCCAAAGTGCTCAAGTATATTCCCTTGAGAGTCTGTTCTACCCCAAAAGGCATTGGCAAAACCACACTGCGGGCAATGTATTTGTACGGGTACTGAATCTGGCGTTGGCTTTTTTTCGCCTATTTCGGGTTGAAAAATATCGTAACCATTGTTGGTGTAATCTAATACTAAGCAGTCTTTTTTATCTGGGCTTAGCCGTAAACCTCGACCGACAATTTGTTGAAATAGGCTAATAGACTGGGTGGGCCGTAAAATAGCTATCACATCTACGTGGGGCGCATCAAAACCTGTAGTCAGCACAGACACATTCACTAAGTACTTAATTTGTTTGGCTTTAAAGGCGCTGATTAGCTCGTCCCGCTGTTTGATTTTGGTGGTTCCGGTAATTAAGGCCGTTTGCTCTGCTGGTAAATAACCGCAAATTTCTTTGGCGTGGTCGATAGTGGCGGCAAAAATCATGACACCTTGGCGCTCTTTGCTTAGCTGTAATATTTGTTCGGTTACGGCCTGAGTAACTCGCGGGTGTTTGTGAATGAGCTCGTTTAAGGCAATGTCATCGGTGTTTTGCTCGCTGTCTAAGCTTTCGGTCAACAAACTAAAATCATAGTGGGCTATTGCCGCATCATAGTGAACAGGCGGTGTTAAATAGCCTTTTTTCACCATGTGCTGTAGTGGCAGTTCAAAAATACACTTTTTAAAAAACGAACTTGGAGCAGGCCGCGCAAACCCGCGGTAATGATGCTGGTATATCCAGCCACTGCCTAAACGATAAGGGGTGGCGGTTAACCCTAATATTTTCACATTGGGGTTTAGGCTACGAAAGTGCGCCAGAGCCTTTAGATATTGGGCGCTATCGTCCATGGATACTCGATGGCATTCATCAATAATAATTAAGCTAGCTGGGGTTTTAAAAGACCCTAAGCTCGCAGACAGCGACTGAATACTGGCAAAGGTGGTTTTGGCGGTATGCGTTTTTTGCCCTAGGCCCGCTGAAAAAATACCGGCTGGGGTGCCTGTTGCGAGTAACTTAGTGTGATTTTGCTCCACTAATTCTTTTACATGGGCAAGGCAAATCACATGGCCTTTTGCCAGTCGGCTTAACTCTGCAATCACTAAGCTTTTACCCGCCCCTGTAGGCAATACAATTACTGCGGGATCATCTCCATGACGAAAGTGCGCGAGTGCCGCCTCAACGGCTTGAGTTTGGTAGTCTCGTAATTTGAATGTTTGGCTCATGATGCTTGAAGTAGAGTTGTTTTAGTATGAGGCATTAAAATTGGCTTATATTGTCGCAAATACAGAATACCCCTAAACATCATTACCTGAGTAGTTGATTGCTTTATTTGCAATGGCATACGAGAAACCCTGCCCAATTAAATGTCGCAATGCCTTTTGTTTAAGTTTTTCATCGACAATTTTGGACTCACCAAATTTTTTGATTTTAAGGCTAAGGGCTTTGTCTAAATAGTCCTCATCTGTGTTCTCTATTAATTCTACGCACTCGTTAATGATTTGCGATGTGAAGCCTTTGGTATAGAGTTTTTGTTTTATTTTGTTGGGGCCAATGTTCTTTTCTGAGTAATTTTGGGTCAAACGTTTTGCATACCTCAGATCATCTACTATGCCTTGTTCCATAAGGTAATTAAGGGCGTCTTCATTAAATGACGTATTCTCTTTAAATAATGTGTTGGCCTTTTGCATTAAGGTTTTTGAAGTGTAGTCTCCATATTTTCCAATCAGCCAGATGTAATAACCTTTAACTCGCTCAAAGGTTATTTCTTTGGGTTTTGCATCTTGCTTCTTTTTAAACATGGTTCAGGTTTTCTACATTATAACTGGCGTTAAGGTTTGCATTTTTGCTGGAATAAACACGTGCACAAACGACAAGGATAAGTGAATTTAAAAGACAGTCTAGTTTATTTCCTCAATGTTAGATTTTTTACCTTTTATAGTAAGAATATCTGCAGAGTTTACCTTGCCTCAGGTAGAATGCCGCCAATTAAGTTATTCCGCTTTTTGGGGCGTATTCTAGATGCAAATTAACCGAGTTATGCTAACAGCCATCGGCAGTGTTTTATTCGCTATGGTGGCAATTCAATCTGGCGCATCTCTAGCAAAACAGCTTTTCCCTTTGGTAGGTCCAGAGGGTACCACGGCATTACGTTTAGGGTTTGCAGCTGCGGTACTTTGGTTGGTGTTTCGGCCATGGCGAGGCATGCCACAAGGGCGAGAATGGCAAAGTATTATTATTTACGGCCTATGTTTAGGTGGCATGAATATTCTGTTTTACCTCGCGATTGAGCGTATTCCTTTAGGGATAGCGGTAGCCCTTGAGTTTACTGGCCCACTAGCGGTGGCATTATTTGGGTCTAAGCGTAAAAGTGATCTTTTTTGGGTGGCTTTTGCCATCGCGGGCATCGTGTTGCTGTTGCCTGATGTAACGAGCGCACAAGGGCTTGATATTACTGGTGTATTGCTGGCTTTGGCTGCAGGAGCATGCTGGGCAGGTTATATTTTGTTTGGTACTCGCTCTGGTAAGCAGGTATCTGGTGGAATCACTGTAGCATTGGGCATGACAGTGGCTGCCATAGTGCTGATGCCTGTTGGAGTCTTTAGTCAGGGCTTAGCGTTAATCAGTTGGGAAGTGTTATCTGTTGGGTTATTGGTAGGGATTTTATCAAGTGCGTTACCCTACTCCTTAGAAATGATCGCTCTGAGAAACATGCCCACCCAAGCTTTTAGTGTGCTGATGAGTTTAGAGCCAGCCATAGGGGCTTTAGCTGGTTTTGTGCTATTAAGTGAGCAGCTTACCTTGTTGCAGTGGATTGCAATTGCTTTGGTTATTGTCGCATCAATAGGAAGTAGCTTTACACCTAAAAAAGCCGCTGAAATGGGAGTGTAATTCCAAGTGCTTCAGTGTTGCCCTCCCCGCCCCAAAGCCTAGGCCGTGAAAATAGCGTTTTGGGTAAATTAAGTCCATACCCAGTAGCCTAACTGCCTTTAGTATTTGTCAGTAAGCTAAACATCCAGATTTCATCCAGCGGCATACCGGAGGGGGGGTAATAGTTGCTAGGCAGTTTTCTATTTGGCAGATTACAGCCCCTTGGGTCCAGCTTACATCTACTTTGCTAGATTGTTCGGCCTGTATATTTAGTGTTTTCAAATATTTATCTAAATAGATGGGGTTAAAACATGCAGTAAAGGCATTGTAATATCCATCATGCTGATTGAAACAAAAATCATCAATATCTGTTTCTTTTGCATAGTTAAAAGCTCCCATTAACAACCATTTGGGTATATTTTTATGGGCAGCTGGTAGCGTATTTGTGGTCCCTTTGGTCCCTGTTTTGGTGTAATTGTAAGGGTCTATGATGTCAGTGTTTGAACCTTTAGCGGTAATTGGTATTTCAACGGCGCAACTAGCTATGGTCCAATCAGGATTGTTTGCTCCAACACCATAACTACAGCTTTTGGGAACTTGGCCTGCAACCCCAAAAGGCAAGCTGTAGGGAGCTTCATTTTGGCCTAACCCAAGGTATGAATAGCTGTATATCTGTATTGGTTTACCATCTACAGTTACAGTTTTTACCGCATCGTTTGCTAAAGAGCATTGTGGGCATGGGAAGGTAATTTGCGACGAAGCGCCGCCCATTTCAACCATACCGTAATGACCGCTGGGATAAACATCTTTAACACTTAGCCAAGCAAACAGTCCCTCTTCAAAGCCTGTAAGTGTTCTTGCTTCTACTTTAATATTGTGGCCCACTTTAGCGTTTATTTTTGATGCCAAGGTTTGCCACAACACTAAGCTGTCGGCAGGATTAATTTGTTCGGCAATACGCATGCCTGCTGTGGCAAAAACCTTAACTGATTGTGCTTCACATTGTTTGCTCCAATCAAACCCTGACCATTTAGGCTTACCCTCTTCTAATGGCCCATCTAGCTTAATTAAATCTAAGGCAGATGCCACTTCATTTGTAATAGTGTCGAGATCGCTTAGGTCTTTGCCATGGGTATAGCGAATTGGATCTGCCAGTGCGCTAACCTTAGGGCCTTCATGGGATATCAAGTTAGCGCCTAATTGTTCGTAAATATATAAGCGCGTACCACTACTACCTGCGTCATACACTATGTAACAGGGTTTTTTACTTTGCGCTGTAATTTTACTGGTACAACTGTTGAGGCTTAAAACTGTTAAAACAATCAGAGCAAACTTGTTCATGGTAAGGTTCAAAGTCATCCTATTTAATCGTGATCCGTAAATAAAGAACTCAGTTATATTGAAGTTCAAAAAGGGCTAATATGGGTTTTACTGTAAATATACCTAAGCTAACAATGCAGTGTTTAGGACTTTTCTTAACTCTCCAGATATTGGTACTGGTTTATTTGTGGCTCTGTCTACGAAGACATGAGTCAAAGTGCCGCTTGCAGATGCTGTTGTTTGTTCTCCTTTAAAAATAGCAATATTGTATTCAACCGATGAATTACCGATTTTATTAACACCAAAGCCAGCTATTAGTTTATCAGGGAATGCGACGCTACTGTGATATGTGCATTGTGAACTCACCATGAGCCCAATAGTGGGACCTTGATGGATGTCTAAATTACCCTGTTCAATCAAATAGCGGTTTATTGCAGTATCGAAATAACTGTAATACACCACATTGTTTACGTGGCCATAGACATCGTTATCCATCCAGCGGGTATCAATGTTGATAAAGTGTTGGTAATCACTTAACTGCGGCAGCGTTGGCTTTTTAGATACTTGATTACTCACTATCTGTTCCTTTTGCTTTTTTGCAATATCCCTTTAATAGTTTGATAAATCAAATGTTTTACTAGTCAATGCATTGAAAAAAGCAAAAGTATTCAATTGGCTAACCGGTGTGGTTTTGTTGGGGCGTAACAAAAAAGGGGCAGTTCACCCCTTTAAGATTATTAATTCACCTATACCTTAAGTTCATTTGTTTATTGAGCCACACGATAGAAAGTAGGAATTCCGCTAACTTTTGAGAAGTGCTCAATGTAAGCATGAACTTTGTCAGGGAGCGTGAGCCCTTTGACTAAAGTAATTCCCCTTAAGCGCCCAAATAATTGTATGTCATCAATTGAAAGTTGCTCATTCACACTGGTTGCGCAGTGTAACAGCGTGGCTAGCTCTTCGAGTCTTGTTTCTAATTCATTAATGAGCGTATCGCTATTGGCTAGTGCTTCAGAAAAGTCACCCAGCTCTTTGGTTTTCTTTTTGGTGAAGTAATCAATTGCGCTTTGGGTTTGAAATTCACCAACCTGTGATGTGATCCATCTAGGGTAGAGTAGTTGCTTAAAGAGCAAGTTAAGGTGTTGTAGCCAAGCACTTAGGTCTTCTCGCTGTGCTGATGGGGCAAATATGGGGTTGCCATCCAGCTGGTCTGCATAAGCCACTATGTCCATGCTTTCAGGCATAAAACTACCATCTGATTTTTTTAAAATGGGGCAGGCTTTTATACCTATCATAGAAATTGGCGTGGCTTCGTCGTCGCTAGGTAGTACGGTTAATTCAACAGGTATGTTTTTCATGCCAAATGGCATGCGCGCCATAACACAGTATGGACAGTGGTCGTATATGTATAAACCCATAGTAGCCATAGATAAGTTCTCGCTTATGCAGTAAATATTATCACTGTACCGCGATATTCCATGGAGTTACAGAGAGTTTAAGGGACTTTAAATGATAGAGGTGATTTTTGGTTACTTTCTAACTCTAGAGGGGGGTGGAGTTTTATTGAGGGCCAGCTCGGTTGGCCCTCCAAAATTTTTAAACTAGGTGATTTAGAAGCGGTAAATGTAACCCACACTTAAGAAGTCTAAACCTGGGTTTTTAGTATTGAGGCCACCATTTGAATAATGAATATAACGTATGGCTAATTCTGAATTTTGGTTTTCGTCTAAACCAATCAGTAATCCTAGGCGATCTTCAAACTGGTAGTAGCTACCAATATCAACCCCACCAAATTTCTCGTCATGCACATAAGCTACGCCTATACCAAACTCAAAGGTTAGTGGGTAGTTGTCAGAAATATTAGGTAAGGCCTTTGAGAACACAGGTGATACAGAAAATCCATAAGTGGCTTCGTTTTTAGCACTACCGTGTAAATCAAAAAGGTTAAGGCTTGCTTCCCACGATAGGCGAGTGTCACCAATAAGGTAAAGGTCTAAGTCATAGTTGTAGTCTGGTCTGTAGGCTATGCGCATACCGTGCATGTCACTTGAGCCTGTCATGTATTCAATAGTCACAGCTTGTTTATTTTTGTCGGGTAGTTGTGCTGCGACTACCTGAAAACTTAACACTAGTATGGTTAGCAATAGAGCGGGTTTAGCTAAAAAAATGTGTAATATAGATTTATTAAAAACTAGGTTATTGTTCCGCATAAAAGTTTCCGATAGGTGATTAGTGTATTTTATAAAGCAAATCCTAAACCAGATGTCACTGTGTCATTTTAAGTATTTAAATCAATTGTTTATGTGTTTTTATTGAGGTGCTGTTGATAGCAATTTTACCTCTGTGTGTAAAGTCTACGCCTAACTTAGTAAAATTTACTTTATCCATTTCAAACTATGCAAATAGCGCTTGTTTCAACGAATGTTGATTAACGTCTATAAGCATTCATTCATAATTAAAATAAAACCAAATGTTAATTGTTTGTAACTTCTGAGTTGCTTGTGTGTAAAAGCCTGCGGGGGAGTTGGAACTTCAACCTTGCCAATTAACCGCTCATAGCTGTGGTTGAGGGGTAAATATTTAGTGTGCATACTGAAACTTCCTAAACAAAAATAATCACTTGGAATCTTCTATGAATGCTGAAACACGCAGTTATCGACGCTATGTCCTGTTTATTCTTACTTTGGTTTATGTTTTCAATTTTGTTGACCGACAGATTCTGGTTATTCTGCAAGAGCCCATTAAAGCAGAGCTTGGTCTGTCTGATACACAGCTTGGCCTATTAACTGGGTTTGCCTTTGCTTTATTCTACGTTGTAGTAGGGATACCCATAGCCCGTTGGGCTGATGTGGGTAATCGCCGTAATATTGTGAGTTTAGCCTTGGTAATATGGAGCGGCATGACGGCTGTATCTGGCTTGGCTCAAAACTATGTTCAATTATTACTGGCACGTATTGGCGTAGGGGTAGGTGAAGCCGGTGCTAGTCCACCTTCTCACTCTATTATTTCTGATTACTATGCCCCTGAAGAGCGGGGTACTGCTATGTCTATCTATAATATGGGTTTGTATATTGGGATCTTAGTGGGCCTTTTATTAGGTGGCTGGTTAAGCGACAAATTAGGTTGGCGTATGGCATTTTTCGCAGTGGGGGTACCTGGAGTATTAATGGCTGTAGTTGTACGTTTAACCCTTAGAGAGCCAGCCCGTGGTGGCGCGGATATGGTGTCTGATCCATCAGTTGGCGAAAAATATACCTTTAAAGAAACCCTTAGTTACTTATGGAAGTCTAAAGCTTTTCGTTATGCTTCTTTTGCTGCAGGTTTTTGTTCATTTGCAGGTTACTCTACTTTAACTTTCATTCCATCTTTCCTAATTCGTAGCCATGGTATGAGTGTCTCTCAAGTGGGAGTGGCTTTAGGTCTGATTATTGGGATTTCGGGTATGATTGGCGCGCTTACTGGGGGTTACTTAGCTGATAAATTCGGTAAGAAGGATATGCGTTGGTATCTATGGGTGCCGGGTATAGGTGTATTGTTGTCGTTGCCTTTTTCTTTGTTAGCATTAAACCTAGATTCGTTAAATACGGTATTAGTCTGTATCTTTATTAGCAATGTGTTTATGTCTTCTTACCTTGGCCCAACCATAGCGATTGCCCACCATTTAGTTAAGCCTTCTATGCGAGCAATGACTTCAGCAATTTTGTTTTTTATCCTGAATATTGTGGGCCTAGGTTGTGGGCCCATGGTAACGGGTATGGTTAGTGATTATTTAGCACCAGAATATGGGGCCGAGTCTTTACGCTATGCGTTGATTTTCTCTAGTTTTGCGGTGTTAATAGCGTCATTTAAGTATATTCGCAGTGGCTCAGCATTACTTAAGTAGGTTGATTAGGGCTGATATATTTAGTTTTACTGTATTTTTGCCATTGATTTGGACTGAAAGGCAGCTGTTAGTTCTACTTTTTTGAGGAGAGCCGTAATAAAAAACGCTTAAATATAAAAATGTCAGTTTTTTTAACATTATGTTTTATTTTAATGCTAAAGAAGTTTTAAGTTTTTGTATTTAAATGGTTTTTTAAAATGGCGTAATAGTTGCTGTATGAAAATTGGCCAAAGGGAATTTGCGGTAGATGGTTGCTTTTGGCAAATCTAATAAATTTATTAAAGGAATATTTAAATGAAAAAGCAGTCTATAGCTTCAACGATTTTGGGTGCGCTCGCACTTTTTGTAACAAGTACTTCAAGCGCCGTTCCCATCACTGATGTCCAGGAATATATCAACAATACAGCAACTGAGTTCTTTGTTTTTGATGATGATTCGAAATATGATTATCCCTATTACAGAGATTACTCTGAAGATTGGGGCTGGGTACATGATGGTATAACTGGATCAGGTTTCTCTTCAATAGTGCTAGATATTTCTGCATTTGATGTGGATTATGATGCAGTTGGGTACGTTGGTGAGCGAGACATGATTGATGTGTTTGATGGTTCTAGTTGGGTGTCTTTAGGTGACTTAGATGGGGCTGGTGATATTTGGGACTTTACTACCTTTGACCTCACTGGTTATTCGTGGGCAGAAGCTCAGGTTAATGCAGGTCTTCAAGTGAGAATGGACATCGACACATTAGAAGAAGGTTGGTTAGTAACTTTAGGTAGAGCGACTTTAAGTGTTGATGGTGGTGACTTAGTTTGTGTTCCTACTCCTGGTGTACCCTGTGAAACTGTTGAAGTACCAGAGCCTACTAGTGTTGTGCTGCTAAGTTTAGGCTTGGCTGGTTTAGGCTTATCTCGCAGACGACGAGTTCGTAATTAATCTTATAAACAATTCAATTTAGTCCGCTTGATTTCAAAAAGGCTCTGTAGCACAGGGCCTTTTTCTGTATAACGCCTTCTCAGATTTTTTAATCATGATTAATTCAATCGATTTTAATATATATGTAACACCATGAGTGAAATTGCTATACATGCAATGATAGCTGAACCGGGAACTACCACGCGGGCGCGCCAGTGTTTATTTTTATACCAATGCCCTAGTACCATAAATGCTATGGCAATAATGGTTAATTGTGCCAATTCTACCCCAATATTGAAGCTGATTAATGCACTCATAAATCCTTGAGCTGGAAAGCCTAACTCTTTGAGTGCAAGGGCAAACCCTAAACCGTGCATTAAACCAAAAATCACCACCACGCCTAACCGCCACCAGGTGGATGTTTGCACATTATTTGTTGCTGGTTGCGAAATGTTTTCGATAGCAATCCATGCGATAGATAGGGCTATAATGGGCTCAATAATTACGGGTGAAACCTCTATGGCACCATAAGCAGCTAAACCAAGAGTAACCGTATGTCCTAGGGTGAATCCTGTTACCCATAAAAGTAAATCTCGTATTCTACGGGCGCCTAAAAATAATCCTAATACAAATAGGGCATGGTCCCAACCTTTGGGCAAAATATGGATAATGCCTTGCCATATGTATTCGCTCCATACATTCGGAGTGCTTTCTTCAAGGGATGTTGTTGGGGCATAAAGATCAAAAGAGGGGCTTTGCTGATTTCTTACCAGCCAGCGATTTAGACTGCGCTTTTGAGCGGTTTGTTGAATACTTAAGGCTATGGGTTCTTCAAACTCAAATTGTGAAGTAAAAGTAGCTTTCACTATGGCTGTTTCTATTGGAGTTAGGTCAACCGGAATGGCAGCATTAAATACGAAAGTTGACATAGGCCACGCCAAACTAGAGGTGAAATCTTCTTTCGGAAGGCTTTGAGGTAAATTAACTGAGACTAAATTTAATCGCAGTCCTTGCCCATTGATAGTTATGAGGCTGGCAGCTTGGATTCGCTGAGCAATATCTAATATGGGTTGTTGCAGGATAGGGCTAGCACTTTGGGCCAACTGAAAGTAGTTTTCACCACCCCCCGTTGCACGGGTGAGGTCTATCACCACTGTCATGGCGATATTTTGATTTGGGCCTTGCTGCAAGGTTATACGGGTCATATTTAATAAATGTGCTTGAGTAGGTATGGAAACAAACCAAATCAAACTAAATAGACTCAATAATGTTAAGTAACCCTTTGCTTTAAATCTTCTAGCCACTACCAAATGACCGGGTGAGTTTCGCCTGTGGTTACATTGACTAACCCGCCTACATTACCCTCGTAAGGGGCAACTAACTGCCATTTCCATGGAGCAGCAGTTAAAAAGGCAAAGCGCATTCTTTCTGGTAATCCTGGCATACCTATCCATTCCATAGTGTCGGCTTGTTGTAGTAAGTGCTCCATTTCGTCTGCTACTTCTTGTACAGGCCGCGAGGTCATCAAGCCAGCAATATCAAGCTTCACTTGTGCTACCACTTTCCCTTCTTTAACAAGCGCCCAACCACCGCCCATTTGGGCTACGGTATTGGCAGCTAATGCCATAGCGGCATCGTTATTTCCCATACTCCAAATATTGTGTAGATCGTGTGATTGTGAGCTAGCAAGTGCTGACTCGGGAGTTTTGGGGCCGACATTTTTCCAAATCATTTTAGATACGGCTGCTGTGCCATGATAACGGTCAACCATGGCAACTTTAATCAAGCTCTCTTCTGGGTTCGCGTCTACTGTGCCATTTGAAGATACCGGTAGCGTTTGAGTCATGAACTCTGGTTTAAACCAAAATGGTTGTAGAATGGCGGCGCTAACTGAGGTTTTCCCCTCTGGTGCCACGATAGTAAAATCTTCTGCTGTTAAAGCTCGACCGACGTTCATGGTGTCTGTAGCCCAACTTGGATAGTCGATTTTTACAATTGGTAATTGATACTCTTTTTTAATTCCAGCTAACAATCCACTTGCATATACTCGCTCTATGGCTACTGTGTCTGGGTCACTTAATAATACTATGTCAGCGTAACGGCCAGGGGCCAAAGACCCTACTAGGTGGTCGATACGAAAATGTCTAGCGGTGTTGTAACTGCCTAGCTGATAGGCTATTTGAGTGGGGACACCTTGTTCAATGGCACTGCGGATATTGTAATCCATTGAGCCTAGCTGCAAGGTTGCAAATACATCTCTGTCGTCTGTGGTGACCGATATATTGCTCCAATCTTGTAAATCCATTTCTATTAATTTAGGTAGTAGGGTGTCAAAGGCCGCATGTTTAACCTCTAAAAAAACGCCGCGCCTGAGTTTTTCAATACCTTCTTGAGCTAATCGAACTTCATGGTCAGAGGCTAACCCTGCAGCTGCAAACGCACTAATGTCAGTTTGCGAATGTAGGTTCATTCCGTGACCTTCAACCACACCTCTGTTGTCATAGGTTGCTTGGATCATTTCCCACAATCTTTGATGGCCCCCATTATCGCTATTAATAACCGCAGACCAGTCCATAACTTCACCTAAAGCCACCACTCGTAAATCCTGCTGCATAAAATCCTGCATTTCTTTATAACCGTAGTAGCCACCACCGGATTCATACACAGTTGGCGGTGTAGCTGAACCAATGGCTGGAAATATTTTTAATGGGCTCCCAGCTTGTTCTGCAGCTAACCAAAACTCTGCGTTTCGCGTACCTACTACATTTGAGACTTCGTGGGAGCCTTCAACTGTCCAAGTATTGCCATGGGGGATTACTAATGCGGCTTCGTATTCTGGTGTTAGATAAGAACTTTCAATATGTTTATGGGATTCACCAAAACCGGGGACAGCCCACATTTCTTTGGCATCAAATATTTCAGTTGCACTGCCGGGCCATTGTCCAGTGTCGCCTGTCCATGCAATTCTTCCTGCTGCCACGACAATATCTTGGTTGGATTGCCATTCTTGAGTGAAAACATTTAATAGGGTGACATTCTGTACAATTAAATCGGCTTTTTGTCGTCCAAGGGCCACTTGGGTGATGAGTTGCCGTGTTTTTATTTCGTCACTAAACTCCATCTTTGCCGGAGATTCAACAGCCACTTTTTTAGGTTCAGCAGGTGAGCATGCGCTTAAGCTAATTATGGTTAACGCTGAAAGAATTGTGGGGAGTTGAAAGCGTGTAGAAAAGTACATTAAATCTCCAATATATTGGCTTTAGGATTGTAAACCATCCTTTTTTTGTTAGTTGCTATGCAGTAATAATGCCTTAAATAGGGAAATAGATGTAATTTAAAAACTTATTATAAAACATGTGGTTAGTGATTTTTTTGTATGGGCTGCGTAGCAACTTTTTAGCCGCTTATTTGGGGCGTAGGATAGATATGCACTTACTTGGCGCGCTAGTTATCTTTAAGGTTTTGGAATTAGAAATTAGTGGTTATTTAGTGGCTGTGATTTTTAATCAATCAATTTCTGCACCTAGATTAAAATCTAAGTATAATTCCGCCGTTAAAGCCGTAACCACAAAAGACGGGATAATATCGTCTGCTAGTTAGTATTTTTAAGGAAGTACATGATTGCTGTAAGCCAACCGAAAAATTGGGCTAAATCTCGCTACACAAATAAAAAGTCATTTTCTATATGGAGTTGTAGCTTATTACTTGTTTTTAATTATAGCTATGTGAGTGCACAAGCTACAGTCAATACTAATACTTCACAAGATTCAACAAATCAAAGCTCACGTGAGCGAGACCGCGTTCTTCTGAAACGAAGTCCAATTGCTTCTGAGTATCAAACCTTGAGTGCCCCTGGGGATGTTTTAGGCGCACCCTTTGATGCTGAGGGGGTTGATTTTAGATCGCAATTCAGATTAAGCAAAGGCAAACCTAATGGCCCAATGGTTAGAGCAGAGGCTAATTTAAACTACCAATCAATCGCCAAAGAAGCGGTGACTGGTGGCAGTATTAAGCTGGCTAAATCCTTAGGAAAATTGAGTTTACAGTTGCAAGCTCAAAAAAGTAACTCTGAACGTTTGGTAGATTTATATGCATCTCGCTGGCTATTAGATACTAATTCTGATTTGTCTACAGGTGATGTCTTAACCTTAGGTTACCCTAGGTATACCCAAGACGGCATTCAAACCCAAAGTATTAATACTCGTTGGCGCGCTGATTACCAAGTTAACGAGGCATTGTTAGTGTCCTATGAAGGGTTAAATACTAACTATGATGATATTGCTACACGTAATCGATTTGAAGTGCAGTTTGGGGCGGCTGACCTTAGTGAAACTGTGCTTAGTCATGATGGTAGTACTATAAGTGAAGCTGCGGTTTCAGATGCTAGAATTCGTCGTTACTTTCATCGTTTAGATACTGCAAGAGATGTAAATCGACACAAGCTTGGTTTTACGCTGGACAAAGACAATGGCTCTTTGGAGGTGAATACCTATTTCAGCCGTTGGGTAAATGACAAGCTTTGGTTGCCTTGGAATTTTATCGACAGTGATGTGTCGGCAACCTACACCCTTAATGATAAATATTTACCCACTGTAAATGTCACTAATAGCGATATTTATGACACAAGCAATGCAGTGTATTCTAATTACCGGGTGGCTAAAAGCGTCACCACTGATACTGACTATGCATTTTTGGTCAATTGGGATAAACAGTTTACTTTTGCTGTACATGATTTGTGGTTAGAAGCGGGTGCCTCGTGGCGAAACAAAGAGAGAGCAGTAGATAACGACCGAGCTGTATACGGTTCCACAACTAACTCATTTTATTTAGATGAACTAGCGGCGAACAACACAAGCACACGTATTATCGATAATGGTTTTTCACTACCTGCTGGGCTGGGTGTGTCTAACGGTGCGGCTTACTTTGAAAATAACCTAGATGAACAATTTGAGCTTAATCTTAGTCAATCCTTTTTAGAAACTATTCAAGATATTTACAGCAGTGAAGAAACAGTGAGCTCGGTATACGTGAACGCCTATCAACAACGCCAAAATTGGTTTTGGCGGGCTGGGGTACGTTTTGAAAAAACCGAAACGGCTACTCGAGGTGCGGTGTATGCCTCGCCTGATACTGATATTGCCTCTCAAGGTGATGCCATCACCAGTGTAATGATAAATGGCGAACTAGTTGAAGAAACATTTGATAGTTTTGATGCGGCGTTTGTTGAGGGAGGAAATGACTACCGGCATTGGCTGCCTTCATTAGAATTACGATATGCCGCAAACTCACAACTAACTTTGAAAACTGCGTATTTTCAGCAGCTTATGCGCCCTCAATATTTTGATACTGTGAGCTACAGGCGGGCAAATGTAGCGACGCTTTCTATCACAGAAGGTAACCCTAACCTTGAAGCGACTACCATTGAAAACCTCTATGCTGGTATTGAATATCAGTACTCAAATTCTGGACAGCTTGTTGCAGGTGTTTACTACAATAGCGTGTCTGACTTCTTTTATGATTCGAATACCACTGAATTGATTGGCGAAGACCTGTACGAAGTCGCGCGGGTTGAAAATGGTAAAGATGGGTTTATCAGAGGGATTCAAGCTTTTTGGTTACAGCAATTTAGCCTTGCTATGATTAGCAAAGCCGAAGTAAAACTCGGTTATACCTATTCTGACAGTGAAGCTGAGCTGAGCGACCGCACAATTGCTATGCCAGAGCGGGCAGAACATAGAGTTGCGTTTAACCTACTATTAGCACAAGACGATTGGCAATACCGTTCGCAATTTTCTTGGCAAAGTGAAGCCGTAGATGATGTAGGTGCAAGTGCCATGCAAGATACTATTCGAGAGAAAGTCTTGATTTGGAACCAAGCGGTTACTTGGCATTATAGCGAGCAAGTGGCTGCACGCGTTTCATTGAATAATATTCTAGATTACCCTGAAAGATCCTATCAAGGTCAGCCTAACCGAGTCATTAATAATTTATATAGCGGTTCTACAGCTCGTTTTAGTGTGGCGGTTACCTTTTAATAACTGACAAGTATAAGTAATAGAAGTGACAAGCATAGTACTGTCACTTCTAATCTTTAATGGTCTTTAACTAATTGTGTCGATTTTTGACATTTATTAAATTTACCCTTTGTAATTAAGGTGTTAATTTTTCAGAAGAGTTGTTGAACCTTTGATTTTTTTACCCTAAATAACTGCTCATTAACTTAAGTTCGTTGTCAGTAGGTACTTATATATGTTAAAAAATTAATCACTGACTCCTTCAGGCGTCAAAATGATGATGTATTGCACGTTTACCTTTTTAACGTGAGCCCATCTATTCACTCAACACTTTACTATCTGATTTTCAATTCCAGATTTTAATGATTAAGTTTCAACTATAAGGAACAAGCTATGAAGTTTCACATGCTCGCATTAGGAGTATTGTCGGCCACTCTTTTAGGATGTGGTTCAGCCGAGAATCAAACAAAACAAGAAGTTGAGCAGCCTAAACAGCAAGCTATGGTGGTAACTGCTAACCCCCATGCGACCGCGGCGGGTTTAGAGGTATTACGAGCAGGTGGCTCAGCTGTTGATGCAGCTATTGCCGTAGAATCTGTTTTGAGTTTAGTAGAGCCGCAAAGCTCGGGTTTAGCTGGTGGTGCATTTATGGTGCATTACGACAGTGAAACCAAATCTTTAGCCGTGTATGACGGTCGTGAGTCAGCACCAAGTGGTGCAACGCCAGACATGTTTATGTTAGAAAATGGTGACTCAATGCCATTTATGCAGGCCAAAACGAGTGGTTTGTCTACTGGTGTGCCGGGCGTGTTGGCTATGCTATCTATGGCCCACAAAGACCAAGGGACATTAGAATGGAGCAGTTTATTTAGTTATGCCAGTAAGCTCGCTAATGAAGGTTTTGAAATCTCTCCTCGTTTACATGGCATGTTAGAACGTTTCGGGAAATATATCCCAAGCAAGCCAGAAGATGGTCCAACTGATGCCTTTGAGTATTTTTATGATGAAGCTGGTGTAGCTCATCCAGAAGGTTACTTGTTAAAAAATCCTGAATACGCGAAAACATTAGAAATCATTGCGAAAGACCCAACTGAATTTTACCAAGGTGAGATAGCAAAAGAAATTGCCGCTATGGTGCAACAAGAGCCAAGAGCAGGCTCATTAACCGCAGAAGATATCGCAGCTTATAAACCTGTGAAGCGCACTGCACTTTGCCAAGATTATCGTGATACGCAAATTTGTGGCGCACCGCCGCCATCTTCATGGTTGGCTGTTGGCATGATCATGGGCATATTAGAAAATGGTCCTAAACCAAGTGCTGAAGGCCCTGATGATCCTAAAAACTGGGCTGTAATGGCACAAGCGCAACAACTTGCTTACGCTGACAGAGACCAGTTTATTGCCGACCCTAACTTTGTAGATATGCCTATCAAAGGGATGTTAAATAAAGAATATTTAGCTAAGCGAGCTAAATTAATTGCTGATAAAGCCACTCCTTTAACTTATGCAGTGGGCGATCCTTGGGCGTACAACGATACACCAAGCGAAACCACCGCTGGTATTGATGCCACACAAGATGTTCACGGTACTACCCATTTTGTAATTGTGGATAGCGAAGGTGACGTGGTATCTATGACGGCAACGGTTGAAAGTATCTTTGGTACTACACGTATGGTTGGTGGAATGTTTTTGAACAATCAGTTAACTGACTTTTCTTTTCAACACCATGATAAAGAAGGTAACCCGATAGTTAATGCTGTTGCTGCTAATAAACGTCCGCGTTCATCTATGTCTCCGTCTATTGTATTAGATAAAGACGGCGAGTTTCTGATGGCTACAGGTTCGCCAGGCGGTAATAATATTATTGCTTATACAGTAAAAACCATGGTGGGCGTGTTTGAGTGGGATTTAGAGCCGCAAGCAGCGGTTGATCTGCCTAATATGGTTGCCCGTGGTAAAACCGTACGTTTAGAAAAAGGAGCTGCGCCAGAGTCATTAATATCAGCCATGAAAGAAATGGGCTTTGATGTAGATGCTTCTCGAGGCGAAAACTCAGGGTTAAGCGTCATTATGCGTAAACCTGATGGAACCTTAGTTGGTGCTGCCGATAAGCGCAGAGAAGGTGTGATTGGTACCCTTTAGTTTGTTTAATTTAAAGCAAGTGATAGCTTTAAATGGCTAACACTTGCTTTAATTATTGGTTTAAATTTTTACCTGTTCTAATTAGTAGCTGCTGAGCAGTTGCACTTACTATATCTGGTATCGCATCATCGTTAAGGTCTGTTATTAAGGCGTCTTGCGATACAAACGGAATTCTAATTGACTCATCAAAAGTACCTTGCTCGGTTTGCAGGAGTAATAAACTGTAATCGAAGCTAGTATTACCTAAAATATCAAGGCGACCATCGTTATTAAAGTCCAAAAATCTTGCGGGTTTGTTAGTTAAAGTTTCATAGTTATAATATGAACCTGTTCTTTGTCCAATTGTGCTTAGAGCAAGCACGCTTTCCTCAAAACCTTGTTCAGACTGCTTGTAAATATATAAATGCGTTTTTGTAAAGATAAACACTTCACCATTACCGTCACCATCAATGTCTTTTATTGAAAAGTTATTAAATACACAACTATACCCACCACAATCTATACTACTTGAAAATTCTTCTTTATTAACAAACTCGCCATCTTCAAAGGCTAATATCTCTACATTGATGACATTAACTGCTCTATCTACAAATAGCGCTGCTATGTCGATAATTGTGTCGCCATCAAAGTCTGCAACTGTGGATAATTCGATATTGTTCCCATTATTATATTGAATCACATCAGAGAAGCCGTTTTCTGTTTGGATTGAAATGAGCAAAGAATTGTCCAAGTATTTATTACGAAACAAGATATCTTTCAATCCATCATTGTTAAAATCAAACACAACGGGCAAGCTCAAAGAGTAGATCCCCTCTGAATGCTCCAATTGCTTTATGGTTATAGGGTCACCAAAAGTTCCATCTTCTAAGATAGGATAGTGGTTAATATTGGTATAAGTACCTTGGCCTTCGAACACTACCCAGTCTTTGATGCCATCAGAGTTGATATCTGCAAAGGTGTAACGGTCTATGATGAGGCTAAAATCTAGTTTAACAGTTTGAAAGTGACTGTATTCATTGTTAGCATTTTTCTTAAAGAAATACGCTCTTTCTCCGGTGTGGTGATGTAAAAAAAGCTCTTCGCTACCATCATTATCAAGGTCTACATAGCTCATAGAGCTGAGCCGTACATGATTGCCATCAACAATTGTTTCTTGTGATGAGGAGCTAAATAAATCGAGTTTATTGAATCTGACCAATAAAGTGTCTTCGGAAGAATTACCATCTTGGTCAAACACTTCCACTTCAAAGCAGTAATCCCCATAGTCGGATACTGTTATCAGGGTTTCTGATGAAGCAGTTTCTTGAATAGATACATTGTTTTTATCCCCTTTAAAACCTACTAAAAAGTTACACTGGTGTGACAGGTTACTATTGATACTCCAGTTATAGGTTAGGGTATCCCCGTCACCATCAAAGCTTTTTGTGGCTGAAAGTAGTGCCTCTTGGGTTTCATCAATTAACTTTTCTTGGTCAGATCCTGCGTAGGCAAATGGCGATAAGCTTGTACCATTCGGGCTTAGGTTTTCTATGAGTTCTAAGTCTATTGTGTCATCGTTATTGTTATCAATTTCGATTTTAAGTATTTTCGAATAATCTGAGTTACTGTGGGCTAGAAATGAAAAATCTATGCTCCCTTGGTTACCTGTGAGTGTTATTTTGCCAAGGTTTTCATAATTGATATCACACCCAGATGGGTTAAACGCGCTAAACTCTGCACATAAAAAATCCACATTAGAGCTAATGTCCATGTAGCCATATTCCGATATGAAAAGTCTTCCTGAAAACTTGATAGCTGTCACATTATCTAGAGTTTGTGCATTGTCGTATTTTAGCTTTTCTACGTAATCCACATACCAATACTGGGTACTATTTTGATTATTAGTGATCTCAAATGACTCAGTGGTATAAATTTCTACTATTTGTTCACTGTCATATTCAAAGCTAAAGGTACCTGTCATAGTTAAGTCAGATTCGGGGTCGATAATATGGGTATTGTCAAACTCAATAGTGCCGTTCTTTATATCACTTCTAGAATAATCCCATTCCAATATATCAAGGACCATTTCCCCATCGAGAATAGTTCCAGAGCAATCATCGAAATTGTCAAAATCTAAACTTAGGGTACCTAAGTAACTGTTAGTAGTGCGATTATCTTTAAATGTTGCGCTGCCGCCGCACCCTCCAACTAACTTGTCATCGACTACACTGGATTCACCTTCGGAATCGGTCGCATCTAATCCTGTTGAAATGAAGCCTTGGAACAGTGTATCTACAAAAACACCAGCGCTGGTTTCATTAACATCAGCTTTAGATGTTAAGCCTTGATATAGGTTTTTAGCTGAAGAGTTTGGAGGTGTTGATGATGAGTTACCTGACCCTCCACCGCATGCAGATAGTAAACAAATGGTTAACCAAGATAGAACTCGTGTGTGCATAGAAAAAAATCCATATAAACTAAATGCTAGATATTTGTATCGATACTATCAAATGGAAAGAACTATGGTAATAGAAACTACAAGTGTCATTGATTGATAGGGGTTGCCCCTAGACTTTTTAAGAAAGAATTGGCTTATTTCAAAATAGGAAATTATAAATTTTACCAATTGGCTTAAAATATTTTCAATTTTATTGAACTAAAGTCTATAGTCATCGTCTGATTATATAGTTTTTATGTGTGTTATCTTTTAAGCCTGATATTTGTCAGGCTTTTTTTTGTCCTCAAAAAAGTTGTCGAAATTGTGTTGTAGCTTTTCAAAGTATTGACCTACATGGAGGCCATCTACTAACGCATGGTGAACTTCTACCGATACGGGCATGATGACTTCTTTATGTTTTTTCTTATATTTACCCATCACAAATCTAGGTATGGAGTCATGTTCACTTTGTTTTTGAGCATGGGAAAAGCTAGTGAAATGTAACCAAGGTAAGACTGAGCAAAATATACTGTTGGCCTTGCTATCAGCCGTGATTAGCGGTGAGTTGTGCTTTTTTGAATAGCTCATTTGTTGCTCAGCATTGTGATAGAACGTTTTAAACTCTCGGCATTTTCCAAAATCACAAAAGCTAAAGCTTTGATTGTTATTGAGCACAGTACAGCTGATTTCTAATTCGTCATGCAACTCTACATTGCTGTTATTTATACGTAATCTTAGAGGTGCTATTTGATTGGCTGTGTAACCTAAAATAAACAAAGAACAGATAAAAAATGACAGGTCATTGTCATTACAAAAACGCAGGGTTTGGGATACATCAACTGTTGCGCAGATATTAAAAAACGGCTGTGAAAAGGTAGAATAAAACTCGAAGTGTTCTTTTCTGTGCCAAGTATCAATATCGATTTGTTTAATGCTATCCACGACTGTGTAATATTTTAGGGGTATATTTGAATAATATTCACATAAGTTGGTTGTGATTGTAAGAGGCCATAAATCTTATTAAACATAAGAGCTTGCAATGCTTGCTAGGTTTTATTAGCTTGGTATCTCTTCTTTTAATTATAATAATCACAAAATAAAGACGACTTTATGAAGCATACACTTATATCTAGTTTGGCTATTGGCCTTGTACTAACTGCCTGTCAACCTGTCGTTGATAAACCCGCCCTGCAACCGTTTCAGACTAAGGTTATAGACTTTAAGGCTTCTGGTTTGATTGCCGGTACTTTGCCTGAAATTATTGACGCCCTTGAAACTGGTAAAGTTAGTTCTGAGCGGCTAGTTAATCTGTATCTAGAACGAATTGAGAACATCGATAAGAGCGGTCCTCAGCTACAAGCTGTTTTAAGTCTTAATCCAGATGCATTGAGTCAAGCTAAATCCTTAGATAAAAAACGTGCACTGGGTGAAATATTAGGGCCTTTACATGGTGTGCCTGTGTTACTCAAAGACAATATTGAGTCAAAAGATAATATAGCCACAACCGCTGGAGCTTTGGCTTTAAAATATAATATTACAGGGCGAGATAGCCCTTTAGTGGCTGGTTTACGGGCTCAAGGAGCCATTATTTTAGGTAAAACGAACTTGAGTCAGTGGGCAAACTTTCGCTCTGAGGGTTCAATGAGTGGTTGGAGTGCATTAGGTGGGCAAGTGCGTAACCCCCATATGTTAGACCGTAATCCCTGTGGCTCAAGCTCTGGATCTGGCGCGGCCACAGCAGCGTCACTAGCGGCAGCAACCGTGGGCACAGAAACTAATGGTTCAGTTATCTGCCCATCAAATGCTAATGGTATTGTTGGTTTTAAACCCACAGTAGGCTTGGTGAGTCAGCAGTTTATTATTCCTATTTCGGTATCTCAGGATACAGCAGGTCCTATGACGAAAACGGTTATGGGAGCCGCGATAATGATGAATGCTATGGCTACTGCTACACCCGATAAAGATTACACGGTTGGCCTTGTAAAAAACTCCTTAAAAGGTGTTCGAGTAGGGGTGTTAAATTTTGCTAAAGGCAATTCAACTCCTATCTTGGCACATTTTGATAGGGCACTTAAAGATTTAGAAGCGGCGGGCGCAGTTTTAGTGAATATAGATGAGCGTCCAGCAACCCCAGATGACTTCGGAAAAATGAGTTACGACATTCTCAAGTATGAATTTAAAGCTGGATTGAATCACTATTTAGCCTCTACACCCTCTGATAAAGTCAGTACCCGCTCTCTACAAGAGTTAATCGATTTTAATCTCGTAAATAAAGATGTTGAGTTGAGCTTATTCGACCAAAGTATTTTTATTGCCTCACAAGCCATGGACACTCTTGAAAGTGAAGAGTATAAAACGGCCCTCACCATGGTACAAAAAGCTACTGGTAAAGAGGGCATAGATAAGCTTTTACAAGAGTATGATGTGCAAGTGCTAGTGGCTCCATCAGGCTTAACTGTTCCAAGAGTTGACCCAATAAATGGTGATGTGTGGCCAAACGGTTGGCCTGGGTTGGGTGGTCATGCTGCTAAGGCTGGGTATCCCCATATTACTGTTCCAATGGGAGGTATTCATCATTTGCCGGTAGGCTTATCATTTATTGGAACTAAACACACTGATGCAGAGGTACTAGCATACGCTTATGGATATGAACAACAATCGCAACGTAGATTAGAGCCCCAGTACCTTAGAAATGCAGAAAGCATTCCCTTTATTAGACAAGCAATGGGCGGGTATTCAAACAACTATTGGTAAAGTGGAGAGTAGTGAGTGGATGAGCTAAGTTGAAATTAACTCTACCGCTTTTACAACTAGAGGGGCGCAACTCCCTTTGGTGACTTTTTCTTGGGTGTAGAGGTCTGTTACTTCAACTCCCATCAAAGGTTGGCCACTATGGCCATCTACTCAGCTCCCTTGCCAACTAGGTGATAAATATTCGCTGCGAAATACAGGTACACATGCGCTTAAAACCACTACAAGCAACCATAGCCAACTGATAGATTTAACATTACAAAGTGACATATAAATTGCAGTCATCAGGCGCATCCTTCTACAAATAATACATTGGGCACCAACCCGGCTTTAATGGCGCTAACCTTGCCATCAACATAATCAACTACTATGGCCTTATCTTGCTGTTGGTTGAACCAAGTTAAGTAAAAGCCATTCTCATATTCATGCTCTTGCACTTCAATCTTTGGGTAGGTTTGTTTGAAAGTTTTAAAAGTCATTGTGCCTGCCACTAAGGCATGAAATGGCGTGTTCTGAGTTAGCGCTCCTACTTTGTTGCTATCGATTCGAGTAATAATACCTTTATCAATCATTACACTTAAATTCGGATATTGGGTGAATTTCACATACTGGCAGCCCTCTAGCATCGGCCCTTCGATGGTAAAAGGTAGTTGACTTGAGCTGAGCTTGGTTGCAAACACAATCTCAGCATATCCTTCATGATGTAACTCACTTAATAGGGTGTTAGCGGTTAAATTCTGGCTCATCAGGAATACAAAAATAATCTGGATGAATTTGATATTGAGCTCCTTAAGCACAAGCAAAGTTGCACTGTGTCATTTTAGCCATTAAACACGTTATTCAGCAGTTAGGGGGGCGGTTTAGTTATTTTTTTCACGCTCTGTAAATGCTTTAGTACTGAGCTCTGATACGTTTTCCCACACTTCATTAGGCACTAAAAAAGACATGGCATAGTGAGCAATCCTCCATTGCCCATCTAGTTTGATAACGGTACCTGTGCCCCGAAAACGGCCCCATTTCTTGGAAACGGTGATCTCGTCAAACCAAGCAGTATTGTGGTCTTCTGAGAATATGAGGTTGCGCTCTACTGGTACGTAAGTCCAGCCAGTGCCGCCAGCAAAGCGTTCTGATACGTATTGGTCTAAGGTGACAGGTCGAGTCCATCTTTCCCAATCATCTGTACCCATAAATACTCCATTTGCTGTGAACGAATCTAAGTAGTTCTTTAAGTTAGCTTGGCTAGCTGCAGTGTGTAAACCATCTAATAATTCGTTCACCTGTTGGTTGGGGCGATCATCAGAGTGAGCATAAGCTCCCATTGAAAAACATAGAGAGAATGCTAACAGTATTAGAGTGAAGGGTTTCATGGGTAACTCCTTGGGAAATTCAAATTTACAAATGATTTAAATATCAATTAGGTGCTGTGTCATCACAAAAGTCAAATAGGGCCAAAGCCGAGGCTAGTTTATAGCGGTTTTATGTTCTAATGCTAATGTTTAGATGTAGCTTGTAAATCACACTCTAGCATTGTTAAAAGCCTGTGGTAGAGGTAAAATAGAAAACTAAGTACATAGGCATTTTTAGTTACATTTTTTGCACATTGGATACGTTATATTTTATGGATCATTTTGAGCTACTAGGGGTTACCAGAACCTCTACCACCACTGAAATTAAGAAAGCCTATCGTAAACTGGCCAATCAATATCACCCAGATAGAAACGACGGTGAAGAGGCGAAAGAAAAATTTCAGTTAATTCAAAAAGCCTACGAAGAGATTGCAGATCCTCAAAAACGCACTGCATACATTAAAAGTACTTATACCGTTATCACTGACCCAAGAGAAGTTGCCGATTCGTTTTGGCATAGCGCCTTGTCGTAGGAACCCCATTCATGAAATTTGACACCCCAATCCCTGCTTATTTAGCGGATGAATTTTCTATGTATTTAGAAAACATGGAATCTCTAAACGATCCAGAAAACCCAGATTTATTGAGAAATTATTTAAAAACCTTACAAAAGCAATTGGCATCTAATAGCGCGATTTTTACAGGGTTAGTTGACCAATTAGCCATGGCTATTACCTTAAGTGTAAGAATTAATTCAGAAAAATTAGCTAAGGTTGACTTAACTCAATCACCATTATGGGCTGACGTTAAACCTTTTGTCGGTGTTCATGCAGACGCTAGAACCACCATTACCCAATTGATGGAACACTCAGAAGACGATCTTAAAACCGCTATATTGCTGATCCATTTGTACAATACTTACGACTCTACGCCGTTACCAGAAGAGGTCGAAGTAGACGATAATGACGTAAACGAAAGCTATAACACTTACGGTTACGATGAATAACATTAACCTATTTTTGAGGAATATCTTTTGACTAGTAAAGCACTAATTCTCGCTACCGACATTACCGAGCAAGCCCAATACAGTGGTAGAGAAGCGGGGACCTCATTAGAAAAAATCGCCTCTGAACAAGGTGATACCGCAATGTTAGCCGTATTTGCGGAGATGGATATTTTAACTGTTGCTAAAATTGTGCGGGAGCATGACGCCACCATCCCTTCTATTGCTACTTGGTTAATGGATGCAGAGTCAGTCAAAAAGCTATTAAATGTTGAACCATCTTATTGGCAAAACTTGGACGAAGAGTCCTTGTTTAGTGTACAAACTGAAGCCCATAGCTTATTGGCGCAAATATTTCTGTCCTATGATGATGATGCAAAACAACGTGAGGTACTCAATGCTGTGGTACAAGATGACTTTGGTTTGCTGTATTTGTCTCTTCCTTTTATTGGTCATGACTTCTCTGAGCTAGAGTATGATGAAGAGCAAGTATCTGGGAGCATTGAAGAGTTGCTACTTAAAATTAAAAGTTTAAGCGAAGAAGCCTACAACGAAGTGCTAACCGTGAGCACTAATGGCACTTTGGACAATATCGAAGCCGCGTTAAAAAACAACGCCAATAAACAAAGAGTTTCGGCCGTTGAAATGGACACAGACGATATGTTTGCGCCGCTATAGGATAATCCCATGAAAATCGCAGAGTTAAGGAATAAACCTTTCGTTCTTTTGGTGTTAAAAGATGGCTTGGCTGAAGGGTACTTTTCTGAAGAGTTTGTGCATAAAACTAAGCAGCAGCTGTCTGATATGTCGCTGCGTATTGCCTCTGACAATTTATCTATTATTTATGCTGATCACATTAAGAAAGCCTGTGAAATTGTATTGGGTATTATTAATTTAGGCTTATTAAGCCAATGTCAAAATAGCACCGAAAAAGCCAAAGAAATCATCAAAACCCAAGGGATTGTGTATTGCTTTAGAGCAGGATGGGCCCAATACGCAGGCTTAAAAGAGATATCGGCTGAGTATTTTAAGAAAATAGATTTAAGTACTTATGCCTTAGGGGCAACCGATACCTCAGACATAACACAGTTACATGCTGACTTAGTGAAGCAAGGTCAAAACAGCTTAAAGTTATTTAACCTTCATAAAATTATGTCTGCTAAATATGCAGCTAATGTGGTCATTCCTGAAACTGATGAAGACTATTTGCGCTTTGAGTTACAGAAGTTTCTGAATTCAGCCCTTGGCCTTATGTTGATAGATTCTGACGAGAAAGTGTTTAACAACGAGCGTTACAAGCAGCTAATTACCTTTTTAACTGATACAGATGTGCAGCAGGTGTTTGAAAAGTTTGATGCCTGTGTAACTAGCTTTGCTGAACAGCAACCCAGTGGCACCAGAAGCTTCCTTTATGAATGCGCTTTATTAGAGTTTAACGAATTTAAAACTATCATTAGTTCGCAACAGAATATTGATATTTATATTCCAGAAATACTAGAGCTATCGGTTAACCTCACCAATGAGCTTCATGGTGATTTTGAAGGTGGTTACGACTTTGGAATGGATGATTTAGATGACCTCGATTTTTTAAAACCTTAGTAAAGAGCGTGGCACAGCGCTGCTTTTTAGGCGCGTTGCTTATAGTAATAGGGCATCGCTTCGCGACGAGGAAGCCACTTCGTTCACCATAGTCTCTGTAACTGCTTTCAGCGTTTCATTACCTGCTGCGTTAATGAGTGAATTGTTGGCTGCTGGGGTAGCGATTTGCCGCAAGTATGCTCTTTAAATCATTAAACTTCACGCCCTTCTCTTTTAGAAAAACATTAACTCGCTTACTGACCATTTGACGAATATAAAAAGGTTGGCTGGGGACAAAATGATGAATGGTATGAGTGTTACCAAAGTTAAAACAAAATAGTTGGAATGGCATAAAAAACCAATGGTTTAACACTTGAGTTTGTTGCAGCATATTAAAAGCACCACCATAATAATGCATTGATGAGGTGACAAAATTTAAACATGCGGAACGTAAGAAACTCGGTGCTATCCATACCACCATGGTAAAATTAATCCAATCTACAAATGTCATTAGCCAAGTCGGATAATGAATCAAAACGGCCAGGTATTCAACAATGAAGTTAAAGGTGTGGAACACTAAAAAACTATATAAAACAATGTAATAAATAGTGGTTAAAGGAAAACCTGCATTAAACAATGTAAAAAATTTATACCCTGTAATTTCACGAGAAAATTGTTTGCTGCGTACTATTAATCCGAGTAATCCATCACACACGACTAGCATTCTAAGTAAATGATTTTTAATACCATTTCCCACTAAACGTTCTTCAATATCTTGAGCAGTACCCGAGGTCTTGTGATGATTTAAATGAATTTTTTTACGATACCAAGGGTTAATCGTACTGGGTCTAATAACCCAAACCATAAACATCATAAAGTTATAAATTACCGCGTTGGATTTAAAATATTGCTGGTGAATCAGATCGTGCTCTATTTCGTGAGCTATAGAGGTACTTAATGCTCCAAGGATAATGCAAGCCCAAGCAGGGATAACTCCAATAAAATATAATACTCCAGAAGTCACAAAACCCAATACAGACAATAAAAGTATGCTTAAACCTAAGGTATTTTGGTGACCTAGAAAAGGGAGTTGCACACGTAAGGTTTTTTCCTGATTTTTGATATAACCAATTATCTCTCTAATGGTTTCTTTGTCTGAAGTGATCTGCATGTTCTTCCGCGGTTACTATTTAAGTTATACCTTACAAGGCACAGTGCTTAAGTACCAGTATGCTTGTATGTATCTATGTATGTTTTTCTAAGCTGGGCGCGAATTTTACAAAGTTAAGAGCAAAATTAGAAGGGGGTAATTGGTTTTTGGCTATGAGACATTCGCTGAGCTTACTAAGTTTATTCATTTCGTTCACCGCAATCCATTTCATGCAACTGAGTTATGTCATGAAGTACATCTTTGCATTTCACCCTAGGGGCAAGAGAAGCTTTTCCACAGGTGAGTTCCAGTTCAATGGATACTCATTGATCTAGAGTTTATCTAATTTTGAATACTGTCGATTTTTCAATTGATACCCACAAAAGTGCCCCAAACAGCGATTCCTGTTAATTTGATAGATTGGTAATTTCTTATAATCTCCCCTGTACGTATTACGTGTCACTTATCCAAAGGAGTAAATTAGTTATACATATATCAATGAGTTAGTGTAGGCACTAAGCTTGCGTCTTTGATATTCATTAATTTATAAAAGGAGAGTAACAAGGATTGATCTAGCCTATTCGGCTTATACTGCGTTTTATCTATATTTAGTGATGCTTCTAGTGCAGTGGATGTTGGCTACCTTTAGCAAGGTGCCTAATGCGATCTCTGGAAAAATAGATGACAGCTTGTCTCACGGTAGTTTTGTTTTCAGAGCTCATCGTACTTTTCACAATACCTTAGAAAACAGTGCCTTGTTTATAAGAACAATTCTGTTTGCTTTTATACTTAATTATCCAAGCCCTCGAAGCTATTTCTTTTTAATTGGTGTGTTGGCGAACCTGGTTATTTTGGTGACGCTAGGACTTAGGCTAGCCTAAGGCTTACTTTGTGCTACTGGCACTGCAACAACCGTTTCATTTGCAAAGACCATCTAAATGAAATAGATTCAACGGAACTGTTTCATCATAGGGAAAATATAGTGAAAAAAATATTAGTGATTTTATTGCCGATAATAACGTTTGCGGCAAATGCACAGGAAAAACACCAACTCAGTATAGGTGCAGGTTACGGTGATTACGACCTGAAGGAAGAATTTGATTCAGTTGCACTATTGGGCTGGGATGCAGGGCATTATAGTTTGGGGTACGGGTACAATTTTTCGAACAATTGGATGTTTGAATTGGATTATTACGATATTGAAAAAGGCTCTGTGTTTGACAACTCAGTTTTTGTCACCTCAGCTAGAAAAACATTTGATTTATCTAGGCGTAATCGCGCCTATGTTAAAGCTGGAGTGAATTATTATGACTTCACTTTAAAAGGTAGCTACAGAAATGAAAACGAAACTGGTCTGAATTACGCGGTAGGGATAGGATGGCAAGTGGATTTTGATATGGGGTTAAGTTTGAGTATCGAAGTAAATAAAATGAAGCATAGCTTTATTGATTCAACCTTTGTTGATTACTCATTAAGTTATCGATTTTAATAGCTCATAGGTTATTGATATATAGTGAAATTTATAAATTAAAATTACTAATTTTTAAGTTACGATCGCTAGGATAATAAAAAGCCGAAGAAACATAGTTTCTTCGGCTTTTTTGTTAATGAGGTATTGAGGTATTGAGGATAACAGTGATTAACTGTTTCTAGTTTTTCTGAAACCAATCATAACTAAACCTAAAGCAATAATTGCAAACGCACCTGGTGCAGATACTTCCGCAGAAGATGTAGCAAAAACATTAAGGTTATCTAAGCCCGCATCATTTGAGGTAGTAAATACAACACTTACGAGATCTGTCCATTCTAAATTGATGAATGTAGCCGTTGTTAGATTCGTTTGGTTACTTACTAGCGTATCACCGCTAAATAAGTTACCAGTTATAAGTACGTCGATGCTCGAACTAGATGCATATGCATTTATACCTAGAACTAAATCAGATAGATCAAATGAGCTTCCTGAATCTGCCGTTAAAGTAACAGTGTTGTATTCAGAAAAACCAAACCAATCAGTATCGTTACCAACAAAGTTAAAGCCATAAGTGGAATAATCTACATCAATAACTGCTGCATGATTATGAGTTGACGTTAGTACAAACCCCTCTTCTGTGTAAGGTGTTGAAGGTAGGTAAACAACTCTAGTTTCAGATGCTGCAACATCTTCAAAGTCAATTAGCGTAGCGTTGGCAGTCGCTACCGTAAATAATGAAACCAATAAAACAACTAAACTCTTCACTCTTAAACTCCTAAAATTAAAAGTAATATCTTTCTATTTTAACTATATGCACTAAATATGCCTACATGTATCTTCTTGTTTTTATTGATTTTTATTTTGATTTTCTATTTGTAAACAACGATCTGTAAAAAATCATGACACTTTAAACAGAGATAATTATGCTCAGCAAAAGTCATTAGTTACTTCAAGGTGTTTGTTAGCCTTAGCAATTTGAATGATATTGATAATTATCAATTTTTTACAAAATCTAACATTTGTAAGGTAGAAATCTATAATTTACTTACAGCCAATACTGTAAATTATATTAACTAATATTCATTCTAGTTAGGGACTACATCTTATGGGTACCAAAATATCATTTTCATTACTGCTTGCTGTTACATCTACATTTTCGCTAAGCCTTATGGCTGACACCCTGCGAAAACCATATAGCATTGGGGGTCATATTGCGTCTGGTGGAGCTGAGTTTAAAGGCTCAGAAGCTGATGGAGACGGTATAGTCCAAGTTTATGGATTTTATAATTATGACTTTACTCAAAACTTTGCCATTGAAGTGGGCCTAAATGTTGGTGTAGATGTGGATGAATGGGATTGTTACGAAGACAGGCATGACGACTGGTACTGTACTACTGCTAATCAAGATTCTTTATTTGGGGTAGGAGTCGATGATGTCGAATATTCGAATTTAGTTGCAGCTATAAAGGGTGTGCTACCCCTTAATAATCGAAATAGTCTTTACGGTAAAGTTGGGGCGCAACTTTATGAATATGAATTAAGAAGTAATCGTCATTTATTGTTTGAAGACGATGGTGTAGGTTTATATTTAGCTATTGGGTGGCAATATGAATGGGGTATGGGGTTAGGAATGAGCGCCGGATTTGAACGTTATGAAATGGGGAGCTTAGAATCTACCGCTGCAAATGTAGGGATTAACTACAATTTTTAAATGGCTAAGAATGCATCTTTAAATCAGCTAGAGATGAATTTTGCTCCACACTGGGTGCTTATGTTATACAAAGATGCCGTTTTTTAATAGAAAGCGGCATCGTTTTGTCTGTTTATCAAGTTACGAACTGAATTATAAAAGGGAACTTTCATTTATATTTTTGGCTTGTTTTCTTTTTGCGTAAGCACTTAAACCTAATCCAAAAAATAAAATCAAAGCAGCAGAAGAAGGCTCTGGAACATCTACAATATCATAATCAATGGTTAGTAGTGGGCCAAAATCTGGGTCTGCACCGTACATCTCTGAAGGGCTTGTAAAGGTCCAATCACCAGCCCAAATGGCCAATGTTAAATAGCCATCGTCAAAGAAAGTATTTTGCATGATTTCTGAAACATCTAGACTTACTGGGGTTAAATAACCTACATTGCCGTAGCCTAAAAAGTCCCCTATGCCTAAAATTTCCATGTCGTCATAGCTTGAATTTGCATAAAAATTATCAAAAGTAATGGTATCTTCTCCCCATG
Organism: Paraglaciecola marina; assembly: GCF_004360155.1. GTDB lineage: Bacteria > Pseudomonadota > Gammaproteobacteria > Enterobacterales > Alteromonadaceae > Paraglaciecola > Paraglaciecola marina. The sequence continues at coordinate 148,147 of NZ_SAIS01000012.1, read as the reverse complement.
CATCATATTGAGAGCCTGCAACCCAGTATGGATTATTTCCATAGCTACCATCAGACTCAGCAATAGCAAGGGTTGCACTATTTATAACTACTGCGTGATTACTTCCTAAACCGTCATAAATTGAGGCTAGATCAAACCCTAGCAAACCATCCGCAGTATAATAAGACTCAAAATAAATATCTAATCTAGTGTCTCTACCACTGGCGTAATCACCAGAGTAATCGGAACCATCCCAAGCAGAGTAGAGGTTAGTGACTTGGTCTATTGAAATTTCAATCTCAGTAGCTTGAGTAATTAAACTAGCTGAGAGCAAAGTTGTAGTGAATATTAATTTAGTTAACTTTTTCATGTTCCTTTTCCTTGTTTTGTTAATTAATACATTAATTATTAGGTTTACCTCTTATTCTTGTTAGTTAAAACTACTGCAAAACTGTAATGTCCATTTTGTTTTCACAATAAGTCTTCATGAAATTACGTTCAGTTCAACTAGTGTGGTGAAGCAAAACACAGACCAGAGTGTTAATAGATTGATTGTTATAGAATTTACTGAGATTGTGAAAAATATGTAACTTAAAATGCACTGTTTATGGGCATTTTAATTACCTGTTTGGTTCATTGATTATTGCTTTAAGTAGCCTCTTATTCGCTGGTTTAAAGGTTAATGTGTTAACTGGCTTATGGAAAATTATTTGTTTTATGGATGTTTTAGCTAATTTCTAATGGCAAAATAGCGAACTATATATTCACTGTTTTGTAAGTTTGAGTTGTATCATTTGAAATATTCCCAGCGGGCACAAGCCATTTCTCCTTTTTTAGCCATGGCGTTTAGCGAGAAAGCCGCACGTTTAGAAGCGCAAGGAAAGCACGTTGTTAAGCTTAATATCGGTGAGCCTGACTTTGGTGCGCCCCCCGATGTGTTAAAGGCTATGGAACAATTAGCTGGTAGTGCTCCCCTTCCTTATACCTCAGCCTTGGGTTTACCTGAGCTGCGCGGAGCCATTGCAGGTTTTTACAAAACCAAACATCAAATAGAGATTGATCCAAAAAGGGTGGTAGTTACGGCAGGGGCATCTGCTGCCTTATTGCTTTTATCTGCGGCTTTTGTTGATGAAGGTGACAAAGTGATTATGGCTGATCCTTGCTATCCGTGTAATAGGCAATTCATTAAGAGTTTTGGGGGCAATGTTCAACTAGTGCCAACCCAAGCAAATTCTCGTTTTCAATTAAATAATGATTTGCTAGAGCGCTATTGGCAAACCGATACCCAAGGGGTCATGCTAGCTACACCTTCTAACCCAACGGGCACCGCTGTGGCGATTGATGAACTTGCTGCAATGTGTGACTTTGCCCGAAAAAAAGGTGCGTGGCGTATTGTTGATGAAATTTATTTGAACTTACATCATGGGGCTTCGAATTCACAACCTGCCAGTGTTTTATCTGTAGATGACCAAGCCTTAGTGATAAATAGTTTTTCGAAGTATTTTGGCATGACAGGTTGGCGTTTAGGCTGGTGTATCGTGCCAGAGGAAGCTGTTGAAGTCATTGAACGTTTGGCTCAAAATTATTATATTTGCCCGTCAACTTTAGCTCAAAAAGCGGCTTTACAATGTTTCACTGCAGATTCTTTGGCGGTGTGTGAGGCTCGAAGAGCATCTTTGGTTTCCCGTAAAAAGTTAGTACTTGCTGGACTACAGAAATGTGGCTTAGACGTGCCTGTTGTCCCCGATGGCGCGTTTTATGTTTATATGGACGTAACGTCAACAGGGTTAAGGGCCATGGAGTTTTGTGAACAGGTATTACAGCAAGTCCATGTATCTCTGACGCCAAGTAATGACTTTAGCGAACAAACAGATAAACAATTTGTTCGTTTATCTTTTGCATCCGCAGAGTCAGAGCTGAAAGAAGGGTTAGATAGATTAAATAAATTCATGCAAGGATTGAATGGTTAAATACAGCCTTCTCATCTTAATTTTAAAGGCTTTCGTGGTGTTTTTGAGATGTGTTGCTAGTTGATAGGTATATTGCCTTGTAGTGTGAAGATGTCTATTGTGAACTGGGTTATTAAGTAAATTTAAAGGATTTTATGAATAAATTAATATTATTAGTGGGTGCGTTAGCATTTTCGGTGACTTCGAGCATAGCCGCTGCAAAAAACTTTTTTGTAAACAGTGAAGTTAAATTAAAAGACGCCATCGAAAGTGTACAAGCTGGCGATAATATTGTCCTCAAAAATGGCACCTATAAAGACATACAAATAAAGTTTTATGGTGAGGGAACAGAACAAAAGCCCATCACTTTAAAAGCAGAAACCCCGGGTAAAGTGTTTATTGAGGGTATCTCAAACCTCCACTTAGGCGGACACTACCTTATCGTTGAAGGATTACATTTTAGAAATGGTTACTCGCCTACTAAGGCCTTGGTTCGCTTTAAAATTAATGATGAGAAAATTGCTTTCCACTCAAAATTTACTAATAACGTGATCGAAGAGTTCACCCAATTAGATAGGCATGTGACTGACCGCTGGGTAGAGTTTTGGGGGCAGTATAACGAGCTTAGCAACAACTATATTACCGGAAAATCTAACTTTGGCCCTACTGTCATGGTGGAGTTGAAGGGTAACCAGCACGTTAATAACCATCATCAGATTATCAATAATCACTTTGGGCCACGCCCCAGAAAAGGTGGTCCCCATGGTGAAACACTGCAGATTGGTAACAGCAGCACCTCAATGACGCCTTCTTATACGAATGTTGAACATAACTTCTTTGACCGCGTAAATGGCGAAGTGGAAATCATTTCTAGTAAATCAAACTTCAACATATTCAAGAATAATGTGTTTTTTGAAAGTGAAGGTTCTTTAGTTTTACGCCACGGTAATTACGCCACCATAGACGGCAATATGTTTATTGGTGATGGTGAGTCAGCGTTTTTTGGCGGAATTCGAGTGGTTAATACAGGACATTGGATCACCAATAATTACTTTTATAAATTAACAGGCGAAAAGTTCAGAGCGCCTATTGCTGTGATGAATGGTATTCCTAAGTCACCACTAAATAGATATAACCAAGTCACAGATGTGGTGGTGGCCTATAACACTTGGGTTGAGTCTCCAACGCCTTGGTATTTTAGTGTTGGCTCAAATGTATCTCAAAGTGCAGTCTTACCAAAGTCTGAGATACGTTCGGCAAGGCCTATTCGTACTATTTTTGCGAATAATTTAATTTATAACTCTACGAAAGCCGAATATCCCATTTATCACTATGATGAAGTTGACGGGGTGACGTTCAAAAATAATATTTCTAATTATGACAACAAAACAGACGTTAAAACCGACGGGATCGTGAAACAGTCAGTATCGATGGAATCAGTTTCACAGCGGTTGTTAGTTCCAAATACTAACTTCACTGAAGTATATAACGGTTTTGATTTTGATAAAATTACCACTGATTTTTTTGGTACTCAAAGAGCTTCACGTAATAGTGTGGGGGCTATGGTAAGCCCAGTAAAATCAGACGCTCATTTGTTTGATAAAACACAATATGGCACCTCTTGGTTTGCAACCGAGCAAGAAGAAAAAGAACCTAGTGTAATTAAAGTTGCTACCTCTGCGGATCTGGTTAAGGCGGTTGCAGCTGCAAGTTCTGGCGATATCATTGAACTGACGTCTGCAAATTATGCAATCTCTAATAGCATAGCTATCAACAAAACTATTTCGATTACTGCAACAGCTAATAATACCCCAGCCATTTACTTTACCTCTAAAGACACCGCCTTTTCATTGGAGCCTAAAGGCTACTTATATTTGGACGGCGTTACCCTTAAAGGTAATGGTAAGCAAAATGCCTTTGCAACTTTAGATAAATACATGTCTAAAGCCTATAACTTGTCTATTAAAAATAGTGTTATCTCTGGCTTTAAGCATGTTTTATATGTGTCTAAAGGTTCGTTTGCTGATTCAATAGTTGTACTTGATAGTGTCATCAAAAATAACCAAGGTGGGTTTTTATTAAATCAAGAAACCGATAACAAAGGTGATTACAACGCTGAGTTTGTGACTATTAAAGATACGACCTTTGACAATATCTCTAGCGTCATACTCGATTACCATCGTGGTGGTTATGACGAATCTACCATTGGTGGAAATTTAGTGTTTGCAAACAATACTGTAACCGGCTCAGGTGAAGATGGCGGATTGCTTATTAAGAACCGTGGCATAGTGAATTTAGAGCTAAAAAATAACACCTTTAAAAATAACCCTGTTAAATTGATAGCTATTTTGTGGGGGGAAAAAGGCCAAAAACCTGAGAACAACACCATTAGTGGCTCAGGTAAAATTGAAATTGTACAAAACCTAAAATTAGAGTTGATGTATTAATTTATAGCTTTTGATAATTCAGCTCCTGCTGCTCAGGGGCTGAAACTTTCAGTAGAAAACTCGTTACTTTGACCCAGACTGCGTGGAAGCCAATAGTGCCCTTACTGATACTATCGAAATTTAGAGGGTTGGCGGTGCTCGTTCTAGTTCGGCTTTTAACTATAAATATGTCAATGAGTTTGGATGTTTAATTTAAGCCAGTTTTAACCGATCATCGTTTAAACGACGTTACGACCCGCTTACCGTGGATATAGTCCCTCCTATAGTTCTAACTTTTTTAGAAATAATTTCAGCGTCCGCTTTAACCCTTTTATCAGTTCGCTTTGGCGCAAATTTATAGGGTAGCAAGGTTCATTAGCATAATCTCTCGTTGTTAAATAAATGTAATTTTAATGTTTATTTGATGGGTGGTGTGAAGCTACATAACTGTCTCATCACTAAATGGCAGCCAATAAAGCCTAAAGTTTTTAGTGTCATTTTTCTGTTATTGCCTCTTGAAAATCCCATCGAGTATGGGTGTGAGTTGTGGACGTTAGTTGGGCTTTAACTAGAGGTGTTGGGGGAGGGTATGGAGTTAATTATAAGTTTAACTTCATTAGCGTTCCATATGACATGCTCAAATTATTGAGCGCGTTAAGGCGAATAAAGCCAAGTGAGAACGGTAATTCATTTGCAAAGGAATATTATGTCTAATTTTAAGATTGTTAAGGGTGTATGTTGCGCCTTAATGTTGTCCTCTCCTATGGCAATGGCCGAATGGAAAGATGTGCCAACTGACTCTAGGGTCACGCATACTAGCGCTGTTTTCGATAATGTGAAACGAGTTATTTATACAGTTGCCAGAGTTGAGAATACGGGGTCACAAACTCTAAATGGACCTTTTAGGGTAGTTATCGATAAGTCAACTTTGGCAGTGGCTAATAGCGATGGGGTCACTGAAGACGGCTTGCCTTATTTTGACGTGGCATTATCAGAGTTAGAACCCGGTGAAACACAAAAGTTTAGAATTGATTTTGAGTTAGCCCGTAAACCTTTGCTGCTAAGAGCTTCATTGCAAAGTGAAGTGGCAGAAGACGGTTGGCAATTAGTCTGGAGCGATGAATTTGAAGGCACCGAGATTGATGAATCTAAATGGTCTCACGAAGTTAACTGTGATGGCGGCGGCAATAACGAAAAGCAATGTTATACCGATAGTGCAGATAATTCTTACATTGAAAACGGTGTCTTAAATATTGTAGCTAAGGCAGAAAGTGGCCAATCATTACCATACAGTTCGGCCAGACTTCGTACTGTAGACAAAGGTGACTGGACTTATGGGCGTTTCGAAATTCGTGCCAAAGCACCTAGTGGTCAAGGTGCTTGGCCCGCAATTTGGATGTTACCCACAGATTATGTGTATGGTGGTTGGCCTCATTCAGGTGAAATTGACATTTTTGAAGCCGTTAATTTAGGTGTGCCTTTAGATGATGGCACTGGCTCTGTGGAGTCGGCTGTACATGGCACTTTGCACTATGGTCAAAGCTGGCCAAATAATGATTATTCTGGATTAGATTACGCTTTACCCGATGAAGCTAACCCTGCTGATGATTTTCATGTTTATGCCATTGAGTGGGAAGAAGGTGAGATCCGTTGGTATGTAGACGGTGTCTTGTATCAAACTCAGTTGAAGTCAGAAGTCAGTTATAACGAAAATGGTGTTGCCGATGGCCTAGAGCATAGAGGTTGGTATACAGAGCAAGACGGTGAGTTTGCATACACAGAAGCGCCATTCGATGAACGTTTTCATATGATTTTAAATTTTGCCGTAGGAGGCGATTGGCCTGAAAATGTCAATCAAGGTGGTGTTGATCCATCGGCATTTGACGGTACCAATAAGTTTCAAGTTGATTATGTTCGTGTGTATGAATGTTCAGTTAACCCGACAAATGGTCAGGGGTGTGCAACGGTTACCGAGGGTTATTTAGATCCCATCGATGAAGGAGGTACCTTAAACGAAGGGCAAGCTCCTATTCCAATTCCACCTTCAGATGGAATAGCCGAAGACCTCATTATTTTCGAAGAAACTCTGAATCCAGCATGGCCAGCTTGGGATTGCTGTGGGGGGACTACGCCCACTATCGAATATGAAGATGGTGATTACTTAAACGTAGTGGAATTTGTTGTTGGTGCTGAGCCTACTGTATTGGGTTTTAATACTAATTTTGCTGAGACTCCAGAGCCCTATGACGGTTCACCATTAGAAGATACAGGTGTGCTGGAATTTGATTTGAAATTGGTTACTCCTCCTAACAATGCATCCGCAGGTTGGAACCTTAAAGTTGAGCAAGGTGGGGCTGCGACCGAGGCAAATATTGTTATCACCGCACCTACGTCACAATGGCAGCACTATTCAGTCCCCCTTAAAACCCTTAGTAATGCTGGTTTAGAGCTTAACGGTATTGATGTATTAATGATCTTTCCAGATTGGGGAGCAGGTGAAGGCGCGGTTTATCGAGTAGATAACGTTACTATAACTGAAACTCAAGATGATGGTGGTGATGACGGCAGCTTAAGCGATGTCACCCCTATTGATTTTGAAGAAGGCGGTTATGGTGCTGGGGTAAACTGGAATGTGTTTGAGAATGACGACAACCCAGCCCTTGAGTTTGTGGATAACCCAGATACTTCAGGAATTAATGATTCATCTACTGTTGCTAAATTTACTGCCCGTGTTACTGGTGCACCTTGGGTAGGAACGGAAACTGTGCATGGCGAGTTTGGCCCGTTAACACTTGATGAAACCAACAGCATAGTGAAAATGATGGTGTACAAAAGTGTCATTAGTGATGTGGGTGTAAAGTTTGCCATCAATAGTGGCGGTGCTCAGCAAGAGATCAAGGTAGCTAATACCCTAATCAATGAATGGGAAGAGTTAACCTTTGATTTTAGCGGCTATATTGGTTTAGCTGAGGCCATAGATATTGATCAAGTTATCGTATTTCCAGATTTTGACAATGCAGGCCGTACTCAAGAGAATATCGTATATTTCGATAACATTCGTTTCTATGGACAAGGAAGTGATGACGACGGCGGTGATGATGACAGCGGTGGAGATGATGGCGGCGATGATGGCAGCCAAGACGGTGATTTAGTTAGTAATGGTTCATTTGATAATGGCGGTGAAGATTGGATTGGCGCTGTAAATGTTATTGAAGAAGACGGCAATAAGGTTTTTTATGCCAATGTTTTAGCTGCTGGTAACGCCTGGGATGTAAACCTAAGTCAAGTTATGACCTTACTCGCAGATGAAACCTATATTGTTTCTTTTAAAGCCAAAGCGTCGGTTGAACGTACAATTCTAGTGGGGTTAGGGCTTAACTATGACCCTTGGACAAATGTCGCAGAAACCGCCTCTCTTACCACTGACTGGGTCTCTTACTCTTTTACCATTACAACCACAGGTTTTGGTGGCGAAAACAATCGAGTTCTGTTTGACCTAGGGGCTGAAGTCGGTGAAGTATATATAGATGATGTTAGTGTGGTTTTGCAAGATAGTAACGGCGGCGAGCCCATAGATGGAGATACCTATACTTTAATATCCTCTACTGGTGATTCCGATATTAATTTTGAGTCAGATACTGTTGGCGAATGGAGTACAGGTACCAGTATTCAAAGTGATGTCATGTTTGATGGTTTACTGGGCTGGGAGCTAGTATCTAGCTCAAACTCGCCAGAGCAAGGAAACTGGGGCACGGTTCTGGCTTTCCAGAATGGTATAAATGGAGACCTCAGCTTATTTAATCGTATCGAGTTAAAATTAGCGACCACAGGCAATTACGCAAGTGGTTACAAAATTGCGATTTCTGGTAATGGTGTAAGTAAAGAAATCACACTGCCCATAGATGAAAGCATTGATACTTGGCAAACCGTAACCCTAGATACCTCAGATATTCCATTAAATTTATCTACAGTCGATTGGATAGCGGTTTATGGTATTGGCGGACAGTCAGGTGTGTCGACTATCTATATCACTGACTTTAGCTTTATCCAAGATGAAACTATTCCCTTCGATAGTACAACTAACGACGACTTTGTATTTATCTCATCAGATGAAAGTGTGCCTAGTGATTTAATTGTTGATGGCGACAATAACAGTGATGTGGGCAATGTTATCTTTGGAGAGTGGAGTACCGGCACGCTTATCTCTGATGCCAATTATGCTGGGCTTGATGGCATTAAGTTAAGTGCAAATGGGTCTTGGGGAGCGGTATTAGCACTGCAAGGTGATATATCTGACGGTTCAACTATCGACAACTATGATGTGGATTTTGCCGAATATACCAACATTAAGTTCAAAGTGGCCTCTGAAGGAGCATTTGAACGTTATGCTCTTGCTATTGTGTCTAATGTAAATGGTAACCAAGTGTCCCAAGAAGTGGGCTTTAGCTTAGCTAGCCAAGCTGAGTGGAATCTTATTGATATTGATTTAGCCATGTACGGGGTGAATCTATCTAATGTCAGCCAAGTAGCCTTATTTGGTGTGTATCAAGGAGGTTCAGCTTCCCAAGATATTTATGTGACTGACCTTATCATGTATGACTCTGGCAAACTAAAATCTGAAAAAGACAGTTCTGATGATAAATTTGTGTTTTTCTCTTCGACTGGTGAAGAGACAGACATGATTATTGATGACAATAACTTTGCTAATGACGGCAATATCACCCTAAATGAATGGTCTACAGGCACAACATTTATGTCTGACGTCATCTATAACGGCTTGACTAGCTTTGAGTTGTCAAAAGGCAGTGGTTGGGGTGCGGTACTCGCTTTAATGGGAGATATATACGGCGATGTGCAGCAGTACGATATAGACGTATCCAAGTATACATCTCTTAATTTCAAGATTGCTTCAACTGGTAGCTTTTCTGAATACACTTTAGATTTTATTGTTGATGGCGTTGAGTTTAAAGTGCCGCTAAGTGTAAATAGCAGCTGGAGTGACGTCAGTATTGATTTAAGTGAGATACCATTGGACTTATCTAAGCTTACCCAAATAGCGATATTTGGAGTGGGGGGGAATACCGCAGACAAAATTTATTTAACGGATTATCACATCGCTAAATAACCCTAATTAATTCTTCATTAAAGACCTAAACCATGAAAGTGGTTTAGGTTTATTCTTTCCAGATCTAATTAATAGCCAAATGGTAGGGGTAATTATTTACTCTTTTAAAAAAGAGGCTAGGATTTATCTTGTTAAGTAGGATGTAGTCTTAACAAATGAAACTTTAATTAAATTAGTAGAAAGTAAATGGAGATTATTAAATGCTATATATCAAGAAAACCCTGGTAATTATTGCTGTACTGGCAGTATCTAGCTTTGTAAATGCAGAAGTCCTTCCCAATTATTCCATAAGAGATTTAGGTACCCTAGGTGGTAACTTTATAGATGTAGCCGATATCAATAATAATGGATTTGTAGTGGGTGTTAGTACTGATGTTTCAGATGTCGAATACGCCTTTTTGTATTCATATGCTGATGACGCAATGACTAACCTGGGAGCTATGGGAGGAGTCTCATCAAAAGCTGTAAGTATTAACAATAACGACCAAGTGCTAGTAGAAGTTACTGACGCTTATGGCAATATTGTTCCAGCCTTGTACAGTGGTGGTATGTTAGAGCCTATTGGCGGTGTTCTAGAAGTATTAGGAGCGCTTGAAGGCTTTAAATTAATGACCATCAATGATGCTGGTCAAATATTAGCAACCTATTATGACCAATCAACTAAAACTGCCCACACCTATATCAGAGAATCAGATGGGACCGTGTTAGATCTTAATAGTTTAGGTATTAATATGTTTGGGGAAGACATGAATGGGCTTGGTGAGGTTGTTGGTTGGTTTGACGCTGATGGGACGGATAGTTATGGTAATTATAAAGCTATAAAACATACCGCCAAATATAGTGGCGGTTTAATGTCTGAAGAATTAAATGGTAATACTGCGGCAAGTGCTGTTAATGATAGTGGTGAACTAGTTGGATATGGGATCCATGGAGCTGCATTTGGATTTTTTGGCCAATCAGCATTCTCAATTGATAATGGAGTTTTGACTGAAGTCAAAGGAGGTTCGGGTTGGACTGGGGCATACGCATCAAATATCAATAATAACGGCGTAATTGTGGGGGCTACTTTTGACCACAATGGTAGTTATCCTTTTCATGCGTTTGTTTATCATGATGACTTTGGTTTTAAAGACTTAATGGATCATAGTTTGTACCTTCACGGTATAGAGTTTTTTAAGCGTTTTACCGATGCTATTGCGATTAACGATGTGGGTCAAATTGTTGGAGTCGGACCAATCAGGGATGTTGTAGATAATCCCGAGAGGGTTTTTATTTTGACTCCCATAGTAGAGTAATTTAGTCACCTATATTTCGGAGAAGTGGTTCTGATTTCTCAGTCCCTTCTCTTTACCTCCCAATATTAAAAAGCCTCGCCGTCAAACTCGTTATTAAGATGACGACAAGGAATGGGAAACACTGTTTATGCAGAGCATCAATTTAGATTAAAGTGATGCGATTGTTTCTTGGTTTTGGCTATATTTACCAGCAGTTAAGTAATTATTAATATTGTCAACATTTGTACCGTGTTGCTCTACAAAAGTAGTCAGTTCTTGATTATTACAAGTCACGTTTTCTACAACAAAGCGTTTACTTAACCCGGTTTTCTCAATCGCTTTTGATAACTTTAATTTGCTACCTTCAGTAGCGACTACGCATAATTTGCTAGTAACATAATCATCTGCAGCTACGTACTCAGTTGCAGCACTAGCCATACCGATTGAGCTAAGAGTTAAAACTGAAGTTGCGATTATTTTAGTAAATGTGTTCATCATATTTTCCTATTTAGTTAAGTTATGTAAGTAGTCGTTGTGACTTACTATAGCTTTTGCAACTGAGGTGCCAATTTTTATTTGTTATATAAAACAATGGCTTATGATTTAATTGAGATCTTTTAGAATGTGTCAACAATAAATTTGACCATGAAATTGGTTAATTTGACTAAATTTTGGTTTGTTTTTATTGGCTTATTCGAAGAAATTTACATTAGGTGTAAGGCTGACTCCCATTGCCACTCATTAATGCCGAGTTAGGTGGCTACTGAAGCGCCTTGATACTGAACCTGTAGGCTGTTTAGTGTTACGAATAAAACAGGCAGGTGGGTTTGCCTTGTATGTTAGTGACTGTTATCGGCATATCGTATATATGACTTAAAACTGAGTCTTGCATTATGTCAGTGGGACTGCCGTTGGCCACCAGCTCACCATTTTTTAGGGCGATTATGGTATCGCTATAGTGTGCGGCAAAGTTAATGTCATGTAGGACCACTACCACTTGTTTGTTTAATTCGTCGCAAGCTTGGCGCAGCTGTTTCATTATGCTCACGCTATGTTTGATATCGAGATTATTAAGCGGTTCGTCTAACAGAATCGTTTGGGTGTCTTGGGCTAATACCATGGCTATAAACACTCTTTGTCGCTGCCCGCCAGATAACTGGTCAATAAACCTATCTTGTACTGCTTGTAAATCAACATATTCAATACATTGCTCAACTATTTTCAGATCTTCCGCGCTAGGTCGCCCTTGGTGATAGGGGTAGCGTCCAAATGTGATTAAGTCTTTAACCTGAATACGAGCATTGGTATGGTTGTCTTGGCGTAATATAGACAGCTTTTTAGCTAGTTGATTAGCGGGTATTTGCTGTATCGGGCTGTTATCTAATAGTACTTCCCCAGCACTTGCTTTTTGTAGTCGGCTCATAAGAGACAAGCATGAGGATTTACCCGAGCCATTTGGTCCTATGATAGAGGTAAGGCCGGTATCTGCTAGGGTTAAATTAATGTCTTTAAGGACTTGTTTTTGACCGTAGCTTAAGGCTACATTTTTAAATTCAATCATGATTTGGCTTGTTTAATTACTAGGGCTAAAAATACTAGGCCACCTACACACTCTATCACTATGCTTAGGCGAGTGTTGAATGAGACTAAATGTTGCAAGATAAACTCTCCTAAAACCAAAACCAAGACTCCTAGCAAGGCGGCAAAAGGTAATAATATTTTGTGTTTGTAACTGCCCGCTAATTGGTAGGCTAAATGTACAACTAGTAAGCCTAAAAAGGTAATGGGACCTACCAAGGCAGTCGACATACCGACTAAAATGGCTATTAATATGAGTAGATGCTGGGTTAAACGTGCGTAGTTTATGCCTAAGCTGTGGGCGGTTTGTTCCCCTAGCAAGAGCACATCTAGTTGGTGATGATATCTAAACAAATACACAAACGTCGCAGCTAATAATAAATAGGATAATTGCACTAAAGCTATGGACGGAGATGAAAACGAAGCAAAAAAGGCATCTTGAGCTACGACTGATTGGCTAGGGTCCATCATACGAAACACTAAGCCATTGATACTACTTAAACATATCCCTAACACTACACCACTGAGTATTAATAATTGTATAGATTGGGCAGAGCCTCTAAATAGAAATTTAGACAGCAGTAACATCATGCTGGTCATGATAGTTATCTCGATGGCCCATTTTGTATATTCATTCAGTATTGAGTAACCGCTGGCTCCTATCAGCACTATCAACACAGATTGAATTAGCATGTATAAGGCATCAAACCCCATAATGGATGGCGTTAAAATTTTATTTTGGCTGATAGTTTGGAATAGCAAAGTGGCGATGGCGATAAAAATCCCCACTAACACCATACTGATTAGCTTTTGACCTCTGAATTCAAGTGTAAAGGCCCAAGATGCTTTAACGTTCCAGGTTAAAAATAAGGTACAAGCTAAAATTACTGCCACCGCCAGCAGAGCTAAGCGGGTAAAAGGTGAAAGCTTAAGTTTAGGCACTGCTTGCTTAGTCATGTCGCGTTTGCCTTAGCAGTAACCCTAAAAATATGGCACTGCCCACCACTCCCATTATGACGCCAACAGGTATCTCAAAAGGATGTACTAATATACGCGCTAATATGTCACACACTAAGGCTAGCATAGCGCCCATACATGCTATTAGTGGAATAGAGCGGCGCAAATTATCCCCATAATATAGACTAATGATGTTTGGCACTATTAATCCTAGAAATGGTAATACCCCAGCAATCACAACAGTAATGCCTGCCACGCTAGCCACAAGTGTAATCCCAATGGCAAATACATAGCCGTAATTTAATCCTAGATTGGTGGCGACGTTTTTCCCTAAGCCAATTATGGTAAAACGATCAGCAATAAAATAGGCTAGACAAGTTAGCAGGCCAGCAAACCATAATAGTTCGTAGCGACCTTGCAATATCATTGAAAAGTCGCCTTGAATCCACACCCAAACAAATTGCATAAGATCTTGCTGGTAAGCAATAAAATTAACCACAGCGCCAATCACTCCAGCATAAATAATTCCTACTAAGGGCACCATAATGATAGAGCGAGTGTGTAGCTTTTTGATAAGCAATAGAAAGCTCATTGCCCCCAATATAGAAAACAATACAGAGACGCTTAACTTAACGGTAAGAGAGGCTTGGGGGTAAAAAATAAGTAGTAACAACATACCAAGGATGGCCCACTCCACTGTGCCTGTGGTGGTAGGCTCTACAAATTTATTGTTAGCCAACATTTGCATGATGACACCTGCAACAGACAAAGACATACCAGACAATACAATCGCTATCGTTCTTGGTATCCGTGTTTGACTGAGCAATTGCCAGTCAAAGCTGGCACTATCTAGTGTGATAGAACCCAGTAGTAAGCTAGTGATAATTAGGCCAACAAATACTAAGGCCCAATAAAGATAGGTCTTGGTCATATTGGCTGCTGGGGTGTCATCAAGTTTTATTACTCTATAAGGGCGCTTTGTATTTGCGCTAAGATTTTATTCATGGCACTAACTCCTGTACCAACTGTGTACCAGGCATAGCCGTCTAACATAATAACTTTATTATTTTGATAGGCTTTCAGGCCTTTTATAAGGTCGTTCTCTAATAGTTGTTTAGCCATACCTGTGTCTTTACCAATGGCAATATCACGGTCAAGTACTAATAAAATGTCCGGATTGAGCTTACGTAAATATTCAAAAGACACTGGGTCACCATGATGTGACAGAGCATTCTCATCTCCAGCGGCTTCAAAACCTAGTTCAGTGTATAGCCAACCAAATCGAGACCCGGGGCCAAATACTGTGATTTTACCGCCTGTGGTCATCACAAACATCACTTTACCGCCTTGTTTAGCCTTAGCTTTTATCTTGGCTACCTGTTGCTTTATGTCAGCAATGGCTTGGGCTGCAAGTTCTGGCTGGTTTACTAAGGAGCCAGACTCTTGGGTGATAAGGTAAAATTGTTGCAGATAGTTATCACCCCAAACTGTGCTATCAAAGGTTGGAGCAATACTTTTCATCATTTTTATTTTGCTTTGGGTCCGGCCACCAACAATGATCAAATCTGGCTCAAGGCTGGCGACGGTCTCAAAATCTGGCTCAAACATAGAGCCCACATTTATGTACTCATCTCCTTGGAACTTAGCTAAGTAATTAATGGTATGGCTTTTAGGTACACCTAATACTTGCACACCCAAATAATCAAGGGTGTCGATTTGTGCTAAGTCAAATGACACCACTTTTTGCGGGACGCTGTCGGTTGTTGCAGCCTGTAACCAGCTTACTTGCAATAAAGTTAAACTAGTCAGTATCAATACGAATAATTTTTTCATGTTAGGTATCCATCACTTCGTGGCGCTGTGCATGATAGGTTTCCTCATTTTGTTGATTCCGCCAATAGGGCACTGCATATAATGATTTTTTATCAAAGTCTATTTGTCGCAAGTACTTGCGAATGCTGACAACTGTGAGGTGTTCTCCTGCGAGAGCAATACTCCACTGATCCTTGGTGTTGCTAATTTGTAAGTTACGAACCAGCTCAAGTATTTCAGACTTATCCGTAAACTTTTGTTCTACAAAAGTAATTTGATGCTCTCTCGCTGCAAAGTATTGTTGGGTTATCAAGGTTTGATTAACGTTATTTTCAAGCTCAATAATTACATGCACACTATCCTTGTGAGTAAGCGTATTCAATACTGCTGCAATGGCTGGCATGGCAGATAAATCTCCCACCAGCAAGTGTTGTTTAGCACTTGAGTTTACCATAGTGATTAAACCTGGGCCGGCAAAGCCAAGTATATCCCCAGGTTTGGCCATTTTGGCAAACTCGCTGGCAATGCCATAGTCTCGGTGCAATACAAAATCGACTGTTATAGTTTGATTTTCAGCATCAAAGTCAGCAATAGAGTAAGTTCGGGCTAAGGGCTTTTTGTCTGCTTCAGGCCATACTATTTTATCGTTTTCGTCCCGTTGAGGCAGCACGAGTTCTGCCTGATGGGGCTGTTTAAAAAATAGTTTAATATGTAAGCCTGCAAAAAAAGCAGGGATCCGCTCGCTAGTGAGCTCAGGAGAGCTCAAAACCAAACGGTTAAGAGCGCCTCCCATTGGGGTAACCGATACAAGGGTTAATATAATTGCAGTCATATTTTAAAATTTATATTGAACTGTGGCTTTTATATTGCGGCCCGGTTCAAAGTCTTGCAAATACAGCTCACCGAATCGTGGGTGGAAAGATATACCTGTACGAGATGATTGTGATGCATAAAACTCATCAAAAACGTTATCTATTCCAAATACTAAGGTTAGTCCTTTAACTGCATCTGGGGTCCAGCGGGCTGACATATTGTGTACTACAAACCCATCTTTACTGTTATCTAGGGTCGCGCCATCTAAATCAACACCAGAGTCAACATCTTGCACACTTTGTATTTCCCAAGAGGTAACAATATTCGCATCTGCAAATGTGTAGTTTAGGTTTAGGGTGAAAGTGTCACCTTGCTGACGGTCTAGCCTAGCGTTTTGTAAATCAGTGTAATCAGCAAAGGCTGATAATTCACTTTCTGCACGAGACACTGTAAATAAAGTGGTAAAAGCTTTATAGCTGTATTCAAAATAAGCTTCAAAACCATCTATGCTCATATCACCTACATTGTCTTTCCATGAACCTCCTATTTCTTCAGGTGCTGTTGCGTAGTCATAGATATAATCATTTACTTCGGTTTTAAATAAGGTTGCACCTAAGGCAATGCTTTGGTTTTTATCAATCTCAGTTTGATAAGCGAAAGACAGTTCAAGGTTTACCCCAGTTTCTTCTTCAATATCAGCATTAGCTGTGTCGTAAAGACCTGCCCCAATAAATACTTCGCTGATTTCAGGGCCTTTAAATATCTCGGTTGCACTTAAGCGAAATAACAAGTCGTTGCTTGGTGCATACTCTAACGCTAATGCTAAGTTAAAGGCGTTAAACTCATCATCAACTACCGCTGAGTCAATATCGTAACTTTCATAACGCACACCAGGGATGACACTAAATTGTTCACTGACATTAATTTTATCTTCTACAAACAATGCTAGCGTGCTAGAGGTTTCTCCAGACGTTGCTGTGCTGTCTGTGAACTCTCCTCTGTAGTCGGTATCGTGCTTTACATAATCAAAACCATAGGTTAGCTCATGGCCAATTGAACTATCGATTAGTGTATTGGCTAACAGGGTTGCACCTGTATTGGTTGCTTCACCTGTTATAAAGCCTGCACTAGCTGCAAAAGCGGCGTTATCGGCCCAACCAGATTCATCACGTTTTAGCTCGCTGGTATTTTTATACACAGCTGCTTTTATCACTGTATTATCTATGGTGAGATCGTAATTAAGGGTTAAGGTGTCACGGGTGAGTTCGGTTGGCCACAATAATGGAATACCTAAAGAGTTGGTGATGGCTAGGTCTGTAGCAAGGCCCATATCAGGGCGATAACTATAATCACCTTCATCTTTATAAGACTCATACCCTATTTCGAATCTCTGGTTGTCATTTAGGTTGTAGCCAAACTTAATCAGTGTGTCTCTTAATTCTCCTTCAAGACCGCGCACAATGCCATCTGTACCCTCAATCACTTCGCCACTTGAGTTTAATATTTTGCCACCACCTACTTCATAGTTGTCACGATTTACAGCATTGTGATACACCAAAAAGTCAGCATTATCCGATAACATGCCATAGGCTGTAGCAGATAAGGTTGTACCTGAATTATCGCCAGCACCCAATTGCACACGGGCACCAAACTCTTGGTCTTTGTCTAGCAAATCGGCAGCTTGTTTGGTTTCAAAGCGAACTGCACCGCCGATACCGCCGTTTATTACACTGTTAGTCCCTACGTTAATATCTACTGATTGTAAGATGTCGGCATGAATTTGTAGGTTTCCTAAATGGTGATACATGTAAGAGTTTTGTCTTGCACCATCTATAGATATTTGCAGATCTTTATCGTCCATACTGCGTATGGTAATACGTTGGTTTAATGAGTGAGCTCCACCTACATCAATACCTGGGATGACGCGCAGTAAGTCACTGATATGGTCTGCTTGCTTATCGGCTATGGCTTGTTGTTTTAAAAACAAAGAAGAAGTTTTAACCTCTGTTCCCCAGACCGTAACATTTTCTACTGATGCTTCGCTGTCGCTATCTTCTTGTGATAAAGCTTGTAAAGACGTTAAAGATACCACTACTGACAAAGCAATAGCAGAATAACGCATTTTTGTTGAAGTGAGTTTCATAGGTTTACCTTACAATAATAATTTTAATGAGAACAATTATCATTAAGATACCATTGTGGTATATTTAACGTTCTAGCCTTTGTTATGATTTTTAATCAGCGTGTTATGCAATATGGTCACCAGCCATAAGGAGAAGGAAGTGGGCGAGTTTAATGCGGTATCTAAGATAGAGTTATCAAGGAAATTATCCAACACAGGGTGTGAACAATTTCTATTATCGCCAGCTTTTCAAGATCAAGATCCTCTCATGTTAGGTAACTTAGATTATCAGAGCTTACCTAGTGGTATTAATGTACATGTGGCTAATATGCTCGAACAAGAAAACGCTCAATGCAGCTCTGAAATAGAGCCCAGTATTTGTGTTTGTATCCTTCTTGAGGGGGTGATTGAGTTCAGTTTAAATCAAAATACCTTCTCGATTTCTGCTGAGCATGGCCCTAGAGTTTTCGCTTACTCCAACAATAAAACCGTGATTTTTATGCGTAGGTTAGTCGAAAATAATAAGGTCAAAAAAGTAAATATATCAGTGTCTCAAGAGTGGTTGCAGCAAAGACTGAGATCGTTCACAAGCTTAGGGACTAACGGCTCTTTTTTTGAAAATGATATAGTTGTTAAAGAATGGTCCTGTGACCAACAGGTACTCAATGTATGCGAGCAATTTTTTGAACATCGCAATAATCAGAATATGTTAACAGACCTCTATTGCGAACAATATGCACTGACATTGTTTAGTAATAGCGTAAAGTATTTATTAGATGATTCTTACCATGAGCATTCGAGTATACAAACTCCAAGTCGCTCACCATTTAGGGCATTTGAAAAAGAAGTCGATGCCTTTATTTTTAGCAAACACAATGGCACCGATATTGCCAAAAAGTTAGGTACTAGCTTGAGTACCTTACAGCGTTATTTTAAAGAATATCATCGCTCTACCTTGTCTGATTACTTACGTACCAAAAAGCTAGAAGCTGCTCGCCATGCTTTGATTTTTGATGGTAAAACCATTGGAGAAGTGGCATATATGGTGGGCTATAACCACTCATCTAATTTTGTGAGCGCATTTAAAAAACACTTTGACCAAACCCCTACTGAATTAGTGAAGCAATATGCAGCCTATAAAGTTTAGTTAGCGGAACCTAGTTTTGCGCCTTTTTGGGTAAGGTTTTCTAAAACACTGTTTATTACTAGTTGGGTACGATAATTTACTTGTGAGTCTTCGTGAGTGACCAAATATACAGACTGACCTTCAGTGTGAGGTGAGTCTATGGCCTGCATTAGCTTGCCTTGTTTTATGTCTTCTTCAACTTCAACAATATCTGCTAAAACCATGCCCATTCCTAAACGTGCTGCTTCTATTGCTTGGTAGGCATATTCAAAATAAGTGTGCTGCTTTGCTGTATTGCCATCTAAGGTATGATGCTCAAACCAAGTAAACCATTGCTGTAAACTGTCGTGAATTAACGGGTAACCCAATAGTTGTTCTACATTCTGCACCGGCAGGCCTTTTAACAAGCTAGGGTTGCAAACAGGCACGTAATACTCATCGTAAAGTTTACTGACTACTCGGTTGGGATCCTTTGGCTTACCTAAACACAAAGCCATATCTAAATTAGAGGGTAGTGACTGTTGCTGAGGTTCTAAGGTTTGCAAATTGAAGGTTATTTCAGGGTATTGTTGTTGTACTTTTGCTAATACAGGTAATAACCAATTGAGCATTATGGTGGCTGTGGTGCCAATCACTACCTCACCTGCAACTAAAGTGGGGTCGAGGGAGTGCAGGCCTTTGTTTAATTCAGAAAAAGCACTTTGAATAGACGCCAGTAGGCGACTGCCCGGTGCGGTGAGTCGTAATTTATTATGTTTGCGTTCAAATAACTGTGTACCTAACCGAGCTTCAAGCAATTTTATATGACGACTAAGGGCCGAATGAGACACAAACATCTCTTGAGCCGCGCGGCGCATATGGCAATGACGGCCAGCCGCTTCAAAGGCGAGCAGGGCATTTAAAGGTATTTGTCGCAAATCTAAGTAAGGGCTTTGGTTTGGCTTCATAGGGTACTTTTTTCTATAAAAATAGGTCTTCGGTTATTGGTCTAATATTCTAACCAATATGGTAAAAAATCATTGCTTGAGTAATTAAAATGTAACCATAAACTAAGTACATGTTTTTCGGTAGGGTGTTTTAAATGAAATCTAACTTTTTTCGACGTAGTGAGCAGGGCGGAACCTCACGCTTAGATTACTGGAGCATGGACTCTGAATACGCAGAACTACAAGAAGTACTAATTGGCCCAATGGATTATTACGATTGGCAAACAGGTAATGCTATGTCACGGCGTTCACTTAGGCTAGGTCGTGAATACAATAAACAAGTGGCCCAGCAGCAATATCAAGAAATGTTAGACGTTTACAAACACTGCGGTGTGAAAACTCACATTTTAGAAGCAAGTGAACATTTACCCTATCAGATTTATGCCCGGGACTCTTCGGTGTTAACGCCTTGGGGGCCAGTAGTGACCCAAATGTATAGCCCATGGCGACGGGGTGAATGGGCTGAAGTAATGCGCTTTTATCAAGAAAACAACATTCCTATTTACGATGCAATTACCGCAGGCTCTTTTGAGGGCGGGGATTTTATGGTGCTTGAACCCGGAGTCATCTTGTGTGGTTATACGGGGGAACGCACCAGTGAAGCAGGTCTCAATCAAATGTGCAGCTGGGTAGAAAAAGAAGGCTGGGAATTTAAGTCGTATCAGTTTGACCCGTATTTTTTGCACCTAGACGTTAAATTTGCCATGTTGTCAGAAAAACTAGCCGCTGTGTGTACTCAGGCGGTAGAGGACGAATTACTGGATTGGTTAAAAGCCAGAGGCATTGAAATTATCGATATTTCTTATCGTTCGGTATTAGAGCTTGGCGTAAATGTGGTGGCTTTAGGTAAAGACAGAGTGCTAATTCCAGAAGCCAGCCAAGAGCTAATCGGTAAAGCAAAAGCCCATGGATTAGAGGTATATGCGCCAGACATGTCAATGTTTACTTCAGGCGGTGGTGGCGTACATTGTATGTGCCAACCTTTAAGCAGAAAAGACGCATAGGAGCATCAAAATGGCATTGCAAATTAATGGTGAAAGGTTATGGGATACCTTGATGACCATGGCTGAAATTGGTGCTACAGATAAAGGTGGCTGTAATCGCCAAGCCTTAACTGATTTAGATAAAGCAGGGCGGGACCTATTTGTAAATTGGTGCGAAGCAATTGGCTGCGAGCGCAGAGTCGATGAAATGGGCAACATGTTTTTACGCAAAGCTGGCACTGACAACAGTTTACCTCCGGTATTAATGGGCAGTCATTTAGATACTCAGCCAACAGGCGGAAAGTTTGATGGTGTGTATGGTGTATTAGGTGGTTTAGAGGTGTTACGCACTTTACATGATGCCAATATTACTACATTGCATCCAATAGAAGTCGCGGTTTGGACCAATGAAGAAGGGGCGAGATTTTCCCCGGCCATGGTGGGCTCTGGAGTCTGGTGTGGTGATTTTTCGTTAGATTACGGATGGCAGCGAAGTGATAAGCAAGGGGCGACTATCAAACAGGAGCTTGAGCGTATTGGGTATTTAGGCGATGCACCCTGTGCGCCTTTTCCTATAAAAGCGGCCTTTGAATTACACATTGAGCAAGGGCCCATTTTAGAAGCTATTAATAAACAAATTGGCGTGGTGAAAGGCGTACAAGGCATGCGTTGGTATGATCTAATTATCCATGGCCAACCAGTTCATGCGGGTCCAACCCCTATGGAACAGCGTAAAGATCCAGTGAAAGCTATGTCTCAAATCGTTGCTAAGTTGTATGCCCTGGCCGATGACTTTGCGCCCCAAGCTAGAGCCACGTTTGGCGATATTAATGTCAGCCCAGGCTCTCGTAATACCGTACCAGAAACCTTGACAATTACGGTTGATTTACGTCACCCAAATCAAGACACATTGCAGAAAATGGATGCTAAATTTAGAGAAACTTCTGAAAAGGTGTGTGCAGATTGTAATGTGAAGTTTGAAATAAAAGACGAGTGGAATTCTCCTGCGGTAGCTTTTGATGAGGCTTGTATTAATGCCGTACGGTCATCAGTTACCGCTATGGAACTTCCATTCGAAGAAATGTTTTCAGGGGCAGGGCATGATTCGGTTTATGTTTCGAAAGTTGCCCCCACATCTATGATCTTCATCCCTTGTGAAAAAGGGATAAGCCATAATGAAGCAGAAAATGCCAAACCTGAAGATATCTCAGCTGGGTGTCAGGTTTTGTTAGGTGCAGTGCTAAAACTCGCGACTCAGTAATGATGTCGTTAGCAATAATAAATTAAGGTATAAAATGAAAAATTTTCAACAACTCTATATTGATGGTCAGTGGGTCAATAGCCAAGGCAACGAAAAGCTAGACGTTATTAACCCAGCTAATGGGGAAATTTATGCAAGTGTACCGGCTGCCAACGAACAAGATGTAGATTTAGCCATAGATGCTGCAAGCCAAGCATTTTTAGCTTGGTCAGAACAATCTTCAGAAATCCGTGCTGCCGTAATTAACGAAATAGCAGACGGTATGCAAGCTCGAAAAGATGAAATTATAGAGTCTATTGTTGCCACTATGGGTTGCCCTATTACTTTTTCTGACGACTACCAAGTGCAAAGCTCTATTGATGCATTACGCAGCTTTGCACCTTTAGCTGCTGAATTAGACAAACAAGACACCCATGAAAATCATGTTGTAGTCAGTGAAGCTATTGGCGTTTGCGTGTTGATTAACCCTTGGAATTACCCGTTATCACAATTAGTGGGTAAGCTAGGGCCAGCGCTAGCTGCTGGCTGTACTATGGTGGTTAAACCTGCTGAACAAACGCCTATTCAAGATTTGATATTGGCAGAAATTATCGACCAAACCAGCCTACCTAAAGGTGTCTTTAATTTACTAACCGGTGTGGGTAGTCAAATTGGTGAGCGTTTATGTAGTCACCCTAAAGTGGATATGGTGTCGTTTACGGGATCTACTGGCGCAGGTATAAAAGTGGCCCAAGCTGCAGCTCCAACGGTTAAAAGAGTGTGTCAGGAATTAGGCGGAAAATCCCCTTACATTATTGCACCAGGTGCTGATTTAGAGGCCGCGGTACGTTACGGGGTTGAAGATGTAATGCTTAACTCTGGGCAAACCTGTAGTGCATTAACCCGCATGTTAGTGCCAGCTGCACAACTGGCTGAAGTAGAGGCGATTGCCAAAACTGTAGCCGCTGAATGGCAACTAGGTGATCCAATGCTGGCAGAAACCAACATGGGGCCGTTGAGTTCGCACCTGCAACAAAGCCGAGTTTTGGTTTATATCAAGAAAGGCATAGAAGAAGGCGCGAAATTATTGTGCGGTGGTACTGACGTCCCTGCTGAATTTAGTAAAGGGGCCTATATAGCACCGACTATATTCTCAGAAGTCAGCAACGATATGGCTATTGCCCAAGAAGAAATTTTTGGGCCTGTGCTCTGCATTATCCCTTACAACAATATTGAAGATGCAATTGTACAAGCCAACGATACTCCCTTTGGTTTAGCCTCTGCGGTTTATGCTGCTGATCGCACAGAAGCAATGAGAATTGGTAAAAAATTGCGTGCTGGCCAATGTTATTTACAGGGGGCTTACTTCACGCCAGACACACCATTTGGTGGTTATAAACAATCTGGAAACGGTCGCGAGTGGGGCCTTGAAGGGCTCAAAGAATACACAGAAACCAAAGCATTGTTGATTGATGCTGATGCAAAATAAGCTTAAGTCGTTAAGTTAATGATGGCGTGTTTTTACACGCCATTTTTTATATGTAGTTAGGAATTTTTATGCGTTACGCGCCACTTACTCAAGCTATTCAAGGGGAAACCGTTGACGCTTGGGATATTCATTTTAAAGCCACAGCATTAAAAGAGCAGGACCCAAGTGTCATTGTTCTAAGTATTGGGGACCCAGACTTTGATACTCCAGCGCCTATTGTCGAAAGTGCAGTAAAAAGCTTGCGAGGGGGGGACACCCACTATGTCGATATTGAAGGCAGAGATCACCTGCGTAATCAAATTGCAGCTGACCACCAAGCGAGTTGCGGTCAGCAAGTTACCAAAGATAATATAATTTTACTGGCAGGGGCACAAAATGCCTTGTTTGCAACGTCTATGTGCATTTTAGAGGCAGGCGACGAAGTCTTAGTGTTGCAACCTAATTATGTCACCTACGAAGCTTGTATTCAGTTAACAGGAGCAAGGTTGGTGCCTGTTTCTATGGACGTAGACCATGATTTTTGTCTCGATGAAAACGCCCTGCTACAAGCCATAACAGATAAAACAAAAGCGATTTATTTTGCCACGCCCAGTAACCCTAGTGGCGTGATGCTTACCAAAGGTGAATTACAATTTATTGCTGATTTAGCCATAAAACATGACTTATGGGTTATGTCAGACGAAGTGTACAGTAATACCATTTTTGAAGGAGAGCACGTTAGCATTGCTGGATTAGATAATATGGCCGAGCGCACAGTGACGTTAAATAGTTTATCTAAATCTCACGCCATGACGGGATGGAGAGCTGGGTGGGCCATAGGACCTACTGAGTTAATTTACCATCTAAGTAACTTATCTTTGTGTATGCTCTATGGTTTACCGGGGTTTGTTCAAGAAGCGGCCTATACCGCGCTAACCGATCCCAATGCTTTGGCCGAAGCTGAACAAATGAGGGTGACCTATCAACGCCGTCGAGATCGTTTGTTAAGCTGTTTCAATCTGCAGCCATTGTTAACCTGCGTACCACCTAAAGCGTCTATGTTTTTATTAGTTAATGTGAGTCAAACCGGGTTAGACGGTCAAGCATTTGCAGAAATGTTATTCGAACAACAAAAAATTGGGGTGTTGCCCGCTACCGCATTTGGAGAATGTGCTGCCAACTATATTCGAATTTCTTATGTTGTGGACGATAAGCAATTGGATGATGCTTGCGCACGAATTGAAGCATTTATGGCACAGTTTACTAAGGTATCAAACAAGTAACCAACAGCTATATTTGCTTGATCCTCAAACAAATAGATTTAAGTGTTCGATTGCTGTTTTGAGTAATCGAACCTGAACTCTACTCCTTAAAAATCTCTCGTTTGATATGATTATGCGCTAGTCGATGAGCCAACCTTTACAGACCCTCTAAATTTTTTATTCATACTTTCTAGTTATTTCTCGTGTATTTTAACTATTTTTTTACTTTTTTTGTTGCAAGCTAATTAGGCTGTATTGCTTATAAATAAAAGGATGTTCGGCTAGACGAACGCTTGTTCGAACTCAAAAATAGCAGGGTTTGAATGTCAGCTTGTTTTTCGGACGCTAAACTTTGATTTTTAAAATAATTTCCACTTCATTGATTTTGTATGGCAATAATTTAATTCAAATCAGTAACCAATTTTGACTACATTAATTTGGGATAGACTATGAACACACCACTTAAAATTAGTATTTTAGCAGGCGCAATGTTTGCTTTAACTGCTTGTAATAATGGCAATGACGCAAGTGCCATTGAAGACACTAAGGCCGCAGAAATTTGGCCTAAATTAGATATAGCAGTAAAGCAAGACCAAGAGGTTGAAGCCACGGTAAAAGAGATTATGGCTTCGATGACACTGAAGCAAAAAGTTGCGCAAATGATCCAACCTGAAATCAGAGATATTACGGTAGAAGATATGCGTACCTATGGTTTTGGTTCTTATCTAAATGGTGGTGGGGCATTTCCTAATAACAACAAACATTCGACAGCTGAAGATTGGATCAAATTAGCGGATGATATGTACTTAGCTTCAGTTGACGATAGCGTAGATGGAACAAACATTCCTACTATGTGGGGAACAGATGCCGTTCATGGTCACAACAATGTTATTGGTGCAACGTTATTCCCCCATAATATTGGTTTGGGTGCAGCAAATAACCCAGACCTAATTGAAAAAATAGCCAGTGTAACAGCCACTGAAGTGATGGTGACGGGTATTGATTGGGTATTTGCGCCAACGGTGGCTGTGGTTCGTGATGACAGGTGGGGTCGTACCTATGAAGGGTATTCTGAAGATCCAGAGATCGTCAGAAATTACGCTGCGTCAATTGTAAAAGGTCTGCAAGGTCATGCAGATAAAGATTTTCTTTCAGATAGCCGAGTGATCAGTACTGTAAAACACTTTATCGGTGATGGAGGTACAGTCAAAGGGGATGACCAAGGCGATAACATAAGCGATGAACAAGAACTATTTGATATACATGCGCAAGGGTATGTGGGCGGCCTAACAGCTGGCGCGCAATCTGTTATGGCGTCATTTAATAGTTGGCATGGTGATAAAGTTCATGGCAATAAGTACCTGTTAACTGATGTGCTAAAAGACAAAATGGGATTTGATGGATTTGTTGTTGGTGATTGGAATGGCCATGGCCAAGTTAAAGGGTGCACTAACGATAGCTGCCCACAATCTATCAACGCCGGTTTAGATATTTTTATGGTGCCAACCGATGCTTGGAAACCATTATATGAAAATACCATCGCCCAAGTAAAAGATGGCACTATTCCTATGTCACGGATCAATGATGCGGTGACCCGTATCTTAAGAGTGAAGGTGCGTGCAGGTTTATTTGACAAACCTAGCCCTGCGGACCGTAAATTTTCTGGCAAGACTGAATTGATTGGTCAACAGAGTCATAGAGACGTGGCTCGCCAAGCAGTAAGAGAGTCGTTAGTACTGTTGAAAAATAAAAATAATTTACTTCCGTTAGACCCTAAACTGTCGATTTTAGTGGCAGGTGATGCTGCAGATAACATAGGCAAGCAATCTGGTGGCTGGTCTATTACGTGGCAAGGTACTAATAACACTAATGCAGACTTTCCTGGTGGCACTTCAATTTATGATGGATTACAGCAGCAAGTTACCGCAGCTGGTGGCACTATTAATCTAAACGTTGATGGTGAATTCGAAAACAAACCTGACGTTGCTATTGTGGTTTTTGGTGAAGAGCCCTATGCAGAAGGTCACGGCGATAGAGAAAATTTAAGCTATCAACAGGGTGACAAGCGAGACTTAGCTTTAATTAAAAAACTTAAAGCTCAAGGTATACCGGTTGTTTCCATCTTTATTTCTGGAAGACCTATGTGGATCAATGCTGAGTTGAACGCGTCTGACTCCCTTGTGGCAGCTTGGTTACCGGGCTCTGAAGGAAACGGAGTAGCAGAAGTGGTGTTAGCTAATACTGATGGTTCGGTGCAACATGACTTCAAAGGTAAGTTATCGTTTTCTTGGCCTAAGTCTGCAGAGCAATCAAATGTTAACTTTGGTGATACTGACTATGCGCCATTATTACCTTATGGCTTTGGTCTGACTTATCAAGATGAGAATGTTTTAGATGATAACTTATCTGAATTCGTAGCCTTAGATGTAGACAAAGCACAAGTAAGACACCTATACACAGGCGCTATGCACCAGCCTTGGTTAATGCATCTATTTACTGGAGATAAAGAAATGCTAGTTAGTGCTAACTCTCACCATATGGAAGGTTTTTCATACCGTACTGTGGATAGAAAAGTTCAAGAAGATTCATTTTCAATCAAGTTAGATGGTAATGAATTAGCGGGCGTGAGAATTAGAAGCAAGAGTAGTTTCAGAGAAGATATCACTAAGGATTTATTACTTCAAAGTAGCTTGTCTATGTTAGTTAAACTGGATAGCAAACCAACTGATAAAGTGTATATTGCTATGAATTGCGAAGCGTTTTCTGAAGAGAAAGGTAGCTGTCGCACTCAGTTAGACATAACAGAGTCAGTTAACGCTCTGCCATTAGATGAGTGGTCTAGTTTAAGCTTCGACTTGAAGTGTTTTGCTGATAAAGGCATAAAATTCGAAAAAATAGTGTCACCGTTTTCTTTAGAGTCTGAAGGGGCATTACAAATATCTGTGTCGGATATAAACCTGGTTCCTCAAACTGCAAAAGAAGCGACCATTAGTTGCCAATAAGGCTAAACCAACTTAACTAAAAAGTTGCTCTGTGGTGAATGATATCCAAAGAGCAGCTCGAGTGAGTTAAAGCCTACAAAAATGATAATGCAAAGGTTGGTATGAATGACCAACCTTTTTAATTTTTCATGGAGCAAGCATGAAAGCTCGTCCAATTTTTTGGCCTCTGGGTATTTAAGTTAACCTCTGGTCACTCTTTCACATAAATTCATAGGATCCCCTTTGAGAATAGGCTAGCATTTGTCACCTAGTGGATTTTGGCCGAATTTTTCAAATTAACCCAATAGCCTGTGTATTATAAAATTTGAAAGCAAACTACTTAACTACGGCTAAATTATTAAAGCGGATATCTAATTTAAGTTTATGAGTAGCGTCGTTTTTAATTTGAATGACATCATTCTAGTGATGACATTTGTACTTTCTATTTTGTTTGCGCTAATGCTTATCTCTAGCCATAGAATGCCTGATGTTAGTGCTTACTTACTATCGGGGTTTTTAGGAAGCCAAGCCTTAATTGCATTTCATGAGTTAACATTTTTTGGAGTAAGATTTAGGTTTGAAGTGTTGGACTTTGAACCCAACTTGTTTTTTGTAGGGAGCCTCGCTTACTGTTTAGATGCGGCTTTGTTGTATTTTTATATTAGATCCTCAGTATACAGCGACTTTAAAATTACCAAAAAAGATTTGCTTCACCTTATTCCCTTTGTGGCATATGCCATTTATCTAATTGTGGTTTACTACAGCCTCAGTGACCTTGCGAAACAAATATCCATCGAAAATTGGGAGCTTTATCACACCTGGCATTTCATCGCCTCTGACACTGCTATAAAACTGTTACGTATGTTCTATATAGTGAGCTGTTTTGTACTTATTGCCCGTTATCACTCGCGCCATAAAGAAGCCCGTGCCGATATCTCTACCATTGATTTGAACTGGCTTAAGTTATTACTTGTTGGTTTTTTAATTATTATGTTTGTAGAGGTCATTTTAAGTGTCCTTAAAGTGGTGAATTTAAGTGTTGAGATTGATGTTTCTACCCTTATTGGTTTGGGGCTGTTTTCTTATTACGCTACCTTTTTACTTGTAGTTTCACTGTTATTTTATAGTGTCACTAAGTCCCATTCTATTATGCCAATACTTGCGCAAACTCCTGAACAAGTCGGGGATGACAAAAATGCGCAACAACCCAGCTACACTCAGCGCATTGAAACCATTATGGAGTCTGAGAAGCCTTATCTTTTACCTGATATCACCATAGATGAATTAGCAAAAACACTAGATGTATCTACTAAGGATTTATCTGTCACGTTAAATCGTCACTTTCAGGTTAATTTCTATGAATTTATCAATAAATATCGTATCGATGAGGCAAAGCAGTTACTCGTTAATGCACCTCAAAAATCGATAACAGAGATTTTTTATGAAGTAGGGTTTAACAGTAAATCCGTGTTTTATACTTTTTTTAAGAAAAAAGAAGGTATGACGCCATCTGAGTATAAAAAGCGTAATACATTAAACAATGGGTAATATAAAGATTACTGATGGTATGACAGTCGATATAAGTCGTAATGGTCGTAGGCTACGTAAGCCCTTCTCAGTTTAGTCGAGAGTTTAAACGATTATATGGACAGTCTTCTGCGCAGTAGAGGCCTTTTAAGATGACTTATTGAGCATAGCTCAGTTCAAGATTTTTTATGCCTTTAATCAATTACGGTTAGCTAAATAGACAGTGGTAATCTGTAAAATAAAACAAAGGTTCTTAACGCTAAAATGCGCAAATTTAATTTCTGGAATTTAATATTTATAGTCGTTATTCCAGTCGCAGTTTTGTATCAGTTTTTTTGGGATTTTTACCTTAAAAGTTTGCCTCAGCAATTCTGGTTGGCAGGCTCATCAAGTCAGCTTTTACTACTTAAAGGTGCAGGTGAGTTGGCGATGTATTCAGTTATGCTTTGGCTTTTAATCTGGAAAACAAAAACAAGCTTGAATAAAATCCAATTCATAGTTAGCACTTTACTTGGATGCATTATTTTATACACTGGCTATTCTTTGTTACCCCTAATTTAAAGAGGTAAATAAACTATGAAGTTTACTGCTCTGCTATGTATTGTGGGCTTAACTATTTTAGGTTTCTACTCTAACGAGGCTAGAAAGGAAGTCTATTTTCTTTGTGGAAATTTTACGCAAGGAGTCTCTTACCTTAGTGTTACCAAGCAATTAGACACCACACATTTATCAACTTACACAATAGAAAAGTTGCAGCTAGGTAAACGAATTGTTCATAGTAGTTGGCTTAATTTACACCTAGTTAAATGTAATATTAATTTTAACAATAATGATTTAGTGGTATCAGCATTTTATGAAAGCCCATAACAGAAGCCAGTTAAAAGCTTGCTGTATAAATTAGACTTAGTATAAGGTGGAGATGCTTAAAAACTAAACTTATCTTTTAAATGACTTTTTCATAATAAAACTAATAAAGAGAAGTGCATTGAATACATTACGAGAATTAATGGCAGCCCTGCCTAAAGCTGAATTACATCTGCATTTAGAAGGTTCGGTGATGCCACACACCTTAATTGAGCTAGCTGCGAAAAATAAGGTAGTGCTACCAGAATATGACAAGCCTGAAGATTTATATGAGTTCGATAAAGATTTAGGAGCTTTTCTAAATGTTTATAATTTGGTTTGCGAGTCTATTGTCGATCATCACGACTTTGAGCGAGTAACCTACGAGTGTTTAGCTAATTGCCACAAACATGGGGCTCGTTATGTTGAGTTATTTTTCAGTCCACAGGCGCATTTTAAATATGGTGTCTCTTATGCTACATGTCTAAAGGGGATTGTGGCCGGTAAAAATCGAGCTTCTCAAGACTTGGGAATTGAGTGCCAACTTATCCCCGGAGTTAATCGAGAAAAGCCTGCAGATGAAAACCTGGCATTTTTGCATACTATTCTTAACACCCAGCGTGACCAAGTTATCGGTATTGGCTTAGACTATTATGAAAGTCCATTCCCTCCAGAAATACACTTAAAAACCTTTCTGTTAGCCAAAGAGCAGGGTTTGCGTTTAACCGCTCACGCGGGTGAAGCTGGCCCCGCCGAAAATGTACAAAAGTCGGTAGATATTTTAGGCTGTGAGCGTATCGATCATGGCTATCATATTGTAGATTCCCCCGAAATGCAGGCAGAGTTTTCCAAGGGCGAAATAGTGTTCACCGTATGCCCATCAACTACCACAATTACTACTCATTGGCATGATCTAGCAGACCCACAACATGCCATTAAACGTATGGTAGAAGGTGGCTTAAAGGTAATGATTAACTCGGATGATCCTCCCATGATGGGCACTGATTTAGCCAATGAATATGTGCTGCTGGTTGAACAAATGGGGTTTTCTTTATCAGATATCAAAGGTTTTATTCTAAACGGTATTGACGCTGCTTGGATAAGTGAAGATAAAAAGGCTTATTGGCATAAAGAGTGGGCCAAAGAAATCGATGATTTATTTTCTAAATACACAACAAATGTTCAATCAACCTTGGTGAAGTCTAATAGTGGCGGAGTAGTAAATCATGACCAGTAAGCTATTTTCAAACCTAGGTTTACGGCCTGAACTCAATGCTTTTTTTACGTTTTTCTTTGACATTGTAGTTACCTTGTTTGTGATGCTGGGGTTGCTGTCGTTTGTGGGATTTCCGGTTACTTTTATTATTGAAAAAGTTACTCCTGCGTTAGCCTTAGGGGTCCTCTTAGGTAACCTTGTGTATAGCAGAATGGCCATTAGCTTAAGCAGGCAAACAGGTGAGCAAAAAACCGCAATACCTTTAGGTATTGATATCACAAGTGTAGTGGCGATTATTTTACTAATTGTTGGGCCCTCATTACAATTTTTTAACGCAGAGTTTGAGGACCCTGAAAAAGCCTTACTTTACAGTTGGTATGTGGGAATGGGGACGTCATTATGGTTAGGCATAATCAAGTTTGCCCTAGCTTTTTGTAACGATGCTATTCGCCGTTTTATTCCTATGGCTGGCATGCTGGGCTCAATTGCTGGTGTCGCTTTTGTGTGGTTAGGGGCAAACCCAGTGTTGTCGGCGTTTCAAATGCCTTTAATTGGTTTGTTGGCGTTAATTATTTGTATTGTTAGTTTAATGGCCCATGTTAGATTACCTGTAGGAGCCCCGGGTGCTTTGGTGGCCTTGCTGATTTGCTTGCCCCTCTACTATGTGTTTGAAAACTTTGGATTTATACCACAACACACAGGTTTGGCTAACAGTGCAGACATGTTAGGGCTGCACCTTCCTTATTTGCAGATGGGAGGGCTAGAACATTTATTCGGGTATACTCTAGGCTATCTAGCGATAATTGCACCACTAGCTATCTTGGTTTCTGTTATTGCAACTAACATAGTTGCCGCTGCTCGGTTATCTAACCTTAACTATTCCACACGAAACGTGATTATCGCTGATGCAGCTGCCACCTTTACTATTGGGCTGTTTGGTGGGGTAGGGCAAACCACACCTTATCTGGGGATCGAAACCTACAAACGCATGGGGGCAGGGCATTTATATTGCGTGTTTACCATAATTGCTATGTTAGTGATTTGTTTTAGTGGCTTGCTAAACTTTATGCTCAGCTACATTCCAGAAGCTGTGTTTCTGCCGCTTTTGGTCATAGTGTGTATCGACATTATCTCCTTGGCGTTTTCTAGTTCAAAAACCAAAGAATCGAATCATACTCCAGCCATCATAGTGGCAATGATCCCAGCCGTAATTAACCTAGTCTATGTAAAAATGGATGAGTTACTGAACACTGTGCATTTTGGTTTGATGTCTGCCCAAGCAAAAATTGATGGCGCAATAGAAGGGGGATTAGCATCTGAGCTGCACTTTGGGCTTAATACTCTGTTGTCAAACCACTGGTACAATGGTTATTACGCTATGCGGGTGTTATCTCAAGGATATATTCTTACGGCAATATTTTGGGGAGCAACTGTGGCGTTAATGATGGATAAACGCTTAAAACAAGCATCCTACTTTTTAGCTGTTGCCAGCGTGTTCTCCTTATTTGGTATCATACATTCGGTTACCGCAACTGGCTCTATGTATCTTCCTTGGGATTTACCCGTAGATTTAGCGCCACGTTTACTGTCATTGCCCTATGAAATTTCAGGGGCGTATTTCATCAGTGCGCTATTTTTGTTTGGGCTTTCGTTTCAAGAAAATGCAGCGCCTAAAAGCTAATGTTAGTGAAGAATGACTGGGTACCCAATTGCAGCTCCTTGATGGGTATGAATCTCTTTAATTATCGCTGAAAGCTTGAGCCTATGAAGATTAAGAAAAAAGAAATAGCTGAATTTATTTTGTCAAATATGACTGCTCGTACCTATGAAAAGGCAGCATTAGATAGTTTAATTTCCACAATCGTCAGCTATCAATATTTATCCCAGCCTATGTACGCTATCGATCACTTAAGAAGGGCTTTAGTTGATTACGGCTACATGGAAAAAGACCCATCGACCGACGTCTACGTGATTAAGGCTGGGGTGTTCGGTTTACAACAAAGGCATGAGCTGATTCAAGATAAGCTTGAGCAAGTAGCGAAAAAACATCCTGAAGAAAAAATTGAATGTAATTATTGTGATTACGTGGCAAAACCTGTCGCTATGTTAAATCATTATTTGAAAAAACATGATTTTGACAGATATTTACAGCATATTACCAAAGAGTTTGGAAATGATTATAGTCATCGCTAATAAGAAGAAAGGCAGCAAGGAAGAATAGTTAAATATCTTACTTGCTGCTTTGTTTTGGAATTTCAGGGGGCTTGCTACCATTCACTTTCAGGTATTTCTACAACTAAGCCATCGTGTTCTGGGGCTAGAAATATCTGGCAAGACAGACGACTGTTTTCTTGAACATTGTCTATGGCATTTTCAAGAAGGTCGGTTTCCATATCATCGGCTGGGGTTAATTTTTCTTTCCAGCTGTTGTCAATAAAGCAGTGGCAAGTGGCGCAGGAGCAACAGCCACCGCAATCAGCGCTTATCTGTTCGATGCCATTGTCTACGGCTGTTTGCATTAGGCTGTCGCCATCGTTAGCAGCTACCGTAATCTGACTTTCGTCTGGTAAAATAAAGGTAATATTTGGCACTTTGTACTCCTATTTATTCTGTAAAAATACTGTTTAGATCTTGCGAGCAATCTGCCAGTTTGATTTTATTCACCTTGGGTAGGCTATGTAAATATTTACGGGTGATCATAAACGATTTAGGTTGGTTTATGGCGTCGACTGCTATGAGGTTGTCACCAGAGAAATAGAATACAGCCAAGCTTTTTTCAGACTCTTCACGGACCACAACCTCATCATAACCTGCAGATATACCTGCAATTTGTAGCTTTGCATCATATTGATCAGACCAAAACCATGGGGTAGCTGAGTAGGGCGTTAAGGTGCCGCAGATTGCTAAGGCTGCAGTTTTAGCTTGGTCTGTGGCATTTTGCACCGACTCGATACGCATTTGCTTTTGATACATGGGGTGATAAAAGCTTACACAGTCACCAATGGCGTAAATATTAGCATCTGAAGTTTGCATGTATTGGTTTACTTTAATGCCGTTTTCTACCGCTAATCCGGCATCTTCTGCAAGGGACTGTTCGGGGTTAACCCCTATACCTGCTACCACTATATCCGCTGGATACTGCTTACCATTGGCAGCTTGTACTGCTACAACCTTGTTATGCTCGCCAATTATTGCAGTTGCGCCCGCAAGTACTTCAATATTTACGCCATTTGCCTTTTGTAGTGCACTCAAATATTCACTTACTACTGGGCTAGTAAGGTGTTGCAGTGGGCGTTCGCTATTGATCAGTAAGGTGACATTTTTGCCGAGTTTTTTGAGTGACGCTGCGGCCTCTAGCCCTATGTAACCGCCACCAATGACAACTGCGTTATTGGCCTCTGGCAATTGGTCTCTTAAGCCAAGGGTGTCTTGATGATCCCGTAAATAATGCACCCCTTCTAGGTCGCTACCAGGAATTGTCAATTTACGAATTGAAGCACCGGTAGCCAGTATTAGTTTGCTGTAGCTGAGTTGCTCTTGATTATCTAAAACTACCAGTTGTTTTTGTCTATCAATTTTTACAACCCGCGTACCTAGGCGTAAATCAATGTCTTTTTGCGTGTAAAAGGTTTCAGGGCGCAGCCATAATCTTTGTTCTGGCAGGGTATTTTGCAAAAACGCTTTGGACAGAGGGGGTCTTTGATAAGGTAACACCTTGTCTGCGCTAATCAGTGTAATAGGATCCGTATATCCTTGCGCGCGCAGGTTAATGGCAGCCTGAACGCCGCCATGGCTAGCACCTATAATGATACAACTCATAATCGATTACTCTGTACTATGTTCGTTTCTTTATTCATCAACTTACTCACCTAGTTCGCTGCTGTGGCATTAATTTTTTGAAGCCACATTTGGTGAAATGTCATATTGACTTGATCCCAAGCGTCATTAAGGTGCCCTTGGTTGGCAATATTATTACTGCGGGTAATTTGAAGTTTATCGAGTAGCTCAATATCTTGTTGATTTACTTCGTTTAACACCTCATGCAAGCGGCCTGTTTCAGCTGCGTATTCATCGCTGGCAGCTTCATCATTTACCACATATACACTAAGAGATTCTGCGGTATGGGTTTCGCCCATAGGTTTAACCACTATGGTTTGCACCCAACATGGGTCTACAAAAAACAAGGTGTTAGGAAAAATTCCAAACCATTGCTGGGTGCCTTGTTTCTCTTCTGGTAGGCCATTAAAGTGTGGTAACTGTTTGGCGGTTTTTGCTGGTTTGGCACTGGCCCCGTGGGGCAGGTGTAAACCAACAATATTCTCTGACAAAAATAAATCTTCTTGCCCAAGCACTGACTCTACACTGCATGCTTGTGAGTGTACAAAGGGGACATGATAACCGTCTAAAAAGTTATCAACAGCAAGTTTCCAGTTTACTTCGCCAGAATAATCTGTGGTGCTGACCATACGAATATCGTCTTTTGGGTAGATAGCGAGTCGCTCGTCTAATGGCTTGATGAAATCTTCAAAAGGCTCGGCTCTACCGTCTATGTTCACAAAAATAATATCCCACCAAACTGCAAAGCGAACTTTGATTAAGCCTTTATCGGCTTTGTCTTCGGCTGTCATAACTTTGTTATCGTTGCCGAAATACCTAGGGGCGCTAAGTAATTCGCCGTCTATTTTAAAGGACCACTTGTGGTAAGGACAGACTAGGCTGCGCTTGTTGCATGGTTCGTCAACTAATGGGGCGGCTTTATGGCGGCATATATTATGGAATACTCCGATTTCCCCTTGTTTATTGCGAATGGCAATGAGCGATTGCCCAGCAATACGGATAGGTAATATATCGCCTGGCTTGCTGATTTGCTGGCTACAGCCAATACTTGCCCAGCCCTGTGCAAATATCTTGTCACATTCTTGTTCGTAGATGTCTTTGTCTTTAAACGCTATGGCAGGTAACCCGTGCGCTGTGACATGCTCTTTTGTTATTGTTTTTATGTATTCCATGATGTTACCTATTATTACTTATATATTTGTATCATCTAATCACAGCTAGGGGCTGTAAAACATACGAAGAATGTTATGTATTTTTACGTACTCAAAATAGCATATGACCAATAACAACCAGTATCGGAAATGAAATAGCGGTTCTGATGGCAAAAATAGCAATTAGCTGTGTAATGGTAATAGGAATAGCAGAGCGCATAATCAGTATGGCAGTTTCAGCGAAAAATATAAGTTGAGTCACTGATAAACCAGCAAGGATAAACTTAGTGATAGGCTCACTTAAACTGCCAGCAATGATTGTAGGCACAAATTGATCCAGTAACCCTATAAACAGCCCAGGTGCGGCCATTTCTGCTTCTGGAATATTCAAGGCTTCTAATAAAAATATAAATGGGTAACTCAGGGTTTGCAGTATGCTGGTATGGCTGTATACGGATAAAGTCAAAAACTCAATTGTCATAGCCGCTGGCATCATCATTAGATAAATATCTGTCATCGACCAAAAGCCTTTTTTAATTGAGCTTAGTGGTGAAGGCGCTTTTTTGGCGGTAGCAATGGCTCTTTGTGTAGCACAAGCGACTCGGCTTTCGCCAGACTCTACATCTTCATTTAGTTTCTTTTCTTGTCCGCCACAATATTCATCTTTAAACCGAGATAAAGGGGGCAATTTAGGTGTGACTATGGCACATAAAACACAAATAAAAATCATGCTGGCATAAAGCTGTAAAAAGTGACTTTCTATTCCTGCCACTTGAGCAGTTAGTAATACAAATGGGATAGACACCACAGAGAAATTTGTGGCGATAACCGCTGATTCACGAGCACTGTAATAGCCTTGTTTGTATTGGTAGTCTGTCATCACAACGGCAATACTAGATGAGCCTACCCATGAGGCTAGGGTATCGATTGTGGCTCGTCCTGGTAAGTTAAACAGCTTTTGAAAGGCTTTTTGCAACAAAGTGCCAATAAAATCAAGCAGCCCATAATCCGTTAGAAAGGGTAAAAATAGACAACCTAACCCAATTAATAAGAATATTGCACCAGCTACGTCTATATAAGCCGTTATGCCAGTCTCTTTAGATATAACCCAGTCTGGACCTACCTGAAAAAACGTCATGCTTGATGCTACGCCACCTATAATTGCCAGCAGCGTCCATAACCAATGTGCGGCAATAAATTTTTCACTTAATGGCAGTTTTCTAGCAAAACTTTTAGGGGTTAGATTGTAGATAACCGCCACCAAAGCTCCCAAGAAAAAGACACCACAGGTGAAAACTTTCATGTCGTCACCAATCATTTGGGTAAACAGGCTTGTTACTACCCCTAGGCTGATGGTCCACGAGTTATTATATTGAAAGGGCACTAAAAAAAATAACACGCCAAATAATGAACACCCCAATAGTTTGAGCCAAATAATGGGGGAGGTTGCGGCTTCTTTCTGTGAGGAGCTTTGCTGTACTGTCATGATTAACGTCCTAGTGGTGAGTTCACTGGTGTGACTGGTTTTTTATGAGTTAGTTGGCCTATTAGGTTATCAATAACCAGATTGGTCATAGCGGTATAGGCTTCTTTTTCGAAATTGGCAAAATGAGAGGTAAGAGCGACATTATCTGCTGTGATAGCATTCACTTTATCACTGTAAACATCAAGGCCTGCTCCGTGTAATAACCCCTTGTTTAAACGTTCAATAAGGGCATCTTCATTTACAAGGCCAGCTCTGGCGGTATTAATAAGTACGGCATCTTGTTTCATAAATGCCAGCATATCCGCTGAGACTAGATCATAGGTTTGCTCAGATAAGGGCATGTTCACACAAATAAAATCTGCTGTTTCCATTAACTCTTTAAGCGGAACATTTTCAGCATTAAGCTCTTGCTCTAGGCTTTCATTTTGATAAAGGTCGTAATAAATAATGCTGTTGTCAAAGCCATGATGCATCATCTTAGCAACACGGGAGCCGATACGACCTAGGCCAACAATTCCCGTCACTTTTTTGCGAATTGACACAGCTGTTGGTCGCTTAAATGAAGGCGCTGGGTCGGTTTTCATGGCGCGCCTTTCAGCGTTTAGTGCGGGGACTTGTCTTGCTATGGATACCAATAAAGCTACTGTGGCTTCTGCGGTAGCGTGAAACGCTTCATCGGTAGGAGTATTGGTGACTTGTATGCCTTTTTTCGTGGCAGCTTCTATGTCTATATTAGAAAAGCCAATACCATAATTTGCAATTATCTTGATGCTAGCAGGGAGCTGATTAATGACTTCTGCTGTTAGGTTATCTTCGGTATGGGTTATTAGGCCGTCGGCACCGTTTGCCTGTTCTAATAAAGTGGCTATGGGGCAGATATCATCGGAGTCTGTGGTAATTAAGGTGATACCAGCGTCCTCTAATCTAGAGGCTAATAACTGGGTATCAAATAATGGACGACTGAGAAATACTTTCAAACCTTTCACTCCTAAAATGCGTAGCCGCAATCAAGGGCGGATTCGTTAAATTCAATTAAAAAGGGCCCATCATAAGCTTCTGCTTGATTTAATAATGTGGATAACTCCACAAGGCTAGTTGCGTGTGCTGCTTTACATCCCATAGCGTTAGCAAGGGCCACATAATCAGGAGGGCTAATATCTACGCCGTTTCTTTCTACGTTTGCGTCATCCATAAAGCGGCGAATTTCGCCATGGCCTTGGTTATTCCACACGATATAAATCACAGGCACATTTGCGTCTACTGCTGTGATAATTTCATTTAGAGTAAATTGTCCGCCACCGTCACCGGTTAAGCCAATAACAGCTAATTCCGGTGAGCCTATTTTTGCGCCAATTGCCGCTGGAAACGCATAACCTAAGGTACCGTAGCCAGTGGTTGAATGAAAATATCGGGCTGTGTTGCTGGTTTCATAATAGGCCTGGGCATAGTAGGCAGGCTGTGTTGAGTCGCCAACGATAACGCAATCTCCTAAGGTATCTGTGATGGTTTTGAAAAAATCACGATAAGCGGGCTTTTTCATATCCTGAGTGCTGTTACGTAAAGTCTCACAACGAGAATGCACTATATCTCTATTTTGGGTTTTAATGCTTGCTAAGCCCATATTAATAGCCGTTAGCGCTTGCTGTGCATCAGATAAAATAGGTAAATCTGGCTTATGGTTTCGCATTAGTTGTGCGCTATCAATGTCAATACGTATAAGCTTGCCACTGATATTCAAATCCCCTAAAAAGAAAAAGTCATAGTCGGTTTCTGCCAGTTCCGTACCTACTGCAAGTACTACATCAGCTTGTTTTTCGAGCTCCTCACGAATGGCTGGGTGAGAAGGGGTAGAGCCAATGGATAACGGATGGTCCGGCGGCATAACGCCTTTTCCATTGCAAGTATTTACAACTGGCATATTGAGTTTTTCTGCAAGCTCAAGGGCTACAAAATCGACATTTTTAGCTCCGCCACCTAAGATCATAACAGGGCGCTTTGCTTGGCTTAGCATAGTTACCGCCTCTTGTATCCCTGCCTCTTGAGGAGCCGGTGCTTGAGGCATAGGCCAAGGTTGCATGTCTATATGGCTGGCATCTTGGGCGAGAACGTCGATTGGTATTTCAATATGCACCGGACCTGGTCGTTGGCTGCTAAAAATAGCAAACGCTTGGGCGAGTACTTTAGGTAGATTGTCTACACTCAACAGGGTATGGCTGTAACGAGATACCCCTGAGGTAATGGCTAATTGATTAGGCAGTTCGTGTAAGCGTCCTTCTCCCATGGCTAGCTGTTGGGTACGGTTAACCGAAGAAATCACTAACATGGGAATAGAATCTTGTAACGCTTGGCCCATGGCGGTGATTATATTGGTCATGCCCGGCCCTGTAATGATGAAACATACGCCAGGTTTTCCTGTCACCCTAGCATAGCCATCAGCCATAAAACCGGCACCTTGTTCGTGACGGGGCGTCACATGCTTTAATGGAGAGCCTTTTAACCCGCGGTATAGCTCAATGGTATGAACGCCAGGTATGCCAAAAATTGTGTCGGCTCCATAAGCGTGTAATAAACGAGTTAGTGCTTCACCACAGGTCTGTTTTTGCATCTTGTTTCTCTATATCTCTTTTTTATTGTAGAAAGGTCCGTTTTCAATGACATTAATCAATATTTGTTTGGTGAACTGGCAAGCAAAATACTACGCTTTTTCTAATGATTCTTGCCATAGTTTTTGTACGGTTTCTCTCATGATAAGCGCTTCTTCCCAGCGGTCGCTCAACTCCTCGCCGTCTGCACCTGT
The DNA here is from genome assembly GCF_004360155.1 of Paraglaciecola marina. Lineage (GTDB taxonomy): Bacteria > Pseudomonadota > Gammaproteobacteria > Enterobacterales > Alteromonadaceae > Paraglaciecola > Paraglaciecola marina. Next base: position 107,209 of record NZ_SAIS01000012.1, on the reverse strand, counting down.
GATGGCATATACAGGTGGGCCTAGCTCACATAAAAATACACATGCGTCGTCACTTTGCTTACCGTGACGGCTTATCCAATTATCAAACCCTTCTGACCACCAAGATTGAAATAATTCAAACCAAGGTTTGTTTTGAGGAAACATAAAAGGGACTTGTACTTGCTCTCGGGTAGCTACACGGCCATGGAAAGCTTCGGCTCTTGTTAAAAATTCAGATACTCTTTGCTTGGCTAAGTCGTGTAGTGGTAGGTAATATTCTTGATTCACTAAAGTATGTGATAAATCAGCCACCATTAGCAGTTCAGGTACTTGCTCCATGAGTTGTAAGGTAAAAAGTAAATCATTGGTCATGCAATTGCGATGAATTTCCACATGGGAAGGTATGCCTGCCTGTTCACTAATGGCCATCCACTGCTTAGTGATATCAGCTACATGTTCAACGCTCCAAGGTTCAATTTGGCCAACTATGGCGATAAACCTTGGTTTGATTGGCTGTTTAGCTGCAAAGTCGATTATATCGCTGTAATGCTCAGGGCTTTTAACAAAGGCATTGTAAACTAGATCCAAACCATGGGCTTGTAGCAAGGGCATGGCTTCTTCAATTAATGCTAGCGGGTGGTAGCCGATATCAAAACTTACGCCTTTAAAGCCGGCGCTGGCTATCTTATTTAGTTTTTCTTCAAGGCTTAGTTCAAAGCCATCGGGGCGTTTATATTCCATAGCCCACATTGATTGGAAAACGTCTAGTTTTGCCATTATTGTTCCTTAGTATCCTTTGGTTGGATGCCATGTTTCGCAAATGCATCAAGCAAGGGGGGAAGTTGTGTTTGAAATTGACGCCATAGACCTACTGAGCGACTGTAAATAGGCTCTCGCACTTGGCTTGCACTAGCGGTTTGGCTAGCACTAGTGTTTTGATGGAAGTTAAGACACTCTGGTGCCCAATCTAACTCACAAAACTCCAGCAATTTACGGGTTTCAGTCTTTTGGGAGTTAACTAATTGTTCGTAGTCTATGGTGTGTATTTTTGAGGGAAACTGTATTTTCCACTGCTGCATCATATTTTGATAACCAGAGATAAAATCTGCTGTATCTTCAAGGGAATATGAATACTCGTAACCTCTATCAAATAGCATTTTGAAGTTGCTCAACGCTGCATCAAAAGGGTTACGGTTTACATGTATTATTTTAGCGTTAGGCATGGCTTGTAAGATAAGGCCGCAATATAAAAAGTTATAGGGAAGCTTATCTACAAAAAAGCTTGCTCCTTGCACATAATTATTAGCAAGTTGCAGGTAACGTGTTGCCATATTATTTAAGGTTGTAGGCGTGACTTTTTTGACTAAGTCTTGGTCTACGCCTTCTAAACCAGCGGCGATAGGTTTACCTCCGGCCTCAAGCAAGGCCATAGGTAAGGCATTTAGTTCGCCACCACTAACCACATTTGGATGGCTAGCAATAATACGCTCTACTAGGGTTGTTCCTGTTCTGGGTAAACCCACCACAAATATTGGTGTCTGGGGGGCATTTTGAGCTGCAGCCGCTATTTGGGTTTTGAGAGTTTCAGAAAATGAAACAAGGGTTTTCATTAAGCTTAAATCTTGCTCGATATTATAAGGCCTTTGTTGCCGTTTTAATTCAGCCCCTAAGCTTAAGTGCCGAAACGCTTTAGAGTAGTCACCTAAATCTTCAAAGACTTTGCCATAAGCGTAATGGAGCATAATATGGCCATGGTGCTCAGCGGGTAACAGTTGGCTGCAACGGGTGAGCAAAGGAACAATATCATCCGCTTTCTTGAAGCGGCGTAATTGAGACAAGTTATAGCAAGCTTGATAATTATCAGGCTCTAATTTAATGACGTCTGTGTACAGCACTTCGGCTTCAGCAAGTTTACCTTTAAAGCGCAGTAAGGCCGCTAGTTGATTGCGGCTTCGCTTGCTATTTGGTTCCACTACTAAAGCTTGGGTATGGGCGCTGATTGCTAAATCAATTTGATTGGCCATGTAGCGCAGTTCGCCGAGCTTATCCCACTCTTGAGCGCTGTTGTTGCTATTTAATAATGAGGCAGCCTTGTCTAGGGCTTTGGTTGCTGCAGAAAAGGTTTGAAATTGCAAGTAACACCCAGCTAGATGAAAAACATGCCACACATTTTGGGGATCACAATCAATTGCTTTTAAGGAGCAATTGATTGTCATTTTGGTTTGCCCCAAGCGAAGACTAATTTCTGACAAGTCTTGCCAGAGCTGCCCATTAGTGGCATCTGTTTTGAGTGCTTCAGTACAAAGTTTGGCCGCGCGATCAATGTCGCTTGCGGCCAGACTTGCCTGAATAAGCTGGTGGTAATGGTCGTTAGACTGATCCAAAATTTCCGCTCTTATTATTAGTTAAGGACTAGCCGTTATTGTGTCAGAACTTATAACTAACAGATACACCCACAGTACGTGGGCGCACGCGGTATAATTGGTCACCTAACTGTGCAATATCGTATTGCTCACCAGCTTTTACTTCACCAGCTGCCTCATTTATGATGTATTTGCCATCACCATCAGACGCGGTTGCATCATCAGCGTTCAATAGGTTTTCAGCAAATAAGGCAACAGACCATTGGTCTATGTCGTATCTAACGCTAGCATTCCACAAGGTTGATGAGGGAATTTCATCATATCCTGTTTCGTAGAAGATAGAAGGTTCGGCATAACCGGTTGTGAATTCATCTTTAAAAGATACGCCAATTTGAGCGGTTAACTCACCATCACCTAGCTCTTGGGTAAATATCAATGAGCTGACTAAGGTAGACTCAGGTATGCCTGGTAAAGACTCACCGTCTGCAGCACCAAAACTGCCATCTGGCGCAACAAAATCTTCAGTTAGCTCGGCATTGGTATAGGTGTAACCAAAGTTCAGTTTTAAATTCTCGGTTAAACTTGCATTTAATTCGACTTCAATCCCTTTAGATACTGCACTTTGGGCATTGATCATGGCAGGGAAACCACCGGCTGGCGATTGTACTAATAATATTGGATCTTCCCAGTCTATGTAGTAAGCGGTAGCACTGTAGTAAAGGTTACTGTCAAACATGTTACCTTTTACACCCACTTCATAGTTGGTTGATTTATCTGGTTCAAAAAATAAGTATTCTTCACCCTCAGCAAATATCCCAGTGGTAGGTAAGCCGTTTGCTCCACCATGGCGGAAACCTTGAGAAATATTTAGATAAACCTTGGTATCTAGGTCAATGTCGTACGCTATGTTTAAGCGGTAAAGTAGATCACTGAAATCTTTTTCATCTTCACCCGCTGCGTAACCTCTAGGGTCAATGCCCGAGTTTTCAGTATCTCCACATGAGAAGAAGCCTAGCGTGGTATTCCAGAATTCTTCACAAGCGGGAAGCAATACTTCTTGTTTGGCATAAAAGTTTTGTTCGAAGTAACGAAGCCCAGCCGTTATGCTTAATTCATCAGTTGGGTAGTAAGTCACTTCACCAAATATAGCGTAGTCTTCAAACTCAGTTTCTTGGATATTACCGTAACCAACGTCTGTGCCTACTGGGTTAGTAATGTTAAATGCTGCATCTAGGCCATAAACATAGTCGTAAGCGTCTGCTTCAAAATCTACCGAGTTGTAATACACACCTAATAACCAGTCCACACTATCATCAGCGGATCCTGCTAAACGGAACTCTTGGGTAATAGTATCGGTTTTGTAGGTTTTTTCTCCCACTATGACTTCTGCTGCCGGTGAAGTACCACCTGTGTATCCATAGTAAGAAACATAATAAGGTCCCCACCAGGTTGAGTGACCATAGTTGTAACTTTGATCATAAGCGCTTTCGGCTTCGTTGCTAGTAATAGAGGTGGAAGATGTAAAATCTGCAAAGCCTAATTCATGTTCAATAACCAGAGAGGTGATGCTGGTTTCACGTTCAAACTGCTCTATGATTTTTGCAGCAGACTGATATCCATCTAACCCTTCAGAGCTTGCTGAAGAACCTTGCACATCATCTTTTTGCATGTTGTAAGTGAGGAGTACCTCAGTTTTATCTGTGGGTAACCAGCGGGCAGATAAACGAGCCATTGTAACGTCTTCGTCGTTGATATCTTTTGCTGTGAAATACTCACCTGTAGGCTGATTATTTGCATCAAGTCCAGCGATATAATCGCTGTCAATATAGCCTCCGTTTGCTAATTGAGTAACGACACCACGAATGGCGAAGGTGTCACTTAATGGTACGTTTAAAGTGAACTCCACATCATGGTTTAAATCACCCGCACCATCTGTAGAGGATAATTTAGCTTGGGCTTTTCCTGATACTTCATCGAATTCTGGTTTATTGGGAATATAGCGAATCGTGCCGCCTAAAGAGCCCGAACCATACAAGGTTGACTGTGGACCTTTTAATACTTCCACACGATTCATATCACGGAGTTCAAGGTTGGCAAATAAAGGGGTTTCACCTAAATAAATTGAAACAACTGGGTCGGTTGTCATGGCGAAATCTTCTTGGGCTCCGCCTGTTAGGTTAAGACCACGCATAATGATGCCAGAAGAGATTCCGTTTTTGCCACGGCCCACATCGGTCAAGGTTAAACCAGGGATGGAGCGGGCAATGCTAGAAAAATCGGTAATGCCAGCATTTTCTAAGGCTTCACCACCGTAGGCTGAAATACTATAAGGTACTTCTTGAATAGTAGTCTCACGACGAGTTGCGGTAACAGATATTGTCTCAATATCTTTGTTTTTTTGACTTGTGTCTTCTGGTGCTGTTTGCGCCATACTTAATGCTGGCGAGCCCATAAAAGCACAACATATTGCCACGCTTAATTTGTTTGGTTTAAACATATAAATACTCCCTCGAACTAAGTAGTAATAATTACTTTATTATTTTTATTTAACTGTGATGAATATTATTAAGTGCTTCTAAAACTGGCAAACAACAAAAACAACTGATGGCATTACAAAATGGAATGGCTACAATGGATACCATTCAATAATGATATAGATAAGCTTAGGGCGTTAAACTTGAATAAGATAAAGGTGGTGTAAGTGAGAGGAAAACTCCCTACAATTATTTCATTGCAGTGTTTTGATGCCGTAGCTCATCATTTGAATATGACCTATGCAGGTAATGCTTTGCACCTCACCCAAAGTGCGGTGAGTCGTCAAGTTAAGAATTTAGAAAAGCTGATTGGCCGTGAATTGTTTTACAGGCAAGATAATCAACTCACTTTGACGCCAGTGGGTGAGCAGTATGCTGAAGAAGTCCACAAAATGTTAAACAGTTTAAATGCTGTGACTCAAAAAATATCCTCAAATACAGAGTATACCAAAACAGTTAAGTTGAAAGTGGTGACTGAGCCGACCTTCGCCATTGCTTGGCTAATGCCCAAGCTAAACGAGTTTTATACCAATTACCCAGATATTGAAATTGATTTAGGTACCGACTTTGAGTCGGTTGCCCGTAATACTCGCCGTTGTGATTTTGCGATACTTTGGGGGGATGGTGATTGGCCTCACTATTATGCTGAACCACTGCGACACGATACGTATTTTGCAGTATGTACTCCAAAATATTTACGAGGTAGAAAGCCCGTTAAAACCATGCGAGAAGTGGCCAATTTTGATTTTATTCATCAAAGTAATGCCATGTCCACAACCGATGAATGGTTCTTAAAAGCAGGTATGACTGAAAAAGAAATTTCTATGATAGGTGGCCAATACTTCGACTACTTTATCTATTTGTTGCAAGCAGTGAAAAATAATATTGGGGTGTCGATACTGCCAGAGTATTTAGTCCGTGATGCCATTATTGAAGGGGAGTTAATTGTAGCCTGCGAAGAGAGCTTCAAGCCGACGCAACGCTTTCATATACTTTATGACAGTGAGCGCCAAGATGATTATGCTATTCGTCAGTTTAGAAAGTGGCTACTAACTCACAAAGATGACATGTGATGGGAATGCATAATGCAAAGTAGCCATAATGACTTTCTAAGTACCGAAACACAAACTGAGTTGATTAATGCTCTGGGCACTAACCACTTTTTTAATGTCTTGGTTGATGCTCTATCGGCAGTTATTTGTTTTGGCAGTAGCTCAGCGATTTGTTACAACAAACATAAAGCCCCAGAGTTATTGTTTTCAAATTTAACAGAGCTCGAAGATAAGATTTTTTATGCGCGCTTTTTAGATGGCGCATATGTGGCCAGCCCAGCATATCAAGGGTTTATGAATGATTTAGAGGGTGGTCTTTATGCATGGAGCGAGTTGATGCCCGAAGGGTTCAAACAATCTCAAATGTATGCAGCTTATTACCAAGAAAGTGGCATTGAAGATCTCGCTTACTTCTTTGTTAATTGTGGTGATTTAGGCTTTATTCAATTTAGTATTGGCAGGCATTGTCCTAGTTCTGTTTTTACTGAAGCCGAACTTCTATCTTTACAAACTGTAAGTTCGGTGCTGATTGCTCTTGTAACAAAGCATTGGCAGTTCGCAGAGCAGCAACAAGGGAAAAATGTGGTGCCACTTTCTTCAATGGTGTCAGAAAGAGTGAATTATTTACTTAACCATTTTGAACCTGAATTATTGACAGCCAGAGAGCGTCAAATAGCGAAACTGGTGATTACAGGTCATTCTTCTCAGTCTGCTGCAGACAATTTACATATTTCGCCAGGTACTGAGAGGGTTCATAGGGCTAAACTCTATGCCAAATTGAAATTACGTTCTAACTCAGAATTGTTTTCGTATTTTTTGAATCAGTTAAGGTGTGTTGATTAGCCAAAAAAAGGGAAGTACTAACGTGTACTCCCCTTGTATACTTTAGACTTTGTTATTGACTACTTTGCTGTTTTTAAACTTTCAGAATAGTCTTTGGCAGCCTGTAAAACTCTAAGGGCATTATTAGCCCAAATGTCTTCTAAGTCTGCCTTAGTGTAGCCTTCATCGAGTAGACGTTGGGTTATCCTAGGTAGGTTAACTACATCCATCATATCTTTGACACCGCCGCCGCCATCCCAGTCGGCACCTATACCCACATGTTTTGGCCCTACCACTTTTAAAGCGTGTAAAAAGTGTTTCATATACACTTCAAATGTGGCTTTTACTGCTGGGTGCTCATGTTCTATCTCGCGACGTTTTTCAATTAGTGCATCCATGTCTACGCCTTGTGCTCTGAGCGCAAACAAGCCTTTGTAGGCTTCCGCACGCTCAGGATTTTTAGGTAAATCAGCAAGGTAGTCACTGTAAGCGTTCATTTGGATCACGCCCCCCGATGCAGCTAGCTTTTTAAGTAAAGCATCATCAACGTTACGGGGGTGGTCATAAATGGCTTTACTACCGGTATGAGACAAAATGATCGGTGTTTTCGATAAACGTATCATGTCTTCGGTGGTTTTATCATGAGCATGAGAGCCGTCTAAAACAACACCTAGTCGGTTAGCTTCAGCAACTAGCTCCTCACCTAAAGGTGATAAGCCGCCCCATTTTATGCCAGATGGATCAGTAGAGCTGTCACCAAATTGGTTGTTTTTAAAATGTACCGGACCCACCATTCTTAATCCAAGTTTGTAGAATGTTTCTAGTAAACTTACATCTGTGCCAAGTGGGTAAGAGTTTTCCATACTCATGTAAACTATGAGTTTACCGGCTTTTTTTATGGCTGCAGCGTCTTCTGGTTCTGTAGCAAACTCAAATACACCTGGGTTAGCTGTTACCATAGTGTGAATTGCAAGTGCTCTAAGGATAGCGGTATCACGACTATCTTCGTACCCTTCCTGAGTCAGCGGACCTTGTGGCGAGTAAATTACCCAAAATCCACCATCTAAGGCACCTTCTAGCATTCTTGGTACATCAACTTGTGAAAAATCATGACCGTAAGTATGACGCTCTAGAATATCAAAGCCTGGTTGTACTAAATGGGCTGGCGTATCTAGATGGGTATCTAAGGTCACGATAGAACGTTGTATAGCTGTTGCATCTTCTAAGGAAGTAGGGCTAGCGCAAGCGGTTTGCGAAAGCAGCAAACCTATAGCGACAGATACTAGTTTTTTATTCAGTTTAAGCATATTTTTTTTCATCTTATTAGAAGGCTACCGTTAATGACGCTTGGAAGTTACGTGGGTTCAGCGGTCGATAAAATGCAGAGCCTATGAAAGCGAAGGACAATACTTCTTCATCAAAAAGGTTATCAACATTGAAGCGTAAGCTAACGTTTTCTGGCATACCGAAAGGATTTATACCTCCTAAGTCTAAATAAGCACTAACTAAGGTGAAGCTTTCCATTGAATATGTTTCAGCATAGTCCGTATAACGACTGCCAGTATATTTGGCTGAAACATTCGCAACAATCCACTCTGTGGGTTCATACGTAATACCGGCTGTAACTAACCATTCTGGGCTGTCTGCTAATCTACTGCCTGCTGGGTTACTACCAAAACCGTCAACTAAGGTGGCATTTTTATAAGAAATGTTAGCGTTGAAGTAAAGTTCTTTATCAAATGCTTCTGGTTGATATACACCACTTAATTCAAATCCGTATGCTTCTGAAGCTCCGCCATTGATATAAAAACCTTCAGGTTGTCCCGTTGCAGGATTGATGACGTTACTAGCAAATAGTCGGTTGTCGAATCGAGTGTAGAATAATGCAAGTGCAGCGTTAAAGCTTTCTTGATTGGTACGATAGCCTAGTTCAAAGTTATCGGCTTCTTCACCTTCAGGAGTGTCAGCTTCAAAGCTGATAGCGTTATCATAAATATCGTCTGTGCCACTTGGTAGGGCAAAGTTCCTTGAGTATGACGCAAATAATTGGTCGTTATTATTAAGAGCATAAACGGCTCCAATCGAAGGTAAAAAGTGGTTACTGAATTCGCCACCCACTGACTGTGGCCCATAACCCGCCTCGCCATCAATTTCATAATCGTTGTAATCACGATAGCCATCTAGTGAATAATCAACACTTAAAGATTTAAGACCTACTTCTAGTTTCAAATCATCATCCATCAGGCTGATGGTGTCTTTAATGTATAGTTGGGTGGTGTCTCTTACTGAAGTGTAGTCGCGTCTGTAGTAAGCTACTTCATCCCATATTACGTCACCATCAGCGCTACCTGCTGTTTTATTGAGGCGCTGTTGAGTACGGTTGTAGGTATCTTCTTCAAGCCATGCTCCAAATTCAATATGGTTGTTTTCAAACTCTAAACTAAAGTCGGCTACAAAGCCTTTACGCTCGCCACCAACAGAAGACAAACCGTATTGTACGCCTCTAGGGTGCACTACATCTAATCCAGCAGCGGCTTGGTCTGTGTAAATACCCAATGTATTGCTATAAGAATCTGGTGATACACCATAGCCATCTTTGTCTTCAAGATAGGCCGTTCCGGTGAACATTAAGTTATCGGTTAAATAGGTATTCAATTGCAGAGAATACAACTTGTCATCCCGCACGTTTATGCGGTCTTCGTAATAACTTGTGCAGTTGCTACCGGTAAACACGGGTGTAAAGTCAGAGTCGTCTATGGTGCCGTCTTGGTTAAAGTCGTATACGCCAGGATCAGCAGAGATGCAGCCTTCAGGAATGGAATCTGAATAGCTGTAGTAATAATCTGCCTCGAAGGTTGCGGCCGTACCTGATGGAGAATCATAATCAAAGAAGTCATTGGCTACATAACTAAATTCTAAAGTTGTGCCTTGATCAAAGGTATAGATGGCTTTTCCTTCGATATGCTCTCTGTCTATTGTGCCTGGGCCACGCCATAGGTCACTATCAGTTTTTGAACGGCTTATAAAAGCTTTGAAACCGTTAATATCACCGGTTTCAAGTTTTACAAAGGAGCGCTGCAAATTGTCGTCGCCTATGGTCATAGATACTAGGCCGCCCATTTTATCTGATGGATCTACCGAATAATAAGACGCAATTGGCCCTAATGATGAATAGCTAGGTGCTGAAACATCACCAGCACCAGGAGAGGCAACCACAGATGCGAGATTTTCGTTGTCAACATATCTGAAGATTGGGCTACCACCAAATGCGTCAGAACGGCCCATCGGCACTCCGTTTAATACAAACCCTATTTGACTTAAATTAAAGGCTCGTACATTCACTGAGTTGCCGAATTCGTACAAACCTAAAGCCCCATCTGTTTGAACATTGAAGCCGGGTAAACTTTCTAACATTTTTAATCCAGAAATCCCCGCGGGGGCTGATAACAAAGCGTCACGGGTCACGGCTAAGGTGTTGGTTACTTCACCTGTACCTATGGCTATTTCTGTTTCAGAAATTCGACGCCCAACTACTTGAATTTTTTCTTCAGCTTCAGCGGATTGTGTTGTGTCAGACTCTTGAGATAAAGCAGGATTAGCAGCGAATAAAGTGGCGATAGATACACTTATTAAAGAGGGACGAAAATATTTATTGATAGTTTTCAAAGATGACTCCTGGCTGTAATAGTTATTTACTTAGTTGGTCGGAATTGATAATAAAAAATTATTAGAATCAATTAACGTACCAAATTAAAAGTAAATAGCTTTGGATTTTCCTAATAGCTTCAGAAGGCCTCATAGGTTTTGAGATTACTAATTTGTAACATTTTGTAAGGTGTGTTTTTTGGTGGGTTTTATGCTGAGTAAAATAATTTTAATAATTATACATGCACCATTTAAGAATAATTATGCACTAAATATAGTTTTATTGTGAATAATAAATTTATAACAAAGGTTAAATTTTTAATTTAAGCTCCTAGATACAACTCAATTTTGGTCATATGATGGGTAATAAATTTTAGACTCCACCTTATGTTTATCGAGTATGGCTTGTAACTCCCCCGAGTTTTTAATGAACTGTATGGTTTTGTTGATGGCTGGCATTAGATGTTTATGTTCCTCTCTTAATCTAATTAACAGGTTTCCTGAAGAATGTACTGCAGAAAATGCAATGTTAACTTTATTCAAGTTAGCCCAATATTTAGCGGTTTCTCGTTCCAGAATAATAACATTAAAACGCTCATGTTTTAGGCCTTGTAATAATTGATTTTCATTTAAAAAGTCCACTCTAGTAAATGCATAGTCATCAAAATAAAAGTAGCCCGAAATGGTGCCAACATGTTTACCAAATATTGACTCTCGGGAGGGAAACAAGTGTTGGTTCGGTGCTAGTGTGATTAGGTTTTCAGTGATTTCAAATAATGGTTCGCTATTTATATATTCTTCAGATTGTTGCTCTTTTGATAGCCACTCTAAGCAAATTAAATCAAAATCAACCCAGCCATCTTTTAGGGCTTTTTGAGCTCTTTTGGCAGGCAGAGGCACAGGTATGAACTCGATATCCGAATGTGCAGTCATAAGTTGAGCCAGTTCACTTAGTATTCCTGGTTGTCCTGCTTCTGCGCCAGTTCGAAAAGGCACCCAGCCTCCGGCTTCACCTATGTCAAAGTAAAGTTTTGTTTTTTGTGCTTGGGCAAAGTCGCTTAAAAACATCATGAGAAATAAAAAATAAAAATTTTGAATAGGAAAGCTTATCAGGGAGTGTTTATTTAGCATTGGCACCTTAGGTTTTTGTTAAATTTAAGGAGGCATCTTTTGAGATATCGTAGTGGTATATATGGTTTTTCTTAACAACACGATTCAAAATATCCCCAAATCGCTTTTTGTTAACATTGCTAAGTTGACGACTTTGTATTTCTTTAAGTAACTCTAAAGTATTCATTTTTTCATAATTTAGTAGTTCAGCATCAACCATACCTTGAAGTAAGTTTAGACTAAACGCGATTTCTCTGGGGAATAAAATATAGGCTTGATAAAACTGTTTTGTGGCGTCTAAAAACTCTTTCGCTGCGTACTTTTGTAAACCATTTTTATTATACTCAAGCGCCTGAGGTTTTCTCTCTCCAATGCTATCGGCTCCTTTAGCAATAAGCATTGAAGATACTGTCTTCTCGTTTTCGTCTTCAATTTGTTTTAGTTTTTCTTCGCCCAACTCTAAGAGTTCTTTGGCTTTGACTGTATTACCAATATTTTGCCACACGTGTATGGCATCGGTAATGGTGGGGATTTCAGCATTTCGTAGATCTCCCATACCTTTTCGCGCTAATACTTCGCGGGTTTTTTTTTCGTTTCCTTCTAAAAAAGCGACTATGGCATGCATGTAATCTTTACGAATAGTGAGTTCTGGATCTAATGACTTCCGACCCGCAGCACCGATTAAGTATTTGGCCACTTTTAAACTTGCATGACGCTCGTTGGCAAGTCTTTGTTCTGCTTCAAAAATATAACAGCGAGCTAATTCTAGTGATATTTCGTCGAAATGTTCTCGATTAGAACGGTTCGATTCTCGTTTTTTTTCTAAAAATTTAATAGCATCATCACAGCGATTCTGTGCTTGAAATATATGGGCTTTTAGTTGGGATGCAGGAATAGATAATTCCCCTTCGTTAATTTTCCCCATGTATTGTTCAGCTTTACTGTATTGATTTTTTTCTACGTTGATTCGCGCTAGCCATTCGCAGGCTTTGCCGTTTGTAAGTTGTGAGTCGGTCAGGTTTGTTAACAGCTCTTCACTTTGCTCTACTTTACCGTCTAGAAATAATGATTGAATTAGCCCCCACTTTGCCCAAAGAACTTTGTCTGAACGCTCTAATATTCCTGAATAGAGTTCGCGAGCTTCACCAAAACGGCTAAGTTTAGTTAATATGTGTGCTTTCAATTTAATCAAAGCAGAACGAAATTTTGGCTTTTTATTGGCAACGATTAATGCATCAATAGATTTTAGAGCCTTAGAATAATTATCGTCGTACATGTTTTCATAAATCGGCAATAAAAATTTATGTAAATTTAAGCAATTTCGGACATTTTTTTGCAGGTTATGAATTGTATAGGGCTTGGTTACTACGGCTTCTGGATGAATATTGACTATTTGCCCTATTATGAGAGGTAAGCGATCGTAGGTAACGAACATTACACATGTTCTTTCATCGATCAGTTTAACTTTTTGTAAATCTTGGACTACTTCAACACCATTTTTATAAAGGCCAAGGTGAAAGTCCATAAGTAATAAATCAATTTTATTCCGCTTAATATTTGCCTTTAGTTCACGGCCATTACTAAAGCAACTTATGTGCGAAAACCCCATATCTAATAGATGGTTACGAATATTGGCCCGCGCCATTCCGTTATCTTCTACAACGGCTACCTTAACCTTGTTAAATGACATAGCAACTTTATAAAATTAAGAATGAAGGCGTAGCATAGCAGGGCAAGACAAGAAAATAGTGAGTCTTTTTATAGGGTAAGTATGAAAATATAGAACTATGAAGTGCTAAGTTCCATAAGATTGTAATAGTGAGTGTAGTTAGTTGTATTTTTAATCAAATATTAACCTAAAAGTAATAGTTTGATAACATTAAAAACTATCAAATAAAAGTGAGAAAGCATGTCTAAGGAATCCACCCCAGTTTTTTTTGAAGAACTAGATACAGATAATGGTGTGAAGATTGGGCATGCCAAACTAACTAAAGTTAGCGCATTGAATGCCTTAGATTTAGGAATGATTGAGTTGCTATATACGCAACTAAAAATATGGCAACAAGACCAATGTATTGCCTTGATTTTATTAGATGCTGAAGGAGACAAAGCATTTTGTGCTGGTGGTGATGTGGTGTCTATGTATCACTTGATGAAGCAGGTACAAAGTCATGCTGTCCAAGTTGATTGCGATGAATACATTCTGCAAGGATTCTTCACATTAGAATACAGACTTAACCACCTTCTTCACACTTATAGTAAACCTATTATAGTGTGGGGGAATGGCATAGTGATGGGCGGTGGACTAGGTTTGATGTGTGGTGCAAGCCATCGTATTGTGACTGCCAGTTCACGTATTGCTATGCCTGAAATTAGTATTGGTTTATATCCAGATGTTGGAGCGAGTTATTTTTTGAATAAGATGCCACTTGGCTGTGGTTTGTTTTTGGGGTTAACAGGCACTGCTATTAATGCAGCCGATGCTATTTACGCTAATTTAGCTGACTATTTTGTATCCCAGGATTTAAAAACTGAGTTTGTTAGCGCTTTGCTTTCGGCAACTTGGGAAACGACTTCTGTCGATACCACATTAAATAAATTATGTGATACTTTCCAAGCAAAAAGCGCTGAAGACTTACCCTTAGATAATCTAGAAAGTCGGCAAAACTGGCTTAATGGTTTGTCTCATACCCGTTCACTCAAAGAAGCCGTTAACTATATTCAATCTACCGATCCACAACAAGACTCATGGTTTGATAGGTCTCAAAAAACGCTAAGTAGAGGCTCGGCAATTTCGGCTCATATTCTTTACGAACAATTACGACGGGGTAAAACCATGACCTTGTCCGAATGCTTGCAAATGGAGTTAGGTTTGTCTTGTAAGTCTGGACAATTTGGAGAGTTCCAAGAGGGGGTGCGGGCAGTGCTAGTAGACAAAGATGGCAAGCCAAATTGGAAATATAAAACCGTTGAAGAGGTACCTGAGTCTGTGGTCGAGTATTTCTTTGAGGCCATATGGCCTGCTGATTTACATCCATTGGCTCACCTCACTTAGCCTTAGTTAAATCATAATCATATTAGAAAGAGAGTTAAAATGAATTTACAGAATCAAGTGATCGCCATAACAGGAGCAGCCCAAGGGTTAGGGAAGGCCATGGCAGAAGAGTTTGCAAAACAAGGGGCACACCTCGCCCTTTTGGATATGCAAAAAGAAGGCGTTGAAGCCTTAGCTAATGATATAAAAAAGCGCGGAGTAAGCGCCTTAGGGTATGCAGTAAATGTTACCGACGAAGCGCAGGTTGAGCAAACCTTTGCCAAGCTTGTAGATGATTTTGGTCAGATAAATGGCTTGATCAATAGCGCGGGGATTATGCGTGACGGTATGTTGTTAAAAGTAAAAGACGGCAAAGTTGCAGATAAAATGTCTTTGCAACAATTTCAGTCAGTGATGGATGTTAATGTAACTGGCACCTTTTTATGTAGCCGTGAAGCGGCGACTCAAATGGTTGAAACTAAAAGCCAAGGCGTGATCATTAATATTTCATCAGTCTCAAGAGCAGGTAATATGGGGCAAACAAATTACTCAGCCTCTAAAGCTGCGGTATCGACCATGACTGTTTCATGGGCAAAAGAATTAGGGCGCTTCGGAATACGTACTGGGTGTATTGCCCCAGGGTTAGTCGAAACCGCTATGGCGGCGCAAATGCGACCAGAAATGCGTGAGATGTTTATTAAAAGTATCCCAGCGCAGCGTCTTGCCGAAGTTGAAGAGCTGGCTCATGCCGCTAAGTTTATTTTTGAGAATGACTACTTTACCGGCAGAACGCTAGAATTAGATGGTGGCACTAGGGTGTAGCTTATAGTGTTTAATTAATTGGTACGGGTAAACAGCAGTTAGTTCAAATTAAGGGAGTAATAATGAAAAATCTACATACACTTTTGTTTTTCACTGGGCTATGTATGCCGGTCACTACAATAGCTGCTGACAATAACTTAGCCATAAAGAAAATCTTTGCGAGTAGAGTTAGTAAGAATTCTCCAGGTTGTAATCTAGGAGTGATCAAAAATCAGCAGTTAGTCCATAAAGCGGGTTATGGTCTAGCTAATTTAGAAATGAATGTGCCCTTAGATGGTAGTCAAGTGCATAGAATGGCATCGGTATCTAAGCAATTCACGGCTATGGCGGTTTTACTATTAGCTGAAGAAGGCAAGGTAGATCTTGACGCAGATATACACACTTATCTCAAAGATTTAAGAGATTACGGTGAGTTAGTCACCATTCGCGCTATGCTGGGCCACGTTAGTGGTATGGGGGATTATGACCTTATTGCAGGCTCTTATGAGGGTGAAAAGTCAAAAGGTAGTATTGATCTTCAATCAGTTGCTGGTGGGGATTTTCGTTTAGGCAATGAAGATTACCTAACAATTAGCGAGTTTTATGACGTAGTTAAAACTGTACCTTTAGCACTTAAGCCCAATCAGAAGTTTCAATACAGTAATTTAGCGTATTTTTTACTGTCTATGCTGGTAGAAGAAGTGTCAGGTAAAAGCCTAAGGGATTACACTGCTGAAAAAATATTCACACCCCTTGGTATGAGTCATACCTTTTTTAGTGATAATCCAGTAGAGATAATCAAAAATCGCGCTATGGGATACGCAAAAAATGAAGCTGGAAGTTATATCAACGAGATGACCAACTTGTTTTGGGTGGGTGACGGTGGCTTGCATACTAATCTTGAAGATATGCTGAAGTGGGATGAGAACTTCTATACCCCACAAGTGGGTAAGAATCCCAGTAAATTAGTCAGGCTGATGAATACTCCAAACAGTGACCTGAAAGCCAATAAGAGCAGTTATGCTAACGGCCAATTTGTTGGAGAAACTATGGGGCGGATCTCATATTCTCATTCTGGAGGTTGGTTGGGGACTTCTACTTATTATGTACGATTTCCTGAAGAGAAGATGTCTTTTGCTATGATGTGCAACGACTCGGGTTTAGATGCACAAAGGTTAATAAACGAAGTTATAGCGCAGTATTTAGATATTCAATAACTCTGCTTTACTTCAAACTTATTGACTAGGTTAAAAGCTTAAGGTTTTCAACCTTGTCAATAAGTTAACACGCTGAGCGCTAATCAATAATATCTTCTGCAGGTGTTTCTACATCCGGGAAGGGCTTTGCTTTTAAGGTTTTAACCGGCTTACGCTTTATCTGTTTTTGTAGATATTTGATAGCGGCTTGTAGTTGTGCGTCTTCGCCGTTAAAGGTGGCGTAGGGTAGGTTGTCTACCTCTATGTCTGGTGATATGCCTCGGCCCTCAGTGATCCAGCGGCCATCTAACGCGAAAACAGGGTACTCTGCCACCCTTGACATACCATTGTCTGATTGTCTGTTACGGCCTGTTAACCACACTCCAGCTCCAGCGGTTTGTTTACCTATTACTTTCCCTAACTCTAAGGCCTTTATGCCAGCGGTGAAGGTTTCACCGTCTGAATAGGTAAATTCATCGGCTAACACCACTAAGTGACCTCTAAAGGTTTGCTGCATATTGGTATAGGTGCTGTTTTCTACGGGTTGCCAAAAAGACCATGCTCTGCGCAATAGTTTTTCAATGAGCCAGCTATCTACGTTGCCTCCTCGGTTGCGTCTTACATCTATGATCAGGCCTTGTTTTTTGTACTGAGCATAAAATTCTCTAGCGAAGGTCGAAACGTCGTTGGCACCCATGGCATACAAATGTAGGTAACCTAATTCATCATCTGCTTCAGTTACTGTTTGTTGATTTTGGGTGACCCAATCGTAATAACGGTGAAATACTGCGGCTCGGCTGCTTGCCGCTTTCACTACAGTTTTTATGTGCTCGTCACCCCGTTTTAGATCTAGTAATACTTGTTTCCCTGCTTGATTTTGAAGTGCTTTAACCAAGTCTATTTGAGTATTTATTATTTTACCGTTTATGGCGGTAATGATGTCACCCTCTTTAGCATTAACGTTTGGCCTAGCTAAAGGCGCTAGGCGCTTTATCAACTCAGGGTCATTTTGGTAAATATGAGAAATGCTTAGGCCTAGGTCTGTTTGTTCGTACTGAGCACCCAAAGTGGCATGTTTGGGGGCATTTTTGTCATAAGGCATATCGCCACCCCGTACCTGAGAGTGCAAGGTGTTTAACTCTCCCATCATCTGCTCAAATAGGTCGTTTAATTCGTTTCTATGGGTGAGTCGAGTTAATAATGGTTGGTACTTTTGTTTTACGGCAGACCAGTCTAGGCCACGCATATTTTTGTCAAATAGCGAATCTCGGTGCATTAACCAGGCATCGTGAAAAATTTGCTGCCACTCTAAGGATGGGTTAATGGCAAGTTTCCAATCAGAGGTTTGCACTTTGCTATCGGTGGATTTAGCTGGGAACTTGCCAGTAGCTTTCACTAGGTACATTGAATTTTTACTATCAGCCTTATGTACGAATAAGGTCATACCATCATTAGATAAACTAAAATCGCGTATCGCTGTGGTAAAAGTCGTTAATTTAGGCTTGGGTTTGATCTCGATAGACTTTAAAGAGGTTTTGGTATTGGGCTCGTTGATTTTGTCAATTACATAAAGGTATTTTTGGTTGGCTAACAGCTTGGAATAATTACCCGACGCCACTGGTACTTGCCATAACCTTGTTTGAATATCTGTCCAATCTACCAGTGCCTCGGTTTTTGATTCGCTTGTTTTTTCATCTTTATCGGACTCATCTTTTGGTTTATGTTCCGTATTAAGTTCATTGATATCGCTAAACGGGAATTTGGCATCTTGCTGAAGGGATATGGCAAATATTTGAGTGCGGCGATCAAAATTAGCCCCCATGTTTCTATCGCCCCAAGGTGATCTTGGGAAACTATTAAATTCACGGTCTGATAGAAAATAGAGCCATTGCATGTCTTCTGAAAAAGCTGGGGAATAAGAATTGTATTTATCTGTAGTGAGTAATTTCTGAGTGTTTGATGCTAGATCTTCGGAGAGCTCAATTAACATGATTTGACTACGTTCGGCCTTAAGATCGTTAAAGGTTAGCGCTATGAGTTGGCTGTCTTTAGACCAAGTTAATGAGGCAAGAGGGTTACTGCCAGTGTTACCAGTGAGGATTTTTGTATTAACTTTAGTATCTAAATCGAGTAACCATAACTCACCATTTTTATCATCATGGGCTAAAGTTTTGCCGTCGGGAGATAAATACAAGTTCCAGCGGAATACGCTACCATCCGTGGTTAATTGGGTTGCTCCTTCTGAGCCATCTGCCGGGTACTGCCAGATCTCAAGTTCGCCACTGCTATCATTCAAAGCATATACAGATTTATTATCTGTACTGAGAATAGCGTTACGGGTGCGAGAGTCTTTTGGAGTCGCTATCTCAATTAATCGTGAATCATCACTGTTAGCAATAGCGACCCTGCCTCTTGCGGTAAGTACTACCTTTTTACTATCGCTAGCTTGAGCTGCATTGGTTAAATAATCTAAGGGCTTATTGATCCAGCGCGCTCTTAAATGGGGAAAGTCTGAGGTGAGTGAGATGTCTAAGGTTTGGCTTTCTTCAGTAGAAGTATTAAATACTTTAATATCGGCACCGAGTTGATAGACGATTGTATCTTGATAAACGTTGGCATCTCTTACTTCCCAATCTTTGTAATGGGTATGCTGAGTTTGATCTCTGCCGTTTAATTTCATTGACCAAAGGTTGTCTACGCCGCTTTGATTACTAATAAAATATAGGCGCTCCCCTGATAGCATAGGGTTGCGGATAGACCCTTTATGCTTGTTACTTAGGTGAGAGGCTTCTTTTTGTGAGTCTAATTTGAATTTCCATAACTCGCCTTTAGCTCCACCTTTGTATGCTCTAGCGTTATCTGTGGACATTTGCAGCCCAAACCTCACAAAGTAAAGGTTATCATCGCTGGCTAATGTGCCTTCTATGGCATCAGATAAAGGAATGGTTGTGGTTTCTAGGGTATTAGGATCTACTTGTTTTAAGGTCCAGTTTCCTATGGGGCCGATACGGCCATTGTAGCTATAGAGAACCTTACCATCATCAGTCCAACCATGGTTTTTTACGCTGACATTTTCATAGGTTAATCTTTTCGCTATGCCTCCCTGGATAGGCATGATGTAAAGCTCTGGTGAGTCGGTGTAATTGGCCACAAAGCTAATCCATTGACCATCTTTAGAAATATGGGCTTCGCGCTCTTCGTTTGGCTGAGTGGTAAGACGCTGAGCATATTGTTCACCTAGGGTGAGTTTCCATAGGTCGCCTTCTGCGGTGAATACTAGGGTGTTGTCATGTAAGTCTGGATAACGAAAGTAACCCGGTGAGGCCCAAATTTGTGGAATAAAAGCGACAAACAGTAGAAACAATATTAAACGTGGGGCTGACATTTCAATTCCCTTAGGTGACAGGTATATATGTTTAACTGCTAACTATCTCAATTTGCATCGAAAAGTAAAAGCCAGTTCGCTGAAAAAGCTATTAAATAAGATAAAAGGTATGAAATAGTGATAGAGAAGCTTAAACCCAAGGTTACAAAATATAAGTTAATGATACACTTAGGATATTGACTAAAATTGTAAACATTAGGTGTTATGAATAACCTGTTATCCCCTTGGATATGCCCCTCTTGCCAAAGCCCATTATTTTTAAATGACAATACTTTGAGCTGTGAGAATAAGCATAGTTTTGACTTAGCCAAAGAAGGCTATGTCAATTTGCTGCTAGCTCAAAACAAAAACAGTAAAGCCCCTGGTGACAATAAACAAATGGTGAGTGGCCGCAGGGCGTTTTTAGAGTCTGGCTTTTATCAACCTTTAGCTCAAACCATTACGGGTATGTTCAAATTGCATTTGTGCCCGTCAGAATCCGAGGGAAATATTAAAATATTCGATGCGGGTTGTGGTGAAGGCTATTACCTAAATTGGTTGGCAGAGAATTTGACAATGTACATAGAAGAGGGAGCACTACCAATACTATGCAGTGGTATTGATATCTCTAAATTTGCAATACAAAAAGCCGCGAAACAATACAAAAAACAACAGTATGCGGTAGCAAGTACCTTTAATTTGCCAGTGCCTAGTGCTAGTCAAGATGGGGTGTTACAAATATTTGCACCAAGCAGCGAACAAGAAATTTATCGAGTGTTAAAAGATAAAGGCATATGGGTAGTGATAAACCCTGCTGGTGAGCACTTACAGCAATTTAAATATGCCTTATATGACTCGCCTACACAGCATCAGGCTAAAACCCTTGAGCCAGAGGGGTTTGTTCTCAAACAACAGTTTAATTTAAACTTTGAGCTAGAGCTGGCAGACAAAAATCAAGTAGAAAACTTACTGATGATGACCCCGTATTATTGGTCTGCTACTGAGGAAAAACGTCAACAACTTATAACCTATGTTAGAGAGGTGACAGCCGACTTTGATATTCGTGTTTACGTTAAACAATTAGTTTAGCTGAGCTCATAGAAGCTTGGTAAAGTAACAAACTATAAAAAATCAAAAAAGAAGGGCTGGAATGAATTCCTGGGTTAAAGACTCCATTCAAAAAATCAATGCTGATGCACATCGTTCAGCAGACACCCACTTGTTTAAGTTAGATATTCCTAGATTAACGAATGTGGATATCTACCTAAAGGACGAAAGTACTCACCCAACAGGTAGCCTTAAACATCGCCTTGCAAGGTCGTTATTTTTGTATGCTTTGTGCAATGGAAAAATCACCAAAACCACCACAATTATTGAGGCATCGTCTGGCAGTACCGCAGTATCGGAAGCCTATTTTGCGAGAATGATTGGCTTACCATTTATCGCTGTGATGCCTAAGCGCACAGCTCAAAGTAAAATTAAGCTTATAGAAATGTATGGTGGTAAGTGTCATTTTGTTGATTCCGCCCCTCAAATGCATGATGAATCCATCAGGCTAGCCAAAGAGATGGGCGGCTATTTTATGGACCAATTTAAATATGCAGAACGGGCTACAGATTGGCGTGGCAACAATAATATAGCCCAGAGTATATTTCAGCAAATGGAACATGAGCGTTATCCTATTCCAAACTCGGTAGTCATGAGTGCCGGAACTGGTGGTACTTCAGCTACGTTAGGCCGTTATATTTTGTATCAAGGGTTCAATACTAAGTTGGTGGTAGTTGACCCAGAAAACTCAGTGTTTTATGACAGCTTTATCAATAAAGACAGTAATCTAACTTCAGATTCTTCTAGCAAAATAGAAGGTATAGGGCGACCTAAGGTAGAGTTGTCTTTTCAGCCTGATGTTATTAATCAAATGATAAAAGTGCCTGATGTTGCCAGTGTCGCCACTATTCACTGGTTAGAACAGCTAATTGGTCGCAAAGCAGGCCCCTCCACTGGTGCAAACTTATGGGGAGTATTGCAACTTGCAAAACAAATGATGGATAACAATGAAGCGGGATCTATCGTCAGTGTTATGTGTGACAGTGGAGAGCGGTACTTAGACAGCTATTATGACAATGACTGGGTAGCTGAAAATATAGGTGATTTGGACTCTATCACAGAAGAGCTATGCTGGTGGTTATCCAGTGATTAATATGTATTAAACATTGTTTAGATACACTAACTGCTGCTTAATGGTTCTTAGTTAATTACTAAAATTGTAGGAACAATTTATGGCTAAGGTAACTAGGCCTAAAGCTTGCTTATATTTGTCTGAAAACTAGGCATGATTTGTTTTTGTATGAACCAATTTAAAGTACTAAATGGCTAAGTTAGTCTTGCTTGAGGTGTGTACTGAAGTCCTAACTTTATTCAACTTAATAAAAATAATAATCACCAATGGTATGAACTTGGGAACATTCTCACGGGGATATGAGACAAATGCGGTGTAACAGGGTAGTAAAAAGTAAAGGAGATAGTTGGGTTATGAGGGCTCTAATATCACTGGCTATAGGTGGCTTGTTAGGTGTATCGAGTCAAATAAATGCCACAGATGTCAGTGGTGTTGAGTTATCAGCAAGCTTTGTGGATGGAATGACACTACCAGCCTACAAATCTATCGAAGTGAGTGGACAGGCACCACAAGGTCATACATTAGATGTCAAGCTAGTAAGAAATAATGCCACTGTTACTATGGCTAGAGTGACAGTAAAAAGCGACAGTAATTGGCATGTGTCTTTAAATCCGCAAAGCCCTAGTGGACCCTATCAGCTTAAAGTTATAGATAACAAGCGTATAGCAGTTGTAAATGACATTTATATCGGTCCAAAAACCAGTAAGTTACGTAACCCAGATGGTGGAATTACCCTTTCCACGGTTTTTAGGGATAACATGCACTTACAACCGGGTGAAGAAATCAAGGTCAGCGGATTTACAGAGCCTAGAAGCTCCTTAGATATAAAGCTTATAAAAAATAGAACAACCCATACCATGGCTAGAGTACAAGCTGCCAGTGATGGTCAATGGCAGGTTACTATGCCAGCTCAAAGTGCTGGTGGACCATTTCAATTGGTTGTTAGTAATGGGTCTCACAAAAAAGTGGTTAGCGGCATTATTATTGGAAAAGCTGACATAAAAGAGAGGGTTTCTAACTCAATTAAAAATGAATTTTTAGAGCCAGAATTTGATGATTCTTCATGGCCATTAGTTAAGCTAACTTCGCTGGATAAGCAGCCTAACAATGCAACCTTACTCGTCAGAAAACAGTTAAACTTTGCTAGCCCCCCAAAATCCTTTAGTTTTAGTTTGGGTGATAATCATCAGATTAAACAAATTTATATTAATGGAAAGCTATTAGATGCCAAAGGCTGGCAGAACAACCCTCAAAAAATTAATATTCCTAGTAGTATGTTTAAATCTGGAGCGAATCTTGTGGCCTTGGTGTCTAAAAAGAACTGGGATAATACTCAGTTTGTTGGAGCCTCTGGGAGATTTACTATTAATATAAATAACCACAAGCTTGATGTTAGCAGCAATTGGCACGTTTTTAATTCGTCTTCCGAACCGTTATGATAACTTACTAATTAGGTACTCTTTGATTTGAGGGTAAATCGTAATGAAAAATGAAATAGACAGTAAATTTGTGTTATCTGTGTTTGAAAAAATGCGAGAGCATGGAGAAAAGCAAAACGAGCAATATGCATTAGGTGGCTTGAAGGGCTCGACAGACTTCGATGGCTACACCTTGTTTATTGAGGATGCTTTGGTGATGTTGCGGTTTGGCTTTCATAACCAATATTCTTTCGAGTACCAAAAAGAAGAGCATTTTGAGCAGTTTTTGAAGAAAATGACAGCTATAGAGCAGAATTATTAGTTAATTGCTATTTGACTAAATTGCGAGAGCTATCGCTTTGGTTACTAATATTATTTGCGATGATGAACATTGCAGTCAAAGGATCTTAAACGCAGCGATTCTTCTTTCTAATAGAAGGCTCTAATGCATTGATATTAGAGCCTTCTAAATACTATTATAACTACTTATCAGTGACTTCACTAAACACGTATGAATGCTGAGCATCTAATAAAGTCAAGGTGCGTAAACCATTTTCTTCGCCTACTACAAGTTCACCGCCAAGGAAAAAAGGTGCAATAGTTACCAAAGAAATTGTGCCATCTGGGCTTGCTTTTGTGCCCGTATAGGTTTCCCAAACGCCAGGGTTTAGTAATACATCTTCATTTTCTTTAATCACTGCAAGCTCACCTAACTCTTTGCTGTAATAATTATCAGCTAGGTTATTGATAATGTCTGGAGCAGGAGGGTAGGTGATTTCTTCTAGGAGTTTTCCGGCATTAAGTTGTGTAGTTTCAACTGTTACTTGTACTTTATTTTCGGCCTGCAACTCTGAATTGTACATAAGTTCGATTAAACGGCGTTTGAATGGTGTAGTTAATTTATAGCCTTCATCTGAGTTGGTAAGGATCACCGCTCCTACATTGGCGGTTGGAATAGCAATAAAGTTAGATTTATAACCGGCCATACTGCCGCCATGTTCAACTATTTCTATACCACTCACTTTATCGTTTGAGAGGCCCATTCCATAACTTGATTCTGCGCCCGTTGCTACGGTAGGCTCTCGTCGCTTAAGTAATGGCTCGGCTGCATATAGCCTAGTGCCATCGGGTGCTAACCCAGCAGACAGCTCGTTATATACATATTTGATCATATCGCTAGGGCTTGACCATGCCGCACCTGCAGGACGATATGGGGTTACGGTATGATTAAAGCCATCGGTAGCTGTTTGTTTAATTAACTGAGTATTACCAGATAAGTCTAAGCCATGGGGGGAAGCAACATTGCCTGTCAATGCTTCAGCAAAAGAGAAAGTTGTATCCTGCATCTTTAAAGGAGCAAATATGTATTCATCCATTGCTTTGTCATAAGCCGCGCCTATTTCCATATCTGGATACAAAATATGAGCTGCAACGTACCCAGCGGCAGCGGCCATTTGGTTATTGTATTGGAATAACTCACCAAAGGTACTAGTAGGCGCAGTTAGTGCTAAGTCATTAAAGGTGGCAGATGCGGGGATGTTAGGGCCACTGTTAAATACCCAATCCATATCCTTGCGGGGTAAGCCTGTACAAGCACAAACTAAGTGTTTAACTAATACACTTTGGGTGGTTTTTTCATCGCCTAGTTTAAAGTCTGGGTAATGGGTAACTACTTGATCATCCCAGTTTAACTTACCCATTTCTACTAATTTGGCGAGTAATAAAGTCGTCATGCCTTTGGTATTAGAGGCGATCATAAACAGGGTATCTTTATCCACTGGCTCTTTAGTGTGAATATTTTTGATGCCGACTCCACCTTCGTAAATAACGTTACCGTTTTCGACTAGGGCTATTCCTACTCCTGGAATATCTAGTGAATTTGCTGATGACTCTACAAATGAAACTAGTTCAGCTACCTTTTCTGGTGTTAAAGAAAGAGCTTGGCGTTCTGATAAATCTTCTGGGGTGTAGCCTTTGACACTTGCGCTTTCTATTAAGCCCCAAGTTGCTGCTTGTCTTTTTACGAAAGTGCCGACCTTTCCATCTAACAAAATAACCTGCCAACTATTGTTAGCTTGAAATACATAGGCGTAAACAAGCTTTTCTTCTGCAATAGAGGTTACGTACTCAATCTCTCTGCTTACTTCCCAGCCTCCTGTCACGGCTTGGGGGGCGTTAATTCTCACCTCCCGTGAAAACGAAGGCTGGTATGTTTTCCAAGCTGATGTGGCTGCAGCTAGGGCGTTGTCAGCCTCTGGGATGGCGGCTATCACAATAGCTGCATCATGTTCTGGTGCAGTGTAAACGGTAAGACCATTTTGATTTGTGACCTCCCAATCTTTTGGCGCGTTATATTCTAGTGTTACGCCAATAGGTTTTTCAATTGCAGTGGATAGGTGCTCTGAGTCTTGTTTATCAACTACCTTAGAGCAGGCACTGAATAGCAAAAGTGAAATGACAATGAAAACTGATAGGCTCGATACTTTAATCATGAGTGTTGTTCCTTTAACTAAACAATGAAATCGAATCCTCTACCTTTTGACTACTAATAACGAGTTATTACTAAATGGCGAAGGTGGTGGTTTTTTGAGCGTAACTTGGTTGGGACTAATTTGCAATCTAGAGCCATTGCTTTATTTATTGCTGACTTAACTCTCCTCTGCTTAGCTGCATTTTAGGGCAAAAAAGGTGCAGGTATGCAGAGCGGTTTTACTGGTTAATTTGGTGTGGTGTTTTCTAAGCTTGGTACGGGAGTCGCTTCTTCTACTGTTGGACGTTTAGGCGTAATTGAATTTATATTATTAAGTGGTAGCACTAAGGTGTTTTTAGTTTGATGATCATATAGAAAAATATAGTTTATCGAGGTGCTTAATAATGAATATTCATGGTCTGGGTTAGAGATTGCCTTAGAGTCTAGGGTCACGAGCCCATACTTTTTATCTATAATTAACTCGGCCTTATTTTTTGAGTGCATACTGATAAAAATCACAAAATAAACGAGAAGTATGGCAAGAGCGCCCCACCAAAATGATCGTGCGCTTTGAACCCCTGCTAAAAAAGGGATAACTCTTAACGCCCCATGATTAAACTTTTTGTCTAACCAAGCGCTAACAGGTGCATGAATATATGTCACAGCCCAAGTTATAAAAACCACACTAAACGCACCGAATACCATTAACATCACCATAGGATCTTTGATGCCTGCAACGAGAATATCGCTCACTTCAAGGTATGTAGTGATGGGTAGATTAAAATAAGAGTAAAAAGTCAGTAAATAGACAAAGCCAGCGATTGCAATGGTTGCATAGATTAAAAAAACGGTTAGTCCTGGGTGACGTGTGATAAGTGCAATAATTTCATATGGGTTAACTTTCGGACGATATTTATCTAATTCTGCGTTAGGGGACATAGTCGGTACTGTGTGATATTGATAAGTTAAAGTCTACAAGACTCATAGGATGCTGGCAAAGAAACTTAAAGGTGGGCTGTTGATGAGTTGTTTTGTAAATGACTTTACGATCGTGAGTTAACCTTCACGCTTCACTTAGCTGTGATCTAATAGATATTATTCCACTAGAGATAAACTCCTATTGCCAACTACAAGCCTGATTTATCCTGCCAAACAAATTTTCTTTCCCGTCAACTTCTCAGAACAAATCCTGCCCGGTACGTTTGAGTATGTACCTTGCTATATCTAACTCCCTCCCCGTTCTATTTTGTACAATATATTGCACGTGTATGTTTTTTAGTCTAATTTTGTCTTGTTTATTGTACAAGTTGGAGGGCGGTAGATGAGAGTTGTTTCATTCACTGAAGCTCGAAATAGGCTTAAATCTGTTTTAGATCAAGTTGTTAATGACGTGGACCACACAGTCATTACTCGCAGGGATGCTGACGATGCTGTTGTTATGTCTCTCGATCATTACAATGCATTAATGGAAACCGTCCACTTGCTTAAGTCTCCTGCTAATGCAGCGCACTTATCTAGATCAATAGCGCAATATCAATCGGGAAATGTATTCGAACGAGATTTAGTTGATGACTAGGCTGTTAACCTGGACAGATGAAGCCTTGAGTGATTATGTATATTGGCAAGGGCAAGATAAAAAAACTCTAAAACGAATTAGTGATACAAAACGTAATGCTTTTGAAGGGATCGGGAAACCTGAGCCATTAAAAGAGAATTTGTCTGGTTTTTGGTCAAGAAGAATTGATGAAACTAATCGCTTGGTTTATGCCGTTACAAACACACATTTAACAATGATTTCGTGCGGGTATCATTATTAAATGTGCCGTTAGTACAACCTCCCTAACTATTAAAACTGCAGCCCTTAGGGCTAAAACCTAAACCACCCCTTCAATCATAGTCATGTGGTTATCGAACATTATGGGTAGCGTATTGATGTTGGCTATGCCTTTTAGTGGTGCAGATTCATCTAATTTTTTTAAATAACCTTTGCCGCTAGAGGCGAGTATTCTGCCTTTTGAAAGGGCTAGGCCTGAGGCGTCACTAAAGTTTTGTTTTTCAATAAATTGGTGGGTGTTGGTATCCCAAAAACTTAGGTGTGAGCCTCTTGGGCAACTTACGCATAGTAGCTTGTCTTTAACCACTAAGCTTGAGGTGTATTGTTGCATTTTATACAGCTGGCTAGTGTCTGCGCTAAAGGCTTGTAGGGTGTCTTCACCTTGGTGCGAAAACACTAAAGGGTGCATGTTTGATTTAGGCCCTTGGTATTGTGCCCCTGTAAATACTGCGCCATCTTCTCGCACTGTTAAATGGCGAATGCTTAACTGGTTGTCTGGGGGGGCGTAGCTAGCCAATACTTTACCGGTTCTTGTATCGATATATGCCAAATTGGGTTGCATGGTGTCTAGGTTGAGCTTTTTCCGTGGTTGCTCTGGGTGGGTTTCAATGCCGCCATTGGCGACCACTAGAGTTTCACCATCAGGCATTAATGCTAATTCATGGGGGCCGATTCCACCTGAACTAAATCTATCAATTACTTGGTAGGTTTGTGCGTCACGCACCACTATTATACCTTGTTGTTTGTCATATAAGTTTTCGGTGGTGTAGAGGTATTCTCCATTTTTTGAGAATACGCCATGACCATAAAAGTGGCTGTCCCTTTGGCTTTCAATATTGTGATTGATTTGACCATTGATAAAGTCGACTTCAACAGCAAAACGGTCGGGGCGTCGGGCAAATACTAAGGCGTGACCGGGTTTGTGAGGTAAAGCTAATGAATCATGACCTCGGGCTGGTAGCTTAACTGTATTGACAATTTGTCCTTGGCTATTGATGGCTGCGGCCATGCTTTGACCTTGTGGGTCGTTGCAGGTACTGACTAACCACTGTTCTGTTTGGTTAGTGGTACACGCTGGTAACAACCAAGCTGCTAGTGCAACTTGGCTTGAGCCTAAGATAAATTGTCTACGGTTAATGGTCATAATTTTTCAAGTGAATTAAAAGGCGTATTTTGCGCCTATGATAAATTGTCTTGGTTTACCTGGGCGGGCACCGAAAGGCCTGCGAGATACTATTTCTACTTCATCGGTAAGGTTATCTAATTTACTGTAAATACGTAACGCGTCATTCACTTGATACCAAGCCGCAAGGTCAATTTGGCTAATGCTTGAAGTATAAACACCTTCTAGCTCGACACCAGTGCCCGATGCTTCAGACATTTCGGCCACGTACTTGTAAGCTAAGTCTACTTGCCAATTATCTCCTGCAACTCCTACTTGAAGGTTAAATTGATTTTCAGGTAGGTAGGGTAGTTCGTCACCTGTGACTACGTTGCCCCACTGAGAAAACGTTGAGTCAAAGGTGGTTTGAAACTCTGATTGAGTGTGGGTGTAAGCTAGGTTAATAGGCATTGTTAGGCTATTGGATATGTCTATTTGGCCGTTTGCACTAAGTTCTAGTCCGTAAATATCTACTTCACCGCCGTTAAACTCTACGTCAAGCTCTGTGGTACAACCGCTTGAAAAAGTACAACTGCCCTTTAGATTGCTGTAATCGTTATAAAAACCAATGGCTTCCATATTCCAGTCGGCTACGTTAGCCCGTAAGCCTAGTTCGTAGTTCCAGCTTTCTTCGGGTTTGATGTCACTTTCTTCACCTGGGCTATTGGGTACAAAACCTTTATTTACACCTGCTAAAACACCTAATTGTGGGGTGATTTGATAGAAAGCACCTAAACCGGGTAGCACTACTGTGTCGCTGTTATCTTGAACCGTTTGAGCTACGTAGTCGTTAGACTCGCCATCTATGTTTTCGACCCTTAAGCCAAAAGAGGTGTGTAAGTCGCCAAACTGAACTTTTGAATTCACAAAGGCGGCAATGGCGGTAGTGGTGTCTTTGTTATTAGTGACAAGGTCGTCCAATTGACCTGCAAAAACCATTTGACCATTAACCATGTCGAAGTAGCGCGCTCTGTGAAGTCTTTCTACTTGGTCTTGATGCACCCGCAAACCTGCATCTATGGTCATGTCTGCATCACCTAGGTTTGTATCCCAAGACAGTTTTGATTGCACGCCCTGCGAGTAGAATGTGCGGTCGTTCAGAGTGAAAACCAGGGTTTCATCTGAGGTAAGCGAGTCTTCTTCACCTTTTAAAATCTCTAGAAAGCGACTATTTAAGCCGGTATCTGGTGAAGATAAAATAGTGTCTAAGCTGCGGCTAGAGTTAAATCCGTTGAGGCGATCCCAGTCGCGGTTAAAGTCTCGTCTATAGACTTGTGTTACCACTGTCATGTCTGGGGCTAATTCAATATAATGGGACGCTTGTAGTTGTAAGTGCTCCCAATCAAATTTGTCGTTTTGACTGCCGGCATAACGTTGATAAGGGTCTTCAGCAAAGTCTGCATCAGTTAACCCTAAATAGGTTTCATGGGACACTTCTTCCGAATACCCCACTTTTAATTGAACCTGTTGGTTATATGGGTCGTTATCAAAGCTGTAGTTAGCTTTACCTAATATTTCATTTTTTACAAAGCCAGTATTATCATCTTCAGCTAAGGTTTTAAAACCATCCGCACGTAAATGCACACCTTCTACCATCACGCCGGCATTGCCGATATTTTTGGAGTAATGGCCATGGGCTTTGGCGTAGGCTTGTTCGCCTAAAGCTAGGTCAAGTTCGCCGCCATCTTCAGGATTGACAGGGCGAGACAACATATTAATAGCGCCGCCCACAGTATTAGGGCCATATGTAATTGCTGATGGGCCTTTAAATACTTCTACTTGAGTCATGCGAGACACATTAGGAAAATAATAAGCCGCAGGAGCCGAGTAGGGCGCAGGTGCAATCAATACACCATCTTCCATCAATGCAATTTTGCTACTACGCTCGCTGGTGGCTCCACGCAAGCCAATGTTTGGTCGTAAGCCGTAGCCATCTTCTTCACGAATATAAACACCCGGTACGCTTTGTAATACGCGGTGAATGTCATCAAATTCAAACTGCTCTAGGGCGGCTTCATTTAATACAAATCCAGAGCCCGTTGCGGTTTCTAGGGCATTTTGATTACCAAATATTTGGATGACATCATCAATATTTGAAGCTTTGGTTTCATCGGCAGCCATAAGTGTTGCTGGCAATGCCGACAACGCTAAGGTAATACCTAGGGTAACTTTAGAAAAAGTAGTGTGTGACAACATAGTTTTTATACTTCGCATAATGAATGATTAATCGCCGTCAGATGAGTTAAAACCTAAGTTCAAGTCTAAGGCTTGGGTGAAGCTGACGTCTATTAAGTCGATTAGAATTCGCATTTCGTCTACTAGATTAGTTATGGCTTCTCTACCTTGAGAGTCTGCTAATGCAGTTTCGTAGGAGTCAAAATCAAGATTAATTTGGGTGATTTGAGTTGCCACACTGGTTAATGAAGTTGTGATTTCATCACTGATAGTTTGTTGCTCTAAAAAATCAATTAGGATCGAATCAAAACCTTTGCCATCGTCATTGGTATAAATGCTTAAGAATGTCTCAATATTGGTAGCAATACTCAGAAGTGATTCGTCGGTTAATACGTGCTCTGCATTTTCGTAATTGCCTGGTGACTCTTCCCCTAATATTTCAAATAATTTAGAGTCTTCGACAATTTCAATATGCTCTAACCAGTTAGTAGTCAATTCTTCTACAGAATCTACCACAGACGAAAAATCACCAGTGCCTTCAATAAGTTGTGAACGGTAGTCGCCACCAGATGCTTGCCAATCTGTGAGGATTTCTTCACTTATATTGAGCAGATTTTGGGCGATAGCTAGGCTGACTTCACAACGCTTAGCTTTATCACTGGCATTGATTAAAGAGTCGCTAGAGTCCTCAGGGAAAAGCAAATATTCAAGTGCAGGGATACCTTGGCCTCCTACATTGACTCCAGAAACATCATCTGCGGTTACTGTGATTTGTTCGAGTAATAGGCTCTCTACGCCGCGGCTTACTGCGTCGTTTTCGTCAGGCCAAAGTTGAATCCGGAATAAACGACTATCTTCAACTACTGCTCCTACTTTCAACCACTGAATGCTCTGCCACGCACTGTTGAATGCAGACCAAGTTTGCTGATAGTCAGAAAGGTCGCTACTGCTAGGTGCAGTTAATCCGCAAAATGTATCGCCGGCACTTTTAAGGGCCAGTGCTTCAGAGTACATATCTTCATATGCTGGAATGATGTGACCATCTGTCAAATCTGTTAGGTATTCACCAAACTCAGTTGGGAGATCTGTGGTTTCGGTTGTAGGTGTTGTTGGTGTGGTGCTGTTACCCGACGAGCCCCCACCGCCACATGCGCTTAATAGAGTTGTGAGCCCAAAAGCGATTAATACATGTGGTGCTTTCAACCCGCTTTTTAAATTGATCATATTGAACCGCTCCTATATTGCATCTAAGAACGTGAGTAGTTCTTGACGCTTTGATTTGTTTAAATTTTTGAAAAATATTTGACTGGCTTGGGCCTCGCCTCCATGCCATAAAATTGCTTCGGCCACTGATTTTGCTCGACCGTCGTGTAAATATAAAGGTGCCTTTCTAAATATTTTTTGAGCTCCTAAGCCCCATAAAGGTGGGGTGCGCCATTCATTGCCTGAAGCGTCATTTTCGATTACGCCATCAGCTAGGCCAGCCCCCATGTCGTGTAATGCTAAATCTGTATACGGCCAAATTTTCTGGCTTGCCAATACTGCAATTGGATAATCTGCTGCTGTGGTATAACTAGGGGTATGACATGACGCACAGCCCCCGTGGTAAAATAGCTCTCGGCCTTGTTGGGCTTTTTCTGATAACAAGTTACGAGAGGGGGGCACAGCCATAAATTGGTTGGTGTCTACCACTAATTTTAATAACTTATTGGGTATTTCTACGTCTGTATGCCTCCCCAGTTCTGATGCAATTGCACACCCTTTTTGAGCTGGACCACAGGATTCAGCTGGGAACCAAGAACTAGTAATACCAATGTCATCTCTAAAAGCAGCGGCAACCTGCTGTGCCAAAGTTGGGTGTTTGGCTTTAAACCCAAAACGACCAATACCTAGGGTTGGCTCTGTGTAAGCATCATCAGAAGTAAGCTTTTTTACCATAGGTACACGGTTATAACGGGCCGAGATGCCATCTTGATCACTGTCGTCTATGTCTTCTTGTGCTAGTAGGTCAGCTTCTGCAATGGCATCGAGTAGACCTGCACCATAAACCACAGGGGCAAAGCGTGGTGATAGGCCCACTTCTTGGCTTATCTCTCCGTAATTAAGTTCTCGTAATTCATAATTAGGTTTGTGTAATTGATATTCGCTGCCATCATCGTATTGGCCCGTTATGGTTTCATATGCCAAATTTAATTTTGCTTCAGGTTTAATGGCTTTAGGCAATTGAGTTGCATGAACTGTATTAATAGCCCGAGTTTGTATTTGTTCTCCATAGGTCTGCGCTGCAGGGCTTTTTGAGTAATGGCTGAAGCTAGAGTCTTGGTCTTTTAATCCTAAGCGAATAACCATGGCTGATGGGCTTGATAAACCTAATTCTGGAGCTGGGCCTCTGCCACCTCTTGAATGGCAACTAATGCAAGACCGAGTATTAAATAATGGGCCAAGGCCGTCACGGTCTTTGGTTGAGCTAGGCGCTATGACCCAAGGATCCCGGAATAACGAAAAGCCAGTCCAAAAGTCTAGTTTTTGCTGTGGGTTAACGCCTCTACCTTCAACTACATAAGAGCGATGAGAAACACGCTTGGCGGTCATGTTACCGCCAGGTTGTAACTCAGTTTGGTCAAATTTGGGTGCTTTAGAACACCCAGTTAAACCACTTAATATGATAATAGAAAATACCGTTTTTAGCATATTTTTGAATGTACCTTACTCGCTTAAAGTGATGCTAAAAAGGCTAACAACTGTGCACGCTCCGTGCTATCAAGTTGCATATAGTTATCTTTGCTGGTTTGTGCTTCACCACCATGCCATAAAATTGCTTCTTCTATGGTGCGAGCTCGGCCGTCATGTAAGAAGGTTGAATCTGCATTGACTGTTTGCACTAGGCCAATTCCCCATAGTGCAGGTGTTTTCCATTCCGTTCCTGTGGCCAAACCTTGAATTAAGCCATCAGCCAACCCTTCGCAGCGTTGCACATACATGCATTCTTCACCTTCTGAACAACTCAGGCCTTCATCGGTTTCGCGAGTCACTTCACAACTGCCACCCATATCGTGCAGCAATAAGTCGGTGTATGGGTAAATAGTTTGATTCGACAATGCCTCAATAGGTTCAGCGGCTTCATCAGGGTCGCCAATTAGTGGAATTTCGCCCAATAAGCTACCTGCTGCCTCTCCAGTTACATGGCGAGGTGTGTGACAACCTATGCAGTTGGCTTCAAAAAAGAGTGCACGGCCTTGGCTTATCTCTGTGTCCCATGTTTGTGTTGTTGTGTTGTATCCGCGGCGAGCTGGAACGCCTAATACCCGGGTGTAGAATTCGACTAGTGCCAATTCACGGATTGATACATCATATTCTTCGCCCATTTGGCCTTCTTGTTCTGCCACAGTTTGACAAGCAATTTGTGCATCTGTACAAGATTCTTCAACAAACAAACTATTGGTTAAACCTATATCCCCGCGGTAGGCTCCGGCCGACTGTTGCAAAACACTAGGTGTTTGGGCTTTATAGGCGAAGCGGCCTAATATGGTTTCGCCGGTTATGGCATGGGTAACCATAGAAGCTTTACCTGATATACCGTCGCTATCTGCATCGTGCTCATCTACAAGGGCTAAGATATTGTCTTCTGGTATGGCGTTTAATAAGCCAGTGCCAAATACGCTGGGTGCCATGCGTACTGAAAACTGAACACCATCAACAAAGTCACCGAAACTCATATCTTTTGTTTTATATACAGGTTTACGTAAACTGTAGGTTGTAGAATCTGGGTAGCTTCCGCTCACTTCTTCGTATTCGACATAGGTGTAGGCTTCACCAAAAAGCTCATCACCATTTATTGAGCCTCCGAATACAGGTAAGTTGGCGTTTCGAAATGAAGTGTCTGTGGTTTGCTTACCAAACGTTTGAATTTGGTCACCGTATATTGGGTCTTCATTACCTAAAGAATCAGCAATTTTTACTAAGGTGCTTTCGAAGGCTTCAGTTATATCTGTAGGAATTTCACCACGGCCGTCGTTAATGTGGCAGCTTTGACAGGTACTGCTGTTCATGAGTGGACCTGAATCATCATGAGCGGTTCTAAATAAGTGGTCACCTTGGACAAATAAACTAGCGTCGGTGAAGTCATCATCTATTATACTGGGTGTTGTTTCAAATGCACCGTCATCGGTTTTAAATGTAGTGACGTCTCCACCTGCTAAATATTCTGAACTTTCAATTACATCAGTTTCAATGGGCGTCAAACCACTATGGTCTAGCTCAGGCTGTGGATCGGGATCTGTAATAACAACAGGAGTATTACTGCCACTACCACCACCGCAACCAGAAATGAATAAACACAAAAATGTAAAACCTGTTAAAACTAATGCTGTAGGCGAGGTGAGGTTAACGCTTTTATTCATACTTTGAAAAACACTGTCGTAAATGAGAATGGTGATTATACACATTTAACAAAAAAAGGGGCTTATTAAGCCCCTTGATATTTATAACGAATCTGAATTACTTGAAGTGGTCTAAACTTTCTTAGAACTCTTCTTCAGTATCTTGGTATAAATCATTGGTTGTTATTCCCAATGCGTCGATTGAATCTTCAATATAACCAGTTTGTGTATCTAAGGCTTGGATTACAGCAACCACATTCTCTTGAGCAATACCTTCTTGGATAAGGTTATCAAAGGGAGTGCCAGTCTCTGCTTTAGTATCTATTACTGTCGCGGCAGCCATTGTCGCTTCTAGCGCTGCTCGTAAGTTGTTAGCCAACTCTGGTTCACCTTCAACTACAAGTAAATCATAAGGTGATGCACCTTCAACTACTTCGCCATCAATACGGGTGTAACTAGCGTTGAATGAGTTTTGAACACCTTTAGCATTTAAAAATATGTCTCTGTGTGTGTTATCACTAAAACATGAATGCTCGTCTTCTTGAGAGTCTGTAGTTAACGCTATATTGATACGTTCGCCTGCTAACTCACCGTAGCTTAAACGGCCCATACCTTCAAAAATAAGCGCTAAAGATGTGTCTCCCCCAGCTACGAAGTTTGCATAATGAAATCCTGTCACTGGCTCCCAAGCTTCAACAACAGTGGTTAAGTCGTCTATCAACACATCAGCGGCTGCTAACAAGTAGTCACCACGACGGGTACAAATTTCATCTGCTACTATGTCAGAGCCTGAAGTGCATTCACCTGATACATTTGTAAAATCAGACACTGTACGTTGACCTGCAGTTGCATCACGAGTGCCTGTGCCAGTTAAATCAGCATTTAGATCTTGGCCCCAGAGTAAAAATTCAATGGCGTGATAACCAGTGGTTACGTTTGCTTCTTCGCCTTCATATTCAAACAGGTCGCTAATAGTAGCTGCATCAATAATTGGATAAGTTGTAGTGTCAGCAATAATGTTACTACCGCTTAGGCCGTCACCTTCATCACCATCTACAGTGTCGGCTACGTAATCGATAAGTGCTTCACCTAAAGGCCAAGCGTTTATTCGGCCTTCTGGACCGTCGCCTTCTTCACCTAATACATATTCACCAGCTTCATCTGTGGTTAATGCGTCGATAGGACCTACACGGAAACGATACACTTCAGTTTGGCCATAGGGTTCGCGAGAGTCTAACCATGCTTGTTTAGCTGCTGTGAAGTTTGACTCAGTAGGTTCGGCTACAAATGTTGCCAAGACATCACGCATTGATTGAGCCGAAATTAATGAATCTGCATAAGCTGCATAAGCTATATTTGCATTTGACGTTACTACGTCATCTCGTGTTACATAAACACTAACACCATCTGTACCGTCAGCCCCTGCAGCACCATCAGCTCCTTGTTGACCATCTTCGCCGTCGTCAATACAGGCAGTTAAAGATAATGCCAGCACTAACGCTATCGATATTGAAGTTTTATTCATTAATTTTTCCATTGACTTAAAATGAGAATTGTTCTCATTATCTGTCGTGTTAAGTAAAAGTCAAGGAATTAAGAAACTTTTTTAAAAAAAATTGCTCTAAGCTCTTCGGCTATTTTGGGGCATGTTATTTTTATATTAAGGCAAACTTTGACAGTGCTTGATTTGTGATTTGGCCGTGCTGGCGATTACTTAATGGGACTACTTGATATCTTGAGACTGAAAACTCAGATCGCTGCGGGCCTCAGTAATTGCCTGTATACAATGTTCGAAATACACTACCTTGGTTGAATATCCTACCGTGCATTTGATTTCTCTTTGTATTTTTTGACGTAAACGCTGCAATATAGCAGTGGCAATATCTACTTTACTGATCTTGGCATAAGCATGAGCTAACATGATTGCTAATCCTGTTAATGTGATGGTTAACTGCGTTGACTCTATGCGATTATCAAAAATCATTTCTGCTGTTTCAAATGCCCGTCCTAAAAATGCTATAGCTTGTTTGTGGTGTTGCTTTTTAAGTAGCTGTTCTGCATGTTTTTTATTTTCCAAAATTCGACTAAATGCTTCTTTGGGATGACTATCTACCCAAAGCTTATTTATAGGACACAAATAGTGGTATTCAGACATTAAAACCTCTCATTCATTAGTAATGAGACCCAGTTTAAATATTTATTTTTTTGTTAAAAATGAGTGATTCCTTTTATGTGAATTAGCTAGTGGTTTGTTTTCATTTTGGCAAATAAAGTACGAGTATAAGGTTTCAATTTCTTCAATTTTTTTCTCGTAATCAGTTTGGTCGAGAATTTCAAATAATAGTGGCATGAGTTTTTTAAGGTAGCGGTGACACTGAATACGCCAGTTTTTGTTATGACAGCTGTCGCACATAGTTTCTACTAAAGTATCTACTATGCGTAGATGTGCGTTTTTTACAGCTTTAATGCTATTAAGTTTCTTGGCCCTTTCTAACGCTAGGTGAACATAGCAACTAATATCATCATAACTTTCTTTACTATTGTTACCATAACGTACTGCCAATTCTAAGGAGTAAAAAACAAAAGAATAGTGAGTGGACATAAGTGAATATAACCTTAATGATAATTGTTATCATTAAGGTTAGGTCTGATTGGAAATCATGTCAAGGCTAATTCAAGACGTAAAATAATCATGGGCATGATTGCTGGCGTTAACAGTAAATAGAAGTGCCTTTGGAGAAAGGGCTGTTTAGGTTCGTGGCAAACTGTACTTTAGTGAAAACTATTAAGTTCCCACTTAGCATTTATTACACACTAGGTGGAACCTAATTAATGAGCTATAAAGGGCGCTTAGAGGAAAAGCTACTCAGGTGTTTAATGCCTTGGCTAAGTAAGCCTGTATCAACGGGGCTGAATACTTCTTCATTGCTCTGTAAGTTGAAAATACGCACATTACCATTGTTCATTATTTCTATTCTTTCTGTGCCAGTAAGTAGCAGCACTTTACTGCCTTGAGTGCTAACGATATAGCGTCGTTTATTAGTATTAGTTAAATCGCTGCCTGTACTATATGTATTAGCGTTTGCTGTGCAACCTAACAAATTTAAAACAGTTGGCGCTAAATCTTCATGGCTAGACATCTGTTTATTGATATTTATATTACTAAACAATTGGCTGGGTAAAGCCTTTGAATGACTTAAATCAGTAATTAAAATTTGATATTGACTTTGGACTTCTGGTGTCAATAACTGCGACAAATTATCACTATTGATAAATCCTATCGCTAGATTACTTTCAATATGTTGAACACTGCTTTTAAACTCGTCCCAACTATGAATGTATTGATTAAGCTTAGAGGGAAGCTTCTGTTCTGAAAACACATTGATATCTAAACCCATAGAAGCCGGTAAACTCAGTAGTATTGGGTCATATTCGCTTAGTGCATTGTGGTATAGCTCAGGCAATCCGTATAAAACAGTATTGATGCTGCTCTCTAGATTAGATTGCAAACCATAATGTTTGCCCAGAGATGAAATACCCGAGATAGTACCGGATATTTTGCCATCAACTAAACCTAATAGGAGTACTTTTTGATTGTTTTGAACAGCGCAATAAACGGGCGCTGTAGGGTAATTGATACCATTTATGGTTTGATCGAATTGTAAGGCTTTGCGCTGTTGATAGTCTTCAATATCTAGCAGGCTATAGCGAGACATTAATGTTTTTGCTGTGGCTGGGTAAGAAAGCGGGAACATATTATCTTGCTTAACAATAGGTTGATACAGTTTGGCGTCGGCCCAAACATGTAAACCATGGCTGATAACAAAACAGGCCACAAAAAAACTGCTAATAGGTAAGCCCAGTTTTCTTTTTTGAAGGCGTTTAACACGCTGCCATAGTGCATTGGCAACCACTAATTGAAAAGAAAACCACACAATAAATAGCAAAGTTAGAAAGCCCCATTGTTGCCATCCAAAATCTGACATTACGGTTTGTGCTTCGTCACGTATTAAATCAGCAGAGTTTATGCTTAAGTGCACCCCAAACTTATTATACAATAAAGCATCAAAAGCAAGCAGAGCAAGGCCTGAGGCTGCAACAATCGAACTAATTATTTTAACGGCTTTAGCGTTAGATAATAAATAACACAATGGTAAAATTAAGATTACGAAACCAAAAAAGGTTAAAAAACCAATATGGCTAACCCAATTAGTAAATAGGTACAGATTACCTAATGCAGTTACGGGAGCAGGAGAGTTTAAAATATAGATAGCCGCAATAATTATGGCGACTACTATATTTTGCAGCGTAAACCAATGACCCCAAGTGACTAATTGGGTAATTAATTTACGACGGGGTGTTTCAGCTAAAATCATAG
Organism: Paraglaciecola marina; assembly: GCF_004360155.1. GTDB lineage: Bacteria > Pseudomonadota > Gammaproteobacteria > Enterobacterales > Alteromonadaceae > Paraglaciecola > Paraglaciecola marina. The sequence goes on along the minus strand of NZ_SAIS01000012.1, from coordinate 67,314 downwards.
GCTTGGTTTACCTTTAACTTTTTTATTTTCCATTGATACTTTTAAGCAGCACTTGTGTAAACTGTTCGGCCATTTGTTCGCGCTGATTATCGCCTACTTGTTGCTGAAATATATTGGTGATTAGGTTGCCTAATACCATAAGAGATAAATCTCTGTTGGCTTGGTGTTTTTCTAACGCAATAATAATGTCATGCATGATGCCTTCAAATTGGCTGTCAGAATATTTGGATTGTTGTGGCATACGGATAGGCTCAGATATTTTACTTGTATATTTAAGGCGATAGTAACAATGGTCCATTAAAATTGCTATCAACCAACTGTAACTGAACGAATTTAATTACTTTGAGGAAAAAATGTGAGTGCTTTAATTCATCATTTTGTTGTACATCAATTAGCTGTTAATCAACAGCAAGAGCTAACCCTTGTTCCCAGAACTAGCTGCTTTGATGTGAACCCAGAAATTGAAAACTTGGCGCAGCAAATTAACCATGCTTTTAATACTAAACCCGGAAAAGGGGTGGGTGGTTTTGTTACAGAAAACGCAGAAATCGTCAGTGTAAGTAAAGAATCTGATGACGAAGAAGAGAAAACCCTTACGCCTCACTCGGTTCCGTTCAAAAATATGTTGCAAGATATGCAGGATGAAACCACTGATTTTGTTGAGTTTAGTATTCAAGCAAGTGAGCTATTAAAAAAATCTTTGATAGATACAGGGACCCTTGAAACGGGCTTTGTAGTATTTAGTCATTATCAGTTTTTAGCGACTGATTACTTGATGATTGCGATAATCAATACCAAGCACCATGTTGAAATAAACCGTGAACTGGAATTAACCAGCAGTGATCACTTAGATCTTAGTAAAATGCAGCTGGCGGTAAGAATAGATTTGACACAACTTGCGGTATCGGCAGAACAGCAAAGGTATATCAGTTTTATTAAAGGCCGCATGGGTCGTAAAGTGTCTGACTTTTTTATGCATTTTGTTGGTTGTGAAGAGTTAGTTGACGTTAAGCAACAAAATAAACAGCTACTGACTACCGTTGATGCTTTTTTAGCAGCCGAGCAACTTGACCCTGAGGAGAAACATCAGGCTCGAGATACGGTTTCTGAATATTACAAACAGAAACTCGAACAAGGCGAAGATATCCAAATTCAAGAATTAGCGGCTAAACTGCCAAGCGACCATGTCAGTTTTGAGGCATTTAATCAACAAGCTGAAGTACCTGTTGAAGAGCAGTTTCAGGCTGACCGAAGTGCCCTTAAAACCTTGGCAAAATTCAGTGGCCAAGGTGGAGGGGTTTCCTTAAGTTTTGAGCGTAAATTATTAGGTGATCGAGTCAGTTATGATGCGGGCTCTGACACTTTGATGATCCGCGGCATTCCACCTAACCTAAAAGACCAACTCTTAAAGTCACAAAGTTGATTCTAGGGTAATGGGTAGATAGTTAAATCTAAATGTTAGATTTGCTAGATTATTTTTTCAGTATGTAAGTGAACAAGGTAACGATACTTTTTTATGCAATTATTTGTGAATGATTTAACCGTGATGGATTTTTCTTATCTGTGCCCAAAGCGGGGAATGGTAGGAGAAAGCTGGATCGTTGACGTGATCCTCAACGGTGATTTAAATGAAGAAAGCATGGTGTTAGATTTTGGTAAGGTCAAAAAACAACTTAAATATTTGATTGATGAATACATAGACCACAAGTTGCTAGTGCCAGTAGAGCATGAGTTTAGTGTAGTTAAGCAGAATGAAAAGACGGATAGAGTGAAGGTTGATTTTATGCGAGCGGACAATAAGTCTATTCACCTTAATTGCCCTGCTGAAGCCTATGCATTTGTTTATTCAGACGAAGTGACTATGCCTTCAGTTAGTGACTACCTTAAAGATGTTATTGCTACTCATTTACCTGAAAATGTAGCAGGTATAGAGCTTAACTTGCGGGCTGAGGTGATTAATACTCCCTATTATCATTATACCCACGGTTTAAAGAAGCATGATGGTAATTGTCAACGTATTGCCCATGGCCACCGTTCAAAAGTAGTAGTGTTTGAAGATCACAAAGAAAGCATAAAGTGGCAGGAGTATTGGGCAAAGCGTTGGTGCGATATTTATATTGGTTCTTCAGAAGATATAGTAAAGCCTGAGCAAACCTCTTTTGAGATAGAAAAAGGTGATTTTGAACAACATCATGTTTTTGCTTATGAAGCATCACAGGGTAGGTTTGAATTAGCCATCCCGAAAGCTGAATCTGAAATGCTTGAAACTGATACTACTGTTGAGTGTTTGGCACAATATATGGCAGATGAACATAAGCGACTAACACCTGAATGTGACTTTAAAGTATTGGCTTATGAAGGGGTAGGTAAAGGAGCTATTGCTTTTGCTTAGGTTAGGTTTGTGTGTCGCCTTTTTATTGATTAGTTTTAATGTAACAGCAAGTGATGTTGTGCTTAAAGGTGTTTTAACACAAGGCAGTCTTATTCGTGGTCAGTTACCTGCTGGTAGCCAAGTTTGGTTAGATGATAAGGCTATTAAAATATCAGATGGGGGGCAATTTGCATTTGGTTTTGGTCGTGATGCAGCACTTGAACACCAACTTAAATGGCAAGATAAAAACGGCCTTCAACACAGCAAAATTATTACATTGTACAAGCGTACTTACCAAGAACAAAAAATTGAGGGAGTGGCGAGCAAATACGTTAGCCCCTCAAAAGATGTTTTTGCTCGCATCAGAAAAGATAATCAACAAATTGGCAATGCTCGTACAAATAATGATGATAGGTTGGATTTTACCCAAGACTTTATTTGGCCAGCTGAAGGTCCAATTAGCGGAGTGTATGGTAGCCGCCGAGTGTTTAATGGCACACCCAAACGACCTCATTTTGGATTAGATGTTGCTGGGCCAACTGGTACGCCTGTTTATGCTCCTGCTGATGGCATAGTGACCTTGTTTGAGCCAGATATGTATTACTCTGGTGGTACTATGATTATTGACCACGGGTTTGGTGTGACCTCGACTTTTTTACATTTAAGTAAAGGCCTTGTTACTGCCGGTACTAAAGTAAAACAGGGTGATTTAGTGGCAGAAATTGGTGCTACAGGAAGAGTAACGGGTGCGCATTTAGATTGGCGTATTAATTGGTTTAAAGAAAGGCTAGATCCAGCCTTATTGGTGCCGAAACGTTAGGCATAAGTTTACCTCCCAAAGGGCTTTGAGAGGTATTTTGCATGCTGTTAGCTTATTGTTTGTTTTCTAATCCTAGCAATTTATCCAACGACAACCTTCCAGGCCCCATGCTGAGTAATGTTAATAGTGTTACAAACCACCAAACAGCGGGGTTCCACCAATGATCCCAAGTTGGGAATACTGCAAGTTGGATAAATAAGGTCATTCCAATTAAACCTGCCGCACCTAAGCGGGTGAATATACCTAGCGCTAGCATAATAGGGAACACTATCTCTGCTACTCCCGCGCCAACCGCTAAGGATTCGATAAAGGTGATGATAGAAGACCCTTCAACATAATCTAGAGTTTCTGCGTCACACAATAATAGAGCCCCTTCACGGATTGGATCTGGGCAGAAAAACTCATATAGAAACAGATCGTATTTTTCAGGGTTAAAGCTCAGAAAGCCGTTCCACTTGGTCATTCCCGATGAAAAAAAAACATTAGCTGCTAATAGTCTAGCTGTAAGAAGGGTAATGTCTGTTAAGTACAAGTTGAGCTTTGCGGTTAAGCTCTTGTATAAACTAATCATGTGCGTGCCTTTTAAGTTATTAAGTTATTAAGTTATTAAGTTATTAAGTTATTAAGTAGAAGTTGGCTAAAGGTATTACTGATATCTAAGTCGTCACTTTGCATGGCTATTTCGGCTGACTCTCCCAAGGTTCTACCTTCATAAATGCTACTGATAAATAACGCTTCCGATGCTAGTAAAGTTCTGTGTAAAATAGTCTCAGAATCGCGCCACACCATAATGGTTTTGGGGTTGACTTCGATTGATATTTCTTCACTTAGGTCACTATCTCTAAGTTGTGACCATAAGCTTGTTACTGCCCACTCAAGTTTTACTAATTGTACACTTGGATGCAGCGACAAAGATTTATTTTCTATATCAACTACGAGTGCTTCGATTGCTGCTTCATCGAGGGGCGTTTTTTCGGCAGCAAAATAAGCACGATGCCAAGCTCTGTCTAATTGGCATACATCCCAGACATAGCTCAAATCCGGGTGCGTTTGGTGAAGTGCATCTCGAATATATTCTGGAAAGATCTCTCCAAATTCATTGAGTACAGGGTTAGAAGGCGGATTAGTAATAGAAAATTCACGGGCAAGTGTTTTAAAAAAGTTTACACCTAATAGCTTCTCACAACTAGGGTATTTTCTAGTGAGTCCATCAATGCAGCCGCTTATGAAGGTATTGCGATAAACGGCTAAGCGACGTTTGCTTTCAAGGTCAGATATATGTGGCATTATATCTTCTAAGCTTCCAGTTTTTACATATTCTATAAGTGCGGTATGAAACTCACTCATGTAAGGTTACTTCTTTGTGGGCGTTAATTCGATTTTGTGCCATGTTTCTTTCTTTTAGCAGCACATCGAAGGTTGGCAAATTAGCGTCTCTTTCTATAAGTACAGGACAGGGACCTATATGTGACAGAGCCTTGTCTAATAAGTCCCATACTCCTTTGGATATGTCATTGTCATGGGAGTCAATTAATAAGTCTTTTTCAATGGGATCCGTGGAATGGCCTGCAATGTGTATTTCACCTAATGATGCTGGGTCTAAGTTTTCAATATAACTTTGAGGGTCAATACCTGTGTTATTAGCGCTGATGAAAAGGTTATTAACATCGAGTAAAATTCCACAGCCAGTTTTTCGGACTAGAGACATCATGAATTCAGGCTCAGACATGTCGCCTTTGAAGTTTAGGTAGTTGGCTGGGTTTTCTATTAATATTGGTCTTTGAAGTGCTTCTTGCAACTGCTGAATGTTATGTGCGGTATTATTTAAGGATTCTGTTGTCACTGGGGTCGGCATGAGATTAGCCAAATAATTGCCTTCTGTTCCAGACCAAGCAATATGTTCAGAGAATGCTGCAGTAGGCACCAAGTTAAGTAAGTTAGTGAGCCGTTTTATATGTGCTGTATTAATCGGTTCTGGCCCTCCTAAGGAGGCTCCTACTCCATGAATACTTAATGGGAAATCCCGTGCAATATCCTGAAGCCTTTCTAACCTTGGACCGCCTTGAATAAGGTAGTTTTCGGCATGTACCTCAAACCACATATTTTTTTCTAAGCAATGGTTAATAGAGTCGAAATATTCTGGCTTTAAAGAAATGCCCGCAGTAGCGGGCAATTTAGTTAGTTCTTGCATTGGAAATCAGTATAAATTTAAGCGATGGGCTTTTTAGAGGCGGCACCGTGTGGTGTAACGATAAATTCACAAGAACCTTTAGGTGAGTAGGTCCAAGCATTTTTTTGAAAATCTACGGTAGAGGTACCTTCACAACTTGTGCCTGCTCCTGCTTTACAGTCGTTTTCACCCGCTAATGCAATGCCATAACACTTATCTTTACGGCCACGTAATCTGTTACCTTCTTTCCATTCTTGTACGGCTACTTTTATTTTTTCAGGTGTAGCTTCAGCTAGGGTTAACTGATCATTTGGTTTTGCTGTGGCTATTTGTGAAGCGGCAATAGTACAACCTAATAATAACGCTGACTTAATGGTATTGGTGTTTTTCATAAATGTAATCCTAAGTAAATATAGTTAAAAGAAATGGGCTAATATTTAGTTAATGTAGTCCATTATGTAACTTAGAGACCATTATACTTTCGGTTAAATTTCAAAAAATCTCAGTGGCGTTGCAAAATATCTCTAATGTGACTTAGAGATAAAGGTTGTATATGAGTTTAGGGCATAGGAATTAAAAAGGGTGACTATCACAAAGTATAGAGAAGCACTTGTAGGTTCAAGTTGGCGTATTAGTTAAAAACTAAGAGTGTAAATGGCTTTATTCAAGTGAAAAGTAGCTTTTTACATGGAGCAAAGGTTAGAAATAAAAAAGCAAAATAACTAATTTAGTAAAAAGCTTAAATTTTATACTCGCGTTTTAAGGTAACTTCTGTATAATTCGCGCCCTGCCCAGTTGCCCCCGCTTTGGGAAAGCGGATAAATCATACGACTCGAAGGGGTCAAAGTATTGATTTTTAGCGGTTTTGTGTAGCAGTCGGTAGTAAAATATCGAGCATGAAGCCAAGTAACGATTATTTATATATTTCGGGTAATTTTAAAATGAAAACTTTTGTTGCAAAGCCAGAAACGGTAAAACGTGAATGGTATGTGGTTGACGCCGCAGACAAAACTCTTGGTCGTATAGCGACTGAGATTGCTAGCCGTTTACGCGGAAAGCATAAGCCAGAGTACACTCCACATGTGGATACTGGTGACTACATAGTTGTGATCAACGCTGAGAAAGTAACTGTTACTGGTAATAAAGCCAAAGGCAAAATTTACTATTCTCATACTGGATATCCAGGTGGCCTTAAAGATACTACTTTCGAGAAGTTGCAAGCCCACAAACCAGAGATGATCATTGAAAAAGCGGTTAAAGGTATGTTGCCTAAAGGTCCACTTGGACGCGATATGTTCCGCAAAATGAAAGTCTACGCTGGTCCTGAGCATAAGCATGCTGCTCAACAGCCTCAAGTCTTAGACCTTTAAGGAGCATTACAGATGGCAGATAATCAATATTACGGCACAGGCCGACGCAAAAGTTCTACCGCTCGTGTTTTTCTTCGTGCAGGTAGTGGCAACATTGTTGTAAATAAACGTCCTCTTGACGAGTTCTTTGGTCGTGAGACTGCGCGTATGATCGTGCGTCAACCGCTAGAATTAGTTGAAATGACTGAAAAATTTGACCTATACGTTACCGTTGCCGGTGGTGGTATTAGTGGTCAAGCTGGTGCAATTCGTCACGGCATTACACGTGCTTTGATGGAATTTGACGAAACTCTTCGTCCAGCGTTACGTAAAGCGGGCTTTGTTACTCGTGATGCACGTAAAGTTGAACGTAAGAAAGTTGGTCTACATAAAGCACGTAAGCGTCCACAATTCTCAAAACGTTAATTGTCAGACGAATTTCTTTTCAAAAGAAATACCAAAAACCCGGCTTTTGTCGGGTTTTTTATTGCCTGCTTTTTACCCAAAGGTATTAAGTGTCAGTATTTCTTCATTTTATTGACGATTTCCTTGTCTTTTATGTGGTTTTTCTTTTATCATTTTCTGTTAATAACGAAACCTTTATATTTCCTGTCACTTCTGTGTATTTTGACACCGCTGATAGGTTAATATTTGTCAATCCAACCCTCGGAGATTAGTGGATGAGCAATGTATCTTTAGATGCGCATGATTCGTCTGAAACCGAAAACCAGCCTGATAGTAGTAATAGACGTCGTTTTTTGACTGTTGCAACTTCTGTTGTAGGTGGTGTCGGTGTAGTCGGTGTAGCAGTGCCCTTTATAGGATCCTGGAACCCTAGTGTAAAAGCGAGAGCTGCTGGGGCTGATGTAGAAGCCGATATCAGTAAAATTGAACCCGGACAGCTGATTCGGGTTATTTGGAGAAGTAAGCCAGTTTGGATTGCTCGCAGAACACCTGAGTTATTAGCGTCTTTGGCTGCTCATGACGATAAGTTAAAAGATCCTAATTCAGAACAAGAGCAACAGCCAGAGTTTGCTAAAAATCCATATCGTTCATTAAAAGAAGAATACTTAGTGTTAGTGGGTATTTGTACACATTTAGGTTGCTCTCCGCAGCATTTAAAAGATGGGGCATTTGCAGAGTACGTTGAAGGCGTGCAAGAAGGGTTTTTCTGTCCTTGCCATGGCTCTAAGTTTGATATGGCTGGTAGGGTTTTCCAAAACGTACCTGCTGGTTTGAACTTGGTTGTTCCTCCTTACATGTTCATTGATGACAATACCCTGTTGATCGGTTCTGAAGAGGGAGCAGCATAATATGTGGAAAAATCTAATGGATTGGGTTGAGTATCGTCTCCCCATAATGCGCGTAGCGAATATGCACGCCATCCAATATCCAGCTCCTAGAAATATGAACTTTTGGTATATGTTCGGTTTTTTGGCCACCATAGTATTAGTAAACCAAATTGTTACCGGTGTTTGGTTAACCATGAGTTTTACGCCAACGGCTGAGGAAGCATTTGCATCTGTTGAATATATAATGCGAGATGTTGAATACGGCTACATACTACGTTACATGCATAGTACTGGCGCTTCAGCATTCTTTATCGTTGTTTACTTGCATATGTTCAGAGGTATGATTTACGGTTCATATCAAAAACCACGTGAATTACTGTGGTTGTTCGGAATGTTTATTTACTTGGCATTAATGGCTGAAGCATTTATGGGCTATGTACTTCCATGGGGACAAATGTCTTACTGGGGTGCTCAAGTAATCGTATCTTTATTTAGTGCTATTCCTGTTATTGGTCCTGATTTAGTGATTTGGATCCAGGGTGATTATGTTATCTCCGGGGCGACACTGAACAGGTTCTTTGCATTACATGTTATTGCATTACCTTTAGTCATTGTTATCTTGGTGTTCTTACACATAGTTGCATTGCATGAAGTAGGTTCAAATAACCCTGATGGAACTGATGTAAAACGTAAGAAAGGTTCGTTATCTGAAGATGAAAAAACTAAGTTTAAAATTCACGAATACTATACAAGTAAGTACGATATTGTTGATGACATAGTGCCTTTCTTCCCACACATAGTATTGAAAGACTTAGTTGGCTTTAGTGTATTCTTAATACTCTTCTGTTATGTGATGTTTTTCAACCCAGAGATGGGTGGCTACTTCTTAGAACATCCTAACTTTGAGATTGCTAACCCTCTTAAAACACCAGAGCATATATTCCCTGTATGGTATTTCACGCCTTTCTACGCAATATTGAAAGCCGTACCCCATAAATTGGGTGGTGTAATCTGTATGTTTGCTGCGATTGTTATGTTGGCTTTATTACCTTGGATAGATAGAGGTAAGGTTAAATCATGGCGCTACCGTTGTGGCCTACATAGATGGAACCTAATTGTCTTTGCTATTGTTTTCATTTTCCTTGGATACTTAGGTGGTACACCTCAAGAAAACTGGAAAATCGTTGCGTCTCAAGTAGCAACTATTATGTATTTTGGTTTCTTTGCTTTGTTATTTATTTACAGCAAAAATGAACGCACCAAACCAGTACCAGAGAGGATCACAGAATGAAGAAGATAGCTTTTGTATTGTCTCTATTGATGTCGTTTGGAGTTTTGGCTGCTGGCGGTGGTGCTCATTTAGATAAAGCAGAATATGACCTAACGGATAAAGCATCGTTACAAAACGGCGCTAAATTGTTTATGAATTACTGCTTAGGTTGTCACCAAACCCAGTATCAAAGATATCAACGCACTTTTGAAGACCTAGGTATCCCAATGGATTTAGGTCAAGAGTACCTGCAATTTACTGGTGAAAAGCCGGGGGAACATATCAAAAACGCTATGCCTTCTGAGTCAGGAGCTAAATGGTTTGGGGCTCCGCCTCCGGATTTAACTTTGGTTGCTCGAGTACGTGGTGCTGATTGGATCTATACCTATTTACGCACATTTTATGTTGATGAAAGCCGACCATTTGGGGTTAATAACTTAGTTTTCCCAGAAGTGGGAATGCCCCATGTATTACAAGAACTTCAAGGCGTACCTCGTATGGCTACAGAAGAAGCTTTAGTGGATGGTGAAATGATTGAGCGTCATGCGGGAATAAAAACAGATGGTAGTGGTGAGCTTAGCGCGCCTGAGTATGATGCGGCAGTGTTAGACTTAGTTAACTACCTTGTGTACATAGGTGAACCTTCACGTCTTGAATCAGAAAGTATTGGTCGTTGGGTAATAATATTCTTATTAGTTCTCTTTGTATTAATTTACTTACTGAAGAAAGAATATTGGAGAGATGTACATTAATTCCTCACATCTTATGAGTACAATTAGTGTATAATCCGCAAAATTTTGAAAAAGGGGCGCTATTATCCGATAGTGGCCCCTTTCTTTTCTGTTAGTTTTGATTAAATAACCGAATAGTAATAGATATGCAGCGATGCATTCGCATTTAGGAGAGAGTTAAATGGCAGTTGCCACTAATAAACGTTCAATTATGACGTTATTTTCAGATACGCTAGATATATATAGTCACCAAGCTCGAATTGTTTTAGCAGAGAAAGGCGTTGGCGTAGAGATTTCATATACTGACCCAACTAATTTGCCAGAAGATCTACTTGATCTTAACCCTTATGGCACAGTGCCTACCTTGGTTGATCGTGAGTTGGTTTTATATAACTCTCATATCATTATGGAGTATTTAGATGAGCGTTTCCCTCATCCTCCATTAATGCCTGTATACCCAGTATCAAGAGGCCAAAGCCGCTTGACTATGCACCGTATCCAAAATGACTGGTATGTATTGGTTGAACAGATACTCGCTAACAAGGGTGATGTAGACACTGCCCGTAATGAGCTTCGTGAAGCGCTGTTAGCTCTTGCACCTTTGTTCGCAGAAACACCATTCTTTATGAGTGAAGAGTTTAGCTTGGTTGATTGTTATTTAGCTCCGTTATTGTGGCGTTTACCTGCTTTAGGTATTGAGCTTAATGGTGCTGGTAGTAAAGATGTTCGAGCTTATATGAATCGAATTTTTGACAGAGCTTCTTTTAAAGCATCATTAACCGATCAAGAACGTGAAATCCATAAACCTCTTTAAAGGGGCGACTTGTTTATGACTGCTAATCAACCTTATTTGTTACGAGCCTTCTATGAATGGATTGTTGATAATAATCTCACTCCTTACATAGTAGTCGATGCTCATTACCCAGGCGCACAAGTTCCGCAAGAGTTTGTGCAAGATGGGCAAATTGTGTTAAACGTGTCGCCTGCTTCAACAGGAAAGTTACATTTAGGATTGCAAGAGGTTAGCTTTGAGGCCCGTTTTGGCGGGGTACCACGTAATCTAGTTATACCATGTCCAGCTGTACTAGCTATTTATGCTAAAGAAAATGGAGCGGGTACTGTTTTTACAGTTGAAGATAGCGCTGATACGAAGGATGTCGAGGAGCTTGATGTACAGGAGACTCCATCTCAACCTAAAAAAGGCAAGCCAACCTTAACCGTAGTAAAATAAACAGACATAAAAAAAGCGCCAGTGGCGCTTTTTTTATGTCTGTTTATTCAGGTATTTATAGATATTCAAACACCTTAACGACTTGTTTTACACCTGAAACATTTCTTGTGATATCAGTGGCAATTTCTGCTTCTTCTTGTGTTGCCAGTCCCATTAGAAATACTTCGCCGTTTTCGACTTCGATTTCAACATGTAACCCATCTATACGTTTATCAGCCAAAAGTTTGGTTTTTACTTTAGATGCCAGCCAAGTATCGTTTGCAATTGTACTCGCAGATATAGGCGTACCAAGCCTGATTTGATTATGTATTTTATTAATATTTTTTATGGGGCTTACAAGTTGCTCTGCTTTTTGTATTAAGGTATTCGTTGGGGCTTGCCCAACTAACAAAACACTGCCATTGAATACTTGGACCACAATCCCTGTTTGTTCTTTTATTTCTGGGTCATCTGCTAGCGCTGTAGACACTCTTCCAGTTAGTGTTCTATCGTCAACCTGTGTGCCTAAGGTTCGTCTATCATGGGCTACTGACACCATACCTACGCCAGCACCAATTATAAGTCCAGCACAGCTTTGCATTACTAAGCTAAGTAAAATTACAATAGTAAGTCGGCTTGTTTTATTCTTAATCATTGCTCTTCATCCTGACGACTATTCTGGAAATAGAGCATTATCTATGCTCTCACATAAACTATGTACAACTAGGTAATGAACTTCTTGTATCCTAGCCACTCGATTTGATGGTACTCGTATTTCTACATCATTTTGCCCCAACAAGCCCGCCATCTGTCCACCATCTTTGCCAGTTAAAGCAATTATGGTCATATCTCTACTTAGCGCTGCTTCCATTGCTTTTATGACATTCTGAGAGTTACCACTCGTAGAAATAACAACTAGGATATCTCCCTTTTGCCCCAATGCTCTGACTTGTTTTGAGTACACCTCATCAAATTCATAATCGTTAGCAATAGAAGATAAAATTGCTCCATCAGATGTTAAGGGGATCGCAGGTAAGCTTGGTCTATCTCTTTCAAATTTATTCAGTAGTAACGAACAGAAATGCTGTGCACTTACAGATGAGCCACCATTACCACAACACAATACTTTGTTATCGTTAATAAGGGCATTGACTACCATATAAGCCCCGTTGGCTATATGTTCTGGTAGCACTTCTATGGAGGCAATTTTCGTTTGAATACTTTCAGTAAAACTTGCCTTTATTTCTTCTAGCATAACTCTCCTGTTGATAATTTTTAAACTAGATATTTATACTTAAGTTAAATGTTCTTTAACCAATTAATATCATCTTGGTTAGCTTTATTGTTGTCTATTGCTACTAGGTCAATTCTATGGGGCGCAATACTTGGGTTTAAATGGTTTTCTTGCATATAGTACATTAGTGCCGAAACAAATTTTCGACGTTTAGCAGGGTGAAAGTACTCCATTGCAGAACCAAATTGACTACGGGTTCGATATTTAACTTCAACAAATACTAGTTGTTCTCCATCTTGCATTATGAGATCTATCTCCCCTGTGCGGCAGCGATAATTATGCTCAATGAATTTAAGACCTTGTTTCTCTAAGAAGGTTCTTGCTAGCCCTTCGGCCTCTTTGCCAATTAACGGTGATATGGCTTGCTTAATCCATCCCAATTAGACTTACCTTATCTTGCTTAACCTGTGCCAAGGGTAAATTTCTATGAATGATACCCTGGGAGTCAATATTAATATCTCCTGTTAAACCATGACTATTTACATTAGAAAGTAGCCTTAATGTACGTAATTGAGGGATCAAATTGTAGGCATCTACACCCATAGCAAATAGTCTTAACAAGCTGTCTTTTTCTTGAGGCCATAATGCATTTACTTCAGCTGATAGCGCTTTCCAATCATGATCTGGTAACATCCAAGGCATATCAGTAAAGGTTAAGTTGCGTAAGTCTCTAAGGCTGTTTTGGTTTATATCAATACTGTAACTGCGAGATGAGGCGAATACTGATAGTGACTTTCTAGCAAATGGACTTAAACTTGCCTCTATTATTGGGTTTAAGAGTTCTGTTTGTTCTGGACTGGCGAATAGTATTATTGCGTCTATGTCTCTTCTGTTCCTTTCTACGCCAAATACTTCTTTATTTGATAAGTACTCTATTTGTTTTATTCGAGCCTTACTTTGTGCCACATCTAACACACTTGAAACTTTCATACGCATGTCTTTATTTGTTGTAAAGCTAGTCAGTTCTGGGCTAGTGTTTGTTTGTTTCTTCCACTCGTCGATGAAAGCTTGAGCCATTCGCTGTGTAGAGGATCCTTCAGCAGCAAATATCACAGGATGAACTAACTGGTGTTTAAATATATGCCTAGCAAGTTGCTGTGCTTCATCTTCTGGGGCTAAAGAAAAGAAGTACTGTTCTACAGGTTTTGGTAGTTCAGTTTCTAATGAATCCGTTATTGAATTACTCGTTGGGTTAGTACTTGTCGATTCAGGTCTATTTAGTCCGAGCATGATTTTGTCTGCGGGCAAAATGTCTTTAAGTGCAGCTAATTTTTCTTTTATTAATGGACCAATGATTACATCAAAATTTGCCACTGAAGTATTTAATTCTTCTGGTGTTTTTAGCGCTGAATCGAAAAAATGTAATTCTTTAAATATTTCATTTTCGTTGATTTGAGCATTTTTTAAATCTTCATAATAAGAGGCAAGTATCCCTTTTTTGATGGCTATTCCTTGACTAGCTAAGCGACCACTTAAAGGGATTAAAACCGCTATTTTTGACGGGCTAATGTGCTCTAGTTGCAACATTTTTATTACTTCTTCGGGAAGATTAATTGCAATTGTTTCGGTTAGGTTTCTGCTTTGCCAGTTTAGAAGTTGTTGTTTGTATTCCGCTGGGTTTAAAGCAAATCGCTTATTTATAATAGCCAGTTGCAACCAAGGCTGTAAATTTGAATGCTGTAAACTAGCTTGTTCTAATTCACGTAAACTGAGGTTTTTTAAAAACGACCAAATTTTTTGGCTTTTTTCATTTTCTGGGACAGCAGTTCTTAGTAGTGAGCTTGCTCCTTTGAGCCATTGCTTTTTTCTCACATAGAACTCAGATTCTAGAGCATTAATCCTAGCACTAAATATGGTGTTGCTTGGTAAATTTGATAGTAATGTATCAGCATTTTTATGAGTGGTGTCATCAAGTGTAAAATAACATTCTGCTATAATTAGATTACTATGGCGTCTCAATTGTTCGTCATTTAGTTCTTTTCGTACAACTTGCAGCATTTTAATGCTTTTATCGCAGCGGCCCTCTGTTTGAAAAGCTTCTGCTGCCGATAGAAGCAGCAGATTACCTTGGTATGAGTCCTGAGTATTAACGTAGCTTTTTTTCGCTTCTTGCAGATAATATTCACCGTCTTTAACTATTACAACTGGTGTTTCTGAAGGCGCTTTTTCTGCTACTTGCGGTTTTCTTTCTACTGTATTAGAACAGGAAAATAATATGAAAACCGCGACGCTATATACTCCAAAACTTCGAAAACTCATCGCTGATACTCGTAAAAGAAAGTGTCGAATAGTTTATAGTATCGGGAATAAATATCTAGCAACAACGAGAACTTTACCGTGGAGAATTATCTTTGATTGAATCAGGCACCTTATTTATTGTGGCCACGCCAATTGGCAATCTTGAAGACATTACCCATAGGGCATTGCGCATACTAGGGGAAGTCGATTTAGTTGCCGCTGAAGATACAAGGCATAGTCAGAAGCTATTGCAGCATTACACAATTGCTACACGATTAATTTCACTACATGATCATAACGAAGCGCAGCGATCTAAGCAGCTCATAGAAAAGTTAAGTCAGGGGGAAGATATCGCTTTGATTTCTGATGCAGGTACCCCCTTAATTAGTGACCCTGGTTATGGATTTGTTAACCAATGTAGAATTGCGGGTATTAAAGTGGTCCCTTTACCTGGTCCTTGTGCCGCAATAACAGCATTATGTGCAGCCGGCTTAGCGACAGATAAATTTAAGTTTGAAGGTTTCTTACCAGTTAAAGCTATGGCCAAACAACAAGCCTTGCAAAAGTTATTAGTTGAAACAATGACAACTGTTTTTTATGAGTCTCCCAGGAGAGTGGTGGACACGGTTAAACAGATAATAACTGAGCTTGGTTCTGAGCGTGAGATGGTATTGGCAAAAGAGTTAACCAAAACCTTTGAAACATTTTATTCTGGAACCGCACAAGCTTGCTTGAATTGGCTGGAAGCTGATGTTAACCACCAAAGAGGTGAATTTGTTTTAATGGTTGCAGGTGAAAAGCCTAATCAAACAGAAGTGCCTGCTGAAGCCATTAATCTATTAAAGCTTTTAATGAATGAACTTCCTTTAAAAAAAGCCTCAGCTATCACAGCTGAACAATTTGGGTTAAAGAAGAATCAGCTTTATCAACTAGGATTAGATTTATAATTATGAAAAAACTGTTTGGTTTGTCTTGTCTACTTTTTATATTTGCTTTTTATTCAGCTAGTAGTTTTGGTCAGTGGTTTGAAAGTACACAGGGGATCATGGGCACCAATATTCATGTTGAATTATGGAGTGACTCCGCTGCCATGGGGGAAGCTGCCACAGAAGCCGTCATGGATGAAATGCGGCGCATAGATAGTCTAATGAGTCCTTACAAGCCTTCAAGTGAGTTGAGTAAGTTAAATGCTGAAGCGTCCCTTGGTCCAGTCGTTGTATCTGAAGAGTTATATGACTTGATTAGTTTAGCGATAGAGCTATCTCAAGAAACCCAAGGTGCATTTGATATTACCTTTGCGAGTGTTGGTTTTCTTTATGATTATCGTGAAAATCAAAAACCCGAGCAAGAGAATATTGATGAACTTTTACCCGCGATTGATTTCAGACATATCAAATTAAGCGAAGCCACTCACAGCATTTTCTTTGCCCATAAGAATGTAAAAATTGATCTAGGGGGTATAGCTAAAGGCCATGCAGTTGATAATTCAATCCATATTTTACAACAAATGGGTATTAAATATGCATTGGTCACAGCTGGTGGTGATACTCGATTACTTGGAAATCGTTTAGATAAACCTTGGATGGTAGGAATTAGAGACCCTAGAAATAAAAACAAACAAGCTGTTGTGCTGCCTTTGGCTGATATTGCTTTATCGACTTCTGGGGATTATGAACGATACTTTGAAGAAGATGGTAAGCGTTACCATCATATTTTGTCACCGAAAACGGGCAAGTCTGCATTTGAGGTGCAAAGTGTTTCGATTATTGGCCCTAGTAGTACCTTAAATGATGGACTATCTACCGCTGTTTTTGTGTTAGGTGTCCAAAAAGGAATGGATTTATTAAATAGGACACCAGGGTATGACGGCATTATTTTAGATAATGCTCGTAAATTACATTACTCCAACGCTCTTATTGAGTAAGTGCATATTAATCATTCAGTTAAGTTGTATATTTGCGATATGCAACTTTAATTTTGGAGTGTTAAATTATCCGTATTAATAAGCCTGTTAGTAAAGTTGTGAGAGAAAAAATTTTGGTTCCAACAATTATTGATATTGAAGCAAGTGGCTTTGGGGCTGCAAGTTATCCTATTGAAGTGGGGGTGATTAACGATGCCGGCGAACGTTTTTGTTGTCTTATCAAACCTCAAGGTGATTGGACCCATTGGGATGACAAAGCAGAGTCTCTGCATGGTATTAGTCGGCAACTTTTAGAAGAGAAAGGTGAGTCTGTTGAGTCTGTATGTCATCAACTGAATCAATTTCTTCAAGGGCAAGTGGTTTACTCAGATGGTTGGGTTGTTGATGATACTTGGCTTATTAAGTTATTCCATGCTGCGGGGGTGTTAATGCAATTTCAAGTAAGCTCTTTAGAGATGATTTTAAATGAACAACAAATGTCTTTGTGGCATGTAACTAAAGATAACTTGTTTAGAGAGATGCAAGAACAACGGCACCGAGCAAGTAGCGATGCGGCTCTTATCCAAAATACATTTGTCACAACCCAACAAATATGTACAACTAACAGTAACCTGCAGCTGAGCTCTTAATAGATTTATCTAATTTTAGATAGCGCTTATATTCCTCACTTCCTTAGACTATCCAGTACTCTCGCTAGATAATTTAGATATACTTATCCAAATTTTTTTGAAGAATCAGAATGAGTAATCTAAATAATATATTCTTGACTGACCAAGTCTTAGATCTAATTGCTGACACTATTGCATCGCAAGGCTATGTATTACTAGATAATTTTTTGCCAATTGATTTGGCGTCATCGCTTTTAACTGATGTTGAAGTATTATCTAGGACAGAGTTTAAGGCGGCCGGTATTGGAAGAAATAAAGACAACAAGTTAAATAGTAAGATCAGAACAGATAGCACTTTGTGGTTAACA
The DNA here is from genome assembly GCF_004360155.1 of Paraglaciecola marina. Taxonomy (GTDB): domain Bacteria; phylum Pseudomonadota; class Gammaproteobacteria; order Enterobacterales; family Alteromonadaceae; genus Paraglaciecola; species Paraglaciecola marina. Next base: position 49,669 of record NZ_SAIS01000012.1, on the reverse strand, counting down.
CAACAAACGGCCCCTCAAATGACATATATCTCTGTGATGGAGCAACTCAAACAGGGGGTGAATGAAAGATTATTTATGGGGTTGTCTGAATTTGAATGTCATTACTCACGTTATCAAAAAGGGGATTTTTACTTACGTCATTTAGATGCATTTAAATCACAGCAATCATCAACTCAAAAAAATCGTAGATTAAGCTCTGTTTTTTACTTAACGCCAGATTGGCAAACGGGAGATGGGGGTGAGTTATGCTTATATGCTGATCAAAAACAAGTTAATTCCTTATTGAAATTAGCGCCTTTGTTTAATCAATGTGTTTTATTTTTAAGTGACGTATTTCCCCATGAAGTCTTAGAAAGCCAGATTGACAGGTTTAGTATTGCGGGTTGGTATAGATAACTATATTAAGGCAAATTGCAGTAACTTGGGTTAATAGGGCTTGATCGTATTCCAGATCAAACCCTACGAACTAAATGTTTTGAACCTGCTTATTCTTGAGTAAAGGTTAGACCTGCTTTTTGTTGTAAGCGTTGAATTAGTTTGTCACCCATAGCAGGTGCCGTGGTCCAAATACCTCCTTTGGTATTTGAGGCATCTTTTACCAGGCATATTGCAGTTTCGGCTATCATTTTCGATGTTGAGCCGTACCCTGGGTCTCTATCGCCCTTAACTGATAGCTTAATTTCATTTCCTTGTGCATCAGAACCTATATATAGTAAATCATAAAATCCAGATTCACGTTCTTCTTTGCTGGGGCCTTCTCCTGGTTTAGGGCCGTCGTCACCGCTCATACTTTTATCATCTGCCATGGCATTAGCTATCGCTTCTCCTTTTTCACCTGGACCGGTCATAAACATTTCGTCGTAAACAAAATCTTCACCGTAGGCGTTATTTAAAAGAAAGTTAGAGCGTTGTACGTTACGGGTGTTAATTACCGCCATAACAAAAGGAGTGACCCAGCTCCCCAAGTCTTCTTCGTAGAATGGTTTATTACCAAAGGGTTGTTCAGCCCCTGTATAATCAGGTGTGAGTGAAAATGGATTGAGCAAAGCTTTCATTTTAACTGGGTCTTTTTTGGCAGCTATTAGAGTTTCTTTAAAGCTAGCTGCGGTTCCTCCTGAGAAAGTACCTTTCATCTTTCTGACTCTACATCTTATTTTAGGCATAACCTTACCAAACTGTTGCTTGGCTAGGTTTTGTAGATGATAAACACCCATATCAGAGGGGATGGAATCAAATCCGCAAGAAAATACAATGCGAGCGCCACTTAATTGGGCTGTTTTTTCATGGGCGGGGATCATTTCGCTCATCCATACAGGCTCTCCGCATAAGTCAACGTAGTCGACACCAGATTTAGCACACATTGCTACAAGATCTGAACCGTAAACCTGATATGGGCCAACGGTTGTGAGGATTAATTTAGTGCGATTCAGCATTGCTTGAATTGAGCTTGAATCTTGTGCATCAGCAATAACAAGAGGCGTGTTTTTGGGGGCGTTTATCTCGTCTCTAACTTGGGTTAGTTTAGCTGCACTTCGTCCAGCCATCGCCCACTTTAATGAGCTATCTCCAGAGTATTGTTTCACTAAATATTCAGCGACTAAGCGACCAGTAAACCCTGTTGCGCCATAAATTATGATATCAAATTCTTTATTAGTACTCATTACACACCCTATCTATTACATTAGTAGTTTGAGTGTAATATCCAAGTTGTATAAGTTTACTTTATTTATGTAATGAAGATCTATTTCTGGCGATGATAATTCTGAGTCGTCTTCTCAATTGAGCTGTATGTAAGAGGTGTATTTTCGATTTAAAATTAGGCAACAAAAAGGGCTCAACCGAGCCCGTTTTTAAATTAACTGTAAATTAACTAATTGAAATTTAAGCAGTCCAAATTTTACTAGTATTTGTACTTATAGTTTCTGCCTGTCCGTCACAATAGGTGAATACAAAACGATCACCTGTATTTAATAAACCTTTTTCTATTAAAACAGCAACAACATCACGTTTTAGGTGACCTGATTCACTATTACTATCGTCAAAGAAAACAGGTTTAACACCTCTATATAATGCCATTTTGTTTAATGAATTAATATTCATAGACAATGCATAAATTGGCAATGAGGTTGTAATACGTGACATAAGTAGAGGAGTGCTGCCACTCTCTGTCAACGCAACAATCGCTTTTATATCTTTTAAGTGGTTTGCAGAGTACATAGCACTAAAAGCAACGGTTTCACTTACGCTTGTAAACTCTTCATTCATTCTATGTTTTGAAGCCGTTACGCTTGGATGGGTTTCAGCTCCCATACAAACACGAGCCATCGCCTCTACCGTTTCAACTGGGAATTCTCCAGCTGCAGTTTCGGCCGATAACATAACAGCATCTGTTCCGTCTAAAACAGCATTTGCCACATCCATTACTTCAGCACGTGTTGGCATCGGGCTAGTTATCATAGACTCCATCATTTGGGTCGCTGTGATAACTACTTTATTAAGCTGTCTTGAACGAGAAATAAGCTTCTTCTGTACGCCTACTAGCTCAGCATCACCTATTTCTACTCCTAAATCACCTCGCGCAACCATTACAGCGTCCGATGCAGAGATAATGTCATCGATAGCTTCATCAGAAGCAACGGTTTCAGCTCGCTCAACTTTAGAACAAATCATAGCACTGCAGCCTGCTTTTTCTGCTAGCTGACGTGCATAACGTAAGTCATCACCTGAACGGGGAAAAGAAACGGCTAAATAATCAACGCCAATTTTCGCTGCTGTAACTATATCTTCTTTATCTTTTTCGGTAAGTGCTTCAGCAGATAGCCCACCACCTTGACGGTTAATTCCTTTATTGTTTGAAAGCTTACCTGCAACTGTTACTTTGGTGTGAACCTTGTTTCCTTCTACACTGTCTACTTTTAATTGAATACGACCGTCATCCAATAATAATACATCGCCAGCCGAAACATCTTGAGGCAAGGCTTTGTAATCAATACCTACAGACTCTTGGTTTCCAGCATCACGGTCTAAATCAGCATCAAGAATAAAATGATCACCAATTTTTAAAATGATGGAGCCTTCAGCAAATTTTGCTACGCGAATTTTAGGGCCTTGTAAATCACCCAATATAGCAACATATTTACCGAGCTTTTTCGCTGCAATACGAACTTTTTCAGCGCGATCTATATGGTCTTGTGCAGTACCGTGAGAAAAATTCATCCTTACCACATTGGCGCCAGCTTTAAGAATTCCCTCAATTTGTTCAACGGTATCCGTAGATGGACCTAAAGTCGCCAGTATTTTTGTTCGTCTTAACATGATTATATTGCTCTATAGTTGTCGCGCATTAATAATCTACCTTTAAATGATAGATGTTAGAAAAATAAATTTTACGTTTATTAGCATAGCTAGATTTTAGCAATACTCTTTTAATTATTTATGACGGCTATAAGCACTTGGGCTTTAATTTGTCATAAATTAACAAATCTGTAATTTTATTACGAAAATGGTAGTGCAAAACAGCCTTAAAGTGAAATGATTCCGAAAAAAAAGAGCACTAAAATTCTTTTTATATGTCATTGCTTAAGATTAAGGAGCGCCTCTTTTATCAAACCTAGACCCTCTCAATGTATCTTTGACTCGTTTTAGGTTTTCTCTAAATTTATTACCCCTTCTAAGGGTAAAGCCAGTGGCCAAAATATCGATTAATATCAATTGTGCTATCCGAGATGCCATAGGCATATACATGTCAGTGTCTTCAGGTACCTCAAGAGATAGCACTATATTGCATTCTTTCGCTAAAGGGCTGCCTTTTGAAGTTATACCCATAACCGTTGCATCGTTTCCTCGGGCAATTTGCGCAATCTCAACTAAGCTCTTTGTACGTCCGGTGTGTGAAATTAAAACCACTACATCTTCCTCACCACAATTCATACAACTCATGCGCTGCATTAAAATATCTTCAAAATAAACAACAGGAACGTTGAATCTAAAAAATTTATTTAATGCGTCGTGAGCTACTGATGCAGAGGCACCTAAACCGAAAAAAGAGATTTTTTGTGCTTGAGTTAGCAGGTCTACTGCTCGATTTATTGTATTAATATCTACTGATTGACGAGCGACTTCTAGTGAAGCCATTGTCGACTCGAAAATTTTCTTGGTGTACTCGTCAGGCCCATCATTCTCTTCCACATGTCTATTTACATATGGTGTCCCATTGGCAAGGCTTTGGGCTAGATGGAGTTTAAAGTCAGGATAACCTTTGGTGTCTAGCCTACGGCAAAACCGGTTAACTGTAGGTTCGCTGACGCCTGACATTTTAGCTAACGTAGCTATGCTGCTATGTATTGCAGTCTGAGGATTTGCGAGGATAATCTCCGCAACTTTGCGCTCTGATTTACTAAACAAAGAATTATGTTGAGTTATTTTTTCTAGAATGTTCATATTTAGCAGAAAACTTCATTATAATGGCTTCACCTTATTGGTAAGATTACCATTGTAATTATCCTTATGGATACTGTAGTTGTAATTTTTTAACATGATTATTTACAGTTTTTATAAAATTAATAGACCAAATGGGTCATATTTATGATGAATTGACCATGATAAGTTGTAAATTTACTACATATGATGTTAAATTTTATATCATATGATCGTTGATCCATTTTGTAGTACGAGGATCATTTTCAGCAACATTTTCTCTAAATATTTAAGTAGGCAAAAAAAATGGTTTTGGAAAATTCATTCGAACCTTGTGACTTTGTTTTGTTTGGTACCAAAGGTGACTTGGCCAGACGCAAACTTTTACCCTCCCTATATCAACTCGAAAAAGCTGATTTGATGCATGCTGAAACCAAAGTAATTGGGGTAGCACGTCAAGATATCAGTATTGAAGAATACGTAACTTTAGTAAAAGAAAATATCGAAAATTTTACTAAAGAAGACCTTTGTCCAGAAACTTGGGATAGATTCAAAGAAAAATTAGATTATGTTTGTGTCGACATGAAGAATGCGGACAGCTACAAAGTGTTTAAAGAGCATGTTGATGCAAAACGAACTATGGTTTGTTACTTTGCTACTCCGCCTTCAATTTTTGGTGACATTTGCCGTGGCTTAAAAGCGGCTAAAATTATCGATAAAAGTATGCGTGTGGTGCTAGAAAAGCCACTTGGACACGATTTAGAATCTTCAAAAGTAATTAATGATCAAGTTGCAGAGTTTTTTGAAGAAAGACAAATCTATCGCATAGATCATTATTTAGGTAAAGAAACGGTATTGAACTTAGTTGCGTTGCGTTTTGCGAATTCAATATTTGCAACCAACTGGGATCATAACTGTATTGATCACGTGCAAATTAGCGTTGCTGAGTCTGTTGGCATAGAAGGTCGTTGGGGCTATTTTGACGATGCAGGTCAAATGCGTGATATGGTGCAAAACCACTTGTTACAAATTTTAACGCTGATTGCGATGGAGCCTCCGGCTACACTAGACGCAACAAATATACGTAACGAAAAACTAAAAGTGCTTAAAGCGCTGCGGCCTATTGATGCATCAAACGTACGTCAGAACACTGTTCGTGGCCAATATGTTGAAGGATTTATAAAGGGTAAAGAAGTCCCCGGGTATTTAGATGAGCCTGATGCTAACCAGCAAAGTACCACTGAAACGTTTATCGCGTTGAAAGTAGAAATAGACAACTGGCGTTGGGCAGGTGTTCCTTTCTATTTGAGAACAGGTAAACGATTACCAAACAAAACTAGTGAAGTTAATATCTTCTTCAAGCGCCAGCCCCATAACTTGTTTAAGGATAGCTTCACTCAGCTACCCCCAAATAAATTAACTATTCGTCTACAACCAGATGAAGGCGTTGAAGTTACGGTTATGAATAAGGTGCCAGGATTGACTAGTTCAGGTGCAATGAACTTACAAAAATCTAAATTGAACTTGAGTTTTTCTGACACTTTCAAAGACGAACGTATAGCAGACGCCTATGAAAAATTACTGTTGGAAGTAATGCTAGGTAATCAGTCATTGTTTGTACGTAGAGATGAAGTTGAAGCCGCTTGGACTTGGGTTGATGGAATACTCGCTGCATGGAATTCTAGTAACGAATCCCCAGAACCGTATCAAGCGGGAACTTGGGGGCCCGTTTCTTCTATTGCATTATTGGCGAGAGAAGACAGAGCTTGGTATGAAAGTAAAATAGGGAAAAAATAATGGCGTTAACGCGATCAAAATTTAGAACTCCAGAACAGCTAAACTTAGCATTCACACGCAAGATATCTAAATTATTAAGAGATGGAATTGAAGAAAACGGACGAGCTAGCTTAATTGTTTCAGGTGGCAGAACTCCTGCTGCTTTATTCGAAGCGCTATCTAAAGTCAGCTTAGCTTGGGATTTAGTAGATATTAGCTTAGCTGATGAACGCTGGGTTGATAATGGTAATGATGCGTCAAATGAAAAAATGTTACGTGAGAAACTTCTGATAAATAATGCAGTTAACGCTAATTTTTTCCCATTAAAAACTCACCATGCTAATGCTAACGAAGCGGTTCAACAGTGTGCGAGTAATTTGCAAGATATACATACTCCTTTTGATGTAGTGATTCTAGGCATGGGTGAAGATGGACATACTGCGTCTTTATTTCCTTGTTCAGAGCAAATATCTGAAGGGTTAGACCTTGAATCTGGTCAGTCTTATATAGCTGTACAACCTACTACTGCTCCAAATCAGAGAATGTCATTGACCTTGCCTGCCTTATTAAATAGTCAGCAAATTTTTCTACATTTAACAGGTGATAGTAAAAAAGAAGTATTAGACCTTGCTTTATCTGGTGACAACGAAATGGAAATGCCGATTCGTGCAGTATTGAATAATGCTGATGTAGAGTTGTTGTGGGCTCCATAGCCAGATAGGAAAACAATTAATTTAAAATTTTTTGGAGAAAACTGTGAACACTGCCATTCAGGAAGTCACTGCACGAATTATCGAACGAAGTAAAAATACTCGCAAAGCGTATTTAGATAAAATAGAAGCCGCTCGTTTAGAAGGGCCTCATCGTGGTGTGTTATCATGTGGTAACTTAGCCCATGGCTTTGCCGCTTGCGGTACAGAAGATAAAGCTGACTTACGTAGTATGACCAAAGCTAATATCGCTATTGTATCTTCATACAATGACATGTTATCGGCTCATCAACCCTATGAAGATTATCCGGCACTGCTTAAAAAAGCAGTAAGTGAAGTGGGCAGTGTCGCTCAATTCGCTGGCGGTGTGCCTGCTATGTGTGATGGCGTGACTCAGGGTACGCCAGGTATGGATCTTAGTTTAATGAGCCGAGATATTATTGCTCAAGCAACGGCTATCTCGTTATCTCATAACATGTTTGATGGCAACTTGCTGTTGGGTATCTGTGACAAAATTGTACCTGGGTTACTGATGGGAGCCCTGAGCTTCGGACATTTACCAAGTATTTTTGTACCTGCTGGCCCCATGCCGTCTGGTATTCCAAATAAAGAAAAAGCCCGTGTTCGTCAAGCTTATGCTGAAGGTAAAGCGACTAGAGAAGAGTTGTTAGATGCAGAGTCTAAGTCTTACCACTCTGCAGGAACCTGTACTTTCTATGGTACGGCTAATAGTAATCAACTGGTCGTAGAAACCATGGGGCTACACCTTCCTGGGTCTTCTTTTGTTAATCCTGGTACTCCTTTGAGAGATGCCTTAACGGATGCTGCAGCTAAACAGATCACTCGTATCACAGATCTTGGCGATAATTACCGTCCAATGGGTCATATTGTTGATGCTAAAGCTATAGTGAATGGTCTTGTCGCATTATTAGCTACAGGTGGTTCAACTAACCACACCATGCATTTAGTGGCTGTGGCTAGATCAGCAGGCTACATTATCAATTGGGATGATTTCGCTGACATATCAAGAGTGGTTCCTTTATTAACTAGAATATATCCAAATGGCTCTGCAGATATTAATCACTTTACTGCTGCTGGTGGCATGGCTTTATTGTTCAGAGAGCTTCTAAATGCAGGGCTGTTACACAACGATGTTAAAACCATATGTGGTGATGGCCTTGAGCAATATACTCAAGAGCCAGTGATAAAAGATGGTGAGTTGATTTGGCAAGACGGACCTAGAGAGTCATTTGACAAAGAGGTAGTGGCGTCAGCAGACAAGCCTTTTAAAGTTGACGGTGGTTTATCGGTTTTATCCGGTAACTTAGGTCGTGCTGTAATGAAAACATCAGCTTTGCGTGACCCTCATTGTAATATCAAAGCCCCAGCTGTGGTGTTTGAAGACCAGTTTGAACTCCACGCTGCGTTTAAAGCTGATGAATTAAATAAAGACTGTGTCGTTGTTGTGAGATTCCAAGGCCCATCTGCTATTGGTATGCCTGAGCTTCATAGTTTGACGCCACCTCTTGCCGTATTGCAGGATAGAGGTTACAAAGTTGCCTTGGTGACCGATGGTCGTATGTCTGGTGCATCAGGTAAAGTTCCTGCTGCTATCCATGTGACTCCTGAAGCGTTGAAGGGAGGCTTATTAGCTAAAGTAAATACTGGCGATATGATCGAATTAGATACGGCAACGGGCGTTATGTCTGTGTTAGTTAGTGATGAGGAATTAGCAAGTCGCGAAGCTAAAGTAACAGATGTTGCAAATCACCAAATTGGCATGGGTAGAGAAATGTTTGCGGCTGTACGTACTACCTTAACAGGTGCGGAGCAGGGCGCTTGTTCACTGTTTTTAGGTCAGGATTAAGTATGAAGTTTGTTGCTGATGTTGGCGGTACCAATATACGTATCGCCCAAGTAGATGGAGCTAGTATTAGTAACATAAAAAAATATTTGTGTGCTGATTTTGCTACCATCACTGGTGCTATAAAGGCCTATTTTACTGAATATTCTAACGTTACATTTAGTGCTGGCTGTCTTGGTGTTGCTTGCCCTGTTACAGGCGACAAGATATCAATGACGAATAACCATTGGGATTTTTCTATAGCTGATTTGCAGCAAGAGTTGAACCTTAACTGGTTAGGTGTGATTAACGACTTTACAGCTGTAGCCCATGCAGTACCAGTGTTAAGCGACCAACAAAAATTCCAAGTTGGAGCTGGCTCAATTAAAGAGAACGAAAATATTGCAGTGTTTGGCCCTGGTACAGGTTTAGGTGTCAAACATTTAGCTCCTTCAGCAGATGGCTGGTTAGCGCTAGATGGCGAAGGTGGACACGTAGACTTTGCCGCAGTAGATGAGCTTGATATAGCCATTTTACGTTTTTTAACTAAAAAGCTAGGTCATGCTTCTGCTGAAGAGGTGTTATCTGGCCGTGGATTAGTACAGATATATCAGGCTCTTTCCGAATACGAACATTCTGAAGCTGAGTTAACGGATGCCGCAGATATTACTGAAAAAGCTCTCAATGGTAGTTGTGCTCTATGTGTGGCTACTTTGAAACAATTCTGCAAAATTTTGGGTAGTTTTGCAGGAAACCTTGCCCTTAATATGGGAACACGTGGTGGCGTGTATATTGGTGGTGGCATTGCCCCCCGTTTCACCAAATTTATTCAAGAAAGTGAGTTTCGTGCGCGTTTCGAAGCAAAAGGTCGATTTAAAGACTATGTTGTTGGTATTCCCACTTTCATTATTACCGAGCCCGATCATGGTTTGATTGGAGCTATGGCCTATCTAAATCAAAATTTTAAAGGTTAAAATTCAATGACAAAAAATTGGAAAATGACATCAGAAGAAATATTCAGCCAGGGGCCAGTGGTGCCGGTTTTAGTTATTAAAAATGTTGAGCATGCGGTTCCTTTAGCGAAAGCTTTAATTGCAGGTGGTATAAAGGTTTTAGAAGTAACCTTAAGAACAGAAGCCGCATTGGAAGTTATTGCTAGAATAGCTAAAGAAGTTCCAGAAGCTGTAATCGGTGCAGGTACGGTAACTAATCGTGAGCAACTACAGCAGGTTATTGATGCCGGTGCTAAGTTTGCTATAAGCCCAGGTCTTACTACAGATTTGTTGAAAGCGGGTAATGAAGGCAGCATCGCACTTATTCCTGGTATCTCTTCAATCTCAGAATTGATGACGGCTAAAGACCTTGGTTATACCCATCTTAAATTCTTCCCTGCCGAAGCTTCTGGTGGTGTAAAAGCCCTTAAAGCGATTGGCGGACCTTGCCCAGAAATCACATTCTGTCCAACAGGTGGTATTAGTCCAAGTAATTACAATGACTACTTAGCTTTATCGAATGTAGCATGCTGTGGTGGCTCTTGGTTAGCACCAGAAGACGCGATGGAAAATGGCGAGTGGGATAAAATCACTCAGTTAGCAAAAGAAGCAATTGCTGGCGTTAGATAAGCTTAGTTTATTCAACGGCCAATAAAGCAAAGTTGAAAATCCGCTAGTGAAAACCAGCGGATTTTTTTATGTCTGAAGTCTTTTTAAGTGATTTTGTATATAGTGATAAAAAGGTAGCATTTTTAGCAGTTCTTCTATGGGAAGTATCGCAAATGCCCAGAAAACAGAGAGCTCAAAATAAAGGATTAACAGTGCGCAAAGAGGTAGTGCTAGGCACCATTGGGTAATGATGTGAATTTTTAATACCAGCTCGCTGTCACCTAAAGCTCTGAGGATGTTACCTGAGACTGTGTTGTAGGCCCGTAAAATAGGAATTGCTATATATAAAGGAGTAATGAGTATTAAGGCTAGGTGAGTTTCAGCATCTAAGTCTGGATACACCCAATGCATAAAGTAACTTAGCATTAATAACAATGCAGCCACTATCACAGATACTTGCACCCCAATTCTGGTACTTTTCGGAATAAACTCTTTTAACATTGCAGTATCGTTTTTCCCTAATGCCTGACTGATACTTATGGCTGAAGCTTGGGCCCAAGAGTTGGGAAATTGGGTTGCAGCCCGAAGCCATGGGAAAATTAATGTAATGGCTACAAATGAATACAAATTAAGTTGCGCGAAAAGTAATTGATATACTGTGGCCCCAATAGATAGCACGAAAAAATTAGCTGCGATTGGACATATCTCTGCAAATTGTGGCTGAATCTCTTTCCAAAAGCTTCGTTGTTTGGGGAAAGTCAACACTATTTCATTGTCAAACTTTAAAGTGAGGTAAAGAAATAGAGATCGAAACAGTATTGCAATAAGGCTTCCCCATGCGGCCCCTTCTAAACCTAACCCTTCATATCCTAGACCACCATATATTAGTAGGTAGCTAAGTAGGGCATTGATGGGTAACTCAATCACAAAGCCTTTTAATGGCACTTTAGTTTTTCCTGTACCATTACAATAGGCGGTACAGACCTGAGTATAAGCGGTCAGTAAAACAATGTATTTTGTAATAGAAATATAGGCTTCGACTTGTTCTATTAGAGCAATGTTGTTTGTAATAAGTTTAATTAAGTCGTTACTAAATACGCTTAATAATAACAAGAATATCAAAGAGGTGAGTGTATTAAGTGCTAGGCCAGACCAATAGGCGACGGCGAGTTCTGCTTGGCTTTTAGAGCCAAAAGCTCTGCCCACTAATAACTGAATGCCATTACCAATGGCAATTTCAATACCTAAAACAAACGCTATAATTGTGGTAGCGATTCCCATGGCTGCAACAGGTAGTTCACCTAACGGGGCCACTAAAAACGTGTCAATCATCAACATGGATTGAACTAACAATGCGTTAAACGCCAGCGGCCACGCAATCGCAAAGCTATGTCTTAAAGTTGTAGTAGATGCGTTCAATTTAAAGCCTATGACTGTTAAGACTGTATTGTGTAGAGAAGAGCAATTGGTATAAGCCTACAGTCTGCAACAAAGATCAAAAAGCATTTAGGCAGAATCCTTCTGGCAGTGTTTGTACTGTATTTCTATAGCCTAAGCATTTAGCCATCTAGAGTAACTACACATTACTTATGCTGCAAGTTATGGAAACGTCATAATTTCGGTGGGTGACGGCGGCTGGATGGGGTGATAAGTTTTAAAGAAACTTAGTTTCAAGCCAAAGACGTACTAAATGCCCCAGTGTTTATGGGCGGGCTTAGTACGCCTATGGTATTCAACTTGGTTACTGAACTTCTATGGTTACCTTAATAATAGATACTTCTTCACTAGGACGGCCACTTCTAGAACCTAGCTTTTCTATCTCTTTTAATACATCCATACCTTCAGTGACTTCACCAAAAATAGTGTGTTTTCCATCTAGCCAAGGAGTAGCCGCAAAGGTTAGGAAAAACTGACTACCATCGGTGTTGGGCCCTGCGTTTGCCATACTTAATTGACCAGCTGCTGCATGGGTTACTTCATCACTAAATTCACCTGCATACTTATAACCAGGATTTCCTCTCCCAGTACCTAAAGGGTCTCCTCCTTGTGCCATAAAGCCAGGAATAATTCGATGAAATAACAAACCGTCATAAAACCCTAATTTTGTAAGATAAATGGTACTAGAAACGTGCAAAGGAGCGACGTCTGGTTTGAATGTTACTGTGATATCACCATGGCTAGTGGTTAATTTCCAAAGGTAAGTCTTATCTGCTGTAAAGGTTAACTCTGGTGGTTGAGATAAGTTTGTTTTCCACGTTTTAGAGGTTTTATCAATGTCTTGTTCTGCAATAAATTGATCCACTTGTTTGATGGCTTTATCAGTAAACAAGTCACAACTTGAAAACAATAAGGTGATGAAAATTACAATACAAATAGGTGTACTTAACGACAAGTAAGGCTTCATGTAACAGGTCTATGGTTTAATTAACTAGATATCTAGTTTAAACACCTTTGAATTACGTTGAAAGTTGTAAAGTTGTTTCTTTTTAGCGGGAAGGTCATCAAGGCTAGCTTGCTTAAAGCCTTGCTCTTGAAACCAATGTGCAGTGACAGTGGTTAATACAAATATGGTACTGAGCCCTTGCTGCTGTGCATGCTTCTTGATGGCTTCGAGTAATCGCTCGCCACGATTTCCTCCTCTGTAATCTGGGTGCGTAGCGACACACGCTAACTCTCCCATTTCATCTTCTGTATAGGGGTAAAGTGCAGCGCAAGCTATGGTCATACCATCTCTTTCAAGCAACATAAATTGCTCTATTTCTTGCTCTAATCTTTCTCTTGAGCGCGTGACTAAAATACCTTTTTCTTCTAAAGGTTTAATTAGCGTTAAAATACCAGCCACATCCTCAACATTTGCGTGCCTTAACTGTTCGTAAGAACGTTGCGATATTAATGAGCCCGCGCCGTCTCGAGTAAACAGTTCTTGTAATAGAGCACCATCTTGGCGGTAACTCACACAGTGACAGCGGCTAATACCCGCTTCTAGGCTTGAGATTATGGCTCGAAATAACTGCTTTTCAGGTGCGTAAAAAGGCTGGGTGAGCATTTCATTGATTTGATCTAATTCTATGCTTCTAAGTAGTCTTCCATCTTCAGATATCAAGCCATCTTGTTCTCTAAATAAGATTAGCTTGTCAGCATTCAACGCAATTGCAGCATTGGTGGCAACATCTTTGTGTGAAAGGTTAAATACTTCACCTGTCGCCGAATAGCCCATGGGAGGTAACAAAACAATAGAGCCGTCATTAAGGTGATCGTTTATACCGTCTACATCAATACGGCGCACTAGGCCGGTATTCTCGTAGTCCACACCATCTTGCACGCCTATTGGCATAGCGACTACTAAGTTTCCAGAGCACACTCTTATTTGTGAGCCATGCATTGGGGAGTTGGCTAACCCCATAGTAAGTAAAGCTTCGACCTGAGATCTTACCGATCCTGCCGCGTCTTTTACGCATTCTAGGGTTTGTTTGTTAGTAATACGCACGTCTTGATGAAAACGAGGGGTTAAACCTCTGAGTAACGCGCGTTCATCAATTTGTGGTCGTGCACCATGCACTAATACTAGTCTTACACCTAGGCTATTTAATAGCGCGATATCGTGAATAATATTGGCAAAGTTTTCCTCTTCGATGGCCTCACCACCAAACATCAGCACAAAGGTTTTACCCCTATGAGCATTGATGTATGGCGCTGAGTTGCGAATGATTTTTACGCTATCGATATGAGATACAACCACTATTGAGTCCTTAGCTACTTTTGGCTAATTCAGCATCTAAGGCTGCAGAGACAGGCTTTATGCCTGTTCCACCTAAGATACTACGTTTGTCTACTAAATATTCTAATTGTAGAATTTCGTAGACATCATCTTCAATTAAATCAGAGTACTTCTTAAGCTCTTCAAGACTAAGCTCTTCAATGGCTTTTTTCTGCTCTAGGGCTGCCAGTACAACTTGACCAGAAATATCGTGGGCAGTTCTAAATGGAATTCCTTTTGCTACAAGGTAGTCTGCAAGCTCAGTTGCGTTTGCATACCCTTCACGGGCTGCCTTAGCACAACGCTCAGAATCTAATTTAATGCTATCGATAACCTCACAGGCAATGCATAAGCAAATATGCCATTGAGTGACAGCATCTAATAGGCCTTCTTTGTCTTCTTGCATATCTTTATTGTATGCCAAAGGTAGACCTTTCATAGTGACTAGCATGCCTTGTAAGCTGCCAAAAACTCGGCCGCATTTACCACGCATCAGCTCTAAGGCATCAGGGTTTTTCTTTTGAGGCATTAAAGAAGAGCCAGATGTTACTTCATCACCTAAGGTAATAAAGCCAGCTTCACCTGAGTTGAAGAATATTAAATCTTCAGCCATGCGAGACATATGCATCATGCTGGTACTTGCTGCAAAAAGTAACTCTAGCACAAAGTCACGGTCTGATACTGCGTCTAAACTATTCAAACATGGGCTATCAAACCCCAGCTCGTTTGCAATCTCTTGGCGATCAATTGGGTAGGTAGTTCCAGCCAAAGCACCGCAACCCAATGGAGATTGATTCATACGGGCTTTCAAATCAACTAAACGGCTAATATCTCGCTTAAACATTTCTACGTAAGCTAAGCACCAGTGGGGGTAGCGTACTGGCTGCGCACGTTGCAAGTGAGTATAGCCTGGCAAAATAACCGTTTTATTATTACTAGCAGTGCCAACCAAAGACGCTTTAACGTGCTCTAAATCAGCTATGAGTAGGTCAACGTGTTCACGTGTCCACAATTTAAAGTCTGTGGCTACTTGGTCATTTCGGCTACGGCCAGTATGTAATTTACGGGCAATATCGCCAAGCTGTTCAATTAAGGTAGCTTCAACAAAGCTGTGAATATCTTCTTCACTGCTAGCATCAAAATCTAGAGTGCCATCTTCTGCTTTAACTAACAAAGCTTGTAAGGCACTTTCGAGTTGTTGTTGCTCGTCTTGGGTTAATACACCTGCTTTGCAGATGGCTTTTGACCAAGCGATTGACCCCCTAATATCTTGGCTTGCTAACGCGCGATCAAAGGGTAATGAGTCATTAACCCTTCTAAACATAGCACTACTGCCATCTTGAAAACGTCCGCCCCACAAACTCATTATTCGATACCTGTGTTTTTGAAAGCGATACCTTTTTTATTCATCGCATCTATACGACTAGACAAGCTGAATAAGCGGATAAACCCTTCGGCATGGCTTTGGTCGTAAACATCGTCAGCACCAAATGTGGCGAAGTCTTCTGAATACAAGCTGTTAGGTGATTTTCTTTGAACAACTGTTGCTTGGCCTTTATACAGTTTAACAACTATTTCGCCGGTTACTTTTTGAGCAAAGCTTGCTGCGCCTGCTAACAATGCATCGTTTAGGGCTGTAAACCAACGGCCGTCATACATTACGTGTGAATATTCTAAGCCAATCTGCTCACGGTATTTAAGTGATGATTTGTCTAGTACTAAACACTCTAGCGCTTTGTACGCCGCCATCATGACTGTGCCGCCTGGGGTTTCATAACAACCGCGAGACTTCATACCCACTAATCGGTTTTCAACGATATCAATACGACCTACACCATGTGCAGCGGCGATTTCGTTCAGTTTCATTAACACACCGTAAGGAGTTAATTCTTCGTCATTAACTTTTGTCAATTTACCATGGTCGAAAGTAAGGTGAACACGTACTGCTTCATCTGGCGCATCTTCTGGATCAACTGTCATAGTCCAGATCCCTTTAGTTGGCTCACACCAAGGATCTTCTAGTTCGCCCCCTTCGTGAGATATATGCCAAGCGTTTGCGTCGCGGCTATAGATTTTGGTGAGTGATGCTGAGCAAGGAATGTTACGCTCTGCTAGGTAATCTAGTAAATCTTCACGAGATACCATGTTCCATTCACGCCAAGGAGCGATAACTGTTAACTCTGGAGCAAGTGCTGCAAAGGTACCTTCAAAACGTACTTGGTCATTACCTTTACCTGTACAACCATGACATAATGCATCAGCGCCAACTTTACGGGCAATTTCTACCTGAGCTTTAGCAATAATTGGGCGGGCCATAGACGTACCTAATAGGTACTCACCTTCGTAAACTGCACCAGTTGTAATGGTTGGATAGATATAATCAGATACAAACTCTTCTTTTAGATCAACTATATAGCATTCACTAGCACCTGTTGCGATAGCTTTTTCGTGCAAGCCGATAAGCTCTTCTTCGCCTTGACCAACATCAGCTGCAAAGGCAATAACTTCACAGTCATAATTTTCCTTTAACCAAGGAATGATTGCTGATGTATCTAATCCGCCTGAATAGGCTAGTACTACTTTTTTGATTGGTTTATTTTTTGCAATTGCCATGATGTATCCTGTAATTATCAGCTATAGCTTTTGAGCTAGCAGCTAAGCTGCGTTTAATTTGTTTTAATGAATTGGGTCAATCTAGTTGATCCAAGGTTATCTTTATTTATTACTTACTACCGATAGAGGCTAGTTTAAATTTTTGGTTCGAAACCTTTAGCTAATAGTTCAACTAAAATTGCATTTTGACCATGCATACGGTTTTCTGCCTGTTGAAATAAGAGAGACTGCTTACCGTCAATTAAGCTGCCGCTAATTTCTAAGTCCCGGTGCGCCGGTTGACAATGTAAAACATAATCAGCACCTGTTTTTTCCATCAAGGCTTCATTTAGTTCATAGCCAGCAAAGGTATCCTTTATATCTGCAAGAGGGGTGTCATCACCCATAGATAACCAAGTGTCGGTATACAATACTTGAGCGCCAATGGCTGCATCAATGTTTGTGCTAAGAGTTAATTTACCACCAAACTCAGCTGCGCGCTTTTCTGTTAGGGCGATAATGTCAGAGTCGACCTCATACCCTTTAGGTGTGATCACGATTACTTCACAACCTAGGGCTACGCCAACAAGCATAAGTGAATGAGTAACGTTGTTACCATCACCTATATAAGCAAGTTTTACTTTGCTAATGTCTTCGTAATGCTCACTAATCGTTAGGTAGTCAGCGACAGCCTGACAAGGATGGTACATGTCGCATAAAGCATTAATAACTGGTACTTTTGCTGATTCGGCTAGTTCTTCTAATGTGCTATGAGCAAATACTCGAGCAACTATGGCGTCTGCCCAGCAAGCTAAATTAGCTCCCATGTCTTTCACATCTTCACGGCCTGCTAATTTATTTGATTGGCTGTCTAAGTAAACTAAATGTCCACCTAGTTTATTGATGCCAATATCAAAGCTTACTCGTGTTCGCAGTGAAGGTTTCTCAAATAAAGCCACTACAGACAATCCGTCTAATGCAGTACGATATGCCTTAGGGTTACTTTTTATGGTTTTCGCTAATGTAAGCAACTCGGTTAGTTGCTCTGCGCTCCAATCTTTAAATGAGAGAAGATCTTTTTTCATGATCATACCTTGTCTATTTCTACGTATTTAATGTGCTGTAATTATTGAGGGCGTGATTTTGCTTCCAATTGCTTGTTGTTGCAACAGTCCAAGCAGTTTTTCTGAGTTTTTCCAGCTCGCAATGGTAACGCTACGGCCTAAACTGGTTGCAGCGGTCAGCGCCGCTTGTACTTTAACAATCATGCCATCACGAATAACATTTTGTGCAATTAGCTGCTCAATGATCTCTGTATCTAATTGTTCAATTAGCGTTTTGTCTGCGTCTAGCACTCCAGGTACATCAGATAGCAGTATTAACTGAGCGTTTAGTAGTTGTGCTACAACAGTGGCTGCTTGGTCTGCATTTACATTAAGTAAATTACCAGATGAGTCTGCTCCAATCGAACTAATGATGGGCAACATATCAGTTGTGGCTAACGCATCAAGTAATGTATTTTCAGCTGCCACTACAGAGCCCACAGAGCCCAAGTCTTCTCGTAATACTGTTGTAGTACACATGTTGCCATCAGCTAAGCTTAAACCTACAGGGATTATGCCTGCTCTGATGGCTAATCCGCAAAGTTGTTTATTAGCAGTACCAGCCAGAGCGCCTGTAATGAAGGGCATATGCTCTTTGGGAGTGACTCGTAAGCCATCTATTTTCTGACTGGGTAGATTGAGAGCAAGTAATAGCT
The DNA here is from genome assembly GCF_004360155.1 of Paraglaciecola marina. Classification (GTDB taxonomy): domain Bacteria; phylum Pseudomonadota; class Gammaproteobacteria; order Enterobacterales; family Alteromonadaceae; genus Paraglaciecola; species Paraglaciecola marina. The sequence goes on along the minus strand of NZ_SAIS01000012.1, from coordinate 31,215 downwards.
CCTCAACCATAGTGCCGCCGCCATGTACAAGCACCACTTGATATTGATCTTGCAGTTTGGCTATCGTATTAAGTAACTGAATGGCTACTTCAGGGGCTTGCATAAATGCCCCTCCCACTTTAATCACTAAGCTTTGTTTTGTTGTCATAGTTAATTTACCAATCCAATGTGAGATTCAAAGCCAAAACGTAAATTGGCACATTGCATAGCTTGAGATGCAGCACCTTTTAATAGGTTGTCTATTGCACTGCTCACTATTAGGTAGCCGGTCTTTTCGTCTAATTTCCAGAATAAGTCACAATATGGGGTGTGGGTGACATCATCGATTTTTGGCCAGCTATTTCTAAGCCGCACAATTGAGCTATTTCTATAAGCCGTTTGGTAAGCTGCATCTATTTGAGTCTGGGTAGTTCCCGCTGGTGTTTTCACACATATAGTTGCCAATATTCCTCGCTTAAAATTGCCCAAGTGAGGTGTGAAAATAACAGGAGCACCCAGATAATCAGCAATTTCAGGTTGATGTCTATGGCCAAGTACACCATAAGCTTGCAGGCTGACTTCGGTGAAACTGCTCGTTAATGATGCTTTACGGCCGGCACCAGATACACCCGATGTAGCATTAATTATGGGTAAATGTGCTGGGTCAATCAGCTGCTGTTGCTGTAATGGTTTAAGTGCGGTTAAAGAAGCTGTGGGGTAACAACCTGGCACAGCGACTAAATTTGCGATACTTATTTGATCTTGGTGCCAGTCGGCTAGGCCGTAAACTGCCTGGGTTAGTAAGTCTGCTGCTGTATGCTCGAATCCATAGTAATCTGCGAAAACTTGTTTATCTTTAATTCTGAATGCGCCAGATAGATCCATGATTACAGCTTTTTTACCCGTTAATTCTGCCATCCATTTATGACTGGCTTCATGGGGAGTGGCTAAAAATATCAAATCGAATTCAGCTGCTAGATCCGATAATTTGCTTTCATCAATAGGTTGTAGGCTTAGGTTGATTTTATCAAAAAACTTTGGGTGAATATCCCCAAGTGATTTGCCGGCATCTGCGCTGTTACTTGAAACAAACAATTCGGATAGTTCAAAATTAGGATGCTGATTGACAATAGCTGCTAGCTCAGCGCCAGTGTATCCACTGGCTCCAATAATACATGTTTTGATCATGAAAAAATTCTCTATAAACTCAATAGTGAGTTGTGTGCTTACTTAAAATAAAGGGGGAAGAAAAAGCACTCTTTGCCAAAAAAGCTATTTTAAGGCAAAGAGTGGGCTACACGCCACAATTTCAACTATCGTCGAAACAAAATATTGGCGAAGCTAGGCAGGGAAGTGGAGCTAGAAATAATCATGTGCATATTCGTTAAGTAACCAAAATAAGTTAAAGTACAGATTAGAGTGACGTTTAATCACCAGCTAATACCTTTTTACAATCACTGTAGGATGTCATGTTTTGTATAGTTATGCAAATAAAGTGAATAAATATATAATGGGTCGGTTATGCCAAATTTATCTTTTATAGAACATTATAAATCTATCATAGCGACCCCTTCTATCAGTGCTTTCGAGCACGGTGCTGATCAGTCGAATAAGCAATTAATTGAGTTGTTATCAGGCTGGTTTGAGGCTGCAGGGTTTCATATAACTATTCAAAAAGTGCCTGATAGCCGCAATAAGTATAATATGTTAGCTAAAATTGGCTCGGGTGAAGGTGGCTTGTTGTTATCTGGGCATTCAGATACTGTGCCTTTTGATGAGCACCAGTGGCGATCTGATCCTTTTGTATTAAAGCAAAAAGATAACAAAATTTTCGGCTTAGGGACCTGTGATATGAAAGGTTTTTTTGCCTTTATTTTAGAAGCGATAAAAACAGTCCCTCTGCATAAACTCAAAAAACCATTATATATTTTGGCGACAGCGGATGAAGAAACCTCTATGGCTGGGGCTAGATTCTTTGCACAACAGCAACTAATAAAGCCTGATATGGCTATTATTGGTGAGCCCACTGAGTTGGTTCCAATATATAAGCACAAAGGCCATATCGCCCAAAGCCTGAATATTACAGGTAAAGCTGGCCACTCTAGTGACCCTGATAAAGGTGTAAATGCGATTGAAATAATGTACCAAGCAATTGGGCAATTAATGGATTTACAAACCAAGCTTCGCACTAAATTTCATGATGATGCGTTTTCAGTTCCCCATGTGACTATGAACTTAGGGCATATCCATGGCGGCGATGGCGAAAATCGTATTTGTGGCCATTGTAAGCTCAATTTTGATATGAGGGCTGTACCTGAATTGTCTGATGAGCACGCTCTGGCGCTAATAGATGAAGCTCTGGCTCCAGTATTCGCTAAATATCCAAATCGTTTGAACTTAGAATTGATGTATCCTACTGCGCCCGCTTTTTCCTGTCGGGATGAGCAAAATATTTTGGCGATAGCGGAACAATTAACGGGTAAAAAATTTCAAAGTGCTAACTATGCCACAGAAGCACCGTTTATTGACCAATTAGGGTGCGACACTATAGTGCTAGGGCCTGGCAGTATTGAACAAGCCCATCAGCCCGATGAATTTATGTCATTAGATTATGTAAATCCTACTGTAAACATATTGCAGCAAATGATCAGCAAAGTGTGTTTCTAAAATAGTAGGTTTAACACTTTTATCTTGTTACTCTGTTTTAAATTGTAAACATAAGGTTAAGTTATCCATGCAGAAAACCATTGCTTTGGTTGCCCACGATCACAAAAAACCAGATTTGGTTAAATGGTCATTGGCTCATAAAAATGAATTAAGTAAACATAAATTGGTTGCCACCGGCACGACAGGGGGCATATTGCAAAAAGAGTTAGCTCTAGATGTACATTGCTTTAAAAGTGGTCCGTTGGGCGGTGATCAGCAAATTGGTGCATTAATCGCGGAGAAAAAATTAGATTGTTTAATCTTTTTCTGGGATCCTCTTAATCCTGCTCCACATGATCCTGACGTAAAAGCTTTGTTGCGACTATGTTCTGTTTGGAATTTACCCGTTGCCTGTAATATGGCGACAGCTGATATGTTAATTACGTCTCCTTTCTTTATTGAAGGCGCTAGCTATCACAGAGATATTCCTGATTTATAGACTAGTGCATGAGACAAATATATATTTCTCAAATGGGAGTATTGCAAAAACAAATCTGACTTAAAAGTCAGATTTGTTTTAGTTGACTTCTAAGCACTTACAGTGGGCTCTTCATTCGAACGAACGGTAAGTAAGTGATTCAGAGCTGAAATAATGAAACTTGTACTATGGGCTGGTGATTGCGCATAAAACTGCTCCCAAGCCTGTATTTTATGTTCATCGTAATTCGCTTGATGGTCTGGGTATTCATCAATATGTGCTAAATTTACAGCATGACCAATAGTGACATCAATTACTATTGCTTCGTCTATCTTCAAACTTGGATTTTGTTCAAAAAAGCTAGCCAAAGCTTCTAAGGTTTCTATGGTGAGTTGTCGATATTCAGCAGCCTGAATATTGTTAAACATATGCTCTATTAGTAAAGCAAATGCTTGTTCGCCTTCAGTCATATCACTTAACACTAAACTACTACTGAGCCGATTACGCTTATCTAGCTTATTACCTATGACTAAACCGCTGGTATGGTGCAATATCTTCCATATTTTTGCTAAAAATTGATTAGAGCGTCTATCAATAATACCTTGATGTTGTCGCCACGCTAGCCAGCCTTCTTCAGGGATTGCTAACTTGTCTAAACCAAGATTTTGCTGCCAGTTTAGGGTTTGAGTATTACCCTGTGCGTGTAATGCTTCCATTTGTTGTGGTAAATCTGCCAAGGTTTGGAAGTCTTCTAAAACGGCTTCTAATCGTGATTGAATATCACAAGGTGACAGCCCCATTAATACTTCATAAGCTTGGTCTGCAGTGCTTTTTTCCGTTCGTACAATTTGACTGGTAAGTAAAATAATTAACTGGCTAGCACGAATAGTTAATAACTCACTGAATAACTCTGGGCGAGCTTTAATCAACAATCCAAGGTAGAGTAAAACTTCTTGGGTTAAAATTTGATCGCGAACATCTTCTCGGCAATATCGCCTAATACGTTGTAATAATTCATCATCGCTCAATGGGCGAGTGATAAGTGAATCGTCATGATATGAGCGCCCAACCTGTATGAACTTTTGAGCGACTAATAAATCACCTACTGCTAAGTCAATGTCACCTATAATTTTTCCTTGTAATCCAGCTGCTTGACGTAGTACTGACCACAGTCTTAAACGACCAGCATGGGCGTGAACTTCTTCAATTAGATCATACAATTTACGGTTTTGACCATCTAACTCAATACAAGACTCTAGGGATTGTATTGAGATTAATTGGGTTAATAGTGCAATTTGGAGAAACAGATTATTGGCATGGGATAACTGGTCCACAAGCGATGAGACATCGTTGTCCAACGCTATTTGCAATTCCTCATTAGGTGCAAGTGTATGATGCTTACCATCTAAAGGCAGCATGCAAGGCTTATGAAGAAGCTCAGCTAAAGGCTCTTTAGGTAAATTTAGATCATGTAAATGTTCCACATGCTCTACCTTTGCAGTGTTGAGTAATTGTGCCATATGCTCGTGACGCACAGGTATACCATCAACCATACCACTATCAATTTGTTTTACTAATGCGTAAAACGCCGTACGGTCTGTCTCTAACAAGTTATGGGTCAATAATACAGTGACAGTGGGACGGCCCAATTCTGTCCAGTTTCTATGCAAATAGCTTAACTCTGATTTAAAGTGACCCACTAAAAAGTCTATGTCGTAACTTAAAAAGTATTCTTGTTGCAAAAATGAAGGGGTTAGACACACTGCTTGTTGTTTACCCATCATGTAAACTCGGCTGGTGGTTAGGCTTTTTAATCCCCTAGCACTACGCCCTGTTAAGCCAAGAGAAGGGCATAATCCAATTTGCCCGTGTACTTTGGTGATATCTTCTGGGAGGTAAACTTTTACTGGTGAAATTTCTTCTAGCGTTTGCGTACTGACACCAAAGGTTTCTAATTCTTCCTGCAAAACACGATCTTCAGCTAAAAACACTATCTGCACTACTGGCTTCTTTGGTGTTTTCAAGTGTCGTCTACCTAGTGGGTCTAAATCGCCTGGGCGCAATAAATCATCTTCTAGCATTGAACCTAACAGGTATAGACTTTGCGCCCAGACTAAAGGCACGTTGTCGTTTGGCTCTCTAAGCTGAGAGCCTGGATTTTCTCGCTCTTGTTCAATATGGTCTTCTGGAACAAAATAAAGTTCCGGTAATAACTGCTGACCATCTTGTTCAACTAAAACTGTGTTGAGCCTTTCTCGGTAATGAGCTATTTGCTCTTTGTCATCACGGAAAATAGCGTCTAAGTAAAGATAGGTATAAAACAATGGCCATTCAGACTCTATATGCTCAAACTGTTTTAATTCTTGTTCTTCGTAATGTAGTCGCCCTTCGTCTTCAATTGCAGTTTGGTGACCATCCCGCAAAAACCGCTTCAGCCCATAATTACCTTCAAGCTTATTAATAATATCGTTGCGAACTTTTTTAGATAGTATTTTGTCTTTAACTGCAAATGCTGGATAACCGATAATGCTTAGTAAAGCTGCATCGGTTTCTTTGGTATTGGACTCTCTAGGTAACATTGCTGTTAAGGTAATATTAGATTGTGCAATGTTATCTGGCACTACGTGAATAACACTTGATTGTGAGCCCTTAGTGCCAAATAAATTGAAACCTGATAGTGATTCTAAGGCAGCTTTTGCCATACCAAGAGAACTTGCATTGAGTTCTACGTTGCCGCTATTGGTTTTAGCTCCTCGTTCCCAAATACCAAAATCTGGTGTGCGATAAGCACGCTCAATGTAATAAACTAAGTTTTGTATGAAGTTAACTTCTTCTTCTGTCCAAATTACATCTAGGCCAGATGCGATCATTTGTGTCATGGTCAGTAAAAACACAGAAGTTGCATCAATTTGCAAATGGCCCCATTCGCCATCTCCTACTACTGGCTCTCCGGTCGCAGTGTCATACTTAGCGTGCAGAGAATCAATAGGTGCTCGTGTTTTCTTAAATTTTTCTATTTTAGATGATTGGGCCATCATAGAGCGCAATAAAGCTCGCATAAGTTTTACTGTACGTTGCTGTAACTCAAAGCCCCTACCGTTATCGTTATCTAGGTTACGATAAGCAAGAGCTAATCCCCAAACGGCTAAAATACTGTAAACGTTGTCACGAACCCACGCATCTTGGTAATTGCCATGGACAGTAACGGCCGTACTGGCGGGGAGTAATCCAGAAATAGGATGTTGTTTATCGAGTATCACGGACTTTACTTGATCGTAATATTTATCAAGTTTGATTCGCAGTTGAATGTCTTCCATAAAGTCTCCTGATGGCCCTTATTATTAAGCCGATATAATTTTTAGGTTTACTACCTATACATTCTTCGCGGTGCTTATTTTACTTTCACTGTTGCTATCCAGTTGTCTACCATGCGTTCTAGAACGCTCAAAGGTACTGAGCCTTCACCTAAAACTGTATCGTGAAATTCTTTTATATCAAATTGCTCACCTAAAGCTAGCTCTGCTTTTTCTCTCAGCTCGATAATTTTTAACATGCCTACTTTATAACCTGTAGCTTGGCTTGGCCAAGCAAAATAGCGTCTTACTTCCGCTGAAATCGCGGCCTCTGATATTGGGGAGTTTTGTTTAAAGTAATCAATAGCTTGTTGTTCTGTCCAGCCCTTAGAGTGAATACCAGTATCAACCACTAAGCGAATAGCTCGCCACATTTCAGTTACTAAGCGTCCAAAGTCAGTATAAGGTGAGTTGTAAGCGCCCATTTCTTTGGCTAATAATTCAGAGTACAAGGCCCACCCTTCAATATAGGCAATAAAAAAAGCTTGGGTACGAAATTCTGGTACCCCCTCTAGTTCTTGTGCTATAGAAATTTGCATATGATGGCCAGGATTCCCTTCGTGATAAGCAATGGCCTCCATTTCGTTCTTGGGCATAGCTGTCATGTCTGAGAGGTGAGCATAATATACACCATCACGTGAACCATCGGGTGTACCTGGGTTGTAATGTTGTGGTGCCCCATCTTGCTCTCTAAAAGCTTCAACTCTTTTCACTACTAAATCTGCTTTCGGTAACAAACCAAAGTACTCGGGAAGTTTACTATGGATGTAGTCAAGGTAAGCTGTGGAGTCGTCTAAGTAACCTTGACGACCTTCATCAGTATTTGGGTAGTAAAACTGTTGATTGTTGACGTCACTTTTGATGTAGCTAAAAAATTCTTGAAGGCTACCTTCAAATTCAACCGTGTGTTTTATTTCTTCCATCAAACCTAATATTCTATCGACTTCATTTAAACCAATCTTATGGATTTCATCTGCTTTAAGATCTGTAGTGGTTGAGCTTAATAACATGGCATTGTAAAACGCTTTTCCGTTAGGGAGTGTCCCTGCACCTGTGGCTTCTTTAGATACATAGCTCATATCTTCTTCAAACCAAGTAATCAGATTTTCATACACTGGTTGGAATTGTGTTTTTAGGGCAGTTACTACATCTGTTTCTAATGATTCGGCTTGTTCCACTGATATTTTATTGTTTTCAACTAAGCCTTTTATTTTATTAAGGGCATCTTTGAGTATCGGGGAATCAACTTTTGAAGTTTCAAAAGGTTGACCTATTAACAAGTTACTAGATTGCTCAATTACACCTTCATAGGCAAAGTATGGTGGGCGAACCCCTTCACTAGCGTGCAATTTGGCGCGCTCTAATAATTGCTCAATAGCAGTCGATAGGCCACCGATACGTTTTATATAGGCATACATATCGGTTGGGTCTTCTACTCTGTGGAAATTAATTAGAAAGTTAGGAAGGCTGGTATGGTTGCCCATCATTTGTGTAAACACATATTTGTTGCGGCGAAATGGTATTAACGCTTTAGCTGCTTCATATTGATAAATCCAAATGTCATATGAAATTTTAGCGTCTTCGGTTAGGGCATTATAATTAAAGTTGTTTTTAAGATCAGTAACGGTTTGAGCTTGCCACTCTAGCTGTATGTCTTCTGCTGCTTCGCTAAAATCATCAAACTCATCATATCTTTCCTTTCTTCCTAGCCTAGTCAAAGTGATAGGTGACCTAAGAATGCTTTCTTGGTATTTTTCGTCAAACCATTGATTAAGTCTTTCACTTTCTGTCATTTTTACTTGTGCTACTTCAGCATTTTCTGGTGCTGGTTGTTCACATGAAGTTATCAGAAGCAAAATGATAATGCTCAGTGTTTTTTTAATCATTTGGTTGGGTGCCCAGTAAGAGATATATCTGAAATTAATATCCTTGGAGCATAAAACAAAAGCCGGTTGAATGAAATGTACTGACATTAAGAATTGCATGGAAAAAGCGCCAATTGGCGCTTTATTTACAGTCTATTTACACTCTGTATTTATAACGTTTAAGTTACGAGAAATATTTAAACAGTTTGTTGCTTTTTATGTCTTTTGCCACGCTTTTCACGGTCTTGCATTTTTTCCATTTTCTCTGTGACTTTTTGTTGCTGCTCTGCAGTTAGTATATTCCACATATCATGACGAACTTGAGCTTTTGAAACCGACATGGCAACAAATTCAGATTGATATTTAGCGCTTAGGGCTAGCCAAGCTTCAGAGCTAAAATCGCTGCTAGCAATTAAAGCGCGCTCAGCTTCTTTAAACTCTCTGAGTTTGGCTTTGACATCAGTATCTGCTTCTTTTGCTTGTTCACGAATTGTTTTAATTTCAGCTTTTTGCTCATCGCTTAACCCAAGCTTTTTAAACATTCCGCCTTTACGTCTATGTTTACCTTTTTTGTTTGAGTCTTTGGATTCAAGGTTTGCTTTTTTCTCAGCAACCAGACTTGTAAATTTAGTTTGTTGCTCTGCTGTCAGAGTATTCCACACTAGATTTTTTTGAGTGGCTCGTTGCAACATTTTATCAGTTAGTACTGATTGACTTTGCGCTAAGGCTGTTTCAATGGCAGTCTGATCCCATTCATTGGATTGTACTAATGTTTGGATATCAGACCTGAAGGTTGAGCTATCTTCTTTAAATACGCGACCATCTTGACGGCTTTGCTTCATGATTTCTTTAATATCTTGCTTTTGAACATCTGTTAGAGAAAGTTGCGACAATATTTGGCGCATACCATCACGGTTATGATCACGATCTTTTTTTGCTATGGCTGGAACGGCTACTACCAATGCAAGAGAAAGAGCTATTGGGGTTAATAAAGTTTTAAGCTTTAACATAGGTATATCCTTTTTTGCGGCTGATTAATTTCAGTGAGGTTATTGTAGCTATTGCAATGCAAAGAAACGCAAAGAGAGTGTAAAGCTTTTGTAAATAGAGGGTATGGTTCCTATAAGGCTGCGCTATCATAGGTACCTCTGTAATGGAAGGCATTACCTAGGTTTATAAATTTGAAGGCAGTATATGAGTAATAAACAACTTTTACTAATTGATGATGACACTGAGCTTACCGAGCTTTTATCTCAGTACCTTGCACCTCAGGGGTATGAGCTAGATATTGCCCATGACGGTGAGGCTGGTATAGCGCAAGCAACATCTGGTAAACATTATGACCTGATTTTATTGGATGTTATGTTGCCTAAGCTTGATGGCTTTGAGGTGTTAAAAAAACTTAGGGTGACTCATTTAACCCCTATTCTTATGCTGACTGCTAAAGGTGATGATTTAGACAAAATATTAGGGTTAGAAATGGGGGCTGATGATTATCTAGCCAAGCCATTTAATCATAGAGAGCTGTCTGCGCGTATTAAGGCTTTAGTTCGCCGTATGTCCTTGCTCCCAGCGACCAGTGTGCAACAAAATCTTAAATTGGATGATGTAGAGCTATCCCCAGCATCACAACAAGTGTTTTGCAATGGTAACTTGTTGGAGCTTACCGGTACTGAATATTCTATTTTGCATTTATTGATGCTTAATCATGGAAATTTAGTAAGCAAAGAAGAAATCAGCGAGAAGGTCCTAGGGCGTAAGTTGGCGCCATTTGACCGCAGTATAGATATGCATGTCAGTAATTTACGGAAAAAATTAGCAGAGTTTAACTCCTCAGAAAAAATTAAGACCCATCGTGGTGCAGGTTATTTATATTTGGTAGAAGCATGAGTTTTTTGAAGCGGGTAAACCCAGCAAACAGTTTGTTTTTTAAGATGTTCTTATGGTTTTGGTTGGCTATATTTTTGGTCTTTGTAAGTTCTATATGGTTAGTTAAGCAACTTGATTCTGAAGTTAAATACCACCCCTTAAATCCAGAGCAGCAAAAAGAATTAGCAATTGTCACCCGCAGACTACAAAAACAAGCTGATAGGTTAAATGAGGTAGATTCATTAGAGTCTATGTTACATCAGGCTAGTAAACGCTCCAGAGTTGGCTTGGTGTTATTCAATAGAGCCGATAAAACTGTAATTTACGATAGCCCAAAGCATAAACAGTCCTCTATAGATGCCATTGAGCTTTTTGAGCCACGACATAGGTCTTTGGCAATTTGGGTTGACGGTTTAGCCTATAGGGGAGCAAGTACTATTGAGGTTGCAGGAAAAGAATATCAATTGTTTTTGGTAACTCCTAGACCAGGTGGCAATCTAAGGGTTATTCGCCATCAGTATCCAGGTCTGTTTGTTTGCCTATTAATTCTTCTTAGTGGCGGATTATGTTACTTATTCGTAAATTCAATTTTAAAGCCCATTATTCAGTTGCAAAACGCCTCTAAAAAAATGGCTCGAGGAGATCTTACTGCTCGGGTTGAAAGTGTAGGTGAGCGACTTGATGAAATAGGACAGCTTGGCCGAGATTTTAATTATATGTCGGAGCAAGTCGAGCGTTTACTTATTGGCCAAAAGCGATTGTTGGCGGATATTTCCCATGAATTAAGATCTCCACTCACACGTTTACAATTATCCATAGGGATTGCTCAACAGCAGAGTGAGTCAGAGCTATCTGCAGATATGGAATTGGCATTGGAAAGAATAGAGAAAGAAGCTGCACAGATTGAAAGCATGATCAGTCAAGTTTTGAGCTTGTCCAAATTAGACAATCAGCAACCTATACAAAACTTACAAACAATCAATATGCAAGGACTTATGTCCCCAATCATTACTGATGCTCAATTTGAAGCTGAGCAGAAAGGTAAAACAGTTAACTATCAGTGCGACTGTTCACTTACCTTTGAAGGCGAGCCCCAATTGTTAAGCAGTGCTGTAGAGAATGTGTTACGAAATGCTATTCACTATGCAAATCGCCTTGTAGAAGTAAAGGTATCAGTAAATGATAATGTAGTAGAATGGACTATTTTAGATGATGGTAATGGTATCCCTGACGCTCAGCTCACTAAGATATTTGATGCTTTCTATCGTGAATCTACAGCTCGTGACAGAGATAGTGGTGGTGTAGGCTTGGGGTTGGCTATCGCATGTCAAGCCATAGCTAAGCATAAAGGGTCTATAAAAGCGGCTAATCGCCCAGAAGGGGGGTTAGCGGTCACTATGTCTATCCCAATAGCCTAACGCTACTTCCAAAAGTGGGGGGATGTTAGGGGCTCAAACAAAAAGTTTAAATATGAATGTATTCAGTAAAGAACACGAATTAGAAAATTCTTATAAAAAAGTAATCGTCCCTTTTTGGGATAGTCAAATGAGTTTCGGGAGTTTTCAAGGAGTTGCAGGTGTAAAAATTGCCTATTCATTTGTGAAACATTCAAAACCAATAGGTTCAATTGTCATTTCGACTGGGCGTATTGAATCAATGCTTAAATACAAGGAAGTTGTTTTTGACTTATATCAAGCTGGGTATTCTGTTTTTATTCATGACCATAGAGGGCAAGGATTGTCTGGACGTATGTTAGGCAATACGCATTTGGGGTATGTGACTGACTTCTCTGATTATGTTGCTGACTTTAAAACATTCATTAATAAAGTCGTGACTCAGCATAGTGAATATCAACCTAATTTACTATGCCACTCAATGGGGGGGGCTATAGGTGCCATGACAATAATGCGTTACCCCAATTTATTTGAAAAAGTGGCTTTTTCTGCTCCTATGTTTGGAATCTTGCCTGTACTACCTAGATGGTTGTCGCGAAAGTTATTAAACCTACATAAAGCTTTTTGTTCAGAGCCGGCATTTTTTTGGGGCCAAAAAAATTATGAGAGTAAGCCTTTTGATAGGAATGAGCTGACCCATAGTCAAATTCGTTATCAGATTTTTAGAAATGAATACCGCGACCAACCAGAAATTCAACTTGGTGGCGTGACTGGTAGTTGGCTAAAAGCTGCAATAGCAGCAATGGATGATATTGAAAATGAAGCTTCGGACTTTCCGATACCATCACTAGTTATTCAAGCTGGTGGAGATACAGTGGTTGATAATAAACGTCAGGCCCGTGTTGCAAATAAATTAGCAAATTGCAAATTTATGATTATTGAGAAAGCAAAACATGAGCTAATGGAAGAGCAGGATATCTTCAGAGATCGGGCCATGAATGCTATTTTAGATTTTTATAAATAATTGTATTCAGATAAATACTGTCGTTTTTGATAACATCATTTATCTTACTCCAAAAAATGATTATTTATGCTTGATATTGTTTTATACCAACCTGAAATCCCGCCCAATACAGGAAATATTATTAGATTATGTGCCAATACTGGGTTCGCATTACATCTAATTGAGCCACTAGGTTTTGAATGGGATGATAAAAGAGTGCGCCGGGCTGGGTTGGACTACCATGAGTTTGCTCAAGTAAAGAAATATCCAAGCCTAGAGGCATATATTGAAACACGTGCACCGGAAAGAGTTTTTGCTTGTACGACAAAAGGTACCGCTTTTTTTGCTGAGGTTAAATATCAAGCGGGTGATGCTTTACTATTCGGCCCTGAAACTAGAGGCTTGCCTGACGATGTTATCCAGTCTTTACCACCTGAGCAAAGAGTGCGCATCCCCATGTTACCAGAAAGTCGCAGTATGAATTTATCTAACGCTGTATCAGTATTTGTATATGAAAGTTGGCGTCAGTTACATTTTAATGGAGCGGTATAGTTATCTTTAAAAGTGGACCGTTCCTTTAAATTGATGTTAACTTGGTAGCAGATGATATGGTGCTCTAAGGTAATTAAAAACAGATACCTCATCGCATGAATGTCACCTGATCATCTAGTACCTGGATAGTTTGTAATTCAACTGAGCTATCCATCTTTTTATTATTAGAGGAAAAACTATGACATTTACACCTGATATGGCTTCCGAGTTAACTTTATTACTCAAGTTTCCTAATAAAAGTCTAATGCAAGGTATCAAGATTCATCACGATGCTAAACCAGAGGTTGTTTCTGCGGCTCAAAGACTATTTGAAAAAGGCATAGTGACACAACCTGATGGAGGTTACCTTACTGACTTAGGACATGACTTATTTGAACATGCGCAAGTTTTAGGGCTTGCCATGACCACGGAGTGATCTAAGGTTTTCGTTATTTAAAGAATTACCTAAGTATATAGTTTAGAAATTAGTCAGGGTTGCCGATAAACAAGCATTAGCTCAAACATAGAATATTATTTATGAACCTAATCAAGTCCTTATGCTCCACTTTAACGATGTTTTTATTTATCGGTAACGCAGCCGCTGCTGAAAATATTAAAGCAGTGCAGCTTTATTCCCAAGAAGAGCTTTTGCAACTGATTAATAAAAATGAGCACCTCAGTCGTGTTGTGCTCGATGATTGCCAATTAGTTCAAGATATTCAAGCCCGTGCAGAAGTCTTAAAAATACCAGCCTATCAATTTTTATGGGGAGACATGCTGGCGTGGGGAGTATGTGTGGAAGAAGATGCCGAGCGCGGCATAATGTTTATGCATCAGGCAGCTGAACAGGGTCTTGCATCAGGTTTAGAACAACTCGGCAGATATTATACTCAGGGTAAGTTAGTACAGCAAGATAAAGAGCGAGCAGTTGTTTATTTGAGAGAAGCGTCTGCTTTAGGCAACTTAAAGGCGCAGATACAGTTAGCTGAACTGTTCATTGATGGGTATGGTAGTCCTTATGATTACGAAGATGCCTATCATTGGTTATATAATGCCATTACTTCAGATAAGCCTACCCACTCCAAAATAGCTCACTGTATTTCTGGGTTAGAAAAATTAATGCACCCGAAAGCGGTACGTAAAGCTAAAAGACCATTAAATTCTTAAATATACATAGTTAATTCACTGCAATTAACTATGTTTGAAGCTATGGGAAATCACACTTCTATATTTTAAATTTGAAAGCACTGGTTTTTAAATTGCCTAACTCGCTATAATAGCTACTTATACTATAAATCAACGGACCTTCCATTTGTCTCAATCAGACGATCCCCATTATCAACGGGAAAAAGAAAAATATGAAAACCCTGTGGCCAGCCGAGAGTACTTACTCGAACTTTTAGATAAAGCCAAGGGCCCGCTGTCTTTTCTTGAATTTTGTCAATTGCTTAATGCAAAAGACGAAGATTCTCGAATAGGTATTCAGCGTCGTTTACGGGCAATGGAACGAGAAGGGCAGGTTGAATTTACCCGAGATAAAAAGTACGCCAAGTTAAAGATTGAAGAACTTATTAAAGGTCGTGTCATTGGGCATAGAGATGGTTTTGGTTTTTTAAAACGTGAAGATGGCGAAAAAGATCTCTTTATTCATAATGCTCAGATGACTGCGGTACTACATGGCGATATTGTACTAGCTAAAGAAAGTGGTACCGACAATAGGGGGAGACGAGAGGCTCGTATTGCTAAAATTATTGAGCCACGGGCGGAGCCAATAGTAGGGCGTTATTTTTTTGAAAATAATGTTGGCGTGGTCATTCCTGATGATAGTCGTATTAATCATGAAATCATGATCCCCAAAGAACAAAGTAATGGTGCCCGTCAAGGCCATATTGTAGTGGTTGAAATTGTCCAAAGACCACGTCGTAGAGATAATGCTATTGGTAAAATCGTAGAAGTCTTGGGTGAACATATGGCGCCTGGCATGGAAATAGACATGGCGCTGCGTACCTTTGATATACCGCATGATTGGCCAAAAGGTGTTGAACGGCAAATTAAAGGGTTAACGGATCAAGTTCCCGAAGAAGCGAAAGAAGGGCGAATTGATTTAAGACAACTTCCCCTTGTTACTATAGATGGTGAAGACGCACGAGATTTTGATGATGCTGTTTATTGTGAGCCCCTTGATGAGGGGGGCTGGAAGTTATGGGTTGCCATTGCTGATGTCAGTTACTATGTGCGTCCAGGTACAGCATTAGATAGTGAAGCCCAAAACCGTGGTAACTCAGTCTATTTTCCAGAACAAGTTATCCCCATGCTACCAGAAGTTTTATCGAATGGTTTGTGTTCACTAAACCCTCAAGTAGACCGTTTGTGTATGGTTTGCGAGATGACTATCAGCGCTGCTGGTGAGCTAGTAAAACATAAGTTTTATGAAGCGGTGATGAATTCCCACGCAAGGCTTACTTATACCAAGGTTTGGGATATTTTACAGGGTGATCCTGAGTTACATAAACGTTACGCTGAGCAAGTGACGCATCTTAAAAATTTGCACGATATGTATCGTGTTCTTAAGCGGAGCCGTAATAAGCGTGGAGCTATTGAGTTTGAAACTCAAGAAAGTAAGTTTGTTTTTAATGCGCAACGGAAAATAGACAATATCGTTCCTGTTACTCGCAATGATGCTCATAAGTTAATTGAAGAATGTATGATTTTGGCCAATGTCTCTGCTGCAGAAACTCTAGACACAAATAACGCTGAGGCCTTATATAGGATCCACGATGAACCAGACTCAGATCGTCTTGGTGCATTTTTATCTTATTTAGCGGAAGTGGGTATCCCCCATAAAATTGGTTCTGAAATATCACCCCAAGATTTCACTGATGTAATAGAAAAAATTCAAGATCGTCCTGATCAAGAGTTGATTCAAACCATGTTGTTACGTTCAATGAAGCAAGCCGTATATGACCATGAAAATATTGGTCATTTTGGGTTGGCTTTAGAAGCCTACGCGCATTTTACCTCGCCAATTCGCCGTTATCCTGATTTAGTCGTTCATAGGGCATTAAAGGGGATCGTAGATAAGCAAAATCAGCGCAAAAGTAAGACTGGTGGAAAAACCTATTCTGCTGATGAAGTAGAAGCTTTGGGGGAGCAATGCTCAATGACAGAGCGCCGCGCTGACGATGCAACTCGAGATGTAGCCGATTGGTTAAAATGTGAGTTTATGCTTGACCATGTAGGGGATGTGTTTGAAGGGGTTATTGCATCTGTCACCAACTTTGGTTTTTTTGTGCGATTAACAGAGTTTCATATTGATGGTTTAGTGCATATCACTTCTTTGGATAATGATTACTTCCGGTTTGATGAAGTTAAGCAATATTTGGTTGGGGAAGCCTCTGGCGTGACCTATCGATTAGGTGACCCAGTTGAAGTAAAAGTGGCTTCGGTAAACCTAGATGAACGAAAAATAGACTTTTTGCTTGATGGCGCTCACGGCAAAGCTATTAAACGATCTGCAACCCGTAAAGCTTCTCGTCGCAAGAAAAATGCTGGAGATAAAGCTGCGGCAGATGTAGGTAAAATATCACCCAAGCAAAAAGAGCAAGCAAAGGCATCTAATCAGAAAAAGCCAGCGAAAAAACCCAGTGGTCGCAAACCAAGAACGAGTTCTAGTAAAACAAAGGGTTCTCGTAACAAACCCGCTACCTCATCCAGAAAGAGGAATAAATAATGGCTCAACAAGAGTGGTTATACGGCATTCATGCCCTTGAATCCGTTATTCAACGAGAGCCTGAACGCTTAATTGAACTATTTGTGTTGAAAGGGCGTGATGATAAGAGTATCCATGCCATTGTGAGTCAAGCAAGAAAGTTTGGTGCTTCAGTGCAGTTTTGCCAAAGAAAAACCTTAGATGACAAAGCTGAAGGGGGGCAACATCAGGGGGTTTTAGCAAAAGTTAAACCCGCAAAGCAATATAACGAGAATGACTTAGCTGCTATTGTTGAGTCTTCTACCACGCCTTTTTTATTGATTTTGGATGGAGTTACCGACCCTCATAATTTAGGAGCTTGTTTGCGTACCGCTGATGCCGCAGGCGTAGATGCTGTTGTTGTGCCCAAAGATAAATCCGCAGCCCTAACCCCAGTTGTCCGTAAAGTAGCTTGTGGCGCAGCCGATGTTATTCCTTTGATACAAGTGACTAATTTAGCTCGTACCCTAAGAGACCTTCAAGATGCCGGTGTGTGGATTATTGGCACTGCGGGTGAAGCAGAAAATAATATCTATGAATGTAAGCTTGTTGGACCAATGGCATTAGTAATGGGGGCTGAGGGAAAGGGTATGCGCCGTTTAACCCGTGAACATTGTGATGAGCTGATTAAGTTGCCGATGGCGGGGTCTGTCTCTAGCTTGAATGTATCAGTAGCAACGGGCGTATGTTTATATGAAATAGTTAGGCAAAGAGGTTAGCCTCTATACCTTAATTAACTAAATATTATCCTGTTTGTGTTTATTTGGGGGCATTGACAAGTAACTGTGTTGGTTTACCACCAATAACTTCCTCTCGGAGTGAGTTATTCCACTTCGAGATTTTAAAATGCGTTTTATTTCTCTCGTTACTCGAAAAGTTCCAAGTCTGCAAAGTGCATTATAGTTTCGCCTTCTTTTTCTCCCTCTGTACATAATGACTAAAGCCTTGGCGTAATTAAGATCTATCATTATTATCAATGAAACTTTAAAAAAATGTAAATATCTATTCATTAAATCAATATTAATGTTAAAATATTGTAATTGTTTGTGATGGGGTATCTGATTTGTAAAATCCCACCTTTATATATTGGAAAAATTATGACACTGAAAACGCCATTAGAGATGCTTTACCACTGGGAATCAACAGAGCCAAGTACGGTGTATTTGAAGCAACCAGTTCTAGGAGAAGTTAAAGAGTTCACTTGGAAGGAAGTGGGCAAGCAAGTTCGTAAAATCGCCAGTAATTTAATTGCAATGGAGCTACCAAAGAGTAGCCATATTGGACTTCTATCAAAAAACTGTGCCGAATGGTTTATTACCGATTTAGCTATAATGATGGCAGGTCATGTTTCAGTGCCTATCTATTCTACAGCGGGTGAGAAGACGATCCGCTATGTGCTTGAACACGCAAAATGCCCTGTTATATTTGTCGGTAAACTTGATGATACGGAGAATCAAGTAGCTGCTATAGGAAACGATATTGTAAAGCTAGCTTTTCCATATCCTGATATTCCAGCAGATAAACAGTGGCATGAATTATTAGAGATTGCGCCATGTACTGAAAACCCTATTCCTGATTTAGATTCTATTATGACAATTATTTATACGTCAGGCAGCACAGGTAATCCAAAAGGCGTGGTCCATAATTACCGCTCCATATGTTGGGCTGCTCATGCATCATTAAACGAGTTAGGAGTTAACTCTAAAGATAGGGTAATGAGTTATCTACCTTTAGCACATATCACTGAAAGAGTTTTAATCGAAATTGCAAGTTTCTACTCTGGGAAAAGAGTGAGTTTTATAGAATCTCTTGATACATTTTCCCGAGACATCTGTGCCACACAACCCACTTTGTTTATTTCAGTGCCTCGTTTATGGACGCGCTTTCAAATGGGCGTGCTTGCAAACATGCCTCAAAAGAAACTTAATTTTCTGTTGAGCATTCCCATCGTAAGAAATGTTGTTAAGAAAAAAATACAGCAAAAACTAGGGCTAAGTGAGACTCGCTTATGTGCGAGTGGCTCAGCGCCTATACCTGCTTCTACATTAGAATGGTTTCGGACTATAGGTGTAAATATTTCAGAAGGCTGGGGTATGACAGAAAATAGTGCTTATGGCACCTGTTGTGTGCCATTCAGGGCCGACAAAATTGGTTGTATTGGGAAGGCTTATGAAGGAGTTGATATCAGGATAGCCGAAGATGGAGAAATTCAGGTTAAAGGACCTTGCAATATGAAGGAGTATTATCTAGAGCCTGAGAAAACCGCAGAAGTGTTAACTAAAGATGGATATTTAAAAACCGGTGATAAAGGTTCAATTGATAATGAGGGCTTCATCAAGATAACTGGTCGTTTAAAAGAAATATTTAAAACATCTAAAGGTAAATACATTGCGCCTGTCCCTATTGAGTCTAAATTAATGGCTAACTCTATTATTGAGCAGGTTTGTGTTACTGGCTCACACTTAAAACAACCAATTGGACTTGTCGTTTTGTCGGAAGATGCTTTGAAAAAGCCATTTGAAGAAGTAGAGCAAAGCTTGTTAGTGACCCTTGATGAGGTTAACTCTTCACTGGAAAGCCATGCAATACTTGATAGGTTAATTATACTGAAAGATGAATGGACAGTAGAAAATGACCTGTTAACTCCTACCCTCAAAATAAAACGTCATGCTTTAGAAAGTAAATACGAAGATCTAATAAGTGGTGATTTTAAAGGTAAAATAGCGAAGCAATAGCAAAGTTTACAAAATCTATGTAAACTCCCGACCCAGTATTATTTTAATGCCCCAGAGGCGCCAATTGACGGTGCCTTATGAAGAATGTGCAAATAATGTGGAACTTTATTTACTTGTTCTACATCCTATTGCTGTACACATGTATTAACTATGGATAACTTTTTATGAAAAATGCTTTTTTATCTTCTGCTATTTTGTCACTTTTGCTACTTTCAGCATGTGGCGGATCAGGTGGCAATGGAGATAACACTTTTAGTGACTCTTATATTCAGTTTTATAACGGTTCAGCAAATAGCGCTACAACATTGATGGCCGAGGTCGATGGCAACCTTTTGGGTTCTGCTACTTATGGTGACGCAAGTAGTTTGATCACATTTGAAAAAGGTGAACTGGAGTTAGAGTTTTACCGTATTGATGCAGATGATCAAGAAGTCACATTAGAAGAAATGACGGTCAACCTTAAAAATGGTGATAAGTCATTAATTATTCTAAGTGGTGATTATGAAACACCTTCGTTCATGGAGTACACATATACTCGTGAAGACTTAGAAGATCACTTCAGAATATTGGCAACATCTGTTATTGCTGATGGAACAAGTTATGACCTCTACATGAGCGAAGCTGGTGAACCCTTTAGTGCGGCTAATTTCTTAGGTTCTGTTAACTATCAACAGCTTGATGAATTTGAGTATTGGGATGGCGACAGCGATAGTGATGACTTCGACGAAGGTGAATACATTATTTATCTGACAGAATCTGGTTCAACAGAACCTTTCTATGAGAGTGCAACTATTAGCTTTTCTTTCGACACTGAATACGTACTGGCCTTAAGAACAACCACTGGGGCGATTCAAGATAATGTTGTTGTAGATCTTATTATTAATTCTTCTTCAGTAGGGAATTACGCTGATGATGATGCGACAGCTCAATATAGAATCTATAATAGTCTAGATGATAGTAGCTCAATTAACTTAACTCTAGCTGGAAACGACGATAATACTGAACAAGAATTAAGTCTAAGTGCTAATGAGTTAAGTGACTTTACTGAAATTGAGTTTGGTGATTATCGTTTATCTGCAAGCCTGGAAGGTGACGAGTCTACAGTGTTCAATAATCGTTTGATTACATTGAACCAAGGAGAAAGTAAGGCCGTTGTTTTGTATAGAGATGCTGATGCGGCTTTAACTGCTGTTTCATTTCAAGAAAGTAGCTTGCCTCAAGTGTTTGATCATCAAATTCAGATTGTTAATTTAGCACCAGATTATTTTGATATTGATTTTTACTTTGTTCGTAAAGATGAAACTATTGAAAGCGCGGAGTATTTAGTCGCTGGTTTAGATTATGAAGAAAGCAGAAGTATTACTCTTCCGAGTGACTTTTATGAGTTGATAGCAGTATTTGATGATAGTAACGACACTCAAGTTTTACTCGATAGAACTGAACTGTTGGGAATTAATGAAGAGGTTAATTACATCATAACTGTTGAGAAAACAGATGATTCAGCGACAGGGTTTGAAATATCTGTTCTTTATTAGTATTTGAATAGTATAAAAAGGCCTCTTAAGAGGCCTTTTTTATGAATGCACAATTGTCACTGCCCTAATATAAAGTAGCCTTCAGAGCATAAACGTCTTAAAACAAAGTCTTAAGATTGATAATAGTGGTTTTATTGGATTATTTTGAAATTACACTATCCCTACCTATACTTTTCTGTTAGTATTTCGCGCCCTTTTAACTGGGGTATGTATAAAAAAGCAACGAATAGCTGCTTTTTTACAGATAAACGACTCTGAAGAGTCTTAATTTTAACAGCGGAGCACTAACATGATCCAAATGCAAACTAACCTGGATGTTGCTGATAATAGCGGCGCTCGCAGGGTTCAGTGTATTAAGGTTCTTGGTGGCTCGCATCGCCGTTATGCACATATTGGTGACATCATTAAAGTTACTGTGAAAGAAGCAATTCCTCGCGGTAAAGTAAAAAAAGGTGATGTACTAAATGCAGTGGTGGTGCGTACTAGGAAAGGCGTTCGTCGTCCAGACGGTTCATCTATCCGTTTTGATAACAACGCGGCTGTTTTGCTAAATGCAAACAAGCAACCTATTGGTACGCGTATCTTTGGCCCGGTTACTAGAGAACTTCGTGTTAATAACATGAAAATTGTCTCATTAGCCCCTGAGGTACTATAAGGAGTCACGATATGGCTAATAAAATTCGTCGTGATGATGAAATCATCGTTTTAGCTGGTAAAGACAAAGGAAAACAAGGCAAAGTGCTTAAAGTTATTCCTGCGGCTAACCGTCTAATCGTTGAAGGTGTAAATCTAATCAAGAAGCATCAGAAGCCTAACCCTCAATTGGGTGAAGCAGGTGGTATTGTTGAGAAAGAAGCATCAATTCACGTATCAAATGTAGCGATCTACAACTCGAAAACGGGTAAAGCAGATCGTGTGGGTTTCCGTCTTGAAGATGAGAAGAAAGTTCGTTTCTTCAAATCAGACGGTGAACTAATTTAATTAATTGGAGAGTACGATGGCGAAACTGCATGATTTCTATAAAGACTCAGTGGTAGCGGAACTTGCTAAGCAGTTCAACTATCAAAGCGTCATGCAAGTCCCTCGGATTGAAAAAATCACTCTAAACATGGGTTTAGGTGAAGCGGTAGCAGACAAGAAGGTATTGGAAAATGCCACGGCTGACATGCAAGCAATTGCTGGTCAAAAGCCTGTTGTAACTGTTGCTCGTAAATCTGTTGCGGGTTTTAAAATCCGTGAAGGTTATCCGATTGGCTGTAAAGTAACCCTACGTGGTGAACGTATGTGGGAATTCTTTGAACGTTTAGTTTCAATTGCAATTCCACGTATCCGCGATTTCCGTGGCTTAAATCCTAAGTCATTCGATGGTCGTGGTAACTATAGCATGGGCGTTCGTGAGCAAATTATCTTCCCTGAAATTGATTTCGATAAGGTTGATAAAATCCGCGGTATGGATATTACTATCACTACTAGCGCTCAAAACGATGCGGAAGCACACGCTTTATTAAGCGCGTTTAACTTCCCGTTCAAAAAGTAAGGTGTAGGGTTATGGCAAAAGAATCAATGAAAGCGCGCGAAGTAAAACGTGCCAAACTAGCTGCTAAGTACGCGGTAAAACGCGCTGCTCTTAAAGCAACTATCAGCGATGTCAACTCTTCTGACGAAGACCGTTGGGACGCTGTTCTTAAGCTGCAACAACTGCCACGTGATTCATCTGTAAGTCGTAAGCGTAACCGCTGCAACATTACAGGTCGTCCACATGGTTTCCTACGCAAGTTTGGCATGAGTCGTATCAAGTTGCGTGAAGCAGCGATGCGCGGTG
The DNA here is from genome assembly GCF_004360155.1 of Paraglaciecola marina. Classification (GTDB taxonomy): domain Bacteria; phylum Pseudomonadota; class Gammaproteobacteria; order Enterobacterales; family Alteromonadaceae; genus Paraglaciecola; species Paraglaciecola marina. The sequence continues at coordinate 8,257 of NZ_SAIS01000012.1, read as the reverse complement.
AAGTGCCTGGCTTGAAAAAAGCCAGTTGGTAAGGAGTAGCTGATATGAGTATGCAAGATCCTATCGCGGACATGTTTACCCGCGTACGTAACGGCCAGATGGCTAGCAAGGTTTCTGTATCTATGCCCTCTTCTAAAGTTCGTGTTGCTATAGCAGGCGTTCTAAAAGAAGAAGGTTACGTAACAGACTTCGCTGTTTCTGGTGACGTTAAGCCGGTATTAGAAGTAACGTTAAAGTACTTCGAAGGCAAAAAAGTAATCGAGAGCATTGAGCGCGTAAGTCGCCCTGGTCTTCGCATCTATAAGAAAAAAGATGAGTTGCCAAAAGTAATGGGTGGTTTAGGTGTGGCTATCGTGTCTACCTCTAAAGGTGTGATGACTGACCGTGCAGCGCGTAAAGCGGGCATGGGTGGTGAGATCATCGGCTACGTAGCGTAAGGGGAATAAAATGTCACGTATAGCAAAAGCTCCTGTAGATGTCTTATCTGGCGTAGAAATTTCTATTGCTGGTCAAGAGATTACAGTTAAAGGTAAAAACGGCTCGCTAACTCGTGTATTTAACGATGCGGTTGAAGTAGTACAAGAAGATGCACAACTTAAAGTTGCTCCTCGTGAAGGTGCAGTTAATGGTTGGGCTCAAGCTGGTACCGCTCGCTCATTGTTGAACAACATGATTGTAGGTGTAGCCGAAGGTTTTGAGAAAAAATTATTGTTAAATGGTGTTGGTTACCGAGCTCAAGCACAAGGTAAAAAATTAAATTTAACTTTGGGTTTCTCTCACCCTGTAGCATATGAAATGCCTGAAGGTATTTCTGTTGAAACTCCTAGTCAAACTGAAATCATCGTTAAAGGCGTTGATAAGCAGTTGATAGGTCAGGTTGCAGCTAACATCCGCGCATACCGTCCGCCAGAGCCTTATAAAGGTAAAGGTGTTCGTTACGCTGATGAAGTTGTGCGTCGTAAAGAAGCTAAGAAGAAGTAGGAGTCAGTACGATGGATAAAAAATCAGCTCGTTTGCGTCGCGCTACTCGTGCACGCAAAAAAATTAGTGAATTGGCAGCGCATCGCTTGGTTGTTAACCGTACCCCTCGTCACATATACGCTCAGTTAATCGCTCCAAGTGGTTCTGAAGTATTGGCGTCGGCATCAACAGTTGAAACTGAGATCGCTAGTAGCCTTAAAGGCACTGGTAATTCAGCTGCAGCTGCGGCTATTGGCAAGACCATCGCTGAACGCGCTATAGAAAAAGGCATCAAATCTGTTGCTTTTGACCGTAGTGGATTCAAATATCACGGTCGAGTTAAGGCATTAGCTGATGCAGCTCGCGAAGCTGGTCTTCAGTTCTAGGAGTTAATTATGGCTAAAGTAGAAGCTCAACAACAAGGTGACTTGTTGGAAAAATTAATCGCTGTTAACCGTGTTTCTAAAGTAGTTAAAGGTGGTCGTATCTTTAGCTTTACTGCTTTGACAGTAGTTGGAGACGGTAATGGTCGTGTTGGTTTTGGTTACGGTAAAGCACGTGAAGTGCCTGCTGCAATCCAAAAAGCAATGGAAAAAGCACGTCGCAATATTGTGACTGTTGATCTAAATGGCAATACGCTACAGCATCCGATTAAAGGTCGTCACTCAGGCTCTAAAGTTTACATGCAGCCTGCATCTGAAGGTACTGGTATTATTGCCGGTGGTGCGATGCGTGCAGTATTAGAAGTGTCTGGTGTACAAAACGTACTTTCAAAATGTTACGGATCTACCAATCCAATTAACGTTGTGCGTGCAACTATCAATGCGTTGACAGAAATGAATTCGCCTGAGTCAGTTGCCGCTAAGCGTGGATTGTCTGTATCAGAAATTTTGGGGTAATTGAACATGGCTAAGATGATAAAAGTAAAGCAAACAAAAAGCTCTATCGGTCGTCTACCTAAACATAAAGCTACGCTTACAGGTTTAGGTCTTCGTCGCATCGGTCATGTTCGTGAATTAGAAGATACCCCTTCTGTCCGTGGCATGATCAACCGTGTATTTTACATGGTTGAAGTAGTGGAGGAGTAAAAGATGCATTTGAATACTCTTGCTCCTGCACCTGGAGCGAAAAAAGCTGGTAAACGTGTGGGTCGTGGTATGGGCTCTGGTCTTGGAAAAACTGGTGGCCGTGGTCACAAAGGTCAAAAGTCTCGCTCTGGCGGTTCTGTAAAACCTGGTTTTGAAGGTGGTCAAATGCCTATCCAACGTCGTCTTCCTAAATTTGGTTTTACTTCTCGTAAATCTATGGTTTCTGACCAAGTTACGTTAAGTGAAATAGCCAAAGTTGAGGGCGAAGTTGTATCACTTGAAACTTTGAAAGCAGCAGGTCTTATCAAAAAAGAAATGTTGTTTGTTAAAGTAATGAAAAGTGGCGACATCTCACGTGCCGTAACGGTTAGTGGTTTAAAGGTATCTAAAGGCGCACTTGAAGCGATTCAAGCGGCTGGCGGTAAAGTAGAGGAATAAACTAGATGGCTAAACCAGGACAGGACTCAAGCGCTAAAGGCGGCTTGAGCGAGCTTAAATCAAGATTGTTGTTCGTACTTGGTGCGATCATAGTATTTAGGTTGGGTTCTTTTGTACCTATTCCTGGTATTGATGCGGCGGTGTTGGCTGAATTATTCGACCAACAGAAAGGTACTATCGTTGAAATGTTTAACATGTTCTCCGGTGGCGCTCTTGAACGTGCATCAGTTCTAGCCCTAGGCATCATGCCATACATTACAGCATCTATTATTGTGCAGTTGTTATCACATATGCATCCACCAATGATGGAGCTGAAGAAAGAAGGCGAAGCTGGAAAACGCAAAATTAGTCAATACACTAGATATTTCACTTTAGTGCTAGCGACTTTCCAAGCGATTGGTATTGCGACTAATTTACCTAACCTTATGCAAGGTTTGGTAATTAATCCCGGTTTCGGTTTTTACTTTACAGCAGTAGTGAGTCTGGTCACTGGGACTATGTTCCTTATGTGGCTAGGTGAACAAATTACAGAGAGAGGTATTGGTAACGGTATCTCTATTCTGATTTTCGCCGGTATTGTTTCTGGTTTGCCATCAGCATTAGGTAATGTTGCTGAACAAGCTAGGCAAGGTGAAATAAACTTATTATTCTTGTTATTAGTGGGTGTGATTATTATCGCTGTCACTTACTTTGTTGTATTTGTAGAGCGTGGTCAACGACGGATAGTTGTTAATTATGCAAAACGTCAGCAAGGACGTAAGGTTTTTGCCGCACAGAGTACGCATTTACCTTTAAAAGTGAATATGGCTGGTGTTATACCGCCAATTTTTGCGTCAAGTATAATTTTGTTTCCAGGCACAGTTGCTAACTGGTTTGGTCAGAATGAGTCATTATCTTGGTTACAAGATGTGGCATTAATGTTGTCTCCTGGGCAACCTTTGTATGTGATGTTTTACGCCGCGGCGATTATCTTTTTCTGTTTCTTCTATACTGCGTTGGTGTTTAACCCTCGTGAAACAGCGGATAACTTGAAAAAGTCAGGGGCATTTATCCCTGGTATTCGTCCTGGTGAACAAACATCTAAATATGTTGATAAAGTGATGACCCGTCTTACATTGGCTGGTGCGCTTTACATAACCTTTATATGTTTAGTGCCTGAGTTCATGTTGATCGCCTGGAACGTTCCGTTCTACTTTGGCGGTACATCATTACTAATTATGGTAGTGGTTGTCATGGATTTCATGGCGCAGGTACAGACACATTTGATGTCACATCAATATGAGTCTGTTCTTAAAAAAGCTAATCTTAAGGGCTACGGCCGTTAAGATAGCGATTTACGGAGTGATGAAATGAAAGTTCGTGCATCCGTCAAGCGGATTTGCCGTAACTGTAAAGTCATTAAGCGCAACGGTGTTGTGCGTGTGATTTGCAGTTCTGACCCTAAGCATAAGCAAAGGCAAGGTTAATCAACTGGGATTGGGGGTCGTCTAGATACACTAGCGCCTCAATCCTTAATTGCAATTTAGTTATTGGGTAAGTATCCTATCGGGCTTTTTAGGCTAATAACTATAAATTTAGAGGAGTACTGTTAATGGCCCGTATCGCTGGCATTAACATCCCTGAGCACAAGCATGCTGTGATTGCATTATCTGCAATCTACGGTGTCGGCTCCACACGTGCTAAAAGCATTTGTGCAGCAGCTGGTGTTGCAGAGACAACAAAGATCAAAGATCTTGATGAAGAACAGATTGATAAGTTACGTGACGAAGTAGCTAAGTTCACAGTTGAAGGTGATCTTCGCCGTGAAGTATCAATGAGTATTAAACGTTTGATGGACTTAGGTTGCTTCCGTGGTATACGCCACCGTCGTAGTCTTCCTCTACGTGGTCAGCGCACTAAAACTAATGCGCGCACCCGTAAGGGTCCTCGCAAAGCAATTAAACGATAAGCGAGGATATTATGGCTAAAGCACCAACCAAAGCGCGTAAACGCGCAAAACGTCAAGTTGCAGATGGTATGGCTCATATCCACGCCTCTTTCAACAACACCATAGTGACTATTACAGACCGTCAAGGTAATGCCTTGTCTTGGGCTACGTCAGGTGGTTCAGGTTTCCGTGGTTCACGTAAATCTACACCATTTGCTGCTCAGGTAGCTGCTGAACGTGCAGGTACTGCCGCTCAGGATTACGGTTTGAAAAACATAGAAGTGTTTGTTAAAGGTCCAGGTCCAGGTCGAGAATCTGCGATCCGCGCTTTAAACGCTGCTGGTTACAAAATCACTAATATTACCGATGTGACACCTATACCTCACAACGGTTGTCGTCCACCGAAAAAACGTCGCGTTTAATCGACGGACAGTTGGAGAAAGATCATGGCAAGATATTTGGGTCCCAAACTCAAACTTAGCCGCCGCGAAGGAACAGATTTATTCCTTAAAAGTGGCGTTCGAGCAATTGACTCGAAATGTAAAATAGATAATGCACCTGGTCAGCATGGCGCCCGTCGTGGACGTTTATCAGACTATGGTGTTCAATTACGTGAAAAGCAAAAAGTACGTCGTATGTACGGTGTATTAGAAAAGCAATTCCGTAACTACTATAAAGAAGCAGCACGCTTGAAAGGTAATACAGGTGAAAACTTGTTACAACTTTTAGAGCAGCGTTTAGACAATGTTGTATATCGTATTGGTTTTGCAAGTACTCGTGCTGAAGCACGTCAGCTTGTTAGCCATAAAGCCATTTTGGTAAACGGTAAAGTTGTTAACGTTCCTTCTTTTAACGTTTCTGCTGATGATGTTGTGTCTGTTCGCGAAAAAGCGAAGAAACAAGCACGTATCGTTGCTGCTCTTGAATTAGCAGATCAGCGTGAAAAACCAACTTGGATTGAAGTAGACAACAAGAAAATGGAAGGTACATTTAAACGTGTTCCTGAAAGAACTGATTTGTCTGCCGAAATTAACGAACAGTTGATCGTCGAACTTTACTCTAAGTAAAGCTTAAAGAAGAGAGGAAACAATGTCGGGTTCTGTAACTGAATTCTTAAAACCAAGATTAGTTGAAATTGATAACGTCTCGCCAACTCGAGCTAAGGTCACACTTGAACCTTTAGAACGAGGATTTGGCCATACGCTAGGTAACGCGTTACGTCGCATCTTATTGTCTTCAATGCCAGGATGTGCTGTAACAGAAGTTGAAATTGATGGTGTATTACATGAATACAGCACCAAAGAAGGCGTACAAGAAGACGTTATTGAAATATTGCTTAACCTTAAAGGTTTAGCCGTGCGTCTTGAAGGCAAAACTGAAGCAACACTAACTCTAGTGAAGTCGGGAGCTGGCCCAGTATTAGCTGGTGATATCCAGCATGATGGCGATGTGGAAATTGTTAACCCTGATCATGTAGTTTGTACTTTAACTGGCGAAGCTGAGCTCAGCATGCGTATTAAAGTAGAAATGGGTCGTGGTTATGTTCCAGCATCAACACGCCGCTCTTCAGAAGAAGATGATCGTCCTATTGGTCGTTTATTGGTAGATGCTTCATACAGTCCTGTTGAACGTATAGCTTACAATGTTGAGTCTGCTCGAGTAGAGCAAAGAACTGACCTTGATAAGTTAATCATCGATATGGAAACCAACGGTACTATTGATCCAGAAGAAGCAATTCGTCGTTCAGCTACAATTCTAGCTGAGCAATTAGACGCATTTGTTGAACTGCGTGATATTTCAGAGCCAGTTGAGAAAGAAGAGAAGCCGGAGTTTGATCCTATTCTTCTTCGTCCTGTTGATGACCTTGAGCTAACTGTACGTTCAGCTAATTGTCTTAAAGCAGAAGCCATACAATATATTGGTGACCTGGTACAGCGTACCGAAGTTGAGTTGTTAAAAACTCCTAACTTAGGTAAAAAATCTCTTACAGAGATTAAAGATGTACTTGCTTCTCGTGGACTTTCTCTGGGTATGCGCCTAGAAAACTGGCCACCAGAGTCAATCGCAGAAAAAGATTAATCTAGTTTTTTATTAAACTGATTTGTAAAGAAGGATAAAACTATGCGCCATCGTAAAAGTGGTCGTCAGTTAAATCGTAACAGCAGTCATCGTCAAGCGATGTTCAAAAATATGGCTGGTTCTTTGGTAAAAGAAGAGTTGATTAAAACAACTTTACCAAAGGCGAAAGAACTACGTCGCGTACTTGAGCCTCTTATCACTCTTGCTAAGCAAGACAGTGTAGCTAATCGCCGTTTGGCAATGGCTCGTACTGGTGATAAAGAAGTTGTTGGTAAATTGTTCAATGAACTTGGTCCTCGTTATGAAGAGCGTCCAGGTGGGTATATTCGCATTTTAAAGTGTGGATTCCGTACTGGTGATAAAGCACCTATGGCCTACGTTGAATTGGTTGACCGCCCAGAAGTAGAAGCAATCGAAGAGATTGAAGAAGCAACTGAAGAGTAAGGTTTATAACCCGAAATTGGTCGACATACTAGAAATAGGAGCCCGGTATATACCGGGCTTTTTTTATGTCTATAGATAACCGGAAGTTATTCTTCTGCTAGGCCGTGTGCAGCTAGAAATGTTGCTAAAAGTGATGACTTATAATGTCTATAAAAGTTCTCAAATTTTGTTATTTAACGTATTTTTAATCTGTGAAGACTGTGTTTAACTCACCTAAGCTCAGCTTAAATATTTGTAGAGAAAAGCTAGCAATAGTTTGTGATGTGTAGTCAAATTTTACCTTGGACACCTAAGTTTCATTTGCAAGGGTATATAAGCAACTAAATAGCCTAATGATGATGTGGACGAATGCTGGTTTACAAGTTGCGGCTATTTTAATCCTTTATACTTAGTACTTCAGCCACTTCTTCTTGTGTTGCACCGCCGTTGATTGCATAACTACCTAAGTCTTCGCTAGTTATTCCAGAGTTGTAGGCTGCTTCTATAATCTTTATTACATTTTCCCTTTTTGCAGCCGACTCACGAACAGCTGTTGTTACTACTTGCTCTGCGTTGTTTGGAAATGCCGCTAATAAAGCTTCTACTACATATTCCCCGACCAACGGAACTGCACCTATCGCAGTACTTAATATCTCAACAATTTTACTAGGGTGCTCTTTAGCTAATGATTGAACTATGTAGTCAGCAGAGTCTGGTTCTGTAATTACTGCAATACGCACTATTTCATTTAACTCTTCAGGTGTTGTGCTTGCAGCTGCGGTTACAACAAAGTCTACATAGCTTGGGTCAGCATTAATTGCTGTTTCTACAATACTACTGCAACTCGTAATCCCCTTGCTTATAGCTATAGTAACAACTTCTTGTGCTAAAGCAGGCTGTGCAGAAATTGCAGAGTGAATTATCTCTTTATATTTATCAGGATATAAGTCTAGCGTAGTTGAAACTATTGAGGCTGACTGTTGTGGATAATGATTAACTATAGATTTTACTGTCAAGCCTATAGAGTTGTTCTTTTGAACTTGGTTCTGAATGAAGTTTTCAGTAATTTGTGTGGATTTACTTTCTATTACGCTTGGGCTCGCCGAGACCTTGTTTAGATAAATAATACAGCTAATTAAAATAATTATACTTATTACTACAATTTTCATATAACACACCAATATTTAAGAAAAGACGAATTTCCAATTACTCGCTCTTATTGAAAGGTTAATCTAACAACATTCCTGTGAAATAGACAGCTTTATAACCAGTTTGCGTGGTTTTTGAGCAAGCAGTAAATTAAATGAAATAAAGTGTTGCATAGGAATGTGTTCTCTCTATA
>NZ_SAIS01000011.1 GCF_004360155.1 Paraglaciecola marina | reverse complement strand
GCCAGCCCCGCAGACTCCTATTTAAGTACTAAGCCACCTCAATGAGGTGGCTTTTTGCGTTTAAGGGGATTGAATACTTCAAAGTCGGAGTGTGCACATCCCTGATGAAGCTCACCCAAACTCGCCATCCTTGACTCGTTGAAAAATGGAGTGGAACTGTGTTCCTAAAAAGACCATTTTTCCCTCCTGCGAGAGTAGGCAGAAAATGTTCCAGACATTTTTCTGCACTTCCACCATCCATATAGGTCACACGGGGTGCCCCGCACACTGCTGGAAGGCCAGCCCTCTATTTAAAGAAATTGCTTCATACTAGTTCTATCAATTTAGGTTTATGGTCGAAAGAGAAACAAAAAAAGGCGCTGTAATTAGCGCCTTCTTTGATTGTCAAAAAATTTTAGTGGGTGTGACCACAACCTTCTTCAGTGTGAGGGTGGCCGTGAGTTATTTCTTCTTCAGTTGCTTCTCTTACTGCTAATATTTCAACATCAAAAGTTAACGTAAGGCCTGATAAAGGATGGTTACCATCTACTATTACCTCGTCATCAGTTATATCTATTATCATGACTGATTGTTCACCATCGTCAGTGGTCGCTCTAAAAGTCATACCTGGTTCAACATCCATATCTTCGAACATTGATTTGGGCACTGCTTGGACTAGCTCATCATGGCGTTCGCCGTAAGCTAAACTAGGCTCGATATCAATAATAAATTTGTCGCCTACTGTTTTACCTTCCAGTTCATCTTCTAACCCTTGAATCAGGAAGTGACTTCCTTGAAGAAAAATCATAGGCTCACTTTCTTTAGATGAATCTATTTGGGTTCCATCTGCTGAAGAAACAACAAAATTCATAGTGACGACTGTATTATTACTTATGAGCATATTTTTCCTGTATGTGTAAGCGTTGGCAGTTAGTATTATTTATTGGATAGTATAAGGTAATGTTTTAGTGATAAATATAGCATCAGGGTTCGATTTTAACCTAAACGCAGAAGAAATATCAGTGTCTATAGGGAGCACGGCTAATATAGTAGTGTGATTATTACTAGATACACTTCGCAATATTTTACCTCCTGGGCGCCAATTTTCCCCAACTTGGTACTCTAATGAATGACCTGTGAGGTCTTCTGTGGTTAAACGTGCTGAAAGTATGAAACTGGCTCGTTTATTACGTCCAAGGTATTTTGTACGAGCAACGACCTCTTGCCCCATATAGCAGCCCTTTTCGAAGTTAATAGCATCTAACGCCTGTAGATTAAGCATTTGTGGTACATATTCGTTACTAGTTGCTTCTCTTATTTCAGCAAGCCCCGAGTTTATATCGTCCAATTCCCAATCATTATCTTCAGATTGGAAAGTGATATTTGGTAAAGTTGATTTTTGCTGAACCACTAAATAGCGTGGTGAAGGAGTTTCGATTGATATGACTACACCACATTCGTTAGATATTGTGGATTGATGTCCTTTGGGCAAGCTACCGAACTGTTCAATAATATATTCTTCGAATTCAATACCTTTTCCACCGAGCACTTGCCAGTTATCTGTATCATCATTAATGTCAACCTTAGCAAATACACCATACTTCTTTAATTCAGCTAGAGAATTAGTTAACGCAGTTTTATGGGTTACAAGGAGTAACGAGTCTTCCCATGATAGAACATAAGAAACGCTCCAAACCTTTCCTTTGAAGTCACAATGGCAGCTCAATAAAGATTTAGTCTTAGTGAGGGATTCAATATCAGCAGTAACTTGGCCTTGTAAATACTTAACGCGTTCTTCACCTTGTAGCTGAATGATTCCTTTGTTGTTTAACGCACAAACGTAACTTGTATTTTGGTGATCAGAATCAGTAACTGACATAGGTAACTCTCTTTAATTATCATAATAAAAAGTAATATGGGGGGGCTGTTTGATTTCCCAAGGAAAGATCTGAAAAGAAAGTTAGTTTACTGCTATTATTAGGTAATACTTAAAGTCATTTTTAATGACCCAATTTATTAACCGGTTTGGTGTGAGGGTGTAGATGTTTGATAAGCAGCGTTATGGTCGACTTAAGTGGGCCTGTCGAAGAGGAATGTTAGAGTTAGATGTTCTTTTCATGCCTTTTGCTGAATCTGGGTTTCTAGAGTTGTCAGAGGAAAAGCAAGAGTTATTTGAGCGGTTATTGACTTTTGATGATCCCGACTTATATGCTTGGTTTATGGGGCATCAACCTTGCAACGATAAAGACGTTAGTAGCATGATTGAGCATATTTTGAGTCGTGTCAAAGTATAGGATTGATTTAAAACCTTCCAAGTATAAAATAGTGGTATCAATGGTGACCTACCTAGTCATCATTGCTTCTATTTTTACATGGCAATCAAATATTTTTAGTCATCAGCTATTAGTACAAGTTTTGTTTTTATTTGTGGTGCTTATATTTGGCTATAGATCAATAATTAAACAAGGCAAGTTTCCTCAGTCTGTAATTGTTTTCTCACAAGATGGGAAATGGTTAGAAACAGTTAGCGGTGAGCAAGTTAGTTGGCAAGTGAGCTTGCACTCTAGAGCGACTAGACTGGTTTTATTTATAAACATAGTATCCCCATTAACTCCCCAAAAATCTCAGTGGCGTCTTATATATAAAGACCAAGTAAACGAGCAATCTTTCAGAAGACTTTGCCGAGTTATCATTTTTCAACAACAAAACGCGACTCGGAGTATCTAAAACATGCTTCAAATTCAGTCAACTGTAGAGTTATCTAGTTTCCCCAGTTTAAAGTTCTTGTTAGCAAGACTTCCATTTAGTTTTTTCAAAAAGGGTAAGAAGATTGAGATAACTAATTCTTTGCCAAGACTAGAATATGTAATTGATGGAATAAGGGTCAACACTGATAAATGCTATGCTTTTCATCAGGTAACTAAGTGGCACTCTAAAACCGCATTAATACATCCGTGCTTTATACACACCATTGCTTTTCCATTACATCTGACTTTACTGTTATTGCCTAACTTTCCATTCCCCTTATTTGGATTGATACATATTGGAAATAAAATCACTCAATACAGACCAATTACAATAAATGAGAGTTTACAGTTCAGGTGTAATTTTGCAGACTTAAAGCCTCACCCTAAAGGTTGGGAGTTCTCAATTGAAGTAAGGGTTTATAGTAGTAATGAGTTAGTATGGGAGAGCCTCAGTACAAATTTGTATACGAATACAAAAGCTATAGACACTCCAAATAATAAGAAGAATAAGAATTACACGCCAAGTAGCTCAGGTGGATCTAACTATGGAGCTTTCCAACTCGAGTCAAATATTGGGAGACAATTTGCTCGATGCTCAGGAGATTATAACCCAATACATTTAAATAAATGGCTAGCAAAATTATTTGGTTTAAAAGTACAAATTGCACATGGTATGTGGAGCAAGTCTTGGTGCATATCGACTCTACAGTTGAGGCATCCAAGTTTATTTGAAAAGTCGTTTTCTGTTGAGGTAAGTTTCAAAAGGCCACTTTACCTACCAAATAATATTAATCTATTTGTTAAAAAAAGTGATGCTCAATTGGATAGTAAACTGCAATTTTCTATTGAAAGTCAAAATTTAAATTGTCACTTATTTGGTGTATTAAAAGTACTCTAAGCCAAAGTTAAATTTACTTTGAAGCTAGCTATAAACGCTTATTTTTTAGGATGGTAGGTTCTGGGTTTTTAAGTTGATTTGGAAAATCCAAATTATAATGCAGCCCTCTACTTTCTTTTCTTTGTTGCGCACATTTTACAATGAGTTCGGCTACTGTCAGTAAGTTTCTAAGTTCTAGTAAATTATTACTTACTTTGAAGTTAGAGTAATACTCATTAACTTCTTGTTTTAACAATTTGATGCGGTGTTTGGCGCGCTCCAGCCTTTTTGTCGTTCGTACAATGCCAACGTAGTCCCACATAAATAAACGTAACTCATGCCAGTTGTGTTGAATAATAACTTCTTCGTCTGAGTTACTAACTTGGCTTTCATCCCAAGGGCTAATTTTTTCTTTTGAGGGTTCATTATCTAGTCTAGCGCTAATTAATTCAGCAGATGAGTGGGCGTAAACAATACACTCTAGTAATGAGTTACTTGCCATGCGATTTGCCCCATGTAACCCAGTATAGGCCACTTCTCCAATGGCAAATAAATTATCTATATCCGTTTTTGCATGTTCATCAGTTACTACTCCGCCGCAACTGTAATGTGCAGCGGGAACTACAGGTATAGGATCTCTAGTAATATCTATACCCAGTGAACGACATTTTCTATAAATATTCGGAAAATGTTTTACGATAAAATTACTTGGTTTATGGCTAATATCTAGGTACATACAATCGGCACCTAAACGCTTCATTTCAAAATCTATTGCTCTAGCTACTATATCCCTTGGGGCTAAATCACCACGCTCATCGAATTTATGCATGAAAGGTTCGCCGTTAGGGTGGCAGAGTTTAGCACCTTCGCCTCTCAGTGCTTCTGTTATTAAAAAATTTCTAGCTTCTGGGTGATACAAGCAAGTAGGGTGGAATTGATTAAACTCCATATTTGCAACCCGACATCCAGCCCGCCAAGCCATTGCAATTCCGTCTCCGCTGGCTACATCTGGGTTTGAAGTGTATTGATATACTTTGCTGGCCCCACCAGTAGCCAAGGTTATAAACTTACTACGGATTACCTCAACGACTTCATTTTTTCTATTCCATACATAAGCACCTAATAAGTGCTTCTCAGTATGTTTACTTTTAATTAAGTCAATTGCGTTATATCGTTGAAATAAATGAATGTTTGGATGTTGTTTAACTGCTTCGATTAATGTTGTTTGGACGGCTTCGCCCGTTGCATCAGCTGCGTGTAATATGCGCCTATGACTATGGCCGCCTTCTCTAGTTAAATGAAAGCGAGTTTCACCATTAGTGCTTTTTTCTTGGTCAAAGGGCATACCAAACTTAATCAGCCACTCCATACATAACCTAGCTTGAGAGGCGGTAAATTGAACCGCAGATTTATCACATAACCCAGCTCCCGCTAATAGAGTGTCTTCCACATGGGATTCTACTGAGTCATTTTTATCGAAAACCGCAGCTATTCCCCCTTGAGCATATTTAGTGGAGCCTTCTGCAATATCGCTTTTACTCAACACAATTACTTGGCAAGTGTCTGCTAGTTTTAAAGCATGGCTTAAGCCAGCAGCGCCGCTGCCTATAATAAGTACGTCACATTGGTGTTCAATGGTAGAATGCATAAGGTACACTAAAGAGTAAATCGTATATAAGGGTGGCAATACTAATTTACAGGCTGTAAATTACAACGTTTTTCGTATTCATGTTAGTTATCATAGATAGGTTAGCTAGATAATTGTTTGATATATTTTATTTATTTTAGAAAAAAGTTAGTGCATTGAGAACTTTTTAAATTATCTAGAGTCAATATTAGTGCTTGCATGAGCCGTGGTATATTTTCGTTAGGAGTAAGGGCTCGAATGAGCGAGCAAATAACAGATCAACAAATTGTTGAAAGAGTACAGAGAGGCGACAAAAATGCATTTGGTTTGTTGGTAAATAAATATCAACATAAGGTTGCATATTTAGTTTCTCGATACGTAAAAAATTCTGGTGATGTAGCTGATGTTGCTCAAGAGGCTTTTATTAAGGCTTACAGAGCTTTGCCAAATTTTAGGGGCGACAGCGCATTTTATACATGGTTATATCGAATAGCGGTTAATAGTGCTAAAAACTATTTGGTTTCACAAGGAAGAAAGCCTCCTGCAAATGATGTTGATGCAGAAGAAGCTGATTTTTATGACGGGAGTGACGCATTAAAGGAGAATAATTCTCCTGAAAAGAATTTGATGTCAGATCAAATGTCTAAATTATTATTTGAAGCGATGGACAAGCTTCCTGAAGACTTACGTATGGCTATTAGTCTACGTGAATTAGAGGGGCTAAGTTACGAAGATATAGCTAACGTAATGGATTGTCCTGTAGGAACTGTTAGGTCTAGAATTTTTAGAGCTAGAGAAGCATTAGATAAAGTGATTCAGCCATTGTTGATGAATGATTGAATAAATTTAGATAAATTATTTTTAAGAAATTTAGCAGGAATAGTATTGTATGTCGCAAAAGTTTGAAAAATTGTCAGTACTAGTTGACGGAGAAGAATTATCATCTTCTTCATCAGATAATCATTTGATTGACGATGTCAAAAATGACGCAGATTTAATGCAAAAATGGAAAAGTTACCATCTAATCCGTGACGGTTTACGTCAAGAGCTACCAGTTCAACTTAATTTTGATATCGCTGATAAGGTTGCTAAGGCTATAGAATCAGAGCCTGCAATGATAGCTACCAAAAAAACGTGGAGAAATATTCCAATTGTTGGTCAAGTGGTACCTTTTGCTAAGCAAGGTGGTCAAATGGCGGTTGCTGCATCAGTTGCAGTCGCAATGATCCTTGGTGTTCAGCAACTTAATCAAGCTGATACAGATGTACCCTATAATGCTGCTCCTCCTATTTTAGGTGTGCAAGGTGGCTTGTCTCCTGTTAGCTATGACCAAACTCGTGCTTTACCACAAACAAATGAAAGTGAGCAAAGGCGCAGAGTTAACGCATATATAGTAGATCACAATCAACAAATGCGTTTTAAATCGACGGAGCAAGTCTCTAATAGCACAGAACCTTCTGTGCAGGATATGACCATCGAGGAACAGGTTAATACTGTTGAAAATATTCCAGAATAAATTTGTCAGCGGAGCTATAGTAGCTTTGCTTGTGTCATCAGCAACCTATAATGCTTTAGCGCAAGAGGATGCCAGTGATTTAAAAGATGCACCTACCACTACTGTAACCTCTCCAAAAGTAACTGCAGAAAATTGGCTGGCAAAAATGTCACATGCTATGAGGGCACTGAATTACAGTGTGTCACTTGTGTTGTTAACTCCAGGAAACGATGCTCAGCCATACCTTTGGCTTCATGGTGTTAATGACGAAGGTATTGAACTAGAACAGCTTAACTTATTAAATGGCCCTGGACGTGAAGTTGTTCGTATAGGAAATAAAGTGAGTTACTTTGAACCTAATGTGCCTCCTTACAGTTTAGAATCATCAATTATTAATAGCCCTTTACCCAGTGACTTTTTTCGACATCCAGAAAAGTTAAAAGACGGGTATGATTTTTTCATGATCGGTCGTAGTAGAATTTCAGGACGAGCAGCCCAGCAAATAAGAGTCTTGAGTAAAGATAGAAGTCGCTATGGCTTAAACCTTTGGTTAGATCAAGAGACAGGTTTATTGCTTAAATTAAATATGTTTAGTTTAGAATCCGAATTAATTAAGCAGATTCAAGTTACTGGATTAAATGTTACAGATAAGCCTGATGGTTTTTTCTCTAAAATCGAAAACAGTATGTTACCCGAAGTTATTAGCTATCAGCCTAAGAGTTTAAGCAACTCAGATTGGGAAATTAAATATCTACCGCTAGGGATGAAAATAGTAAAGCGAGATTTGCATCGCTTGTCTGGTACTGGAAAAACTGTCGAGTATATTATGTTGAGTGATGGTTTAGTTGACGTATCTGTTTATCTTCAAGATTTTAAGGGAGATGAACCGATACAAAATTTAGTGGGTAAAGTGGAGTCAGATACACTATTAACAATCCAACAGGGAACCTTAAATGTAACTGTAATTGGAAAAATTCCTGCTGAAACAGCTAATAGAATCGCTACTTCAATACAAAGTGTACATTAAATGATCGAAGAAATTGGTGTCGTTAGCGAAATTAAACAAAAAAATGATGAACAAATTGTTTTGGTCGAAACACAAATTAAGTCTACATGTGGAAGCTGTGAAGCTCAGTCTAATTGTGGTACTGGAAGCATTGCTAAAGCCTTCGTTAGAAAAAAAGAGTTATTACGTTTTGAAGTCAATGAAACAGTATCCCTAGGGCAAAAAGTTAAAATTGGTATTCCTGAAGAGAGTATACTTAAAGCCTCTTTATTAGTGTATCTCATTCCCTTAAGTGTGCTGTTATTGTCAGCTGTTTTAATGCAGTCTCTTTTACCCATACTTGGTTTTCAGGCCGAAGCATGGACTATCATCTTTACTTTTTTATGTACATTTATTAGTTTTAAGCTAGTGAAAAAGCACATTAAAAATAATGAAAATGACGTTTTTTACCCTCAGTTTATTTCTGTATTACCGTTAGACCAAGAAAAAATTGATGTAAAACAGCTCTAATCTTTCGTTAATTCTTAATCTTTAAGTTCATTCCGGTCATTTTCTGACATAAAAGCTATAAACAATCTTCTTGTTATGTCGCAAAGTGAGGCATAAAACTGTAAAATCGCCCTCTATTTAATCATTTGCTCCTATCAGACTTTTTGTAAACCTTAGTTGATTGTTAGGAAAGCTCAGAGACATGGTAATTTCTAAAACTTTATGCAGCACAAGCACATACGTAATTTTTCTATTATCGCCCATATTGACCATGGTAAATCCACCCTATCAGATCGCTTAATTCAGCACTGTGGAGGGCTTACAGAGAGAGAAATGGCAGCTCAAGTTCTTGACTCGATGGATATCGAAAGAGAGCGGGGTATTACCATTAAAGCGCAAAGTGTAACTTTGAACTACACAGCAAAAAATGGCGAAACTTACCAACTTAACTTTATTGATACGCCGGGTCATGTCGATTTCACCTATGAAGTATCCCGCTCTTTGGCTGCATGTGAAGGGGCATTATTAGTGGTAGACGCAGGGCAAGGTGTTGAAGCGCAAACCTTGGCTAACTGTTACACGGCAATAGATCTTGATATGGAAGTTGTTCCTATCCTTAATAAAATTGACTTACCCCAAGCAGAGCCTGATCGAGTAGCAGAAGAAATCGAAGATATAGTAGGTATTGATGCAATTGATGCTGTGCGTTGCTCAGCTAAAACAGGTATTGGAATTGAAGATGTACTTGAGGTTATTGTACGACAAGTTCCGCCACCTGAGGGAGAAATCGATGCGCCACTCAAAGCACTGATTGTTGATTCTTGGTTTGATAACTATCAAGGTGTAGTTTCTCTCGTACGTATTATGCAAGGTGAATTGCATAAAAATGATAAAATCAAAATTATGTCTACTGGAGGCGTACATCAAGCTGATAAAGTCGGTATTTTTACCCCAAAGGCCACTGATACAGGTGTATTAAAAGCTGGTGAAGTAGGGTTTATAGTGGCTGGTATAAAAGAAATTCATGGTGCGCCAGTAGGGGATACTATTACCTTATCTCGCGAGCCCGCTTCAGAGGCATTGCCTGGCTTTAAAAAAGTAAAACCTCAAGTTTACGCTGGTTTGTTTCCTATCAGTTCTGATGATTACGAAGACTTCCGAGATGCACTTGCTAAGTTAAGTTTGAATGATGCTTCCTTATTTTTTGAGCCTGAAAGTTCATCTGCATTAGGATTTGGATTTAGAATAGGTTTCTTAGGCATGTTGCATATGGAAATCATTCAAGAACGTCTTGAACGTGAATATGACTTAGATTTGATTACAACTGCGCCTACAGTGGTTTATGAAGTTGTTACCACTAGTGATGAAATTGTCTATGTAGATAACCCATCCAAACTACCACCAGTTAATGATGTACAAGAAATTCGAGAGCCCATAGTTGAAGCTCATATTTTAGTGCCACAAGAGTTTTTAGGTAATGTGATTACCTTGTGTGTTGAAAAGCGTGGCATGCAAACTAATATGACCTATCACGGTAAACAAGTGGCTGTTACCTATGACCTACCTATGGCTGAAGTGGTAATGGACTTTTTTGATAGGCTCAAATCTACCAGTCGTGGCTTTGCTTCTTTAGATTATAATTTCAAACGTTTCCAACCAGCAGAAATGTCTCGCTTAGATATATTAATTAATGCAGAGCGGGTTGATGCATTAGCTATGATTACTCATAAAGATAATGCTGTTACCAGAGGTAGAGAGTTGGTAGAGAAGCTCAAAGAGTTAATACCTAGGCAAATGTTTGATATTGCTATTCAGGCTGCTATCGGAAATCAAATTGTCGCGAGAAGCACAATTAAGCAATTACGTAAAAATGTTACGGCTAAATGTTACGGCGGTGATATTAGTCGTAAGAAAAAACTGCTACAGAAACAAAAAGAAGGTAAAAAACGTATGAAGTCAGTGGGTAATGTAGAGCTACCTCAAGAGGCGTTTTTAGCTCTATTAAAGGTAGGTAAATAAATGGCTAATTATTTTTCAATTTTTTTGGTGGTTTTGACCCTAGTTTCTGGGTTGATTTGGTTAATTGACAGTTTAATGTTTGCATCTAAAAGACGTGAGCGCTCAGGTATTTTATCTAAAGAACAAGACGTGCAATTACCATGGTTGGTGGATACTGCCCAACAAATATTTCCTGTTATTGCCTTTGTAATGGTCTTACGTTCATTTTTATATGAACCCTTTCAAATCCCTTCAGGTTCAATGATGCCTACTCTGTTGGTGGGGGATTTTATATTGGTTGAAAAATTTTCTTATGGATTAAAAGATCCTGTTGTTCGTAAAAAGTTTGTTGACCTTGGCTCCCCAGAGCGTGGCGATGTAGTGGTTTTTAAATTCCCACCCAATCCTAGGTTAGATTACATAAAACGGGTTGTTGGTTTGCCGGGTGATACTGTGATTTATAGGAATAAACAGTTACAGATTAAACCTGCCTGCGATATGCCTGAAAATTGTGCGCCTATGGAAACAATAGCTTTGAACTTTGAAAGCAGGGGAGATGCGTATCAACAATTTTCACCTTTAGAAAAGTATACAGAACAGTTAGGCGATGTTAGTCATCAAATTTATCGTAAAACTGGTCGTTCAAATTATGCTAGTCGTTATTTTCAGCAGCCTGGTACGCAGATTGATGAGTGGATCGTCCCCGAAGGTCAGTATTTTGTAATGGGTGATAATCGTGACAATAGTGAAGATGGCCGCTTTTGGGGGTTTGTTCCTGATGAAAATCTAGTTGGAAAAGCCGTTGCTATTTGGATTAGTTTTGAGTTTGATAGAGTGCCTAGTAGTTGGGTTCCCAAATGGATCCCAACGGGGGTTAGATTTGAACGAGTAGGTAGTATTAATTAAATGTCTAAAGTTGATCCCTATTTACCTTTATACAGACGTTTAAATTATACTTTTGCAGAGCCCGCTAATTTAACATTGGCGTTGACTCACAGAAGTGCAGATAAATTACATAACGAGCGATTAGAATTTTTAGGTGATGCTATTTTAGGAATGGTAATAGGTAAAGCCCTGTATTTACGCTTTCCCAAACAGCCTGAGGGTAAGTTAACTCGTATGCGCTCTAGCTTGGTTAAGGGAGATACTTTAGCGGAAGTCGCTAGAGAGTTCGAGTTAGGTGATTTATTATTACTTGGTCCAGGTGAATTAAAAAGTGGTGGATTTCGCCGAGACTCCATTTTAGCAGATGCCGTTGAAGCTATTATTGGCGCTATCTATTTAGAAGCGGGTATGGAGCTATGCGAAGCACTGGTACTTGAATGGTTTGCCCCTCGTATCAACGCTCTTGACCCAGATGCAGTCTCTAAAGACGATAAAACCAGACTGCAAGAGTATCTACAAGGTAAAAAATTACCGCTACCTCTTTATGAAGTGACTGATGTTAAAGGTAAATCTCACGATCAGACATTTTATGTGGAATGTTCAGTTGAAGGCTTAACACAAACGGTTTTAGGAAGAGGTAACAGCCGCAGGCGAGCAGAACAGCAAGCCGCTAAAAAAGTATTAGAGAAACTTACACATGGTTGAAGAGTTGAACGATATAAATCACGTATCAGACACCCATTGCGGCATGATAGCTATTGTTGGTCGGCCTAATGTAGGGAAGTCGACCTTATTAAATAAGTTGCTAGGCCAAAAAGTCAGTATTACATCAAGAAAACCTCAGACTACACGGCACAGGATTATGGGGATTGATACTGAAGAAAACAGGCAAGCAATATATGTAGATACCCCTGGTTTACACATTGAAGAAAAACGTGCCATCAACCGTTTTATGAATAGAGCCGCGTCTAGTTCCATTGCTGATGTGGGCTTAGTGCTATTTTTAGTTGAAGGCACTAAGTGGACTGATGACGACCAAATGGTGTTAACCAAAGTTCAGCAGGCTAATGTTCCCTGTTGGTTAATCGTGAATAAATCAGACAATGTTAAAGATAAAGGTTTGATGATGCCCCATTTAAAGTGGTTGGGAGAGCAACATGATTTTAAACATATTATGCCGATATCAGCCAAAACCGGAAAAAATGTCAATGAGTTACGGGATTTAGTTTTAGATACCCTACCTAAAAGCGAATTTTATTACCCTGAAGACTATATCACTGATCGATCTAGTCGTTTTATGGCCGCTGAAATCGTTCGTGAAAAGTTAATGAGATTTACAGGGGATGAATTACCTTATTCTATTACCGTTGAAATAGAGCAGTTTATGTTGGCCGATAATGGTATTTATCGCATAAATGGCTTGATATTGGTCGAAAGAGATACCCAAAAAAGCATGGTTATTGGTAAAGGTGGGCAGCGTTTAAAAACCATTGGAGCTGAAGCCAGAAAAGATATGGAAGCTCTTTTTGATACAAAGGTTTATCTCGAATTATGGGTTAAGGTTAAGTCAGGTTGGGCTGACGATGAACGGGCTTTACGTAGCTTAGGTTATGGAATGGATACCTAATAGGAAACAATATGCGTTCAATTAGTAATATTCGAAGGGATTACACCCAAGCGGGCTTGGATACTAAAGACTTAACCCTTGAACCTTTTGCGCTTTTTGAACGTTGGCTACAAAATGTGATTGATGCTGATCTAAAAGATCCAACAGCAATGACAGTCGCTACCGTAGATAAGTCAGGACAACCATCTCAGCGTATTGTGTTGCTGAAAGATTTTTCTGAAAAGGGTTTTGTATTCTATACCAACACCGGCAGCAGAAAGGCACAAGACTTAGCAGACAACCCCAAAATTTCCCTACATTTTCCATGGCATTTATTAGAGCGCCAAGTCAAAGTATGTGGTTCTGTGCAACCATTATCTAAAACAGAAGTGGCTAAGTATTTTTTGACTAGACCTAAACCTAGTCAAGTTGCAGCTTATGCTTCTGCGCAAAGTCGTCCAATTAGTAGTAAGCAAGTATTATTAGCTAAGTTTAATGAGGCTAAGGCTAAATTTGCAAATGGTGACGTGCCACTACCTTCATTGTGGGGGGGCTATCGTGTTGTACCCCATGAGATTGAATTTTGGCAAGGTGGCGAACATAGATTGCATGACCGATTTTTGTACACTAAAAACCAACAAGGTATATGGGAAACTAACCGTTTAATGCCGTAATGGTTACCACTACAATATATGTTTATAGACAGCCATTGCCATATAAATTTTAGTCAGTTTGATGAAGATAGAGAAGCTGTACTAAAGCAATGTTCACAGCTTGGTATACATAAAATAATTGTACCTGGGACTCACTTAGAGCTTTTTGAACAACAAATTCATTTGGCTAAAACCTTTCCTGAGCTACGAAATGCATTTGGCATC
Source organism: Paraglaciecola marina (assembly GCF_004360155.1). Taxonomy (GTDB): domain Bacteria; phylum Pseudomonadota; class Gammaproteobacteria; order Enterobacterales; family Alteromonadaceae; genus Paraglaciecola; species Paraglaciecola marina. The sequence continues at coordinate 182,287 of NZ_SAIS01000011.1, read as the reverse complement.
CATCCATACTTCTTAGGAACCTATGATGATACACACCTTAATAAATTAGCGTTTTTATTAGAAGATAAAATAGGTTCCGTTGTGGCATTAGGGGAAATTGGTTTAGATAAAGTCATCTCAATTGACTGGAAAGTTCAGCTTAAAGTTTTTCAAGCACAAGTTGAAATGGCTATGAGTTTTAAGTTGCCAATTATTTTGCACCATAGAAAGTCCCATAACGAAATTTTGCAGATACTAAAACAGTGTAAGTTTTATAACGGGGGGATTGTGCATGGATTTTCCGGTAGTTTACAGTTAGCAAATGCATATATAGAGTTAGGGTTTGCATTAGGGGTAGGTGGCACAATTACCTATCCTAGAGCTAATAAAACCAGAGAGGCAATTAAGTCTTTGCCATTATCAAGTATAGTGCTCGAAACAGACGCACCAGATATGCCACTGAAAGGTAATCAAGGAGTAAGAAATTCGCCAATTAATATACCTGTAATTTTTGAAGCGCTTTTATCTTTAAGGAATGAGCCTAGACAACAAGTACAAGCAGCGTGTTTTAAAAACGTAGCAAACCATCTAATCCATGTATAACAAGTGCCGTTAATTTTGAGATAAATTCAAACTTGCTCTTTTAGTTTATTGATTTTTTTAATCCGAATTTTGTAGAAAGCTCTGGCGATTAAAATTCCACCAACTGCTGCCAATAACATTAACATTTGTAATTGCTGGTCTAACTGTCTCTGGTACTCACTATGAAAGCGCATAACTTCTCTCTTTTTGAGCAATAAAGTAACGTAGCCAATTAGTTGGTTTTCATAGGTAATATTTCTAACAAATACTAAAGGCGGTTGTTCTCCAACTTTATGGGCAGCTACTAATGAGGAAGCACTTTTGTTGTCTGCTAACAAACGACCTTTTCTATCGTAAAGTGTTGCACCTAAGACATGAGGGTCATCTGTAATATAGGCGAGTTGTTTTACTATAGTCGCTGAGTCTTGCTCTAGCATAGCGGTAGTCAACATATTGCCAGATAATATCACCAAGCTATTTCCGAGTTGGTTTGCTTGTTTGTAGTGCCAATTTGCGGCTTGCTCAGAGTTTATTAACCATAAATTGATAGATGTCAGTACACCAATGACTACCAACATTAAGTTCGCTATTCGTTTAAAAATTGAATAGGGACTAGGTTTTTTCTGAGGTGTGACTGCAAATGCAGTACTTGAATTTTCCATAATTAAAACAATATGATAAAACTTGTGACAAGCCAAGTAAATAAGCTCAATGTACTCGGATAAGTCTCATATAGACAATAAAATTAAGTATTAAGAAAGTTATATTAACTGTTTTAACTTAAATGGAGGGGCTTTAAAAAGACTTGTCTACATTGGGAGTCTCCCTATCCCATGTAAAATAGTAGTATTTGTATTGAAAACAGTCTTTAGATCTCCATATATCAAAGGCAATAATCTTTAGTCATGTTAGGACGGTTATGATTTCTGTAAAAAATTTGTTTAAGTCATTTGGCGGTCATCAGGTAGTAAATGATGTGTCTTTTGATATTAGACCTGGTGACGTGGTTGGTTTTTTAGGGCCTAATGGCGCAGGCAAATCAACAACCATGAAAATGCTAACGGGATTTTTAGCTCCCAGCAATGGTGAAATAACTATAGATAACTTATCAATTAACCATTGTTCTTTAAAAATAAAACAAAAGATCGGCTACTTACCAGAAGGTGCACCTGCTTACGGTGAAATGACGCCTTATCAATTTCTACTTTTTATAGCTAAAGTCAGAGGTCTTAAAGGTTTAGCAAAAGCCCAAAGAGTAAAAGAGGTTATTGATCAAGTAGAGTTACATGAGGTTTTGAATAAACCAATTGATAATCTGTCGAAAGGCTTCAAGCGTAGAGTGGGGTTAGCGCAAGCTATTATTCATGACCCTCAGATATTAATTTTAGATGAACCAACTGATGGATTAGATCCAAACCAAAAGCATCAAGTTCGTCAACTTATTAAAAATCTTTCGAAAGATAAGATTGTAATTATTTCTACCCATATCCTCGAAGAAGTTTCAGCAGTCTGTAATAGAGTCATGATCATTTCAAAGGGTAAGTTATTGTTTGATGATACTCCTGAAGCATTAAACCAAAGATCAAAGTATTACGGAGCAGTGACCTTACAGTTTAGTTATCCAGCGGATGCTTCTGAGCTAGCTGAATTAGAAGGCGTGGCATCAATGGAAGAAGACCTAGAAAATAGATGTGTTACGGTTTTTCCTCTCCCTGGTGCTCAAATTTTACATTCAGTCACGACACATGCCCAACATTGCAGGCTACCAGTTGATAGCTTGTTTGTAGAGCAAGGGCGCCTTGACCAAGTTTTCCGAGATATAACACAAGAGGTAAACGTTTGATGAGCAATGTAGGTATTTTGTTTAAGCGAGAATTCTCAAGCTTCTTTGCCTCTCCAGTGGCTTATGTTTTTATTGGTATATTTCTTGTTCTTTCTGCTGTTTTTACATTTTTTGTTGGCGGTTTTTATGAAAGAGGGCAGGCTGACCTATTACCTTTTTTTAATTTTCACCCTTGGTTGTATTTGTTCTTAGTTCCAGCCATCGCGATGCGAAGTTGGTCCGAAGAACGTAAAACAGGCACCATAGAATTGTTAATGACATTACCTATCAGTATCTCCCAAGCTATGATTGCAAAATATTTAGCTGCATGGGCGGTATTGGGATTGTCTTTATTGTTAACCTTTCCATTGTGGTTAACTGTAAATTATCTTGGTGAACCCGATAATGGCATTATATTGGCCGCTTATATTGGCAGTTGGTTTATGGCTGGGGGCTTTTTAGCCATTGGTTTATGTATGTCTGCGTTAACTAAAAACCAGGTGATTGCTTTTATTTTAGCTGTGGTAGTGTGCTTTGTTTTTGTAGTAAGTGGAACCAATATCGTTTTAGATGCATTTAAATCCTGGGCTCCTATAGCGGTCATTGATGTTATCGCTTCTTTTAGCTTTCTATCGCATTTTGAAGCCATGGCAAAAGGAGTGATCGCACTTGCTGACATTGTCTATTTTCTATTGGTAACATTCATTTGGTTATACGCAGGAATGCTACTAATTGAACAAAAGAAGGCTGATTAATCATGCAAAATAAATTGACGTTTTACGTAAGCCAACTTCTACTTGTTATTCTGTTTTTTGCTTTAGTTTTTATTAATAACAAGCTACTTTCACCTTATCGGCTAGACCTCACGGAAAACCAAGTTTATTCATTATCAGAAGGAAGTAAAAAAGTTATTAGAGAAATAGAGGAACCTATTAATCTGTATTTTTTCTTTTCTGATAAAGCTTCAAAAAATATGATTAGTCTGCGCAACTATGCAAATCGTGTTGAGAGTCTACTCACTGAATACGAAACTTTAGCTCAGGGTAAATTGAAGTTACAGGTATTAGACCCAGAGGCATTTTCTGAACAAGAAGATAAGGCCGACCAATTTGGGTTAACTGCGGCCACAATTGGAGCTGCTGGTGAATCAATATACATGGGCCTTGCGGCAACTAATTCCGTAGACGAACAACAAGTAATTGCTTTTTTTGACCCACAAAAAGAAAGTTTTTTAGAGTATGAAATTAGTAAACTAATCTATCAGTTAACCGACCCTGAACCGGTTAATGTGACTTTGATCACTGATTTGCCTATTACTGGTGGACAAAATCCTATGACAGGGCAGTTTGATCCAGCTTGGACTTTTTACACTCAATTACAACAGCTCTTCGAAGTAAAAGTACTAGACAATAAATCTGCCAGTATACCTAAAAAAACAGATGTTTTAATATTGCTACACCCCCAGAAATACAGTGAAAGTTTGTTATTTTCCATTGACCAATTTGCGATGCAAGGGGGAAAAATACTGGCGTTTGTTGACCCTCATAATGAATCAGATCAACTCGCGATTATGGCCGGTTCTAATTCTACTAAAAACAGTTCGAATTTAACTGCACTGCTAACAGCTTGGGGGGTTAAGTTTGATAGTCAAAATGTTTTGTTAGACGCTATGGCTGGATTAGATATTAGAACACCTGATGGTGAGATCGCGAGGCACTTTGGATTTATTGGTTTATCAAATGAACAGTTAGAAAACGGAGATGTAGTCACCTCAAATCTCGATGTTCTCAACGGTGCATCTTTTGGTGTAATTAGTTTAGCTGATAACAGCCAGTTGAATTTATTACCGTTAATTCAATCTAGTGAAAACTCTGACCTAATGCCTGTTGACGAATATGCAAGTACTCAGAACCCTGATGATTTATCTAAAGTCTATCAAAGTCAAAATCAAGATTATGTTTTAGCTGCAAGGATTTCAGGCAAGGCTAATAGTATGTTTGATACATTACCCTCAACAATTAATCTAGACATCACTGAAAGTGAAATAGTTACCTCAACAAAAAATTTAAACCTAATTCTGGTTGGTGATTCCGATTTATTGAGTGATCGCTTTTGGGTACAACAGTCAAACTTTTTTGGGCAAACAATCTTTACACCATTTGCTAATAATGGTGATTTTATAATTAATGCTGTCGAGAACTTAGGTGGCAGTGATGCTTTAATTAGTGTGCGCAGTAGAGGTACGTTCGCTCGACCATTTAATAAAGTGGATGAGCTTACCGTTATTGCTGAACAAAAGTTTAGAGAACAAGAGCAACTATTAGAAGCTCAGTTAGCTGAAACTGAGCAGCAATTAATGCAACTGCAGAGCCAGCAAAGCGACCTGGCTAATTTAGTCATTACTCCTGAGCAACAATTAGCGATTGATGAATTTATGGAAAAGAAAATAACTATTCGTAAATCGTTACGAAATGTGAGACATCAATTAGATAATGATATCGAAAACTTAGGTAACTGGCTTAAATTCATTAATATCGTTCTATCTCCAATAGTACTTATATTTTTACTGACAGTGCTTCGTGTTTTGTTTAAGACAAAATCACGAACAAAGGTTTATCAAGGTAAGGAAGCGGCATTACTATGAATAGGTCATTTTTAATTTTAGTCTTCTTTGTTGTAATGGCTTTAGGCGGAGGGGCTTGGTTACTTCAAGAGCCTGTTACAGTAAATAAAAGATCAGAGCTGGTATTTACAGACTTTAGAAAAACAGTTGATGAATTACAAAGTATTACCATCACAAATGCTCAAGGTGTGCTTTTAGACGCAGAGCTTCAAGATGGAGTGTGGGGGGCCTCGGTAAAGCTTGGCTTGCCAAAATATCCAGTATCAAAACACCATTTGGCGGAGCTACTACAAACCCTAACTCAAGTTAAATTACTTGAAGCTAAAACTAGCAAAACTGAAAACTTCTCACAGCTAGGGTTACAAGCACTTTATGCTGAGGATAGCATTGCATCACTTATTACTTTAAATGCAGGTAAGAGTTCAAAGAGTTTAATGGTGGGTAAAATGGCCACATCTGGTCAGGGCAGTTTCGTTCGTAAACCATCTGAAACTCAAACTTGGCTAGCAGATAAATATATTGAAATGCCAGTAGATAAGTTTGCATGGTTACAGCAACCTATCTTGCCTTATAAAGAGGAGGAAATTGTTTCTATAAGCAGAGTTGACCATGAGTCTTGGAATATTACTAGAGATACACAAAATTCTGGTTTAAAGCTTAGTAACATGCCTCAGAGTTCTGAATTGAAATATGAAGCAGTCTTAAATTCTATATTCAAGGGCTTAGTGGACCTTAGATTCGAAAGTTTATTGGAGAAAGAAAACGAGTTAATTAGAAGCCTTGAGGTATTAATCGAGCTAGAAGTACATACTTTAGATAACGTTTCTTTAAAATTAACTCTAGGAAAAAAAGATGAACAGAATTTTGTTTGTTTTTCCACTTATGATGGTGAACCATATTGGAGTCATTGGGTTTATCAAATTTCTAACTTTTCAGCACAACAATTAGTTAAATCTATGAAGGATTTTTTAAAAGATAATTCAAGTTCACAAACTGAAAGTAAATCTGATATTACACAATATTCAATTGATGAGGGAGAGTCTCCCGATTAAATAAAATTAGATATAGAGCATGTAAGTTACTTTATTTGAAGCTGCTTTTTAAAATAGTTAACTCCTAATTCTCTAGCCTTAGTAATATTATTATCTGGTATATTTTCTGGGTTTGGGTAGTTCTTTAAAACCTGCTCTAAGCTGGCTTCTCTTAGTAAGTGTAATATGGGGTATGGCGATCTATTAGTGTAATTCGCTGCATCGTTACTATTTTCACCATCAAAGCAGTAATCTGGATGAAAAGTGGCAATTTGGTATAAACCTCGATATCCGCCCCGCTCAATAAACTCATTCGCTCCATCTACTAAATCTAGGTATCTATCAAAGTCAGAAAAGCCAGATGAAAAAATAATGAGAGTAGTTTGAATCTCGCTTAGATTATCTAGAGTAGATAATTCGTTTATGACAGTATCTAGTGCTTTATTTTCATAAACAGCATCTGATACACAATAGCGAATGGTGTCTCGAATAACTTCTTTCTTAGCAAATGGACAAAAGTTAAGGTCAATAATCACATCGTTTATCCATTTTTTAACTGATGTGATTATTTGTGTTTGCTGTGTGTTAATCGTCATAGTAATACTAAGAGTGGTATTTTACATATGACTCTAATGTGTTCTCTATTAAACTGGCTACAGTCATGGGTCCAACGCCACCTGGCACTGGCGTAAGCCAGCCCGCTCGGTCTATTGCCGTTGCGTGATCTACGTCTCCACCTAAACTACCGTCACTGTTACGGTTAATGCCCACATCAATAACTATAGCTCCAGGTTTAATCCAGTCCCCTGGAATAAATGCTGCTTTACCTACTGCCACTACTAATAAATCAGCTCTTTCAACATGTGCTTTTAAATCTTGAGTAAATTTATGACAGCTGGTAACTGTGCAGCCCGCGAGTAGTAGCTCCATAAACATTGGTCGGCCAACGATATTAGAAGCTCCAACAATAACAGCGTCTAGTCCCTTGATAGGTCTCTTAGTCGACTCTATCAAACTCATAATGCCTTTTGGGGTACACGGGCGTAATGCAGGAATTCTTTGTGCTAAGCGACCAATATTATAGGGGTGGAACCCATCAACATCTTTGTTTGGATTAATACGTTCTAATATCGCTTCTTTATCTAAGCCAGCAGGTAATGGAAGCTGAACTAAAATACCGTCTATTTCTTCATCGTTATTTAATTGATCTATGATTTCTAATAACTTTTGTTGTGTAGTATTTGCGGGTAAATCATATGATTTAGAGACAAAACCTACTTCATCACAGGCTTTCCGTTTGTTGTTTACGTAAACGTGAGAAGCGGCATCGCTACCTACTAAAACTACTGCTAGACCCGGAGCCCGTTTACCTGCGGAAGTGATTGCCTCCACCTGTACAGCTACATCTTGTCTAATACGTTTAGCGATTAAGTTTCCATCAATTTTTTGTGCGGGCATAAGTCAGTAAACCAAAGATATTAAGTACCTCTATTGTCACATATTGAGAGTGATGGCCGCAATTGTGATGCTATAAAAATACCTGTGTTCACAATAATTCTTAAGCCAATCTATTAACTTAATGTTATAACGTCAAATACAGTCTTTTTGATTAGGTTAAATAATGAAAAAAATACCCAACGAAGCTCAGTTACTAAAAAAAGCATTAGTAGTAGGTGAGGCATATGCAAAAAATAGAGGATTTAAAACGTTTTCTGCCACAGACTCATCTAAACAAAAAGTAGAATGTATCTATAGGTTGTTGGTAAATGACAAATTAATCACACCTTTACCGGCTGATGGTGAAGATTTATTAAGCATGAAACATAAGTTAGCCATATGGCTTCGAAATAAACTCCCTAAAGATCACTCATTACTTAAATAGATAATCGTTGATTTAAAGCGCGAATATTTCAAAAAATAATCACATTGTCCTAAAAGTGAGCACTTAAAAATAAAGAGTGAAAAAAAGTTTGACGAGGTGGTGGGGCAGCTGTAATATGCGCCTCCTCGAAACGAGATAGAGAAAACGTTTCGGGTTTAGTCGGTGAGTAGCGCAGCTTGGTAGCGCACTTGGTTTGGGTCCAAGGGGTCGCAGGTTCGAATCCTGTCTCACCGACCATTTCTCTAAAGTTAGTTTGATTCGTCGAGCGCCCGTAGCTCAGCTGGATAGAGCAACGGCCTTCTAAGCCGTGGGTCACAGGTTCGAATCCTGTCGGGCGCGCCATGCGACTCCGAATAGGGTGAGAATGGTTAGGCGATTTAATGTTAGCTGCAGTGTTTTCTGTGGTGAGCGTAGCTCAGTTGGTAGAGCCCCGGATTGTGATTCCGGTTGTCGTGGGTTCGAGCCCCATCGTTCACCCCACTCGCGGGAGTGGTGGAATTGGTAGACACGCTGGATTTAGGTTCCAGTGCTTCACGGCGTGAGAGTTCGAGTCTCTCCTTCCGCACCATTTAAGTTTTATTATTCAAGTCTGATAAAATTTCTTATTTGTAGAACAGTTTTCACTTCATGATTTCGTACTTTATTTCCTCAAATCGCACATTTATTATTAAATACTGTGGTTGTCTGGCTATTCATTACTATTCAAAATAGGCAATTTTTTATTTTAGTTCTTTTAGGCTCGACTTGGGTTCAGCCTATCGCTATACTACTGCGTCTTTTTATCGGGTGTCCGTTTATTAGTTGGATTAAGTTTTACTAATTTTGGTCATTCGGGCGTGATGATCGCACTCGCAACTATTTAATTAGTTGTGCCGATAAAATCCCATTAATAATTTTTTGTGAGCGCAAATTAAATGCGCCTAATTGAGGTATCAGAATGCAAGTTTCCGTTGAGACGACTCAAGGTTTAGAACGCCGTCTTACTATTACCGTTCCTGCAGATTCAATTGACTCTGCTGTTAAGTCTCGTTTACAGCAATTAGCTAAAACTCAGAGAATCAATGGTTTCCGTCCTGGTAAAGTTCCCGTTACTGTTATCAAAAAGCGTTACGGACAGGCTGTACGTCAAGAGATCGCCGGTGAAGTAATGCAGCGTAATTTCTATGAAGCTATTACTAAAGAAAAGATTACTCCAGCTGGTATGCCTACCTTTGAAATGAAAACTGACGAAGATGGTAAAGACTTAGAATATGTTGCTGCTTTTGAAGTTTACCCAGAAGTAGAAGTAAAAGACATTGAAAAAATCGAAGTTGAAAAGCCGGCTGTTGAAATTAGTGAAAAAGACTTAAGTAACATGATGGACACGTTACGTAAGCAACATGCGAGTTATAAAGAAGTTAAACGCAAGATTAAGAAAGACGATAAAGTGACTCTTGATTTTGTTGGTACAATCGATGGCGAAGAGTTTGAGGGCGGAAAAGCTGAAGATTTCTCTCTAGAAATGGGTAAAGACCGCATGATACCTGGTTTTGAAAAACCAATTGTAGGTCATAAAACAGGTGAGGAAGTTATTGTTGATGTGACTTTCCCTGAAGATTACCATGCGGAAAAGCTTAAAGGTAAAGATGCTCAATTCACTGTAAATATCAAAAAAGTTGAAGCTTTGAATTTACCCAAGGTTGATGAAGAGTTTGCTAAATTATTTGGTATTGAAGACGGCAATATTGATGCTTTGAATGACGAAGTTCGTAAGAATATGCAACGTGAATTAGATCAAACCTTAAAAGCATCTGTTAAAGAGCAAGTTATTGCTGGTCTATTAGAAAAGAATCAAATTGATTTGCCTAAAGCCTTAGTTGACCAAGAGATTGATGCTTTGCGTGAGCAAGCCAAGCAACGCTTTAGCCAACAGCAAGGTGGCAAGGTTGATAACATGCCTGAGTTACCAGCTGACTTGTTTGAAGAGAATGCTCGTAAACGCGTAAGTGTTGGTTTATTACTAGGTGAAGTAATTAAAACTAACAGCATTAAAGTAGATTCTGCAAAGGTTGACGCTTTAATAGAAACAGCTGCATCTGCATACGAAGATCCTCAAGAAGTGATCGAGTATTACAAAACTAATGATGAGCTAATGCAACAAATGAACAATGTTGCAATGGAAGAGCAAGCTGTTGAATTGCTGCTTGAACAAGCTAAAGTAAAAGAAGTTAAGAAATCTTTTGACGATATCATGAACAAACAGGCGTAATTTGCCTTTTGTTAATTGACTTAACTAGTCTGCAACTGCTTAAATGCTCGGTAACTACCGAGCATTTTTATTTGTGAAGAATACTAATTTATGATGAATACACCTTTTGATCCAACAAACGCGCTAGTTCCTATGGTGGTAGAACAAACTGCCAAAGGCGAACGCTCTTATGACATTTATTCTCGTTTATTAAAAGAGAATGTAATCTTTTTAGTTGGCCAAGTAGAAGACCACATGGCTAATTTAATCGTTGCTCAAATGTTATTTTTAGAAGCTGAAAATCCAGAGAAAGACATCTTTCTATATATTAATTCGCCAGGTGGCTCTGTAACTGCTGGTATGGCTATCTACGATACTATGAACTTTATTAAACCCAATGTCAGTACTGTTTGTATTGGTCAGGCGGCAAGTATGGGGGCTTTTTTATTATCTGCAGGTGAAAAAGGTAAGCGTTATTGTTTACCAAATTCACGAGTGATGATTCACCAACCTTTAGGTGGCTTCCAAGGTCAGGCTTCTGATTTTGAAATTCATGCCAAAGAAATACTTTCTATCAAAGAAAAAATGAATCGTCTAATGGCTAAGCATACAGGTAAAGATTATGAAGCTGTGGCTAGAGATACTGATAGAGACAACTTTTTAAGTGCAGATGAAGCTATGGAGTATGGATTGATTGACCAAGTATTGGCTAGTCGCTCAGATGCTCAAACTGAAACTAAAAGTGATGTTTAATAAAGTGACTCTTTGAAAAATCAGATACTAGCCACTATATCTATAGATATATGGCTTCAGTTTGATGAGTCGTTTGATATAGGAAAAGATTGTAAATGAGTGATAGCAAAAACAACGATGGCGACAATAAACTTTTATATTGTTCGTTTTGTGGCAAAAGCCAACATGAAGTTCGCAAATTAATTGCTGGACCGTCTGTGTTTATTTGTGACGAATGTGTTGATTTGTGTAACGACATAATTAGAGAAGAAATTAAAGAAATTTCACCTAAGAAAAAACAAGATGAGTTGCCAACGCCTAAGGAAATACATCATCACCTAGATGATTATGTAATAGGCCAAGAACACGCCAAAAAAGTTTTAGCTGTCGCAGTTTATAATCACTATAAACGCCTTAGAAATGGCGATGTACATGAAGGTGTTGAGTTAGGTAAAAGTAATATTTTGCTTATCGGGCCTACAGGTAGTGGTAAAACTTTGTTAGCTGAGACCTTAGCAAGACTTCTTGATGTACCTTTTACTATGGCCGATGCCACTACTTTGACTGAAGCCGGTTATGTTGGTGAAGATGTAGAAAACATTATCCAAAAGTTATTACAAAAATGTGATTACGATGTTGAAAAGGCGCAGCGCGGAATTGTTTACATCGATGAGATTGACAAAATTTCTCGAAAGTCAGACAACCCGTCTATTACTCGTGATGTCTCGGGTGAAGGTGTTCAACAAGCTTTGTTGAAGTTGATTGAAGGCACAGTTGCTTCTGTACCTCCTCAAGGTGGCAGAAAGCATCCGCAGCAAGAGTTTTTACAAGTCGACACTTCTAAAATTTTGTTTATATGTGGTGGTGCCTTTGCTGGTCTTGATAAAGTTATTGAACAAAGAGCGCATACTGGGACTGGTATAGGTTTTGGTTCTGATATAAAAGATACCAGTAACAAGTCAAGTGAAGGCGAATTGTTCAAAAAGGTAGAGCCAGAAGATTTAGTTAAATACGGTTTGATTCCTGAATTTATTGGTCGTTTACCTGTACTTACTAGCTTAGAAGAGTTGAGTGAAGACGCATTAATTCAAATTCTGAAAGAGCCTAAAAATGCCATTACTAAACAATACTCTGCGTTGTTCGGTATGGAAGATACAGAGTTAGAATTCAGAGATGATGCACTACAAGCTATTGCTAAGAAGGCCATGCAACGTAAAACTGGGGCAAGGGGTTTACGCTCAATTGTTGAGGCAGTGCTGTTAGATACTATGTATGACCTTCCGTCTATGAACGATGTTAGTAAGGTGGTAATTGACGAAACTGTTATTAGAGGAGAAACTAAGCCCATATTGATATATGACAGTAGCGTTGATAAAAAAGCTGCTTCGGAATAGTTTTTTAAGGCTCGAAAGAGCCTTTTTCTATTCTAGGTATTTATAATGATTTCACGAAAGCATCATAAAATAGTTTTTGCGTTTTTTATGTCTTATGTCATTTGTTATCAGAGTTTTTAATGTAGGCTTGGTTACGAGTATAATTACAATATGGGTAAAGGCTTGGGCTTTTATAGTTGCATTCTCAACCATAGTAGTAGTATCTCTCTTAGTTCGTAGGCTTGTTGATTTTGTATTGCATGATGAGCATAGTCACACTCAATAGAATACATTTAATATTAGTAATTTAGTTTTGGCTTTTAAGCTGTTTAATAATAAGCCAAAGTCTTGGTCATTTTTTTGTTTCCGCTTTTATTCATAACTCTTATGCTCGCTATACCTTGTTCGTAAAGGGTTGAAGATACCTAGAGAGTAAATTAACACTATTTGTTCGATTTTTTATTTGAACTTTCATCTCCCAGCCCCATATATATTCGATAGCACTGGGATATACCTCCCATTTATTCATTGATTTAGAGACTCAGTATGACAAAAGAGCGTGAAAATAACATCGAAATGCCAGTATTGGCATTGCGAGATGTAGTAGTTTATCCACATATGGTGATACCTCTATTTGTAGGTAGAGAAAAATCAATTCGTTGTTTAGAAGCCGCAATGGATAAAGACAAGCAAATATTTTTAGTCGCTCAAAAAGATGCTGGCGTAGATGAGCCAGGGCAAGATGATATTTTTACGGTGGGTACCATAGCCACTATCTTGCAATTATTAAAATTACCCGATGGAACAGTCAAAGTCTTAGTTGAAGGTAACCAAAGGGGGGCAATAGATACCTTTGTGAGTTCTGATGATTTTTTTGTAGCTGATATTTCAAGTTCGGTAGACGAAGAGATAAATGAGTCAGAACAAGAGGTTCTAATCCGTTCTGCAATCTCTCAATTTGAAGGTTACGTTAAATTAAACAAAAAAATACCGCCTGAGGTCTTAACCTCTTTAAGTGGTATTGAAGATGCTGCGCGCTTGGCTGATACCATGGCTGCCCATATGCCTCTTAAGTTAGCTGAAAAGCAGAAAGTGTTAGAAATGCTAAGCGTTACAGAACGTTTAGAGTATTTAATGGCACTGATGGAAAGTGAAATTGATTTATTACAAGTTGAACGAAAAATTCGAACTCGCGTTAAGAAGCAAATGGAAAAGAGTCAGCGCGAATATTATTTGAATGAGCAAATGAAAGCTATTCAAAAGGAATTAGGTGAATTAGACGATGCACCAGACGAGTTTGAAGCCCTAAGTAAAAAAATTGATGATGCAAACATGCCTGAAGAGGCAAAGAAAAAAGCTACCGCTGAGTTAAACAAATTAAAAATGATGTCACCTATGTCTGCAGAAGCGTCGGTTGTCAGAAGTTATATTGACTGGCTTACTAATGTTCCTTGGGTAAAACGAAGTGCTGTAAAGAGAAACTTAGCTCTTGCTGACGAAGTTCTCAATGCAGACCATTATGGTTTAGATAAAGTAAAAGAACGTATTATTGAATATTTAGCGGTTCAGCAGAGGGTTAAAAAATTAAAAGGTCCTATATTGTGTCTAGTGGGGCCTCCCGGTGTAGGTAAGACTTCATTAGGCCAATCTATAGCTAAAGCAACTGGGAGAAAGTATGTTCGTATGGCACTAGGTGGTGTACGAGACGAAGCTGAGATACGCGGTCATCGCCGAACGTATATTGGTTCAATGCCAGGGAAAATGATCCAGAAAATGGCGAAGGTTGGAGTTAAAAACCCACTGTTCTTGTTGGATGAAATTGATAAAATGTCTTCGGATATGCGTGGCGATCCGTCATCTGCTTTACTAGAGGTATTAGACCCAGAACAAAACTCAGGTTTTAGTGACCATTACTTAGAGGTTGATTACGACCTATCTGACGTAATGTTCGTTGCCACCTCAAACAGTATGGATATTCCAGGTCCACTATTGGATCGTATGGAAGTGATTCGTTTATCTGGGTATACCGAAGATGAAAAGTTGAACATTGCTACTCAACACTTAATGAACAAACAAATTTCTCGTAACGGCTTGAAAAGTGGTGAGTTGGTAATCGAAGAAAGTGCTATTATTGGTATAATTCGTCACTATACTCGGGAAGCTGGTGTGCGAAGTCTAGAGCGTGAATTGTCTAAAATTTGTCGTAAAGCAGTTAAAAATATATTACTAGATAAGTCTTTAAAGCAAGTTGTAGTTAACCAAGATAACTTAAAAGAGTTTCTAGGCGTACAACGTTTTGATTACGGTAAAGCAGACAAAGAAAACCAGATAGGGCAGGTTACAGGCCTAGCTTGGACTCAAGTTGGTGGGGAGTTATTAACAATTGAAGCCACTTCTGTTGTGGGCAAAGGCAAAACCACCTTTACAGGCTCTTTGGGTGATGTGATGCAAGAGTCGATTCAAACGGCATTAACTGTAGTACGCAGTCGTGCGAAAAAACTTCGTATTAATGATGATTTCCATGAAAAGCGAGATATTCATGTGCACGTACCTGAAGGTGCTACACCAAAAGATGGTCCAAGTGCCGGAATTGGAATGTGTACTGCGTTAATCTCTGCTTTGACAGGGAACCCTGTGAATTGTGAAGTGGCCATGACGGGTGAAATTACGCTAAGGGGTGAAGTATTGCCTATAGGTGGCTTAAAAGAAAAATTATTGGCTGCTCATCGTGGTGGAATTAAGACTGTTATCATTCCAAAAGATAATGAAAGAGATCTAGAAGACATTCCGCAGAACGTAAAACAAGATTTAAGTATTCATGCTGTGCAATGGATTGATGAAGTTTTGAGCTTGGCTTTAGTAGAAGAGCCTGAACGGTTTGTAGCTATTAAAACCGAAAAGGTTAAAAAGTGAGCATAAAGGGCATTTTTTTTAATTATTTTTAAGTTTAAGGGCTTCACTATGTAATAAGTTGTGGTAGCCTTTACCGCAGTTTCGCTTAAGGCCTTGTCACAAAAGGGATTGAAGTGATTCAACAAAAGTTAACAACTTGTAAAAATATGCTTGAAGTTAATATTCAAGCTTGATATAACATTTCGGCATTGCATAGGGCAAGCCATAAGTATAATAACAATTGAAGGGGTTCATATTGTGAATAAGTCAGATCTTATTGATAACATCGCTGCAAGTGCAGACATTTCTAAAGCAGCAGCTGGCCGAGCGCTAGATGCATTAACTGGAGCTGTTACATCAGCTCTTAAAGAAGGTGACCAAGTTGCTTTAGTTGGTTTCGGTACTTTCTCTGTACGTGAACGTGCAGCTCGCAGTGGTCGTAATCCTCAGACTGGTGAAACTATTCAAATCTCTGCAGCTAAAGTGCCTTCATTTAAAGCTGGTAAAGCATTGAAAGACGCTTGTAACTAATCAAGAGTTTGTTATTTTACAAAGGCGATGATTTATCATCGCCTTTTGTTTATGTGCTGTTTTATTTTATCCCACCTTACTTTTCCAGATATTGTCCTTTTCAATGATAACAATCTTAATAATTGTAAATGTTTGGTATATAATTCCGCTCGCTTGCGATTGAGGCTAACCTAAAAGTTAGGAGTCTCAAAGCTTATCAATAATAGCTCATTTGGAGTTTGGACTTTAGTATGTTGGAAAGAATTAGAGAAGGATCACAAGGCCCGTGGGCCATTGGGATTTTAGCGTTAGTGATTTTAAGTTTTATTTTTGCTGGGGTAGGTAGTTATATAAACTCTTCATCTTCAGTTGCTGCTGCTTCTGTAAATGGAGAAGAAATTAGTAGCACTGAATTGGAACAGGCTTATGAAAACGAGCGTGCTCGAATGGAGTCTCAGTTTGGCGATGCATTCGCCACTTTAGCAAGTGATACAACGTATTTGCAGAATTTTAAAAAGGGGATATTAGATCGTTTAATTAGTGAAAAACTATTAGATCAAGCTGCTGTTGACCTAGGTCTTAGGGTGAGCGACGCTCAAATAAAAGAAGCTATTGTTGGTATGCAAGAATTTCAAGTTGATGGGAAATTTGATAATGACAGATATCTAATAATATTACGTCAAGCTGGTTTTCAGCCAAATAATTTTCGAGACTACATGCGTATTGATATGGTACGTCGTCAACTATCTAGTTCTTTAATGGGCTCAGAGTTTGCGTTAAAGCAAGAAGCTAGTAACGCTTACGCGATTCAACAACAAACCCGCGACATTAAATTTGTAACTGTACCTAAAGCAAGTTTTCAAGAACAAGTGGAGGTTACGCCAGAACAGATTGACACTTATTACCAGAGTAATATTGATCAGTTTGATACGGAGCAAAAAGTAAGTGTCGCATATGTTGAGCTTAAACTAGAAGATTTAATGGCTGACATTCAAGTCACTGATGATGAGTTGAACGAGTTTTATGAACAGAATTTAAGTACTTATCGCACAGAAGAAGAACGTCAAGTTTCCCATATATTATTAGAAAGTGCAGAAGCAGACGATGTTGTTGCTGCTCAAGCTGAAGAATTGTTAGAAAAAATTAATACAGGTGCCGATTTTGCGGAGCTTGCCAAAGAGTATTCTAATGATACTTTTAGCGCCGAGAATGGTGGTGATTTAGGATGGTTTGGAAAAGGTATAATGGATCCTGCCTTTGAAGAAGCAGCTTATTCGCTAGAAAGTATAAACGATGTAAGTGCGGTAATTAAAAGTGCGTTCGGATATCACATAATAAAATTAACGGATTTAAAGCCAGAGCAAGTCACAGGCTTTGATGAAGTTAAAGAAGACATTATTGCTGTAGTAAAGACTACAAAAGCAGAAGATGAGTTTTACGAAATTCAACAACGTTTAGCTGAAGTGGCTTTTGAAGTACCAGATAATCTTGATGAGGTTGCAGAGCAGGCAGGTAAACCTATAGTTACAAGTGAGCTATTTACTCGTAATGAGGCTCCACAAAGTCTGTCAAACCCAAGTATATTGAACAGCGCTTTTAGTGTTGAATTAATCGAAGATGCCGTGAATAGTGAAGTGATAGAAGTGGCAAAAAATCATATAGTTATACTTAGGGTAGCTGATTATGAGCCAGAAAGAACTCAAGCCATTGAAGAAGTAACTGAACAAATTCAGCAGACTTTATTTGATCAAGCCGCACAGCAAGCTGCAAAAGACTGGGCAGTTGAAGTTAAAGATTTACTTGCTAACAACGAAAATGTTGATTCGAAATTGTCTGAATTACAATTAACTTGGCAATCTCAGGAAAGTGTGGCTAGAAGTGATACTTCTTTATCACAAAGCATTGTTCAAGCGCTATTTGCTGTAGCTGAGAATCAAACCACAGTAGTTGATTTAATTAACGGGGATATCAGTTTAGTCCAGGTAACTAAAGTTAATGATGCCCCAGCAGCTGATGACACTCAACTTGCTACATTAATAAATCGCTTAGCTTCAACTAAAGCACAATTATTGTTTAGTGCTGTTATTGAATCCCTTAAAGCAGATGCTGATATTGAAATTTACCAATAGATATATATCGCGTTATTAACACCTTTGAAAAGAGCGGAAACGCTCTTTTTTATTGTCTGCCTTAGTGAGTTAACCACAACAAGCTTATATAAAAAACAGCTACAACTGAAGACAGAATTAAAATATAAATGAAGCCTTGTTTACCTTGTTTTACTGTATAACCTTTGGATTTTAAATAGAGAAACCAAAACAAACAAAGAATGATGGGGAGTAAAAAAAGAAATCGTATAATCAAGTGGGTATGTTCCAAATATTTAGTTCTTGATAGATTCTAGGGGGGAATAATAGCCAACTCAAGCTACATTACATAATTTACTCCTTATCAAACTGCTATTTACTCTAGCCAGCCTCTAGTTATTTAGTTTCAATTTGCATATAATCCGCGCGAATTTTTAATGTACTGTTTTATACAGTTGAACCTTATTTTTTAATTGGAGTTTAAGAAGATGGCCTTAGAGCGTACTTTTTCTATTATAAAACCTGATGCCGTTGCTAAAAATGTTATTGGTGCAATTTACAATCGTTTTGAGTCTGCTGGCTTGAGGCTTGTTGCTTCTAAAATGATTCATCTTAGTAAAGAACAAGCTGAAGGTTTCTATGCAGAGCATAGCGAGCGTCCATTCTTCGGTGGCTTGGTTTCCTTCATGACTTCAGGACCTGTTATGGTTCAAGTTTTAGAAGGTGAAAATGCTGTTGTAAAGAATCGTGAAATAATGGGAGCTACTAACCCAGCCGAAGCATTAGCTGGTACTTTACGTGCAGATTATGCAGCGTCTATTGATGAAAACGCTTGTCACGGTTCCGATGCTCCTGAGTCAGCCGCTCGAGAAATCGCATACTTCTTTAGTGATGAAGAGATCTGCCCTAGAACTCGCTAAGCTAGTTGGTTCGAATAAAGGGAGCCTAGGCTCCCTTTTTGTTTTATGTCCCTTTAGATAATTTAATGGTATTTATTGCTCTGCAAAAAACTGACATATCAGTTAATATGGCATCGAGCATGTAACGCACTGAGGTTTACTTTGAGCACCGAACTGGCACCTGGCCAACCAAATAAAATAAATTTACTTGATTTTAATCGAGCGGGTTTACGCACATTTTTTGCAGAAATGGGAGAAAAACCATTTAGAGCAGAGCAGGTTATGAAATGGATTTACCAGCAAGGTGTGTCTGACTTTGATGAAATGACAAACCTCAATAAGGTACTGCGCGAAAAGTTAAAAACTAAGTGTGAAGTTAAAGCGCCTGAAATTGCCTATCAACAAAATGCGACAGATGGGACTATTAAGTTTGCATTGAAGTTGGAAGGTGGACAAGAAGTAGAAACAGTGTGGATACCTGATGGGGACAGAGCCACCTTGTGTGTCTCTTCTCAAGTAGGTTGTGCCCTAGAATGTACTTTTTGCTCAACAGCACAGCAAGGCTTTAATCGAAATTTAAAAGTATCTGAAATAATTGGTCAAGTTTGGCGAGTTGCCGTTACCATTGGATTAAATAATGATACGGCTAAACGCCCCATAACTAATGTTGTTATGATGGGAATGGGTGAGCCCCTTCTAAATGTGAAACATGTTGTTCCTGCTATGGAATTAATGATGGATGACCTAGCGTTTGGTTTATCTAAACGCCGTGTAACTTTGAGTACTTCCGGTGTTGTTCCTGCATTAGATAAGTTGGCTGGACAGATTGATGTAGCATTGGCCATATCTTTACATGCTCCGGACAATACTTTAAGGGACGAAATTGTGCCAATTAACAAAAAATACCCTATAGATGTATTTTTAGCGAGTGTTAGGAGATATTTGGCGAAGTCTAATGCGAATCAAGGTAAAGTTACCGTAGAATATGTGATGCTTAATGGTATCAATGATAGTACAGACCAAGCACATGATTTAGCTAAGGTACTAGCTAACACTCCATGTAAGATTAACTTGATACCTTTTAATCCATATCCAGGTTCACCCTATACCTGTTCAAGTAACTCTCGTATTGATAGGTTTGCTAAAGTTTTAATGGAATATGGCATAGTTGTAGTGGTTCGAAGAACAAGGGGTGACGATATCGATGCCGCTTGCGGACAGCTTGTGGGGGATGTTGTTGACCGCACCAAAAGAATGTTGAAAAAACAATTAAAGGGCGAGAATATTGCAGTCAAAATGGCACAATAATATTCATTAGTTATAAAAAATAGGCTCTAATAAAAATATGATTAAAGTAATTAGCGTTAGTTTTACAATACTAATTTTACTTAGTGGGTGCGTAACCCAGACAGGTCCTGGTACTGTTCAAAAAGGTTTTGATCGTGACAAGGCGGCTGAAAATCGTGTTTCTTTAGGGTTAACTTATCTTAAAAACGGAAACTTCAGTAGTGCTAAATTTAATTTAGATAAAGCATTAGAGTTTGCACCGAGATCAGCAGATGCAAATTATGCGATGGCTTATTATTATCAAAATGTAGGTGAGTTAGAGCAAGCCGAAGAGGCCTATCAATATGCTATGGATCTGGAACCAAATAATGCTGACATTGCTAATACATATGGTGCTTTTTTATGCCAAAATGGTAAATACGAAAAAGCGAAAGAGTATTTTTTAAAGGCAGTGAACAGCAGCAGTTATAATCTAAGTGCTCAGACTTACGAAAATTTAGCTTTGTGTAGTCAAAGCCAGGGTCGACCCGAAGAAGCTGTCCAATACTTTAGAAGTGCAGTTAATCATCAGCCTTCCCGTTCTCATAGCCTGTATCTACTTACTCAGGCACTTATTGATACCCAGCAATGGGCCGAGGCACAAGATGTTTTCAAACGTTATGAAAAGGTGTCTCGTGTAACCCCTCAAAGCCTAATTATGGCGGTGTCGATTGAAAATGGCTTAGGCAATTATAGTGTCGCGAAAGGCTATTCAGATATGCTGATTCAATTGTATCCTAGTAACCCTTTAACATTAGAGTTTCTAAAAAGTAAAAGAGATGCGGTTGAAAGAAAGATACAGTCATCAGATACGGCTCTTCTCAATAAAAATAAAGTTGTCCCTATAAAGCAAACCATTACTTCTTATGTTTCAAATGACCAGCAAAATAATGAATTGCATAATAAAGTAATAAATGAGCCTCAAGACACCTTACCCAAAGCTTCAAGTACAGTTATTCCCGCTAAGGTTGAAAGTGATGTTAAAGAGGCCTCCAAACTTACATACCACGTAGTCAAGCGCGGTGAAAATCTCTACAGGATATCTCTGCAATACAACATCAAAATGCAAACGCTGGTAGAATGGAACAATTTAGCAGATGAATCTGAAATTTATAATGGTATGCGACTCTCTTTAGTTAAGCCGGTCACCGTTGAGTAAAAATATAAATATGAGTGAAGAACAAGAAGAGCAGGTGGTTAAAGGCCCTGGTCAATTATTAAAAGAAGCCCGTGAACGAGCAAACTTATCCATACAGGATATTGCAGACAAAGTCTGCTTGAAAAAAAGTCTGATAGAGGATATCGAAGGCGATAATTATGAGCTAGATATTTCGCTTACCTTTTTACGGGGGTATATCAAACTTTACGCCAAGCAAGTTCAAGTTTCAGAAGTTGAGGTTTTAGCAGCGTTTGATAATGTAAATACCCAGAATAAAGAGCCTGCTAAGGTAAAGAGCTTTTCAAGGCGAGTTGCAAATCAAGCAAATGATGACAAGTTAATGTTACTTACATATTTAGTCATATTGGTAGTGATTGCTTTAGTGGTTATATGGTGGTTTCAGCAAGATAAAGACACTTCTGAACCTTTAACATTACCTATACAACCTTCAATCAGTCAAGCAGAGCAACAAGACCCAGATGCTCTCAAAACTGAAAGAACCCTAAGCGTTGAAAACGAATTAGACTCAAACCTAGAAAACATTTCTGACTCTGTTTTAAACGATAACCAGTTAACTGTCCCTCAAGAAGCTATAGAAGAAACGACTGTAAATGTCATCGAAAAGTTAGAAAGCTCTACTGAAAATATAGATGTTTCTAAAGATGAAGCAGTGGCACCGGTTGAATTGATATTTGAGTTTTCTGGAGATTGTTGGATGAACCTTTCTGACGCAACGGGTGAGAATATTGCTTATGGTGTCAAAGTTAAAGGGCGAGTAATGCCTGTTTCTGGTATTCCACCTTTCACCGTTACCTTGGGGGCGTCAGAGGCTGTAAAGATTAGCTATGCTGGAGAGGCCGTTGATTTGTCTTTCTTGACTCCAGGAAACATTGCCAAGTTTAATTTACCCCTTTCAGAATAACCGAGCTTAGTTACTATTATGTTTGCAGAATCTCCTATAAAACGTCGTAAATCAAAACGTATCAACGTAGGCAAGGTTCCTATCGGTGATGGTGCACCTATAGCCGTGCAGTCTATGACAAACACTTTAACCACAGATGTTGAAAAGACAGTTGCCCAAATCAATAGAATCCAAGCTGTTGGCGGTGAGATCGTGCGTGTTTCTGTACCCACTATGGATGCAGCCGAAGCATTTAAGCTAATTAAGCAACAAGTTTCAGTACCACTAATTGCCGATATACACTTTGATTATCGTATCGCGTTAAAGGTTGCAGAGTATGGAGTTGACTGCCTTAGAATCAACCCCGGAAATATTGGCAGCATGGACCGAGTTAGATCTGTGGTTGATTGTGCAAAAGATAAAAATATTCCTATTCGTATTGGAGTGAATGGAGGGTCGTTAGAAAAAGAACTACAAGAAAAATATGGTGAGCCAACACCAGCTGCGTTAGTTGAATCAGCAATGCGCCATGTAGATATACTAGATAAATTAAATTTTGATCAATTTAAAGTGAGTGTTAAAGCCTCAGACGTATTTTTAGCGGTGGGCGCATATCGAGAGTTGGCTAAGCAAATAGAGCAACCTTTACATTTAGGGATAACCGAGGCTGGAGGTATTAGAGCTGGAGCGGTAAAAAGTTCTGTTGGCTTGGGAATGTTGTTAGCAGAAGGGATAGGGGACACCATTCGAATTTCTTTAGCGGCAGATCCAGTAGAAGAAATAAAAGTGGGTTTTGATATTTTAAAGTCTTTGAGGATACGTTCTCGTGGAATTAATTTTATTGCTTGTCCGAGCTGTTCTAGACAGGAGTTTGACGTAATAAATACAGTGAACGCCCTTGAAGAGCGCCTCGAAGACTTATTAACGCCTATGGATGTCTCAATAATTGGCTGTGTTGTTAACGGCCCAGGGGAAGCTGAAGTGTCTGATCTAGGTTTAACAGGAGCTCGGAATATGAGTGGTTTCTACTTGGATGGGAAACGTCAAAAAGAACGTTTAAATAATAGTGATTTAGTCGATCAACTTGAAAGACGAATTCGTGCTAAAGCTAGCCGTATTGAAGAGAAGAGCCAAATAGCAGTTAAACAGCTTAGTTAGTCTTTAATTCAGTGAAAGTCACTATATTTAGACTATTTTTCTGCATCAAAATTTTACGTTTCTGATTAAAGTCCCTATAATGCGGGGCTTTTTTTAATTACTGCTTGAGAGAATACATTTCAGTGTCAAAACAAATACAGGCTATTCGAGGAATGAACGATTGCTTACCCACCGATTCTGGGCTCTGGCAATTTGTAGAATCTACTATCCGCCAAGTTGTAGCGAGTTATGGCTATAACGAAATTCGCACACCTATTGTAGAAAGTACTGATTTGTTTAAACGATCTATTGGTGAAGTGACCGATATAGTAGAAAAGGAAATGTACACTTTTTCTGATCGTAATTTAGATAGCCTTACATTGCGTCCTGAAGGGACTGCTAGCGTAGTTAGAGCCGGTAATGAACATGGCCTCTTGTATAATCAACAACAGCGTCTTTGGTATTTAGGTCAAATGTTTCGTCATGAACGCCCTCAAAAAGGGCGCTATAGACAATTTCACCAGTTTGGCGTTGAAGTGTTTGGGTTGGCGGGACCTGACATCGACGCAGAAGTCATTCTACTAAGTGCAAGATTATGGAAAAAATTTGGTATCAGCCAACATGTAACCTTAGAAATTAATTCTTTAGGATCTGCAGAAGCCAGAGCGGCATATAAAGTAAAGCTTGTGTCGTATTTGAACGAGCGAAAAGAGTTGTTAGATGAAGATAGCTTACGCCGTTTAGAGACTAATCCATTAAGGGTTTTAGATAGTAAAAATCCACAGGTACAGGATGCAGTAAAAGATGCACCTAAATTAATAGATTGCCTTGATGAAGAGTCTGAAAAACATTTTAAAGGTTTATGTGAACGATTAGACAGCTTTGGTATCCAATATCGAGTTAATCCAGCTCTGGTTCGAGGATTAGACTACTACAACCGTACTGTTTTTGAATGGGTGACAGACACCTTAGGTTCACAAGGCACTGTATGCGCCGGTGGCCGTTACGACGGTTTAGTTGAGCAGTTAGGTGGTAAATCGACACAAGGTGTCGGATTTGCTATGGGCTTAGAGCGTTTGATTTTGATGTTGCAAACATTAGAGTTAGATAAAAATATAGCGCCTTCTGTTGATGTATATATTACAGCAATGGAGGAGTCTGTTGAGTTATATGCCAGACAAGTAGGTGAAGCATTGCGAGATGCCATACCGCAGCTGAAAGTAATGAACCACAATGGTGGTGGTAACTTTAAGAAACAAATGAAGCGAGCTGATAACAGTGGTGCGACGTTGGCATTGGTTATTGGTGAAACTGAAAAAGAAACACAGCAAGTCGCGATTAAATATTTACGAGAACAGCAACCTCAACAGTTAGTAAAAAGTGATGAGTTGGCTGGTTTTATGAAAAAGATTTTTACGTACTAATTGTAAAAGTTAGTTTTACAAAATTATCGATTTAATAATAGTGTTATCTTCTTAAGATGACCATGTAGTAAGAGGAATGGGTGATGGAACAATACGAAACAGAAGAACAACAAGTTGAAGCCATTAAACGCTTTTGGAAAGAAAATGGTAGTGCCTTAATTATTGGTGCTGTTCTTGGATTAGGTGGCCTCTATGGCTGGCGCTATTACAATGACTCACAAATAGCGACTAAAGAACAAGCCTCGACGGCATATGAAACTGCAACAGTAAAACTTGCTCAAGATGAAAAAGGATTTACAGAAGCCAAAGTTTACCTTGATGAGCATGCAGGTACTGGGTATGCAACTTTAATGGCTTTGGAAGTTGCACAAAAGGCAGCTGAAAGAGAGGACTTTACAGAAGCTGCAAAACAACTTGAGTTTGTTGCTAATAATGCTGAGTTATCTACAGTTCAATTTGTGGCTCGACTTCGTTTGGCGAGGATACAGCTTGCACAAGGTGAGTTTGATTTAGCAATTAGCAGTGCAGACAAAGTCACAGCAGACGCGTTTAAAAGTCAATCTTTAGAGATAAAAGGTGACGCCTATTTAGCACAACAATTATTTGATAAAGCGCGAGCTGCCTATAGTTCAGCATTAGAAAATGGTCAGCGGGATCAAGTATTAAAAATGAAGCTGGATAATTTAGCCGTAGCAGCAAATGGGTAAGGTGGCAGGAGTGAAGCATTTTATTCTCAGCATTTTGCTAGCTAATGTGGTCTTGCTAAGCGGTTGTACAACTATAGCAAATTGGTTTTATGATGATGAAGAATTAGAAATAAGACGGTTAAAACCTATTGAGCAGAAATTTACTCCAACAGTCGTATGGTCTAGAGATTTAGGTAATGGTATTGATGGGTTTTATTCAAAATTGCACCCAGCCGTAGCCTACGAAAAGGTGTTTGCTGCTAACCGACAAGGCTTAGTGTCAGCTTTTGAGAAAGATACCGGAAAAGAGGTTTGGTCCACAAATTTTGCTATTTTTGAAGATAACAGCTGGACCAGCTTTATCACAAACTTGTGGGATGATGGCACACCAGCAAAAATTGCTGGTGGACTGAGTGTTGCTTATGAAACTGTATTTTTTGGCACTGAAAATGGCGAAGTTATAGCGTTGGATGCCAATACCGGTGAGCAAAAATGGAAGTCAGTTGTGAAAGGAGAAGTCTTAGCTTCACCAGCCGTAGAAGGTGGCGTAGTGGTAGTGAATACCGGCTCAGGTTTTGTATTTGCTTTAGATGCTGGGACTGGTGAAGAAGTATGGGCTTTTGAGTCTGACGTTCCCCCATTGTCTCTTAGAGGCGTATCTTCACCCGCTGCAGTTAATGGTGGAGCAATAATAGGTACCGCAACCGGTAAGCTTGTGGTAAATATTTTAGAGTCAGGTCAAACAGCTTGGGAGCAAGTTGTTTCTGCCGCAACCGGTGTAACAGAGCTAGAGCGTATTGTTGATATTGACAGTCAACCCTTAGTTTCAGGTGGGATCATTTATGTGATTTCATATGATGGTTCACTTGCTGCAGTTGAATTGCGTACTGGTCGTGTCATTTGGAAGCGAGAGTATAATTCTTATCGTCGTCTGACCATTGATAGTTCAAGATTATACTTAGTGGATGCTAACAGTACCTTGTATGCATTGGATAGTCGTAACGGAGTTGAAATGTGGAGCCAAAGTGCGCTTAAAAAACGCCTACTAACAGGAGCTACTCCTATTGGGGATTATCTAGTTTCGGGTGATGAATACGGCTATTTACATTGGTTTAGTAAGGAAGATGGTCGCCTAGTTGCGCGTCTTGAAGTTGGTGACGACGACGATGATGAAAGTATTTTTCATGCTCCCGTTGAAGCTGATGGTATACTTTATACACAAACTCGTGATGGTAAGTTAGTGGCAGTGCAAACCCCTTAAGAGTTAAATTTATCGGAGCGATTCCGATTAAAAACTTAGTTAGTTTTAATGCGGCTTGGAAACATTAATGTTCTCTAAGCCGTTTTTGTCTATAGGAAAAAATTTATGTTACCCGTTGTTGCTCTTGTTGGCCGTCCTAATGTTGGAAAATCAACCTTGTTTAATCGCCTTACTCGGACTCGAGATGCTTTGGTTGCAGATTTCCCTGGGCTAACTAGAGACAGAAAATATGGCCAAGTGAAATACGAAGGTTTGCAGTTTATTGTGGTGGATACTGGTGGAATAAGCGGTGATGAACAGGGCATTGATATGGCTATGGCGGAACAGTCGCTTTTGGCCATTATTGAAGCAGATATTGTCTTGTTTTTAGTTGATGCTCGCACAGGCATGACAGGCGCGGATCAAGGTATCGCAGAGCATTTAAGAAAACAAGATAAGCCAGTTTATGTTGTGGCGAATAAAGTTGATGGCATTGATGGTGATAGTGAAAGTGCTGATTTCTTTGCTTTGGGGTTAGGTTCTGTTAATCAAATTGCCGCAGCCCATGGACGAGGCGTGACTCAATTGTTGCAACATACTTTAGTTCCCATTTCTGATCGTTTTCCAGATATGCATATCCCAGAAGAGGTTGAAGAAGAGCTAACTGAAGAAGATGCAGCTATGCAGTTAGAAAAGCTGCAAGCATTACCTATCAAGCTAGCCATAGTTGGTAAACCCAATGTGGGCAAGTCGACTCTTACAAACCGTATTTTAGGTGAGGAGCGCGTGGTTGTTTATGACGAACCTGGTACTACCCGAGATAGTGTTTTTATTCCAATGGAAAGAGATGAGCGCGAATACATACTCATCGATACGGCAGGTGTAAGAAAAAGGCGCAATATATCTGAAGCTGTAGAAAAGTTTTCTATTGTAAAAACATTACAAGCCATCGAAGAAGCCAATGTTGTCTTGTTTGTGGTTGATGCCCAAGAAGGTATTACTGATCAAGATTTGAGTTTATTAGGCTTTATCTTAAATGCAGGGCGGTCATTAGTTGTTGCAGTAAATAAATGGGATGGCTTAGATAAAGACATTAAAGACGAAATAAAACGAGAGTTAGATAGGCGTTTAGGTTTTATCGATTTTGCCCGATTACACTTTATCTCTGCTTTACATGGCACTGGGGTAGGGCATTTATTTGAATCGGTTCAAGAAGCTTATGCATCAGCGACAAAACGTATTAATACGGCTATGCTGACACGAATTATGGATATGGCTCAAGATGATCATCAACCGCCAATGGTGCGCGGCCGTCGTGTTAAGTTGAAATACGCCCATGCTGGTGGTTATAACCCGCCTATTGTGGTTATCCATGGAAACCAGCTTAAAGATTTGCCGGATTCATATAAGCGTTACTTGATGAACTACTTTAGAAAGTCATTAAAAGTAATGGGCACGCCTATAAAAATTGAGTTTCGAGATTCAGTTAACCCTTATGAGTCTGACCATAGTCAATTAAACGATTCTCAAAGACGTAAACGTCGCCAATTAATGCGGATGCATAAAAAATCTAAATAGCCTGCTTTAAGCATTTGATAGCCAATTGCTTTATAGCGATAGTACTTGAAGCTTCTATCTAGGCAATCCTATACCTGTTAATTTATTTCATACTAAGCTTAGCTTCATAGTGAGAAGAAATAGACAAGCGACTTTGGCTTTTGAGATACGAGTAGCAAATCAGATATTAGGCCATCTATGGTGGTTGATAATGACGATAAATTATGTCTAAATTTTAAAAATAAAATAAAGTTTGATGGTGTGAAGTCTAGGAGTGCTTGTGTGGTATTCACGTTTTGCTTTAGCTGTTGAATTATCGGCAAGCTAGTTGAATAAGGTACAGATTTGTTCAATTGGTTAGAGAACTCATTATAACCACTTAGCTCCTGCATCTGAGTAAATACTAAGTCTATCTGTTGTTTCCGCTTATTATGTTTCAATAGCCCTAAAACTCGGTTTAGGTTAGTGACTAAGATTAATTTCTCAGCATCGTTAGCTTTAAAAAATTGCTCGAAATTTATTGCAATAACCAAGCGAGGAGGGAAGAAAAATGAACCTTTAAGCGTTTTCAACTGGTAACGTGCTCTAGGAGAGTCTGTTTCAAGTAAAGAAGCTGGTAAAATTTGAGTACGTAAGTGTTCACCTTCTAGGCTATTGTCACATCGCTTAATCAAGTCTTCACAATAACTATAATGATCTCCAATTAGTATTACTCTCGCTGAATAAGTAGATATCCATTGAAGATAAATAAAGAAAGCGATAACTGTTACAGATAAGGTGGTTAGAGTAATAAGAATCCAGTGGTTATATTGGATAGTCGAATCGATAACTACCAAGATTAAAGCTGTTAAAAGTACCAATGAGATAAATAAAAAAAAGTATTTAAAGTTATTCATAAGATGTGCTCTGTAAAAAACTATTAAAATAATTTGAGTGCATGTTAGATTGATTTCTGTGTTATGCCTCGACAACTGTTTGTCCTGGCTGTTTGATACTGATAGCACCCAACCAGGTGCATAATAATTGGCTGTTATCGGTTAATATTGGGAAATTGGCTAATAACACGGTCGGATTGCCAGCTATCCATGGTGAGGTCGTGGCTGGTAAACAAGGAGCCGGAGTGGGCACGCCAAGTGCCGCTGTAGTGGTAGCGATGACTGCTGGATTGGTGGGGGCATTACACATACCAAATGGGGTAATATTGGTGATTGGAATAAAGTCCATAATATTGGCGCCGGGTGTACCTTCCATCACTTTGTTAGTGGGTAATACGTTTAAGGTTGACGGTGCAGCACCAAAGGTACATTGCAACATTGCACCACTACATACACATTTAGGCATAATAAATCTCCGTTAATCCTCTTCGCAGGTTTGTAAGATAATGCTGCCTTCTTCTAAGCGCACAAGTTCGGTGTCGTTTTCCTTATTACGTTTGATTGCCAGCACTGGGTAACCGTCTTCATACACATGGCTGAGGGATGTTTGGTCTTCGGTGGTTTTGCCAAACAAGATGTGATTTCCTTGGGTGCTCATAGGTAATTGTACACCTTCTCCCCAATTAAGGACCTTGATAATATGCGCTCGGTATAAATCTAAACCTAGCAAAAGTTTGGTGTTGCGATAAAACGGAAAATAGAAATGAGTATTTAGAAAGTCAGGCTCTAGCAGGACCTTAATGGTCAGGTCCCAAAGGGGAATATTGACTTTATATTCAAATTGCCCGGTGTCTTCATTGCTGGGTACATCAAAGGTTTTTTCATCTTCTTCCCCTTGCTCACTCACTATCAGCCCCTCTACGTAGAGGGGATAATGAGGGGCTTGATACTTAGGCAATACAGGAAAGGGGGCGTCAGCTAAATGCGCTTGTACTCGATAAGATAAATAGTATTGGGTAAATGCAAGGTCGACATCTTTTTCTGGTTGATCATCAATGGCGTTAAACTTGATGAAAAAGGCATGACAGTGATAACTAGTGTCTGCATGCAAAAAGCTTGTGCCGTCGGCTTGGCTATTCGTTGTGAATTCACATTCTGGCCAAAAATCTTGCATGGGCCATTGGCTAAAGGTGATTTCAAGCTGTTGGCCGCTTTGGCTTAACTGGTTACTTTTTAAATCTTTGCGCTGAGTATATTGGTCGTCTATGGCTTGCCTTAACACAAGATCCTGTTTGATCCCTTCAACCCCAGAGGCATTGTCTAAAGCGGTTTGTTGACTGTTGTCTGCGGTGCCGTTTAGCACGTTAATACTCGCACGCTTAATGGGCGGCCAATAGCTGGTCACTTGGGCGACTTCGTGAGGGTAAAAAGCTGTGGTGCTTTGTAATTCCGGGGCGTCAGCACTTAGGCTATAAGTGTGTTGTTGGTAGTCATAGGTAAAGTAACCATTATTCCGTTGGGTGTAATCCATCAAGAAATCATAAAAACTCGCTTCATTAGTTGCCCCTGTTTCGCCAGGGTGGATATGCTCTGAATTACCCAGTGCTAAACAAATCATCGGCTGTATTTGATCGGCAGGTTCGAAATCTATTGTCAAAGTTATGGGTGAGACAACTTGGGCATCAATGACAGATGCCATCGAATCGTCCACATAGAGTTCACAAGGATAATGTTGGCGCCATAACACCTGCGCAGGATCAAAAAACTGAATATGGTAATAACGATAGAGCACAGGCGCGCCAGATACCTGTGGGTAATTTTGCTCGTGTAAAGAGCGCTTCGTGACTATCCCCTTAACTGTCAAAGCTTGAGGGGCTGGATCGGGCAAATTGTGCACAGCTGCAATGCTTAATGTCACATCTATTAAACTGTCACCAACAAACTCTTCAAGCAAGGTATCGTCACGTTGATCATTGGGTAGAAAAAAACCTAGGTTACAGGCAAAGCCATAACTAAAGGCATTGAGTTCACAGTGTTTGACATTGGCACCGGGAATAACATGATCGTTCCCTTCTATTGATAGGGTTAAGCTCAAGGCCAAACTTTCTGCAACGGGATCTGTGTTTGGGTAACTGAGATTTTTGGGTCCTTCAGTGAATAGATTATTCATCATAAAGCCCCTCAGTATGTTCTGAGCTGGTATATGAATCTAAGCTCGAGTCATAAGGAGAGGTACCCACAGATGATGAAGCATGGTGTACATTGTTTGTCTCTTGCCCAGCATCAAGAAAACCCTGCATATCCGTTTTATAATGCTCATGTAATACCTTCCATTGATAAGAATCCTGTTGACTGAATAAAGGCTCTAGCTGAATGGCATGTTTGGCTCTAAGTTTGGTAAAAGAAGCAAAGTGTTCAGGAAAGTAGTGCAACGGATTAAAATCATCTAGTTCACGTTGAATATCGTCGAGTACCACGGCTGCTTTTAAATGTTGCCGTTGTTCGACCAAACTATGCAATAGTTGAATATGGCTAAATAACTGCTGTAAGGGGTAGGAAGGAGCCGTTTGGTTTGGCGTAAAAGGATATTCGATGTCAACTTTCTGTAAAGCATTAGTTGACTCTGCGCTTTTTGGTTCAGCACTGATGTTGTTGGTTTTAACTGTGACAGCTCGCGGTGCCTGTTGCCTGTTTTCTTGCTGTTGTTGTTCTTGCTGCATATGCAAAAAGTATTTAGTGGCGGAGCCTAACAAACTATGTAGTCCTTCATTGGCAGTCGACTGTAGAGCTTCAAGCTGCAGACTCAAGACGGAAATGGCTTCTAGTGCTTGCTTGGGATCTTCTTGTTTAGTGGAAGTGAAAACCGTGTTTTTGTCTAATCGAGTCAGCATTTTTCTGAATAACAAGTTGATACTAGTGGTCAAGATTTTATCTAGTGCCGGAGCACTTTTGTGCTCTAATGCTGCTCGCCATGGTTTTTGCGGATGAGTGAGGACTTTGCTTAAGGTGTTGATTATTGTGGCGGTGGTAATGCTAGGTGTGATGGCCCATAAGCTGTATAGAAAATAGACGCATATACGAATGTTACACAAACAATAAAGGGGCAAACCATTAGCATCATCAAGGATGGTTTTGTAATGTCCGTTTTGCCAATTAGAGGCCATATTTTCGAAACAGTCATTGATTTCATCACTGATCTTTTCTGTGACGCTTTCGCGATCAGCAGGTATATAGTCAAGAGTAGCGGGCAAAGCCTGCAAGGTTTCGAGGATTGAGCTAGTCATACACTTAACCTCCAATATTCGTTCCAAATATTGGTTGGCTGCACTTCTGATATCGTAGCCAGTTTTAGTTCATGATGAACTAAGGTGCAATGTGTTGGCTCTTCGTTATTTAGCCCTAGTGTAGAGGTACCTTGGCCTTGGGAGGATAAAAATGGATCGTATCCTAGAGCACTTTGCCCAAATAGCCTGAGGTGAAGATTGGTGCGACTAATACAAAGGTAGATTTCCAAATATAAGGTGAATGATGTTAACCAAGGCGAAACCCATTCGTTCAGCCGAGTTTTTACCTTGTTTCCCCAATCTGTAGAAGGTGGCGTCCATTCTGGCCTTAGGTGTAGGTAAATTTTGAATCCTGGCTCAAAGCTGGTTGATGTTGATTTATCTATTGCACCAAGAAGCATTGAGCCTAATGTTAACTCGGCCTGATGACTGTGAGTTGCCTTGGTGTAAGGTGTGGTTGTCACTGAAAACTCTGGAAATGCTGTGCTTAACAGCCAATGTAGGCTGCATTCGCTTCGCATATTTTGCAGTTCGGTATAACAATGTTTGGTGTGTTGCCAATCATCAAAAAAGCAGCGGTTTATCTCTGGATAAAGTTGCCCTAAATAGTTGAGGATCAGGATATGGTCAAACAGCTTAAAAAAATGCTGAAGGCTTATTTCATCGGTGTCAGGCCGGTCCATAAACTGGCGAATATAGCCTGGCAATATGCCAGTTGAAGCCAGCAAGCCGATATTTAATTGCACAAATGCTTGGTCGTTTTCAAATGTAACGGCTTCAATGATCCTATTTTGAGAGGCAATACTGTTGTGGCTTGAGAACCAAATCTGTTGTTCGTCATAACCATGGTATTTGAGTAAGCGCTGCAGAGAAATGATATCAAACTCACCTAATTTAGAGGCAATATCTATGGCCAGTTCAGAGTCCGTTTCATAGGCTACAGGTTTAGCGTCCATGTTGCCCCCTAAGAAGAGGCTCATTTCTTTCGTGTTGTTTTAGGTGAATATGTGGATGTTTGAGTACCTCAGTACTTTGAGAGATCGCCTTAGTACAGTGACGCATATACTCAGTTATAGGTTCAGATTGTTGGTTATAACGGCCAACAAAGCCTTGTTTCAGGCAAAAGTAGTAAACTTCTAAGGCAAAAGGGTACTTGTTTTCAGTGGCCAGTATTTGCTCTAAGTTTTCAAAAAAACGCTCACCACCAGTGCGGCAGTCTAACAGGTGTTTTTGCAGCGTTACCCATTTCGAACAAGGTAGGAAAGGTAAATGGTTTAACGTTTCGGCGTGTTGACTTTCGCATGTTTTGGTAACGAGTTTTTGTGTAAGTATTGTTTCATCACATTGAAAGATCAGCGCTTCAACAACATAGGTTAATTCCGCTTCGTCTAAGTGCTGGCTTATCGCTGTTTGACAGGCGCTAAAGATAGTTTCAAGCTCAGTTATGAATGGCGAAAAGTCATTTGCTTGTTCTGTTAAATTGTCTAGGTTGAGGGTTTCTAGCTCGATTTTTTCAAATACCTCTTGTTGTTGTATCAGGCATAGATAAAGGTCATCCCAAGCTTTATGGTTCATGCTGACTGCCTCCTTTTGTAGAAGGTGTGTCGGGGGTTGGCTCTAACGTCGTTTCAAAGAATACAAAACTTTCTGGTGGAACGGGGATCAGGTTTTCTTCATTGTCTTCAGGTATTGCTGCTGGCTTAGGGTGAGCAGTTATTTCTATATTTTCGGGGATAAAATCGTGCTCTGCAAAGGTTGAAAAGTCAGCAGAGGGCGCGACATGCTCGGTTTGGTGAATGCTGACACTGATATCTGGTACAGGTAACCATAGCCTTAATAGGCTCTGTAGCTTGTGGCAAAACACCTCAAATAAAGGGATTAATGGTTTAGGGAGATCTTCGAGTTCTAAATAATACTGGTGACCGTTTTGAATGGTGATATTTTTGATCTGGGGTTTAAGTGCACGAAACTCCCTTATAAATACCGAGCCAAAACTGTCTAGAATGAAAACAATTTCCTCAAGGGATAACACATCTTTATTTTTGAGTATGCTTAACTCCATTAACGAGTGCGGTGTATCAGTGCTTCTTGGGATCTGAGGCACGGGCACTGTCATGACTGTACAACTAAGGCCTGGAATATCTAAGTGTAAGGTGCGAGCAGATAATTTCTTCCATAAACTTTTACTAAACTCGGGTTGATGCCATATGGCTTCAATATTAACTTTTATGGGGGTTGAGAAGGCTTGGGTATATTGAATATCAATATGTGGATTATCGGTACCCCGATAATTAATTTCATAACTGCCATTACCGCCTTTTAAAATGCCAGGACGTAACATCTGCCTGTCTTTCACGGCCCCTTGATAGACTCCCAAACATTTGAGCATACTCAGGTCTGGCGCAGTAGAAGGTGGCCGCAGTGCATGGCTACTTTGGGTGCCGTTGTAGGTAAAAGGAGCTGCCTGTTCTTGAAGAATATTTTCTACTGCTATCACGCCAAGGTGAAATAACTGCGTGGATAAGGCCGGTGTTTTAGGCCAGCTAGCATTTAAATGAAACACTAACTGGCACTGATTCCAAACAAGTGGCGGCTCGTCAAAGTAAAGGTTCAAGTGGTTTTCTTGTTGTGGCAATTGAAAGAAACGCCGAATCTGTTCAATGGGATGTAAGTCGTTTATTTGTTGGGCAGCTAAAGGTGGCTGGTTTTTGTTTAATGTGGCTTGAGGGGCACAGGGGCCGAATGCAAATTGCCCTTGAACTTGTGTGGTCTCATCAAAAATGGCAGAAAAACTTAGCAAACGTTTGGCCAACATCTGTTTAAATTGCAAAGACAGCTGATAGTTATGATTGACGCTTAAGTATAAGGGCAGGTGGGTCAACTGCCCAGGTGCTCGGGTATGGGCTTTAATGTCTATTATAATTTCACTCATGACTTGTGAAGCGCTGAATGAATTGGGTTTATAGCCTACCCGTTTAATCGCAATTGGGGCCAAAGGCATGGCATGTAGACTGCGATACTGCGCCTGTTCGTCATCATCTGTGGCGATAGAAAATGCCGTCCCGCTTTTTATATGACTAGCTTCGGTCAGGTAACGAGTGTTGGCTTTTAACATGCCCATCGAGGGCATAGGTGATGCGATATAAGGCAGAAGCTGTTGAAATACTCGTTGGTGCAGCTGATCAATTTGATTCTTCCCAGCCATTCGACCATTGGCCATAAATGCTGCCATGGCTTGTGTTAGGCGTTTTACGTCCGGATCATCGTATTCGACCGGTACCTGCTCATGTAAATTTGCAAAACTGGACTGAATGCTGGCTAAAAATTGCATTTCCTCATCAAAGGTCGTTTGCTGTTCTTCTGATGGGGGAAGGGGCGTAGTGGTCATAATCTATCCTAGGCCTATTGCAGTTTAATCAGAGGCGCGGTTGCGCTGATTTGAGCCGAACCTGAAAGATCAATATTGACGCCGTCTACACTTACGTCCACCGCTGCTTTGGCATTCAAGTTAGCATCAGAATTAATGGTAAAATCGCCTCCGCTGCTTAAATCCGTGGTATCACTGGCACTGCAAGAGATGGTTTCAGCTGTCAGCTCAAAGGTTTTACAATCCATAGTAATTTTATCAGGTGCTTGTGTGATAGTGCTGGTGCCACTATCGCCCTCGCTGGTGGTGGTGATATCTTCGCCATTAAACACCATAGTATGTTTAATATTGCCGTCCTTGTTTTCAAGGGTTATCACTATGCCTTCGGCTTTATTCAATTCAACCCGGCACATTAGCGCACTCATAGGAATACCCCATTCATGGCTTGTTTGCTCTCAAGATAAGTTCGCTTGGCAATGTCCAGAATAAAATTAACTGACCTATTTCCTTGGGGGGATTGGCTGCTGGATGTTGGTGTACAAGCAAGCTTGGCCGAAACGCTCAACTGCCAGCGGTTAGCGCTACTATCTGCCAGCTTAACTTGCACTGAGTGCAGCCTTTTTTCATGTAAGCTGATTTGTTGCTGAATATCCTGACACAGATGGTTTATCAGCGCTTCACCCACAAGCAATTCAGAAAAATCCTGTAATCCAGACTGATTTAACTGCTCAAGGCTTCTACGGCCCTGCAGAATGCTTTGTAAATTAGCAATAATGTTGGCCAAGTGCGCATCGCTATGCACCCCATCTCGAGTTTGCTTGGGTAGCTTAGACGTCGTGCTTTTGAATTTATTAAGCAATGACATCAGCCAGCCCTTGAGTCGTTTTGTGGGTCGGGGTGACATAAAATGTAGAAGTTATAATGCTCAAACTCTGGTTGTGCTAAAAAAGCAACACTGCGGTCGTGTTTGATATGAGTAAACTCTTCTCCCGCCATTAATTCAAAACCTTGTGAGTTTTGCCCAAAAAAATGGGTTAAAGCGCTGTGTTTAACGGTTTTCAATGGCGCGCCACTGAGGGAATAGTTAAATAAAATGGGCATACGACGATAGCTGCTAAGACAGGGCAGTTGCTCATCTTTAATTGAAGGTTGCTGAGCGCAGTTGATGACTAAAAACAGTCTGTCATATTGCTCTAATGTTGCCGGTAATATGGCTTGGTAGCAACCGTCTTTAAGGATTAACTCTACACATTGGTTGTTGCGGCTATGGAATGTCAATTGAGAAATGATACTTCTAAAGACGCGTTTAAAGGTGCCATGTAAATCGTCATGTTTGTAGTTATGTGTAACCGAATTTAACCATTCACCACGAAAAGTGCCCAGCTCTCCATCAAGTTGTTGTAATTGCATATATAAAAAATACGGATGTAGACGTATTTCTCCACTATTTTTTGCCACAGTCAAATGATTGGCTAAATATTGTCGCGTTTGGATCAGTTGGTTAGCACAGTGCTTTATCTCGAAGCGACGTAATTCGGGTAACTGTTGTTCATAGATGTTTTTTAGCTCAGCTAAATACTTGTCTAACAATACCTTGAGTTGTTGCAATGGCGATTGCATAAACTCACAAGCGCCAATTTGTAATAAGGGGGGGATATAACGTTCAGACAACTTCCATTGACCAGAAGGGGTTTGGACAAATTCAGCAAGCTTACCTTGCTCTATAACGCTGTGATTATCTCGTGTTCCGTTGTACTCCTCTGGTAAGTTGGGCAACTGACTCAAGACTATTTTAAACAGCCGTCGAGGGATAGCTTTAGCTGTTAAGTGCAACTGAGGTTGGTTGGTTTCTTGATCAATTTGTAAAACGAAGTAAAAAATCTTGGCTCGGCCGCTATCGGCAAACTCCACAGGTAGACTAATGATGTCGGCATTACCTGGGAAATCAATCAGCGTACTTTTATTGCGAGTAAACAGCCCTAATGCTTTTATTCTTAAGTTACCTTTTGCTAGCAGGTACTCATCCCATTCTAACTTGCTAATGCCATAACCGGGCAAGCCGTTTACGTGATAACGTAAACGTATTTCTCCGGTTAATGCGGTTTCTTGTGCGAGCAGATGCTCGGGCAACAATGTTTGCCCTAATTGCCAAGATACCGGTGCAAGCTGATGAATACTCATAGTGGTTCCATGTCTAGGGTATTAAAAATATAATCAGCCTTGCTCCGTAAAACCTAATAAGAGCAAGGCTGATGTTCACGCAATGTTGATGGCCACCAACACTTATTAGGCCGCGACTGACACACCCCATGCCTTAGTAAACTTGCCTGTGTTGGACACCCCATAATGCACGGTTTGCGCTTCTTCTTGCGGCATAACGCCGACGTAAAGACCGAAGTTCTTAGGCGAAACCACTTCCATGGATTGATCCATTTCTATACCTAGACTTAATTGTCCGCCGGTTTTTTCAACCAAACCTTTCAGTGTGGTTGTGTCATTGTGAAACGCTTGATAATAGACCTTAGCGACGGGATCATAGTCATAAATAATATAATCGTATTCTACTGTGGTATCGCTTAAATCCGAGTGTTGTAATACCACAGCATCCTGTTTA
Source organism: Paraglaciecola marina (assembly GCF_004360155.1). Classification (GTDB taxonomy): domain Bacteria; phylum Pseudomonadota; class Gammaproteobacteria; order Enterobacterales; family Alteromonadaceae; genus Paraglaciecola; species Paraglaciecola marina. The sequence goes on along the minus strand of NZ_SAIS01000011.1, from coordinate 144,078 downwards.
TTGACGGTTGATATTTGGCAATTCAGGCTAATAGGGTCGGCGTAACCTCCGTTCCAATAAATACCGGATATTACCCCCACCACTTTGACCTTTGTATCGTCCGCAATCGCGGTGGGGTCCATTACTTCTATGTCTTTAGCAAACTCTTTAGTGCCTATTTTCAACGACGTTAAATGCCCAATAACTGATTGTGAGTCTTTTTCAAAATTAAAACCCTGACTGACGCTACAGTTAAATGAAGTAGAAGCCATTAGTTGATCCTCTGTTTAAGTAAAAGTTAAATTCGTACATCCATTTTTAGCTCTACATCTAAGCCTTCAAACTGGATATGCGGCAAAATGGTGATCTCGCTGTTGTACCAACCAATCATTCCCTCTTGAGGTGTGGTCGTCACTTTTGCTGCTTTAAAAGGGTAGTAGCGCAATGTGAGATCATCAGGATTGACTACTGTGGTCACATATTTTGATAACCAGGTTTGCAATACATTGTTGATGTAAGCATCGTCGGCGGCACTGCCTATATTGTCGCGCATAATACATTTCACATAGTGAGCAATACGGGTAATCGACAGGGTATAAGACAAGTTAGTGACCAGCTGTGAGTTTTCTGAATCACGAGGGTCTTTAAATTTTTTGGGCTTCTTAATTGATTGACTACTAAAGAAGCAGGCATCAGAACCGCCTTTTCGGTAAATCAAAGGGATAAAACCCTCTTCGGCAAATGCCAGCTCACGATAATCTGGGATAACCATTTCTATCGGCGCCTTGATCTCTTGTTGGCCATTCATATCAAAAGTATACCGGTGCAGATGTTCCACTCGGCCTCCACCTTTGGGCCCTCGTATATATTGACACCAACCCGATTTAGCAAAGGAATGGATCATATTTTTGGCAAATAATAATGAGGCATTACCCCATAAAAAATCGTCACCGTTTTTATTTTGGTCGATTTTTTCTTTGTAGCCTAGTCCTTTGCCTGCTGGATGATTGTCAGGGTCATATGGAGGGCGCATTAGAAATCTTGGAAGGGTAAGACCGAGATAGGCGGCTTCTTCGCTATCACGCATGGCTTGCCATCTTTCATATCTGGGATGGCTCATGTGCGCCCTTAGATCTTTTATCTCTGCCAATTCGTCGATGTTTTTGCAGCCAAAGAACTCAGGCCCTACCGAACTAATAAATGGTGCATGACTGGCATTAGCTAATTTGCCCATGGTGCTTAACCAAGCGCGATCTTCTTTAGTATTTTCAAATTCGTATAAACCCACAATGGCACCATAGGGAAGACCACCAAATTGATCATACTCGGCTACATATACCTTTTTAAAAAAATCACTGTTGATTAAATCTACAGCGTTGTTTTCGAGGTCTTCGCCTAGTTCCTCTTTGGTACAGTCCAGTAGGTCGATTTTTACATCGGCCGACCAGTCCGTGCTCTCAATCAGGTTATGCAACCCAACCCAGTTAGCTTCCATTGCCTTAAAATCTGGATCGTGAATGATGGCGTCCATATCTAAGTGCAAACGCTCGTCAATTTCACTGGTTAGATCACGGACTTTTTGCCTGATGGCCGCCAGAGGCGTGCCTTTATCTTCTTCTGTCGGTAAAATATCGTTGAATAACGCCGTAGCTAGACTACCTAAAAAGTAGTCTGCTGCTTGCTCTCCTTCATCTAATACTAGGTTTTTATCACTTTGCAGTGATTCGTTGATGGCACTTTTTTGAGTACTCAGGTTTTGCAGATCTTTATTAAGTTTTAGAAAGGCTTTTTGTGCCTTACCAAGATTGGCTGCTTTGTCATCCTCTTCCGAATCCTTGGCTGCGGTGACTAACTCTAAGGCGGCAGAGGTGTTTTGATCTAAACCATCGAGGTTTTTATTAACCGCATCGAAGACGTCTGTTTTTAGACTATCATCCACACTTTCAATAAAAGTGCGCACGTTGCTTGATTGACTGGTCAATTCACTGATGGTTTTATCAATGGTTTTTAAATCAGCTTCTTCCTCAGTAATGGGGATGATTAGCTTGTTTAAATTTCGCTTTAGCTCTTCAAAGCTATATAACTTCTGCTTTTTGTTAAGCAGTGATTCTAAAATGGCTGGTTGATAGTTTAGGCTATCACCCAAGGTGGCCAATGGAGATTGATTTGTGGCTTCTTCTACATCGCTCATGAGTAAGATTTCCTATCAAAATTGATATTCGTTTAAAAAATTAACTGGCTTTTTCGGGTGTTAGCGACTCAGGTAGTGTGGCTGTGGCTTCGTAGCCCGGCGCCATCAAGGTCTTGAGAGACTCAAGTGATGTTTTGTCTCCAAGCAAAGTGGTGAGTGCGTTTCGAAACTTGCTGCTGTTGTTGATGCTTGACAGCAAGGAGCTCAGCATATTCTTGGCTTTAACCATGTCGTCCATGCTTTTTATGGATTTGATAATATTACCCGGCAAAAATGAATCCTCCTTGTGGATAGGAATAGTATGAATATTCTCTTCACTATCGGTGACTTTTAATTTCACCTGCATTTTTTGCATGATGCTATTGAAGTTTTTACCGTCGAAGCTGGCTACTTTTCGTTCATCAAAAGACTTAGTTGGGGTATCTTTGCCAGAAAAATCACCGGTAATCAGTATTCTCAAAGGCAATTCAATATCTTCAGGCTCGCCATTAATTTCTGTGCGGTAGCGCAGGGTTAACCTGGACTTGGGTAAGGTATCTTGGATAGACATATGATCTCCTAATCAATCGTTATGCAAAAATTTTCATGACATTGACCTACCACCTATTACGACAAATTAGTGCGGTACTGACTCGTTGGCGTTTGTCTTCGATTTAGATACTAAAAGGAGAAAGAGAGAAGGGATATTACCGCTTATTACATCAGTGCTATTAACTCATAATTAATAGCCATTGCTTTTCAAAGACTTGAAACATATTTCTTAAGTTTTGCTGTTTTCAGGTTTACAAATTCGTTAAGCAACTTGTAAAAGTTCCCAACGTATAAACACGTAATCAGTAAAAATATATTGTGAACCTGAGAAGATATTGGTGACGTTTTAGGGCTTTTTTATTTTATTGGTCTGTTCAAGACCATGCAGAATATGAGGCAAGTTTTGCACTATATGAATAACAGCAAATATTGCCAACCCATGATGTGCGCCTATATGACTATCTTCAATAGTTTGAATTGCTTATCTTTATATGCTCTCAACCCAATAAATTGGTTAGATAATACATTGCGGTTTCTAATTGAATTTGCCTGATAACGTCGATGTTTTCCAGCCGCTTCTACCGCTAAACCTAGTAAGTATAATAAGTATTGTGCAACCAACGCGATGAGAAGTAATACTTGTAGTCGTGGAGAGTTTCTAGAGCCACAAGCATTCATTTTCAGCCCTGTTCTCAAATCTCGGAAACTTTCTTAAATTTGCATTTGAGTAGCATATATATTCACTACCTTTTTTGATACATAGCGTGTTTTATTCAAAGAGGTTGCCAATAACCATGGCTCTTTTTCCCGTTCAGCAAAGGCTCTAGATTTCTTACTTTTTCTGGCTCGTTCTCCTATAGCTGTCTTATCTTTTCGTCCTTTAGGTTTGCGCCACACAACGACCATTCTCGACTCAAAAGATTGTTTCATGCCTTGTTGATATTGCCCTAAACCTTTAGGTCGTAATGTACCTAGTTGATAAAGTGACTTGATTGGAAGTCACGTAGTATCGCGTTTCTTCTTACAAAACGTTTTATTTCTGACTCTGCCGACAAAGTCCCAACCAAGTGACTCTACCAGTGTAAACTAAGGGATCCTAAAGCCTGCATCAGTGACGATAACGGGTGTTACATTTTGAGGTGACATCGCCTTTAACTTTTGCATAAATAGCCGATGTGTTTTGGGTTTCTCTTTAAGACTCAATGGGTGGATTTCTTCATAAAGCGTTAATTAACGTCCTTGAAGCAGTATAAGATTTATTCCACGCTTTCACCTTTGACTCGATGTAGGAGCCGTATGCGTTAGTAGCGCCCGTACGGATCTGTGCCGGAGGCCTGATTTATTCTAAACGGTTAAACTGAAAAATCCGAGTGTCGACCTCGGGAAATTGGTTCAGTTTATGTAAGCGTAATATAATTCTTTCGATGATACATGCCGAAGTGTTATAGACTTCGGCAGGTTTTGGACTTAAGTTTCTACTCGCAATAAGAATACCTAAAACTGTTTCAATTGTTTGTGGTTTACCATACCAAAGTACTTTTGTTTTCTTTTCATTATTATAAAGGTATTTCAGCATATCGACTCGCAGTACATTCCAATGTTTATTATTGGAATCTCCTGGACCTTCTAACGATTTCTTCGCAATCTCTCCTGAAATAATGTGACCACGGGGATGTGAATTCAACCCTAGCTGAAACCCCATTAACATATCTTCGCCTCCGGCTACCATATATGGTGGATACACCCCATCCGCAAACAAAACTTCAGATTGTCTATCTCTAAAAGGTGCAAGAATTGAGACAGCTTGCTGTGCCGGAGAATTGAAATCATCTGGTTTAGGAATGGTATCTTCACCTTGCAGTCTCGCCATATATCTATCACTCAGTTCTTGCGGGGAAAAACGAGTGGGAAATCCAACGCCAAGACCAAGTACAGGTAGTTCTCTTCTATAGTGCTCCCTTTCAACTTTTGAACCGACTCCGTAATTAAAAATCCGAGTGCGATTTGAATGCACAACATCTTGGTCCATTAAAATAACTCTTCGAGGACAGTATCCAAGAGAGTCAGCAAAAGCTAATCCAGCTGCTCTTGCTGCACCAAATCCCGTCAAACTACCCCCATCCCACCCTATTATATGAAAGTTCCTATATGTGGCTAAAACACCTCTAAGTGCAGCTACATACTTCTTAAATTCTATCCTATGCACTAATAAATATACGGGCTCTGCCCTTACATTGACAGGATGCCATGCTAAATTGTAACTTTGGGTTAATTCATTTTTCAGTCTATTCGAATTTCCGCCACTCAAGACAATAATGGGAAGACTCGACGGTTTTAAATGAGGTTCATGTCCTTTTCCGGCTTTTAAAAAAGAAAACCAATTACTACTTATTAATAGATTGTTGCGTCTCGAAGCAAGATTCCTGCATAAACGAATTCGATTAAGAAGTGCTTGCTGCATATTTTTAATGGCTTCAGGAGTTTGACTCTTATCAACTTTTACTGGCGCATATTTACAGGCTGGACGAGTGTCAGGATTGATCCAATCAGGATTGGACTTTAATACAATATAAAATTGGTACATATCGAATTCGAATCATTGAAATTTATTTCTTATCATAGCCTACAAAAATGCACCATTTTATTACACCTTATTACACCCTCCGTGCCATGGAAAACCCACCTTCAACTATTATATCACTATAAGCAAACCTCAGTTCACCTGGGCGGCGTTCTATCACTTGGTGGAGGGTAGTGGAGTTGGGGAGAAGGTTAGCGACTTGTTTACGAAAACGGTAAATCTGAATATTGATGTGTTGTTCAATGATGCCAGTCATTTTGATTAGTAGGCTTTTGTCTAGCCAGCCTTGTTCGTAGGCTGGCAGGCCTTTTTCGAGGTCTTCTAGTCGTTGGCGCGCGAGTAATAGTAATAAATAGTGGTGGTTTCGCTCACCCATATCGATATGTTTGTTGTCGACTATCAAGCTTAAGGATACATGCTCTTCATTTTGGCTGGCATGAAACTGAAACTTGATGTTATCAGGCGGTGGGGAGGCATCATTAGCTGCTGTTGTGGTGCAGGGGCGGCCTTCGACAAACTGCCAGAAATTTTGACCTTGCCCCACTTTATCGCCTGGGTGTAGAGGGTATGTTGCGTCATTTTCTTCACACATCCACTGGCCATGATCAGATAAATACACCATAACGTTTTGCTTTTGTGTAGGCAAAATCACCACGTCATGCAACGGGATAAAGGGCAGCCCATCAACCAATGGTTGTAACCCAGTGACAGGGGGACTTAATTCTATGACTTGCCATATTTCCTCGTTATTTCCGCCAAACTGAATAGTGATGTCTAAATCTAATGCTTGATAAACGCCATTGGTGATTCGTTTGTTATTGAGAATTGTGCCGTTGCTACTGATATCTTTAATCAACCACATTTCTCCATCCCAGGCTATAGTTGCATGATTACGTGATGCTTTAAGGCTATTTAAGCGAGTGACATTGGTGGCCTGATCACGCCCAAAAGTATGATTAACATTAAGCGTGATTTTTTGGGTTGTAAGCAAGCTTTGTATTAGTGCCATGGTTCAATGTTCCTTTTGTTGAGTTAGCATCATTTGTTGGTACCTTATAGACTTATCAATTTCTCCAGCCTTAAACCATTGTATTGCTAGTAAAAGTAGGTCTTGATTGGATATATGCAGGGCTTCTTCTAACGCTGTGGCTATTTGTAGATGTACTGCTTTTCTTTGTGTGCCTGACATACTGGAATAAGCAGCCTGACAGAGTAAAGGGCTTGTGAATGCGAATTTAATTCCACTTTCACTTGGCTTTAATACTATGAGTTTTGTACTAACTAGCTCGTCTAACATGACTTGCATTTGACTGTTGTGTTTGCCAAATGTCAGTTTGAGTATCTCAAGGTCAAACTCTTGGCCGATTACCGAGGCCAATTGTGTTATTTTTTTTGCACATTGCAGCTGATCTAATTGCTGCTGCAGCGTATCCCTTAAACATATTGGGAGCTTTAGTACTTCTTCAGTATTGCGCAGATATACTTTGTGATTTAGATATAAGATTTGCTGTTTCTCTTTCAGCATTGCCACCATTTTTATGATGAAAAGAGGGTTGCCTTTGGTGCGTTCATAAATTAGCCTGGCCAAAACATTAGTTAATGTATGTCCGTTGAGAAGTTGTGATGCAAAAGATAGTGTCTCTTGCGAAGTAAAGTTTTGAATTTCTAATCTATTTCTCTCATTTAGATTATTCAACAATTTGGTTGCACTATGTGATGATGTAATCAAACTGTGCTGGGAATTTATGAATCCTGGATCATCTACCAAATACTGAATAAACTCAATAGTGTTTGGGTCAGCACAATTTAGATCTTCTATAACAAATAAATTAGGGCGGGAGTTAGTGACTTTATGGTTTACACAAAGTAAATGGCTTAGTGTTTTAAATAGTACTTTTTTGATTTTTCTGGTTGAAATAAAAGCAGTAGGATCTTGAGTAGGTAATTGATATCCCAAATATGAAGATACTAAATAGAAGCCTGCATCATGCTTAATGTTAGGATGAGTAGACAGATTTTTTTGCAATATCAATACAGCTTGCTTTTGGGGGTATGAATTTAGAGAATATTTATTTTTCAATAATTCAAGTATGGGGTGTAAGGCTGTGTTTTTATATTCAGGTGAGCAGGTTATTGTTAGCTTTTCTTGGTTTTTTAATTGCTGAATATATTCAAAGATTAATCTAGATTTCCCGACTCCTATTTCCCCACATAGGTGCATGTGCCGTTGATATTTCGGATAAGCCTTGTCTATTTTCAACACTGATTGTAGTTTAAATAATTCGGTTGTTCGGCCTTCAAAACACCTAGAGTTTCTCGGTTGTGTTTTGTTGTTTAATATCATGCCGTCTCTAACATTAACTAGAATATGTAGGCAAAACTGTCTTGGATTAACACCCAATGTAGCTATTTTATGTGTTTCAAACTGAATGTAACTTTGGAGTATTTCTTTGGTGGTAGTAGTACATAAAACTTGATTGTCGTCAGCCTCTTGAGCAATGGCAATCGCTATATTTGAGGTGTCCCCTTCAGGAGCTTTAGGGGCCGATTCTGATACAGTGACTACGCCTGTATGGATACCTAGTCTTGGGCTGTAAACAATTTCATGTACTTGAGAAGATAAGTCGTTTTGTATTTTCAGGTACTGGATTATTTCTAATGCCGCCTTGGCACCCATATAACAATCATTTGCCATGACTCGCGGATAACCAAAGTAAAATAAAACAATGCCACCTAAGGTTTTGACATGCTTTGCACCAAATCGACGAGCTATATTGATACACTGCTCTTGTTTATTTAGAAACAAGGCTGACAGATACTCCGTTTCATCAATACAGATAGTTTTTTTACTATTTTCTTCTAAGCGTATTATCCGCAAATTTAAACACAAAACAGTAATTTGCTTTTGTTCTGTTATTGGAGTTTGGATAAATAAAGGTTGAAGAACTTGTGTGTTATCTAGTAGCTGTTGAATTTTATTATTTCTATTAAACTCATGTGTATTTTGGCGTTTGATTAGTGTTGAAAAGTTTAACTGAATGAACGACTTATATACGTCAAATGAATTTACAGGGCGTTCATTAATGTTACTGTTTAATATTCGTAATAGTAAACATGCGATAGGGTTATCTAAATAGTTGTAGTGGGGAAATATATTGTCTGAAGTTAGCCCTTTAACGGTAAGGGGGATTTCGTTTAAACTTGGATATGAAGGTTTACCTGTTAAGCATTCCAAGAGTACTAAACCCCAAGCATATATATCGGATTGCGGGCTTGCAGACGCCCCTCTCAATAATTCAGGGGCGCAATATGCTGGTGTGAGTAATTTTTCTTCTGAGTCCAATATTTTGTTTGGTTGAGTACTGCTTTCATTCCAAAATATGGCACTACCGAAGTCAATCAGTGATGTGTGAATCTTACCCATACACTTACTGATTATAATATTTGAAGGTTTTATATCGTTGTGAATCACTCCTTTTTTGTGACAGTGGCAAAGAGCATTTAAAATTTGCGCCATTACATCCACTATTTCTTTAAAAGGGAAAATGGTTTGTTCAAATAGTAGTTGTTTTAAAGATTGTCCCTGGATGAATTCAAACACGACAAAATGCAAACCATGATTTTCTCCTTTATCTAATAACCGAATAATATTTGGGTGTTGCAACAAGCCAAGAGTTTGAATTTCTCTGCTGTAGTGGTGAACACTGGAGGAGCTATTAGAAATAATTAAAAATTTTATGGCTACATTTTGTTGGGTATTGTTATCGAAAGCTTTGTAAACACAACTGAATCCGCCCTCACCACAAAGCTTGAGCAAGGTATACCGCTTAGAATTAAACATACGTAAAATTGTAGTTGGGAGAGTGTTATTCGCTTCCATGCTTTTTACTAGTCAAGTTAGTTTAGGAACATTTAAAGTGAAAGTGATTGTTAACATGAGTAACATGTTTAGCCATTACTGCTTACTTTTTTGATTAATTATTAGACTATCACAAGCAATGTCATGATGGGATATTTATTAACCATTCAGATTGCGAATATTAAAAAATGCTTCGATAGGTTAATTTCTAAAAATTAATTATTGTCTTGGAGGTTTGTAGAGTCTTTAGTTTGTGATAAATCAATGTGGTTTAACGGATTTGACACAACTTACTGCTTCTCCATCTGAAAATTTACTAACAATTTCATCACCTTCACTTAGCTGCTTCACATGTTTTACTATTTCACCTTGTTTAAAGCTAATATTATACCCTCGTGACAGAGTTGCTAAGGGACTAACGGTATCTAATAAATGACTGTTGTTAGACAAGGTTTGTCGTTTGTTTTGAATTAGTTTTTGACAATCTTTGTTTAACTTACTTTCTAATTCAAAAAGATTATTTAGATGAATCTGGATCTCTTTTGCTGGTGATAATAATTGTTGTCGCTCACTCAAATGACGATGTTGCTGTCTAGCCTGCTTAAATATCTGGGAAAATGTTTGCTGTAATCTGCTTTGCAACTGGTCTACAAACTGACTTTTTTGTTCGAGTTGTTTTTGTGGATGATTTTGCAGTAAAGCCTTAATAGCTATTTGTTGACGATGCTTTTGTACTTGGTGTTGCTTTTTATAGCCCTTAATTAGTTGATTATGTAAAGACGTTATTTTTTCATAAAGAGCCGATTGATCTTCACTAACTAATTCTGCCGCTGCTGATGGTGTTGCGGCTCTTACGTCTGCGACAAAGTCGGCAATGCTTACATCTACTTCATGACCTACAGCACTAACTATAGGTAACTTTGAAGCGTATATAACTCGGGCTAATTGCTCATCGTTAAAGCACCATAAATCTTCTAAAGAGCCTCCACCTCGGCCAACAATTAATACATCTACTTCATGTCTATGGTTGGCAATATCAATGGCTGCACAAATAGTGGCAACGGCAGCATTACCTTGTACTTGGGTTGGGTAGATGATGACTTGTATTGAAGGGTTTCGTCGCTTTAACACTGTGAGAATATCGTGCAAGGCCGCACCAGTTGCTGAGGTAACTACTCCAACGGTTCTAACTATCTTGGGTATTACTTGTTTGGTTTCATGAGCGAATAGACCTTGTTGAGACAGTTTGATTTTTAGCTGTTCAAACTGTTGTTTTAACTGGCCTTCTCCTTCAGGCTCGATATGTTCCACAATGAGTTGGTAATCGCCCCGTGGTTCATATAGTCCAATGCTAGCCTTGACTAAAACTTTGTCGCCTTCTTTAGGTTTTTGTTGTGCCCGCCTGTTAGCCCCTTTAAACATAGCGGCTTTTACTTGGCTTCTACTGTCTTTCAAAGTGAAATACCAATGGCCAGAGCTCGCTGCTACAAAATTGGATACTTCTGCAGATAACCAAACTTGCCCTATTTCGTTTTCTAAAACAGTGCGAGCTAAACGATTTAAATGACTAACAGTGAGTATAGTTTTTGACGTGGGCTGAGATTGAAACATGGATCACAAAATTTACAACTTAACAGATGCTGATAGTGTACCTGATCTGTCTCTGAGGACATATTGTTAATTCTAGCAAGCTTGCCCCTGCAATATGTTAAATAACTATTGTTTTCGGTGATAATCCTCTAGACGAAACCATGCAAAGCCGCTAGAATTGCGCCGCAATTAAAACCCTATTTAAAGGTGATGTTGCATGTTACGGATCGCTAAAGAGGCACTAACGTTTGATGACGTTCTATTGGTGCCTGGCCACTCTACTGTTTTACCCCATACCGCAGATCTTAAAACTAGATTGACCCGCGGTGTTAGTTTAAATATCCCTCTAATTTCTGCAGCGATGGACACTGTGTCAGAAGCTCGCTTGGCTATTGCTTTGGCGCAAGAAGGCGGTATTGGTTTTATTCATAAAAATATGGCTCCTGAGCAACAAGCAGAGCACGTACGTATTGTAAAAAAATACGAAAGCGGCGTGGTATCGGACCCTGTTACTGTTTTGCCTACAGCGACGATTGGCGAAATAAATGCCTTGAGTAAGCAACACGGCTTTTCAGGATTTCCTGTAGTAGATGAAGACAATAAATTAATTGGTATTGTTACAGGTCGAGATTTACGTTTTGAAAATAATTTAGATCAGCCCATTTCAAGTGTCATGACTAAAAAAGAAGACTTGGTAACAGTAAAAGAAGGGGCGCCTTCTGAACAAGTTCTTGATTTAATGCATCAGTCACGGATTGAAAAAATTCTAGTCGTAGATGATGCCTTTAAATTAAAAGGCATGATTACCGTAAAAGATTTCCAAAAAGCAGAAAGTAAACCCAATGCTTGTAAAGATGAGTTGGGACGCTTGCGTGTTGGTGCTGCGGTTAGCGTTGGGCCAGGTACAGACGAGCGTATTCAATTATTGATTGAAGCAGGAGTTGATGTGTTGTTGATTGATACTTCCCATGGTCACTCTCAAGGTGTAATTGATCGCGTCAAAAAAGTACGTACTGATTATCCCGATGTTCAGTTGATTGCAGGTAATGTTGCTACTGGAGAAGGTGCCAAAGCTCTAGCTGATGCAGGAGTTGATGGTGTAAAAGTTGGAATAGGCCCCGGATCAATTTGTACTACCCGTATCGTAACTGGTTGTGGTGTACCACAAATTACAGCTGTATCTGATGCCGTCGAAGCTTTGAAAGATACTGGCGTTCCTGTTATTGCTGATGGTGGTATTCGCTTTTCTGGGGATATTGCAAAAGCATTAGTTGCTGGAGCAAGTAGTGTGATGGTGGGGAGTATGTTGGCGGGTACTGAAGAAGCGCCAGGTGAAGTCGAGCTTTATCAAGGTCGCTATTATAAGTCTTACCGTGGCATGGGCTCATTAGGTGCTATGGATCAAAATAATGGTTCGTCAGATCGTTACTTCCAAGATTCTAAAAGTGCAGAAAAATTAGTGCCAGAGGGTATCGAAGGTCGTGTGGCCTATAAAGGGCCAATTGCAAACATTATTCATCAACAGATGGGCGGCTTACGCTCTGCAATGGGATTGACCGGCTCAGCAACAATAGAAGAACTTCGCACTAAACCCCAGTTTGTAAAAGTGACTGCAGCGGGAATGGGGGAGTCACATGTGCACGATGTAAGTATCACAAAAGAAGCCCCTAATTACCGTTTAGGTTAAGTCTTAGTTTGTTCCAATCAGTGCCTTACAAAAATGTAGGGTGTTCAAATTTCATTTTAATAAAAGAGTAAACAGATGAGTTTAGATATCCATGACCAACGTATTTTGATCTTAGATTTTGGATCTCAATATACGCAATTGATTGCCCGTCGAGTAAGAGAAATTGGCGTATATTGTGAGCTTTGGGCGTGGGACGTTAGCGAAGAACAAATAAAAGAGTTTAACCCTAATGGAATTATCTTATCTGGGGGCCCTGAATCTGTTCATGCAGATAACTCACCTCGAGCACCTGAATATGTCTTTAATGCTGGGGTACCTGTATTAGGTATTTGTTATGGTATGCAGACTATGGCTGAACAACTAGGCGGTAAAGTTCAAAGCTCTAATTTAAAAGAATTTGGCTATGCACAGGTTGAAGTCGTTGGCGAAATGGCGCTATTTAAAAATATCGAAGATCATTTATCTGATAACGGTAACTCCTTACTTGATGTGTGGATGAGCCATGGTGATAAGGTAAGCGAAGCTCCAGTTGGTTTTGAAACAACGGCGAAAACAGACTCTTGCCCCTTTGCAGCTTTTGCAAATGAAGATAAAAAATTCTACGGTATCCAATTTCACCCAGAAGTTACCCATACCCGCCAGGGTCAACGGATGTTATCGCAGTTTGTTCTAGACATTTGTGGTTGTGAAAAGCTTTGGACTCCAGCAGCGATTATTGAAGATGCTGTGGCCAAAATGAAGAAGCAAGTTGGTGAAGACCAAGTAATTTTAGGCTTGTCCGGTGGAGTGGACTCCTCTGTTGTGGCAATGTTACTGCATCGCGCTATTGGTAAAAATCTAACCTGTGTATTTGTTGATAACGGTTTACTGCGGTTGAATGAAGGCCAACAGGTTATGGATATGTTTGGCGATCACTTCGGATTAAACATTCGTAAGATTGAAGCTGAAGATAGATTTTTAGAAGCACTTGCAGGAGAAGCTGAGCCAGAGGCAAAACGTAAAATTATCGGCCGTGTTTTTGTTGAAGTGTTTGATGAAGAGTCTAAAAAATTAGTTGATGCCAAATGGTTAGCCCAGGGCACTATTTATCCTGATGTAATTGAGTCTGCGGCTTCTGCAACAGGTAAAGCCCATGTTATTAAGTCTCACCATAATGTAGGCGGTTTACCAGATGATATGAAAATGGGGTTAGTAGAGCCATTACGTGAATTGTTTAAAGACGAAGTGCGTAAAATCGGTTTAGAACTAGGTTTACCCTATGACATGCTTTATCGCCACCCATTCCCTGGGCCTGGCCTAGGTGTGCGAGTTTTAGGCGAAGTGAAGAAAGAATATTGTGATTTGTTACGCAGAGCAGACTCAATATTTATTGATGAGCTGCATGAAGCTGATTTATATCAAAAGGTTAGCCAAGCCTTTACAGTATTCTTACCTGTAAAATCTGTTGGTGTTATGGGTGATGCTCGAAAATATGATTGGGTTGTATCATTACGAGCAGTAGAGACTATCGACTTTATGACGGCCCATTGGGCTCATTTACCATATGACTTTTTAGGAAAAGTGTCTAACAGGATCATTAATGAAATAGATGGTATTTCAAGAGTTGTATACGACATCTCTGGGAAACCACCCGCTACTATTGAGTGGGAATAAATAGGTAAAAGAGGGCAGAGCACTTAATGAGTGAAATAAAAATAAGACCAGCCATTATATCTGAACTACCTACTTTACAAGAGTTTGAGCAAGGCATAATTGCAACTGAACGACCTTTTAATGAGTGCCTTAAACCTGAAGGCATTCATTATTATGATATTGGTGCACTTATAGAGAGTGATAATTCAATTGTAATGGTTGCTGAAGACGAAGGAAAAATTGTTGGCTCAGGCTATGCGCGCATTCGTGACTCCAAGCCACATTTAATCCATGATGAGCACGTTTATTTTGGGTTTATGTACGTAATTGAGTCTCATCGAGGGCAGGGTGTTAATCAACTTATTATGCAAGCACTTATTCAGTGGGGTAAAAACTTAGGTTTTGAGGATTTCTATTTAGAAGCCTATGCTGAAAATATCCCTGCATTAACCGCCTACGAAAAAATGGGTTTTAAGCCGTCTTTAATAGAAATGAAACTTTCCTAACTTACACCGAGTAAATACTCTATGGCGCTGAAGCCAACTATATATAAATTTAATATTTCAATTTCTGACTTTAATCATGATTATTACGATTCAGTAAGTCTTACTATTGCCTTACATCCTTCAGAAACCCATGAGCGAATGATGGCAAGAGTGTTAGCTTATTGCTTAAATTTGTATAAAGACTCCGCTAGTTTAATGACGTTTACCAAAGGTTTAAGTGCGATTGAAGAGCCTGATATTTGGATTAAAGAGTTGGATGACCAAATATCACTCTGGGTAGATGTGGGTGAACCAAGTTTTGACAGAATTAAAAAGAGCTGTCGGTTAGCAAAACAAAGTTACGTGTATAGTTTTAACAGTAAGTCGGCAGTTTGGTGGAAGCAAATTCAATCACAGTTTCAGACTCTTCCAGTCACAGTTGTATCTTTTGATTGGGACAAAATTCAAAACATCAGTAAAAAATTATCTAGAACTATGGAGCTTTCCATCTCAATAAATGATGAGTCAGCATTTGTTGCCACTCAAGATACCCAAGATGAAGTAACTTGGCATGTTCTGCAGGACTACTCAAACAACTAACTTGGTACAAAACTTAATTAATCACTAGATATGCGTCTTTCAATAGGAACCAATACAAGCGATGCTAGAAAAATTTGATTCAATACGCCCTTTTGATGACACTGATTTATCAACTGAATTACCTAAGCTATTCAATAACCCAGAGTTTATAGCTAGCCTAGTAGCCTTTAAATTCGCCTCTTGGCCAAAGTTGACTTGGCCTCTACTGGCTTTTTGTACGCGTTTCTACATTAATAGGCAAGCTACCAGAATTAAAACATTAAGTGGCTTTCAAAACTTAATTGGTCCTTACATGGATAAAATGATTGCCACTACAACTGAGTCGGTAACGATTTCTGGGTTAGATGAGCTTGATGTTTCTAAGCCTTGTTTGTTTGTTAGTAATCATAGAGATATCGCTTTAGATCCAGCGTTTGTAAATTGGGCCTTGCATGTAAATGGTCAAGATACAGTCAGGATTGCTGTTGGTGATAACTTACTTAAAAAGCCCTGGGTAGCTGATTTAATTCGCTTAAATAAGTGCTTTATTGTAAGACGTCAAGCTACCGATAGGCGAGAAAAATTAAAGGCAGCTAAATTACTAAGTGAATATATCGAGTTTACTCTACATTCGGAGCGACAACACGTCTGGATAGCTCAGAGAGAAGGGCGTGCTAAAGATGGTAACGACTTAACTAATCCCGCAATTATTTCTATGTTGTCGTTAAACAAACCAAAAAACAAAACATTTTCTGAATATGTGAATGAGTTACGGATAGTCCCAGTATCTATTTCATATGAATTTGATCCCTGTGACGTTAGTAAAGCTAGAGAGTTACACCAGTTAGAGAAAGACGGTTGTTACGACAAGCCTGATAACGAAGACGTACAAAGTATTGTAAATGGCATTACCGGGAAAAAAGGTAGGGTACATCTACACTTCTCTGAGCTGTTATGCGGTGAGTATGAAAATGCTAAAGATGTAGCGGCATATTTAGATAAAGTGATCTTGGAGAATTACAAGCCATTTGCTACTGGGCCTGTAGCCGCAAGTATGCTTGGTAATACTGGTATTGACTTAACAGACAATCATTATAAAGTGGCTAAACAGTACTTAAAAGAAAGGTTACACAACCTCAACCAGGCTGAGAGTTTAAAATTATTAAATATGTATGCTACGGCGTATAAAAAGCAGCTTAGTTGATACTTTAAAAACTAATGAACTAAGTGGGAGCTGTCTGTAACCCACTTAGTTTACATAACTATTATGCTACTTTGTCCTTCTTTAAATCATCAAACTGACGATTTAGATCGTACTTTTCATCGGTGACAATTTTTTCAAGTGTTTCTATACGTTCACGCATTGTAGCCATTTCTTGCTGAAGTTCATTTGTTAGCTCAGCTTGCCTAACATTAGTTTTGTCTTTTTTCTTACCCTTAGGTCCGTTGACTAGCTCAACGATAGCCCAACATACGAGTGCTACTATAGCAATTGCGGTTAAATTCATATTCTATTCCCCTTTTTCTTGTCTCGAATTGTAAAAAGTTTATGCTTATAGCCTTAACATAGCAAATTATCGACCAGAATTAAAACGTGTTATTTATCAATTGGTTAGATATTTTTAACCAGCAATAGCTATAAAATAATGGCTAAGATACTAATTTAATGATGAAACTAACTAAATTTTAATGAAAAAAATAACTTAAGTCATGAATATTGAAGAAGACATAAAGTGGATGCATCATGCATTAAAGCTTGCTAACAATGCACAGTTACAAGGAGAGGTTCCCGTTGGTGCGGTTTTGGTCCAATCTAGCAAAGTTATAGGGGAAGGGTGGAACCAATCTATTAGCTTACATGACCCTTCTGCCCATGCGGAAATGATGGCTATTCGAGAAGCTGGACAAACTCTTAAAAACTACAGATTAATCAATAGTACTTTATACGTAACGCTTGAGCCTTGCTCCATGTGTGCTGGTTTGTTGGTTCATAGCCGTATTAAACGTGTTGTTTTTGGTGCGAGTGATTTTAAAACAGGTGCCGCTGGCAGTGTTATGAACTTGCTAAATGATGAGCGTTTGAATCACCAAATTGAAGTGACAAAGGGGGTGTTAGAGGAAGAATGCAGTGCTATGTTATCTGACTTCTTTCGAATGCGAAGAGCAGAAAAAAAGAAATTGAAGCAGCAACAGAAGCTCTCCAATCTCGATTAATAGTATTGAGTTAACTCGTCAACGGTTTCTAATATTTGAAAGTGTTGTCTGCGAAGTATTACTTTTTGTTGTACGCGTTTTAATAGCTGTCGTCTTCTACTGTTGCTAGCTAACTTTTTCCGACCTTGTACGGAATTACGTTTTTTCATGATTTTCTTCTATTTAATAATGGATGTTTCAATTGTTTTAGTCACGAATGCATTTGAATAGTTCAACTTCATTAGCTTCTAACTTATAGATAACCTAAAGGAACAATGTTACGAAAATGTGACATATTTTGCAGGTAATGTAATATAATTTCAGACTAAGCTGCTCAAGTTGTTTGGGTAATAAGTGTCGGTTGTCTATTTGGGTGGTGCTATGTCTAGATTGTTTGTACGTTATAAATTTATAGGATTGTGTGTTGTTTTAGGAATGACTGCTTGCGGGGGCTCTAGTTCTAATGGCGTTAATAATGAAGAGGTGGTGGTGACACCCGAACCTGAAGAGCCGGAAGAAAGTTCAGGTGAATGTGTTAATCAACTTTATGACATTGTTCTAGCCACTGATGATGGAAGCTCCGATCCCTCATACCTACCTGACAACACTGTTGATAATCTTACGACTCCTGATTCAAGATGGTCTTCTGAAGGAACAGGGAAAGAGTTGTTATTAGATATGGGAAGCACAAATACCTTAGGTTCACTAAAAATTAAATGGCATGACGGTGCTGAGCGACAAGCTAGTTTTGAAGTTGAAACCTCGGTTGATAACATTATTTGGGAACCAGTACTCGAAGATGGTATCTCAAGTGGCAAGCACAGTGGATTTGAGCTGGTAAATCTTACAGAAAGTGAAGCTCGTTATATAAAAATTATAGGTTTAGGCAATTCCGAAAATGATTGGAACAGTATAGTAGAAGTAGAAGCACATAGCTGTGAAGGGGCAGATGGTCAGATTGTTGCTGCGTTTCCAAACGAGTTAGGCATTGAGCTTATTGATTGGTACCTAAGTGTGCCCACCGATGATGATGATAGCGGAACTTCTGATTCTATATCCGAAACTGATCTAGCTGCAGGTTATACCAATTCTGAATATTTCTACGCCTCAGCCGATGGCGGAATAGTCATGCGTTCACCTAGTTATGGCTTCAAAACATCAACTAATACCAATTATGTTCGGGTTGAGCTTCGTGAAATGTTAAGAAGAGGCAATACTTCTATCAGCACACAGGGCGTGAATAAAAATAACTGGGTGTTTGGGAGCGTATCTAATTCTGCACAAGCTGATGCTGGTGGCGTTGACGGTGAGCTTAATGTTACTTTGGCTGTTAATAATGTCACTACAACTGGTGAGGATTACCAAATTGGTAGATTAGTCATTGGTCAGATCCATGCTAATGATGATGAGCCGATTAGGTTGTATTACAGAAAGTTGCCAGGGAACGATAAAGGCTCCATTTATTTTGCTCACGAACCACGCGTTATTGGTTCTGATGAGGTTTATGTAGAGATGATTGGCAGTAGAAGTAATAGCGCTTCAAACCCGAGTGATGGTATCTCATTAGATGAGTTGTTTAGTTATAAAATCAATGTTGTTGCTAACTTGTTGACAGTCACAATAAGCCGCGAAGGAAAAGAAGACGTAGTATCAAGTCTTGATATGAGCAATAGTTTATTTGATGAAGATGATCAGTATCAATATTTCAAAGTGGGTGTATATCACCTAAATAACTCAAGTAATGCAGATGAGTATGCCCAAGCGACCTTTTACGAAATCCGCAATAGCCATACTGGTTATACAGACAGTGAATAGATTACCCTTTACTGACAAACTCCTAGTTTAGAGCTACCTCTGTTGATTCTATTTCTTCGGGGATAGTTTCAACAGGCGTCAAGGTTTCAGGGGCTCGCTCTAACATTTGTGGTTGTTGCTCATCTAACCAAACTAGGGTGTCATAGTAGCGGCGAATATTATCCACATAGGCAACAGCTTCATTACCTCGCGCATAACCATATTTTGTGGTCTTATAATATTTTTTCTGTCTAAGCTGCAACAAACGTATTTTTACATCTACCCACATGTCGGGACTCGCCCCTTGCCTTTGGGTTAACACTCTGGCGTCTTCTAGGTGACCAAATCCAATATTGTATGCAGCTAAAGCGAACCATAGCCGGTCTGGTGATGTGATTCGGTCAGGTATACGTTTCAATATTTTTGCTAAATATTCTGACCCCCCTTTGATACTTTGCTCTGGGTCGAGCCTTGATACTATGCCTAGCTCTTTTGCCGTGGCTAAGGTTAACATCATCATGCCACGAACCCCAGTCACTGACTTTGCCTTGGGTTGCCAATGACTTTCTTGATAACTCATTGCGGCTAATAAACGCCAGTCTAAATCTCTAGAATACTGCTTAAACCAAGGTTGATAAGTTGGGAGTACACTTTTAGCTGATTTTATAAACTCACGGGTATCTACATAGTTAAATTGGCGTACATGACCGAAGTATTTGTCTTCAAGAGCTGCAAAAGTGCCGTTGCTTTGGATAATGCCAAAGTACTCAATCATCGCAGCTAATAATGAATCATCTTTCTGTTTATTAACGGCCCAAGCTATATCGTGTTCGTCACTCACGGAAAAACCAATGGCAAGCTCAGGAAAGCGGCGGCGCATCAAGGCTAATATATTTGAGTCTGCAACGGTATAGTCTAATTTGTCTTCTAAGACCATTTCCATTAACTCTTCCATATCTTTTTCGTCAGTCTCTTGCCATTTTAGGTTGGCATGTGATTGTTGTAATTTTCGTAGAGATTCATTATGACTACTACCCGCTACAACAATTAACTCTCCATTGATATCTTCAATTTTTCTAGGCCAAACATCTCCTTGTTTAAAAACTAGTTTTTCTGTAACTCTTTGGTATCCGGGACCAAATCGAAAGCTATTAAAGCGCTCTGGACTAACGACTATGCCTGCTGCGATAACATCAATATGGGAGTTTTTTAATTGTGGGAAGAGTTCGTTGAGATTGTAATATGGAAAAACTTCTAATTTAACTCCAAGATAATCAGCAAAGCCTTCTGCTAATTCATATTCAAAGCCAACTGGGCCTGTAGGGCCGTTATAATAAGTGGTGAGCCCGTATGTCGTTCCAATTTTAAGTATGCCGGAATCCAGTATATTGGTTAAGCTAGATGACTGCTTAACGTCATTACAACTAGTCATGGCAAGAATCAATACTAATGCGATGTAACGAAGGAAACGAATAATATAATCCTCAAAATCTTTGGATCTCTATTGTGTACAAATTTTTGGTATTCATCCAGTGCTTTGTTTTTTATAAAATAGAACATCTTGTCCTTATCAATTCGATAAAATTACCCTATAATTCGCGCCTTAAAATTCGTCTTTCATCGATTTGTCTCTATGTCAAAGTGACAAATTCCGCTACAAGGTATGACTTTATGTTAGTGCTTCGCGGTACACCTGCGTTATCCGATTTTCGTGTTGAGAAATACTTAGCTCAATTTGCTGATTATTCACTGCCTGTAACCAGTATTTATGCTGAATTCACCCACTTTGTAAGTATTAAAAGTGAATTATCAGAGCAAGATACAGATGTATTAAATAAGTTGTTAACTTATGGGCCCTCTATTCAAGAGCATAAACCCGAAGGTCATTTACTTCTTGTTACGCCAAGGCCTGGTACTATTTCGCCTTGGTCATCAAAATCTACTGATATAGCCCATAACTGTGGTTTAAAGCAAGTTAATCGCCTTGAAAGAGGTATTGCATATTATGTTCAGTCTGATGAGTTAAACGACGAGCAACTAGCTATACTTAAGTCAGTATTGCACGACCGTATGACAGAGGTTGTTTTAGAAGAATTCTCTGCCGCTGAATCTTTGTTTCTAGAAAGCGAGTATGCTCCTTTAACTTCTATTAAGGTGCTAGAGAAAGGCAAAGCTGAACTGCAACAGGCAAATATTGACCTAGGTTTGGCATTGGCTGATGACGAAGTCGATTATTTATATGAAAACTTTACTCGATTAGGGCGTAATCCTAATGATGTAGAATTATACATGTTTGCGCAGGCTAATTCAGAGCACTGTCGCCATAAGATTTTCAACGCAGAGTGGACTGTTGATGGTGAGGTTCAGCCTAAATCATTGTTTAAAATGATTAAAAACACTTTTGAGAAAAGTGGCGAAAATGTCCACTCTGCCTATAAAGATAATGCTGCTGTAATGGAAGGTAGTTTTGCTGGTCGTTTTTTCCCCGATACGGAAACCAATGAGTATACCTACCATCATGAAGATATTGATATCCTCATGAAGGTTGAAACCCATAACCATCCAACAGCTATTGCGCCATTTTCTGGAGCTGCTACTGGTTCTGGTGGTGAAATTCGTGATGAAGGTGCTACAGGTCGAGGTTCTAAACCAAAAGCAGGATTAGTTGGCTTTTCAGTATCAAACCTTAATATTCCTGGTTTTTCTCATCCTTGGGAAACTAACTTCGGAAAACCTTCTCGGATTGTAAGCGCCTATGACATTATGATGGATGGGCCATTAGGCGGTGCAGCATTTAATAACGAGTTTGGACGCCCTAGCATTTTGGGATATTTTCGAACTTACGAACAGAAAGTCAACAGCTTCAATGGTGAAGAGGTTAGGGGATATCACAAACCCATTATGCTGGCAGGTGGTTTAGGCAATATTCGCAAGCAACATATTCAAAAAGGTGAGATTACAGTTGGAGCTAAACTTATTGCTTTAGGTGGTCCTGCCATGAACATTGGTTTAGGCGGCGGCGCTGCTTCTTCTATGGCATCAGGGCAATCTAGTGAGAATTTGGATTTTGCTTCTGTGCAACGGGGTAACCCAGAAATGGAACGCCGCTGTCAGGAAGTAATAGATAAGTGCTGGCAAATGGGGGATGACAACCCGATTCAGTTTATCCATGATGTTGGAGCAGGTGGTCTATCCAATGCTTTTCCAGAGCTAGTAAGCGACGCTGGCCGTGGTGGTAAGTTTGAGCTTCGTAATGTGCCCAATGATGAAGTGGGTATGTCACCCCTTGAAGTCTGGTGCAACGAGTCTCAAGAGCGTTATGTTATGTCTGTGGCTCCAGAGAACTTACCTATATTCGAAGATATTTGTCGCCGTGAACGCGCTCCTTTTGCTGTAGTGGGCGAAGCAACAGAGGAAGAACACTTAACTCTAAGTGATAGTCATTTTGATAATAACCCCATCGATATGCCTTTGGATGTTTTGTTAGGTAAAACGCCTAAAATGCATCGAGATGTTAGTTCTAAAAATTTAAATACCCAAGCTTTTGATACTTCGATTATGGACTTGTCAGAAGCCGCTGAACGTATCCTAAATTTACCTACTGTTGCTGAGAAAACCTTTTTAATTACCATAGGTGACCGCTCGGTCACGGGCTTAGTTGCAAGAGACCAAATGGTAGGGCCATGGCAGGTGCCAGTTGCAGATGTAGCTGTGACTGCTTCGAGCTTTGATACTTATCAAGGAGAAGCCATGTCAATGGGCGAGCGTACTCCGCTGGCATTGATTAACTATGCAGCTTCTGCCCGAATGGCTGTTGGGGAAGCGTTAACAAATATTGCTGCCGCTGATATAGGTGATTTTAAACGCATAAACCTATCAGCAAACTGGATGGCTGCAGCCGGACACCCTGGAGAAGATGCTGGGCTTTATGAAGCTGTTAAGGCCGTTGGTGAAGAGTTATGCCCTGCCCTAGGAATTACTATCCCGGTGGGTAAAGATTCAATGTCTATGAAAACCACATGGCAAGATGAGGGTTCTGAAAAGTCTGTTACTTCACCTTTGTCTTTGGTTATTACTGCTTTTGGTGCTGTACAAGATATTCGCAAAACTCTCACTCCGCAGTTACAAACTAATGTAGAAGATACTGAGTTGTTGTTGATTGATTTAGGTAAAGGCCAAAACCGATTAGGCGCATCTTGCCTCGCTCAAGTTTATGAGCAATTAGGTGACACAGCTCCTGACGTAGATTCACCAGAATTACTGAAAGGCTTCTTCTTATCAATCCAACAGTTAGTAAACGAAAAACGTTTATTGGCATACCACGATAGATCCGATGGTGGCTTATTTACTACACTTGCAGAGATGTCCTTTGCTGGAAAAGTGGGGGTAGATGTTTCTTTAGATGCCTTAACTGGTTCTCCAATTGAGTTGTTATTTAATGAAGAGTTAGGTGCCGTTATACAGATATCATCCGCAAATAAAGCACATGTAATGGCTGTTTTTGCAGAATATGGAATGTCGGATACTGTGTTCCATCTCGGTGGACTGAATACTACAGATAATATACGTATACAGATGAATGGTGACACGATTTTAAATAATAGTCGTGTTCATTACAGGCAATTATGGGCGCAAACCACGTTACATATGCAAAAACGTAGAGATAACCCTAAATGTGCAGAGCAAGAGTTTACTGCTAAAGCTGACGTTAAGGATCCGGGTCTGCATGCTGCTTTGAGCTATGACATTACCGAAGATGTTGCAGCCCCTTACATTGCTAAAGGAGTGGCGCCTAAAATAGCTATTCTTAGGGAGCAGGGAGTTAACTCACATGTAGAAATGGCCGCAGCATTTGATAGAGCAGGCTTTACTGCAGTTGATGTGCACATGAGTGATGTCTTGTCTGGTAAATATTCATTGGATGAATTTAAAGGTTTAGTGGCCTGTGGTGGCTTTTCTTACGGTGACGTTTTAGGTGCTGGTGAGGGTTGGGCAAAATCTATCTTGTTCAACAACCAAGCTAGGGATCAATTTGCAGCATTTTTTGAAAGGCCTGACTCATTCTCACTTGGAGTATGTAATGGCTGTCAAATGCTGTCGAATTTAAAGTCTCTTATTCCTGGAGCTGATTTATGGCCTCACTTTGTTACCAACCAATCTGAGCGTTTTGAAGCACGAGTCGCCATGTTAGAAGTTAAAGAGTCTAAATCAATTTTCTTTGAGGGCATGCAAGGCTCTCGAATGCCTATCGCTGTTTCTCATGGGGAAGGGCGCGCAGAATTTAGTTCTGAAAATGGTCCGTTAATAGCTTTAGGCAGTGCTGCTATATCTTTGCAATATGTTGATAATTATGGAAAAGTTACCCAGAATTATCCTGCAAATCCAAATGGTTCGCCTCTAGGGATAGCTGGGTTAACCAGTGCTGATGGCCGTGCGACAATTATGATGCCTCATCCAGAGCGAGTATTTAGAAGTGTAGCTAATTCTTGGTATCCACAGGAGTGGCAAGAAGACGGTGCTTGGATGCGCATGTTTAGAAATGCCAGAGTGTATCTAGGGTAAATAATTTATCATTTAGCCGTAAGTCGGCGATAAGTCACAATACATTTGTCGTCGATAAATTTTACCGCTATAGACGCTGGTATTATTAGTTATACCTTTGAAAAAATAAAACCCTTGTATATCAGATAAATAGTGATTAATATTTGTTCAGTTCTTGACAAGTTTTAATAAAAGAGTTTTGAACTAAATACAATTTTATTAGTCTATTTAAAGTACAAATAACATCAATAATAAGAGACGCATATGAATCGTTCAAACAAAGGTTTCGGTTTAACCGGTGTATTAGTAACCGTTATTTTTTTAATTGTTGCCGCTATTTTCAGCGCGTCAGCTAAATCTTCAACATTACCTCAAAGCTTCCTTACTCCAGAGGCTCATCAAGCTTTTGATGCCAATAAGAGCCTGAAATAACTCAAAATCAAATGCCAGTTAATCACCAATTATTGGTGAGTTACTATTTGCTGTAATATAACTCACGGTTATGAGATTTCTGCTGCTGGTTTTTTTTTATTAAAACATAAACTGAGCTATTTCCCCCATGGTTTGGTAATGCGGTGTGAAAAGCTATTACCTCAGGTATTTGACGTAGCCACTTATTGATATAGCTTTTTAATAATCCTGGATATGGTTTGCTATGCAACCCAAGTCCATGCTTAATGAGAATTGTTCTATCACCTTTAAAGTGGCTATTTAATATCGTATTAAATACATTATGTCTCGCTTGCTCAAACTTAGTATTTTGTATATTTAAAACTGAATTTATAGTGTATTTACCGAGTCTTAAATTTTTATAAACCCCATTTTGTATGCCACTTTGCTTAAACATTATGTGGTCATAAGGATCAATGGGTATTACTTCTTCAGTAGTTAGGTAGTTTTTTGCTTGATTGTAGTCAGACTCAATCGCTTCTCTTTTTAGTTGCTTTGCTAGGGTAAATTTTGACTGTGGGGTATGGAAGTTGTTATCTTGCTTTAAAGGTTTTACGTCTTTGAATTCATTTAAAAATTCGTTTGAGTCATCTAGTAAATTGTAAGCACTTGTCATTTTACACCCTTCCAATTATTAAATACGGTTACAAATTTAAGTTTAAAGCTTTAAAAATTCAATCTTAGATTTACTTCTTTATTTAATAACCAGAAAGATACCTAAAACCTCTGTATTTTTATATTCAGCTTAATATGCAACAATTGAATTTGTTTTACGGACTTACCGGAATTTATATAATGACAATAAAAAAACTAATGGCCGGCTTATTAACCCTAATTGTAATAAGCGGATGTAATGAATCAAGTACAAAAACAACAGAGCTTATAGTTGTTGCTGACAAAGAAAGCAAACAGCTAGAAGCGCAAGTCGCACACCATAATGCACAAGATTATCACTCTTTTTCAAATCCTGATGCCGTCAAAGTTACCCATCTAAATTTAGATTTATCTGTTGATTTTACTCAACAGACTCTGTCAGGACATGTAAGTTTAGATTTTCAAAGAATGACTCCTGATGCTGATACCCTAATATTAGACACACGAGATCTTGTGATTTCTAAAGTAGTAGCAGATGGCAATGATCTAGCATTTAACTTAGCTAACGCTGATAACTTCTTTGGGGCTGCATTGAGTATTAAGTTGCCATCACATTCTTCGCAGGTGACAGTGTATTACAATACATCTCCAAAGGCGTCTGGTGTGCAATGGTTAACTCCTGCACAAACGGCTGGTAAAAAATATCCATTTCTATTCACTCAGGCGCAAGCTATTCATGCACGTAGTTTTATTCCTTTACAAGACTCGCCACAAGTTAGAGTGACCTATGAAGCAACAATCAGAACACCTAAAGCATTATTGGCTGTGATGAGTGCCGCGAACGACCCTGATACTCCTCGTGATGGTGTGTATGAGTTTTCTATGCCGCAAGCCATACCTTCCTATCTAATTGCTTTAGCTGTTGGAGATTTGCATTTCAAGGCAATGGGTGAGCGAACGGGTGTATATTCTGAGATAGGTATTTTAGATGCTGCTGCGGCTGAATTTGAAGATACCGAATCTATGCTTATAGCCACAGAAAAGAACTTTGGAGCCTATAGCTGGGATCGGTATGACCTACTAATTTTGCCTCCTTCATTTCCTTTTGGAGGCATGGAGAACCCTAGGCTATCTTTTATTACCCCAACGGTTATTGCTGGCGATAAAAGTCTAGTCTCACTTATTGCCCATGAGTTAGCTCATTCTTGGTCTGGAAATACAGTAACCAATGCCACATGGCGTGACTTATGGTTAAACGAAGGTTTTACCACTTATCTAACTTATCGCATTATGGAAATGGTTTATGGTGAAGAGCGCTTTGACATGGAAGCTGTGCTAGGACGTCAAGATCTACAAGCTGATTTGGATACCTTAAAACCCAATGATCAAATTTTAGCTATAAATTTAAAGGGCCGAGACCCAGATGAAGTGTTTAGTAATATTCCTTATGAGAAAGGCGCATTATTTTTAAGAGAGCTAGAGCACAAAGTAGGCCGAGCAAACTTTGACCAATTTCTATTGGAATACTTTAAAGCTTTTGCATTTCAAAGTATTACTACCGACGACTTTATTAGTTACTTAGAGCAAACTTTATTACAAGATTACTCAGATAAGTTATCTAAACAACGTATCGAAGAGTGGATTTTTGAACCTGGGTTACCAAAAGGCGCGCCTGTACCAAAGTCTGATGCCTTTACCTCTGTAGATAAAGCTAGAAATGATTGGTTATCAGGCACAATTGCAGCAAGCAATATTGATAGTGATAACTGGGTAGTGCATCAATGGCTATACTTTTTAAATAATCTACCAGCTGAACTATCTTCAGCACAATTAACTGAACTTGATAAAGCGTTTGGGTTAACAAATAGTACCAATAATGAGATAGCCCATAGTTGGTTGCTAATATGTGTGAATAATTGGTATCAACCGGCTTTCCCCAGACTTAATGAATACTTAGTTTCAATTGGTCGAAATAAATTAGTTAAGCCTTTATACAAAGCGTTATCTGCTACGCCAGAAGGGAAGGTGATGGCTCAAAAAGCATTTGCTAAGGCTAAAGATGGCTACCATCCTCTGACCGTTAAAGTGAACGAGAAATTTGTTAAATAAGTCTGAATTACCTAATTAAAATGATAAAAACAAAAAGGCCAGTCAATTGACTGGCCTTTTTATTAGGATTTTAAAAAATGACTAGCAAACTTCTTTAAATAGAGACTCATCTATTATTGTGTTATCGATAATTGTTTGAGCTAATTGCACGCATTTTCCACATTGTGAGCCAACATTTAGCTTTTTTTTAAGCTGACGCATATTACCCACACCATCTTCTCTGACAGCCTGCTGAATTGCCTTATCTGTGATACCGTGACACAAACAAACGTACATAACTAACCTTACTAATAACTATGCAAACAAGAATAATTGCTATTTGCATAAAGATCAACTAATTAATTGTAGTTTTATTACTCAAATGAGATTTTTATCAGGTGTAAATTGTAAGTTTGGGATTGAAGCTAGGGATTGAGAGTTTTATTTAAATTATATTTATAATCTAGCTCTTGCTTTTCGAACAATTGCACTCATATGGCTTAAAGGTGATCCTGTAATAAAATGCATTACGTGGTTAAACTAAATTTAATAATTCTTAACTTAAAATAAATGGAGAAATTAATGAGTGTATTAGTCAGTCGTCCAGCACCAGATTTTACAGCTGCAGCCGTACTTGGAAGCGGTGAAATTGTTGATAGTTTTACACTAAGTGAAGCTATTAAAGGTAAAAAAGCAGTACTTTTCTTTTATCCACTAGATTTCACATTTGTTTGCCCTTCAGAATTGATTGCATTCGATAAGCGTTATGAAGAGTTTACAAAACGAGGTGTGGAAGTTATCGGTGTTTCAATCGATTCTCAATTTAGCCACAACGCTTGGCGTAACACCGCTATCAACGATGGTGGTATAGGTCCAGTTAAATACACCTTAGTTGCAGACGTTAAGCATGATATATGTCAGGCCTATGATGTAGAGCATCCAGACGCTGGTGTTGCTTTCCGTGGTTCATTTTTGATTGATGAAGCAGGGCTTGTTCGTCATCAAGTTGTAAACGATCTTCCTTTAGGTCGTAACATTGATGAGATGTTACGCATGGTTGATGCCTTGAACTTCCACGAAGAGCACGGTGAAGTTTGTCCAGCTGGTTGGCAAGAAGGTTCAAAAGGTATGGTTGACAGCCCTGAAGGTGTTGCAAGCTACTTAGCTGAGAACGCAGATAGCTTATAATTAAGTCTTTATTTAAGAAAAAACCGCTTTAATTGTGAAGCGGTTTTTTAATTTCATTTAGTTGAACCATACATAACCTGTAGCCGCAACATTAGCTGTGAGTTACTAATCCACCTAAGCTTTGCCAACGATTTACTATATAGCAAAATAACTCCGCAGTTTTTTCAGTGTCATATAAAGCTGAATGTGCTTCATTTTGATCAAAGCTTATCCCCGCAGCCATACATGCTTTTACTAAGACTGTTTGCCCTAGAGCGAGCCCTGCTAAAGTTGTGGTATCAAAAGAAACAAAAGGATGGAAAGGGCTACGTTTTATGTTGCTCCTTGCAATTGCAGCATTAACAAAGCTTAAATCAAATGCTGCGTTGTGTGCCACCATGACAGAGCGTTGACAGTCTGAATCCTTTTGTTCTTTGCGAATTTTTTTGCATAAATCTTTAAAAGCTTCACTCTCTATTACTGCCCCTCTTAACGCACAATAAGGGTCGATACCGTTAAAATCTAACGCTGCTTTTTCTAGGTTAGCACCTTCAAAGGGCTCAATGTGATAGTGAAATGTTTTGTCAGGGTAAAAAAATCCATTTTCATCCATCCTAGTTGTCACGGCTGCAATTTCTAATAATGCGTCGGTTTGCGGATTAAAGCCCGCGGTTTCAACATCTACAACAACAGGAAAGTACCCTCTAAAACGATTCTTTAATTCAAAAATTTGTGACATGGAGACTCAGTGACGATTTATATATTGTAATTATGGCAAGGTTCTTTTTCAGTAGCTAGCCTAAATGATTGCTTAAGGGTAAGCTAATGCTAAATATATTGTGATAATTGTCGATACAACTAAACAGAAGCGAGGGTATCTTTTCATGGCTAATCAAATATTACGATCTGTTTTTTGTGTATCACTTATCTCACTATCATTGAATGGGCATAGTGCGTTGCGCCAATATGTTGCAAAAGTTGAAGATTCACAATGGCAACTTAAAGATAAAAGTCGCTTACAATGTACCTTGAGTCATAATATTCCGGGCTATGGCGAAGCAATGTTTAATAGTACCGCTTCTAAGCAGTTAAATATGGAATTTGAGCTTGATATGTTAAGGCTTCCCAAGTCTTATGGGGTGGCTGCTGTTTACTCCGTTCCACCTAAATGGATGCCTGGTCAAATTCAACGGGCAATCGCTGATATGACTATAAGAAAGCAGTACAATGGTGACTTACCAGAGCAAGCTGCATGGACCATGTTATCTGAATTAGAGAAAGGATTTTGGCCAACCATATACTATCAAGATTGGTATAATCAATACGATCGAGTAGCTGTTGGACTAAATGCAAGTAATTTTATCGGGCCCTATGAAAAATTTGCTGAGTGCGTTTCTAATTTACTCCCTTATAGTTTTCAGGATATTGCTTATACAGTCCTCACATATCAGTTTAATAATACTGAATTAACCAAGTACTCCCAAAAGCGCCTCGCTATGATAGGTGACTACTTGAAGGTAGACACAGACTTAGAGTTGGTTTTATTAGATGGTTATACCGATAGTTTTGGTGGAAGGGCTATTAATAAGAAACTATCAATTCAAAGAGCTGTTGAAATAAAAGAGTTTTTTAGCTCAATGGGAGTATCACCAGATAGAATAGATGTTACCGGCCATGGAGAGAGGCGCCATGTTTCCACAAATATTAATGAGACGAGTAGGGCTAAAAACCGCCGTGTCGTTATTAGAATGTCAAAACCTTAGGTTACTACTATAAGTAAAGACTAATATTTTGTAGTAAATATTACTTTTATGATCTTATAACTCTGCTGTTTGTTGTCAGTTAATTAATTTTGACTTTTTATTCTTTAAGTTTATTAATGAAATAAATTATTGGATGGGCTAATCAATAGGTGTGATGTATCTATTGCGCTTTGTATCTTGTTTACTTGTTACTTCAGTTAGTATCATAGCAATGGGGTGTAAGGCTTAAATGGATATTTAAGTCTTACACCCTTAACTATCAGTATTAAACTACAAATACATTTAGGTTAGTATGCAGTTCTGTAACATGTTTGGCGATAGTGGTGTTTGCATCTGAAGCAGATTGTGCACCTCTAGCTGTTACATCCGCAAGGTCGCTAATCTTAACAATATTCTTATTTACTTCTTCTGCAACGGCTGATTGTTCTTCAGCTGCTGCCGCTATTTGTAAATTTAAGTCAGATATTTGAGTAACTGAATCAGAGGCTTCTTCGAATGTTTGGCTGGTTTTTGTACTTTTCTCCAAACAAATTGCTGCGCTATCTGTTCCTTTGCTCATGCTTGTTACTGCATTATTAGCCTCAGTTTTAAGACGTAATAATAGGTCTTGGATATCCACTGTAGAGGTTTGAGTGCGTTGTGCTAACGTTCTAACTTCATCAGCAACTACCGCAAAGCCTCTGCCTGTCTCACCAGCTCTAGCGGCCTCAATCGCAGCATTTAGGGCTAATAAATTAGTTTGTGCAGCTATACCTTGAATTGATTCGAGTACATTGCCAATATTATTAGTTTCTTCAACTAGGCTTTCGATTACGCTTGATGCTTCACTTACTTCTTCTGAAAGTTGGGTGATAATATTTTGTGTTTCGATAGCGTCTTGCTTACCTTCAATAACTTTATTTTTTACAGTTTGGGTTACCTCTGCAGCATGAGTTGCACTACGAGACACTTCTTGTGATGAGCTGCTCATTTCATTAATTGCTGTTGCAACCATTGCCGTTTCGGCATGTTGTTTTTCAATACTGGCTGCTGTTTCTTCCATTACATTCAGAGCTACATTTGACGCCGTCTCTAATTCATTAGCTTGGGCATTGGTGTTTGAAATAAGCTTATTTATGACGTCAATAAAAGTATTAAACGCTCGAGCAACTTCTCCTGTTTCATCCTTAGCTTTATCATTAAGCTTTACTGTTAAGTCACCATCACCATTCGCTATTTCTTTCAATCTATCAATTAACTCATTTATTGGGTTAACGATTGAGCGACTAATAAGGACGGGGAGTATTAAACAAATTATTACAGCAATAACGAAAGTGGCGATTATCCATTTTATCCCAGCCTTTTCATCTTGTTCTGCTTTTAATGAGGCTGCCAAAGTAAATTTCTGGATGTCATCTAATAGAAGCACTAAATCATCTTTTAATATATCTTCTAAGTTTTCAAGTTGATGGGCTTTCTTGGATAAATTGACTGGTGATAAAGTGGTTGCCGTTTCCAGAATAGCTGCAACACTATCAGAAAAATCTTTATATTTAAGTTCTATATCCTTTAGTACCGTAAGTACACTGGTAAACTTCTGTCTACCTAGTTCCGAATGTACATCACCTATAGCATGTTCTGAAAAGGATTCAGCTTCTTTTATTTTACTGATTATACTGGGAGTCAGTTCAAGAAGTTCAGTTTTAACATGATTAAAGTCGCTTTCAGCATCAGGTACATCAAGTGAGGTCAATGAGGCATAAAATAGTGCGCGCTCGAACAGAATACTTTGCTCAAGTTGAAGCTCCGTTATTGTTGTCACTTTACTTGCAAGAGGAATATCTTCTTCTGCAATGTCCATCAGTTCATAACCAATTTTCGCCATTTGTATAATGGCCACACTTCCCATAATTAGCATTAAGGTTATTTGTATTACGCCTAATACGTAAATTTTTTGTTTAATATTAATGCGGGTTAACATTTCGTATTCCTCGTTAAAAGTTATCTGCCGCTACATTTAGACGCTATCTTTGAGTAGAGGTATAACTAATATCTATTTTATAAATTCAGTAAAGTTTATATTCGGCTATATTCTTTGAAACTTAACCTAATATATGTTCAATCAGTCACATGTATATTTTGCTTAAGTCATAGTAGAATCAAACTAAGGGCCTCAAATCATTTTTTATAAGTTAGTGAAACGGAATGCAACTTCAGAATTTAAATACGTATTGAAAATTGCACACCTAGTCTCAAAAAATGCGTAACAAATTAACCCTGATTCTTAAAATGGTTTTATTAATGCGACGCCAAATACATAAGCTTCTTCTCCATCAACGAAATCAACCGCAAATGTTGGGGCTACACCAAAGTCTCCCACGTGAAAGTCGTAACTTACTGATGCTCTGACGACATTTTCTTTGTGACTAGCATGATAGTGATAATGGCCATGGCCGTCATCTTCTTCAAAACTACCAACCGTTTCTTTACCAAACCCTAACCCTAATCTTAAGTCTTTCCATGGATGTAAATAAGCAGCTGCAAGCATAATATCAATACCAGCGCCATGGTGTGCGTCGTCGGTTTTTTCGTAAACTAAGCCTGCTCCCCATAGTTTTGAAAACTTATATTCATATTCAATACCATAAGAAAAGTCTGTTTCTCCATCAACATGTGTCGCTCCGATGAATACTCCTGGGAAGTGTTTTGCATCTCCTGCAGCTGAAGCATTGTTTGAAAATGTTGCAACAGATGTAGCTAATAATATAAGAGGTATAAATTTCATACGATTTCCTGTATTGGTTAATTTGTTAAGTTTGCGAACAAAAGACGTTAGACTTTGGTGTTCATGGGAAAGACAATACAATATTTTTGTTAAGAAAGTTACATAGACTAAAGTTGTAGGGTATTTTAAAGGATACGTCAATGTACTAGGATTTGTTTTTCTGTTATCGTAGTGAAAAATTTATTTTCGCTGCTCTTTGATGCAGATAGTGTTGTTTTCGAAGATTTTAATGTGGTTTTTGATGCTTAATAGTTTTTTGTTAATACGTATTTACAGAAATTAA
Organism: Paraglaciecola marina; assembly: GCF_004360155.1. Lineage (GTDB taxonomy): Bacteria > Pseudomonadota > Gammaproteobacteria > Enterobacterales > Alteromonadaceae > Paraglaciecola > Paraglaciecola marina. The sequence goes on along the minus strand of NZ_SAIS01000011.1, from coordinate 110,327 downwards.
AAAGCGTATTTGTAATTTCATAAAAGTATGTAAGACGATACCAAACTATAAGTTGGTATACCCAAATCATGAATTTATCATCAATTCTTTTGTGTCATAGACTATATATTGCTTTAGTGTGTATTTGATCTACCATCAGATTCAAAATACCGCTTGGTATTTTGAATCTATTTTTATGTAAAGTTATATAGGGTTAGGCCAAAAATTGACTTAGTCATTTATTGAGAAAGATAATCAATAGTAATATCAGTAAAGTCTGTAAATAACCCATCTATTTTGGCTTCGTTGAACAGTAAGTCCAAAGCTTCATGTGTTGACATATTAGCGGGTAACGCGTCTTTTCTGAAGGTATAGGGGTGCACAGCTAAGCCTAAACCATGAGCCATTGTGACTAGATTTGTTGGAGCTTTTTTCTCTAGATCAAGAATTTGAGGGATCCAAGGACCAATTCCTTGTGCCACCCCGGAAATATCTTTTAACCCTTCTGGTGTTTTCAAATAATCGTAGTCAGTAGTAGACTCTTGCCAGTCATTCTCAGCAATAAGTTGAATTAATTTTACCTTAGCTCCTAACTTATTCCTTAATCGTTTAGTTTCAGCAAAATCGAAGCATTGTACATAAACGGCTTTATTTGAGTCGTCTAGTTGATACTTTCTTAATAGGGATATAGTTAACTGACTAATATCAACACCTTGCTCTCGATGCCATGCAGGAGATTTAATTTCAATATAGAACCCCGTGTCTTTTCCAAATTGGCGGTTAAGTTGTTGCACTAGTTCAATGTGTTCTTCAAATGTAGCAATCTGAAAGTTAGCTTCTCCTTGATAACGGTCTTTAAAAACCTGATTACCTTTTTCATCTCGCCTTTCATGAACTAGTAGTGATTTTAATTCTGTTAGAGTGAAATCTAACGCATAAAAACGCCCGTCTTGGCGCTTACGAGTAGGAAATTTTTGTTGTACATCAGTTACGGTTTCTAAATGAATGTCATGTAGAACTATTAGTTTAGCGTCTTTGGTTACCACAAGATCTTGTTCAATATAATCGGCTCCTTGCGCATAGGCTAACGTGGCTGACTCTAATGTATGCTCTGGGAGATAACCTGATGCACCTCTATGTGCAATAACAATTGGGGAAGCTTGTAAGGCATTAATTGATACAACACTCATAATTATTCCTAGTATTACTAATTTTATAACATTCATTTATATGCTCTGAAAAGTTTAGTTGATGTCCTAAAAAATAAGGGGAGTTCACAAATGCTTAATTTAAACTAAACATAAGCGGCATATAGTTATCTTAGAGTAGATTTAGGTAGGAAATATGACAGATACTAGCTTGAATGTTAATTAATTTGATTTGGGCCTTTAATACTCATTAAAAGCCGATACTAAATCACTTATTCTTATCAACAAGATAGGTCTGTGCCAATGGAGTCTTCATTAATACCATTCCCATCGCTGTCTTTTCCCATTTTAATTCTACCTTGAAGGTTTATGGTAAGTCCGTGGGCATATACAGCATCGCCATCTTTATGGCAGATTTTGTATTCTACTATATTCGACGCTGAGCCATTTTCAGTAAATTTAATAATTTCTTTTGTTGCAGTAGCGATATTTGTTTCTGAACTTGCTTCCATACTCACTAATAAAACCTCATCGTTACCCCTAGCACTATTTCCATCTTCATCAATAAATACTATTTTCGGGTCATTCCAATCGTCACCACAGGTGGAATAGTCGTCTGAGGGACAAACCACTGTCAATGCTTGCTCATTGATTGCGGTGTGCCTAGCGTATTGAATAAGTGCGCTGGCGTCATTTATTTCAGATACAATTCTATTTTTAATAATGATACTTTGCATGCTTGGCGCCACAAACAATAAAACAATGGCGATAATAGATATCACAATCATCATTTCAATTAGCGTTACACCTTTTTGATGTTTCACGAAAGCCACTCCTATTTATGTTCATTGAACAATAAAGTAATTTTTTATTTTGTTGGGTATAAAATATTGTCTTAGGGTTAGGATTCATATACACAACTTGGTAATATGATTTATATAACTGCTGTGGTCTTGATAAAAACAAAACTAACAAGGCTTTCAGAAACACTGTTTACACTCAGCTAGCTAACGGCAATTATTGATTAATAATGAGAGGAAAAATGCAAAGTAACACTGTGATTGAAGAGATGCGGGTTCTGCCAGAAATAGACGTTGAGTTTGAAGTTAATAGGCGTGTTGAATTTATTAAATCTCAACTTCTTGCTAGCTCAATGAAAACCTTAGTTTTGGGGATCAGTGGCGGAATAGATTCATGTACTCTAGGGCGTTTAGCTCAATTAGCGGTGGATAGCTTGAACGAAACTCAACAAGCAGCCTACCAATTTATAGCAGTGCGGTTACCCTATAATGTGCAAGCTGATGAAGAAGACGCACAAGCCTCTATTGACTTTATTAAGCCAAGTCAAGCTGTGGCTGTGAATGTTCAACCAGGCGTTGATGCGATTGATACGCAAACTACTCTAGCAGTTGAAGCGGCTGGCCTATTACCTCAAAGTGAAACTAAGAAAGACTTCGTAAAAGGGAATGTTAAAGCCCGAACCCGTATGGTGATTCAATATCAGATTGCTGGCTTACTGGATGGCTTAGTTTTAGGGACGGATCACTCTGCAGAGAATATTACAGGTTTCTATACAAAATACGGCGATGGAGCATGTGATTTGGCTCCACTGTTTGGTTTGAATAAAAGACAAGTTAGACAAGTCGCTGAATATCTAGGGGCTCCTCAAAGTATAATTGGTAAAGCTCCAACCGCGGACCTAGAAACCTTGAGCCCTCAAAAAGCCGATGAACAAGCACTTGGCTTAAGTTATGAGCAGATTGATGATTTTTTAGAAGGCAAAACTGTAGATGAGTCAGTGTCTAATAAATTAGTAGATATTTTTGTAAAAACTCAACACAAACGAGTGCCAATTCCGACTATTTATGATTGAACCAAGATACACGTTTAACAGGATACAAAAATGAAAAAAATAGAAGCAATTATCAAACCTTTTAAAATGGATGATGTTCGTGAGGCTCTATCTGAAGTGGGTGTAACTGGTATGACAGTTACTGAAGTAAAAGGATTTGGACGCCAAAAAGGCCACACAGAATTATATCGTGGTGCGGAATATAACGTTGATTTTCTACCAAAAATGAAAATTGAATTAGTGGTTGCCGATGAACAGGTTGATCGTTGTATTGAAGTTATTATTGGAACCGCACAGTCAGGCAAAATCGGTGATGGCAAAGTATTTGTTTATGACGTTACAAGAGTTATACGTATTCGTACTGGAGAAGAAAACGAAGACGCTGTTTAACTATTTATGCAATGGTCTATAAGACCTAGCCCAACAGGCGATTGAAAAGTAGTCAAGTGCCAATGAACAGTGTTTTAGGACTATCAATTTATTGTCACTTGGATTAACATCAGCGCCTTTGTTTAGTTGTTTTACTTAGGCTTGTAGCCTCGAACTATGGAGTATTAAAATGCAAGAAGAGCAAAGTTCGTATGACCCATTTAATTGGGGATACTTATTCGCAGCTATCGGAATGTTAGTGGCGTTACCTTTAATGCACGCCGTGCTTGGATGGTTCGTTTTTTACCTCTAGTCAAATGACATTTCTTTTACTATTCATTTAAATTACGGGAAAATTCGTGCCCTTCGAATACATAAAATCGGTTATTAAAACCGTTCCTAATTACCCTAAACCTGGAGTCATGTTTCGAGACGTGACGTCTATTTTAGAAGACCATAAAGCTTATTCACAGTCTATTGAGTTGTTAGTCAACCATTACGCCCCTATGGGGTTTGATAAAGTTGCAGGAACAGAAGCCCGTGGCTTTTTGTTTGGTGCTCCGCTAGCGATTGAATTAGGTATAGGTTTTATTCCTGTACGTAAACCTAAAAAGCTACCAAGAGAAGTGATTAGTGAAAGCTATGAACTTGAATATGGTAGCGATAATTTAGAAATTCATAAAGACGCAGTGAAACCTGGAGAAAAGGTACTAATGCTTGACGATTTGCTCGCGACTGGCGGTACTATGATTGCAACAGCTAACCTTATTCGTCGTTTAGGCGGTGTGGTTGAGCATGCTGGTTTCGTGATTTCTTTACCCGAGTTAGGCGGAGAGCAAAAGTTGTTAGATATTGGTGTCAAAAGCTTTTCTATCTGTGAATTCGAAGGTGAGTAAACCAAGTCTATGAGTTATCAAGTTCTAGCGAGAAAATGGCGACCTAACCGTTTTGGTGAACTGGTTGGGCAAGAACATGTTGTTACTGCCATTTCTAACGCCCTTGATAATGATAGATTACACCATGCGTATTTGTTCACGGGCACCCGTGGTGTGGGTAAAACCACAATAGCTAGAATTTTTTCAAAAAGTCTTAACTGTGAGCAAGGATTAGGCTCTACACCTTGTGGGTTATGTAGTACCTGTAAAGAAATAGAGCAGGGGCATTTTATTGATTTATTAGAAATTGATGCTGCATCTCGCACTAAGGTAGAAGACACTAGAGAGTTACTAGACAACGTTCAATATAAGCCCAGTCGAGGGCGATATAAAGTCTATCTAATAGATGAAGTTCATATGTTGTCTAAACATAGTTTTAATGCTTTGTTGAAGACGCTGGAAGAGCCACCTCCACATGTAAAGTTTTTATTAGCGACAACTGATCCTCAAAAATTACCCGTCACTATTTTATCTCGATGTTTGCAATTTAATTTAAAAGCCTTATCACGAGCACAAATAAGCCAACAATTAGACTTTGTCTTGGGACAAGAACAGATTCCCTTTGAGAAAGAAGCACTAGCGCAGTTAGCAAGGGCTGCCCAAGGTAGTATGCGAGATGCGTTAAGCCTAACTGACCAAGCTATTGCCCAAGGCAATGGTCAGGTTAGTTTGCAAATAGTGACTGACATGCTTGGGTTAATGGATAAAAACCAAGTTATAAAAGTGGTTAATGCTATTGTACAAAAAGATAGTGCCTCGGTGATGCAACAAGTAGAGTTGATGGCGCAACAAGCCCCAGACTTTAGTGCGGTTTTAGCTGAAGTTATGAGTCTATTACATCAAATTGCATTGACTCAGTTTGTTCCAGAGGCCTGTAAGCTTGAAACCATTGCGGCAAGGGCTATTTATCAACTGGCTAAGTCAGCACCTGCAGAACAAATTCAGTTACTCTATCAAATAGCCTTAACGGGCAGAAAAGACTTACCTTACGCAGCAGATCCCAGAACGGGTTTTGAGATGACCTTGTTGCGAATGTTAGCTTTTTGTCCAGCTGGCATAAAACTTAATGCAGAAGATATAGCTGAACAAACTGCAGAGCAAGCTCCTGTTGATATTCCAAATGCAATTGAGTCAACCCGATCTGCAGCTATAGAGCGAGAGCTTGTTACAGCTACATCACCTCAAGAAGAGCATATTCAGCCAGCGGAAGAAGCACAGGTAGAGCTTAAAGCTGAAGCAGCTCCAATAGTTGAAGAGCCAGAGGCAATAGATTCATCTGTCTCTGTTGATATTCAAGAAGCTTCTGATAATGAAGTCGCACTCAATACACAACAGCAAGAAATTCTAAATCAAGCACAAGACTATGGTTATGAGCCCATAGATTATGACCAAATGACGCCTGTTGGCTCAGAGGAGAAAGTTGCGACTCATACCTCAGACGATGATTTTGTGCCAAGCAACGAACAAGCAAGCGTGCCTTCTCCTGCTAAAAGCACGGCTGAGCTTATTGCTCTTAGAAACCGGTTTAAAGAAAACCAAAGTCAAGGGGAGGGAAGTGCACCGCAGGTAAAAAAGTCTGATCCCGAGGATAGTCCTTTACAAAATGGATCTAACTTAGATTCTCCCGTTTCAGAACCTCTAGCTTCAAAAAAAATTACTAACCAGAGTACTGAGTTAGAAAGCACTGCTGGCCCAGAAGTTAAACCTAATCCATTTAGTGTTCGCAAAGCTCAACTACCCTCTCAACCTGCTTCTGTTGAGCCAGTTTTAGCGCCGCAATTAGATAAAACAGCCGATAATCCAGTTCAGCAAAATGAAATGCCGCCATGGCCTGTGGATGATTCTTTTCAAAGTGAAAATATTGAGAAAAGTGGTAGTGAAAGGTTTTCTGAAGAAGTTGTGCTTGAAGTTGAGTCTACTCAAGTCTTTGATCCAAATGCCCATTTAGATATTGAAAATGTAGGAGAAGTAACTGTCACTATCCCTGCGTTTTTAGAAGATAATCAAAAAGTTATTCATTCTCAGCAAGTGGACGATTGGAGTAAGTTAATTTATGAGATGCAAGTTACGGCCTTAACCAAGCAATTAGCATTACATTCGGCATTTGAACAAGAGGGCAATGTAATAAAATTAACTCTGTTGGACAGTAAAGCTCATCTAGACTCACCAAGCGCTAGACAACAACTTAGCGATGCTATTTGCGGTGCATTAAATACCTCTGTTGAACTTGAAATTCAGCTAGGTAAACCCATTAATACTCCCTATGCGTTGCAAATGGAAATCAATAAAGTAAGAAAAACTTACGCTAAAGAAGTTATTCACAACGATAACGGTATAAAGTTATTGCAAGAATTATTCAACGCAAAAGTAGACGAACAAAGTATCCTTGCTAGATAGCAGGGTGATTAAAAATTTTATCTAATTTAAAGAGAGAAAGTTATGTTTAAAGGTGGAATGGGCAACATGATGAAGCAGGCTCAGCAAATGCAAGAGCGTATGCAAAAGAGTCAAGAAGAGCTTGCCAACATAGAGATTACCGGTGAATCAGGTGCTGGGCTAGTCAAAATTACCATGACCTGTAACCATGCGGTTCGCCGAGTAGAAATCGATCCTAGTCTAATGGAAGACGATAAAGAGATGATTGAAGATCTTGTTGCTGCCGCCATTAACGATAGTAACCGTAGGATCCAAGAAACTACCAAGGAAAAAATGGCGAGTGTTACCGGTGGAATGCAAATGCCTCCTGGCATGAAGATGCCTTTCTAGCGCAAGTCTAATGCAATTTAGTCCATTAATTAAAGAGCTGATTGACGCTTTTAAGGTGTTACCTGGAGTAGGCCCTAAAAGTGCTCAGCGTATGGCTTTTCACCTTTTAGAGAGAAATCGCCAAGGTGCAATGACACTCAGTAATGTGTTGCATAATGCTATGGAACACGTCAAACATTGTGAGCAATGTCGGACATTTTGTGAAAACGCCTTGTGTGAAATCTGTGCTAATCCAAAGCGTCAAGAAAGCTTGCAGATATGTGTAGTTGAATCCCCTCAAGATGTGCTTGCAATTGAGCAGACCTTAGAGTTTAAAGGGCGTTATTTTGTACTTATGGGACGGCTCTCTCCAATAGATGGGATTGGTCCGGTGGATATCGGTTTAGAAGATTTGGCTAATATCCTCGAAAAAGAGGGAATTGAAGAAGTTATTCTGGCTACCAACCCAACAGTAGAAGGGGAGGCTACCGCACATTATATCGCTCAGATGTGCAAAACCCATGATATTAAAGCGAGTAGAATAGCTCATGGTGTCCCTGTAGGTGGTGAGTTAGAGTTTATTGACGGCAACACACTCACCCATGCTTTTAATGGTCGACGTAGTCTGCTGTAAACGAGATAAACCATCAAATATCTGCCAGCTTGTATTCACAAGCTGTTTAAAGTTTTAAATTTTTGAAAAATTAAGTCTATTTCTCCTTGAAAACAAACTAAGCGGCCTCATCTAATAACTCGTCATTTTAGCAACCACAAATTAGGAGATACTTGGTTATGGCTGAAGCAGCCCAGCAAGAAACTCATGGATTTCAAACCGAAGTAAAACAATTACTTCAATTGATGATCCATTCACTTTATTCAAATAAAGAAATATTCCTTCGTGAACTTGTATCAAATGCTGCTGATGCAGCTGATAAGTTACGCTTTAAAGCTCTATCAAATGATAGTCTATACGAAGGCGACGGTGATTTACACGTTAAGCTAAGCATTGATAAAGATGCAGGTACAATAACGATTGCCGACAATGGCATAGGTATGAATAAAGCCGATGTTATTGAACATTTAGGTACTATTGCTAAGTCAGGTACTAAAGAATTTTTTGGTAAGTTATCTGGTGATGAAGCTAAAGATTCTCAGTTAATTGGTCAATTTGGGGTAGGTTTTTATTCTGCTTTTATCGTAGCTGATAACGTAACGGTACGTACTCGTGCAGCCGGTGATGACGCCAGCAATGGTGTACAGTGGGAATCTGCAGGTGAAGGTGAATTTACTATTTCTGATATTGAAAAAGCAGATCGTGGTACAGAAATCACTTTACACCTAAAAGAAGACGAAAAAGAATTCTTAGACGATTGGAAATTACGTTCAATTGTTAGTAAATATTCTGACCACATCAGTATTCCGGTCAAAATGTTTAAAGAAGCTATCCCAGAAAGCGAAGGTCCAAAAGGTCCTGATGGCGAAGAGGGTGAAAAAATTCCAGCGGTTCCTGCATGTTGGGAAGCTGTAAATAAAGCGACCGCTTTATGGACACGTGATAAGTCAGACGTAAGTGATGAAGAGTATAAAGAATTCTACAAACATATCTCTCATGATTTTAGTGATCCATTAACTTGGTCTCATAATAAGGTTGAAGGTAAAACTGAATACACTAGTTTATTGTATATTCCATCAAAAGCGCCATTTGATATGTGGAACCGCGACCAAAAGCATGGTCTGAAGTTATATGTGCAACGTGTATTTATCATGGATGAAGCCGAGCAAATGCTACCCACTTACCTGCGCTTTGTTAAGGGCTTGCTAGATTCTAACGACTTACCATTAAACGTATCTCGAGAAATCTTACAAGACAACAAAGTAACTCAAGCAATGCGTCAAGGTTGTACTAAGCGCGTATTACAAATGCTTGAGAAAATAGCTAAGAAAGATCCAGAAAAATATCAAGAGTTTTGGGCTGAGTTTGGTAATGCTTTGAAAGAAGGGCCGGCTGAAGATCACGCAAACAAAGAAAAAATTGCTGGTTTAATGCGTTTTGCTTCAACCCACACAGACTCTGAAGCACAAACGGTTTCTCTTGCTGACTACATTAGTCGTATGCAAGAAAAACAAGAGAAAATTTACTACATCACAGCGGACAACTACCAAGCAGCTAAGTCTAGCCCACACTTAGAAATCTTCCGTAAGAAAGGCATCGAAGTGTTACTTATGGCAGATCGCGTTGATGAATGGTTAATGTCTCATTTAACTGAGTTTGATGAGAAATCATTCCAGTCTATTACTCATGGAGCATTAGACTTAGGTGACTTAGAAGATGAAGAAAGTAAAAAAGCGTTAGAAGAGGCCGAAAAAGAAGTTGAAGGGCTAGTCGATCGTGTTAAAGCGGTGTTAGGTGATAAAGTAAAAGAGGTTAAGTTTACACATCGTTTAACTAACTCCCCAGCATGTATTGTTGCTGATGAGCAAGGCATGACGACACAGATGATTAAACTGATGCAAGCTGCAGGTCAGCCTGTACCTGAAGCTCAGTATCATTTTGAGATGAACCCAGAGCATCAATTAGTTAAATTACTAGCAGACGTGCAAGATGAAGAACAGTTTTCACAATGGACAGGTGTACTTTTCGACCAAGCTGCTTTGTCTGAACAGGGGAGTTTAAAAGACCCGGCTAGCTTTGTGCAAAACTTGAACAAGCTACTAGCAAGCTTAGCTAAATAAGCCTGAAAAAGGCTAATTTAACATTGTAAAAACGAGCCTAAGGGCTCGTTTTTGTTTTAAGGGCTTAAAAGTAGAACTAATACGACCTTTGTCTTATATATAAGGTGTATTATTGTTGTAACATTAAAGTTGTATGTGTAAAGTTCCTGCTTTACTTTTTTTAAACACAAATATTATTCAGAGGACACAGCATGCGCATTATTCTTCTTGGTGCTCCTGGTGCAGGTAAGGGTACTCAAGCCCAATTTTTGATGGGCAAATTTGGCATTCCACAAATCTCCACTGGAGACATGTTAAGGGCTGCGATTAAAGCAGGTACAGAGCTTGGCTTGGCTGCAAAGAAAGTTATGGATGAAGGTAAGCTTGTTTCTGACGAACTTATTATAGGCTTGGTAAAAGAGCGTATTGCTCAAGTTGACTGTGAAAATGGATTTTTGTTAGATGGTTTTCCTCGTACTATTCCCCAAGCTGATGCCATGAAAGAAGCGGGTATCAAAGTCGATCATGTTATTGAGTTTGATGTGGATGATGAAGTTATTGTAGAGCGCATGAGTGGTCGTAGAGTTCATCCTGGTTCTGGTCGTGTATATCACCTTGTTTACAACCCTCCTAAGGTTGAAGGTAAAGATGATGAAACGGGTGAAGATTTAGCTATTCGACCAGATGATCAAGAAGAAACAGTACGTAAGCGTCTTGGTATTTATCACGAACAAACTAAGCCTCTTGTTGATTATTATACAGCTGAGGCAAGCTCAGGTAACTGTAAATACCATAAACTAGATGGTACAGCACCAGTTGAAAACGTTAGTAGTGAGCTAGCAACTTTACTAGGCTAAGCTGAAACTTCAGAATTATTATGTAATGGCCCACTGAATGTGGGCTTTTTTATTTTAGGAATTAATATGCATACACCTATTACTGCTTTTTATGCTGGCTTATTAGGCATATATCTACTCTATCTATCTGTGCTTGTAGTGAGAGGTCGTTTTAAAAAAGAAATCCCATTAGGAGATGGTGGCGACTTTCACTTTCAGCAAGTTATTCGCGCCCATGGTAACTTCACTGAATATACGCCAATAGTACTTATTTTACTTTTTGTAGCAGAAGTGAATGGAAGTAATAGCATTTTGCTACATTGCGCTGGTAGCGCACTTTTATTTGGCCGTGTCATTCACTCTTTTGGACTAAGACGCCATTCAGGACCAAGCTGGCAAAGAATAGCTGGAATGCTGATGACCTTTTTATCGTTAGTAATGTTATCTATTTTAAACATACTTATTTTATATAAGTAGGTTATTGAGTATTTCAAATTATGACATTTGAATTTGATATAGGCTTACAAGCAATAAAAAACGGCGCTCACTAGGCGCCGTTATTGTCTACACACAAAATTGGGAAGGGAGAAGCTTATTCGTTGTTTTCTATAAGTTTACTGCCAATTTCAATTTTTCGTGGCTTTTTCGCTTCTGGTACTAGTCGTTCTAAATCAACATGCAGTAAACCATGCTCTAAGTCAGCAGCAAGTACTTTAACGTGATCCCCTAGTTGGAATTTACGCTCAAAGCTTCGCTCTGATATGCCTTTGTGTAAGAACTTCCGCTCTTCTGGTTTAGTATTTTCTGAGCCTTCCTGAGGCTTTTTAGTACCAATCACTTGTAAGGTGTTTTCGAGTACTTCAATACTGACCTCATCTTTAGCAAAGCCAGCAATTGCCATAGTAATGCGATATTTATCCTCAGCTAACAGTTCAATGTTGTAGGGAGGGTAAGATGATTGTTTTTCGTTTCGTGACGCCGTGTCAATCATGGAAGCTAAATGGTCGAAACCAATGAATGAACGGTAAAGTGGAGATAGATCGATGTTACGCATAAGTATATCCTCATAAATTAAGCAATATAAAAAGTTAAGTTGCCCCGATAAATCGGCGGCGTACTGGTATAGCTTTCCTTGTCACCCTCCCACTATGGGAAGCACCTACTTAATGTTAAGTCTGGTACTCAAAAACACCTCTTGTGTTTTTGTGTCAACCCTTGCGGCGTCGACATAATAGATATGTAGATAAGCTAATTTTTTTCAATATAGAAAAAGCAAAAAAATTAAAATTATTTTTTAAGTTGTTGATAAATATAGAATAATTTTTATTAATTATTTTAAAGATTGTTTCACTGCCGCCAATGCATGAATGCTTGTAGTGTCGTAAAGTGGGGTGTTGGTATGCTGATTTTCAATGAGTAATCCAATTTCAGTACATCCTAATATCACTCCTTCGGCACCCCTTTCAACTAAGTTTTCAATGACTTTAAGGTAACGCTCGCGCGATGAACTAGACACCTTTCCTAAGCATAACTCCTGGTAGATCACTGAGTGAATTAGACTTTGTTCTTCATCAGATGGCACGATTACATCTATACCATAATTGTCGATAATACGTTGCTTGTAGAAGTCTTGCTCCATAGTGAACTTTGTCCCTAACAAACCGACAGTGGTTATTTTGTCTATTGTTAGTTTTTGAGCTGTGGCATCGGCAATATGTAGCAAGGGGATATTAACTGAGTTAGTTATATAGTCGGCAACCTTGTGCATTGTATTGGTACAAATAAGAAAAAAGTCAGCGCCTGCTGCCTCTAGTGATTGAGCTGCCCCGGCGAGTATTTCTGCCGTTTTTTGCCAATCACCACTATGTTGTAGCGCTTCAATCTCAGCAAAGTCTACACTTACCATAACTATTTTAGCCGAATGTAACCCTCCTAATTGCTGTTTTATCCCTTGATTCAGTTGTTGATAATAACTCGCTGTCGACTCCCAGCTCATACCACCAATTAATCCTATAGTTTTCAATGTGTTTCCTATGGTTTGAAGGTTTTATAAATTACGATAGCGTGATTTAAACCTAAAAAGAACTAGTAAATAACTATCTCTAACTTAAAGCAAATCGGTAAAAGGTTTATTTTGTTGTAAAATAGCCAGCCCAAAGTGTCTATGAAAACCATCTTGTTGGGTTATTTAAAAGAGGGCGTTGTACTTACCCATAAAAAAGGGCACCTAAGTGCCCGAAATACTCCCCTTAAATTTTAATATGTCTTAACTAGGAAATTCATACCCTTCTAAAGTCTTACGTAAGGATAGCTTGTTAAGTTTACCGGTTGCTGTATGGGGGAGTTCATCCATAAATACCACGTCATCGGGCATCGACCATTTATGTAACTTGTCTTTTAAAAAGTCTAGCACCTCATCTGTGGTGACTTGTTCGCCTTCTTTTTTAACCGCAATGAGTAAAGGACGCTCAGTCCATTTCGGGTGATAGCGGCCAATCGCAGCGGCTTCTGCGATGGCAGGGTGGCTGACGGCTGCGTTCTCTATTTCAATTGAGCTGACCCATTCTCCCCCTGATTTAATAACATCTTTGGTACGATCAGTGATTTGCATATAACCCTGTGGGTTAATAGTGGCAACATCCCCAGTATCAAACCAACCTTTCTCATCTACAGGACAACCTTGGCTTCCTGGTTCTTGAGACATGCCATAGTAGCCACTAGATACCCAAGGTCCTCTTACTTTAAGTGCACCAAAGGCCACACCATCCCAAGGCAGTTCGTTGTTGTTTTCGTCTACTATACGCATCTCAAGTCCAAACACGCCTCTGCCCTGCATACACTGAATGTCGATAATCTCTTCTTCTGAAAGGTTTTCCATTCCAGATTTACGACAAAATATTGAGCCAAGCGGGCTGGTTTCTGTCATTCCCCAGCCTTGAATGACTTCAACGTCGTGGGCATGTTTGAAACGCTCAATAACGGTACGAGGACAGGCTGCTCCGCCTACGCTAACACGCTTTAATGAGGGAATGCTTTTTTCTGTTTTTTGAAGATAATCAAGTAATCCTAACCAAATTGTAGGAACGCCAGAGCTAAAGGTGACCTGTTCTGATTCAATTAAATGCTGGAGTACTTCGCCATCGGCCATCTTGGGGCCAGGCATCACCATTTTTGAACCAGCCATCAGAGATGCGTAAGGTGCCCCCCAAGCATTAACATGAAACATAGGAACAATAGGAAGTGTGGTTTCTTTATAAGATGCTGCGACTACATCGGGCATGCTGCCACCCCAAGCGTGCAGCAAGGTTGAGCGGTGACTATAAACCACACCTTTGGGGTTACCTGTGGTACCTGAGGTGTAACACATGGCACTGGCTGTATTTTCATCGAACTCAGGCCATTCAAATTCAGAAGACTCTTCACTTAATAATGTTTCGTAACACATAACATTCTTCAAGGACGTATCTGGCATATGAGCTTCATCGGTTAAAATTACATATCCCTCAACCTTAGGTAAGTGAGCCTGCAATGCTTCAAGTAAAGGTACAACTAATAAATCAACAAATATGAAGCGGTCCTCAGCGTGATTGATAATATAATTAACTTGCTCAGGAAATAGCTTAGGGTTGATGGTATGGCATACCATGCCACTACCAGAGACTGCATAGTATAGCTCTAAATGACGGTAATCGTTCCATGCTAGAGTACCAATACGGTCCCCAAACTTTGCACCTAATTTGATTAATGCATTGGCCAGTTGGCGGCTACGGTTCGCAAAGTCTTTATAGGTATGTCTGTGCCTAGGGTTATCTGCGGTGACTGATACTATTTCTGTATCAGGAAAGTTTCTGTCTGCATGTCTGAGGATAGAAGAGATCATCAGCTGAGAGTTCATCATTAAGGCTTGCATAAGGGCTCCTTGTAAATAATTCGAATTTTTTGTTCTTTATATTTTGTTTAGTTTGCGTGTCTACCAAGCAGACACACCACCATCAATCGCTATGGTTTGTCCTGTCATGTAAGAGTTGCCTGGAGATAATATAAGCAACATGGCATTCACAATTTCTTGAGGGTCGGCAAGGCGCTTAATTGGTGTTCCCCGGGCGAGTTGTGCTTGGCCTTCAGCTGATGCAAACTCGCCTAGGATTGCGGTTGGACTGTAAAAAGGGCATATAGCATTACACCTAATTCCTTTTCTGGCGTACTCAACTGCTGCAGTGCGGGTCAGTCCAGCAACCGCATGTTTGGCTGCGGCGTAGGCTCCACCTTTAGGCGCTCCGCCTATTCCAGCCATCGAGCTTAAGTTTAAAATGTGGCCTTCACCTTGGGGGAGCATGGCAGCAATTTGGTATTTCATGCCGTAAAGAACGCCTTTCACATTGACGTTAAATTGGCTATCCATAGTATCTTCTGACAACAAATGTAAAGGTGTCATTGCGTGTGCAATACCGGCGTTATTCACACCAATGTCCAGTCGACCAAATTTGTCAATTGCAGTATCGGCCATAGCTTTACATTCTTGTTCTTTAGCGACATCGCAAAGCATGGTGACTACATTGTCTTTGTTCTCTACCAAAGCGAGTGTTTCATTTAGCCTTTGTTGGTTAATATCGCTTACTACCAACTTACAACCTCTACTTGCTAAGCCTTGTGTTAACAAGCGCCCAAAGCCACTTCCGGCTCCGGTAATTGTGGCTACTTTACCGCTGAAATCTAATAATGCATCCATTTTTATGGTCCTATTATTTCTGAGTTATTGGGTTAGAAGACATGAATTCTAAAAGTACTTTTGCGAGTGTTTCTCCTTGGTCTTCTTGTAAAAAATGACCACCGTTTTTAATAGTGGTGTGGTTTTGTCCGGCACAACCTGGAATGAGTTTCTGAATGATTTTGTCTCCACCTGCCGTGACTGGATCAGTGTCGCTAAAGGCGGTTAAAAAAGGGTTGTTGAATGCTTGTAAACTTTGCCATGCTAAGCGGTTATTGGCACTTTCAGGATCATTGGGACTCATCGGTACTAATAATGGAAACTGTCTAACGCCTGCTTTATATGATTCGTCAGGAAAAGGAGCGTCATATGCTGCTAGCACATCTTTGCTTAACTCACTGACTGTGGCCCCTTTAATGATCCCCGATACTGGAAACATATCTACTTCTTGTGAAAATTTTTGCCAGCTTAAAAACGCTTCACTGGGCGGGTGGTCGCCTGTTGGTAGCATCGTATTTGCAGCTAAGACTCTAGCGAATAATTTGGGGTGTTCAGCCACTAAACGTAAACCCAATAATCCTCCCCAATCTTGGCAGACTAAGGTGATGTTATTAAGTTCTAGCTGCACCAATACTTGACGAGTCCAGTCAAGGTGACGTTGATAGGTGTAGTCTTTTCTTTGAGTGGGTTTATCTGATTTTCCGAATCCAATCAAATCTGGCGCAATCACTCTGTAACCTTTAGAAACTAGAGGTCCTATCATTTTTCGATATAAATAACCCCAGCTAGGCTCCCCATGTAACATTAAGACTAGCTCACCATTTTTTGGGCCTTCGTCAACATAGTGAAGGTTTAAGAAACCGCTCTCAGTATCCTCGACACTCAAATAGTTAGCTTGATATTGATAATCACTTATGTTCTTAAAACTTTTTTCTGGCGTGGTTTTAAATTGCACGTTCAATCTCGCAATGTGAATTAGTTGTAAAAATATTGTTGCGATAGAAAATCAAATGCAAGCTTTAAAGTCAACTAGTGCAAAGTGATGAAATGCTATTGATTCAGTGAATGTATGGCGTTTTCGAGAAGATAATTGTAAATATAGTGTAATAACTTCAGGTTATTCTATTGTATAAAATCAATAAATTAGAATGATTGATTTAGGTGGCCTAGTATTCTGCCATCACTCTATATCGGTAAAGAACTTTTATGAATCAAAATGACTTACAAGCTGTAGCCTATGAAGTAATTGATACACCTGCTTCAAAAAAAGTGGCCACTTTATGGATGCAAAATCCTCCTGTTAATGCTTTATCAAAATCTGTCAGAGTAGGTTTACTTGAAAACCTAAATAAGGCGATGGCAGATGAATCGGTTGATATTATTGTTATTTCATCAAAGCAGAATTTGTTTTCTGGAGGGGCAGATATTAGTGAATTTTCTGGTGGTGATTTAGAACCTAATTTACCAGTTGTATTAGATGCTATCGAACACTCGTCTAAACCTGTGGTAGCTGTTTTAAATGGCCCCGCTTTTGGTGGTGGACTTGAAGTTGCACTGGCGTGCCATTATCGAGTTACTTTCGCGAGTAACAAAGTCGGGTTGCCTGAGGTCAACTTAGGTATTTTACCTGGCGCAGGGGGTACACAACGTCTTCCTAGGTTAGCGGGTGTTCAGCAAGCACTAGATATGATTGTTTCGGGTCGCCCTGTGGCGGCTAAAAAGTTAACTGGTGTATTTGATCTTGTGGTTGATGCTCCAGAAACTTTATTAACTCGCGCTATAGGTTTTTGTGAAGAGGTTGTCGCTAAAGGCAGTCAAGTTCGCAAAACCTGTGATGTGCAAGTTGACGCAAGCTCCGCCCCGAAAGAGCTTTTTGAGCAATACCGTAAAGGTTTAGCCGTTAAAGCCCGCGGTTTCTTTGCTCCAGAGCGTTGTATTCAAGCCGTTGAGGCGTCAGTAGCTTTACCGTTTGATGAGGGCTTAAAACGCGAAGGCGAGTTATTTATGGAGTGTATGGGCTCTAAAGAAGCTAGAGCTCAGCAACATTTCTTTTTTGCAGAGCGCTCTGCGTCCCATGTAAAGGACTTTGATAAAAGCACCCCTGTCAGAGATATTCATAAAGTCGGCATTATTGGTGCGGGTACCATGGGTGGCGGCATAGCGATGAATTTTGCTAATGCTGGCATTCCGGTCATTATGCTTGAACTTCAGCAAGAGGCTTTAAATAAAGGCCTGGCGCTTATCCGTAAAAATTACGAGAGCTCAGCTAAAAAAGGCAAGTTAACCCAAGAGCAAGTAGAGCAAAGAATGGCTTTATTGAGTGGGTCGACGACTTATGCTGATTTGGGAGACGTTGATTTAGTCATAGAAGCTGTGTTTGAAAAAATGTCTGTGAAACAAGAAGTGTTTAAATCTTTAGATGCAGTATGCAAGCCTGGGGCAATTTTAGCCTCTAATACTTCTACTTTAGATATTGATGAAATAGCAAAGGCAACTAAACGCCCAGAAGATGTAATTGGTTTACATTTCTTCAGCCCAGCCAATGTAATGAAACTTTTAGAAGTGGTTAAAACCAGCAAAACTTCACCAGAAGTGATTAAAACTTCAATGAAAATGGCCAAGAAAATTAACAAGGTTGCTGTGTTAGTAGGCGTTTGTTTCGGATTTGTGGGTAACAGAATGATTGAAACCTACGGTCGTGAAGCTAATCGTATGATGCTAGAAGGAGCCACTCCAGAAAACGTCGATAAAGTTATCTACGACTTTGGTTTACCTATGGGACCTTTCACCATGGGAGATATGGCAGGACAAGATATCGGTGCTTTTGTGCGTGAGTCTCGTCGTGAGTTTATCAAGCACGATCCAACCTATTGTATTTTAGCTGACAAGTTAGTTGAGCAAGGTAGAGTCGGTTTAAAAGCAGGAAAAGGGGTGTATTTATACGAAGCAGGCAATCGCAAACCTATTCCTGATCCCAGTGTAATGGACTTAGCTAAGCAAACTGCTGCTGATTTAGGCGTTGTGCAACGTGATATCTCTGACCAAGAGATTATCGAACGCATTATTTTCCCAATGATCAACGAAGGAGCCTTGATTTTAGAAGAGGGCATTGCCGCTAAGTCAAGTGATATCGATGTGATTTATGTATATGGCTATGGCTTCCCAGTATATCGAGGTGGCCCCATGCAGTATGCCGATGAAATTGGTTTGAAAACCGTCTACAGCGCTATGTGTAAATATCGAGATGAACTAGGTGAGCATGGAAAAAATTGGTTTGAGCCAGCACCATTACTGAAAAAATTAGCTGAACAGGGTAAGCGATTTTCTGACCTATAACGGCTCAGTTTCACTATCAATTGAACGAATTATGTTACTTATTTAAGAGAAGATTATGAAAGAAGCAGTCATTGTATCAACAGCAAGAACCCCTATTGGCCGTGCCTATAAGGGGGCATTTAATAACTTAGAAGCACCAAGTTTAGGTGGTCATGCAATTCGAGAAGCCGTTAAAAAGTCGGGAATTGATCCAGCAAGTGTTGACGACGTCATCATGGGGAGTGCGCTCACCCAAGGTAGTGGTGGCATGAACATAGGCCGTTTGGCTGGCTTAGCTGGTGGCTTACCTACATCGGTTTCCGGTATGACGCTAGACCGTCAATGTAGCTCAGGAATGTACGCTATAGCGACTGCTGCTAAACATGTAATAACTGACAATGTACCCGTAATGGTAGCTGGTGGGCTTGATTCAATCAGCTTAGTACAAAACAAATCAATGAACACCCATCGTATGGTTGATCCAGCTCTAGCTAAAATGCATAAAAATATTTATATGCCTATGCTACAAACCGCTGAAGTTGTGGCTGCCCGTTACGGTATTAATCGTGATGTGCAAGACGAATATGCTTATCGGAGCCAAATGCGTACCGCTGCTGCACAGGCTGCAGGCAAGTTTGATGATGAAATCGTGCCAGTTACGGCAACTAAAGTGCTTGTTGATCGTGAAACCAAAGAAGAGAGCTTTAAAGAAGTCACCCTAACCAAAGATGAAGGGAACCGCGCGGAAACAACCTTAGAAGGCTTACAAAATTTAAAACCAGTTATTGAAGGAGGGGTTATTACCGCTGGTAATGCCAGTCAGTTATCTGATGGTGCATCAGCCAGTGTCATCATGAGCAGCAAATTAGCAGAGCAACAAAACCTTAATCCTCTTGGTGCTTATCGCGGTATTGCAGTCGCGGGTTGCGAACCAGACGAAATGGGTATTGGCCCTGTCTTCGCTATTCCAAAATTACTTAAGCAACACGGCCTTACCATGAACGATATAGGTTTATGGGAATTAAACGAAGCCTTTGCTGTGCAGGTACTTTATTGCCGCGACAAGCTAGGTATTAATGACGATATTTTAAATGTTAATGGCGGCGCAATTTCTGTTGGTCACCCTTATGGTATGAGTGGCGCCCGCATGGTAGGTCACGCCTTAATCGAAGGTAAACGCCGAGGAGCAAAATATGTTGTTTGCACTATGTGTATTGGTGGCGGTATGGGTGCTGCTGGTTTATTTGAAGTTTATTAAATCTAGTTGAATGCCACGAATTTGAGTCTCAAGCAAAAAAATAAAATATTAAGAATTTAGAGGTAAGTTATGCAAGATTATAAAGCCCCACAAAAAGAAGCCTTGTTCGTAATGAACGAATTACTGGGTTATGAAAATCACTACGCTGACCTAGGGTTTGAAGATGCGTCTCCCGATATGGTTGAAGCTATTTTTTCTGAAGCAGCCAAATTTGCAGAAAACGAATTGGCACCAATCAACGCCATTGGTGATCAAGAAGGCTGTAAATGGGAGGATGGTGTTGTCACCACGCCAACAGGTTTTAAAGAAGCCTATCAAAAATATGTTGAAGGTGGATGGACAGGTATGACCCATCCAGAAGAATTTGGTGGTCAAAACCTTCCATACTCTTTAGGTAGTATAATTGCAGAGTGGTTTTCTGCGGCTAATCACTCTTGGGCTATGTACCCAGGATTGAGTCAAGGTTGTATGGAAACCCTCAAAGAATGGGGCACCCCTGAACAACAAAAAATGTTCTTGAACAACTTAGTAGCGGGTACATGGACCGGTACTATGTGCTTAACCGAACCACACTGTGGTTCTGATTTGGGAATGCTTAAATGTAAAGCTGTGCCCAACGATGATGGCAGTTACAGCTTGACGGGGACTAAGATCTTTATTTCTGCTGGTGAGCACGATATGTCTGAGAATATTGTACATATTGTTATAGCACGTTTACCAGATGCACCAAGTGGCACTAAAGGCATTTCTCTGTTTGTTGTGCCTAAGTTTCATGCTGGTCCAGATGGTGAAAAACTAGAGCGTAATCAAGTGTCATGTGGTTCTATCGAACACAAAATGGGTATCAAAGCTTCTGCAAGTTGTGTCATTAACTTTGATGGTGCAAAAGGCTATCTGGTTGGAACTGAAAACCGTGGTTTAAATTGTATGTTTACTTTTATGAATAGTGCTCGAATTGGCACTGGCCTTGAAGGTTTGGCTGCCTCTGATGCAGCTTTCCAAGGTGCTTTGGCCTACGCAAAGGATCGTCTACAGTTTAGGTCAATGAGCGGCGTTAAAAACCCAAGTGGTCCTGCTGATCCTATTATTAATCATCCTGATGTACGACGTATGTTACTGACACAAAAAGCCTTTGCTGAAGGCAATCGAGCCTTGGCTGTATACGCCATGCAACTAGTTGATGTCACCCACGCCAGTCAAAATGAAGAAGCCAAGGAGCTTGCTGAAGCCAAGTTGGCATTTTTGACCCCTATTGTGAAAGCATTTTTAACTGAAACTGCTCAAGAAGTCACAAGTTATGGTATGCAGGTTTTTGGTGGTCACGGCTTTATAGCTGAGTGGGGGATGGAGCAATTAGTACGTGATACCCGTATTTGTACTATGTACGAAGGCACTACAGGTATTCAAGCGCTAGATTTATTAGCCCGTAAAGTAGCTGGCTCTAAGGGTAAGTTATTAAGTGTCTTTACTGACGAAGTGAAAGAATACTGCTTAAGTATCCGCGGCAAAAGCCAGTTTAATGAATGGTCAAACAGCTTAGATAAACATGTGCACGAATGGCATCAAAAGACTGAAGAAATTATGCAGCGTGCAGCTACTAATCCTGAAGAACTAGGCGCTGCGTCAGTAGATTATCTAATGTACTCTGGTTATGTAGTAGTGGGGTATTTCTGGTTGAAAATGGCAGTAGTTGCTCAGCAAAAAATTGATGACGGTACTGATGATGTGGAATTCTATAAAGCTAAGCTTCACACCGCTAAGTTTTATTTTGACCGCTTGTTGGTTCGGACTCGTTCACTGTCTTTGTCTATGGACTCTGGCGCAAGTAACTTAATGAGTATGGAAGAAGAGCAATTTAATATTGCTTAAGCAGATTGCTTAGAGCAATTAGCTAGGCTGATAAACAAAAAGCGGACTTCGGTTCGCTTTTTTATTGTGCAAGGGGTAGCGTAATGAAACATCAATATATAAAAGTACAAGACATTAATATTCACTATGTTGAGAGCTGTCCAGCTTTGCCTGTGGTTAATACTGACGTAACAACCATAGTGTTTTTGCATGGCTTCCCTGAATACTGGGAAACATGGCATGCTCAGATCGATTATTTTAGTCAAAACTATCGAGTCATAGCCGCTGACTTACCTGGGTATAACTTAAGTGACAAACCACAAAGTCGGTCTTTTTATGAAGTCCCTAACCTTATCCAATTTTTAGCTAAATTTATTCAGCGAATTTCTAAAAATAAAAAGGTAGTTTTGGTCGCCCATGATTGGGGCGGGGCACTTGCGTGGCCATTAACTGCGTTTTTTTCTGATCTTATTGAGCGCTTAGTTATTTTAAATGCTGCACACCCAAGTGTCTTTACTCGAGAAATGATCAATAACCCAAAGCAAAGACAAAAAAGTGAATATATTCATGAATTAATTGCAGCCAATGCTGTTGAAAAGCTTTCAGAAAGACACTTTGAATATCTCAAAAGTGAGATTTTCACAGGAATGAAACAGGGGAGCTTAACGGACGTACAACGCCTCAAGTATCATACTGCATGGGCTCAAGAGGGGGCGGTAGAGGGCATGTTGCAATATTATCGTGCCATGCCACAACTCGCTCCATCAGAGAGTGCTAAGCAGGCAAGTGATGGCCCAGTAGTGGCGCCTACTAATATGAAAATCCCTAATATCCGTATAACTTGCCCAACCTTAATTTTGTGGGGCGAACAAGATCAAGCATTTGTTCAGCAAAACCTTAATGGGATCGAAGAGTATGTACCCGATGTAAAAGTTGTGCGTTTTCCCGAGGCTAGTCATTGGCTACAACATGAGTTACCTAATGAGGTAAATCAGGAAATTGCTGCTTTTATAAAGTAGTTTAAATGCATATTTGTTTGATTTTTACCAAAGAAAAGCGAGAGGTTGTTATTTAACTGGTCATTGCCTTATTAACTTTATTATTAAAAATATGTCATTCTATTTAATTGTTTTCAGTGGATAATAGCTTAAGGAATAGAGATAAATGGAATGTAAGTCATGTTTACCCGCAGTAAGTTAATCGTATTTTTAATCATAGTTGGTGTCGCAATTGGGTGTGTACTTAGATTTGCAATAATAAATGAAGATGAAAATCAAATAGAAGATGCCATATCTGAGTTAGTTGCTCCAAACGAAGCTGGTAATACTCAAGTGTTGGTATACCCAAATGTTACTAAAGCTGACAATCCATATTCTACTAACTTAAGTGATTGCAACCGCTTTACTAAACGTAAACGTCAATATGATTATAGTTGGGCAAGGAGTGAACACGAAACTTGGGGCAACTATTTATCGCGGGGGTATTCACTAGATGAGATTACCTTAGCAGTAGAGTATTTTTTGAACTCCAATTTTGCTGCAAGCTTTAGAGTCAAACAATTACGCACTAATTCAGAATTAGTTACTAAAAATAAAGTTCTTAATGAGGAGTTAAAAAACTACTTTCCTGAAGTTGTTGAAAGTAAAGTCTTTCAGATATCAAGAAAAATACCGGCCTCAAATTTTAAGAATTACGGATCATTATCTCGCCAAGAAAAGCAAGCCGTCTTAGCTAACTCGCCTCCCAGTATTGATGATCTTGCTTATTTTATTAACCAAAAAAATATTGAAGACCAAGATATATTGGCTTTGATCGACGCAGTTAATAACCCCAATGTCATCGTTGGTTACGACAAACTAGAAGCAATCTCGATATTAGACTATGCAATTGACGCCAATCGCTTATTGGTGGTTGACCATCTACTAAATATTGGGCTAATGCCTACATCAGATAAATATTTAGGTTCATCGATGGAATGGGCTCTGGCTCAGCTATGGGGGAGAGCTACACCTGAAGAGATAGCTGACTCGGTGAAAATTATCAAATTATTGAAAAATAAAGGCGCTAAAGCTAGGTTTAAGACAAAAACTTATCTCAAAGTAGAAGGGGATTTTCCTCGTCGTTATTATGAGTTTGATAAAGCGAAAATAGAACATATTATGAATGAATATGGCCTCGATTTAACAAGTATTGAAACAGAATCCCCACTATATTTAAATGAAGATAATGAATTACTAATTGCTCTTAAAGATGAACGCCAGACCTATATTCTTGAACAGTTTGAGTTGAAAGATATCAATCCTCATTTAGCTGCATGTGCTCTTATTAAAAAGACGATTGCAGAAAAATGGCAGCCTAAACAGTCTCAAGAAATCATAGATGAGCTGACCGAAAACAATGAGTATAGCCCAACAGAAATAGAAACTCTGTTGTCAGATATAGACCCGTACTTGGTTGATTTTTATAGAGTAAAAAATGATAGGTATGTGCACATGCAAATGTATGTAGATGTGCCTTATAATGTTTTTCGGCCACTAAATGCTGGAAAGCTCACCCAAGTTATTGATTACTTTTTAAGTTTAGACTTAACAGACGCTAATAAAAATTGGGTGTTTATTCAAATTCTCCTCTATAACATTAGTTTCTATGATGAATTGGTTGCGAGTGATTTGATGGTAGATAAAATTGAATATCTAAACCTGAAAAATTACCGCCTTTTAAATCTTCAGAAAATCCAGCAATTAAACGATACTAGCTATGATTTATTAGGACAGGACGTAAGAAATAAAACGCTATTATATTACGCTGTTCGCAGTGGTGATCTTCAATTAGTGATGTATTTGCAACAAGAAAATGCGCCCTTTGTGATAACTTCGTTTGGTGAAGATCCACTACATGCCGCATTAAATGAAAGTCGATATCGTGAAAATTTTAATACAAATATTATTCCCATAGTTGATGTTTTAATGAGGTACTCCCCTGAAATAGATGAGTTTCATCTTCAGAGAATGGCCGTTTTAGCACTAACTTCACCACAGGTATACCAAGAGTTAGTTACAAGACACCCTCAATTGGCAGCTAAGACTGACACATCTCTTCCAAAAGTTAGGTGATATTGAAGCTTCAGATAGGGAAGTTAGTTTGGGCTGGTGAATTTAGCGCGAGTAGATTAGGTGTGTTAGCGTGCTAATACTTTGCGTGATGTAAAGGTAAGTCAATTAGCACCAGCACTGCAGCTTGGCCGCCCCATACTTTTGGGGCTTGATGAAAGCCCATCACGGCAGGGTGCTGTATCAACCAATTAGGTATGGCTTTTTTGAGGGTATAAGTACCTTTGCCATGCATGATACTCACGCAATATACATGTTGCTTTTGCGCCGCATGAATTAGCGCTGCCACTTCGTGTTTGGCTTCTTCCTTTTTTAAACCGTGCAAATCTAAAATTAGGTCTGGTGGGTAGTCGCCACGGCGTAAGCGTTTTACTTCGTGGCTATCGGTTTCTGGCTTAATGTATTTAAGAGGCTGGTCAACTTCAAAATGGCCTTCAAACCCGTCTGAAAATTCAAAAGCAGCAGCGGCTTGACGCATTTCAGCCTGCGAGGCTTGATTTTTTTGCTTTGTATTCCAATTCTGCTTGCTGGAAAAGCGTTGAGGCGGTATTTTGTCCTGCTTTATCGGCGCGATGTCTTTAAACTCTTTTTTAAAAAGATTTTCTTCTTCTAAATCAGTTTGAGTTTGGTTACGAGATGGCGTGTTTTTCATTCATTACAAAATAAGTATCAATTTCCATGTAGCATAACAAACATTGCTATATGAGAATATCGATAGAAACAGATTTAATAAGCGAGCTTATGACCCAAAATACCTTCTCAGAGCAAAGTATTGAACAATCCGTACAAGATTTACACACTATGTTAGACATGGTGCGCTGGTCTGTCAGTTGTTTTAATCAGGCTGGATTATTTTATGGGCATGGTACCGACAACCCTTGGGACGAAGCGGTAAGTTTAGTATTGCAGCTGTTACATTTACCCCAAGAGTTGCCATTACAAACCGGTGATCAATTATTCCATAGCCGTTTAACACAGCTAGAAAAACTCAAAATTATTGAAGTGGTAAAACGTCGCGTTGAAGAGCGCATCCCGGTGCCTTATTTAACTAATCAAGCTTGGTTCTGTAACTTACCTTTTTATGTAGATGAGAGGGTGCTGATACCACGCTCACCCTTTGCAGAGCTGATTCAAAATCAGTTTGAAGATTGGCTGACAGACGAAGAGCCTCAACATGTTTTAGATTTATGTACTGGCGGTGGCTGTATTGCTATCGCACTTGCATATGCCTTTGAAGAAGCCCAAGTAGACGCTGTTGATATTAGCCCTGAGGCCCTTGAAGTTGCAGAGCTGAATATAAATGAGCATGAATTAAGCCATAGGGTGTTTCCAATATAC
The DNA here is from genome assembly GCF_004360155.1 of Paraglaciecola marina. Taxonomy (GTDB): domain Bacteria; phylum Pseudomonadota; class Gammaproteobacteria; order Enterobacterales; family Alteromonadaceae; genus Paraglaciecola; species Paraglaciecola marina. The sequence continues at coordinate 84,174 of NZ_SAIS01000011.1, read as the reverse complement.
TCGGATTTAATGGGGGCTTTACAAGGGCAAAAGTATGACTTGATTGTAAGTAACCCGCCTTATGTTGATGCTGAAGACATGGGAGACTTACCCGAAGAGTTTCATCATGAACCTGAGTTAGCTCTGGCTGCAGGCAACGATGGTTTGGACTTAGTGGACAATATTTTACGTCAGGCACCGAGTCATCTAAAAGATAATGGTTGGTTGTTCGTTGAAGTAGGCAATAGTGAGGTGCATATGTATTCCCGCTATCCAGAGCTGCCGATCCATTGGGTTCAGTTTGAGAATGGCGGCCATGGCGTTTTTGCTATAAGCAAGAATGAATTAGTTGAATACTGGCGTTCGGTAGACCATTAAAATAGACTTATAACAACACCCCTAGAAAATCAGTCATTTTTAGGTAATTGGGGTATATTGAAAATAAAATATTTAAGAATAGGAGTCAGACATTATGGCAGGTAACACCTTCGGTAAATTATTTACAGTGACCACCTTTGGCGAAAGCCATGGTATTGCGATAGGTGGCATTATCGATGGTTGCCCTCCAGGATTAGACATTTCTGAAGAGGATTTGCAGGTTGATTTAGATCGCAGAAAACCTGGAACCTCTCGTTACACCACTGCAAGACGTGAAGAAGACGAAGTGAAAATTTTGTCTGGTGTGTTTGAAGGAAAAACTACAGGTACCAGTATAGGGTTGTTAATCAACAATACTGATCAGCGTAGTAATGATTACTCTAAGATTAAAGATACCTTCAGACCTGGCCATGCAGATTACACCTATCAGCAAAAGTATGGACTAAGAGATTACCGAGGTGGTGGGCGTTCTTCTGCTCGCGAAACAGCAATACGCGTGGCCGCTGGTGGAGTAGCGAAAAAATACCTAAAAGAGCATCACGGTATTGAAATTCATGGTTATTTGTCGCAACTAGGGCCAATTAAAGTAGAAACTGTTGACCATACTATTACTAATACTAATGCCTTCTTTTGTCCAGATGAGAGCAAGTTAGCAGCACTTGATGCCTACATGCGCGATTTGAAAAAAGAAGGAGACTCAGTTGGTGCCAAAGTTTCAGTTGTCGCTACCAATATGCCAGTAGGATTAGGCGAGCCAATATTTGATCGTTTAGACGCTGATTTAGCCCATGCCATGATGGGGATCAATGCAGTTAAAGGAGTAGAAGTTGGCGATGGCTTTGCTACTGTAGAGCAAAAGGGCAGTGAGCACAGAGATACACTAAGCCCAGATGGGTTTAAATCTAATCGCTCTGGTGGCGTGTTAGGTGGAATATCCACTGGTCAAGATTTACTGGTAAACATGGCCTTAAAACCTACTTCTAGTATTTCTGTTCCCGGTGAAACCATAGACATAAACGGGCAAACCGCTGAAGTGATCACTAAAGGCAGACACGACCCCTGTGTAGGAATTAGAGCTGTACCTATCGCCGAAGCTATGATGGCTTTAGTTTTGATGGACCACTTATTACGTCACAGAGGCCAAAATGCTGATGTACAAAGCCAAACACCTATCATACCCGGACAGGCTGACTAGCCTGTCTTTTTAACCTTTTCTAATTCGAGTAAGCATTAATGCGCTCAGCCTATTCCTCTGGCAATTTAATTTTACTCGCTTTTACCTACCTATTTTATTTTGGTCAATTTGGGGTGTTCATCCCTTACTTAGGGGTGTTTTTAGATGGCCGCGGTTTTTCATCTAAAGAAATTGGTGAACTCTTTGCTCTCATAACCTTTGCAAGAATAGCTGGGCCAAATCTATGGGCGGCCATAGCTGATAGTACAGGCAAGTCCTTGCGGTTATTACAATTAGGGGCGCTATTAACGCTGAGTATGTTTACATTAGCGTTTTGGGTGGATGGCTTTTGGTACCTGACTATTAGCTTTTCTTTAATGATGATGTTCTGGACGGCGATTTTACCTCAAGTAGAAGTACTTACCCTTAATTGTGTCAGAGCGAACCCCGTTCGGTATGGATACATTAGGCTGTGGGGCAGTATTGGCTACATATTGCTGACAATATTCACTGGTAAGATGATAGATATATTTTCATCTGAAGCGCCGCTAGTTGTTGGAGTGGTAGTTTTGTCATCACTATTTATGGTGACACTGTTTTTGATAGAGCCGAAGCGTGACGTCAATACAGCAAAAGATGAAGTATCCATCTGGCGTAAAGTTAGGCAGCCGGTGTTTCATGGCTTTATTGCCTCTGCCATTTTGTTGCAGCTAAGTTTTGGACCTTATTATGGATTTTTCGCATTATATATGCGTGATCTTGGTTATAGCGGGCAGGCGACGGGCTGGTTAGTTGGTTTAGGTGTGGCTGCTGAAGTGCTCATTTTTTTAAAGGCTGGCAAGTTAATTAATCGATTTGGGGTTAAATGGGTGCTCTTGACGAGCATTCTTTTTACTTCTTTACGTTGGTACCTATTAGCCACGGTTGCAGCTAGCCCCATCTTTTTAGTTGCAGCTCAATGCTTACATGCCTTCAGTTTTGGCTTGGCTCACGCCGCTTCAATGCACTTTATTCACCATTATTTTGGCCTTAAAGACCAAAGTCAAGGGCAGGCTATTTACATTAGTTTCGCATTTGGAATTGGCGGTGCAGCTGGAGGGTATTTTTCTGGAAGCCTTTGGAATCAAGGTGCAGGAGCAGAACTCTCATTTACCTTAGCTGCAATATCTGCATTGGTGGCTGCCTGTTGCTTACTTCCAATCTGCTCTAAACGTATGTAAACATTGGGTTATTCTTAATGCGGATAAAAAAGCTGACCATTTAGTCAGCGCTTGATTGAAAAACAGGGATAGTAGCAATGTTGCATTTTTGTGACTAACTTATTGAAATAAAAGCCTTGTTAGACCAGTTTCATTGACGATAGTTGTTGACCTGCGGAACCTGACAGATATACTAACCATGCTTGAAAGTAAGTTTAATATTTATGTACATGGTTTCGATGTTCCATTGTAGTACCTCGTCTTGTAGCTCATAAGTAATTGCAACAAGCTTCAGCAAAAACAACGTCTCTTCGGAGACAAAATTACTCTTGAAAAATATAGGAAAGACTATGTCTACAACTACTGGTACAGTAAAATGGTTTAACGAATCTAAAGGTTTCGGTTTCATTCAACAAGAAAATGGACCTGACGTTTTCGCTCACTTCCGTGCTATCAACGGTACTGGCTTTAAAACTTTGGCTGAAGGCCAAAAAGTTGAGTTCACTGTAACTCAAGGCCAAAAAGGTCCTCAAGCTGAGAACATTACTGTACTTTAATTATTAAATAATTAAATTCCAGAAAAAAGCAAACCTAAGGGTTTGCTTTTTTTATGCCTGAAATTTGATGAGGAGCACAGCACAGCTAATGTCACTCCGGTGAGACGACTTGAACTATCACTAAATTCCGTTTTTACTTTATAGCAAAGTTCAATTTGAAATAATATCTTCTACTAATCTAAATCCCTCTCCTAAACTACTCGGGTTAGTTTTACCTGCATGTGCTCTATTACTTGTTCTAACTGCTTTTGCATTCGCTCCATAAGCACCACCACGACGAATTATCATAGGGATAGGAGCTCCTTTATTACAATCGTCAATCCAAGCACTTCCATCTGTCGGAGCGCCGTTGTAATTAGGATGTTCGCAATCTAATGTATATTCCCCAACGTTGCCAATCATGTCATAAATACCGTAGGCGTTAGGCTTGTATCTTCCCACGGCATTTGTGTATTCAGCTCCGTCATCGCAGGCAACTCCGTCTTTAATTACCTTATAGTCACGCTTTATAGCTTTAGATCCGCTAAGGTCTAATATGTTACCGTACTCACATAGTTTGCTTGAGTCATTGCCAAAGTAGTAATCCGTATTTGAACCAGCTCTTGCTGCATACTCCCATTCAGCTTCGGAAGGTAGTCGGTGGGCTTTATTCGTTTTTTTACTTAGCCACTTTGCATAGGCTTTTGCATCTTCCCAAGTTACGCACATCACTGGATGGTTATCTGATGGGGCGTATTTATGTGTTTTCCAGTTACCCTCATGCATATTGATCCCCCAGTTATGATCGTTGGTAACTTCTTGCCATATCCAGCACTTATTTGAGGTTTTATAATCCGTTGCTTCCACAAACTGCCGAAACTCTTTTACAGTTGTTTCGTATTTCGACAATTTGAAGGAACGCAATGATACCTTGTGTTTTGGTTGTTCAGTTCCATTTACTCCTCCCATTTTAAAAGCACCGGCAGGTATAACTACCATATCTGGCTCGATTACACTTTGTGCTCCGTTAGAAGTGAAAGAAAACCAAAATCCCATCAAACATAATATTATTTTCATTGTTATCCCTACTTTGTGCTTTTTGTAAAATTATTATTCAAGTGGAGCTCTTGAATAAGGTTAGAATTATTCGTCGCTCCTCTCATGTATATAAACTTTATAGGCTTTCAATAAATGACCTGCGTAATCCCCACCCCAGCCGTATCCGCTGCGGCGTTCCGATTCAACTTCCGATAAATTGTATTTTTTAACGCCGTCGCGCCCAAAGAAAATTGGGACGTCTTGTTCTATTTCATAATAACGATACCAAAGCCTTTTTCCTTGCCTTACTTCAATTAAGCCCGTTTGTTTTTTGTTGTGCCACATGTCCGATACTTTAGTCTGTTGATACCAGTCAGTGCTTGCGTTAATAGCCAACCTTACTGCGGGGGTTTGCCACGGCCAATTGATTAAAAAAGTAATGACCCCCACAGATTCATAGCCTGTTCTGGCAATTGGCTCATACGCCCGACCGGCTTCAGGTTGATAGGTAGTGGCGTTATGCTGACTCGCCCAAATAGTTAATTTTCCCTGACTTTTAATTTGCGCTTTTAGCAAATAGTCGACGGCGGAGGCTAGTTTGGGATAAATAACAGCTTTGAGCTTTGGGGCAATAATATTGCTGTCAAAAGGTGCAATTGCAGCAGAGATATCTGTTAATAACACCATTACACGGACCATTGCATCATCGTTTAAAGTAATGTGATTAGAGTATTGTCCCTTTTTATTCGTGCGTTTCGGATATACCTGAGGCCATCCTCCAGACGGGTGTTGGGCTTTATAAATAAATGTAATTGCTTTGCTAACCGATGCTTCAATCGCTTGTCGCAGTGCCGAGTTCTTGGTTTGTTTGTAAATTTGGGCTAAGTACCGAATTTCAGCTACCGTGGCATGGTCGTCAAAGTTACCATGCTCAACTCCTTCGCTTACCCATTGCGAGCGTTTTTGTTGACCATCCCATGGTTTCAAATAAGCTTGGTGGTTTTGTATACCAAACCCACCTGTTGGTAATTGCCATGTGAGCATATTCTGTGCATAACTATCTTGTGTATTGCCGTGCAGGTGTTCTTCAAGTTTTCCCAATGTTCGATAATGCTGCAACAAACTAGCAATTTCAGCATTGTGGTGGGGATAATTTTTTTTAAGGGTAACTATTCTTTTCTGTTCAGCAGGCTCTAACCTTGAAGGTTGGGCTTGAATATTAAAGCCGAGTAAGGAAATGAGAAAAACTAAACTTACGATGAATTTTTGCAAACTTTAGTTCCTGTTATGAGGGGAGTTAAACGCTAAAACACATGCTTCATTGCAGCCAAAGATATCAAAAATGTATGCTTCACGCTTCTTTGATTCAGGCTAGTTCTCCAAGTAATCTTACTATTTATCAAACAAGCCGTTTTAACTGTTCTATTAATTGAAATGTGTGAGCATGTTATGTATTAAAAAGTGATGAATAATGGAATGAACATTCATCACTTTTTAGGTTCTTTATTGAGCTTAGTTTATTTTTAAACTTAGCTCATGGGCATATGCAAGTGCATCTAAACTGGGTACTTGCAAATTAGGTGTTATGCCTGTTTTTTCCCAGTTTTGTTGATTTGCCGTGATAACTGGTTTTGACAAAGAAATGCGGAATATCAACTCATCTGTAATCGGCCTAACGCCTACGTAGAAACCGGCTCCTGAGGTTACATCGCCCACAACAACTGCCTTGGCATTTGCTTGCATGACACCAGTAAACAGCTCGGTTGCGCTAGCTGAATTGCGACTTGTTAATATCCACACAGGAAACTCATTTAGAAAGGCCCTATGTCGAACTTCGTCAGTAACGGTAATCGCGTCTATAATTTCCCCATCTACATCAAGTACATGCCATAAAGGAGTGTCTTTCTCGAGGAAATAGCTAAGTATATATTGGGCTAACCAAGGTGAGCCGCCAATAGTATCCCTCAAGTCTATAATGATACCGTCACTTTGCTTGAGAAAGCCGAAAGCAGCATCAACTGTATCCCGTGCTCGTGGATCGGGGTGAAATTTATTGAATTTTAGATATCCAATCTTGCCATGTAGGTATTTAACCTCTTCGAAGGCAAAGTTATAGGTTAGTTTACCGTTTTGGTGGGGCAATATATGTGTAATGTCCTCATCAGGTTTGACAGTGAATAAACTCAAGTGTTTGTCTTGGGTTACTGCGCGTAGATCGCGACCGACCACATCCGCAAATTCGTCAATAGAGTCTAAATGACTATATTGCCCAAGTATTAGTCTACTTGTAAATAGCTCTACTAGTTCAGGTACAATGTCAGGCTGAATATAGTGTTCTTGCATAACACTCAAAGTCTGTTCCATTAGAGACTTGATTTGCTCGGATGTCAGAGACTTCTGGTTTGCTTGAACTGATACTGACATTAAAGTAAAAAAAATGAATAACAATTTAGTTATCTTAAATATATTAATAATTGTTGTTTTTTTCATGGGGAAACCTCGCTTAAATTAAATATAGATCCAGCTTTTTACGACCGAATATTATGATTTCTAATATAACTTTGAGGTTTTAGATGAAGGTGTTTTTTATCTTGTATTGCAGGCTAGCATCTTTCCAACCCGACAAACGAAAACGTGAAATGGAAGGAAATAGAAACCAAGGCTCAGTGATTGGCTCAGTCATCAAGTAAGCATCAGAACTAAGATCTGGTAGCTGTTCTTGATATATTTTAACAAACAGCCATTTAGCTAATTGTTTTGGGTGTTCAAACTTGATTGCGGTTGATATAGAAATTACAACGGAAAAGGGCTCACTAGAATCTAGTGAAACTGTATAGGAATCTGAATGAGCAGGGTTGTCAGTTTGATGGGACGAAAATGATTCAGCAGACAAGATGATGAATGAACACAACACTACTGTTGTGATAAACAAACATGCTTGTTTGACTAAATTTTCCCCCATTAAATTATCACTCTATTAGGTTTTTGTTGGGTACTTCTTTGTTAGCATATCACTAAAACCTATATCACAGGATATTTTAACTAAGTGAGTTCACTTTGGGATCAAGCCCTAGGCGCACATACAAATGTCTGTAACTCACTTGATTAATGAGTCAATTTACCCAAACGAACTTGATATTATAAAATCCAAAACTCAACAATTAAGTTGAGTTTGGAAATTGCTGGTTCGCTGCTTCTGAATAGACAGCTTTTGTTTGTCCAGTTAAAGGTTTAATCTTTGGCTAGGATAAAACTACTAACCACATTTATATGTAAATGTATGAGTATCACCACCTGTACTTGATGATACCAATGTACAAGATATTGTGCTAGTTGAGGGTAGTCCAAAATAGAATCCTAAAAATGCATCTCTGGTTTCTGGCGATTTGAAAATAAATTGTTCTTCCGTTAGATCAGCTTTTTTAGGAGGTAACGTATTTCCGTCTTTATCTTCGGTTTTTAACACATCAAAGGTTTCTAAGGTAAAATCAGGCTCAATAATAGCCATTCCATTTTTTTTCGCTACCCCATCTACAACCTTAACAAAGTTAAGTTTTATGCTAATGTCCATGTCACTTACAAAAGGTACTTCTAGTTTTTTTAAAACAGATGAAATCAAACCATCAATGGTTCCTTTGCTACCATTCTCATAATAATCGAACATAGAATTTCTAATCTGACTTGTGCTCATAAATTTATACGGGTCACCTCGAACAATTAATTCACCCGTCGATAAGTGAGCACCATTATCCGTTGTTTTCTGATAAGTAGATGGTTTGAACTTTCCTAAAGTCCCATTTACTGAGTTTTCTATTGGGTCTCCATCAAAATTAAACACGGGTAATTCTTGTGCATTACTTATCATATTCATAATTTCACTACGGACTTCAAAAATAACGCTAGCGTCGTGCATTTCATCATTTGTTTGACCAGTCTCATATATATTGGTCAAAGGCTCGCCTTGCCTATCCATTGTTATCTCTACGCTATATTTTGTCGCGAGGTTATTGTCATAATCCATTATTACTACATGCTTAATCGTACCGAATCGACCTACAGTTTCAGCTACTCTTTCTTTTTGAATACTAGAGCAACCACTACATGGTAGTGTTGGCACCGCTCCAATTGCTTTGCTTGAAAGTAAACATATGGCACTAAAAACTATTGTTCTAAATATCATTTAATTTCCCTAATTTAATTATTGCTAACGTCATCAGTGAGTTAGGCTGGGGTATATTATCTACCTTTTTTGGGGCGCAATAGTTATTTTTCGCTAAGACTGAATACTAAACTGCGTTATTAATAATTGGCTAATCTATTTTTAATTTACCTATTGAGTCGTCCCTGCATGCTATCTTTATTGGCCAAACGGTATAGTTAGATACATGTATTTCTGAGCCTTTGTTTATTAAAGGCTCAACTCTCCCCGCAAATTTGTTACTAATAAACGTTTTACTTCTGCTATTGGAATATCTTTACTGAGTAAATAATGTAGTTTGGCTAATGCTGCCTCAGGGGTCATGTCTGTGCCCGATACTACTCCTACTTGTTTTAGAATATTGCCGTTGGCATACCCAGACATATTCACCTTACCTTTTACACATTGAGTGCAGTTTAGAACTATTATTTCTTGGTCGTTGGCCCACTTTAGCTGTTTCAATAGCGCAGAGTTCTGTGGAGCATTACCTACGCCAAAACTCAATAAAATTAATGCTTTTACGGGTTGTTGTAGTGTGTTCTTTAAAACGTCTGCACTGATACCCGGATAAAGAGTCACTATGCCGATTGGTTGGGATTTGATGTTACTGACTTTCAGGTGTTTATTACTGTCTATGCCCAATTGTTTCTTATCTATCTTGACTTCTATATCTATGCCAGCTTCTAACAAAGGTGGTAAGTTCGGCGAGTCAAATGCGTTAAAACCGTCAGAGTCTACTTTACGGCTGCGGTTACCTCTAAATAATTGATTATTGAAGAATAAGGTGACTTCTGAAATCGGATAGTTAGCTGCTATGTAAAGGGCGTTTAACAGATTGACTTGGCCGTCTGAACGTAATTGAGCCAGTGGAATTTGTGAGCCTGTTACTATGACTGGCTTACCTAGGTTTTCTAACATAAATGATAGGGCGGAAGACGTATAAGCCATGGTGTCGGTGCCATGGAGTATGATGAATCCATCGTATTTATCATAGTTTTGCAGAATGTCGTCTGCAATTTGCTGCCAATCATTGGGGCTCATATCAGATGAATCGATGAGCGGTGCGTACTCGTGGATAGTAAAGCTTGGCATTTCACTACGGTGGAACTCTGGCATATTGTTTATGGTTTCAGATAAAAAGCCAGCTGCAGGAACATAACCTTGGGGTGATGGTCGCATACCAATAGTTCCGCCTGTATAGGCAACGTAAATATGTTTTTTCATGTTAGCTCTGATGAATGTTTAGTAGGGGCATTTGCCTTATTGTTAAAACTATAACAATTCCATTAAGCTAGTCATACCAACAAATAGGTGAACAGAATAAAAATGAAAAGTCGTTTAATAGGGATGGGGTTATTACTTTTATGGAGTCTGCCAAGTTTTGGCGACAACTCCATATTGGCGATGCGAGAGCGCGCGGTAAAGATAAATCAGATTTTGGATGACCGCTTACAAAACTTGTTACCCCAATTGATGCGCAGAGAAGGCATTGATATGTGGGTATTGGTATCAAGAGAGTACAACGAAGATCCTGTTTTGAAAACTATGCTTCCAGCTAATTGGCTCTCTGCTCGCAGACGCACTATTTTAGTGTTGTTTGACCCCGGTGAAGGTAAGCCCATTGAACGATTAGCCGTGGCCCGGTATGCAGTAGACACCTTATTTAAAAAATCATGGGATAAAGAACAACAGCCTAATCAATGGGATAGCTTAGTTAATCTAATTAATAAAAAGCAGCCTAAAAAAGTGGCGGTAAATAAGTCGACTCACTTTGCATTGGCAGACGGTATTACTGCAACTGAATATGAAGAGTTTAAACAGGCGTTAAGTAAGCAAAACTTCACGGAATTAGTGTCTTCTGAAAAATTAGCCATTGCTTGGTTAGAAACCCGTAGCAAAATGGAAATGCAGGTTTACCCTGAATTAATCCAGCTGGGACACCGAGTGATTGCTGAGGCTTTTTCTAATAAGGTTATAAAACCCGGCGTGACTACCACAGATGATGTGGTGTGGTGGCTACGTGAAAAAGTAAAAGGTCTAAGGTTACAAGCTTGGTTTCACCCAAGTGTGTCGTTACAAAGGTCTAGCCTTGAAAAATTTGATCATTTAAAAGCTTTCAATGAGGGCACCAAGGCACAGGTTATAATGCCCGGAGATTTATTGCATACAGATTTTGGTATGACTTACTTACGTTTAAACTCAGACCAACAGCAACATGCTTATGTGCTAAAAGAGGGGGAAACAGACGCCCCTGAATTTTTGAAAAAAGCCTTAAAAAACGCTAATCGTCTGCAAGATATTTTCACCGCTAATTTTAAAGAAGGCCGCACCGGTAATGAAGTACTGAAAATGTCACGGCAACAAGCTATCGAACAAGGTATTAAACCTTCAATTTACACTCACCCAATTGGCTATCATGGCCACGCTGCAGGTACCACTTTAGGTATGTGGGATTCTCAGGGGGGAGTACCTGTACAAGGAGATTACCCTTTGCATTATAATACGGCTTATTCAATAGAGTTAAATGCAGCCACCTTTATACCTGAGTGGAATAAAGAAATCCGCATAATGTTAGAAGAAGAAGCTTTTTTTGATAAGTCTGGGGTCAACTATTTAGATGGCCGTCAAACCGAATTTCATCTCATAAAATCACAATAAAGAGACCAATTTATGAATAAACAACCAATTGCCTTAGCCGTTTTGATATCACTAGGGTTATTAGGGTGTGGCCCAAATAAGACTACAAAAACTGAAGATGTAGTAGCTACAGTAGATGTTGTTAAATCAGAGTCGCAACAGCTGAATGAGTTGGTGCAAAGCTACTTTGATGAAAGTATGCAGATGAATCCAATTTGGGCAACCTTTGTGGGGATCAATGATTACGATGATAAGTTTAGTCCACCAATTAATGAAGCTAATATCGCTAAGGTATTGGCGTTTCAAGAGTTGTATTTAGCTAAAATAAAAGAAATAGACCCTTCATCGCTCACTGGGCAAGACTTGCTCACTTACGAGATATTTTTACGGGACAGGGAGCTCGCTATAAAAGGTGCTGATTTTCCAAGTGAGTTAATTCCTCTACACCAAATGGGTGGGGCTCATTCTTATTTTGCATCTTTGGGCTCGGGGCAAAGTGCACAACCATTTAATACCTTGCAAGATTTTCACAACTTTATAGAAAGAGCCAAAGGGTTTGCTGTCTACATGGATAGCGCTATTGTTGCCATGCAAAAGGGCATTGAAAAGTCTGTGGTTTTACCTAAAGCGATTATTGAAAAAGTATTGCCCCAGTTAAAAGCTCATGTATTAGATGATGTGACCCAAAGTGTTTTTTATGGCCCTGTGGCAAAAATTCAAAGCATTGAAGGTGCCACAGATGTAGAAATAGCAGAGCTTGAGCAAGCTTATTTAGCGGCAATTCAAAATGTTATTATTCCTGCCTATAGCCGAGTCCATGACTTTATGTCTACCTCCTACCTAGAAGCTGGACGTGATACCTTTGGGATGTCTGAATTACCTGATGGTAAAACATGGTACGAGTACCGGATAGAAACTAATACCACTTTGCCATTAACCGCAGCAGATATTCATGAATTTGGACAGCAAGAAGTAGCGCGTATTTTAGCTGAGATGAGAAAAGTCAAAAGCACAGTAGACTTCGATGGTGACTTACCCGCATTTTTTGAGTTTTTACGAACCGATGACCAATTCTTTTTTGAATCAGAACAAGCGTTGATCGACGGTTACACTAAAATTAAAGAAAAAATAGATAGCAAAGTACCTTTGTTGTTTGAAGTGTTTCCAAAGGCCGATTATGAGGTGAGAGCAGTAGAGCCATTTAGAGCGGCATCATCAGCGGGAGCCAGTTACCAAAGCCCAGCTCCAGATGGTTCACGCCCTGGTATTTTTTATATCAATGCCTACAACCTTCGGGCACAACCTAAATACCTAATGGAAACTTTAAGTGTGCATGAAGCGGCTCCCGGGCATCATTTTCAGATTGCCATCCAACAAGAAGTAGAAAGTCTGCCTGATTTTAGGAAGTTTGGAGGATACACAGTCTTTGCTGAAGGTTGGGCCTTGTATGCAGAAAGCTTAGGTAAGGAAATGGGGTTATTTACCGACCCTTACATGTGGTACGGCCGCTTATCAGACGAACAATTACGTGCTATGCGTTTAGTGGTTGACACTGGATTACATGCCTTTGGCTGGACTCGTCAGCAAGCTATTGACTTTATGGTAGATAATTCATCACTAGCCTTAACTGATATCGAAGCTGAAGTAGAAAGATACATTGTAATGGCCGGTCAAGCTTTAAGTTATAAAGTAGGGCAGCGACATATTCGTATGCTCAGAAATAAAGCGCAGCAGGCTCTAGGTGAACAATTTGATGTGAAAAAATTTCATACTCAAATCCTAATTGATGGTGCACTGCCTATGCCAATTTTGGAAGCAAAAATTGATAGGTGGATTGCACAGCAAAAAGCTTAATTTATATGAGGTTTTAATCGAACTTTGCTGGGTATAAGGTTTTAGCGGGTAGGGTTTCAAACTGCATCAACAAGGTTGAAAATAGCGTGTCGTCTAACATTTTATCTAAGGTAGATATCAGTGTAGGTAGGCTATTTTCATTTGTTCTACAACAGCTTTGATAGTGACGAATTAAGTCTGTTAAATGAATTTTGTGCTTATTTTGAAGTTGTTTATCTGCAAGCACAAAAAAATATGCACTGCCCCAATAGGCAGCTGCATATTGTTCGTTTTTCATTAGTCGTCTAGCTATTGAAGCTGGGGTTAATTTACTATTATTAAACCAACGTAACTGCGGTGCTATTTTCCCCTCATAATTATCATGTAGTGAGCCTTTTAATACGCCAGCTTGCAGCATAATTTGATATTGCATAAAGCTGGCAAAACCCTCTGAAAGCCAATTGTATTTCACGCCCAAATAGGGCAGTGCCATATGGGCTAACTCATGATAAACCGTCCAGTCATCTGTAAATTTTTGTAGCGAAAAGCGAGCATCAACATAAAACCGTACACTACCAATTTCATCTCTTTGGGCATAAGCCCAAGGCACTGGTTGGTTAGACTGTTTAGCAAATACATAAAGTTCTAATGGGGCAGGGTAGATACCTAAGGTTTTTCGGGTGGCATTGACGCCTGTGGTTAACCAAGCTTCTAACTTTGCCGCTTGTTCTTCATTAAAGGTGGATAAGCCATGAACGCGAAATTGGTTTGTCGTAACACCATGGCTGTTAAATGCGATAAAAAGCGCCGTTACAAAAGTGATGACACATATGTACCTCAATCTAAAACGGCTCATTAAAAGCTTAAGGGCGTAAATTTTCGTGGAAGAAATCTATCGCCATTTTATACATTTGTAAGGCTAGTGCTGCATCGTATCTGTCACCTTCATCACGCATAAAAGCATGTTGGGCGTTGACTTCATGCCAGCTAAAATTTGATTCTTGTTTACTTAGGGTTTGATGAATTAACACTCGACCTTCTGCTGAAACATGGGGGTCTTGTTTACCAAAGACTAAGACCATTGGGCATGTGATATCAGCGCTTCTTGTTAACGAATCATTGCCCTGTGCACAAGGCAAAGTGTTAGAGTGAATGTCTGTGGGGTATAAACAGAATGCTGCGTCAATCGCACTATTTAATGCTGCTCTAAAGGCTAAATGGCCACCTATACATACGCCCATTACGCCTATTTTATTGCTGCAGTAAGCTTGTTGTTGTGCAAAGTCCACCATAGCTTGAGTATCTGAGTCGTGATCTTCTAGGGGTTTGGTAAATTTATCTGCATTACCTTTATCTTTGCCTGCATCATCGTAGGCTAATACAGTTCCGATTGGATTGAGTTCGTGGAATATTTCTGGCACTAGCACTACAAAACCATGGCTTGCTAAAATTTGCGCGCTACGGGTGATGGGGCTGGTTTCTTGAAATATCTCTGAGTAAAAAATAATAGCAGGAAATTGCCCTTCGGCAGCAGGCCTAAAAACCGAGGTGCGCATAACACCCGTTGCAGTGTTGATATCTTGGGTATGTCGTTGAATTATCATAAATCTTTACTTTGTTTCAATCTTAGAGACTTTAATCTTATCTGTTCATTACAAAAAAGGCACCCTTGAAAACCCCATGTTTAGCATTATCTTAAGCATATGAATTGTTTTGAAGTGATTAATCCGTGAGACTTTCGGCAGCTCGTATATTGTCGATACTTTTTGTTGCCTGCTTTTTAGGGGGGCAGCTTGCTTATGCCAAGGATATAAACCCTGAATCACAACAGCCTCTTAGTTATTTTATCCTTGAACACAAGCCATTAACTATATCTGAATATAGTGTAGTGCCACTTTTAAAGCTTAATTCGAATATAAGTGCAACACCTACATTTGCGTTATTTAAAACCCCATGGTCGCAACAACTCAGGGCCTTATGCCAGCATCAAACAGACCTAAAACCGTTTGATTATCCAATTCAAAATACACCTCAAGATTATAGCCAATTGACCGCACTGCAAAACGTAAGCTTTTTTGTTCAAGAGGCTATACAGTCATTGGTTAGTCTAGATTTTATCAACCGCTATGTTATTTTTAAGCCTCTTACCGACGAACCTCCAGCCTCTTTTTCTTACGTTATTTAATCCATCCATCAAGACTCTTGGAGTCTTCAAGTATTAATAAGCTAGGTTTTTACAGTTTTGCGGAAATTTAGTGACTTGTTGTAGAGAAAACAATGACTTATTTACATACATTACCTTTTGAGGCATTGCCTTGGTTATATTTTATTGGGTTTATATTGTTTGGCTTAAAAATGATTTCGTTGGCCAGAAACAGAAAGGCAGCCGCGATTGCTTTTGGATTATTTTTGCAAATTTATTTACCTGATCCTAGGGCACAAATAACCATAGAAGCCGTGGTTGAGCGCAAACAAGAAGTAAAAAAAGCACAAGCAGGTAACAAAACACCTAAAAACGGAGAGGGTAGCCACAAAGATGATTAGTTTTGAAGTTAATCAAGATAAGTTAGACCATATTAGCGGTTTTTTTAGTGATTCTCATTTGCTAAATTAGCCGCTGAATTTGATTTTATTTAAGGGTAGTTATGTTTGATGTTAACGAATATTTTGATGGCAAAGTAAAGTCTATCGGATTTCAAGCAGAGTCTTTACCAGCAACGGTTGGAGTTATGGCCGCTGGAGAGTATGAATTTGGCACAAGCCAGTTTGAAACTATGAATGTGGTAAGTGGTGCTTTAACTGTACTTTTGCCTGATGCAACAGAGTGGCAAACATTCACGGCAAGTGAACAGTTTACCGTTGAAGCCAATCAAAAGTTTAAAGTACAAGTTAAAAGCGACACAGTGTATTTGTGTACCTATGGCTAAGCTAAGCAAAACCACTAAAAAGTTAGATAACAATGTAATAAAGGCTTTAACCATAGTTTGCGAAGGGGTAAAGCCTGAACTTGTTGGGTTTGAATGGCTTACACATTCTGCTAATTACGCTAACTTTCCTGCAAGTTTATTGGTTACCTGCGTATTTGATAATCAGGCCTCGCTAACCGCGATGCTTGATAGTCAGCAAGATATTGAGCTCAAAAAGCAAATTCAACAACAGCTTATGAAGGTGGGGGTTTTGCTGAAAGATGTCAGGCGTCACGTGTGTTTTGATACCGATGAAGCCTGCTTATTGGAGCATGGTGGTGATTGGAACCAAAGGCTAAGTCTTTTATAACTAAGCTTAATTACTCTTAGCTCGTATCTTAGGCTTGTAATAACACACATCTAAATTGCCATTACCTTTGTAATGAAAGAATTCGTTTTCTAAGGTTTTGGCTTCTTTTAGGCGCTTTTTAAATTCAGCAGAGTCTTGTCGTTGAATTTCTATTGCAATTCTATCTTGTTTTGCAACCTGAGTAGCTAGTTTTGCCCAGATGATTTTACTGCGATCTTCTGGCTGTTCTATTACGCCACTGGCATTATTAAGGTGTGCTCGTTTTAATGATTGTATTGCTGGCATGCCGTATATTACGCGGCCTATAGAGCTCATGTTTTTATCTAAATGGCGTGTGGCTTGACCAATTACAATATAAAACTCTGTAGTGGCGGAGTTAATGTCTGTATCTCTGGCAAAGGCTAGGGTGCCCATACAGTGGACTAACCATTCTTGATTGGTTTGTGGATCCCGAGCCGCGGGAAACTCATTAATAAACCCTGTTTGTGGAGCTATAAAGTCTGGCGATTGAATTAACATAAAGTCGGAGTTTTTAGGCGCTGTGCGTTGCAATTCTGCCTGTAATTTAGATTTGTTATTGCTTGGCTTTTGTTCTGTTAGGTCTCCGCCTTGGGCTACAAATCCATCGATGACACGATAAAAATCGAGACCATCATAAAATCCCTCATTTACTAAATTTTTAAACTGTGTAACGTGGTTAGGGGCTATAAAAGGGGCGAGTTCGACTATGACTGTTCCAGTCTCTAGTTTTAAATACACTAGGTTTTCTGCATTTGGGGTTCGCCATTGGTCGGCTGCAAAAACATTAAAACTTAATATCCAACAGCATAAAAAAGCGTAGTTAATTTTCATAGTGTTGCCCTTCCATTTTTAATTCAAAATAGCAGTTGTTCTAACACTGCTTGCCTTTCTTGTTCAGTCAATACACCAACAAACGGTGTTTGTCTGCGGTATTTTCTAGTCTGCGGTGATTCAGCTAATAGCTGAGAGAGAAACAGCTCAGGTTCATCTATAAACTCAAGTAAGCTAGACCAGAATAAATAAGCTCCATGGCGCATTTTTCCTGACTCATACCTGGCTTCTATGGTTTGTTGAATTTGCGGAATAAAGTCGTGATTGGCAATGATTTTTTCTGCCATGGCTTTATGTAAACACAAAATTTGTTTGTCTAAATTTTGCTGCTGAGCAGATTGGGGGCGTTCTCTACTCCGGCTTTTCCTATTATGAAAATTCACAATTAACCTTTTAGAAGTGGCTCTAGCATTTGTTCTAGGCCATTTACTTTTACTTCATGGATTAAAGCAAGTTGTTGGCCTAACTTACCATTAGGAAAACCTTTATTGTTAAACCACACTAAATAAGGCTCGGGTAAATGCAGAAGTTTTCTACCTGCATATTTTCCAAAAGGCATGGTTTGGTTTATTGCTTCGAGTAGTGCTTGATTATCCAATGTTGCTTTCTGCTTTTTTTGTATGTTCTTGTGTTTGTTGGCTTAACCATAGCTGTTTATAGGCGCCGCTAGCGGCTAATAACTCACTGTGACTGCCTTGCTCAATTATTTTGCCTTCACCTAATACCACTATTTTATCAGCATCGATTATTGTCGATAAACGGTGAGCTATCACTAAACTGGTATGGCCTTGGGATATCTCTTGTAAGGCTTTCAGTATCGCTTGTTCAGATTGGCTGTCTAATGATGAGGTGGCTTCATCAAATACCAAAATAGGTGGTCTTTTTAATATGGTTCTAGCTATGGCTACTCGTTGTTTTTCTCCGCCTGACAGCTTGAGGCCGCGCTCACCCACTGTCGTTGAGTGCCCATCTGGTAAAGATAATATAAAGCTTCTTAAATGGGCTAAGTCTATCGCTTGCTGGACTTCTTCGTCTGAGGCCTCTGGACGTCCGTAACGAATGTTTTCTAGAATGGTATCATTAAATAGAACGGTATCTTGGGGAACGATACCTATGGCTTGTCGAAGAGATGCCTGGTTAACTTGGCTAATGTCTTGGCCATCAATTGATATACTGCCTCTGTTAGGATCGTAAAACCTGAATAGTAGTTTTACCAGTGTAGACTTACCTGAACCACTTTCGCCCACCACCGCAACTTTTTGCCCAGGTTCAATATCAAAACTAATGTTTTGGATAATTTTACGGTCTGCTAAATAGCTAAACTCAAGGTTTGTGAAGCTTATTTTACCTCGACTTATCTGTAATTTATCAGCACTTTCGTTAATGTAAACCGTTGGTTTTTTATCTAATAAGTTAAATAGATTTTCAATATTGGCCAAGGAACCACGTATTTCACGATACACAAATCCTAAAAAGTTAAGTGGCAGAAATATTTGCATGGTAAAGGCGTTGATCAAAACGAAATCACCTATGGTCATTACGCCTTTGGCTACATGATAGGCGGCTAATGCCATCATGCTGGTCATGGCTATAGCAATAATAGAGGCTTGCCCACCGTTTAAAGCGAATAAAGATAAACGGTTTTTGCGCCTAGCGGCTTCCCATTTTTGTAAGTCTGTATCGTAGCGGTTGGCCTCATAATCTTCATTATTAAAGTATTTTACCGTTTCGTAATTTAATAGGCTATCGATTGCCCTAGAGCTACTGCTTGAATCAGCTTGGTTAACCTCTCTGACGTATTTTGTACGCCAGTCTGTGGCTTTGACAGAAAAATAAACATATCCCACAACAGAGCATAAAATAATCAGAGCAAAACTAACCCCGTAGTTATAAAAGAGAACGCCTACAACGGCGACTATTTCAAACAGGGTCGGGCCAATGTTAAAAACTAAGAAACGCATCAAAAAACTGATGCCGCTAGTGCCACGTTCTATGTCTCGTGACAGTCCACCCGTTTGACGATTGAGATGAAAGTCTAAGTCTAGATTGTGTAAATGTTTGAAAACTTTTAAACCCAAACGACGCATGGCCCGCTCAGTTACGCGACCAAAAAGCGTGTCTCTTATTTCTCCGAATAACACATTAGCCAGTCTTAACACACCATAGGCTGCAATTAAGCCAAAGGGTACTAATATAAAAGTCGAATCTGGTGATTTTGAGTTTAGTGTGTCCACTGTACTTTTAAGTACGAAGGGTAAATAAATACTTGCCACTTTAGCAGCTATTAAAAATAGCATGGCAAGGAACACTCTCGTTTTAAATTCCTTTAAATACGGCCATAACTGCTTAAAAATACGCCAGTTTATGGGGGTGTCAGAGTTAATGGGCAAGCGGTTAGAGCGCATTGTTAAAAGAAACCTTGGTGAAGTGTGAGAAATTTGAAATCTTAAAAGAAAATATTACGCCAGAATGCAGCGGTTTCTTCCTGCTACTTTTGCTTCATATAAACATTTATCTGCTTTACTTATGGCCTGATTTATTGAGTCTTTCTCAGTTACTTGATGAACCCCTATACTAACTGTGGCAACGAAGTCTTTATTTTCGTGGGTGAACTTCATACCTTCTATTCTTTTACGTAGTTTTTCAGCAAGTAAAAGTGCGTCTTTTCCTTTGGTGTCGGGCAATAAAAACAAATACTCTTCGCCACCCCATCTAGCAACCACATCCTGTTGTCTAAGGGCCGAAACAAAATCAGCTGCAAAAGATTGTATGATTTCATCGCCAGTGTTGTGGCCAAATTGATCGTTAATTGACTTAAAGTGGTCGATATCACACATCATTACTGTGACTACACTTTTTGCACGTTTACTGCGACTAAATTCCTGCTTTAACTTTTCGTACATACCACGGCGATTTAAAATACCTGTTAAGGGATCTTGCATGGCTTGTTTTTCAAAGGTATCGCTCATTTCCTTAAAGCGACGAAAAGAATATTGACGGGTGTATTCATAGAATGCAAATAGGCCTGATACAGTTATAAATGAATAGATCAATCGAGATTTAAACTCGTAACTATAGGCTGCAATTAGTAATTCACCCTGATTATAAAATAATAAAAAGCTAGTAATCAGGATAAATATCGCGAGCTGAATACTACCTTTTATGAGACCTCCAAAAAATAATGCTACCGGCGGTACTAGGTAAATCCACAGTGGGCCCGTGTTATTATTGCCACCCGAATAGACTAAATACACCATCAGTATCATAAGTGAAGACGTGAGAAGGATAGCAGAATATTTATAAGGATTAGCTAAGCTCTTGACGTGTAGAATTAAGTGAGAAGTGAAAAACAATACAGACGCAATTAAGAGAACAGTGGCTAAAACTGTTTCAGCTCTGGCATAAGCACTTATTCCTAACAATAAGGTAAGCGAGTAACCAATAAAACCGAATAGGTTGGCTACTAGTACTTGTTGTTTGGCTTCAAGGCTATGATGCTTTCTTATGCCCGTACTTAAATATCTTAAAATTATCCGATTAACATTCATGCTAGTTGTGACTGCTTTCCATATCCTGAATATCTTGGTTAATTTGTAATGCCAATGTTGCAATTGTTTTACGTAATTGCGTTACAGCATGGGGATAACCATCTTTTTCTAAGGGTATTGTAAAGTAAAAAGCTTTTTGTAACCAATTTGAGCTAGGTAATTTAATGCTGTAGGTTCCAGAACTGATGACACTAGCCTCGTTTGTAATAATAAAATGTTGCAAATTCACTTTAAGATTAAGGGCATTTTCAGCAAGATCTGGTTCAATGATATATCGATTTTGAGTTGAGTTATTAAGATCTTGATGCAGGGCTTTGTAAAACGAAGCCTCTAGTTTTTCAGCCCAAAGATCTTGCCTAGAGTAATGTAGCTCATGTTTGTTTAGCTGAATAATTAAGCTTGCTTGCCTTAAATAATCTGCAAGGGTTACAGAAGAAAAGTATATGGGCGTTTTTTGTTTGTTATGTGCTTCTGTCACTACTGGCGTTGGCGTATGTAATAGGTAGTGGTTAACAGACAAAGGTGCTGAGGTACAGCTAACTAAAAAAAAGCTAAGGAATACAATATATTTCATTTAGTTACTTTCTCCATTGGCTGTTTTTCCTTTTGGTGTGATTCTATGAGTACTTCCATCTGTAAATATGAAGCTATTAGGTGTGCTATTAAGTTGCTGTAATAAAGGTTGTAAATCTTTCAATGTTTGCTGTAACACACTCATAGTATGGTTTAGTTCTTGGTAGGTTTGTGATTCTTCAGAAAAACCTTCAGCAAAGCTGGAAACATCTTGCAGAGTAGTGGCAAGAGTGTGGCTTATTTTATCTTCTTGAACACTATCTAAAATCAAATCCACTTTGCTTGCCGTTGTTTCTAATGCTTTAGCCGCTTCACTTATTTGGGTCAACATAAGGTTGGCATTAGCAGATAAGTTTTGCATTTTTATTTGGTTTATATTGTCGAGTATCGCGGTGACTTTTTCAGTAATTTGTGAAAACTCTCCGGTTACAGTTGGTATAACGTTAAGGCCAACATGAGATGCTTGCTCGATATACTTTTCTTCAGGATAATGTTGTAAATCTACAAATAATGCGCCAGTTAGCAAGTTGCCGGTTTTCAGGGTTGCTCTTAGGCCTTTTTCAACCCATAACTGAATTTGCTTCTGAATAAATTGCACACTTTCAGTGGTGTCGGGTTGTTGTATTCTTCCTGGCTGTATTCCAATGGTAACAGGGATGTCATAACCTTGTTCAAGTAGCTGAACCTTTTGGTTTTCTGTTTCGTTTATAGATAAGACCTTACCAACCACTAAGCCTCTGTATTCAACAGGTGCTCCAACTTGTAAGCCTCTGACAGTATCTTTAACATAGATAACAAAGTTGGCACTGAATTTATAGCGCTCTTCTGACGCAGCGTAATAGGAAGGGTGTATATCAAAAAAATCCCGATCGGTGACTCTTTCACCCATATTCATACCTTCAGGGATACCAAAAGTAACCCCATTAGTGAGAATCGATTCAATGCTACCAGTACTAACATTAACGCCACTGGCACCTAGCTCAACTTGAGCCCCACTTATGTCCCAAAATTTGGTGTTGGTGGTGATAAGTTCATGATAAGGCGCTTGAATAAAAGTATTGTAATAAACAACTCGCTCTTCGAAATTGAAGTTAATATCTTCAAACTCTCCAACTTTAATTCCTTTGTAGATGACAGGGTCGCCTTTTTTATAAGCAAACTCAGTTTCACTATTTAGCGTGACGTGTAACCCAGGTGTGCCTGCAGGGGTTACTGGAGGAGCATTAAGGGCAATAAAGTGTTCTGATAAATTAGGTTCTATGCCAGGTGCCATATTTATGTAAGGCCCTGATAAAATGGTTCCGAGGCCAGATACTCCACTGAGTGAAACCCTAGGTGAGACAATCCAAAACTGATTATCTTGGTGTAATATTGCATCTACATCTTTATCCATTCGTACTGTGACTAACACACTACTAAGATCATCTGATAACACGATTTTATTGACCACACCAATATCTACATCACGAGTTTTAATTTTTGTTTTTCCGGCTTCTAAACCTGTGGCTGTATCAAACTCTATGGTAATTAGTGGGCCTTGGTTAGCCCAATGGTAGTAAGTCATCCACAATGCGATTAGCAGTGTAATAAGGGGAATAAGCCATATTTTAGAGACGCTGCGTTTTTCAGTAACAATTGCATCTTCAACTTGTTTATTTTGATGACTATCAGTCATTGTTTATACGACCTTCTGTTGTATTTGATGTTAGCCATATGAGTCTTGAGTCAAATGTTATGGCTGCTAACATTGTACAAATTACTACACCACAAAAAGCAAGTGCTGCGTAGCCTGGTACAATACTCATTAAATTATCTAGTTGAATTAAGCTTACCAATATTGCGACTACAAACACATCAACCATAGACCAACGGCCTACAAATTCAGTGACCCTATACCAATAGATGCGCTCGGTTTTCTTCTGGTCACTTTCAACCTGAACCGAATAATTTAACCAACATAAAATGAACAATTTAGCTAGGGGAACAAAAACACTGGCTATAAAAATAATAATCGCAATAGGGTAAGATCCCATTTTCCATAATAAAATGACCCCCCCTAAAATAGTACTAGGCTCGTCATTTCCTAGGGTATTGGTATGCATAATTGGCAGTACATTAGCCGGTATATAGAGCAATACTGAAGTTACAAGCAATGCCCAAGTCTTTTGAACACTTAGTGATTTGTTTATCTGTGAATGTATTTCTACGTGGTTAGTATTGAGGGATTTTTTTAATTGATGTTTATCTACATAATATAGGGTAATCGTCATGAATATAGTAAAAAACACATAGGCATAAAATGATAGTCCTATGGCAATATCGGCTAAAGACATTATTTTGGTTAAACTAACCAAGACTCCTATTAAAAAAATCTCTGCCATGGCCCAAGGTATCAATAAAAAAATAACATCAATGGCCGCGTCTGTTTTGGGAAGGCGGAACCCTAATTCTAATGGGACCAATACGTATAACAAAGTGAGTAATATTGAGGAGGGCAGAATCAACATAAATATAGCCTCTAGCAAAGCTAAAATTTCATAATTATTTTCAATTAAAACGTCAAAACTATTGAGTAAATTAATTGATTGAGACTGGCCACTTGCACTAAATGATAAAAACTCAAAAGGTAATGATGCCACCAAAAAAACTAACGCAGTGAGTGCCAATGCGATAATGTTTTGTGAGCCATTTTGATGATAGGCGGTTAATTGTAATTTGCACCTTGGGCATAAAGCTGCTTGTTTGTTTGCTAACTTTGGAACATTAACTTGAAAATGACATTCGTGACAGCGAATAACTTGATTACTTGAAGGTTCAATTTGCGTATCGGGTACTGTGCTGATTGTCACCTATACTTTTCCTAAAATCACTGGCCAATAGTGTTTATTAAACCTCAAATCTAGACGATAAACAGTAATTTTTTACATTGAGTTTTTAGCTGTCTCTATTTAGGTTTACAGGTGCCTGTTATTTAGTTAATAAACATGGCAGCGTGGCGCACTCATTTCTATTATTAACCCATTAGGTTATCTAAAATAAAAGGCCATCAGCTGCCATAGATTATGGTTGCAAAACAATATTTAGTTCTTTGACGGGTTTATCAGATATTTTTCGCCTGTTCTTTTTGCATTGTATTTTATTATAGTTTCTGGGGTTAGCGCGTCTTTTAAGCTCAACTCCTTTGTAAAGTTTGACGCAAAGGTTGTCGTAATTTCATTTGCCACTTTTTTGTATAGTTTTGCTACTTTCTCTGGGGCTAGTTTCCCCAAGCTGCGCATTAATAGCCAACCACCAATACTCCAAGTCATTCCATAGGCACGATTGAGTACAGTTGGTGAGAAGTCTAAGCCACCATATATGTAAACTTGTTTATTGGTTTCTGAGCCATAAGTATTGAAACCTAAGGTATCTTCGCTTCCAACTCTTTCCATTGTACTTAGAATGTCACTTACCAAGTTACCACCACCAATAGCGTCAAAAGCCAATGTAGCGCCCGTTTCTTTAATTGCTTGATATAAATCAGCTTTAAAGCTCTCTTTGGATGAATCACAAATATAGCTGGCACCTAGTTTTGATAAAATATTTGCCTGCTCTTGATTACGTACAATATTAATTATCGCTATGTTTTCTTGTATACATACTTTGTTTAACATTTGCCCAAGTGCCGATGCAGCCGCTGTATGCACTAAAGCTCTGTGGCCTTCTGCTCTCATGGTTTCAATCATAGCTAAGGCGGTTAGTGGATTAACAAATGACGAGGCAGCTTCTCTTGGTGTAGTGGAATCTTTGTGGACCATGCAAGTTTGTATGGGGACACAGCAGTACTCACTGTACATGGACCCTGTTAATACCCCCACTGTTTTACCTAATAGTGCCTGTGCTTCTGGACTATCACCTGCAGCAATGACTTTACCTGCGCCTTCATTTCCTATAGGTAATACTTGGTCTAGACGAGATTTTATTCTTGGTAGCATATTTCTATGTACTGGTGCTGTCATTCGTGTTTTTTCAGGATTGACATTTGCTTCTTCTAAATTAGCAGGTCCAAACATTGGCCACATATCAGAAGGGTTAATAGGTGCAGCCTCAATTTTGACAATCACCTCATGGGCTTTGGGCTCTGGGATCTTCACTTCTCGAATCGATACCTCTAAGGTTCCTGATGAGGTGATTTCTGTGAAAAGTTGTTGTGATATTTTCATGGCTATCTCGATGTAAGTTAGAGGGCTAAGGCATGGTATATAAATTAGCGTATCTTCAACTGCTCGACCATTTTTATGGTGAACAGTTATTTATCATTAATGTACATTGAAAGCGTTGGTAGTCGAAGATATAGAGTTTTCTTTGAGCCATTAAAAAAGCCACCCGAAGGTGGCTTAAAATATATCTACAGAACAATTTTAGTAATTTGCATTACCAGGTGTTCTTGGGAAAGCAATAACATCCCTTACGTTTTGCATGCCAGTTACATAAGCTACTAAACGTTCGAAACCTAACCCAAAGCCAGAATGGGGAACTGTGCCGTATCTGCGTAAGTCACGATACCAGCTATAATCTTCTTGGCTTAGGTTCATCTCAGCTAAGCGTTTATCAAACACATCTAAGCGCTCTTCACGCTGTGAGCCACCTATTATTTCACCTATGCCCGGTGCTAAAACGTCCATAGCGGCTACTGTTTTGCCATCGTCATTAATGCGCATATAGAAAGCTTTAATATCTTTTGGATAGTTTTGCATGATGATAGGTGCGCCAACATGTTCTTCAGCCAAATAGCGTTCATGTTCAGACGACAAGTCAACTCCCCAACTAACTGGGAACTCAAACTTCTTGCCACAGTTTTGCAAAATTTCGATAGCGTCTGTGTAATCCATACGCACAAAATCTTGCGCGATGACTTGTTCTAAGCGGCTAATGGCGTCTTTGTTGATGCGCTGCGCAAAAAATGCCATATCATCTGCCCGTTCGGTTAGTACCGCTTTGAATACATATTTAAGTAAGTCTTCAGAGAGTTGGGCTATGTCTGCTAAATCAGCAAACGCCACTTCGGGTTCTATCATCCAAAACTCAGCTAAATGGCGGCTAGTATTGGAATTTTCTGCTCTGAAGGTTGGACCAAAGGTATAAATTTTTGACATGGCAGTGGCGTATGTTTCGCCATTTAATTGCCCAGACACTGTTAAAAATGTTTCTTTTCCGAAGAAATCTTGGCTGTAGTCTACTTCGCCTTTATCGGTGGTCGGGATGTTTAGCATATCCAGTGTTGATACTCTGAACATTTCGCCCGCGCCTTCGGTATCGCTGGCGGTTAAAATTGGTGTACTGATCCAACAATAGCCTTGCTCATGGAAAAAGCGATGGATTGCTTGTGATAGGCAGTTTCTAACGCGAGTTACTGCACCACCTACGTTTGTTCTTGCTCTTAAATGGGCGTGTTCACGAAGGTATTCCATACTATGACGCTTTGGTGCCATAGGGAAGGTGTCTGGGTTTTCAACCCAGCCGACTATCTCAATACTTTGAGCTTCTATTTCTAAAGACTGTCCTTGCCCTTGAGACTCTTTAAGGGTGCCGGTTACAATTAATGAGCAACTGGTTGTGAGTTTTTGAATGTCTGAATAATTCTCAATGGAGTTTAGAGCTATCACTTGGATGGGATCAAAGCAGCTACCGTCGTGCACTGCAATAAAAGATAAACCGGCTTTGGAATCTCTGCGAGTACGTACCCAGCCCTTTATTGTAACCTGTTCACCTATTGAATATTTACCGGCAAAAATCTCTGCCACCGGGGCGTGCGCCATCTATATCTCTCCACTTTAATGGGATTTAAGGTCTTTAGACCTGTAATCAAATTTAAACGTCAAATTACTTTATTATAGTAATTTTGGGGGTATCTAAACCTTGCTAAAACTGTTTATAGATAAACAATTAAAGAAGATAAAAAAGCTATTGAAATTGTTTTACTAGCCGAAAACATAGGCGATGTTACTATAAGACTCGACTAACGTTTCATTGGCTATTATTACAAGGTGTGTAATCTTACGCAGCTAGCGCTTAGACTCAAGAAAAATCGATTTAAAAACACTATTTTGAGAACTTATTTATTATATGAAGCAAAATCAACCTTTACATAGTCGTAGCCCAAATAGGCGGAGAATCCGTAGAGAGAATGATCTGTTTTTTAGGTGCATGGTTTTTGTGAATGTACTAGGCTGGTTTACATTTATAGGTGCCTTGTTGGTTTTTCATAATGCCAGACCCGAATTCGTATCGGGTGTTCAAGCTTTTTGGGGATTGGAAAGACGACAAGAATGGTCACAGACACTCAGTATCTACCTTGTAGTGCTATTAGCTTTATGTGTGGTGATAAGTATCGCTGTTTTAATCATGAAGCGGTTTCGTAACCGACGTGCAAAAGATCATTTTGGGATCAATGGATATGTTTTATTGATAACGGCAATATCTAGTCTGATTATTTTATATTTTGAGTTTAATCCCTGATGTTTTCTGTAATGGTCGCTTGGTGTTTTGAAGGGTGAGTCATTAGTTATTTGAAAAAAGATGTTAGTTTTTTTGGAGGGGATTGAATTACCCTTGCGTTAATTAAGAGGTTTTATGCCACACTGTATCGTTGAATATTCAAAAAATATTGAAAAAGAATTAAGCCTAGAATCTTTGATTAAATGTGTCCATCAAGGAGCAGTAGACTCGGAGCTATTTGAAGAAGCGTCTATTAAAACCAGAGCGATAGCATTTGAGTATTATCAAACAGGGGCTGGCGATATGCCTTTTATCCATGTCAATGTTAAAATTTTACAAGGCAGAAACCATCAACAAAAGAAAATGTTATCCGAGATGATGTTAAATTCATTGACCAAAATAGCCAGGTCTCCAGTTTCTCTCACTGTTGAAGTCGTCGATATAGAAAAAGTGAGTTACAGAAAAACAATTTTGTAATTGTTTGCTTAACTTAATGACTGCGCTTTGGTGTTAATTAACTTGACTAAGATTGATAGTCCCTCATTAAACTTTGTCTCTGGCAGACTTGCAAAGCCAATTCGTAAATAGTGGTTACGGTTACTTTGTGGAACCGTGTGATACTGTTTTTCGTGTTGAATATAAATCCCTTTATGCCTAGCTAAAGCTGCGAGCTTAGACGTGTTTATTGATGTACTCTTGAGTTTTACCCATAAGGCCATTCCACCGTCAGGGCATATAAAATCAAATGAATTATGTTGTTCTAAGCATTTTATAGCGTTTTCTCTACGTGCCATGTAGATGCGAGTTATACGTTTTAGGTGACGTTCGAATCCTCCTTCTTCCATCCATTTTGCTAGTGCTAATTGCATAAGTGCATTGCCTTTATGAGAGATTATCATACGATACTCGGCAACCGCTTTGGCTAGTGTTTTATTCACTGCTAATATGCCAATTCTCGCGCCTGGAAACATAATTTTAGAAAAGGTTGATAGGTAAATAACTAGTTGTTGTGGATCATTTGAAGCCATTGGTGCTAGCGGTTGGCAGCGATAATGGAACTCATGATCGTAATCGTCTTCTACAATAGGAATATTATACCTTGCCGCTAATTGGTAAACAGCCATTCTACGAGCAATCGGTAATGTCACGGTTGTCGGGTATTGGTGTAATGGAGTTAAGTAAATAAGCTTAATGCTTCCACTTTGTATTTTTTGTTCCAAGTCTTCAGGAATTATTCCCATCTGATCTTGCTTTATGGCGACTAAATCGGCACCTGCGTTATTAAAAACAGCCATAGCTGGCGGGTAACCTAGGGCCTCTACTGCCACTTGATCTCCCATCTGTAACAATAATTGCGCAATTATAAAAAGAGCTTCTTGTGAACCATTAGTAATGATGACTTCTCGGTTTGTTATGGCTCGAGATTTACGAAGGTAATTTTCAATTTGTTGCCTTAATTCTGGTACTCCCATTATTTCACCATAGCTCAGTTGTTCAAGGTTAGGCCTTGTGAGAGTTGCAGACATATGCTGTTTAAATTCGTTGAATGGAAACTTAAATAAATCTGGCTGTCCGCCTGAAAAATTATATTCATATTGATTCGCTGGTGGGTGATCGATAGAGGGGCCTGACCTGACTAATCTATATTTAAATTTAGGTTGTTTAGCGTAACTTTTTAATGTTTTTTGGCTACCTTCAATGGGGATGTTTACCCCCACTTTATAACCGACTCGTTGTTTTGACTCAACCCAGCCTTCGGCAATCAACTCTGCAAAAGCTTTCATTATAGTGTGTCGGTTTACATGTAAGTCATCACTGAAGGATTTAACAGAAGGCAAAGTATCTCCGGGTAACAAGTTACCTTTCCTAATGTTTTGTTTAACAGACTCTGCTAACTGCAGGTATTTGGGAGTGCCGTTATCGACTAAGCTAAATATTTTCATTGGTCTATTTAATTTGTTTTTATTGGTTGTTTACGGTAGACCAGTAAGGGGCGATAGTAAATCACCTTTATTTAACCCTTGAGATTAATTGATGTTTACCATTGTTCCTTCACTACAAGATGAATATGTAGCTTTAGAGCCCATGACACTGAAACATATCGACCCCTTATATAAGACTGGACAAGCTTCTTCTATCTGGGAGTGGACAAGTCATCACTATTGTAAATCCGAGCAGGCTACAAAAACCTGGGTAGAGAAGTGTTTATCAAACAAAAAACTCGGCGTACAAATTCCATTTGTGGTTATAGACAAGTGCCAAAACCAAGTGGTGGGCTCGAGTAGCTTTTTGAATATCGTTAAAGAGCATAAAACCATTGAGATTGGGTATACCTTTTTAAACCCTCGCGTACAGAAAAGTCACGTCAACCGGAGCTGTAAATTACTAATGTTAACCTATGCTTTTGAGGTTTTTGAGGTGAATCGAGTCGCCTTCCAAACGCACCAAAAAAACCAACAATCTAGGACTGCTATTTTGGGAGTTGGCGCTAAATTTGAAGGGATACTCAGGTGCGCGCGTATTCAACAAGATGGTAGTATTCGTAATAGCGCGATTTACAGTATTATTAAATCAGACTGGCCTGCGGTTAAGGCCGATTTACAAGCTAAGTTAACTTTTGCACATAATAAAAGGAATAAAAATGTTTGCTCCTAAGTCATTTGCAATGGGCAATCTAGCTACAATGCAACAATTTATTGATGAATTTGGTTTTGGTATTTTAGTTTCGGATGACTCTAGTTGTGTGACTGAAAGTAGGTTGCAGGCGAGTCATTTACCATTTTTATTAAAGTCTGATGAAGGTGAAATGGGGAGCCTTTATAGCCATTGCGCTAGAGCTAATCCTCAATGGAAAGTTCTTGATAAAGCGAATGTTTTAATTACTTTTAGCGGCCCCCACAGTTATATTTCACCAAGTTGGTATCAGGCGCGACCAGCTGTTCCAACCTGGAATTATGCAGCGGTGCATGTATACGGTTGTGTCGAGTTGACTTCTAAAAAACAGACTGTAAAGGCAATCACCGCTCTGGTTCAAAAATACGAACCTGGTTTGCTAGATAATCAAGAAGTCGTTTCTGAACACTTTGTTGATAAACTACTGGCTGGTATTGTTGGCTTTAAAATTAAGATACAAAAAGTTGAAGGTGTGCAAAAATTAGGGCAACAGCGAAATATATCTGATCAACTTGGGGTGTTCCATGGGTTATCAAGGTCTGATCGCTTTGATAGTCTTGCACTGGCAAATTATATGAGTAAGTCTAATCTTGGGATTGGAAATTTAAAGTAGAAATGGCGTTAGGAGCGGCTATGGATATTAAGTTTCGTAAGTTAATTGAGTTAGGGGCAGGGAAGTTTGAACACCTTGATAGTGATTTAATTACTCATCTTGAAAGTACCCGATGTCTATTGAAAGAATGGAATGCTGATTTAGCCCTGCAACAAGCAGGGTTTTATTATGTCGCTTATTTAGAAAATGAACTTAATAACAGTCTAATAGAGGCTGATTTGAGAACTAGCGTAAAAGAAATTGTAGGTAGTGAGGTAGAAAACATTATTTATTATTTTAGTATTTGGGATAAAACGCATTCTTTTAAGCAGCAATTAGCTACCGGTGACTTTGTTTTTTATAATAAAAATAGTGGCAAAGCGGAATCAATACCCCATTTCACTTTGTGTCAACTTTGTGAGCTATTTGTGGCAATTGAGCTTGATAGCGTCTTTGAAGGGGCAAATTATGCATCTATAGATAAAAGCGTTGCGAATGATTTCCTTGTTACATTACAGCCATTTTTAAGTGTCCCTGCTAACCGAAAACTTAAACTAGCTAAGTCTTATTAAGGTATTGCAATATACATTGTTGGTATTTTTATATTCAGGGACTTGCATTAACAATAATAGAAACCGTAATTGTATATAGGGTTCCAGTTACTTAAAGGTACAATTTCTGTTTATGTTTAAAGAAGTAGTGGCACACATATAAGGCTTTGCTGTATTTTATATTAAATGATTAAAGGTGAGTGTGCTTTCCTATAATTTATTCTGTAAATAATGATACATTAAGCTGTCATTATCTGATTCAACTTACCACCATAATTAAAAAAGCTTCATCAAAATAAGGTTCTAGCATGCATTGGTATTCAATTCTCCCTCCCCTAATAGCTATAGTTATCGTTTTTTGGCGTAAAGAGGTCATTCTGGCGCTAGTTATGGCAATACTCAGTGCTGAATGGCTATTGGCTTTTCAAAATGGTTCTGAGGTCTTGTTTTCGGGGTCAATTGCGTCAATCGAAAGAGTCATCGAAATTGTTACCTCTGGAGGCAATAGCCGAATTCTACTGTTTAGCTTGTTGATTGGTGCCCTGTTAGCATATATGCGTAATTCAGGCGGTGTAACCGCCACAGTAGAGTTATTGATTAACAAAGGCGTTGCAAAGAGTAAAAGACAAGTTGGTTTGTTAACTATGTTTACGGGCATAGTGGTTTTTATTGAATCAAACTTAAGTGTTCTAGCTTCGGGGATTTTAGCCCGTGGGTTGTTTGACAAGTTTAAGATGAGTCGGGCTAGACTTGCTTATGTAATTGATAGTACCAGTGCACCTATTTGTATTTTAATTTTGTTAAATGGGTGGGGGGCTTTCATTCTTGGTTTATTGAGTAATTATGAAATGGAGCAAAGTGCGGTATCAGTATTATGGGGAACCATCCCGTTTAACTTTTACGCAATTATTGCTCTGGTAGTAGTGCTGTATACAATTTTGGCCGACAAGGTACATGGTCCACTTAAAGAAGCAGATAAAGAATTAGTTCAATTAGAAGGTGAGCAAGGCCAAATTACTGGGACTAAAGCCCGGTTTATGCTGTTACCGCTTCTAAGTATGATATTTGGAATGATTGGTTTTATGCTTTGGACTGGTGATGGCGTTTTAGCCAATGGTAGTGGCAGCAAATCAGTACTTTATGCCACAGTGTTTGCTTGTTTTGTTGCATATATTTTATTGTTGACCTCTAAGCAAAACACCCACAAAGAGTTAGTTGATACAGGCTTCAAAGGTATGGGGGAGATTCTACCTTTAGTTACTATCGTCTTATTTTCACTGACATTAGGTGCAAGTTTAAAAGAGTTGGGAACTGGGGTATTTGTTGCTGGGTTAGTGGGTGATTATTTACCCCTTAGTTTGGTGGTTCCTGTGTTATTTTTAGCAGGCGCTGTTATGTCTTTTACTACGGGGACATCTTGGGGAACCTTCGCAATTCTTATTCCTATTGGTGTACCTCTTATTGAAACATTAGGCTTACCTCCTTCATTTGTTATTGCCGCTATATTAGGAGGTGGTGTATTTGGGGATCACTGTTCGCCAATATCTGATACCACAGCTGTATCATCTATTGCGTCTGGCTGTGATTTATTGACGCATGTCCGAACGCAAATGCCTTATGCCTTATTTGGTGGAGCATTGACTTTCATCGGGTACTTTGTTGTCAGTTTGATGATTATTTAAGCTAGATGGGGGCCACTAGCTAGCGGTCTATTACTTAACAATAAAGACACAAGCGATTTTAGAATAAATGTAGACAGGGTAATGCAGTTTCGAATGCCTATGAGTTTAATTTAACAACTAAAATAGTTGTTAACTCTTCAGGGGGTACTCATCAACTTTTAACTGAAAATCAAATCTAACTCAACGGATGCACGACTCCAATTTGATTCGCGAACTGTAAGAGATCGAGTATAATAGCGAAATAGTAGGTTTCGGAGATATGTTGGTTATTAAACCAAAAAGAACGCAGTAGCCCCGAGATAAAAGTTCGTGGTGAAGCACTGTTCTCTTATCCAAGAGTAATAAAGTGACAAACTATTGGTTGTTGGGTAACAAGCCATTTTTATTGGCAGGTTTTTCAATTCAGTTGAAATAAGCTGATAATGTTTGTTTTATTTATAATCGTATATATATGAGGTTACTTTGATCAGATTTGCAAAGATCATAACTTTGGGTTTGCTTTCAATGCAATTGCCATTCAGCGTGTTCGCTGATGATCTTGACGATTTTATAAAAGAGGTGCATGTCTCCACATTTGATTGCCCATCTGATAGCTCTATAACTAGAGTTGATAATTATTTAAAGGACATCAATACTTCTATTGAACAATCCATTAAATTGAAAGTTCATAAAGCTCACTGGTTAATTTGTGTAGGCAATAGTGATGCAGCACAACGACTAATTGCTAGTTTGTTAGCTAATAAGAGTTTAAGTGAGTCTTCTGAAAGTTATGCCAGTATTCATTATCAGCTAGGGTTTATTTTTGATGTAAATGATGACCCTAGAAAGTGTGAGTATTATCGAAAATCTGAACAGTTAGCTAAAGATAAGTTTAGCGATATTTATCTTAGTTCTCAATTAGGTTTAATAACTGAATGTGGAAAAGACAAGCAAGACTTTGGTGTTAAATTAGGCCTACTTTTCTCCTTACTTGAGTCCTATTCCAAGCAAAATGACAAAAAAGCGTTGGCACATATTCACAATAATATTGGTTTACTATATAGCTCAATTGGGCAGCGAGTCTTAGCTGCTGAAGAATACGAGAAAAGTTATCGCTTAGGCCTGTCAGTTTACGAAGAAAAAAACCAACTTGCTCCTCTCATAAGTATTATTTCAGCTTTAACGGGCAGTGGTGATTTTGATAATGCAAAGCGAATGATAGATGAGCTCGGAGAAGGCAACCTGAAAGTGAATACGCCATTGACTAATAGTTGGTATCACTTTGCTTTAAGTCGTCATTATTATGTGACTGAAAATTATATAGAAATGAAAAAAAGTTTAAGAACTTGGCAAGCGTTCTTAACTCAAATTTCTAACAAAGAGATGGCTAAGTTATATGAATGGTATGCCACAGCATTATGTTTAAATGAAGGGAATAAAGAATGTGTCAAGGCGTTTCTAGATAAACAACAAGATTCTAAAACCGCCATGTCTGGGAGGTTTGCAAAACAAGAAAGATATTTAAGGTTTTTAGTTAAAGCTCATTTATTTATGGGGAATTTAGAAGCCGCTGGGGATAGTTTTGATAAATACGTAGATATTACAGTAGAGAAAATGCAACAACAGCAAGCTTCGGGAAGGGTGTTAGGGGTTGCTAATTTACATAATAAAATTACTGGTCTTGAAACGAATATTGAAGAGTTTGAAAGAAAACGCTGGCAGGCTGTTTTTAGTCTTCTAGGGATTACTTTGTGTTTCGCGTTACTGGCATATTGGACTGTAGGTAGAGCTTATTTAAGAAAATTAGGCTCGGATCCAGCTACTGGCCTTTTGAACGAACAAGCAGTTTTATCCAAAATTCGGAAAATAAAGTCAACAAATAGTGAGCGAGTAAATGCTCTAGCATTGATTAATGTTAGTAATTTATGTGATATACAAAGCCAATATGGCACTACTGAGTCAGACCTCTTGATTACGCAATTGGCTAGCTGTTTAAAACACGCAACTAGAGATTTGGATATTGTAGGTAGAGTGAGTGCTGATCAATTTATTGTGTGTATTCAAGATATTCAAGAGTCAATTGCAAAAGATTCCTTTAACCGAATTGAAAGCGCGTTGTCAAAAATTGCCGTAGTTACTAAAAATCGTCACAATATAGAGCCCAATATAGTGATGCATGTTTATAATGCCAATACTGGATTGTCAGATGTAGATGAGGTGATATCAGAAATTAGAGAAAACCGTAACAAAGCTACGTAAAGTGCTTAAAATATTGGATAAGTGAGTGAAGCTGTTACTACCCCTTAAGTTTTATGATGCCTCAGGACGAATATTACCTTCGCTGGGTCTATATCTGTGTTTGTTATATTTAAGTCGTAGCTTTTTAATATTTATTGCTTCTTTATCGGGTCGTGACAGCGGTTATACTCTATTACGAATATTTTTTCCTGAAACTAACCTTCTTTATATAAGCCTTGCTATTGGACTACCTGCTTTGGCAGTGCTTGTTATTGTAGGTTTTAGAGAAAAGATTTGGGGCAACAATAGAACTTGGCTGTTTGGGTTTATTAGACCTTGTATGACGATATCAATATTAGGGGATTTAAGCTTCAATCTGATGTTAGCAAAATTCAATCATTGGCAATTTTCTTGGGCTATATCATTCACGACCTTAATTGGGGTCTTATGTTTGTATTTTGTAATTAAAGATAACCATATTAGATTGATGTTGGCTGATTGGAGAAAAGGGTAAAAACTAATTTACAACATCAATCTAAAACTCCTAAATTATTGTAAGTTATTAGCTACGGCTTCATCGAAATAATTTTTAATGCTTATGTTACTGTCATTGACTAAACGTTGGTAACAAACTCCTGCAAATGCGTAGCTGCTGCCTGCATAACTAAGGACGACGTAAGGTGCATCTGGGTTAGACTCATCATAGGTCCAATCTCCACCAATTTTTTCTTTAAATATTTCCCCAACATAGGCCCCATAAATATTGCAAATGGTGAAAACAGCATTTTCTTCCAAAGCTTGGTCTTTATAGCGGCCTAACCATGCTAAAATGACATCATCAACTAAATTAATACTCTCTTCTGAAAAGTCTAAGGTAAGCTTAAATTCTTCTTGGGTCGTCGTTACCGCATTTTGAGCACTATCTAACATTAACTTGGCAAGCTCGGCTGATGTCATTTGCATAATATTTGTCCATTAAATTTATTGTATTCGTTATTGTGTGGTTTATTCGCTAATTTGTCGATGATAAATAATGACTGGTATTGTTTAGCCTTACTTATGTATTAGCCTTAGACTTTTTATCAATTAATTTTTCTATCAACCTAGCTGTTGCAACAAACCCAAAAGTAGCGGTGACCACCACTGCAGCACCAAAGCCATTATTACAGTCTAATTTAACACTGCCATCATTTAGGTTTTTTTGTTTACACACATTACCATCGGGTTGGGGGTAATGAAGTTGCTCTTTAGAGTACACACAGTCAATAGCAAACCGGCGTTTTGGGTTAGTTGAAAAGTTATAAAACCGTCTTAATTCAGAGCGTAATTTTGCTGCCAGCGGATCTTGAATTGTTTTACTCAAGTCAGTTACGGCAATTTGTGTAGGGTCTATCTGCCCCCCAGCCGCACCTATGGTGATAATTGGGATTTTGTTACGTTTACAAAACGCAATCATTGCAGCTTTAGCTTTTATACTATCAGTCGCATCGACGACATAATCATAGTTTGTTGTAATCAATTCAGAAACGTTTTCGGGCGTCACAAAATCTTCGATAGTATTAACTTGGCAAAGAGGATTTATTAGCTTAATGCGCTTCGCCATGACATCAACTTTCGCTGAACCAACCGTATTTGTATCTGCATGAATTTGTCTATTCGTATTGGTAACACAGATATCGTCCAAATCTATCAAAGTTATTTTGCCTATGGCTGTTCTTGCAAGTGATTCTGCCACCCATGAGCCTACACCGCCGACGCCAACTACGCACACATGGGCTTGGTGTAAAATATTAGTACCTTCGACGCCATATACTCGCTGAGTGCCACCAAAACGATTGGGGTCAAACGCTTGATTGTTAACAAGTTGTTTTGAATTTTGCATAAATACTCTTTTATTCTTAACGCTTAGATATTCTACCAGTGCAGTAGAGAAAATTGTTAACGTTAATTTGTCAGTTCTTTATTGAATATGTAGGTAAGCTTTAATACTATTAGTGTTTACTGAATTAGCAGCCACTTCTTGTCTGTCAATATTGGATCAATCAAAAGGAAAGTTAAATGAAACCTGTTGTTTTAGCTGGCGGTAGTGGAAGTCGTTTATGGCCAAAATCAAGAGCTGCATTACCTAAGCAATTTTTGCGATTAACAAGTGACTTAACTATGTTGCAAGATACCATTGAAAGGTTATCTGGCAGTGATGCTGAGCAGCCAATTGTTATTTGTAATGATGCCCACCGATTTTTAGTGGCTGAGCAATTACGTCAACAAGACATCGCACATGGTGGAATTTTATTAGAACCAATGGGGCGCAATACTGCACCTGCTATTGCATTAGCGGCGTTGCATGCATTAAAAAATGACGAAGATCCAGTTTTATTGATTTTAGCTGCTGACCATTTAATAAATGATGCGCCAGAGTTTCATAGGGCAATTAAACAGGCTGAGTTACTAGCTAGCCAAGGCAAGCTCGTAACCTTTGGAATCGTGCCTGATTCTGCTCATACTGGATATGGCTACATAAAGAGAGGAGCTGGTGTAGAAGCGGTTGAGGTTGGCTTTGATGTAGCAAGTTTTGTAGAAAAGCCTGACTTGGCTACCGCACAACAGTATGTTGATTCTGGTGAGTATTATTGGAATAGTGGCATGTTTATGTTCAAAGCAAGTCGTTATTTAGAAGAGCTTGAGAAGTACGCTCCTGAAATGTTAACTATATGCAAAAAAGCCATTGCCACAGAAGCCCCCGATCTAGAATTTGTCCGAGTAGATGCTGATGTATTTGCAGATTGTCCTGATGACTCAATTGATTATGCGGTAATGGAAAAAACAGACTCTGCCTGTGTAGTGCCGCTAGATGCAGGTTGGAGTGATGTGGGTAGTTGGTCCTCTTTATGGGAAACTGCTAAAGAAAAAGACGAAAACAATAATGTTGTTATCGGTGATGCAATCTTAGACGGCGTGAGTAATAGCTATGTTAATTCTGAACAACGCCTTATTTCTGTAGTGGGTTTAGATAATGTTGTTGTTGTTGAAACTAAAGACGCTGTGCTCGTATCTCATAAAGATAAAGTTCAAGATATTAAGAATGTAGTTAATAAACTTAAAGCTGAAAGTCGCCCAGAATGGCAATTCCATCGTGAAGTATTTAGACCATGGGGAAGTTATGACTCAATCGATAACGGTGAGCGTTTCCAAGTTAAACGTATTACCGTTAAGCCTGGCGAGAAATTATCAGTGCAGATGCATCACCACAGAGCAGAGCATTGGATTGTGGTATCTGGTACCGCTAAAGTAACAAATGGTGAAGAAACTTTACTATTATCAGAAAACCAATCTACTTATATTCCTGTAGGTGTAGTTCATGCTTTAGAAAACCCTGGACGTATCCCTTTAGAGTTAATTGAAGTGCAATCAGGAACCTATTTAGGTGAAGATGACATAGTGCGTTTTTCAGACCGCTATGGCCGCGTGGCAGCTAAGTAAACTTTAAGACTCTATTAAATTTTAAAAGATAAAGGGAAAGTATGAAAATTACCTGTTTTAAAGCTTATGACATTCGCGGAAAATTGATTGAGCAACTTGATGAAAATGTTGCTTACAGAATTGGCAGGGCTTTTGCTGAGCAAATGAAAGCTAAAACTGTAGTGGTTGGGGGAGATGTTCGATTAACCTCTGAACCTTTGAAACTAGCTTTATCTGCGGGTTTGATTGATGGTGGTGCCATTGTCACAGATTTAGGAATGACAGGTACTGAAGAGATTTATTTTGCTACCAAACACTTAGGTATGGATGGTGGTATTGAAGTAACTGCCAGTCATAATCCAATTGATTATAACGGTATGAAGTTAGTTAAAACTGATTCTAAACCTGTTAGTGGTGATACAGGACTATTTGCTATTCGCGACTTAGCCGAGACCTACGACAACGAAGAAGTACTCGCTAGGTTAGGTTTTTATGCGAATACAATGGTGACAGAAGAAGCATTTATATCTGGGAAAAGCTCCGTTGAAATCGATAAGTTAAAAGCTTCAAATCAATATAAAGTTATTAGCAATATGGCTGCATATGTTGAACATATTTTATCTTATATTGACCTGAAAAATATAACGCCTCTTAAATTGGTTGTTAATGCCGGTAACGGTGCTGCTGGTGATGCATTAGATGCTATTCAAAGTGCATTAGATAATGCGAATGTCCCCATTGAATTTATAAAAGTTCATCATACTCCCGATGGTTCATTTCCAAATGGTATTCCTAATCCACTTTTACCTGAAAGTCGTGCAGATACCGCAAATGCTGTTAAAGATAGCGGTGCTGATATGGGGATTGCTTGGGATGGAGACTTTGATCGTTGTTTCTTGTTTGATGAAACAGGCGAGTTCGTTGAAGGTTATTATATAGTTGGCTTACTAGCCAAGGCATTTTTAGATAAAGACCCTGGGTCTAAAATTATTTATGACCCTAGAGTCTATTGGAATACTGAAGATATAGTGACCTCAGCTGGTGGCGTGCCCATTAAGAGTAAAACAGGCCATGCCTTTATTAAAGAGCGGATGCGAGCTGATGACGCTGTTTATGGTGGAGAAATGAGTGCTCATCACTACTTCAGAGATTTTGCTTATTGTGACTCTGGCATGATCCCATGGTTGTTAGTGGCAGAGTTGTTATGTACCACTAAAAAGCCTTTGTCACAGTTAGTGAAAGAGCGTATTGCTGCGTTCCCATCTTCAGGTGAGATTAATAGCACTCTGGCTGATCCTGATGCATCTATCAAGTCGGTGTTAGATAAATATGAATCACAGGCTACAGTTATAGATTATACCGATGGTATTGGGTTGGAGTTTGGTACATGGCGCTTTAATTTACGTAAGTCTAATACCGAGCCTGTCGTTAGATTAAATGTAGAATCTAAAGGTGATATTGCATTAATGGAAGAAAAAACAGCTGAGTTATTAGCTTTGCTAAAGTAGATAACAATTTTTTAAAACAATTGTTTAGGTAAAAGCCCAGTGGCATCTACTGGGCTTTTTTATTGCTCAAACATAAAAGAGGTTTTAATACTAAATCAGAGGGGAAAAAGGTGGTTGGAGAAACAAATTTAGAGAAGCTTTTAAGGTCTATGTCTCCAAAATTATTGCCTGAGGAATACGTGTTTTGTTCAGTAGAAGGGCGCTATGGAGACTTTCAAGAATTAAATCCGTTAGCTGTTTATCAAGAGTCAGAAGGCTTAACTTTAGTTCTATTGGCTAAAACTGCGAAAGCTAACAAACTACCATTTGAATCTGTATTTAAAGGGATAACGCTAACTGTACATTCGAGCTTAGATGCTGTCGGCTTGACGGCTGCAGTGGCGACTAAACTTGCTGAAAAAGGCATAAGCGCAAATGTTATTGCAGCGTATTACCATGATCATATTTTTGTCCAGGCAGAAAAAGCTGAATTAGCTATGGCTGCATTAGGTGAGCTTACTGCTTAATCGATTTATTTAGCCCATTTAAGGTATAAACGAAAAAGCCCGCTCAATATAAGTATAAGCGGGCTTTTAGTTGGTTTCATCGTAGCCGTTTTTTTATACTAAATATTATTTTACTTCTTCGCCCGCTGCCTGTTTATCAGCATGGTAACTTGAGCGAACCATAGGACCACATGCTGCGTGGGTAAAGCCTAAGTCTTTTGCTATAGCGTCTAACTCGTTAAACTCATCAGGGTGCACATAACGCTTTAAAGGGAAGTGGTGTTTACTAGGCTGTAAATATTGACCCAGAGTTAACATCTCAACATTGTGGGAGCGTAAGTCTTTTAAAACTTCAGCTATTTCGTGTTTATCTTCTCCCATTCCCATCATTAACCCGGATTTAGTTGGAATGTCTGGGTGCTGCTCTTTAAATTTTTTGAGTAGGTCTAATGACCACTGATAGTTAGCGCCAGGTCGGCACTCACGATAAAGGCGAGGAATGGTTTCGAGGTTATGGTTGAATACGTCAGGTGGACCTTTCTTTAAAATCTCTAAAGCTCTATCCATACGGCCTCTAAAATCTGGTACAAGTACTTCAATTTTAGTTGCTGGGCTATGCTCACGAATAGCGCTAATACAATCCACAAAGTGCTGGGCACCGCCATCGCGTAAGTCATCCCGGTCTACAGAGGTGATAACTACATATTTTAGTTTCATTTCAGCTATGGTGGTGGCTAACTTAATTGGCTCTTCTGCGCTTGGAGGCAAAGGTTTACCATGAGCTACATCACAAAATGGACAGCGCCTAGTACATATATCACCTAAAATCATAAATGTGGCAGTACCATGGTTAAAACATTCTGCTAAGTTAGGACAACTTGCTTCTTCACAAACTGAATGCAATTTATTTTTACGTAAGGTTTTTTTGATATGGTCAATTTTATCTGTACTACTAGGTAGACGAATTTTGATCCACTCGGGTTTACGTAACATTTCAGCCTTTTCGGTCGGCATGATAGTAATTGGAATGTGTTTTACTTTTTCGTCGTCCCGAAGTTTTACTCCGGCAACTGGGCGAGCATTAGTCATCAAAACCTTCTCTAAATGTTTTTGTATTTATACCTAATAACGAACATAAATGATTTGTTATCTTAGCTCCAGCCTCATTCAGTGAGGTTGGTCCATTTAATGTGGCGCAATCTATCATTTCTAGTCCAGCATAGCCGCAAGGGTTGATACGTTTAAATGGACTTAAATCCATATTTACATTCAACGCTAAGCCATGAAACGAGCAACCCTTACGGATACGCAATCCGATGGAGCAGATTTTTTTATGGTCTACGTAAACACCTGGGGCATCTGCTTTGGGGTAGGCTGATATCTTATATTCTTTAAGAGTCTCAACGACACACTCCTCAAGGGCTGTCACTAAATGTCTGACCCCTAATTTATTACGTTTCATGTTAATGAGTACGTACAGCATTTGCTGGCCCGGACCATGGTAAGTAACCTGACCACCTCGATCAACTTGAACTACAGGTATATCTCCGGGCAACAACAGGTGCTCTTCTTTACCAGCTTGACCTTGAGTGAATACAGGCTCATGTTCTACTAACCAAATTTCGTCAGCACTATTAGCATCTCTATTGTTAGTGAAATCTTGCATGGCCTGCCAAATAGGCATGTAAGGCTGTCGGCCTAACTGCCTAACTATCAAGCTACTTTTAATTACCTCACTCATTTCAACTAACTTTCTAATAACAATCTATAAAACAACTCGAACTAATTCTATTTTAGCGAGTTCTTTGTATAAAGTTTCCATATGGTCTTTGCTAGTGACTCTCACACTAAGTGATATCGAGTGATAGTTTCCCTTGGAACTAGGTTTCACAGTTGGGGTGTAATCTCCAGGAGCATGCTGTTGAACGCAAGCTATAACATGTTCTGGTAGCAGAGGATCAGCTAGCCCCATAATTTTAAAGGTTTGCTGGCATGGAAAATCAAGTAATTGATCAAATTTAGTATCCATTATTCTAGACCTACTTTTAACTTTACAAAATCAATCATACGGTCGATAAAGCCACCTTCATTCACTTCTTGAAGTGCTACTAAAGGGTATTCTGCAATATCTTCACCTTCTATTTGTAGGTAAAGAGTACCAACCACTTCACCCTTAGCTAAAGGAGCCTGAAGATTTTTTTCCAATTTAAAATTTGCTTCTAAATTTTTACTCTGGCCACGGGGAATATTAATAGGTGTGTCTTCTAAAATCCCTAAGTCAACGGTTTCTTTATCGCCCATATAAATTCTATGGGATACAAAACTATCGCCAGCTTTATATGGCGTAATGGTTTCAAAAAAGCGGAATCCATATTTAAGTAATTTTTTGTTTTCAATCTTGCGAGCGCGCTCACTTTCAGTACCCATAACCACAGATATTAACCGCATATCCCCTTGAGTCGCTGATGTAATTAAACTATAACCCGCATCAGATGTGTGGCCCGTTTTAATACCGTCAACATTTAAGCTTTTGTCCCACAATAACCCATTACGGTTATATTGCTTAATATCGTTATAGGTAAATTCTTTTTCTGCGTAAAGGGCGTACTCTTCGGGAACATCACGTATGAGCGCAGCAGAAAGTAAAGCCATATCTCGCGGTGTAGTGTAATGGTCCGCATCGTGTAACCCATGACTATTGACAAAGTGGGTGGAGTTCATGCCTAATTTTTGGGCATGCATATTCATCATAGTTGCGAAGGCGCTCTCACTGCCGGCGATATGTTCAGCCATGGCAACACATGCATCGTTCCCTGACTGAATAATAATGCCACGATTAAGATCTGCCACTGATACTTGTTTACCTACTTCTATAAACATTTTTGAAGAGTCTGGAAAATTTTTGGCCCAAGCGTTTTCAGAAATAGTCACTAAATCCGTTTCACTAATATTACCATTGGCAAGCTCTTGACCAATTACGTAACTGGTCATCATCTTAGTTAAGCTGGCTGGCGGAATTTGAATGTCAGCGTTTTGCTCTGCGATGATGTTATTGGTTTGAAAGTCCATTAACACAAAGCCTTTAGAGGCTACACTTGGGGCAGGAGGGATTACCACTGCGGCGGAAGAAGGGAATATACATAAACATATTGCCATGCCACTTAGAAGAGAATTGAAATAAGTTTTTAGGTTACGCATTAAACTACCATTGTTTGATTGAATTTCTAAAATATATGTCGTCTTCTAAGAGAAAATGACAGCTAAAATTTGTGCTGCAATATAGCACTTTTGGTGGATAATTACTGCTTATCAAATAACAATTTAGCAATAAAATCTGAGTTTATCAGTCATAGACTTTATAGGCACTAGGGTAGCCATTGGATTTTAAATGGCTTAGTAAATCAATGGCATCTGCTTCATCGGCCAATGGGCCAATTCTGAGCTTAAATACATTGTTCTCAAATACACTATTGAATGGTCGCTGATACAAGGTTTGCAGAGCGCTACCAATCTTATTAATTTGTGATTTATTTTGCAGTGCCAGCACTTGAATATAAATATCCTTTGTTATGACAACCGTTTCTGTAGAAAGATTCCCTATAGCTTGGGTTCCAATAGTTTTTTGGCCGTTTTTACCAATATGAATTACATCAATTTTTACATCACTTACACCCGTTTTTAGCATATCTAGCTTTAACGCTGTGGCATACGATAGGTCAATCAGTCGACTGCTATGAAAAGGTCCTCTGTCGTTTAC
Source organism: Paraglaciecola marina (assembly GCF_004360155.1). Taxonomy (GTDB): domain Bacteria; phylum Pseudomonadota; class Gammaproteobacteria; order Enterobacterales; family Alteromonadaceae; genus Paraglaciecola; species Paraglaciecola marina. The sequence continues at coordinate 39,552 of NZ_SAIS01000011.1, read as the reverse complement.
CCTAACAATTGCTTGTTTACCATTTGCTAAGTTAGTAACCCGTACAAAAGAGGGGAGAGGCAAGGTTTTATGGGCGGCTGACATTTTAAACATGTCGTATACTTCACCGTTTGCCGTTAAGTGACCATGAAATTTTTGTCCATACCAACTAGCTTTTCCTGTGGCGCTATATCCTTTACCAGTCGACATTGGCCGGTAATTCACACCACGTATTGTATAGGGTTTTAAATTAGCTGCTGCATATGGTTCATATTTTGGTTCGACATCTATGGTGGGGATATGTTTAGGGACCACTTCTGGAGGTGTGTCATGACTTTGATGGTATCGCCCGTTTTGGGCGCATCCAACGAGACTTAATAAAATGATTAATGGCAGAAAAAATTTTAAGATGTTCATAATTAAATTGATTTTACATTACTGAAATATAGTTAGAGATGCATCTCTTGTTTTAGTTGCTCACTAAATTGATACACAGCCAAAGCATATAAAGGGCTGTGATTATATCGAGTAATTACGTAAAAATTTCTAAGCCCTACCCAGTATTCTTTGCTCTGTGGTTGTTTGAACTCAAACAGTTTTACGGAAGTATCTGGGGTTAACGTTTTATCAATTGCTATGTTAGCGTTTTGAAGTTGTTGCCATTGATGCTCATATTTTAAGGACTTCTTTAAAAGTGGTGCATAGTCATTGCCTGTTATATTCGCCTTATAGGCAATGTCTTGACCTTGTCTCCAACCATGCTTTTTAAAGTAATTAGCGACACTTCCAATTGCGTCTACCGGGTTATTTAATAGATCCCGTGTACCGTCATTATCAAAATCAACAGCATAGTGGCGGTAACTAGATGATATGAATTGTCCCCAACCCATAGCGCCCGCATATGAACCTTTAATTGCAGTTAAATCAAAATTTTCTTCTTTAGCAAGGATGAAGAATTGCTCTAATTCACTTCGAAAAAATTTACTTCTTGGTGGGTAATGAAATCCTAATGTGACTAAGGCGTCTAGTACTGGGTAATTTCCTTTATATGCACCGTAAAAAGTTTCTACACCAATTATCGCCACTATTATTTGTGCCGGAACACCTGTTTCTAGTTCTGCTCGTTCTAATGTCTCTTTATGTGCTTTCCAAAACTCTACACCCTTGGCCAGGCGTTTTTCAGTCAGAAAAATTGGGTAATATTGATGCCAAGGCTTAGCTTCCCATGGTTTGGCGATGGACGAGAGTATCTTTTCATTTTTTACTGCTTTAGCTAATGAAGCTTCAACAGTAGCGCGCTTAAAATTATGTTTTTCCACCATTTTATTTATGAATTCTTGCTGCAAAGCTTCTGGTGATGAAAGGGCATGGAAGCTTATGAATAGACTAATCAATAATAAATATACTAAATTTTTCATGGTGTTCCTTGCAAACAAAGCCTTATTGCAAAGCAATAAAGTAAAATAAAAGTGCTTATCAAACCTAACTTAAACTCTAGACATAATACGTTTCTGGGTACTGATTGCCATTAAAATTCCAAAACCAGCTAGTAGCGTTACCATAGATGTTCCACCATAACTGACCAATGGTAAAGGGACTCCTACTACCGGCAATATTCCAGATACCATTCCCATATTCACGAATACATAAACAAAAAAAGTGAGGGTAATACTGCCCGCTAAAATTTTACAAAATGCATCTTGAGCGCGTATTGCAATCAGCATGCCTCGAATTACAATAAATGCATAAATAGCAAGTAAACCGACCACACCCCAAAAGCCAAACTCTTCGCTGAATACAGCAAAAATAAAGTCAGTATGACGCTCAGGTAAAAACTCTAATTGAGATTGTGTGCCCTGTAGCCAACCTTTGCCTTGTGCACCACCAGAACCAATAGCTATTTGAGATTGAATAATATGGTATCCAGACCCTAAAGGGTCGCTCTCGGGGTTCAAAAAGGTTAAAACTCTTTGTTTTTGGTAGTCTTTCATTAAGAAAAACCACATGATGGGTGTAAATGCTGATACAGCAACGCCTATAAATGAAATAAAACTCCAACTCATTCCAGCTAGAAATAATGCAAATACGCCTGAACTTGCAATGAGCAAAGATGTACCCAAATCCGGCTGACGAGCAATAAGTAAGGTTGGTACAGCGACAAGCCCAAGACCAACTAATATTTGCCACAGCTTCGGGGGTAAATTAAAACGACTGATATACCAAGCCACCATCATAGGTAAGGCTAACTTCATAATTTCTGATGGTTGAAAACGCGTAACGCCCAAGTCTAACCACCGCTGTGCGCCTTTACTTGAGACACCAATAACCAGCACAGCAATTAACATCGCTATACCAGCTATGTAAAAGTAAATGGATAACTTTTGATAAGCTAAAGGTGGTATTTGCGCCACAACTAACATGACTGTTAAGGCTATTCCTAAACGAATTACTTGCCTTTGTATAAGGGCTATATCCTGTCCGCCTGCAGAGTAAATGGTAATTAATCCAACTGCCATAAGTAATAACAAGCCGGATAGTAATATTCCGTCACAGTGAATTCTATTTAAGAGTGATGGCTGATTAGTTTCCAGTTTAGTTCTCAGCATCTGTTTATTCCCCTTCAGTTTCAATTAGTGGGTTTGACTGAGGAGATTGGCCAAGATGTTCGATAACAATATGTTCAGGGAATGTTCGCTCTTTAAAATAATTATCCATCATTTTCCGTGCTATAGGGGCGGCTTGCGCGCCACCATGGCCAGCATTTTCAAGCACAACGGACATAACGATTTCTGGATTGTCATAAGGGGCATAGCCTACATACATAGCATTATCATGGTTTTTCTTAGATAACTTGGTGGCATCATATTTTTCATCTTGCGCGATAGATACTAACTGGGCTGTGCCTGTTTTACCTGCAGATATGTAATGGGCTCCTTTAAATGCATTTCTGGCTGATCCTTGTCTATTTACTGTACCGTACATAGCATCTAGTACAACATCCCAGTTATATTCATTTTTGATGTCGATAGGTCGCCGTTCCTTTATCGCGTTCAAGACTATCTCACCTTGATTTATTTCACCACGAATAACCTGTGGAATGATGCGTTTTCCTTTGTTTACTAGAGTCGTAATAGCCTGGGTAAGTTGCACTGGGGTGGTAGTCCAGTAGCTTTGTCCAATACCTATATTTATTGTGTCTCCAATATACCAAGGCCTATTATAAAGAGCTTTTATTATACCCCGGCTGGGCATAATCCCATCTGCTTCTTCATGAAGATCTATTCCAGTGTAGTCTCCAAATCCAAATTCACTCATGCTTTCGCTAATTCGGTCTATTCCTAACTTGTATGCCATATCATAAAAATAAATGTCACATGAAACTTCAATTGCTTTAGTAACATTCACTAGCCCATGTCCCCAAGGATTATGATCTCGCCATACTCGTGCGACGTTCTTTAATTGATATTTTCCATAATCATTGATTTGTGTTTCTGGCGTTATTACCTCAGCCTCTAACCCAGCTAAAGCAAGTAGGGGTTTGACCGTGGATGCGGGAGGGTATTGACCTTGTGTTGCGCGATTAAATAAAGGCCTATCTGACTTGAGTAATTTTTTGTAATTTTTACTACTGATTCCATGAACAAACAAGTTGGGGTCATAACTTGGACTACTATAAAGCGCTAAAATTCCACCATCTGTGGGATCCATGGCGACTATGGAGCCTCTCTCTCCCGCAAAGGCTTTTTCTGCTGCTAATTGTAATTCCACATCTATGTTCAAAACTATATCTTGTCCTGGGACTGGTGGATTAAAGTCAAGTGTGCGGATTACTCTACCTTGGTTATTTACTTCAACTTCTTGGTATCCCACTTCACCATGTAATAGTTCTTCATGGTATTTCTCAATACCTCGTTTACCTATGTCATAGGTTGCTGCGTAGTTAGCTTCAAAACCAGCTTCACTTAACTTTTGTAAGTCTTGCTTGTTAATTTTTGCAACATACCCCAAAACATGGGTTAGGGCACTGCCATAGGGGTAGTATCTTGCCAAACGAGCTTCAATTGAAACTCCTGGGTATAAGTGCTGTTTTGCTGAGAATATGGCTACTTCTTCAGGCGTGAGCCGGTTTATTAGGGTTACAGGTTTAAATCGCCTGATCCGCTTCATATCCGCATGAAAGTCAGCTATACCGTCATCGTCTATTTTAAGTAACACGCTTAATCTAGCTAAGGTTGAATTGAGGTTTTTGGTTTCCTCAGGAATAACTTGCAAACTAAATACTGGACGATTTTCAGCTAGAAGTACGCCATTTCTGTCGTAAATTAAGCCTCTATTGGGGGCAACAGGAAGTACCTTAATACGGTTTCCATTTGAGCGAGTTTGATAGTCCTCGTAACTACTAATTTGTAAGTAATACAGGTTGGTTAACACCATAGCAATCATAGCAAAGACCACTAATAGTCCTATAAGTGAACGCCAAGCAAACAAGTTAGCTTCAGCTGTATGGTCTTTTATTAGAATTCGCTTGGAAGGCAAGATTAGTCTCTATGATAAGGATGATTGTTATTTATTGACCAAGCCCTGTATAAACTTTCTGCCACAATAACACGAACCAAGGGGTGTGGTAGTGTAAGACTAGATAAAGACCACTTTTGTTCCGCAATTTTTATGCATTCTGGGGCTAACCCTTCAGGGCCTCCAATTAATAGACTCACGTCTCTGCCGTCCATTTGCCAACTTTGCATTGTTTTTGCTAATTTTGAGGTGTCCCAAGGTGAGCCATTAACTTCAAGAGTTACAACTCTATTGCCTTTGGGTATAGCAGCTAAGGTAAGTTCGCCTTCTTTTTGAAGAATACGTTTGATGTCGGCATTTTTGCCACGTTTGCCTGCAGCAATTTCAGTCAGATGAAGAGGCATATCGGCAGGGAATCTGCGGCTATACTCGGTATAACCTTGCTCTACCCAGGCAGGCATTTTCATACCCACTGCAATCATTTGGATCCGCACGACCACTAACTCCTTTTGTTAGCTCCAGAGTTTTTCCAATTGGTAAAAGTCTCTAGCATCGTCTTGCATAACATGGAGTATAACATCACCAAGGTCGACTAATACCCAATCGCCAGTTTCTTTACCTTCTACACTTAGGGGAGCAAGACCTGCCTGTTTAGCTTCGACAATGACGTTTTCTGCGATCGACACGACATGACGTTTTGAGTTGCCTGAACATATCAACATGGTTTCTGTGACAGAAGACTTTTCTGCAACATCTAGGTCGATAAAATCTCTCGCTTTTAGATCTTCCGCTTTTGCAATGACAAAGGCTTTAAGTTGTTCGTGATCCAATGAGTTTCCTTAAGGTTTATAAGTTAATAGTAGTTTCATTCGCCTATAGTTTATCAGAGTTTACTACCTTGCTGATAGAGCTTATGTTGCCGCAAGTATTGATTAACGCTAGTTGGGACTAGCTTTTCAACAGACTGGTTAGTAGATAACATTCTTCTGATGACACTAGACGAAATATTTAAAGGGGAAGTGTTGGCCATATATATATGACCTGCAAGGGCTTTGTGCAAGTTTATAGGGTCTTGAACTTGCCTTTGCTGTAACAAATTATTAAGCATTAATTGATCCTCTGCAGAGCCTACTTGATTATACACAGCTTCTCCATTTCGAATACAAACAACAAAATGACACAGTTCAAATAGGTTTTGCCACTTATGCCACTTAAAAATGCTAATTAATGAGTCGGTACCAATGAAAAAGCATAGAGGTGTATTTGGAAATTTGGCTCTTAATTCACTTAACGTATCGACGCTATAGGTTGGTTTGTTGCGATTGATATCCAATGGCTCGGGATAAAAAACTGGATAATCTTTGCATACTTCTTTGACCATTCTTAACCTCTGTTGACTCGACGCAGTCGCCGCATTTTTATGGCTAGGAATAAAGCATGGGGTTAGTGCAATTTTATTAATACTAGTGATTTTTGCGGCTTCAAGGGTGGGAAATATATGCCCATTATGAATGGGGTCGAAGGTACCACCAAATATTCCTAAAGGCGTATCCAATTGTTTTCCACATTTAGCCATAGGTTATTCTATGCCATAGTCTAATGGTAAATTTTCTAGGGAGTAAGGCATAAACATCATGCATAAGTGGCACAATTCTATGTAAGGGCGTACCACTTGGGTTTGTTTTATTGCCACATCAAATGCAGCTAATTTTGTTTGTAATAAGGCCATGTGATTGAGGGATAAACGCTGCATGGCTGATTGGTATAAAGATTGTCTGCTTTTCCATATACGATATTGATTCCAGTTAATATTTTTACCTTGCTGTTTATCAAAAAGGATACTTTGTAGCGTTTGCCATTCACGGGTTAATGCCCAAGCAACTATAGTGGGCTCTACACCTTCACTTTCTAAGCGATACAACATTTTAATGGTTTTCTTAGGATCACCAGAAAGTAAAACATCTACTAGATGAAATACAGTGAAGCGAGACTGGTCAACCACCGCATCACTAACCTGTTCAAAGGTAGGTGCTCCATTAGGGTAAAGCAATTTTAGTTTTTCAATTTCTTGTGTCGCAGCGAGTAAATTACCTTCACAACACTCTACTAATAGTTGAGAAACCTGGGGGCTTGCTTGGAGGCCACTATCATGCATTTTTTTACCAATCCACTGATGTAAGGCATTACCTTCTAATGGATAGCTTGGAACATAGACTCCATGTTTATCTATTGCTTTGAACCATTTCGTATTTTGAACACCCTTATCAATTTTACCGCCATGAATGACCAACAATACATCTGGGTTTATATTGACGGTTAGGGAAGTAAGGACTTTACTACCTTCGGCACCTGGTTTGCCTGTGGGTATTTCAAGCTCAATGATTTGTCTACTAGAAAACAATGACAAGGTTTGAGTGGCTTCAATTAAGGTATCCCAACTAAATTGATTATCTGCAACTAGGGACTGGCGCTCATCAAACCCTTGAGCGAGTGCCGCTTTTCTTAGTTGCTCAAGGCATTCTAATTTTTGCTGGGGCTCTTCACCAAATATCAGATAGAAAGGCTTTAGGTTGCTAGTATCTGTTAAATTAAAACGATTAGGATAAACTTGCATTAGCTATGATTTACTTGCTGCCAGCTAGTGTAAGAGCTAGCCAATTGGCTGATAATGCGTAAAGCAGCGGCTTGGCGCATTTCTTTTCGAATCAGGTCTAATTCTCTAGATTTTGCCAAAACCGCATCGGGGTCGTCTTGATATTCACGGGTTATATCGAATTCAATAACTTGAGGATCTTCATCTGGCAGTTGGATCAAATATTTTATGGTATATACCAATTCATATTCGGCCACTTGACCCGTTGAGAACAGTGATAATAGTCGTCTCTCTAGTTGATCTGATTTCAGGTATACCCTAGCATCAATATCATCATTAGAAATGTTCGCTTTTAGAGCGTTATCGAAGACTTCAATATCAAAGCCTTCTAACTGTTTGCGTAAAACCCTATATAAAAGAGTGTTTTTTTGCTCAGCGGTTAACTCAAGTTGTTTTATCTCTGAAGGTATGTTGTAGTCGCCACGCAACTTAAATCCACAGCTAGATAAAAACATTGCCATTAAAGCTGATAAAACTAAACCTTTCCCCAATATAAGTTTCATCACGGTTAGTTTGCTACCACATTGAGTAATCTACCTGGTACATAAATAACTTTGCGAATAGTTTTACCCTCGATATGTTGTTGTACATTAGTTTCTGCTAAACCTAATGCTTCTACTTGTTCTTTAGTAGCATCGGCAGCAACAGTGATTTTAGCTCTAACTTTTCCATTTACTTGTACAATAACGAGCTTTTCGTCTTCAACCATTGCCGCGACATCTGCGACGGGCCAAGGAGCTGTTTCTACTCCTTCACTATGACCTAAGTCTTTCCACATAACATGACAGATATGCGGTGCAATTGGCGCAAGTAAAAGCACTAGAGTGTCTATTCCTTCACGCAAAACTGCTAAGTCTTGGGCATTGTCTTGTGGTGCTTTTTGTAAGTGGTTAAGAAGTTCCATAGTGGCCGCAATAGCAGTGTTAAAAGTCTGACGACGACCCACATCGTCAGTTACTTTTTCTATGGTCTTATGAATCACGCGTCTTAGCTTTTTCTGGCTATTTGATAAGTTTGCTTTATCTAGTGGCGCAATATCGCCAGCATCCACGTTTTCTTGTACTAGAGTCCAAAGACGTTTAACAAATCTATGCGCTCCTTCTACACCTGAATCAACCCATTCTAGAGTTTGTTCAGGTGGAGCAGCAAACATTGTAAATACACGGATAGTATCTGCCCCGTACAAATCGATAACTTGCTGTGGGTCGATACCATTGTTTTTAGACTTAGACATTTTAGTCATGCCGCCATGTATCACTTCTTTGCCATCAGCTTTTAGCACGGACTTAATAATACGGCCTTTATCATCTTTTTCGCTATCAACATCGGCTGGTGAGTACCAAGTCTGTTTACCTGCTGCATCTTCACGATAAAAAGAATCAGCTAAAACCATACCTTGGCATAACAAACGTTTGTATGGCTCATCTGACTCAACTAAACCTTCATCACGCATTAATTTATGGAAGAAGCGTGAGTAAAGTAGATGTAAAATGGCGTGCTCGATACCACCAACATATTGGTCAACAGGCAACCAATAGTTAGCTTGCTCTGGATCTAACATGGCTTGATCATTCTGTGCGCTACAATAACGAGCGTAATACCAAGAAGATTCCATAAAAGTATCAAAGGTATCGGTTTCTCGTAATGCGGCTTCACCATTATATTCTGTTTTAGCCCAATCTGGATCGGCTTTAATAGGCGAAACAACACCGTTCATTTGTACGTCCTCAGGCAACTCAACAGGAAGTTGATCACTTGGTACAGGTACAGATTCGCCGTTTTCAAGATTCAGCATGGGAATTGGGCTTCCCCAATAACGTTGACGAGATACGCCCCAATCTCTTAAGCGATAATTTACTTTCTTCTTGCCTTTATTTTCAGCGCTTAGTAATTCCGCGATTTTGTCGAAAGCTTCAGCAGAACTTAACCCATCGAATTTGGCTGAATTGATCAGCTTACCTTTTTCGGTGATAGCGACTTTAGCTAAATCCTCATCACCCTGTGAGGCAATAACTTGTTTAATATCTAGGTCATACTTAGTAGCAAATTCCCAATCACGTTGATCATGAGCAGGCACCGCCATAACTGCGCCCGAGCCGTAACCCATAAGTACAAAGTTAGCTACCCATACTGGTACTTTATCGCCAGTAAGTGGATGAATAGCGTAATAGCCTGTGGCACAGCCTTTCTTTTCCATGGTTGCTAGTTCTGCTTCAGCTACCTTGGTATTTTTGCATTCATCTACAAAAGCTGCCAATTCACTGTTTGATTTTGCCGCTTCCAATGCAATAGGATGTTGTGCAGCAACTGCTACATAAGTCACACCATAAAGAGTGTCTGGACGAGTGGTGTACACATCAAAGTTTGCTTGGCCAGCAACCGCTTGTTCTAGTTCAAAGGTAATTTCTACACCTTCGGAACGGCCAATCCAGTTTTTCTGCATGGCACGAACTTGTTCTGGCCATTCTTCAAGCTGTTCTAAGTCAGTGACTAGCTCTTCTGCATAATCTGTGATTTTAATAAACCATTGCGGAATCTCTTTTTGCTCAACTACTGCTCCTGAACGCCAGCCTCGACCATCGATAACCTGTTCATTAGCAAGCACAGTGTGATCAACTGGATCCCAGTTCACGGTAGCATTTTTCTTGTAAACTAAGCCTTTTTCAAATAGGCGAGTAAAAAACCACTGTTCCCAACGGTAATAATCTTTCTTACAAGTCGCGACTTCGCGATCCCAGTCATAACCAAAACCTAGTGTTTTAAGTTGGGTTTTCATGTATTCAATGTTGGAATATGTCCATTTAGCTGGGGCAGTATTGTTATTGATTGCCGCGTTTTCAGCGGGTAGCCCGAAAGCGTCCCAGCCCATTGGCTGCAATACATTTTTACCTAACATACGTTGATAACGGCTAATTACGTCACCAATTGTGTAGTTACGGACATGACCCATATGTAACCTACCGCTGGGGTAAGGGAACATTGACAGACAATAGAACTTCTCCTTGTCTGCTTGCTCTGTGGCTTTAAATGTTTCTTGGGTTTCCCAATAGGCTTGAACCTCTTTTTCGATGATTTGAGGTTGATACTGTTTTTCGGCCATTAAAAAGTTCCGTGTCGCTGGGTCAGTCAGGTCAAATGACCTACGTATGATTATTGAAAAATTAGCTCGTTAGAATACCTTAGCGACTTAGTGAGTAACAATAGCAAAACCCTTATTAATGGAGCTATTTAATAACTTTTTATTGTTATTAGGAATAATGGCATTTAACTGCTGATATTTTGCACTAACTTTACTTTGGGGAAATGGCGAACGAGTAATTGCTTTATTGCTATAAAGGGCTCTAACCTAGTTATAAAGTGATTTTTGTTTAATTATCAACCAGTAAATAACCTAACTTTACGTATCCGTTTGACAGCTTGTTAATTACGGGTTTCACTACTTGGTAATTATCTATTTAGTCGGCGCCTTATTTTTATATGCAAAGTAACCACGCGTTAACACTTCAGCAATTAACAGCCAAGCCTAGCAGAAGGCTAATCAATCAAGCGCTCAAAGACGAAAGCGCTTTAAGTTCAACATTTATTGGACAGGATAGGGCCCGAGAAGCACTGTCTTTTGGGCTGGGAATTGATGCTAGAGGCTACAACTTGTATGTGATGGGAGAACAAGCCACTGGGCGTTTCACCTTAGTTCATGAGTTTATTGATAAATATGTGAGTAAAACTTCTACCCCAGATGATTGGTGTTACATCAATAATTTTGAGGATGAAAGAGAGCCCTACGCTTTAAAATTACCAGCTGGTGAAAGTAAAAAGCTTGCAAAAGATTTAGGACACTTGATTGATGAATTGTTAGATACCTTTCCAGCTGCTTTTGATAACCCCGGATATCAACGTAAAAAAGCAGCTATTACCCGAGAGTTTGATCAAGGGTATGACAAAGCTATTGCTGATGTTGAGCAAGAAGCTCAAAAACAGGGTATTGCCATGTATGAAGAGGCTGGGGCGATTACCTTTTCTCCAATCATTGATGGTAAACCCATTACCGATGCAGATTTTGCTAAAGTTTCAGAACAAGAGCGACAAACCTTTTACGGTCTAATTGATGTGTTAGAAGATACTCTAAGTGAAGCGTTGATTGAATTGCCTAAGTGGAAACGTGCTACTGCCGAGCGTCTTAGAGCGTTGAAAAAAGAAACTGCAGAACAAGGCATTAAACCTTTATTGAAGGATTTAGAACACCAATACACCGCAGACTTAGGAATATTAAAATTTCTACGGCAACTCAAGCCACACTTAGTAGAAACCGTAGTTGAAGTGTTAGCGGACGATAAAAAAGATGACAAGCATGATGAATATGACAAACGTTCTATTTTAGAAGAGCAATATTTACCAAATATTTTGGTTTCTCATACTATTAACAGTGGTTCTCCCGTGGTGTATGAACCTAACCCTAGCCATCAAAACTTGTTTGGACGAATGGAATACACCAATGTTCAAGGCTCTGTTTTTACTAATTATCGTATGATCCGTCCTGGCGCAATGCATAAAGCCAACGGTGGTTATTTATTGTTAGACGTGGATAAGCTGATAGATCAACCTTACGTTTGGGAAACGTTAAAATTAGTTTTGAAATTTGGCCGATTGAAAATGGACTTACCTCAGCATGACGTGGGTATGGTGAACTCGATTACTTTGAACCCTCAACAAATACCTATTGACGTTAAAGTGGTGTTGTTGGGCTCTAGAGATTTGTACTACACACTTCAAGATTACGACGATGAATTTTATGAATTGTTTAGGGTATTAGTTGATTTTGACCATGAAATTCCTTTAGACAAAAAGACCCTATTTGATTTTGTTGGCCGAGTGAGGAGTCAAGTAGTCAGCTTAGGGCTAGAGAGTATTTCAGCCAAAGCAATGTATAGATTAGTGGAATACAGTTTACGTTTAGCTGAACATCAACAACGTTTGTCTGCTCGCTTTTCTGATGTGATTGAATTGCTCCATGAAGCAGATTTTTTTTGCAGGAAACAGCTTAGTCAAGAGTTAGACGTTGGCCATATTGAGGCTGCATTGGCAGCTAAAACCCATAGAACCGGGCGAGTAAGTGAGGCTGTTCTTGACGATATTAAACAAGGGCAAATACTTATTGCCACTGAAGGTCTAGATGTAGGTAAAGTTAATGGCTTAACCGTACTTGAAGTGGGCGACAGTATGTTTGGAACACCAGCCCGAATTACTTCTACTGTTTATGCTGGGGCAAATGGTGTGGTAGACATTGAGCGAGAGGTCGAGTTAGGTCAGCCTATCCACTCAAAAGGGGTCATGCTTTTAACTGGGTATTTGGGTTATAAATATGCACAGCTGTTTCCTTTAACATTATCTGCAAACATAGCCATTGAGCAATCCTATGGACATATAGATGGCGATAGCGCTTCGTTGGCTGAACTAGTGGCACTTATTTCTGCACTAACTAGCATCCCCGTGCGTCAGGATTTTGCTATAACGGGGTCAATAAATCAGTATGGTCAGGTTCAATCTGTGGGCGGTGTTAATGAAAAAATTGAAGGTTTTTTCAAGCTATGTGAACACAGAGGCCTAACGGGTACTCAAGGCGTGATTATCCCTAAATCAAACCATGTTAATTTAATGCTAGACAAAAAAGTTTTGGCTGCAGTTAAAGCCCAGAAGTTTCATGTTTATGTAGTTGAAACTGTTGATGAAGCCTTGGCCTTATTAATGGACAAAGAGGTAGGAGAGTTAAATAGTAGGGGGCGTTATCCTAAAACTTCTATTAATTATATGGCGGTGACAAGCTTACTTAATATTGCAAATATTGTGGCAGGCGCTGACGACGAATAGCTTATGTGATCCGATAAACTCATAGCTCCTAGGAGAGTTAGCAGTAATTATAGGGTTGTAATTATTAAAAAAGGTTAAGAAAAAAATTATGCAAATTACAAAAGGCACAGTGGTGCAATTTCTATATCGAATTAAAGATACTGAAGGCAAAGAGTTGGAATCTAATTTTGATCAAGAAGCTATTGCTTACCTACATGGTTACAACAACATGATGGTAGGTGTAGAAAATTCACTAGAGTCTATGAAAAAAGGCGATGAGATTGAAGTTGAATTAGAAGCGGCGGAGACCTATGGTGATCTGCAACCTGATAGTGAGCAAAGAGTATCTATTAAACATTTAATGAGCGCAGATAAAAAGCCAAAATGGAAAGCGGGCATGACGGCGGTTGTTAATACTGAGCAGGGACAACGTGAAGTCACTATCGTGAAAGTAGGTAAGTTTATGGTTACCATCGACATAAATCATCCTTATGCAGGTAAAACCTTACAGTTTGAGCTCAAAGTTGTAGACGTAAGGGCTGCAACAGATGAAGAGATTGAGCATGGACATGCCCATGGAGTTGGTGGACATCATCACTAACTATGACTGTTTAAGTCTTTGAAATAAAAATCGGTTGGTGATGAATTAACATCGTTTAAATTAATCACCAACTATAGATGCTAGAAAGTGTCTATTTTCTTGGCAATTCAATTTTCTTTTCGTCACTTGGTTTGTATATGACTAAAGTATGTCCTATTGCCTGTACTTTAATGGCTCCAGCTTCTCTTACTATAGCATCCATAATTAGGGATTTTTCTTCTTTATCATCAGTAGGAACTTTTACTTTAATCAACTCGTGATGATTAATAGCTCCTTCAATTTCGGCCATTACGCCCTCTGTTAAGCCATTATTGCCTAATTGCACTATAGGTTTTAGAGGGTGTGCTAAGCCTTTTAAATACTGCTTTTGTTTGTTCGATAAGGTCATTGGTAGTAATTCTTACAAATTTATTCAAGATGAATGGTTGAAAAGCGCTATTCTAGCGCCATCTCACTGTTATTCCTAATTTGAATGTAGTTCTCTGTAAGGAAAAAATAATTTACACTCGATTAGCTTACTACATTTAACTACTGGGCCAGTAAATTTGGTGGATTAAAGGGTAAGTAAGAGCTGCACGACCTAAGTTTAGAATGTAGTAAGAGTTTAGACTGGCAGTTGAACAAAAGTGACTTTATTTTCGTACAGGTATCTATTTCCAAGTCGATATTAAGGACGACATCATTTTATAGGTGATGGTTGGGGGTTAACTTATAATAGTGAATCACAACGCTGGCTTACAGATAACTTTATCTGCTAGCAGCATGATATAAATTATAGTAGTCTGCTGGTATACAGGTTAGACAAAACAAAATCGTAATTTTAGAGGTTATATAACTTGAGCGACATGGCAAAAAATTTAATTTTATGGCTGGTTATAGCTGTCGTTTTGATGTCAGTTTTCCAAAATTTTTCATCAAATGATTCCAAAGTGGTTTCGACAGACTACACGCATTTTCTCAAAGACGTCAGTAATGGAGTAGTGAGTAGTGCCACCATCGATAGGAACTCCGGAGAAATAAAGGGTGTTAAACGAAATGGTGAGGCTTTTACCACTATCATTCCATATACAGACTTAGCTTTGATGGATCAATTGATCGAAAACAATGTTGCTGTATTCGGTAAAGAGCCGGAAGAGTCCTCGTTATTAACTTCAATTTTTATCTCATGGTTCCCTATGCTTCTATTGATTGGGGTATGGATATTCTTCATGCGTCAAATGCAAGGTGGCGGTGGTAAAGGTGCAATGTCTTTTGGTAAAAGCAAAGCTAGGTTGCTGGGTGAAGACCAAATAAAAACCACATTTGCTGATGTAGCTGGTTGTGATGAAGCTAAAGAAGACGTTAGCGAATTAGTTGACTTTCTAAGAGATCCAAGCAAGTTTCAAAAGCTTGGCGGAAAAATCCCAAGAGGAGTGTTGATGGTTGGCCCTCCAGGTACGGGTAAAACATTGTTAGCGAAAGCCATTGCTGGTGAAGCTAAAGTACCTTTCTTTAGTATTTCGGGTTCAGACTTCGTTGAAATGTTTGTAGGTGTGGGGGCTTCACGTGTAAGAGACATGTTTGACCAAGCTAAAAAATCAGCTCCTTGTATTATCTTTATCGATGAAATTGATGCTGTTGGTCGTAAACGTGGTGGTGGCCATGGTGGTGGTAATGATGAAAGAGAGCAAACATTAAACCAAATGTTGGTTGAAATGGACGGATTTGAAGGTACTGAAGGAATTATCGTTATCGCAGCGACTAACCGTCCTGATGTGCTTGATCCTGCATTACTAAGACCTGGTCGTTTTGACCGCCAAGTTATGGTTGGATTACCAGATATTCGTGGTCGCGAACAAATTCTGAAGGTGCATATGCGCAAAGTACCTTTAGGTGACAATGTCGAAGCATCCCTGATTGCTCGTGGAACCCCCGGTTTTTCTGGTGCAGACCTAGCAAACTTAGTGAACGAAGCCGCATTATTTGCAGCTCGTACAGATAAACGTGTAGTAAGCATGGATGAGTTTGATAAAGCTAAAGACAAAATCATGATGGGCTCTGAACGCAAGACCATGGTCATGTCTGAAGAAGAAAAAACCAATACTGCTTACCATGAAGCGGGTCATGCTATCGTGGGGCGTTTAGTGCCTAAACATGACCCTGTATATAAAGTATCTATTATTCCTAGAGGCCGAGCCTTAGGGGTAACCATGTATTTACCTGAACAAGATAAATACAGCTCGTCGAGAGAAGAGCTAGAGTCTCGTATTGCGACACTCTTTGGTGGGCGTATTGCAGAAGAAATTACGTTAGGCGCAGCCGGTGTAACGACTGGCGCTTCAAATGATATTGAACGCGCTACTGACATCGCACGTAAAATGGTAACCCAATGGGGACTTTCTCCTAAAATGGGACCAATCAATTATAAAGACGACGATAATGAAGCATTTATGGGGGCTGCTCCTTCTTCAATGTCAGCTGAAACTTCTCGTGATATTGATGCCGAAATCAGGTTGTTGATTGATAGAAATTACGCTCTTGCTGAAACATTATTGAAAGACAATATGGATATTTTAGAAGCGATGAAAGATGCGTTAATGAAGTATGAAACCATTGATGCAAAACAAATCGATGATTTGATGGATCGTAAAGAAGTACGTTTGCCCGCAGATTGGGTACGTGACGGAAAAACCGATGACTCAGACAAACCATCTGGTGGGGCAACAGTTGCTCCAGAAGATAATAAAGAGGAATCGAAGGGGGAGTCTCCCAAACCTAATGTTGGCAAACCTGGTGACGCTACACATTAATCTACAATAACTAGAAAAACGCTTTGTTGCTGATGCAGCAAGGCGTTTTTTTGTAAGTAAAGCTTCATTTTTTAAAGAGACAAATTTTTCTATGCAGTTTAAAGATAAATTTTTAGATTTATCACAACCCCGAGTAATGGGGATCCTCAATGTAACTCCTGATTCCTTTTCAGATGGAGGCAGTTTTAATGGTTTAGAAAACGCCTTAAGGCAAACCGAGTTAATGTTAAATGAAGGTGCGGATTTCATTGATATCGGTGGAGAGTCTACTAGGCCGGGTGCAAATGAGGTGACTTTGCAGCAAGAGCTTGACAGAGTTTTACCAGTGATCGAAGCCATTAATGAACGCTTTGATACAGTTGTATCTATTGATACCAGTAAGGCAAGGGTTATGACCGAAGCTGTAGCTGCAGGAGCAGGTCTCATTAATGATGTGAGGGCTTTGCAAGAGGGGACGGCCTTAGAAGCAGCTGCGCAGGCAAATGTTCCGATTTGCTTGATGCATATGCAAGGGCAACCTAGAAAAATGCAACAAAATCCCAAATATAATAACGTTGTTGATGACGTTTTGGCATTTTTAAAAGATCGTATACGTGCATGCCAAAAAGTAGGGATCAACCAAGAAAAGATTATAGTTGATCCTGGATTTGGTTTTGGAAAATCACTAGAGCACAATTATCAACTTTTAGCCGAGTTGGCCGCGTTAAAATCGTTACATGTTCCGTTACTTGTAGGTATGTCTAGAAAATCTATGTTGGGACATTTATTGCAAAGAGATATCAATCAAAGGTTGGCTGGTGGTGTTGCAGTTGCCACTATGGCATTAGAGCAAGGTGCGAAAATTATTCGAGTGCATGATGTAAAAGAGACAGTCGATGCTGTTAAAGTAGTAACTGCAATTAACGCTTATAGGAATATTTAGAATGGGCGAGAGAAAGTATTTTGGTACAGATGGGATCCGCGGGAAAGTGGGTGAGAGTTCGATAAACCCTGAATTCGTTATGAAGTTAGGCTGGGCTGCTGGAAAAGTACTAGCAAGTACAGGCACTAATAAAGTGTTAATTGGTAAAGATACTCGTATTTCAGGGTATATGCTTGAGTCAGCATTAGAAGCTGGCTTGTCTGCAGCAGGTATTAATATAGGGTTATTAGGGCCAATGCCTACTCCTGCCATTGCGTACCTTACTAAAACCTTTCGTTCAGAAGCGGGCATTGTTATTAGCGCTTCTCACAACCCTTATTATGATAATGGTATTAAGTTTTTCTCCGCTGACGGCATGAAATTAGATGATGAGATCGAAACTGCAATTGAAGAGCAAATGGATAAACCTATGGAGTGTGTTGCCTCAGATAAATTAGGCAAGGCAATACGTATTGGTGATGCAGCGGGTCGATATATTGAATTTTGTAAAGGTAATTTTCCTTCAGACTTATCTTTGAAAGGCTTAAAAATAGTAGTGGACTGTGCTCATGGTGCAACTTATCACATTGCGCCAAATGTCCTTAGTGAGCTTGGTGCTGAAGTTATTGAAATAGGCACCAATCCAAATGGTTTAAATATTAACCGTGATGTTGGCGCTACCTCAATGGCGGCGATTACCAAATGCGTGCTTGAAAATAAAGCTGACTTAGGTTTTGCACTTGATGGCGATGGCGATCGCATTATGCTGGTTGATAACAAAGGGAATATTGTCGACGGTGATCAAATTGTCTATATGATAGCTAGAGATACCCTTAAGTCAGGTCGCCTGAAAGGGGGCGTGGTAGGAACCGTAATGAGTAACCTTGGCCTAGAAGTCGCTTTGGCCACTTTAGGTGTGCCATTCGTACGAAGTGCAGTAGGTGATCGATATGTAATGGAACTACTGAAACAAAAAGGCTGGTCGATAGGCGGTGAAGGGTCTGGTCATGTCTTGAATTTAGCTGCAGCTTCAACAGGCGACGGGATTGTTGCTGGTTTGCAAATTTTGGCGGCAATGCTTAATGCCGATATGACACTCAACGAATTAAGTCGTGGAATGGTAAAATACCCTCAAACATTAATTAATGTTAGATTTGAAGAAGGTAGTGCACCTCTAGAAGATGAGTCTGTAAAAGCAGCGGTTGTCGACGCAGAAAATGCCCTTGGTGACAGAGGCAGAGTATTGCTGCGTAAAAGTGGTACTGAACCACTGATCCGTGTCATGGTGGAAGCTAACGATGCACAGGATTCAGCCTCATGGGCCAAACATATTGCCGATGCTGTGCGTAAAGTGAGCAAATAGACCGTTATAATTCGTATAAATATATAAGTCCCTTGTATAATTTCATTGGGTTGGTTAATATCTCGCGCGCTTTTTTATTGGCGCAATAAGGAGTGAAAAGTGCAAATAAATAGTCGAAGATCTATGGTCGCTGGAAATTGGAAAATGAATGGCGATAAAGCACTTGTCAAGCAGATGAAAAAGCAGCTTGAAAAGGCAAGTTTAGAGAATATGGATGCGGTAATCTGTCCTCCATTCCCTTATTTAGGAATGTTTACAGACAGTATTAAGCTAGGTGCTCAGAATATGAGCCAATTTGATTCCGGCGCGCATACTGGCGAAGTTTCAGTATCTATGCTTAAAGAGGTTGGTTGTAGTTATATTATTATCGGCCACTCTGAACGTCGTGAAGATAACTTTGAGTCAAACGAGATAGTCGCTCAAAAAGTTGAAAAAGCATTAAATGCAGACTTAACACCTATTTTATGTTTTGGTGAACCAGAAGATATTAGAGACGATGGGACTTTGTTTACCTATATTGCCACTCAGTTAGATGCAGTATTGAAACAAGTCGGTATTGCACAGTTTGCAAAGATAGTTTTAGCCTACGAGCCAATATGGGCTATAGGTACAGGCAAAACAGCTAGCCCTGAACAAGCTCAAGAAGTACATGCTTTTGTTCGAGGCCATTTAGCTAAATTAGATTCAGATATTGCTGCCAAAATTGTTATTTTATATGGCGGTAGTGTTAAGGGTAGTAACGCTGAGGAATTGTTTTCTCAGGCAGACGTAGACGGTGGTTTGATTGGCGGGGCCAGTCTAAATCCAGACGATTTTTTAAGTATTTGCCTAGCGGCAAATCAGTAGAGGCAGCACATGGATTTTTACGAGTTATTAGTTATTGTTTATTTAATTGTCGCAGTGATGTTGGTGGGCTTTGTCTTGATTCAACAAGGTAAAGGGGCTGACATGGGGGCGTCTTTTGGTAGTGGCGGCTCTAACACAGTTTTTGGTTCTGGTGGCTCTGGTAATTTCTTAACAAGAACTACTGCAATATTAGCGACTTTATTTTTTGTTATTAGCTTGATTCTAGGTAACCAAACTGCTGACAAAGAAAAAGGCCTAGGTGAGTGGGAAAACCTTGAAACTCCAGCAGTAGAGCAAACTATAGATTCTGATATTCCGGTGAGTGATGACGCTGTACAAACGATGCAAAATTCAGATGTACCTGTGGTTGAGTCGCCAATTACAGAAGACGACGTACCGAACTCTTAGTTCATAAAGTTTACGCGGATGTGGTGGAATTGGTAGACACGCAGCCTTGAGGGGGCTGTGGCTTAGGCCGTGAGAGTTCGAGTCTCTCCATCCGCACCAAATATAAATAAAGGCCTGTAGCGATTTTTCGTTACAGGCCTTTATTTTTCTGTTGGTTTATTGTAGTCGTAATAACAATTTGATAAATGTCACGGGCTAGTGTGATAAACGGGCAATAAATATCACTTAAAATCTTTTAGTTTTCAGAGCTATATCCTTAGATCCTTATACAAGGAACGTAAAGTATCTGACATTTTCCGCCTTACTTTGTTAGCTTCCATATTTGTTAATCTATATCGTTATCCGCATAAGATTTAAATATGTTGGTTTCTAGAATGGCGTTTACAGCTAGGAAATATGACATTGGTAAGCTGTAATGCTAACGAGAGCCTAGCAAAGATTAAGTTCTAAATGCCTCTATAAATCTGAGGTAATTGCAATAATAGTGGATAAAGGCCTATTTAGACCTTATGTTTCATCATGCGCTCTTTGTCACGAGCCCAATCTCTGTCTTTCACTGAGTCACGTTTGTCGTGCTCATGTTTACCTTTACCTAGGTAAATTTCCAATTTCACCCAGTTGGCTTTCCAGTACATTGCTGTGGCAATTAAGGAGTAGCCTTGACGTTCTACCGAGCCAATAAGTTTATCTAGTTCACGTTGTTTCAATAACAGCTTACGCTTACGTGTAGAATCACATACCACGTGGCTAGAGGCTTGGTTTAGAGGTTGAATGGTAGAGCCAATCAAGAAGGCTTCGCCTTTTTCAATTGTCACATAACTCTCGGAAATATTAATTTTACCTGAGCGGATACTTTTTACTTCCCAACCCTGTAAGGCCATGCCACATTCTAGCTTATCTTCAAGATTATATTGATGACGTGCTTTTTTGTTTAGAGCGATAGTGTTGGTAGTGTTTTTTGACTTCTTTTTATTCATGTGGAGTATTATAGAGATTGTATTTTTAGGCACAACTAAAAAGATGACAAAGACTAATTCTAGGGCCTTAAGTATTAATAATGTTGCTTGATTATGCTAGGCTACAGCGGTTTTCAGCCATATAAGATTAGGAGTATTAATGGCGAATGTATCTCGCAGTGCATTGGTTAGCTATAGCGCTGAGTCGATGTTTGATTTGATCAATGATGTGCAACAGTATCCTGAGTTTATTCCAGGGTGTGCAGATACAAAAGTATTGGAAGAAAATACTGAGCAAATGCGTGCGTCATTGCTTATTTCTAAGGCTGGGGTGAAGCAGTGGTTTACCACTCAAAATGCCTTGAAGCGCGGCGAGTATATTAAAATGAATTTGGTCGACGGACCTTTTTCTAGCTTAACCGGAGGTTGGACTATTCAAGCACTAAGTGATTCAGCATGTAAAATAGAGCTAAATTTAGATTTTGCATTTTCTAGTCGTTTAGTTGAAATGGCCTTTGGTCGTATCTTTAATTCCATAGCTGCGAATATGGTGGTTGCTTTTACAGAGCGAGCTAAGCAAGTTTATGGATAAAGATATGCAAGACAAGACAATAACACTTGAAGTCGCTTACGGGACGCCTCAGAAGCAAGCTTTACTTGAGTTTGAAGTTGCACAAGGTGTGACAGTTGAGCAGGCTATTTTATCATCTGGCATTTTATCTCAATTTCCCGAAATTGAACTGAGTACCTCTAAAGTGGGTATTTGGAATCGTGCTTGTAAAACATCAGATGTGCCAAAAGATGGCGATCGTATTGAAATTTATCGCCCGCTAATTGCTGACCCTAAAGAAGTGCGCCGCAGACGAGCAGAAAAAGCAAAAGAAGAAGGGCGTGCGAATAAAGTGACGGGGGGCAGGGCATAATATAAATAATTAAGTAGGTTTCTCCTTCCTTTTTGGTTTCTCTCTAAAATGCGTACAAACGAAAAAAAACTCGTCATTTGTGTTAATTTTATGTAAGTTTAAGTTACAGTT
The DNA here is from genome assembly GCF_004360155.1 of Paraglaciecola marina. GTDB lineage: Bacteria > Pseudomonadota > Gammaproteobacteria > Enterobacterales > Alteromonadaceae > Paraglaciecola > Paraglaciecola marina. The sequence continues at coordinate 17,663 of NZ_SAIS01000011.1, read as the reverse complement.
TAGAGAGTTATTACGTCTACTATCCCAAGTCTCTCTATCGTGCCGCCACCAAAAATAATGGGTAATAGTGTAGTCCGCATTAAAGGTAATTCATGAGTAATTCAGTGTTATTGGCAAGACAACCGATATTTGATGGCAAATGTGATTTATATGCCCATGAGCTTTTGTATCGTAGTGACGTACCATCGTCTTGCAGCGGAGTATCCAAGCCCTCAACACGAGAGCTGCTCGTCAATGCTTGTACCACTTTATTAAGTAGTAATATGAACCTTGGTTTGCCAATGTTTGTAAATGTTGATGAAGAATTTTTATTAGCGGATGATTTTTTCCCGATTGCTCCACAAAACGTGACCTTCGAAATTCTAGAAGATGTTGAGCCTACTGATCAAGTGCTTACACGGGTTCGTGATTTTAAACGTCAGGGATTTAAATTTGCATTGGACGACTACATTCTTGAACCATCAAAAGAAGCTTACTTTACATATCTAAGTGTTATAAAAATAGACGTATTAAATGTCGATTTTAAAAGCTTAAATAAAGCGCTACCAGGTTTAAAGCAAACTGGGTGTTTGCTATTGGCTGAAAAAGTTGAAGATCAAGCTATGTTCGCTAAGTGTATTGAATTGGGATTTGATTTATTTCAAGGTTACTTCTTAGAACGTCCAAGTAATGTTAAAGGAAAAAAAATTGGAGCCAACCAATATGCAGTATTACATCTACTATCTGAATTAAGTAGAGACGACATTGAAGTTGAAGAGGTTGCTGAGCTTATCTCTAGAGATGTGGGCTTAGTGCTCAAAATATTAGGTTTAATAAACTGTCCCCTTTATCAATTGGTTAGAGAAGTTACCTCAGTTAAAGATGCGGTTATTATTTTAGGGTTAGCAACAGTAAAACAGTGGGCTATTATATTGTCCTTGGTTTCTGTTTCTGCTGCACCGGCAGAGTTGTTTAGAAGTATATTGATAAGAGCTAAAACGTTATCCTTATACTCTAAAGGCAGACCTTTTGAGCCATCATCATGTTTTCTTTTAGGTCTATTATCTGGCATAGAAGCCATATTCGAAATTGAAATGGAACTGATACTTGAACATCTAAGATTAGATGAAAGTATTAAAATTGCTTTGCTATACAAAACTAATGATTTAGGTGAGTTGCTTAATTTCTCTATTGGTATGGAACGGTTGGATAATGAGATACTGCAAAGCTTCGATAAAAATGAAGTGAGTGCTTTAAACCAGTGTTATCAAGAGGCTTTGCAGTGGGCAGATGAAGTTATGAATTACCTAGATTAATCTTCATTATATTCCCTAATTTAACCCAATAATTACAGCTTACGAATAGATAAGATTACTTCACCAACATCTATTCCATATTTTATTATTTGAGATTTGTTTAATAAAACGTCTTCGTCAACTAAGTACATCCAATCGTCTAGTGTTACCACTAATGGCTCACCGTCTACCATTATTTCTAAGTCGTAACGCCAATAAAATGCAGCCCCTGCAGATTTGCCAGTTGCTATACCAATCACATCATTTGCAGTACCTTGATAACTGCCATCTTCTAATTCAGTTAGTTTCCAAACCCTGGTATCAGTTTCGCCATCATCATAAACAAATTGTTCATCTAAGATGCCACTCTTACCCTGCCAGGTGCCAGTGATATTAGCAACAAACCGGCGGCTTAGATCTCCATTCATGTCCAATACCATGCCATGTGCGATTAATTCTCCATTAAAAAACTCATTGAGCTTTAGTTCAGGAGTTGTGGTTTGATAGCTATCAATGTCTGCACTAGAACAACTTAACAACAAGAGTGCTAGGAATAGAGGAAGATATGTTTTCATGTTTTGGTCCTAGATGAATGTTTATGGTCGGTCTCAGTATTTGGGCCTGAATTTTTGATCAACCAGTTTGATAGGTAAGCTAACAATGGCAGTAATATTCCCCAAGTGATCCCAAAATAAATAACCTGTTTAGTTAAATTTAAAGGGGTATCTAATGCGCCAAATCGAATAGCTGCGGTATAACTAGCGCATCCTGATATGGCTCCTATTAAAACTAATAGGGGGAATTTGAGTTTCTGCAACCACAATAAACTATGGTTTAAAGACAATACAAATACACACCATAATAGCGCTAGCCATATAGGTAAGAAGCCACTAGCTGTTGTTATCACTGAATAGTGAATGAGTAGTGAGTCTGTTATCCATCCAATTGGCGCTAAAATTAATAACTTTACATCCAAGTGTTTTTTATCACTGAGTACAAAGTGTAAAACCAAGATAAAGCTAATTATAAAAGCTGCATACTGAGTCAGTAGTGCCGCTGAAAACCAAGCTAATTGAAACAATAAGCCATTAATAATCCAGAACTGACGCATCATGCTTGCCAACAAAGTTCATTTTCCTTGCCGTTATATGATGAGTGCTTATGGCTCTTTCTAAAAAAGCGCCTTCGCAGTAACACAGGTAGTAATTCCAAAGGCGCTTGAATTGTCCATCGAACCCAGAGTTTGCCAGTGTAGACCAGTTTTGATTAAAGTTTTTATACCAGTGATTAAGGGTACGGGCGTAATGTAAACCAATATCTTCAACATGATCGATAATCATGTCACTTTGTTCAGCAAATTGTTTACTAATTATCTGTATAGAAGGTAGGCATCCACCTGGGAATATATAACGCTGAATAAAGTCGACACTTTTACGGTAGTGATCGTAACGGTTGTCAGCTATGGTGATAGCTTGCAATAACATCTTCCCTGAGTCATTTAACAGTGAATTACATTTTTTGAAAAACGTAGGTAAAAACTCATGACCTACTGCTTCAATCATTTCAATAGACACTAATTTGTCATAGGTGCCTGTTAATTCTCTATAGTCCTTTTTCAATAAGGTTATTTGTTCAGTGAGCTTGTTCTTTTTTACTTGCATCTGAGCATATTCATACTGGGCGTCAGATATAGTTGTAGTGGTAACTTTACAGCCATAATGTTTGGCAGCATAAATAGCTAAGCTTCCCCAACCAGTACCAATTTCAACCAAATGATCACTAGGCTCAAGCTCTAACTTGTCACAGATTGCTTTCAATTTATTATTCTGAGCGTCTTCTAATGTCTGATTATTTTCATCAAAAATGGCGGCTGAATACATCATAGTTTTGTCTAAAAACTGGGTGTAAAGATGATTGCCTAAATCATAATGACTCAAAATATTTTTCTTTGAGCCAGTTTGAGAATTTTTGTTAGCCAAGTGAGCTAACTTATTTTTGAATTTTGTAGGCCATGATATTGAAGCTTCAACTCTATCTAACTGCTGTTGATGCCTTGCAAAAATTTGTATTAAGCGTGTTAGATTGGGGCTGGTCCATTTGTGTGCTATAAACGCTTCAGCAGCCCCTATTGAGCCACCTCGAACGAAGTCCCTGTACAAGCTTGAGTCTAGCACTACTATTTTCGATGTCAGTAAAGCTTTGCGATTGCCAAGTTGGTAAAGAGTGTTGGCTTCTTGAATTTCAATACATGCATCTTGTAAAGAGTTGAGGGTGTCAAAAACTAACTTTCTACATTTTGTGGTCCACCAATCTAATTGAATAGCCGAACTTAATGTTTGTGTATTTTCCATTAATTACCTCAATGTTCTGGGTGTGCAACAAAAGGCACTTTTTTAAGAAATAGTTTTACAGCTTGCCAATAAATCCCTAATACAATCTTTAGCGTCATACTAGGAGTGCTGCACAGGGTAGATAGAATATTTTTCGCGGTGATCGCCTTTTTGGACATGGCTAAAGTTGCATCAAATACTTTTCTGTCTTGATGGTTTTCAATATGCACCAGCATTTTTTTAGCAGGAGGGTTAACACGCCAGTGGTAATCCATGTTCATCTCCATAAAAGGTGAAACATGAAATGATTTTGGAATAGGCTTAGCGTTTACTAAATTTACCAAATAATAATGACATTCACGCCATGGAGTGTTGCTAACCTCTGCCAGCATATATTGACACTGCAGGTTCTGGTTATAACAAAAGTAAAAATTTATTGGACTAAAATACAAACCTAAACATCTACCTTGGGCTACCATAGTCACCTTGTGTCCATCCCAATTACCGCCTAACTCTAAAACTTTATTCTCTATACGTTGGCGTAAGGTACCTAGTTCACTTTTTATATAATCTTTTTGGTTAAAGCGAATAGGGTGATACCACTTTTCGCCAATCAAAGGTGACTGCTTGAATAATTGTGGCAGTTCATCTAAATCAATAGCCAACATATACAGAGAATAACTAAAGCTATGATTGGTATGTTTGAAGCGTCTGTGACGAACCTTGCCAGCATAAATGCCACTATTTAGTGTCATAAATTAATTCCAAACCTCAGGCCTATGTCAGTAGCACTACGTACTCCATCTTCATGAAATCCGTTGTACCAATAAGCGCCTACAAAATGAGTATGATTAACACCACAAATAGTGTCTCTTTTTTGTTGCGCAGCAATGCAGGCTTGATTAAATACTGGGTGAGCATAGGTGAAATTACGAATTATTTTTTCTGGTGCAACTTGCTCTGATTGGTTTAGGGTTACACAAAAAGTTTCTTTTGACGCTATCCCTTGCAGTATATTCATGTTGTAAGTCACACTCGCTTGCCTGTCAAGATTACCATCTAGTTGATAATTCCAGCTTGCCCATGCGGCTTTGCGTTTAGGTAGTAAACTGATATCTGTATGTAAAACCACGTCATTATTTTGATAATGAATATTACCTAGTATTTCAGATTCTTGTGGTGTGGGATCTGCAAGTAATGCTAATGCTTGATCTGAATGGCAAGCAAATACCACTTCATCAAAATGCTCAATAGTACCATCTTCAAAATGCAATTTAGCTTTATCCAACTCTCGGCTGACTTTACTAATGTTAGCGTTTAAATAAATGTCGTTTTTGAATTTTTCTATCAATGGTGCAATGTACTCCCTAGAACCACCTGGAATTACATACCATTGGGGTCTGTCACTGACATTTAATAAACCATGATGATGAAAGAACCTAATAAAAAAACTTAGTTCAAACTGGCGCATCTCATTTAGACTTGTGGACCATATTGCAGCCCCCATGGGTAAAATATAATGCTGACAAAAATAGTCATTAAATTGCTCATTATCTAAAAACTCACCCAAGGTTAGGTCCAGTGGAATTGAATCTTCTGAAAATAACCGCTTGCAGGTTTTATTAAAGCGTAAAATATCTAAGATAAGTTTCCAAAATTTTGGTCTTAACAAGTTACGTTTCTGAGCAAATAACGTACTTAGACTATGGCCGTTGTATTCCAAACCAGTGTTTTGATTTTTAACACTAAAACTCATTTCTGTTTCTTGAGGATGGAGCTTTAACTGGGAGAGTAATTTCAAAAATCTGGGGTAAGTTTTGTTATTAAAAACAATAAAACCAGTATCGATAGAGTATTCTTGTTGCTTAACTTTAACGTCTACAGTAGCTGTATGCCCACCAATGTAATCGTTTTTCTCAAATACGGTAATTTTGTGTTTTTGGCTTAGTAAATACGCAGAAGTTAATCCTGATATTCCCGAACCAATAATGGCTATGTTTTTCATTTATTTACCAAAGAAGTTGCGATTTTTCGCCACAGCGCAAACGGCAAGGTGGACAGTAATCTAAGAGTGCTGATAAAAAACCTTGGGAATTTTATCGAATGTTTTTTTGCTTGAATGCCATTAAATATCGTTTCAGCTGCATATTCTGCTGTCACTTTACCGGGCATATCAAAGGTGTTTTTATCTGTTAATGGTGTCTTTACAAAGCCAGGTTGGATTAGGCTCACACCAATTTCTTGACTTGCAAGGTCTACACTTAGGCTTCTGGCTAGATAATTTAAACCTGCCTTAGAGGCTCCATAGGCCTGAGATTGTGTAAAAGCTAAGTAGGTAACACTAGAACTCACAATCCCTATCTGTCCAAAGCGTGCCAACTTTGGTAGAAAGGCTTCTAAACAATATCCAACTGATAACAAATTGGTTCGGATAATTCGTTCAAATAATGCACTATCAAATGGATTAACTGACTCCATATATTCACAGTTGCCTGCATTTAAAATAAGTTGATCAATATTATTAACTTCACTGGCAGCATCTAGGGCTTGTTGTAGCTGCGTGATATCAAAGCTTAGTGTTTTGATTTTGGGATAGTCTTGTTTCAAGTTTGCTAATTTAATGGGATCACGGCCCGCGGCGACAACTTCAAAATTTTTCTTGGTATAAATATCTACTAGCGCCTTACCAATTCCTGAGGTCGCACCAGTAATTAACACTCTTTTCATTTACTTGCTCTTTTCTTTAAGTGTTTTATGAGTCGTCCAATAACGGGTATGTATTCAAAAATCATGGCATTGGTATCCACATAATCTTGATGAAAAATAACCCAGCCGTTTTTGAATGTTAAGCGACTATGACCAGTAACATTGATAGGTTTTCCACCATTCAGATAAGGGTGGCAATAAATCATAGTCCAATACAGAAATCCTTTATCAGCAATTTCTATGGACTCATCAATATTGAAAGTAATTGATTGCACATTGCTATAAAGGTGACTGAAGTATTGTTCTAAATCTTTAATCCCATCTACTTTGTGCATAGGGTCAATAAAGACTACATCATGGTGATAAATATCTTTTAAAAGCGCTAAGTTATCTTTATTTAAGTTCTGATAGACACTGACAAAGTGTTCGATTTTGTTTGAATTCATATCATTTACTCTTTATTTATAAGTCACTATACGATACGAAAGATGCTGGGGATCAATTTATTGCGAGTAAATATATTATCAAGACTGGAAATAGCAAACAGGCCCAATAATTGGGCCTGTTTAGATGGAGTGTGATTAAGAGAAGCTAGTAAATGAGCTTCCCTATAGGGTTTAACACTTGGCTAAGGCCTTGTACAAAATGCATAGAGTTATTGGCGACCGTTAAACATAGGCAGCCGTTTTCTGTTGATGGAGAATGTGTATTGGCATCATTCAGCCAAATAAAATCTCCAGGAACGTAGGTATCAAACTCATCCTTAAATTCTCCAGCTAACAGCAAGGTTAACTCGAACCCTTTATGGGAATGCAGTGGAATAGTCCCCCCTTTTTCAATATGCAATAGGTTGGTGTGTACCTCACCTTCATTTAAATCTACTTTAGCCCTTGCTAGTTTTCCTAACTTTAACCAATTAGAGAGGCCGACAGATTGCAGGGCTCTTGGTAGGGTGTATTCATGGCCTTTTAAGTTTACTCGTAAAGGCATGCTTTGTTTGGGGTGGATTTCATAATCATCATCCGTAATGGCAGCGATCATTTCATTGTCTACCCATTCGTCTAATTCAACGTCATCGTCTAAATATTGTGCTGATGTTTCTTGCAATGCTAAAACTTTATGACGGCAGCACTCGCAATGTTCTAAATGGGCAGATACCGCAATTGATAAAGATGCGCCTAATTGACCTTGGGTAAAGGCCAGTAGTAAAGCTGGCGTGGGGTGATGCTTAATCATCAGACTCTCCCATCAGTTGACGCAATTTGTTTAATGCTAATCGTAATCTTGATTTTACTGTACCTATTGGAAGGTTTAGTTGTTGAGCTAGTTGCTCTTGGGTGACTTGCTTATAAAAAAGCCCCACAACTACTTGCTTTTGTTTTTCTGGAAGATACTCCAACAATGCTTTGAGCTCGCGGTTTTGAAGGTGGTCTTCAAAATTATCAATATCCTCTGACACCAAAATGTTATCCACCGGCCATATATCATCGCTAATGGTTTCGGTACGCTGAGTTTGAAGTTTACGCAACATATCAAAACTCATATTACGCATTATGGAATACATCCAAGTGGTTGGGGCCCCCTTATCTTTATGATACAGGTGCGCTTTACGCCAAATGTTAGTCATGGTCTCTTGCACAAGTTCTAACGCTTGTGCTTCATTGTTGAATTGTTTGATGCCGAACTGCTTAATGCGAGGAGCAAACCATTTAAACAGTTTGCTGAAGGCTAGTTTGTCGCGTTCAATAGCTACGTCTTGCAACCAAACGCACAACTCAGGGTGCTTTGTATTACTCACCTGTTTACTAGTGGTTACTACCATATTCACATGATGCGTTCTTAGGTTATTTGCCAGCATTATACTTTTTCCATCAAATCTTATAAACCCAATTACGAACTAGGATTTAAATTGGATCATTTTTTAATCTAATCAATTAGATTAATGATGAAAGATTGAAAATTACTAGCTTAGGAGTTTTACTATATTGTTCTTTCAGTGCTGAATAATTAAAAGTCAGAACCAATTTATTCCTATTAGGTAGTAGTACTAATACTAATGTTTGCGCCGCTGCAATCCTGTTTGGGCTAAAATTTTTGCAGAGATTTCTTCTACTGAATAATAAGTGCTATTTAAAAAGTGTAGTTTTTCTTTGTGATACATATTCTCGACTTCTCTTAACTCCATTCTGCATTGCTTCATAGATGCATAACGGCTATTTGGGCGCCTCTCTGAACGAATTTGATGCAGGCGCTCAGCATGTATGGTTAACCCAAAAAGTTTGTCTTTAAAGCGCCTCAGGGTAGAGGGTAAGCGTAAAATATCCCCCATATCGTCTTCAGTAAAAGGATAATTGGCAGCTTTAATTCCAAATTGTAAGGCTAGGTAAAGACTGGTGGGAGTTTTACCGGTGCGAGAAACACCCACTAATATGACATCAGCTTCATGATAGTTTTTTAGATTGGCACCATCATCGTTGGCTAAAGCATAATTTACAGCTTCTATTCTTATATCGTAGGTTTTTTCGTGAATACTATGAGAACGATGTTTTTCTGGTTTACTTGTTACCCCTAACACTTTTTCTAGTGGTGCTACAAATTGGTCAAGAAAATTATAATTAATCCCTACTGATTTTGAGATGATTTTACGGACTTCTGTATTTACGACTGTATAAAATACTAAAGGTCTCTGTTTTGTATCTTGAAAACTTTCAGATATTTTTTGAACTACGTCTTCTGCATGTTCTGCCGTTTCGACAAATGGAATAGTGACGTGTTTTAACTCAATCGTAAACAGGGAGAGGAGTGCGTGGCCAAAAGTTTCTGCGGTTATGGCTGTTCCGTCCGAAATATAAAAAGCTATTCTCACAACATTTCCTTAACATTGTTGTAATTTAATTACGAAATGCAATTAAATTTTACTTTCATAATAACAACATTCTAAAATCAGCCGCAAGCAAACACTTATTCATTGAAGTATTTGTTTTATTTACCGTTTTAGCGTCGAATTAGTAGTCAGTATGATTAAATTATTAGCTTTGTAAAACAACCAAAAAGTTATCTAGGAGATAGTAAAAATGCAAGAACATGTGTTGTGGTACCAACAACTTGGGATGGGAGATGTTGGTGTAGTGGGTGGTAAAAATGCATCATTGGGGGAAATGATTTCAAATTTATCAAACGCTGGGGTTCAAGTTCCTGGTGGTTTCGCTACAACAGCTCATGCATTTAATTTGTTTTTAGAGCAAAGTGGGTTAGAGGCAAGGATTCATGATTTATTAGACAGCTTAGATGTTGATGATATTCCTGAATTAGCAAAAGCCGGTGAAACGATTCGAAACTGGATCATAGATACGCCATTTTTACCTGAATTAGAAAATGCAATTAGAAGTGCCTTTGAAACCTTACAAGGTGAATCTGGAGATGAAGCATCTTTTGCTGTTCGTTCTTCTGCAACTGCAGAAGATATGCCCGATGCATCATTTGCTGGTCAGCAAGAAACCTTCTTAAATGTGAAAGGTTATGATGCAGTTATGGTTGCCATTAAACATGTGTATGCATCTTTGTTTAACGACCGTGCTATCTCATATCGAGTACATCAAGGTTATGATCACAAAGGTGTAGCATTATCTGCAGGTATACAACGTATGGTGCGCAGTGACTGCGCGACTTCAGGTGTGATGTTCTCAATTGATACTGAGTCAGGCTTTGAAGATGTTGTATTTATTACTTCTTCCTATGGTTTAGGGGAAATGGTTGTGCAAGGTGCGGTTAATCCTGATGAGTTTTATGTACACAAGCCGACTTTAGCCAAAGGTGTGCCTGCGGTAGTGCGCAGAAATCTAGGCAGTAAACTCACCAAAATGATTTATTCAAACGATACTGCTCATGGTAAACAAGTTGAAATTGTTGATATTGACGCTTCAGACAGCTGTTTATTTTCGTTAACTGATGACGAAGTAATGGAGTTAGCTAAACAAGCTGTCATTATCGAGAAGCACTATAAACGCCCTATGGATATAGAGTGGGCTAAAGATGGTATAGATGGAAAGTTGTACATAGTGCAAGCTAGGCCTGAAACTGTTCGTAGTCGTGAAGACTTACAAGTTATAGAACGTTTTATGTTAAAAGGTGAGGCGAAAACAGTATGTGAAGGCCGTGCAATAGGGCACAAAATAGGGGCTGGTATTGCCAAAGTACTGAGTGGCGTTGAAGAAATGGACAAAATTCAGCCGGGAGATGTTTTAGTTACAGATATGACAGATCCCGACTGGGAGCCCATCATGAAAAAGGCCTCTGCTATTGTGACTAACCGTGGTGGTCGTACTTGTCACGCAGCTATTATTGCTCGTGAGTTAGGGATCCCCGCAGTGGTAGGTTGTGGTAATGCCACAGCATCCATTGATAATGGAGAAAAAGTCACTGTCTCCTGTGCGGAAGGGGATACGGGGTATATCTATGGCGATGTGCTTGATTTTGACGTTGTCACTTCTCGCGTAGACGAAATGCCAGATATTCCACTGAAAGTAATGATGAATGTGGGTAACCCAGACAGGGCTTTTGATTTTGGGCGTTTGCCAAGTGAAGGCGTTGGACTTGCACGTTTAGAGTTCATTATTAACCGCATGATTGGTGTACATCCAAAAGCTTTGTTGAATTTTGATGAGCAACCTGATGAACTCAAAAAAGAAATTACTGAGATGATTTCTGGATATGCTTCGCCAGTTGAATATTACATCGAAAAATTGGTTGAAGGTGTCTCCACTATTGCTGCAGCCTTCTATCCTAAAAAAGTAATTGTACGAATGTCTGATTTTAAGTCTAACGAGTACTTTAACCTAGTGGGTGGTTACCAGTATGAGCCAGACGAAGAAAACCCTATGTTGGGTTTCCGCGGAGCCAGTCGTTATATCTCGGATTCTTTCAGAGAATGTTTTGCTTTGGAGTGCGAAGCAATAAAACGCGTTCGCAACAAAATGGATTTAACCAATGTCGAGATAATGATCCCATTCATTCGCACTCTTGAAGAAGGCCAACAAGTCATAGACTTATTAGCAGAACAAGGGTTAGTGCAGGGAGAGAATGGTTTACGAGTCATTATGATGTGTGAATTACCATCTAACGCACTACTAGCGGATCAATTCTTAGATATATTTGATGGCTTTTCAATTGGCTCTAATGACTTAACTCAGTTAACCCTTGGATTGGATAGAGATTCAGGCTTGATTGCTCACCTTTTTGATGAACGAAATGAAGCGGTTAAGGTCTTGTTGTCTATGGCAATTCAAGCTGCTAAAAAGCGTGGTAAATACGTAGGGATTTGTGGCCAAGGACCATCAGATCACGAAGATTTAGCTCAGTGGTTAGTAGAGCAGGGTATAGACAGTGTTTCGCTTAACCCAGATACAGTAGTAGAAACATGGCTGTATTTAGGTGAGCAACACACCTAATAATCATCGAGTGGTTTGCCAACACTAAAAAACCGCAATCTGTTACCAGAGTGCGGTTTTTTTTGCTAATTGGGAATTTTTAACTTTAAAAAGTAGCTTGCCGCTATCCTTTAATTTTACGTCTAAGTAAAAAACGGTCTAAACGACGGGCTGATTTAGACATAGAGTTTTGGCATACCGTTAACCATTGACGGGCTTTGGGTACGTCATAGCTTAGTAGAATTAGACCTAATAACAAAAACAATGAGGAGCCAGGCACAATAAACAATACCACTCCCATAAGGGCGAATATACTGCCAAAAGTGATCCTAATATTTTTCATCATATGCCTTTGCCTAATTAAAAAATTGGTAATATATGTATTCTAACACTCAATAGGACAACGCAAAACAACAGATGTTACAAACTGTTAAATATTAGACTAATTAACTATAAAATTGGGTGTTGAATCCATCAATCTATTATTACATAGGGCTTGGTTATGAAACTTAAACGCAACCTAGTACAAAGTGATATAGAGCCTATTGAAGCAATTAGGTATAATTACGCTAATAATTTAGTTCAAGAGCAGTCCTATAACTATGCTTCCTGTGTTAGATCCTAGCTCGATAATTGAGAGCGATTATCAAGAATTTTTAGCGTTACTAAAAAAGTCGACGTTTAGCGGTGATATAGAGTTTAGCTATGCCAGCCGTTTAGCTGTGGCCACCGACAACTCAATTTATCAACAATTACCCCAAGCAGTAGTGCTACCCAAGTCAACTGAAGACTTATCTCTTATTGGCAAAACTGCCAGTCAATTTGAAAATGTTCGGTTTTCAGCAAGGGGCGGTGGTACTGGCACTAATGGTCAATCATTAACATCAGGCATTATCGTAGACATGTCTCGTTATATGAATAATGTGCTCGAAGTTAATGCTGAAGAAGGTTGGGCTCGAGTACAAGCTGGTGTCGTTAAAGACCAATTAAACGATGCTTTGCGCCCTCTAGGTTTCTTTTTTGCGCCTGATTTATCTACCAGTAACCGAGCAACTGTTGGCGGCATGATTAATACCGATGCTTCGGGACAGGGCTCTCTGGTATACGGTAAAACCAGCGACCATGTATTAGGGCTAACATCGGTATTGGCTGATGGCACTATTTTGAATACTGCGCCAATAACACTCGAAGAAGCTAAAGAACAAAGCAAACAACACTCCTCTTTAGGGAAGATAACCCAACAGCTTTTAGATAGTTGCCTAGGAAAACGAGAGCAGATACTAGAAAAGTTCCCACGCCTTAACCGCTTTTTAACGGGATACGACTTAGAAAATACCCTGAATAAAGATTTAACCAAATTAGATATTAGCCGGGTTATCACAGGCTCAGAAGGCTCATTGGTATTTGTCTCAGAAGCAAAAGTAAACATTACGCCTATCGCTACGTTTAAAGCCTTAGTAAATGTTAAATATGATTCTTTTGAATCAGCATTAAGGCATGCTCCAAGCATGGTAGCCGCGAATGCCACCTCTGTTGAAACGGTAGACAGCAATGTATTAAACCTCGCTAAACAAGACATTATTTGGCATTCGGTTGCCGACTTAATAACAGATGTCGAAGGCAAAGAAGTACTTGGCCTTAATATGGTTGAGTACAACAGTAACGATCAAGCTGACATTGAACAAAAAATTGCTAGCCTCAGCAAGAGTTTGGATGACGCTGAAAGCCTTGGAGTAATTGGTTACCAAATTACCTACGATAAAGCTGACATTACAAAAATTTACGCCATGCGTAAAAAGTCAGTAGGGCTATTAGGCAAAATAAAGGGGTCGAAAAAGCCTCTCGCGTTTGTAGAAGATACAGCCGTACCACCAGAAAACCTAGCTGACTTTATTATGGAGTTTAGAGCTTTATTAGACAGTCATAATTTGAAGTATGGCATGTTTGGCCATGTGGATGCTGGGGTGTTACATGTTCGCCCTGCATTAGATATGTGCGACCCAGAACAAGAAGCTATGGTGCCAGATATTTCAGATCAAGTTGTAGCTTTAGTTGCTAAATATGGCGGCTTGATGTGGGGAGAGCATGGTAAAGGTTATCGCAGTGAATATGCGCCTACATTTTTTGGTGAAGAGCTGTATACCGAATTACGTAAAATCAAAACTGTGTTTGACCCATTAAACAAAATGAACCCAGGTAAAATCTGTACGCCCTTAGAATCAAATGACAGCTTAGTTAAAGTGTCTGGTCTTAAACGAGGGGAGTTTGACAGGCAAATACCTATCGCAGTTAGAACGTCGTTCGAACCCGCTATGAGCTGTAACGGTAACGGCTTATGTTTTAATTACGATACCACTTCGCCCATGTGCCCCTCGTTTAAAATTACTGGCGATAGACGCCATAGCCCTAAGGGTAGGGCAGGTATGGTGCGCGAATGGTTACGTTTATTATCTAAAAACAACATTGATGTAAATGAGTTAGAGCACAATGAGGATCCACCCACTTGGTTTGAGCGATTCAGAAACTCCACTGATAAAAAGCCAGACAATGATTTTTCACTCGAAGTACTAGAGGTTATGGAAGGCTGTTTAGCCTGTAAGGCATGTTCAAGCCAATGCCCAGTGAGTGTGGATGTACCCGGGTTTAGATCGCGATTTTTAAGTATGTATTACCAAAGATATATGCGACCAGCCAAAGATATTCTAGTGGGGAATATTGAGAAAATGGCACCTCTTATGGCCCAAGCACCAGGTTTTGTTAATTTCTTTTTATCCCAAGATTGGGTGAATACGAGTATTAGAAAAACCATTGGCTATGTGAACACGCCTTTGTTATCAAAGCCCACTCTAGAAAAAAGACTCAAGCTTAATCAGCCACAAAGTACTCAATTCGATTTAGGTCATCTACAGCAATTGGACAAAGAAACATTGTCTAAAAAAGTGTGCATTGTGCAGGACCCATTCACTACTTTTTATGATGCTGATGTAGTCGAGTCCCTTGTTAAGTTGATTAGTAAGCTAGGGTATCAACCTATCTTGTTGCCATTCATGCCAAATGGTAAACCGCAACATGTTAAGGGGTTTTTAAAAGAATTTGCTAGCACGGCTAAAACAGCCGCAGACTTCTTGAACCAATTAGCTGAACTAGAAGTGCCACTTGTAGGGGTCGACCCTTCAATGGTGCTATGTTACCGAGATGAATATCAAAAAGTATTAGGCGATGCTCGTGGTGATTTTAAGGTGCAATTGGTACATGAATGGTTAACTCAGATAAAATTACCTGAGTCGAAAACTCCAAGCCAAGCTGCATACGGCTTGTTTGGTCATTGCAGCGAAAAAACAGCACTACCTACTAGTGAAAAACAATGGCAGCAAATTTTCAAGCAAACTGGATTAGAGCTGTCTTTGGTGTCTGTGGGTTGTTGCGGTATGGCAGGTACCTTTGGCCATGAATCAAGCCATCTTGAGGAGTCTACCGGTATTTACAACTTAAGCTGGCAACAAGCAGTCGCCAAATTCAAACCCGAACAAGTGCTCGCTACAGGCTATTCCTGCCGCAGCCAAGTGGCAAGGTTTGAAGCGTTTAAACCTAAACATCCACTGCAAATTTTAGAGAAAAACCTATAGCCTTAATAGAAGAGGGCAGTGTAATAGCTGCCATTCTTCAAAACAATCAGCCTAATTGGACTAGAAAAAAGCGTTGCGACGTGAAATCTGTATAGGTTTAACCATTAAACATCAGAAATATTTGACGTAGCGCGTTGCCATTTTCTATCTCTGACCTTTTTCTACAGCCTCAACGCCCAATAAGGGGCTAAAAATTGTGGGCTAAAATGGAAGCGGACAGCCCACTGTTTTTAGTCCTGTTGAATTGTTTGTTATGTGCTATTACGCTATATTGTACGAATTAACGTACATGAACACTTTGGAGAATAACATGGATGCAATAAGTTATACCTCAGCTAGAGCAAATTTAGCAAGCACAATGGCAACCGTTTGTAACGACCATGCCCCAATTATTATTACCCGTAAAAGTGAAGAGCCTGTTGTTATGATGTCTTTAGAGGATTACAACGCAATGCAGGAAACCACATATTTACTCAGATCACCAGAAAATGCTAGAAATCTTTTAGAGTCTATTGCCGAACTTGAAGCGGGCAACGGAACTGAAAGAGAGCTTATTGAATGAAACTAACTTTCTCAACTAAAGCTTGGGAACAATACCTTTATTGGCAAACCACGGACAAAAAAATACTAAAGCGTATTAATTTGTTGATTAAAGAAATTCAAAGAACTCCAAATGAAGGTATTGGAAAGCCTGAACCTCTAAAGCATGGATTGTCAGGGTATTGGTCTCGTCGCATAAATGATGAACATAGAATTGTTTATAAACAACAAGACGGCTCAATTCTAATTGCACAACTCCGTTACCATTACGGCACATAACGCCCTAAATTGCCGACGAAACGAGCGCAGCGAGTTGAGGCCGGAATAATTAGTTTGTTATACGCAATATGTCTACCAACTATTTGAAATATAAGATGCCAGATCGAAAAATGCATCGACTTTGTCACTTCTCCTACTCCAATTGTCATGTTTATGAGACATGCCTTTTATTTCAATTTTTTCATGCTCTTTCATAAGCTCCATTCGCAAAAGCGAACGCTCTTTTTCATTTAACATCAAAGACTGGATTTTCTCTAGTTCACCGGTGTCTAACCAAATAGCGCCGCAACTTGGACACTCGTCGATCTCTACAACATGCAAAGGGCTATAAAATCTTCGAAGCATTACTGTGTCAGGACACTTGGGGCAAGTAATACGCTTATTTAGTGAATCTAATTCATAATGGAACTGACTGAGATGTTTAGTTAATACATTACCTCTTTTCTCGAGAGGGTTTTCGAATTTACTTAATGTGTCGTTTTCTAGTAAAACACCACCACAAGCTTCACTATAATAAACAGGAACTTTTCCAACAGTCACTTTTTTTAAGGCCGTGTGTGTTCTTGGGCACTTCATGAAATTAAACTTCCCACCACTATGTTTTTGTTATGTACCGACACTAAACACCCTTAATTTTTTAATTTAAAGTAGTTACTTAAACGGACTTTTACCATTGGCTTTTATCGCCTTGCGGAAAGTCCAGAATAACGAAAATACCATTAACACTAAAACCCAAAATCCGAAGAATACACCACTCCAAAAACCATGTGCATAAGAAAAAATTGCGCTACAAGGTATCAAAAACAAAACCATTTTTAGAATAAGTGTTTTATATAACGAGAAGAACATTTTAAAGGTTTCCATTACATCTCATAGGTACATAACGCCCAACTATGGGACTGCTAAAGCTTGGCTAAAATGTGTAGCGAAGCGGAACCGAGCCAAGCTTTAGCAGTCCCACATAAGTTGTTTGTTAGGCACTACGCAGCATATGACCAAATTTCAAATAAATAGCAGCAAGCCAGAATAAAACAAAACTAGACCAATAGATAATTTTATTGCCACTCATCTGGAGAGCGCCATTAGCACCAAATAAACTAATAAGCTTTACTTTATCATCGTAAAGCATTGCCAAAATCATAGTCAACAGCACAACATTTACGAAAGGAGTTCCATGCCAGTTTAATGAAATGGGAATAATTGTAATGCACATATGTATAGGAAGTAGCATCAAAGATGCAACCAAACGAAATTTGGGAAAAAATAAGAGGAATCCGACAGTCGCTTGAGACAAAGCTATAAAATATCCAAATAAGCCAAGATTATATTTAGATAATTCGTCAATTAACCAAACAGGGCCAATAATATTTGGAAACCAATGAATTAGTTTACTCAGTCCTGCGGACGTGTAGATAACGGCAAGCAGCACTTGAGCAGCAATTAAAAATTTTTGAAACATTCACCATCCCTGAACTTAGTGCC
>NZ_SAIS01000010.1 GCF_004360155.1 Paraglaciecola marina | reverse complement strand
CTATTGTGGCATCATAACTAAAGGCATTACCTACATAGTATTCCTGATTTGAATTGTTGTTAGTTACCATAGGAGGAATGTTAGCAACAAAACTTAACTCAAAAGTATCGGTCGCTGTAAGAGCCGTTTCATCTGCCGCTGTTACTGTAACAGTGTAAACGCTAGGCTGACTTACAGAACCCGAGAGTAAACCGTTTATAATAGTAATATCTGAAGAAACAGGCAATAACTCTACGCTGTAACTTAAAACGGCCCCGTTGACTTCAGTAAAAGCTGTTCCCCCCAATGTTACGTCATAGGTAAAGTTACTGCCTGTATAATAAGTGCGATCTTCGTTGCCGTTTACTAAAATTGGAGCGATATTTTCTACAAATTTCAACTCGATTGAATCCGTTGCGGTAAGCCCTGTTTCATCAATAGCTGTAATAGTTGCTGTATAAACTTGCTCATTTGAGACTGAGCCTGACAGCATACCATTTACAATTAAAATTTCTGAAGACGCTGGTGTTAAAGTCACGTCATAGCTTAAAGAATCGTTATTAGCTTCACTAAAAGCAGTACCATCTAATGTCATATCATAACTAAAAGTACTGCCCGTGTAATACGTTTGATCACCGTTAGGAACCTCTAAAACAGGGGCTTCATTTGTGATAAAACTCAACTCAATAGAATCTACTGCTGCTAGTCCCGTTTCGTCAGTAGCAGTTATACTCGCAGTATAAATTTGCTCCTCTGACACTATTCCAGATAGGACTCCATTTAAAATTGATATCTCTGATGATGCAGGCACAAGCACTACCTCATAACTTAAGGTGTCACCATTACCTTCAGTAAAAGCTGTTCCGCCTAAAGTCAGATCATATGAAAAATCGTTTCCAACATAATACTCTTGATTACTATTAGCATTGTCTAAGGTTGGAGCAAAATTTAGTTCAAAAATCAGGTCAAAAGTATCTGATGTTGATAAACCATCAGGGTCCGTTGCCACTACCGTTACAGCAAAGGTCTTAGCCTCACTCACTTCTCCAGTTACTATGCCATCAATAATGAGTATTTCAGATGTAGCTGGAGAAATATCCACAGAAAAACTTAACTGATCGCCATCAGCGTCAGAGAATACATCACTTGCTAAATTAGCGTCATATTCAAAAAGTTCATCTACATAATATGTATTGTCAGCAATACTATTAATTACAACGGGGGCGCTATTATCGTCAGTGGGCTCTGTAGGATCAGATGAATTACATGCAGCTAAAACTAAAACAGTAGAAAAAGTCAAACAGAACTGGCGGAGCATATCCATAATAAAATCCTATTTTCGCGTCAATGCGAGCTAAAAGTACAAAAATTTAATAGCTGAATTTAAAAAGAGAAGATTTCATAAGGAAGTCAATAATCACATAGTGACATTAAGCAATGCCTTAGATCCCAACTTAGGCCGAAACCCCAGTAAACTCTATCTATTCTTGCTCAATGCACTGGATTCTATGAGGTATTACAAGTTTAGTAAACCCTAAAAACATAATTCATTATAAAAAGTAGGGACATTTAAAATTAAACTACAAAATATAAAAAAGATGTTATTTTAAAATCAACACCCCACACTAATTTTAACATTTGATTTACATTAAAACGGTAAGAAATTAAATGAATAATCTAAGAGAGTTTGTGTAACTTTTTGCTCACCAAAGTTGATTAACTTGATACGTCTGAGTAATTTAGTTTCCAAGGTATCTGACTCTAGCTCACTGAAGACTAATTTTATTGCAGAAACCGCGCCGCTTGATTCGATAGTCAAGTTAACCGTAAGTTTACCTTCAAGGCTAGGATCTGACCTCAAAGCCCTACGATAGATGGCATATATTGCGCCTTTATTGGCATCGAGTACTTTACGGATAGACTCTAAATCTCGGCTTCCGATTACTTGGTCGTCAACCACTAATTGCTTAGCCGCAATAGAGGCTAGACCTTCAGTTGGTGCCACATATTCAGTTGTTTTTGTGCCTTTCAGCTCACCTTTAGAACCAATATCAGTGGTCAATTGGCTTGTATCAACACCGCCACTGCTGCCTGCTACTTTCTTACCAACAAATTTTCGTTGAGTTTGGTCACTAGCCCCAGCGCCTTTTATAGTATCTGTTTCGGCTAAATTGTTGATACTAGAGTCATCACGCAAACTAGCTAAATCATCTTGAAACGCCAGTACACCAGACTGTTGTGCTTTAGCCTTAGCTTGTTCGGTAATTTCAGCTTGAGTGGGTACCTTAACCTTAACGGGTTCTGGCTTAGGTTGCGCCTTTTTAGGCTCTGGTGGCTTTGGTTTTGGGGGCTCTTTTTTAGGCTCTGGTTTTGGCTTTACCGGCTCAGGCTCAATAGGCTTAGGCTTAGGCTCTGGTTTTGGAATAGGCTTAGGCGGCTCAACTTTTCTGGGCATCATAATCCGAGTTAATTGAGCGGGTACCTTTTCTTTTTCCGCTCTAGGTCTTTCGGGCAACTCTTGAAACTTTACAAACACCGCAAAGATCAACGTTATGCACAATACAATAACTGTAATACTGGTAAAACGCTTGTTTTCAGCACTACTTGATGACCAAGGCAGCTCGGTCACAAAACTATTAGCAGTCAAAAGCTTGCTGTTTTGAGTGGCTGTAGCAACGTTCATACTGATTCCTGCTGCGCAGTATCGGGGGCTGTTTGTTGTTCATCAGGCATTTCACCTTCTACCGCCAAGGATATATTTGTAAACCCCACCTCAGCGCAAGTTTGCATAATTCTTTTTAATACTGTGTAAGGAATGCTTTTATCACCCATAATTGTAATCGCTCTTGCAACGGGCTCTTCAGTATTAGAGATTTCTGACGTTGAATTAGTTGAACGATTAACTTGATATTCAAGTTCAGTCACTAATTCAGGAATAATATCTTGCTCTTGGTTTAAAACATTTTCGACATCAACTAGTTTTCGACCTTGCAGGATTAAGTCTTGGTTATTCACCATCAAAATTAAGGTTTCTTTGGCGGCTTTTTGAGAGGTAGACTTAGGCAATTCTACACTTTTATTATTTTGTAAAACTTGCACATCTGAGGCATTCACCATTAAGAAAAAAACCAAAATGGTAAAAATATCCATCAAAGACACTAAACTTAATTTTGACTCTTTTGCCATACGTTTATGATGGCGTTGCATCCGCAATGCTCTGGCTGACTTTTTCATTATTTACTCCCCTGCTCTGCACTTAAAGGTGCGTCGCCTAATGAGATTTCAGGAAATAATTCAGCATCTACCACAGAGGTAATCAACACATCCTCATATGAACGGGTGGTGTCCATCAGAGCAACTATTACTTCGTAAGGGGTATTTTCTTCGAGTAATAAAGTCGCAGCTTTTTTATCAATATCTTTGTTTAATAAACTTTGTTTGATCTGTTTTAGTACCGTTTGTAATGCCTCGTAATCATGGCCTAGCTCAGTACTAAGTAATTCTTTCACCAAATAACCTTGGGGGTAATAAACCGCAACACTATTGGCACGTACTACTAGCTCTAAACGTTGATCTTTTGTGTCAATAGCTGCAGAACTTGCATCACCTAACTCTGGCAAGGAAAGTTCTAATACAGTAATACGGGAAAAAACCATCATCATTAACAACACTGGAACCAACACTATCATCAAGTTCATAAATGAAGTGATATCAAGTTCAGCGTCTTGTTTTAGCTTACGCCCTTTTCGCCCAAATGATGCTCTACCAGCCATAAAAACGTCCTAGATCCTATCTTTAACTATTAGCTTCAATTAACTATCGTCAGATGAGCGTGAACGAGTGTTTAAATCATTACGAGCAATCAAAGCATTCACACACTTCACACCAGCCATTTCCATGCTGTCTATGATTTCAGTGGTTTTAGTTTGTATAACAGAATGAAATGCTAAAAGAGGAATAGCGGCAATCAACCCAAATGCTGTGGTATTCATAGCAACTGAGATACTTTGAGACAACAAACTCGCCTTTTCTGAAGGGTCTGCGGTAGCCACTGCAGAAAACGCGGCAATCAATCCAATAATAGTTCCAAGTAAACCTAACAAGGTTGATATGTTCGCCAAGGTCGCTAAATATGCTGTACGTTTTTCTAACCGAGGCGTGGTTTCCATTAACCCTTCTTCCATCGCATATTCAATATCTTCACGCCTTTGGCTATGATTTAATCTCGCCATACCCGCACCAATAATGCGGCTAATAGGCGCTTTACTACTGCTAGCAAAACTTAAAACACCTGCATAGTCATGTTTGTTCAGCAAAGGCTCCATTTGTTTGAAAGCTTTTTTATTGACACTTTTTGCAAAGCTAATAAAGAAATAGCGCTCAATAGCAATGGCTAACCCTAATGCCAGCACCACTGCAATTGGGAACATAAAGGCGCCCCCTTCCTGAAAAAATCTTACAATAGTTTGGAAAAAATCCATGACTTACTCCTAAAAATCAGTAGATGCACTATATAACTTTATTTTCACCAACAAGGTATAAAGCTAGTGTTTTGGGTATGAGTTTTTAGTACGTAACGAGCTTAGCTCTCTCAAAAACTCATCACGTTGTAGGGGGACAAACTGTTTGTTAATGCGTTCAACAATCTGACTAGGTAAAGCCTCTTTCAACGACGGAGCCTGCCAAGGCACTATAGTTAAGACTTTAGGCTGCTCTTGATTACCGCGAATAGTTTCTTCTATGGTGACGACTTCTTGCTGTTGAGCAAAAAGTATAGAATTAGATAAACTTAAAATAATTAATGTAAAACATTTCAATTTCACTGAGAGCCTCCATTTTGTTGTTGGGCTTTGATTTGTCTTTTTAAGTCGGCAATCCAACCTTTTACTTGCCTAGATGGCTCATCTAACAAGGCTTGGTATAGAGTGTAATCATCTAAAGCAAGTAATTTATCTCCTAAATATAGATCATACAAGATCCCTCTATTCACATAGGCCTCGGGAAATGCGGGCCAAATTTCTATCGCTTTATCATAGTGATGCAAGGCTTGAGTAAACTGGCCTTGGTTACGATAAACCTGACCTAATAAGTTATGGGCTTTGAAGTTAAGTTTATTGGCCGTTATGGCATTAGTTAAATAGGTTTCGCTTTTATCTAAGCTGGTGTTTTTAGCGGTCTTCTTTAATTGACTGCCTTTTAACAAAGCTATAGATCCCAATTGCAACCACACACCAGATAGCTGGGGTTGAGTCTCAGACAAATGCTTGAATAGCGACTCTGCTTGCTCTAACTCCCCTTCAGCCTTATAAGCTATAGCTTGAGTAAACTGCTTTTTAAGTAAGGGCGACAAAGTTTGGTTTGATTGGGAATACTGCTGCGTATATAAATTAGGCTGTGCCTTTAAATCTAATACTTTTATTTGTAAAGGTGTTAACGGCTCTACTGTTTCAGCTGTAGCTGTATCAGATACTTCTGGCGGCTCCTGTGTACTTTCAGAAAATGGTAGATTGGCACAGCCCGCCAACATTAAGCCTATACCAGCCCATACAAAACTTGAGTATTTAGTATATTTCATCTGTTACCTCCGACGCTTTTTCAAGCTTGTTATAGCGGCCAGGTAATAGGGTTTGTAATGCCTGAAAACTTTCCTGTACCCAGTCGTCATACACACCATTCCAGCTTCTTTGGGCATTAGTCTCGTGGATGTCGATAGCCTTTTCTTCAAAAGGGTATGCCTGTTCTTCTAACAATAGTTCGTATTGTTCAAGCTCTAATTCATTTAGGTTGGCAGGGCGACTAGAGTCCATCAAATCTTTAGCTAATTGATGATATATATCAGCAATACTGAAATTGGCAGCGGTGCTAAATTCTTCAATTTTATAAGCTAAGGTTTGGTTGTATGCATCAAGCGCTTGAGTCAGTGCTGCTTTTTTCTTGGCTAAACTGGTTTTTAACGGTTGCGTTAATTTTATAACTTTGTAGTTATACAATTTATCCTGGGCAAACACATTAGACGCCATAGCTGCTAAATAACGAGAACGATCACTTCGCTGCATATTGGCTTGTTGCTGGGCTTGCTTATCAGCCAAAATTAACTTGTTTAACCAAAAACGTCTTTTACTGGCTTCGTTACTTTTTAAATAAAACTCACTCATAATAAAACGCGCTTCATTGGCTTCAGCAAAAGGTAGCGAGTAACTATGAGCATAAGTACGATAAGAATTAAGGGCTTGTTCTCTGTTATCAATTTTGTAGAAATATCCCGCAGCTACATATAAAGCCTGACGTCCCTCTTCTGACTTTGGATTGGCTCGATGTAAAACCAACAACTCATCTGCCGCTTGCTGCCAGTTTTCGTTTTGTTGATAAGCTAAAATCAATTGATCAGGAATATTTTTAGTTAACTCGTGTGCAGGAAAACGACGCCTAAAGTCTTCTAATAAGCCAATGGCCTGTTGCCAATCTTTCATTTCTAACAAGTTACTAGCGGCATCATACTGAGCGTTAAGTCTAATGGAAGAGTTAGGGGTTTTAGCGATAACTCTTAAAAAATCGTTCACTGCTAAAGGTAAAAAGTTAAGGCGAATGTTTTCTTCACCCTGCTTATAAATACTCGCGGCAAGCCTTTCTTGCATGTCAAAACGTCGTAAATCTTCAGGCGACAATACTTGCAGGATAGTTTCGTACTTAGACTCGGCAGCAGCATATTGCAATAGCGCAAAATAACTATGTGCCATAACTAAGTGGCTAGCTAACACTTTATCGGCACTAGCTTGAGGTTGCCAATCTAATAACAGCTGGGCGTTGCTTATGGCGTTTTCGTATCGATTCAGCAAAAACAATTGCTGTATATTAGTATGTAAAACATCAAGAGCACGGGGATCATCGGCAAACTCGGTTACAAAATCCACTTGGCTCACAAGCTGTTTTTCTAACCAGATTGATTGCTCTTCTTGGGCCATTCCTGTTGGGCTTGCCATTAACTCTCGGTACGACAGCAAGGTTAAATAGGCGGCTTCTGCAGCTTTAGGATATCCCTTACGAGAAAAATCTACGCCATAACTAGGCGTATAAGCGTAGGCTTCAAACACCTCAATAGCTTTCACATACTGTTTAGCCGCAAAGTAACTTTCTCCTAACCTAAATTGGAACTCAGGAGCTTGGGGATCTCGAGGAAAGGTGTCGATGAATTGTTGATACCAAGTGGCAGCTTTTAAATAAGCTGCAACACTTTGTTGCTGTAACTCTTGTGAGCTAGCTTCGAACTTTTGACCCGTATCTCCTTTGCTGGCATTACCAAGTAACTGGGCTCGGCTATGTTCAAACTGAGCTAATTCTTGTAAATACTGATTTAAATAAGGAGCTACCTGTTCTTGAAGCACTACAGGCCATTGTTTCCAGTAGTCTCCCGCCACTCCGTAGCGCAGCACAAAGGCCTCTTTTGCTGGTAAGACTAAGGTGGGGAATTTTCCTAGGATATAGGCATCAATTTGTTTAACTGCAAAAATAGGTGCTTGAAAGTGTTGAGCATGGAGCTCACTAAAGGCTTTATACGCTTTAGCACTGTCACGATAGCGGTCATTGTTGAGGTAATGCTGAGCTAGCGCATCATATAAAACATATTCGTAATGTCTCGGGCTAATCCCTGCAAAGTGCTCTTCAATACTGGCGGCAGGCTCAGCGAATAAACTGTCTTGATATGAAAATAACAAACTCATTATACGTATAGTATCTTTCACCAAACGCTTTTTACCTACAGTTAACCTTTCTATTTGCGCCTGGCTATCCACTTGAGAAAGCATAGATTCTGCAATCACTTCATTGGGGAGGGTATGGTCTAACAGTTGAGCAAATGCGCTTAACGCTTGTGGCTGTTGTTCATCTTTAAAGTAGCTCCAGCCCAACATATAGGCAGCGGTAGCAAAATAGGGGTTTTGATCCCCTAGGTTTATCACCTGCTCATAATTGCTTATGGCACTTAAGTAATTGCCTAGATTAAACTGGGCTTCACCCATACGAAAATATGCTTCCGCTAAATAGGGAAAATCTGGAAACTGTGTAGCTAACTCTTCTAAGGCTTGATAACTTTGTTCAGTTAAACCTTGTTGTTCATAGGCCTTTGCTAATTGGTACAAGACCTCTGCACTATTTTCGTGGCCTGGGTTGCTGCTCAACAAGTCCTGATAGCGCTGAATTGTGGCACCAAACAACTGGGACTCCACAGCCTCAAAATTCGAACTTGAAGAATGTAAAGCGGCCCCTTCTTCAAGTTGCGCTTCAGCCACTAGCCCTTCTAAATCCGCAAGACGATAGGCAGCAACTTCTCTAGTTTTAGGGTCCCCCACCAAAGTAAGTAATTCTTGATATCTATCTCTTAAAGTCTTGGTATCTGGCTGTTGTAATGGCTCATGGTCTAAAGGTAACGGCTCAAAATATACATCACCTAAATTTTGGGTAGATACTTGTGGTTTTGCTTGTGATTGAGGTTCGAAATCTTCAGTAAAAATACTGCAACTGCTTAGAATAAATACGCTTATACCCACTGCATAAATGGCAACGTTAGGTGTTTTCAGATAACTCAATATCATTGGGAATTATCCTTTGGGGTTTGGCCTTGTTCAATTAAGTCACCTTCTTCATTCTGTAAAGCTTGATCACTCAAACGAACCGTAGCTAGCTGTGCCTGCAATAGGTAATTGCTCACTTTATCTTGATGGGCCGCTATGGCTTGCTTAAAAATTGCTGAAAGTTGAGTAATAAGATTTTGTTGCAGCACTTCGTTCTTTTGTATCTGTACTTTTAAGCGTACTGCGATAGAGTCGACCCTTTGCCACTGTTCTGCGTAAAGAGGTGGTGTATCCAGTTGGCTTAATAAATCGTATTGTCTTTTCTCAGTGGTTAATAATTCTCCATCTACCAGCGCTAATGCTTTTTTAGCTTGCCACATATTGGCAGGTAACGCTTCGGATGAGAGCCAGATTAGTCTTCCTGCAACCATATCTAAGCGTTTAACGTAAGACTCTGTTAAAGGCGTTTGATTTAACTGAGATTTAAGCTGAGCTATCTTCTTTAGCCGCTGCTGCGAGCGTTTCACCCTTTTTGCCCAATCTTGGTACTGCGCCGACATAAAGACACTGCCATCTTGCAACTGCTCGGCCTGCTGAAGCTGAGCAGCTAATTGTTCTCGCTTCTCTTTTAAAACAGCCAATTTATCTAAGGTACGATCAGCACTCATATTTTCTGCGCGCAGGTTTCTCTCAACTTTACGTTCGTCTAACATAAGGTGATATTGCGACATACGTTGCTGCCAATTAAGTAATTGAGTTTGAATTTCTAAGCTAGCTTTTAGGGCTTCTATACCCGCTTTAAATTCATTGCTGACACTAATGCTTTCAAAAATAAACTGTGTGTTTAATTGTTGGCCTTTTTCACTTAGCAACTCATAACTATCGCCTTGGTTGCCTGAATTTAGGGATGAAGGGATTAAATCTACAATAAATTGCGGTTGAGAAACCTGCTGCATTGCCGCTTCTAAAACTTCAGATGCTTGTTTAAAACGAGCAACACCTGACTGCAGCATATTCATTGCTTGTTTTGGCGCAAAGGCTTTTTCATAGGCATAAGCACTGGCAATATAAGCTTCTAAAGTAAACTCACTATGCTGTGGCATTTGAATCAATTTTTGCCAAATAGCCAATGCGATTTGCCAATCACCTTTTTCTGCTGCGGCCCATCCATATCCCAAGAGTGCGCCATCGTAATCTAAGCCTTTTGTACGAATTTTTTCAAAGGTTCTAAATGCATCATGGGGTTCACCTAGTTGCATTAAAATGTAAGCCAGAGTTAGGTTTGCTCTATCTTTAATTGCGGCTCTTTCGTCTTCTTCCTCCGCTTTTTGTTCAACGTCAAATAGAGGATTAACCCAATTTCCCCAGCTTTCAATTAATCCTGTATCAGTTGAAGCTAAAATATTAAGCTCAGATATAGCCAGCTCAACCTCACCACTTTGCAATAAACCTAACGCATGATTATAAGCAATATATTGACGATAAATTGAAGCATCAGACAGCTCTTGTAACCAATTACTCTGAGCTTTAGCATTAGTGGTATTTGTTTGGGTATCTGAATTTATTAAAAAACCATGTAACTGAGACTGTAAATACAACCAATGATCACGGGTTGTGGTATCAAAAAACGTATCTGCTTGCTCCATTGAAATATTAGCAAATGCGTTTGCCGCTGATTCAAACTCTCGGCTTCGATGATAGGCTTCACCTAACAACAACCAAGCGTAAGCCGACACTTTTTCTGACTGTTTATCTCTTAACAATCGAGTAAAAATATCTGTTGCTTGAGTATTCAAACCATAAGCTAAACTCATGGCACCCTTTAGTAATTCAGGCTCTATAATATCGCCCCGTAACGAGTCTGATATAGCCAATAAGCCATTAGGGTGTTGTTGTTCTAGTATTGAAATTTTGGTGAGGCCTTCGGCAAAATCACCTTGGTAATAATCATATAAAACTTGTTGATAAGCTTTTTGTAATACTGGATTAGGTGGTATTTCACCCGTCGTATCTTGCGCCGAAACCATGGCAGATATAGCCATACTACAGGCAAAATAAAGAACCGATTTAACCAAAGAATTCTTCTGCATGTTTACAGCTCAACAGCCTTAAATATTGGTTGTTGTTTAACACTAGAGTCTTCAATACTCAGCTCTAAAGACACTGACTCTGCTGTCTTGCTAAAGGTTAAACTAGTGGCTCTTTTGTATTCTCTATTTTCTGGTCCTTTACCTATGAAAAATGCAGTCAATTCATGTTCACCTTGACCCAGATTATCAATATGTAACTTTTGCACACCGCCTTTGTATAAAGCCTGAATTTGTTTTTCTGTGTAAAGGTAGTGAGTCACAGTTTTATCATCTAGTTTCAACTCAACTGAATCTAAATTAAAGTAAGTGCCTACATCCATGGAAAGGTATACCACTACTTGAGTACTAGAAGGAAACAACAAATCTTCTTCTAAAACAAACAAGTCACGATTGAGGGCAATCACTTCTTTTCTTAAGGCTTGTAGTTGCTGGGTAACGGTTTGTTCATCAAGGTTTGAATTTGTGGTATTCAAGGTTTCTTGTGAGTTAACATTCATGCTAATTAGCAACCATATAAAAGCAAAATTAACAGGCAGTGTTTTAAATTGAAACTTCATAATATCGATTATCCTTTGAGCTATTTCACAAGTTTGCAATTAGTAAAATATTGACACGTACAAGCGTGTGATATTAGCTGAATATTGGTAAAGTGGTTCTTCGCCCACAGGCGCATCAAGAAGTACGTTTCTAAAATTATCGTAATCGTAATTAACATGATCTATGTCGAGGTTAATGGTGCTCTTTTTGAAAAAATTAGCAGCAGAAAACTGGAATTCATAAGTGACACTTGCCCCAAACGACAGATTATTAAATGTGCTCATTTCTTTGTCTCGAGCACGTACATTAAACTCAGCACTACGACTAAATAAATCCTGATAAAAATCGGCTTTTTCTTGGGCATAATGGCGGGCTCTTAGTTCGACTATCCAGTCATCACCAAAGGTATGTATGTAACCTAATTTATAAGTGTTGGCGTCTATGCCCCAAGAATCAGAAAACAACTTTGCTTCTGCATACACTGATGCTCGATAAGGTAAATAATAATTAGCGGTGACGGCCGCCGCGTTGCTTCTTCGGGTATTGGGATAAACTTCGGTTTCAAATTGATACCCTTTTGCGGCTGTTGGGTCTATATAGCGCACCGAGCGGTAAGGATTATTCAAATAGCCTTGGTCTGCAATATTTTCAAAGCTAAGCCCAACAATCATATTCTTAGTAATGATTTGGGTTAACCCTAATCGGTAATTTTGTCTTTCGGCTTTTTCGTAAAATGATACATCACCAATCCTACATATTTCATCATTCCCCTTCGAAAAACCTAACGTTAAAGTAGTTAAATCACCAAAAAAGTCTTGGCTTACACCTAAATGATAAGACTCAGCAAAAAAATCATTCTCTAAGCTATTGGTATAATTAAAACTCACCAAGGTTTTCTCGTGCAACAAATCCACCCCTACACTTTTCTCTGTTCGCTCTTCTTCATAGGGGCTAGCAGTGGCTAATACATCAATGGATGCGCCTGAAATAGTATCCACATAGTAATTGGCTGAAACGGATACTGAATTACCGATTTTTTTACGTAATAAAATCGAAGGGCCATCAATAGACATGCCACCACCTTGATAAGAATGATACATGGCATCGGATCTATCTTGAGGCAATACAGCTGCTTGGGTTTGCCAAGTCAGGGCAATTAGACTGAATAAAGTCATAGCCTTTATTAAGTTCATGTTTTTAACCCTATAAATACTATTAATTACAACCACAACCGCCCCCAGCGCCACCTTCTGCTCCACGAGCGCCTTCACGGGCCTGCAGGGCATGGTTAGTATAAGACGCAGAAACTGGGTTTCTATTCATGCTCATTATGGTGTCAGCCAAGTTATCTCGCTCATAGGGCTTTACCCAAGGCTCAAAGGTAGTACTACAACCACTAGCACCAATTGCAATAAAACAAGCTAATAAAACATGTAAACGCATTTTTTTCATAGTGAATAATTCCTACTCTCTAAGTAAGGCTTTCACCGCTTTTTTGTATTTCACTTCGTCACCACTTTTATAACCGTTGTGCAATAAACGGTGATTACCATCTCTGTCTACTAATACAGTTGTGGGCATAGCATTAACGTTATAGAGCTTGCTTACTTCATCTTTACTATCAAACAAAACCGGGAAGCTCACAGGGATGTCTTTTAGCAATACATCCGCTTTCGCTGGGTCTTCATCCACATTTACGGCTAGAATAACAAAACCTAAGTCGGCGAATTCTTGTTGTAACGCTTCCATATGTGGTAACTCTTCGCGGCAAGGGCCACACCATGATGCCCAAAAGTTAATAAGTACCACATTACCTATTTGTTCTTGTAAGCGAACATTGCCATGATCCTTACTTGCCAAAGTGAAATCTGGCGCAGGCCCTTTTGGGGTCGAGGCGGCAGTCGCAGTAAAGCTTAAAAGCAAAACTAAAGCGCTAGTACTAATAAAGCCTAAAGTGGATTTAAAGTTAGGCATTAATGCTTTAAGTCCGAAGATATGTGTTTCTTGTTTAGCTATCATTTTCATAAAATTCTCGTTTTAAAAGGTGCTTGGTTAAAAGAAAAACGTCGCACTAAAGCCGTATTCAATATTGTGAGTAGTTTTTTCTTTACCTATAAGTTCGGAGTTAAATAAGTGATCACGCAAGGTAAAATGTAATGCCATGTAATCAGTAAGAAGCAATCTATAACCCGCCCCCAAACTCACGGTAAAACGTTCATCTCCACCAAAGTCGGTACTCCCTGCCCCTAGGGTAAAATAGGTAGCTGAGTTAAAAACTAAATTGTCTGTAAAAAAAGTTTCACCATTTAGGTTGTACCCAAATGACACGTTATAAAAACTGTAATCTCTTTCTTCTTCAGTAAGAAATGGCGCACCACCACTCAAGACTTCAAAGCTGGTCTCCCCTGCTTCTGCTTGGCCATATGTAGCTTCGATAAAAAAGTCTTCATTTATGTGGTAGGCAGCACGTAATCCAAACAAAGGGCTAGATGAAAAGTCTTCAATGCTAATCACACCCACTAACAGGCCAAGCTCAAAGTTTTCTGAATCAATATTCGCTTCATTGATATCTTGTCTTGTTACCTTTGGCTCAATTAGAGTCCCGGCTTTTACAGGCTCTTGAGCGATTAAGCTTGAAGAATTCAGCAATGCCAACACCACTAGAAATATACTGCGAAACCTAACTTCCATTCTTCTATTTCCTCGTTTTCATCTCGGCTCGTTAAAGCTTGAAGATTGTTATATTCTAATTTGACTAAAAAGTTTTTTGCTAGGTAATACCTCACACCAAGACCAACAGCGTACAAATCGCTGGTACGTGCTTCATCGCCACTTTGTACTAAATTTGCTTTCGGTTGGGTGCGAATTTGACCCACTCCGAGACTAATATAGGGAGATAACCGCCACTCGGGGAAAGTAGTATGTTGTGCCTTTACCAAAAAATACTGACTTTCAGATAAGTCACCCAATGCCTGAGTCACACTGACTCCGGCACTAATATTTTCTGTGGCGACCCAATCGGCAAATATGGTTAATGATGGCGTACCTTCAAATGAGCCGCCTAACATACCAAACTCAATATCTCGCTCAGAAAAAGAAGCAAAAGAACCATCAAATAATTTCACGGGTTGCCCTTGGCTACTCTCAGTTAAATGCAAGTCATCTTGCTTAATCCAACCTTGAATTTCATCAGCGGTGATAATTTTAAACCAACTGGTTCTGCGCTTTAATACGGTTATCCATTCACCTTTAGCGGCCACGTGTATTACTGGATATCCACCAGCAGGCCCTGAATGTATTTCTACGTAAGGCTCTACTACTTTTGCCTGTATGAGCTCTTCACTTAACGCAGAAGTCGTACAAAGCCACATGCAAACTAACAATAAAAATCTGAAATTAAATGGGTTTTGAAATGCCATTTTCACTTTATGCCCGCCACTTTTTAGTCTTAAACACAACATCAATTAACGGGTGCTGCAAATGGATTATTGTAATACTGAGCACCTATATCTAACCATTCAGATAATAGTTTGCTTTCCGCGGGTGTTAGCCAAGCATCATGAATCGCACCTTGGTCAAACACTCTAAAAAATCGATTACTGGAAATAGCCCCATTGGTAGACATACTATTGGTCACACTCACAGTTTCTGTGACCGCGATAGGGTTATCCTCAGCATCTAGAATAAGCTCTCCTTCTTCATCTACTTCGTAGACAATATTGCCATCATTATCTGTCACTTCAACTAAGCGATTAATCAATACACCATCAGAAAGCTCTTGCTCACTATCGGTAAACATTAACTCGCGGTAACTGGTAAAAACATCTGGGTCATCTGTAGAAGCGACGCCTCTTAAGTCTAGCTGTGCAGCGGGAACTTGGGCTAAGTCATCGACCCCATCTGGGGTATGACAACTGACACATGTTCTGTCTTCCAATAAGTTAACCCCGTCCTCTGAATAAACCTGTCTGTCTACAGAGAATATAGGTTGAATATGATCAGGGAAATTTATCTCGATGCGGCACAAGGAGTTCCAGATCAAGGCACAACTACTGGATATAGGCAATGTAGACTGGAGATCTGAATAAGCGTAACTAAAACTTGCAACTGGCGTTTGAATATCTGGGTCAGTCCAAATATCTTCATAAACAATATCTGCTGAAGGGTAACTAACCCCTAATACTCTACCTGCTGTTTGTGCCATAGTATCCCCAACATCCGTAAACAGAGCTGGGTTAGTATTAGGAAACCCGCCACCTGAACTAGTCGCTCCTAAGTTAATACTGTCTGCTTCAGCATCTAAACGGCCATGGGGCATTTCACTATTTTGAGTGTGACAACCATTACAGGTTTTCACCTCTCCCGGAACAAACTGTAACCAGTTTTGATGGCGCTCACTGATCCTTTGACCATCTTGGTCCAACAAACTAAAACTCAGTGGTACATTCGCAGGCACATTAAATAGTACTGAACCGTCAGGCTCAATAGGTACATAACCTATAATTTCACGCATTAATTGAGCGCTGCTTCGCCCGAAAGCTGAATTGTCAAAATCACGTACCTCATCATCAGGCAAAGATACCGCCTTAACCACTCTTAAAAAGCGCGCGGGTCTATCAGCGACAGGTGTTTGAGTTGGGTCTGACAATGCTGTAATACCCTGTGGACTAGTATCAATACCAGCAAAATCGTAAACACTACGAATATGCACTCTGCCTAAACCCTCTAATGCCAAATCTTGATCATACTCATCAGCGATAAGGGCATTACCTGGAAAAGCCCTTGGCTGCATAGCGACTAAATCCGTGTAAATTAGTTCTTCTTCTGGAACATTAATCACCAACTGAGTATTGTCTATGGGATCATACATCCATAATCCATAAAGTAGCGGCGCAGCTTCTACAACTGGGTTTTCTAATAAAGAGTCATCACAAGGCAATATTTGTAACTCTTCGTCAGTATTCCCTTCCTGCTCAGGATCGTAAACTCTGCACTGACTCCAGCTAAACAGAATTCGCTCACTTCCATCCCACAAAGGATACATAGCCGAGAAACTTCCACCAGGAGAAATATCACCATTTATTAATACGTTATCAAATATAGCTGGGGTTTGTGCTGGGCCTATCAGACCAGATTGAGAAGCAATGGGCATAGTATCGTCAATATAATTAGCCACATCAATATTGATAAAATCTGCGCCCCATTGATTAGTACTAAAAGGCCGTAACATAGCTAATACTTGACCATCTGGTTGTTCCGCTAATTGGGTAAAATGAAGCGCTAAATCACTGCGGCTAGAAATGTGGCTATGACGTCCATATACAATTTCTAAATCACTGCCATCTGTGTTCATTTGATACAAATTAACAGTATTGTTTGTAACCGCATTATCCCAACGACTAAACAGAATTTTGCCTGAGCTAAGTATTGTTGGGTCTAAGTCATGACTTTGGTTAAATGAAATTTGCTGTATATTCTCACCGTCAGCATCCATTACATGTAATACAGAGGCGGTCTGATTTCTGTCTTCATCGATAGCTTGGTATTGAGGTTTACCCTCATCTAATAAAATAGCTTGATTAGCTTGCTGGCGAGTAGAACTAAACACAATACGCCCATCTGGCAAATACACCGGGCTTGTATCTTCACCAAACTCTGCGTCGAGATCAGAGACAATGATTCGTCTTAGCGTGTCACTAGTTAAATCATACTCCCAAATATTCCAAGTGGGTTGTTCATCATCGTCGGCATCTTCAATTTCTGGAGCACGCATAGCAAATATTAATCGTTCGCCATCATAAGATACGTTCACATCTTTAACATCATAGGTATCAAGCTCAGGACCATTAGCGGCAATTTGCTCTTCACTAAAAAACGCTGCAGCAGAGATGTTAGTTTCAGTGGCACTCACAGCAGCTCTACTTTTTATATATAGAGATGCACCAGGAATAAAGTCAGCCGGTCGGGTGATACTTTGCTCAACCAATAGTTGTTCATCATCATAAGGAGCGATGCGTTTAATATAGGCAATGGGAACGTCTATCACAACTGGATCAGCTTCTTGATCACTGAGCAATATAGAATCATCACCACACCCAAAAAGACCTAGACACAGAAACATAGCCTGCAACCTGAGGTAAAGTGAACGCCTAAGAGTCTTAAAAACTAGGTTCGAAAACATACGTATATTGATATTAGTAATACTCCGAACATTATTTCGTATCTCCAAATGAACTGATGTAAAGCGTCTTTTAAGAATAAGGTTAATGGCTGTACCCCCACTCTATATCGGTAGTTAATAGATTATCAGTATTGGTATTTAGTAAATACTGTCTATCTAATGCAACTCTCGGCATTAATGTTTTTAGATAGTTACATTAACAACAGCAATCAACAATGAAGCAAACTATTATTGGGGATGATTTTTAATACGTTTGAAAAACGCCCTAAATTGCGAGCTAATTAGCCTTAAGAATAAACCAAAAAAATTATCAATATGCCTCAAAAAAAATCTCATGTGCCCTTATGACGACATCCGTAAATTCTTTTAAATTTGCGATAAAACCACTTTTTCTGCAGTTAGCTACTAGGCCAAAACTAAATTACTGTATTAAAAACAACCTCAATATTTACAGCAACAAGTCTATAAAAAGTAACGCCATCTTGAATCGTCAAAGCCTTTAACAATAGATTTTTATGCCTAACCTCATATATACCAAGCGCTGATAAGCCATGGCCCACTTAATGCAAACTAGCTAAAAAGTTTAAGTTTAATTTTTATACTCATAAGCACCAACCCTAGATGTATAAGGGTATTGAAAATAGATCAGCAAATACTTGGGTATTAAAACCTAGACCTAGTTACTAGATCCCATGTTGTTGCACCTAGTTATATTGATTAAAACCTTCTCAAGACGTTTAGCTTGAGCACCAACAGGCGGCCATGGGAGTTACCTTTGAAATATTTCATCATACATAAGAACAGGCTGAAGAAGATTAGCAAACCTATGCTTTTGTGCATTACTGTAAGCTGCTTATTGATGCCGGCTATCAGCTCGGCAGGTTCGCGAGAGCAGGCCAAACGCATCCACGATAGGGTTGTAGGCATACCTCCAACTGCAGATGTGCTTGATGAAATGACCACTTACATAGACCAAGGCAAGGTAACTGACGCCGCATACTTGGCCATGGAAAACTCTGCGTTTTATTCTGTGACCCTAAAGAATTGGGTTACGCCATGGACCAATGAAGAAGCCGACGTATTTGCTCCCTTGAACGATTATACGGCCACAGTCATTGGTATGATCAGAGACGATGTGGATTTTAGAGAAATACTCAGTGGCGATATTTTATATGTAGCAGATGACTCAGTAGACGCTCCTGCATACTCAATTAGTAGCAACGCTCACTACCAAGCATTAGATGACTTAGACGCAGACCTAAAAGAAGTATTACAAGCTACCACACAATCATCAGTGACGGGCTTA
The DNA here is from genome assembly GCF_004360155.1 of Paraglaciecola marina. Classification (GTDB taxonomy): domain Bacteria; phylum Pseudomonadota; class Gammaproteobacteria; order Enterobacterales; family Alteromonadaceae; genus Paraglaciecola; species Paraglaciecola marina. Next base: position 180,046 of record NZ_SAIS01000010.1, on the reverse strand, counting down.
CCTGCGAATGCATCAGCAGGTGTGATGACTACCCGAGCCGCGGCAAAATCATTTTTTAAAGACGGCACTAATCGCGCCATGTTTCGTTTTACTCTAATCAATCACATGTGTACTGATTTAGAAGGGGTGAAAGACACCACCCGGAGCCCAGACCGCATTCGTCAAGATATTAGCCGCAGCCCTGGGGGAGATAGTCGAATATTTAATAACTCATGTATTGGCTGCCACTCAGGTATGGATCCCCTAGCCCAAGCTTTTGCGTATTACGATTATGAATATGACCTAGAATCTGATCCTGATGGTGAATCTGGCGCTTTACAGTACAACACAAGTTCACTAATAGACCCAGAAACAGGTACACAAGTCCAAGGAAAATATCACATCAATAGTAATAACTTCCCATTTGGTTATGTTACCCATGATGACAGTTGGAGCAATTATTGGCGTGAAGGTTTAAACAAAAACTTAGGATGGAATGAGTCGCTGCCCGACAGCGGTAACGGTGCCAAAACCATGGGGCAAGAGTTGGCAAATAGCCAGCAATTTGCGAGCTGCCAAGTCACAAAGGTTTTTGAAAATGTATGTTTGCGCAGCCCCCAAGATGCCACAGACCGGGCCGAAATATCAGCCATGACAAGTACATTCACCAACACTGGTTACAACATAAAACAGGTGTTTGCTGATTCAGCTGACTACTGTAAGGGAGAATGATCATGAGTATCAAAATTCGCAGACTATTCAACCCTTTACTAGCTAAGTTGAGTCGTTATAGCACCATCTCAATTGCAAAAAATTCAGTCACTTTTATTATCATTACAACGCTATTTAATAGCTGCGGTTCTGATACCACAGCTGTGGTCGAAAATCCTTTGACCTCTTCAGACACAATAGAAACAAACGCTTACTCAGGTCCTGTAGCGTCAACTCAAGATGTAACACAATTTAAAGTAGAGCTATGGGACAATATTAGTACTGAAAGTCGATGTGGTGCTTGTCATATACAAAATACCCAATCACCGGCCTTTGTACGAAATGATGATATTAACCTTGCTTATAAAGAAGCCACTTCATTAGTGAATTTGACATCACCTAAGGACTCAATGTTAGTGAGTAAAATTTCCGAAGGCCACAACTGCTGGTTAAGCAGTGATGAAGCCTGCGCTGATATTATGACTACTTGGGTAGCAAACTGGGCACAAACTGAGAATGTAGCCAATGAAGTACAACTAGAAGCCCCGCTATCTAAGGAGCCAGGCGCTAATAAGAACTTTCCAGAGTCTAATGAATTATTTACTGACACTGTTTATCCATTACTTGAAACCTATTGTGCAAACTGCCACACCAATTCTGCCACTATTCCCATTTCGCCGTATTTCGCATCTAGCGATATTGACGAAGCTTACGAAGCCTCAAAATCTAGAATCAATTTGGATATCCCAGAAAACTCTCGTTTTGTAGAACGAGTCAGAGACGAATTCCATAATTGTTGGAGCGACTGCTCTAGCAATGCAAACGACCTTATTGACGCTATTTTAGCCATGGCTGAGGAAATATCTGTCACTGAGCTAGATGAGTCACTTATTAATAGCAAAGCGATAACCTTATATGAAGGTACCTTAGCAACAGGCGGAGGTCGTTTTGAAACCAATGCCATTGCCAAGTGGGAGTTCAAAGCGGGATCTGGCAGTACAGCCTTTGATACCAGTGGCGTTGAACCAGCCTTAGATTTAACCTTAAATGGTGATATAGAGTGGCTTAGTGGCTGGGGCATACAGCTAACAGATGGCAAAGCTCAAGGCTCAACGACTAATAGTAAAAAAATATATGATTCAATTACTGCTACTGGAGAATTTTCAATTGAAGCCTGGGTAGTACCAGCAAATGTTACTCAAGAAGGTCCAGCTAGGATCATCAGCTATTCTGGTGGTGACACCACCCGCAACTTTACCCTTGGACAAAGCTTATACAATTACGATGTACTGTTACGTACCACTGAGACAGACCTAAATGGCGAGCCGACTTTATCTACTTCAGATGCAGACGAAGTGTTGCAAGCTAGCTTGCAACATGTGGTTGTAAACTATGATCCTATCAATGGCCGACAAATTTTTGTAAATGGAGAATTCACAGGTAACTTAGACAATGTGCAAGCCGGTGGTTTTGGAAATTGGAATGACAGTTACGCCTTTGTTTTAGGTAATGAAGTCTCAGGAGATATTCCGTGGGCGGGCTCTATTCGAATGGTAGCAATTCATAACCGTGTTTTATCTAGTGAACAAATCATTCAAAACTTTGAGATGGGCATAGGTCAAAAATTCTTTTTATTGTTCGAAGTTACTGATATCACAGACGTCCCCCAAAGTTATGTAGTGTTAGAAGTTAGTCAATTTGATAGTTACAGTTACTTATTTACTGAACCCTTCTTTATCTCACTGGATGAATCAGCCAGCATTGGTAGCATACCTGTTGAAGGCATGCGCATAGGAATCAATGGCCGCGAAGCCACAGTTGGGCAAGTTTTCCAAAACCTCAACATACAACTTACAGACTCAGACTACATACCCGGTGAAGGCCAAGTATTGTCATCTATGGGCACTATTGTAGCCATCGAAAAAGGCGCTGAATTAGACGAATTTTTCTTAACATTTGAAGTACTTGGTGACCAAACCAATGTGGTAATTGAAGCGGACCCAGCAGCTCCTGCTGAAGCCACAGACTTGGATCCCCAGTCTGATATTGGTATCAGAAACTTTATTGAAATTAATGCCAGCATGGCAGCAGCCACCACAGTACCTACTAATAATACTGAGGTAAAAGCTACCTTTGAAGCACTGAAACAACAGCTTCCTTCAGTTACCAACATGAGCAGCTTTTTAGCATCAAACCAAATGGCTGTAACCCAAATGGCCATTAAATACTGCGATCAGTTAGTGGAAACCACTTCATTAAGAGAAAGTTACTTTAATGGTTTTGATTTTGATGAAGCCGCATCTAGTGCTTTCGAGAATCAAGATAGAAATCTCATACTCGACCCTATTTCAGAAAATATCTTAGGTATAAATTTAGAGACCCAACCTGACAATAGTTCCGTAGCGATTGAGTTAAACTCACTTATAGATAGGCTCACAGACTGTAGTAATGGTAAATCCTGCGATGCAAGTTATACCAAAACCGTCGTTAAAGCCGTATGTGCCGGCGCGCTAGGTAGCGCTGCCATCACCTTACAATAATAACGATAGATAAAGTTTAAAGGGTACCAAGATGAAACATAAACCAACATTAAGTCCAGACGCCCCCCTTTATCATGCTTGTCATGCTAAACCCATGACTAGGCGTGATTTTATCGCCCAAGGGTTTATGGCTGGCATGGGAACCGTTTTAAGTGGTTCTGCCTTAAGTCTATTTGCCTCTCCAAACAAGGCTCACGCTGCTCTATCATCGGATTTAGAATCATTAAAAAGTAGCTGTGGTATCGCTACTCAAGGCGCAGGAAAAATACCCTTTATCGTATTTGATTTAGCAGGGGGAGCTAACATTTCTGGCTCTAATGTTCTGGTTGGCGGCCAAGGTGGCCAGCAAGATTTTTTAAGCACAGCAGGTTATAGCAAGTTAGGATTACCTGGCGATATGATCCCATCGATTGCCAACCCAGATACGGGTTTAAGTGACTACATTAATACAGAGCTTGGTTTGGGATTCCATGCTGACAGCGCTTTTTTACGTGGCATCCAAGACAAGTTGAATATCACTAACAGAGCAAATGTTAATGGAGCAGTTATTCCAGCCCGCTCTGAAAATGATACAGGCAATAACCCTCACAATCCTATGTACGGAGTAAACAAGGCTGGCTCAGATGGCTCGCTACTTACTTTAATTGGCTCTAGAAATACGGATTCTGGTGGTAACTCTATGTCTCCCACCTCTATGATTGATGCAGCCAAACGCCCAACTAAGATTGACCGACCTTCAGATGTTACTGGCTTAGTGGATACCGGAGATTTAATCGGTTTATTAAGCCAGCAAGATTCAGTGACAGTAATGGAATCAATACAACGTATTAGCGCTATGAAGCTAGGTAAGGTAAACACACAGATCACCACAGACGACGTACTCAAGGACTTAGTTAATTGTGGATACGTGAAAAGCGCTGATATTGCCGATAGGTTTGGAGACCCGTCTACCCTGAATCCAGAATTAGATGCTGACATCGTTGGCGATAGTGGTATTTTCACCCAAGATGAATTTGATGGCGATGCCGAATACAGAAAAACAGCTTCTACTATGAAATTAGTGATCAATGGCTTTGCCGGAGCAGGCACTATTACAATGGGTGGTTTTGACTACCATACAGGCAATCGTTCTACAGGTGAATCTAGAGATTTACGAGCCGGTAGATGTATGGGCGCTTGTTTAGAATATGCAGCAAGAGTTGGTGTTCCTCTAATGATGTACGTTTGTAGTGATGGTTCAGTTGCCAGTAATGGTATGGTCGATGAATCTGAAGACGGCCGTGGTAAAGGCGTTTGGAGTGGCGATAACTCATCCACCGCATCTTCATTTTTCTTAGTGTATAACCCAGGAGGCACACCACAATTAATAGGGGCTACGCCAGATGCCCAAGCTCAGCATCAACAAATCGGTTATATGCGCAGTGATGCTTCAGTAGAAACTGCCTCAAGCCCAGCAGCAAATAACGTAAACCTACTAGCTGAAACAGTTATTTTGAACTACATGGCGCTACATGGAGAACAAGGCAACTTCGCAGACCTTTTTCCTTCTCATGGTCTAGGAAATAGTGCCTTGATGGATAGCCTGACAGCCTTTGAACCCATAGTTAGTGGCACCTACAGCTAAAAACCAAATACAGTGCAAATCCTGCAACTGCTTATTTACATCTTAATTGAGTAAATTCGGTAATTGAATCACAAACTTTGCGCCACCTAATTCAGATGTATCAACATAACAGGTGCCTTTATGCCAGCTTGCGATACGTTTAACTATGGCTAAACCTAACCCAGCACCGCCCCTATCTCTATCTCGTCCTTCATCTGGACGAAAAAAAGGTAGAAATATTCTATCGCGAATAATTTCAGCTACCCCTGGTCCATCATCCTCGATACATATATCGATGTAGTTTTTATCTTGTATAACTTGAATTTTTATTTGGCTATGGGCATAACGCACTGCATTTAACACTAAGTTCTTAATGGATCGCTCAATAAAGTGCTCATCCGCTAAAATCGTCACATCGTCTCCCACTACGATAACCTGTAAATTTTTAAAATGACTTTTTTTGAGCCGCTCAAGTAATTCATTACAGAGTTGCTTTATGGGAATTTCTGCCAAATTCATTTCAGGCACTCGGGTTTCAGTACTGGCATAATCAAGCATCTCTTGCACTAATCTCTCTAGCTCATTGACATCGTTATGCATGTCTTTCCAAGGTTCACTTTGGGCACTTGGTTTCATGGCTAAGGCAAATTTTAATCTCGCCAATGGAGTGCGAAACTCATGAGCCACCCCACCACTAAGCTCTCGTTGGCTTTGCATCAACTGGGCAATTTGTTCACCCATGGTATTCAGAGATTGTGCGATGGGGAAAACTAGAGATGAGTGATGAATTTGATTTTTAGCAATACTCCCATCTGGTAAGACCCTAGCTACTGTTTTTTGTAAACTAGCCAAGTCTTTCCATAGGGGCCAAATCCATAGCCCTATCACGCCTCCTAAGAGGATAAAAAACAATAAACTGTAAATAAAGAAGTGAGCTGAATCCAGACCTGATTCTGGTATATCTATTTCTAACAGACTGCCGTCGTCTACAGAAATATAAACTTGAGAACCATACACGGGATCACTTAACTTAATAGCCTCCCCATTCTCCAGTTTTTTCAAATTACTTTTGGACCAGGCAATATCCTCAGTAGCATATTCTTTGTAAGTTAAACCCAAATTTTTAAGTAACGCTGTAAGTTCAATATTTTGCTTATTAGCCTGTTCGATTAAAGGAATATAAACATCAGAAATTTGCTTACTTTCATCATTGAAGAATAATCTATCTAAACCCGCACTTAGACCAACTAAGGCAAGCACTATGAAGACATACAGACTGATAAATAATCGGGCCATTACTTATCAATCGTCCCAGGCATCAGCTACAAAAAAGAAGCCCTTTCCCCAAATGGTTTTGATTCGGTAAGGGTGTTGGCTATTATCTTTAAGCTTTTTCCTCAATCGAGAAATTCTTACATCTACGGAGCGGTCTAAACCATCATATTCACGGCCAATAAGTTCAGTGTAAAGTGTACAGCGCTCAACTAAGGTCGAAGGGGTTTCAGCTAACTTCCAAAGCATGTCAAATTCATGGCTAGTTAAAAATACATCTTCGCCTTGCAGCAGTGCAGTGCGACTTGAGCTATCTATAACCAGCTGACCAAAACATAATTTTTCTGACTTTGAAGCCTCTGTTATAATAGGTGCCTTACGGCGTAAAAGTGCATTTAGTCTTGCAACTAGTACCCGTGGTTCAACAGGTTTTATAATATAATCATCAGCCCCTATTTCTAAGCCTAATACTTGATCAAAATCATCATTTTTTGCCGTCATGAATAATAACGGCCCTTGGTAAAAAGAACGTACATTTCTACAAAGTGTAAACCCATTTTCACCCGGCAACATAATGTCTAAAATTAATATATCTGGGGGCGATCTTTTAACCTGCTCTATAAGGCCTTTACCATTGGCTAAACGCGTGACCGCAAATCCATTTTCAATTAAAAACTGGCAAATAAGTGTGCTTAGTCTTTCGTCATCTTCAACTAATAAAACCTGTTTCATTAAAATATACTCCAGGGGTTACGGATCCTACGTCTATACTTTTTAGCCTCTTTATATTTTATTGATAAATTATGAGAGAGTACCTGACTTCCGGTTTTATCTTTTAATACCAAGCTAATATTTTCACTATAAGAAAGGGCAAGTTTTCTAGGTAGCCCCCCTTTTTGGCTACAAATTACTTTTTTTGAACCAATAAATAGACAATATACGCCAGATTGCAGGTTTTGAGTCGTGATAACCAACTCAATATGGCAGGTTTCACCCACTTTTTGTGCTATACAAATGTTTGGCTGCACCGTCCATGATGGTGTTTTTGCCAATCCACATTTACTCCATAATAACGTAAGTATTAAGAGGCTATGTTTCAACGGCTCTGCCCTTTAATAGCGATATGCCACTCCAAAGAAAACTCGTTTAATATGATTACTTTGAATAAGGGGACTACGATAAATAGTGTCTGGTAATTTACGATACCCTAAATTAACGAGCCACATTAAATGTTCATCAAAGGGAATTTGTACATTCACACTAAGGTGTGGCTGCCATCCGCCTTTCACTTCATAAAACAAATCTTTTTGATCAGTATCCCGTTCGTCAACACCGTAATAATAATCAACTAAATCTGTACTTTTCCAATTAACTCCAAGCTTAGTGTTAAAGCGGGCCGTATGCCATTGCCATTTATATTGATAAACCACTTCGAGCTGATGGCCTTTGTGCACACCAGAAACATCTGTCATCGCTGCAATGGAAAACTCAGAATTGACAACAAAGTAATGTAAACGCCCCCCCCCATTTACAGCCCAATATCTATCAGCAACATCATTTATGGATAGAACTTTGTTAGTGTTTTCATCTTCGCTGGGCGTATCCAAATATTCATCCGAACCACTTATGGTGTTGGAAGTGAATATATTGTCGGGATGTAGAAAGTTAAAAAAAGCGGCCTCACTATCTATTTGTATAAAACTTTCTGAACTTATAGCCCCGTTATTTATCCATTGGTAACCTAGTTCAAGGTTGTCAAAATAGGCTTTTTCTCCATACCAAGCAATATCTGGCAATACTAACAATGGGATATTATCGCCACCTACAAGTGGGTTGGTTTTAATACCTAAACCTACGGCTAAGCCAAGCTGCCAACTATTTTCTGAAATACACTCCTCTGTTTCAGAACATGCTGTTGACGAATAGCATATAAACAAACATGTAATTAGCAAAGCTAAGCGCCTAAAAACAAACAAATAAGTACTCCAAACGTGAACTATGCACCCAGACTACCAAATATTTTCTTTTATAAATGGCTCGATTACAATTATTCACAATTAATAGCAATTTGAGGCATTAATAAAGGGAAGAGATCATTAAACTGTGAGAATAAAGTTTATGAAGCTAACGAGAGGTCGAGTTATGTCTCAGCAGAAAAAACATAATGTGGGTGATTTACTATGTTTTGCAATTATCTTTATGATTGTTTTAGTCTTAGTGGCATGTTCAGGCGATAATAGACCTAGTATAGATATACTCGAGGCCCCCACTGACTTATCAAAAATTAAAAAAAATCCTAAGTAATTTCAATCCGTCCAGCATATTTACTAAAACACAAACTATCGATTATGAGTTAGTTACAAAAAGTTAACTCAGCAGCCTCTTAAATGATCACCTTAGTACCTAGCTATATTCTTTAATTTACCGGCATCTAATGTAATGCTAACGCTGCGTCAATGAGTACTCAAATATGTACTTAAAGCAATCAAAATCATGTGAATATACTTAGTAAAAATTACACACCACAAGGTAAATTTTACTACTCCTACCACAGCGGCAATCGCCAGAAATAGCTAACCCCTTGAATCTCTCCTAATATTTTGACTGGTGTGTTATTTGCTTCTGTTGTACTCACTATAGTCAACAAGGAGAAATTATATGTATGCAGGTCTCAGAGAGGTTAAACGATTCACGATTGCTGCCACTGACGGTGATATAGGAGCTAGTCAAGATTTTTTATTCGATGATCGCGCTTGGACAGTCAGATATATGTATGTGGATACACACCGCTGGATCCCTCTGAGCCCCAAGGTGCTTATTTCTCCGGTATCGTTACTAGATTTTGATATCGAACAAGAAAAAATTAGTGTGACCTTGTCTAAACAACAGGTTAAAGACAGTCCCTCTGTTGACGAACACAAACCCGTGTCACGGGAGTATGAAGAGCTGCTATTTAGGCATTTCGGATACGGTTACTATTGGACTGGGCCTGGGGCATGGGGTGAATTTGCCAATCCTACCGCACTGGCAAAAAAACAAGATATGACCGACATAGAAACCCTTGGGCAAGTGGAAGAAGGCACTAGTGCCAATCATTTGCGCTCGATCGATGAAATACAAGGTTACGATTTACATTACTACGACCAAGCTTTAGGGCGAGTGTATGATCTGGTTTTAGACAGTGAGAACTGGGAAATACCATTGATTGTTGTTGAAACCCATGGCATTTTTTCTGATGACAAAAAAATAGTAGTGGCTCCTAAACATATCAATGAAATTAACTGGTTAGGGCACAATATAGCGAGTCATTTGAGTGCAGAAAACCTTAAATCTTGCCCAGAATATAAACCAGAATTACTGAATGATAAGTCTTACCAACAATATATTCAGAAGCATCTTATGTCAGTCTAACTATAATCTAATACTAGGGCTGATTATTTATTTAATCGGTCATTAATTATATTTAATACCAAACAATTACTTTAGTTCTGGGCATTTAACTAGGAGCACAGCATGCAAAATAAGACCAAATATCAGCAAACATTAACCCTAGATGGTCGTAGTTTTAAATACTTTAGCCTAGAGACACTGGCTGATAAATACGAATTATCTCGGTTGCCTTTTGCCGCCAAAATTTTGTTAGAGAACCTACTCCGCCATAGTGACCAAAATTTTGTACAAGCTGATGATATTGATGCTGTCGCCAAATGGGATGTGCACAACACGGCAGCCCAGGAAATAGCTTTTGTCCCGGCACGAGTAGTTTTACAAGATTTTACTGGTGTACCTGCCGTTGTAGATTTAGCTGCCATGCGAGATGCAATGGTAGAACTAGGGGGCGATTCAAAAAAAATTAACCCTTTAAAGCCCGTTGAGTTAGTGATTGACCACTCAGTTATGGTGGATTATTTCGCTCAAAAAGATGCCTTCAGTAAAAATACTGCGAAAGAAGTTGAGCGAAATAAAGAACGGTATCAGTTTTTACGTTGGGGTCAAAAAGCCTTTGATAATTTCAAAGTAGTACCTCCGGGCAAAGGGATTGTGCATCAGGTTAACCTGGAGTATTTAGCCAGAGTCATATTTGAAGACAGCGATCATGAAGACAATAGTCTTTTATACCCAGATACATTGGTGGGAACAGACTCACACACGACTATGATCAACGGACTAGGTGTGTTGGGTTGGGGAGTAGGTGGCATTGAGGCAGAAGCCGCCATGCTAGGACAACCCGTTACTATGTTAGTTCCCGAGGTTGTGGGCATGGAGCTAATAGGTGATTTACCCCCAGGTACCACTGCTACTGACTTAGTGCTTACTATTACAGAGACTCTACGTAAGTTTGGCGTAGTAGGGAAGTTTGTGGAATTCTTTGGTGAAGGCCTAAAGCATCTAAATATTGCTGACCGCGCAACCATAGCCAATATGGCTCCTGAGTATGGTGCTACCTGTGGTTTGTTTCCGATAGATGAGCAAACCATCACATACCTAGAGTTAACAGGTAGAGATAAAGAGCACATCAAAGCAATCACCGCATATGCTAAAAAGCAAGGAATGTGGGGCACAGATGCCCAACAATCAGCAGAATACCACGCCAAACTCAGCTTAGATTTAAGTCAAGTGGTTAGCTCAATTGCAGGCCCTAAAAGGCCTCAAGACCGTATCCCTTTGACTGAAGCCGCTAGTCAATTTAAGGATTGGTTATCGGAGCAAGAGAAGCTTATAGTCAACACAGCTGACCCTGAAAAAGGCCGCTTTGAAAGCGAAGGAGGTCAACCTCCAGAGCCCTCTACAGAAAAAGCTTTATGTGAATACAACAATCAAAAATTTCATCTAGATAACGGTGCAGTAGTCATTGCTGCTATCACCAGTTGTACCAACACATCGAACCCATCAGTGTTGATTGCCGCAGGTCTATTAGCGAGAAAAGCCAAAGCTTTAGGTTTACAGGTAAAACCTTGGGTAAAAACCAGTTTTGCTCCAGGCTCGCAAGTTGTAACTGAATACATGGACAAAGCTGATTTAACCAGTGACTTAGAATCCATGGGGTTTAACTTGGTGGGTTACGGATGTACTACTTGTATTGGTAACTCAGGGCCATTACCCGATCCAATCAGCAAAGCCATTCGGGCATCTAAATTGAATGTCAGCGCGGTACTATCTGGCAACCGAAATTTTGAAGGTCGTATCCATTCTGATGTAAAAGCAAATTATCTAGCCTCCCCCCCTTTAGTTGTGGCGTATGCTTTGGCAGGTAATATGAATATAGATTTGTTAACTGAGCCTCTAGGCACATCTAATCAAGGTAAGCCTTTGTATTTACGGGACATTTGGCCTGCTAGTGAAGAAATACAACAACTCGTTACCGAAGTTGTAAGCAGTAATATGTTTAGCGAACGTTACGCTCATATTTTTGAAGGTGACGATAGCTGGAACGCATTGGAAGTAGTCGATAGTGCCCAATACAATTGGCCCGAATCACATTACGTTAGAAAACCAACTTTCTTTGAAAGCATGAAAGATAAGCCTGACCCTGTAAAAGGGATAGTAAACGCACGTTGTTTATTAAAACTAGGTGACTCGGTTACCACAGATCATATTTCACCCGCTGGTAGCATCGCCCTTGATGGTCCCGCAGCTGAGTATTTACGAAATAACGAAGTTGATGAGCTAGACTTCAACTCATTTGGGTCAAGGCGGGGGAATCACGAAGTTATGATGCGGGGTACTTTTGCCAATGTTAGACTAAAGAACCAATTAGCTCCCGGTACAGAAGGCGGTTGGACCCGATTTCAACCAACAGGTGAGCAAATGAGTGTGTTTGATGCCGCAATGAAATACCAAGAACAAAACACTCCCAGCATGGTGATTGCCGGTAAAGAATATGGTACGGGTAGTTCAAGAGACTGGGCTGCCAAAGGTCCATTATTACTTGGCGTTAAAGTAGTCATAGCTGAAAGTTATGAGCGTATTCATCGCTCAAACCTGATTGGCATGGGGATATTGCCTTTACAATTTAGAGAAGGAGATAGTGCCACAGCATTAAAGCTAGATGGTACTGAAGAGTACTCAATCGAAGCTGTGACTCAAGGACAAAAAGAAGCAGAAGTAAAAGTCACAAAAGGTGGTAAAACTAGCAGCTTCATAACTCGTATTCGAATAGATACCCCAAACGAATTCAGTTATTTCAGTCATGGTGGTATTTTACAGTATGTGCTACGTAGCCTGAATGAAACTGAGTAGCAGATACAAAACACCCGCTAACTAGCGGGTGTTTTGTATGATGACTTAGCTAAATTAGCTTGAGTAGTTGTCTATTATCATTTGCATATGATGCTTAACATTTGGAGTATCGTAAAAGGCCACAACTTGTTTCTTATAAGCCATCACAAATACACTTGAGCTGGTAAGGCTTGCAAACAATGCATCTAATTCTAGTAAAGCAGTAGACCGCTCTGATGTTTGGCTGGCAAGCTTATGTACTTCATCAGCCATTGCATCAGAAATGGCGAGGGCTTTACCTTGTTTATCAACACGCTTATCGCTGTAATAACACCAAGCAGCTATGATTAAGGTTGCACATTCAATCTCACCATTTTTTGCTAAGTTATCTAGTATTGTAGGCAACATAAAAGTACTAAGCTTGGCAGCATTTTCAGAACATATTCTAGCTAACCCATCTTTAATATTAGGGTTAGCAAAGCGCTCTAGTAAGGTACTTTTATATTCTTCCAAATTAATTCCTGCTACTGGCGACAAAATGGGTGTCACTTCAACATCCATAAAATGCCGTAAAAACTTAGCGAAGAGTGGATCTTGTACACTTTCGTCAATGGTTTCAAAACCGTGCAATGAGCCCAAAATACCTAGTACCGAATGGCCTGCGTTCAACAAACGAATTTTCATTTTTTCGTAGGGTGTAACGTCAGTTACAAACTGTGCGCCAACTTGTTCCCACTCTGGGCGAGCCAAGGTAAACTTATCTTCAATGATCCATTGATGAAACGGCTCACAGGTTACCGGCCACTCATCTTGAATACCAAGTTGTTGCAAATAGGAAATATCTTCAGGAGTCGTCGCGGGGGTTATGCGGTCAACCATAGCATTTGGAAAGCTTACTTCTGACTCAATCCACTGGGCTAAGTCACTATCAACAGCAGTTGCGTAAGCAATCAACATTTTTTTAGCCACATCACCGTTATGCTGCACATTATCGCAAGATTGCACAGTAAACGGAGGGAGTCCGTTTTCACAGCGCAGCTTTAATGCCGCCACAAGATACCCAAAAACCAAACGAGGTGTATTAGGATTCGCCAAGTCATAGATTACGTCTGGGTTACTAAAATCAAACTCACCTGTAGCTGGATTGAAGTTATAGCCCCCTTCAGTAATGGTAAGAGACACAATTTTAGTTTCTTCACTGGCCATTTTATCAATGACCGCTTCAGGATCATCGCATCCAAGCAAGAAGTCACTCAAGCTGCCGATTACTTTGTTTTCTATGGTGCCATCTGGATGTTTTACAATTAAGGTGTAAAGGTAGTCTTGGGCTTCGAGTAAGGTTTTCATTTTACGGTCGGCGTCACGTAAACCTACACCGCAAATCCCCCAACTTAGATCTCCACTTTCTGCCATATAAGCATCAGTATAAAATGCTTCGTGAGAGCGGTGAAAGCCCCCCACACCCACATGTACAATGCCAGAAGTCACCTTAGAACGGTCATACCCAGGTTCAACTACTGATTCTGGTAACGCCGTTAAATTAGCATTGTTTAAAAGAATACTAGGTTTGTTTTGCATAATTTAGGCTTCCTTTTTCTTAGGCTACAACTTTTTTATTTTGTTGCATGACCCAATAGGCAGAAGCAAAATAAATAATGGTACAAATAAAGCCAACATCGAAGAATAAATCACGATTGCTTTCGTAAGCCGAAACATCAGCACTCATAAACATAGTGTTGAATGCCAAAGCAAGAGAAATGCCTAGACTTAAGAGTGAAACCCAATGGATTATTTTTGTGGCTAAAGTTGTTTTGGGGGTAGATACAGGTTCTGACAGTGCTTGTTCTGCATGAAGTTCTTCTACTTGTTGGTCATAAGCATCTAATTTTGCTTGCTCTTCAGGGTAGGCTTCAGCCGCTCCGTAACGTTTAGCTAAAAGAATATAAACCACACATGTAAAGAACCAAGTGGGAAGAAACAAATAGTAAAATGACATCACGTCAAGGGCATTTAACGTAAAGCCAAAAGCTAAACCCAAGCCCCAAGAAGCCACAGCAGGAGTACTATGGGTAAGGTTCTGAAACATAGCCCAGTAGCGAGTAAAACCAATTCTTGGGAAGATGAAATGTTCAGTAAAAACGATGGCACCAACAGGCACAACAAGTAAACCAGCGTAGGTTAAAAGTGGCAGCATTTTATTAAAAACAAAAGGGAAACACGCAATACACACAGCCACGACACCAACAATTAAGGTGGTTTTATTACGTGAATGGTTCTTGAATATAGCTTGTGCAGCTAAGCCTGCTCGGTACAAGTTTGCATTGGCAGTTGTCCACCCAGCAACGATAACAATAACTAATCCAGACAAACCTAAAGCCTGAAACGCTACATCACCTGGGTCTAATTCAATGATTGATTTTTTAACAATAACCGCAGTTCCTGCCCCCATAATACCTGCAGAAATCCAAGCTATATAATGACCAAACATCATGCCTGATGAGGTGCATAAGCCGTAAGTACGGCTTTTAGCATAGCGGAATAATGCCATATCAATTAAGCCGAAGTGAGTAATAGTATTCGCAGCCCAGGCAAAACCTATCACTTCGAGTAAACCTATACCGGGCTCACCTTGGGCGTCGACTCCAGTCCAAACTGAAATGCTTCCTATGTGCATAAAGTCAGCCCAACTCGTCAAGGTTGTTTGACCAATTACATGCTCGGCAAGAGCAGGCATAAGCACTAACGGCCCGCTAACAAACATTACAAAAAGCCATGGAGCGCAAATCCGAGAGAAATTAGATACCGCGTTGAAGCCATACATAGCCACCAGCACCACTATCATACCAACAGCCAATACCACTAACACAAACCATGCATTGGTTGGATACCAACTCAATTGTGCTGGTATACCAAAGGCAAATCGCACAGCGGTTGCAGAGACGGTAACCATAGCCGCGGATATCACAGTGAATATAATGACATTGACCCAGTTATATAGGTTTGTCATTGAATCTCCGGCTATTTTTTGGAGATAAGTATATAAGCTTAAACGGGTTTCTACTGCTATAGGGGTAGTAAGAAAAGTCCAACTAAGTATTGCTAACACATTACCAATCAATAGCCCTAACAATATATCTGTCATGGTAGCGCCAAGAGCTACAAAAGTAGCCCCTATAACGAACTCTGTTGCGGCTACATGTTCGCCGGCATATATGCCTAAAAAATGTGACCATCCCTTACGTTTATGTTTAGGAATGGGTAGTTGTTCTTCACTAACATTATCGAGTGTTACGCTTGATGTTTCAGACTTCATCTTTGTTACCAACCTTAAAATTCTTCTTTTGAGTATTTCATTCAAACTGTGACCGCGAAATATCTTAATGAAAAATTGGGGATGCAATCACATAATTGCATCCCCAATTTAAGGTTATTATTTGCCGTAACAGAAAGTTATAACACTCAACAAAATGAGCATTTGCTATTAACGTGAGCATATTCCCAGAAAGTAACTAGCACTGTCAATATATTGTTAATGAAAATCGCTCAAAAAATACAAAATTGTTAACTACAACCAAGAGAAATAAAAATTAAAATCAAATATAATCAATTACTTAAGTGTAAAAACATAGCATTCAGGCCCCTTAAAATAACAAAACACAACTTAACGTTAACTTTTTTAACTTTAAAAACAGTCTTCTATTTAGGAGTTTGTTACACCATTTTATTAAATGCTTTCAATTGGATATTTGATTTAAACGTTTTAAAAATAATTAATCGCACTGTAAGCAGCAGCTGATAAAGTAATAGCAAAGGAACTGACGTGTTTTTTGATCAACAGACTTTAGAGAAAAATGTATGTTTGAGTTAAGTAGTGAACTAGGCATTCTTATGCTGCTGTTTTGCATTAGCAGCTATACGATAGTTGCTAAACGCCTATCATCCGCCTTAATTACCGCACCTATGGTATTTATAAGTGTTGGTTTACTCTTCTCTCTCATAGGTTTTTTCACCCATGTAGAAATAGCAGAGACAATCCATTTAATTGCTGAAATTGCTTTATTTGTACTTCTCTTTTTAGACGCCTCTCAAATAAATATAAAGCGCCTTAAGTATAGAAATAATTGGCCATTAAGGATGTTATTGTTAGGACTTCCTTTATGCATCTTATTTGGAACACTAGTAGGTTTGTTACTATTTCCAAACTGGCCATGGACGTTGATAGCTTTAGTTGCTGTGATAATGTCACCTACTGATGCGGCTTTGGGAGATGCTGTTTTTAAAAATAAATCTATCCCAGTTAATATTCGGCAAACTCTCACCATAGAAAGTGGTTTAAACGACGGGTTAGCACTACCTTTTATTCTGTTTTTCGCAAGTTTAGTCACAGCAGCCACTCACGAACATAGCGCTAATTGGAACTGGCTTATTTTTGGAGGCAGTCAAATTTTAATCGGTATTTTGGTTGGTGTATCTATGGGATGGGGTAGTGGCAAGATATTTGTATTTGGTGAAGAGCGTAGCTTAACCACTAACCTTTACGAGGGAATTGGTGTGTTGGCACTTACTGGAACCTCCTATTTAACCGCATCTTTATTAGGTGGCAATGGGTTTATTTCTGCATTTGTCGCGGGCCTTGCATTTGGTAATGTAGTAAAAGGTCATTGTCGTTTTATATATCAGTTCAGTGAAAGTGAAGGGCAGCTTTTGGTGTGGTCTGCTTTCACCGCAATAGGGCTGGGGCTATTACCAGAAGCGATACGTCATTTAAGCTGGCCAATAGTTGGCTATATCTTTATTAGTTTATTTTTAGTGCGACCACTGGCTATTTATATATCTTTAATAGGAGCCAAAATACCTTTTGTTTCGAAATTATTTTTAGGTTGGTTTGGACCTAGAGGTTTAGCCACAGCATTGTTTGCCTTACTAGTGTCGAAAGATTTACTTGATGACTATAGCCAGAGTGTTTTAGTGGTAGCCATTAATGGGGTTTGGATCAGTGCGGTTTTACATGGAGTAACTGCAACGCCTTTAGGTAAATGGTATGGGCATTACACCAAAGCACAAAGGTCAAAAAACCGTGACTAAACATTCTAATTAACTTAAATACAGAAGTAACCCCGATATCTATAGTAAAGCCAATCACATTATCTTGCCTATACTTGCCTTATGAACTCATTTTTTTATGGTCATAGGGTTTATGTTTAGCCTTGCCAGACTCATTGTCCATTTTGTTATATCTTCATCTCAAAAATTTAGTAACTCTTTTCGCCTTTATCTCCATTATGTTAATGCGGTACTGCCTTCTTTAACTTACAGCATCATTTTTTCATTGACCTAATACTTAGCTGAATGTGAAGGCCTATTTCTATATGTATTAATGATTATTTTTGCATTACTCAGTGCTGGCACACTAAATTTTGCACCAATAAAAAACTGTCAATTATCTACTTGATGACAATAACGTTAGCCCCACTAATTACTGCCTTGTTTTTAACTAAGAAACGCATAAACGAAGGCCTGATGATCCTTTTGTATGCCTCTTACATGGTCTTATTAGCGATAAGAACTAATAGGGAATACTCACTACTTGTTGAGAAGCAATTTTCATTAACCAAACTTAATCAAGAAGATGGGTTTACCGGTATTTTTAACCGCCGTTTTTTTGATAAGCCCCTTGATAACGTCTGGAAAACCACAATAAGCTCACAAACATCATTGATGTTAGTCTTGATAGATATAGACTTTTTTAAGAAAGTGAACGACCAGTGCGGTCATGCAGTGGGCGACCAAGTTATCAAAAATGTAGCGGCTATTATTCAAAATTATTGCAGGCGGGAGAATGACATAGCCACTTGAGTTGGTGGTGAATAATTTGCAATTTTAACAAGCAACTATAGTCATGAAAAATTTGACGTTATAGCTGAAAAAATAAGAGCTTAAGTAGTATCTAAAAAATGAAATTGATGGTAATTCCGTTGCTGTGAGTTTTAGTTTTGGGGTCGCAGCTACTACCCATATACAAGATAAATCCATTAGTGAATTTTACAAACAAGCCAACACTTGTTTGTATGCGGCCAAAAATGCAGGAATAAATCGTGTATTTTATGAAAATAATTAAGACTAGTTATCGCAACCAAGTTAGGGTAAAAATATAAAAAAAGGTAAAATATCCATGTCAGATTTTCATTTAATACCAAGGGTTACTATTACCCATACTCCAACTCCTTTAGAACACTTACCACGCTTATCCAACGACTTAGGCTGTAATTTATATATAAAACGGGACGATTGTACTGGCCTAGCCGGTGGTGGCAATAAAACCCGAAAACTAGAATATTTAATTGCAGATGCACAAAAACAAGGAGCAGATATTCTAGTAACAGTGGGGGGCTTACAGTCAAATCACGCTAGGCAAACAGCAGCAGCGGCTGCCAAGTTTGGCTTTCAGTGTGAACTTGTTTTAGAAGATGTAGCTGGCACGCCAAAAACCGACTATTACCACAACGGTAATATGCTGTTAGATCGACTTCTCGGGGCAAAAATCCATGAGCTAGGGCAGAACCAAGACGCCTCTGAATATGTAGAGGCATTATTAACCCAGCTTAGAAATGCAGGCCGTAAACCATATTTTATTCCTATGGGAGGGTCTAATGTGCTCGGTAGTTTAGGTTACGTACGCTGTGCTAATGAACTTTTACAACAGCTAGAAAAAGACAATATCCACATAGATCAAATTGTTTTAGCCTCTGGTAGTGCCGGGACGCAAGCCGGCTTATTAGCAGGGTTAATTGCCGCTAAATCAGATATTCCAGTATTAGGTATTGCAGTAAGTCGCTCGACACAAGACCAAGAACAATTGGTCACAGAGCTACTTAAAGAAACACTCACTAAACTAGGTATAAACCCTGATGAGGCAAATGTTCGGGTATTTGCCAATGGTAATTACTATGGTGAAGGTTACGGCATAACCACTCCAGCCATGATTTCAGCCGTACAAGTCTGCGCACAACTTGAAGGTATATTGTTAGATCCAGTTTATACGGGTAAGGCTATGGCAGGCTTTATGGATTTGTGTAATACAGGTGTGATTAAGCCTAATAGCAACCAATTGTTTTTACATACGGGTGGAAGCCAAGGACTATTTGGTTATCAAGAGTCCTTTTAAAGGATAAACCTCTACTCTGACTGCTGTAGCGCCGATATTTGCTCTAGAATTTTTTCGGCTTCTTCAGTGATCATAGAGTAAGATTTAATGTCTCCTTTTCTTTGAGCATGCATAGCTTGCTCAAGTTTTACTAAGTAGGATTTTTCTAATTTTTTGATTGGATTTTTTTTAAATAGGCTGAACATAAGCTGTTCTCAAAATATATATATGAGGTATACGAAGACAAACCTGTTTTGGATTTGTTTATCAGCCCACTTTTGCTTCGGTGTGACGTTGAAATCCCGTTTGAGCAAGATTTTAAGCTACATTGTTTAATTACAGACCGGACTAGATAAATGTTAATGAAAACTAACTTCACTAAAAATATTGGCCCTTATGTATTAGATGAATTGCGTTTGGCAAAACAGGCACGAGAAAACGCCAATTATTCGCTAGAGTTTACATACCTAGAAAATGCCCATGTGCTTGGGCAAGGATCTACCTACTGGCATACAAAAGTGCATATTCTAATGTTGGTTTGGGCGCTACGGACCGCCGATAGTAAAGAATTTGTAGGTCAATTTTTAAGAATTGTTGGTGCAATAAGTAAAACCTGTTTAGGTTTGGTCCCAATAGGGAATACAGGAGGGGCTAATATTAGCCCCTTCAAAACCTTACCTGTAAATGAAAAGCTAGCAAGTAAGATTAAACAAGCTAAACAATAAGGTAGTTACCTCTCTAAATACTGACACGCTTATAAGGCCTGTATTCTGGTAACCAAAAATTACGCTCAATACTTGCTTGTAAGTCTTCATCAGACATCTCTAGGGCAAAGCCTTGTTGCATCGCAACTTTAGCCACATCAAAAGCAATTTTTTTACTAAGTGACGCTATTTCACCAAGAGAAGGTAATAATTCGCCTATACCTGTTTTTGCTAAAGGTGATGCGTTAGCCAGTGCAGCACTGGTTGCCATAAGCATTTCATCACTAATAGAGGTGGCTTTACTTGCTAATACGCCAAGACCAATGCCTGGAAATATATAACTATTGTTACACTGGGCAATGGGGTAAGTTTTACCATTAAACTCTACCGGCTTAAACGGGCTTCCGGTAGCAATAATGACATCTCCGTCGGTCCAGTTAATAACGTCTTCTGGGGTCGCTTCAACTTGTCGGGAAGGATTGCTAAGGGGGAAGATAATAGGTAATTCACAGCCTTTTTTCATGGTACGGATAACTTCTTCAGTGAATAGCCCTGACTGACCAGATACACCAATCAAAATGTCAGGTTTAGCACAATTCATCACATCCAATAAAGACGCGTACTCTCCACTATATGACCAATCATTGATGTTTTCATTAGACTGCATGAGGCGCTCTTGGAAATCTCGCAAACCTTGCATCCCTTGGGTCAGTAGACCAAAACGGTCAACCATAAAAACTTGGCTACGAGCTTGTGCATCAGAAATGCCTTCACTGCACATTTGCTTAATGATTTGTTCGGCAATACCGCACCCTGCAGAGCCCGCTCCAACAAAGGTCACATTTTGCTCACTAAGTTTAGTATTTTTACTTTTACAAGCCGCTAAAATAGTCCCAACCGTCACCGACGCAGTACCTTGAATATCATCATTAAAGCAACAAATTTTATGGCGATAACGCTCGAGTAATGGCATAGCATTAGGCTGTGCAAAATCTTCAAATTGCAGCATGACCTTAGGCCAACGGCGCTGAATAGCTTGAATAAACATATCAACAAATTCATCGTACTCAGCTTGACCAATACGTTTGTGCCTCGCTCCCATATACATAGGATCAGCTAAAAGCTTTTCATTATTGGTCCCTACATCTAACATCACAGGCAAGGTGTATGCTGGACTCACACCGCCACATGCAGTGTATAAAGATAACTTACCAATAGGGATCCCCATGCCACCAATCCCTTGATCGCCTAACCCTAAGATTCGTTCACCATCAGTCACCACTATCACTTTAACTTGACGCTTAGTGGCATTTCGCAAGATATCATCCATTTGATGACGCTCTGAATACGAAATAAACAACCCTCTAGAGCTACGATATATATCAGAAAACTGCTCGCAGGCATCCCCCACAGTTGGGGTATAAATGATAGGCATCATTTCATCAATGTGCTTTTGCACCAAGCGATAATATAACGTTTCATTGTTATCTTGAATCGCACGTAAATAAATATGCTTGTTGATAGGCTCATCAAAACTTGAATATTGCATGTAGGCCCTATCCACCTGTTCGCTAATACTTTCATAACGAGGTGGGATCAACCCGGTTAAATTGAAAGCAACTCGTTCATCACTACTAAAAGCACTGCCTTTATTTAAAAGTGGAGTCTCTAAAAGAGACGGCCCCGAGTGGGGAATGTATAACGGATTAGGTTTTACCGGTTGAGGCATTATTTTAATATCCTGTGTGATAACTGATTGTTATAAATATTTAAACCTTGAGTCATTTTAAAATATATCTTCTAACTGGCTATTGCTTGACTCGCTGTCTGAATTAGAATTTGAGATTTCAGAATCCGATACAAATACGTCTGGCTCTGTACCTTGAATAAAATACTCAAACATGGAAGTTTTATCTGTTCTGTTGGTTAATTTACCCGAGCTTTTATCTATGCGCTGGGTAACTAAATCGGTTGGCATAGGTAACAAGTGTTCCGGGACATCTGCAAGGGCCACTTTCATAAACCTTATCCAAGCAGGTTGAGCAGCCAAGGCTCCGGCTTCACTTCCCACCATAGCATTACCTATATAGTTATATTTTTGGGGATTTTTATTCACCAAGTTTTGATTGGCAGTGGTACGACCCAAACGGCGGTTGTTGTCATCAAACCCTACCCAGGCTGTTGCCACTAAATCAGGAGTGAAACCACTAAACCATGTATCACGAACATCATTTGTGGTTCCTGTTTTGCCAGCTAAGTCTTTACGATTTAGTAGTAAAGCCGTACGCCAACCTGTACCTCTATTAGCCCAAGCACCATTTATTTGCACTGCTGAACGCATCATTTCCGCCACTAAGAAAGCGTTTTCTTCTGAAATGACTCTAGGGGCAGACAATATTTCTGCGCTAGGTTTATCTGTGGGTTCAACTAGTTGATTTTCCAATCCAAACTCTGCTGCTAACAAGGCCTCAATATCATCTTCAACAATATCTGCTGCAGGCTTTGCTGCTTCATTACAAGGGTCACATGCTTGGGCAGGGTTAGCCGACCATAAAACCTGCCCCATTTCGTCTTCAATTCTTTGAATAAAATGCGGCTGAATCAAAAATCCACCATTTGCAATTGTGGCCATTGCGGTTACTACTTCTAATGGCGTATGCGAGCCCGAGCCCAAAGATACCGTTTCATCCCTTGGGATATCATCTTTATCAAAGCCAAATCTTGATAAATATTCTGCCACGGAATCTAAACCTACAGCCCTTAACAAACGCACAGATACTACATTTTTAGACTTACTCAGTGCCACTCGCATACGAATAGGCCCATCATACTCAGCGGGTGAGTTCTCAGGACGCCACGCATTTCCAGACCCGGCTTGCCACTGAGTTATAGGGGCATCGTTAATAATACTCGCTAAGGTATAACCGCTATCTAAAGCAGCAGAGTATATGAAAGGTTTAATATTCGAGCCAACTTGCCTTTTGGCTTGTGTGGCACGGTTAAATTGGCTCTGGTAAAAGCTATATCCACCCACCACAGCTTGTACTGCGCCATTTTTAGGGTCCAACGCTACCAGTGCACCTGTTGCCTCTGGAAATTGAGTCAACTGCCAATGGAAGTCTTCCTCTCTTTGACGGATCAAAATGAGCGCACCTTCTTGCAAAATATCACTGGCTGTTTTCGGGGCAGCACCTTGCTTGGCATCATTAATAAATGGTCTGGCCCAATCCAACCCATCCCAATCAATAATGCTGTACTTACCAGCTCGATTAAAGATAATTATGTCTCGTTCATTCACTTTAACAACAACTGCAGGTTCAAGAGATTCAAAGGTTCTAATTTGTTGCAAATGGGTCAACATTTTTTCTTCTGACCAAGGCTGACTATCTAGTACTTCGCCATCAAGGTTTGCTGCCTCTTCATTCTCGGCCCCCCAAAGTTGCTGTAATGGACCATGATAACCATGTCTTTCATCATAATCGTGTAGGTTTCTTCGCACAGCATATTGCGCAGCCGCTTGCAAATCTGATGTAGCTGTAGCGTAAATTTGATAACCACCCGTTTCTGCTTCATCTTTACCGTATAGCTCGATCATCTCGCTGTAAATCACATCAGCCAGATATGGTGCATCAAGATCAATTTCTGCACCGTATTTTTTGGCTGTAACAGGGGCGGCAACGGCTTCTTCAAATTGCGCTCGTGTTATGTATTCTTCATCAAGCATACGTAATAAAACAATACGTCTTCTGGCAATTGAGCGTTCAGGTCGGCTAATTGGATTAAGAACGGAAGGTGCTTGAGGCAAACCTGCTATAGTGGCAACTTGGGCTAACGTCAGCTCGTTTAAAGATTTGCCATAATAAACTTGTGCAGCAGCGCCAAAACCAAATGCTCTATGACCCAATTCAACCTTGTTCAAATACAAGGCTAAAATTTCTTCTTTGCTTAGCACTTGCTCCATATGCCAAGCCAGAATAATCTCTCGAATTTTACGAATATAGCGCTTTTCCCTAGTTAAAAAGAAATCACGGGCTAATTGCATGGTTAAGGTACTCCCCCCCTGACCTTTCTCTCCAGTAACAACTAAATTAACTAAAGCTCGCATCATGCCGATAGGATCTATACCAGGGTGATCATAAAAGCGGCTATCTTCAGTTGCTATTACAGCTTGTTTTAAGGTTTCAGGTATATCTTCAAGGCTTAAAGGAATACGTCTTTTTACTCCGTATTGTGAAATAAGCTTACCGTCTTGAGTGAATATACGCATAGGCGTTTGTAGGCGCACGTCTTTGAGTACATCGACACTAGGCAGATCGGATTTGATATAAAAATAGGTACCTATAACGATGGCAACACCAACAAGAAACAGGCTTGAAACAACAATTAATACGGGTTTAAGTAATTTCACAAACAGACAATACCAAGGCAACTTCTTTTAAATGATCTACATTTTATACCTATGTACGCTTATTAGAACCATAAAATATAAAAAATTGCGTAATAATGCTTGCGTGAAATTCTTATTCTTCAATCGGGTGTGGAACAATTGAAAAAATTATTCGGTCCTAAAACACAGCAAATGATTGGCCTTGATATCGGTACTCGCTTTGTAAAAGCGGTTGTTTTAGAGAAATCAGCAGATCAATACAAGTTACAAGCATTTGCATGTGAGCCTATTTCAGGCAATGCTTTCGCGGAACGTGAAATCAAAGATTTTGAAGCTGTCAGTCAAGCTCTTAAACGCGTAAAACTTGCACTTAAGAGTAAAAATAAGTTGGTGGCTATTGCGGTTGCAGGTTCAACTGTTCTCAATAAAGTGGTGCATATGGCGCCTGGTCAAACTGACATTGAGCTTGAAAGTCAAATTGAACTCGAAGCTGACAGCCTTATT
The DNA here is from genome assembly GCF_004360155.1 of Paraglaciecola marina. Lineage (GTDB taxonomy): Bacteria > Pseudomonadota > Gammaproteobacteria > Enterobacterales > Alteromonadaceae > Paraglaciecola > Paraglaciecola marina. The sequence goes on along the minus strand of NZ_SAIS01000010.1, from coordinate 154,983 downwards.
CCCTATCCTTTAGATGAAGTTTATATCGATTTCGAAGAAATTAGTGATAGTGAAACCAGTAACAATAAAGTTGAAGTATTGCTAAGCGCTGTGCACAAAGACATAGTAGACAGGCGTATCACCATTTTAGGTGAAGAAGGTTATGAAGCCAAAATTGTAGATATTGAAAGCTATGCTTTAGGTACTGCTGTGGCAGAGTTTAGCAACAAGGACCCAGATGAATTAACTTGCTGCCTGAATATTGGGGCTAGTCACTTACAGTTTTGCGTGGTGAAAAATGGTCAAGCTATATATACAAAAGATCATAACTACGGCATGGATGCACTTATACAAGACTTATCGATGTTGTACTCACAAGACAGAGTTCAAATTGAACAACAGTTAACCGACAACACCTTACCTGAAACATGGAAGCAAGATGCCTACCCTATGTTTTTAGCGAACTTGCAACAAAACATTAATCGCGCCATTCAAGTTTATATGAGTACCACAAACTCTCCTCGACCCACTGACTTGATTATTTGCGGTGGTGGATGTCACCTAAACACTTTACCAGAAGATTTAACAGCAGACTTAAGCCTGAATGTCACCATGTTTAACCCATTTTCAACTATGACCTGCAATGAAAAAACCAACCAAGCAAGTTTACAGCATGCAGCCCCTCAGCTACTTATAGCGTTAGGGTTAGCAAGTAGGAGTTTTCAACCATGGCACATATAAACTTATTGCCCTGGCGTGAAAGTCGCAGGGCAGAAGACAAAAAGAATTATTTAACATTACTTGCTGTATTGGCATTAGGTGCCATTGGTTTAATGTTTGCAGTTGGGTATTTGGTAGACAATATGATTTCTAATCAAACCTATCGTAATAACTTTATTGAACAACAAACCGTTTTACTCGACCAACAAATAGCAAAGATCAAAGATATTCAAAAAGACAAACAAGCTATTGAACAAAGAATGGCACTAATAGAACAACTTGAATCAAGCAGAAATGCTGTGCCTATTGTTTTAGATGAATTAGTTCGCTTAGTCCCTCCTGGTTTGTCATTTCGCAGTTTCTCTAGACGTGGCAATCGCATGGAAATTTTAGGGGTCAGCGAATCAAACAATCGTTTAGCCGACTTTATGCGTCAGTTAGAAGATTCAGCTATATTTAGCAGCGGCGAAATATCCTCAATCAAAGCGGATACCTCAGCTTTAGAAGCAGTGAGTGATTTTAAACTTACATTTACAATCAACCCCAGTGTCGCCCCAGATTTCTCTGCCACTAATGAAGGGGACAAGAAATGAAATTTGATTTCAATAAATTAAAAGAAATTAACGACTTAGATTTTGAGCAAGTAGCGGTATGGCCGTTTGAAGTAAAAACCGTTGTTGTTTTGTTTGTTATCATACTGTCTTTAGTGGGCGGATATTATGGTTTAGTTAAATCAAAGTTACCTCTGCTAGAAAGCGCACAAAATAAAGAAGCTGATTTAAAACTGACTTTTCAAGCTAAATATAGAATAGCTGTTAATTTAAAAGCTTATGAAGAACAATTGACAAACTTACAAAATGACTTTTCATCTATGTTGAAATCGTTACCTACCAGTAACGAAACACCAGGATTATTAGACGACATTACATTAGTAGGTACATCAGCAGGGTTAACCTTTAGGCTACTCAATTGGCAACGGGAAATTCCTAAAGAATTTTACTCTGAGTTACCTATTGAAATGGAAGTAACAGGTGGATACCACGACTTTGGCCAGTTTGCATCTGAGATAGCTGGACTACCTCGAATTGTAACCGTACACGATTTTGAAGTAACTCAAGAAGAAAACACTCTTAAGTTACAAGTACAAGCAAAAACCTATAGGGCCGCTGTGGATAATGAAGTATCTACATCAGTTTCAAAAGGAGGGGCAAAATGAAAGCTTTGAAACTTATAGTTGCCATAGCAGTGCTGAGTGGATGTGAGGCTAAAACTGATGATTTACAAACATTTATAGCAGAAGTAAAAGCCACTACATCGGTGAACATTGAACCCTACCCAGAGTTTGAAAGTAAACCCACTTTTGTTTACTCTGCAAAAACACTAAGGAGTCCGTTTCAACGTCCTCGGAATACTGGAGTTACCGTAAAAGTGACAACTCAACCTAATTGTGACCAACCTGATTTCAATAGAACCAAGCAACCACTACAAGGGTTTGGTATTGATGCATTATCTGTAACCGGTGTTTTTGAATCAAATGGAAAACAGTGGGCGTTAATTCAAGCAAATACTGGTAGTTTATTTAAAGCAACTATTGGCGATTACCTTGGCTTATTTTTTGGAAAAATAAACTCAATTAAAAATGGCACCGTTTCATTTACAGAAATGCTACCTGATGGCGCTGGATGTTGGCAGAAAAAACAGGCCACACTCACCATGACTTCGAAGGCTGGAGAAAATAATGTCTAATCACGTAAACCATAATAAAAAAACCCATAATACAAATTCAACGTGGTTATATTTGCTAGTTGCATTCGTAGCACTGCTTTTAGCGTCCAAGGCTAACAGCCAAGAAACAGACATGGCTTTAGTAGACTTAACCCCTGAGCCCAAAAGTGTATTTGTATCTGAATTACAAAATGTAGAATTTAAACGTCTCGCCAATGGCGGAGCGCAAGCAAAGTTACAATTCAGTAATGATGAATTTCAATTGCAATTAAGCAAAATGGAAGATCGCTTAAGATTGGTGTTGCTAAAAACTAACTTAGGTTCCGAACAAATCTTCAAGATGGATGTGACTGACTTTGCTACTCCAGTAAAAATGATCGAAACCTTTCAAGATGACGAACAAAGTCGAGTAGAGTTTTATACCAACGACAGAGTATCGTTCCACCATCAAAAATCATCAAATAGCTTAATCATCGAAATTGAAAAACGTAAAGCTGATGCACCAGCTGAACAAGAACAAACAAATTTTGAAGGTGAGCCCATTTCACTAGACTTTCAAGATGTACCTGTAAGACAGGTATTACAAATTATTGCGCAAGTTAATGGCTTTAACCTAGTTACAACCGACACAGTAAATGGCAACGTCACCATAAGCTTATCAGGTGTACCATGGGACCAAGCACTAGATATGATATTAAAAATCAAAGGCTTAGATAAACGTCTTGAAGGTAATATATTATTAATTGCCCCTACTGAAGAGTTAACTGCTAGGGAAACTCAGCAGCTTCAATCTAAACAACAGGTAGCAGAATTAGCACCGTTAGTATCTACAAATGTACAAATTAACTATGCAAAAGCGAATGACTTGGCCGAAATTTTAAAAGGGACTGAAAACAGTATTCTAACTCCTAGAGGCAGTGTAGCGGTTGATGAAAGAACCAATACTTTATTACTCCGTGATACCCAGCTATCCATTGATGAAGCTACAGCCCTAGTTAAAGCTTTAGATATACCTATTAAGCAGGTTTTAATTGAATCACGTATGGTAACAGTCAGAGATAATGCGAGTGAGGCCTTAGGTGTACAATGGGGCGTAAGCAACACTTTTGATGACGGGGCCGTATCGGGGACCCTAGCCGGCGCTGATGCTCTTGCCAGTGGCTCTGCATCAACGACCACAGACAGACTTAATGTTGCTTTACCTGTATCTAACCCAGCCGGCAGTATTGGGATTCAAATAGCCCGTTTACTTGACGGTACTATTATTGATTTAGAATTGTCAGCCCTAGAGTCTGAAAACAAAGGGGAAGTTATTGCCAGTCCGCGTATTACGGTTGCCAATCAACATGAAGCATATATTGAACAAGGTACAGAAATTCCCTATGTTGAAGCTACTTCAAGTGGTGCAACTTCAGTTGAGTTTAAAAAAGCCGTGCTAAGCTTGAAAGTAACCCCTCATATCACACCAGACGACCGTATTATTTTAGATTTAGTAGTAACACAAGATACGCGTGGAGATACGGTTACTACTTCAACTGGTGATGCAGTCGCAATTGATACCCAAGAAATTAGTACACAGGTTTTAGTGGCGAATGGCGAAACCATAGTATTAGGTGGGATTTTCCAACAAACTAGTACTAACGACATAAGCAAGATTCCATTATTAGGTGACTTACCTTTTGTAGGTGCTTTATTTAGAAATACCTCTGAGGTTTTAGAAAAAAGAGAGCTACTCATATTTGTTACACCTAAAATTGTAAATGAAGAGTTGAGTGCAAACTAAACTTTAGACTCAAGCTTAAGCAACGGAATTTAACCGCTTAATCTCTAGGTTAAGTGGTTTTTTGTTGTATAAATGTAGGTTTCGTTTTACAAAGCTTGCAAAATTCACGATAAAACTGAGATAATCGCGAACTCGATTTTTAGACGAGGTCTGGTTAATCCATAAAAGGGTAGCCGCACAATACTTTTCTACCCCTTAAATAAACTAAGTTGTGATATAAGCAAAAATGGCCGAAAAACGTAATATATTCCTAATTGGTCCGATGGGTGCTGGTAAAAGCACTATCGGAAGACACCTAGCAGATGAACTTCATTTAGAATTCTTTGACTCAGATCAAGAAATTGAAAAACGCGCAGGCGCAGATATCGCCTGGATTTTCGATATTGAAGGAGAGGATGGATTCCGCTTACGTGAAGAAAACGTTATTAATGATTTAACAGACAAGCAAGGAATTGTCTTAGCAACTGGCGGAGGCTCTATTGTTACTAAAAACGTACGCAATCGTCTATCTGCTCGTGGCATAGTTGTATACCTTCAAACGACAATTGATAAACAAGTGGCAAGGACACAAAGAGACAAACGTCGTCCGCTACTACAAAAAGATGATCCTGAAACAGTATTGCGTAACTTAGCAGAAGAGCGTAACCCACTGTATGAAGACGCAGCTGACTATATCGTTGAAACTGACGATCAAAGTGCGAGAGCTGTCGCGAATCAAATTATTGATAAGATAGGTCTTTAATTCACAACATATTTAAAATAGGGCAGCCACTATGGCAAAACTAACAGTTGAGTTGGGTGAGCGTAGCTACCCTATTTTAATTCAGGCTAATTTACTTGAAACACCAGAGGTTCTTACCTCACATCTTAAAACTAACAAAGTTGTCATCATTACTAACGATATAGTTGAGCCACTGTATTACACTCAAGTTGAAACGGCTTTAGTTGGTTATGACGTTAGTAAAATAGTACTTCCTGATGGTGAACAACATAAAAGCCTCAAAAGCTTCGAGCTTGTTATCACTCAACTTTTAGAAATGTCAGCTGCTCGCGATACCACACTTATTGCGTTAGGCGGTGGCGTGGTAGGCGATTTGACTGGGTTTGTCGCTGCAAGTTTTCAAAGAGGTATGCCATTTATTCAAATACCTTCCACCTTGTTATCACAAGTTGACTCCTCAGTAGGAGGAAAAACCGCAGTAAACCACCCTCTTGGTAAAAATATGATCGGTGCTTTTTACCAACCTAAAGCTGTTTTAATTGACACAAATAGCCTCAACACCCTGCCAGCTAGAGAATTTGCAGCGGGAATGGCAGAAGTAATAAAGTATGGTGTGATTTACGACTATGACTTTTTTGTTTGGTTAGAACAAAACCAAACAGCGATTAAGCAGCAAGATCAAGACGCTTTACAGTATATGATAGCTAGGTGCTGTGAAATAAAAGCCGAAATTGTCGCTATAGACGAAAGAGAGTCAGGTCTTAGAGCTATCTTAAATTTAGGCCATACTTTTGGCCACGCCATTGAAGCGGAGCAAGGCTATGGCAACTGGTTACATGGTGAAGCTGTAGCAGCAGGCATTGTTCTTGCTTCTGCTGTAGCAGTTGATATGAATTGGCTTAAAGCGTCAGAATTTAGTCGCGTAGAGTTATTGCTTCAAGCTTTTGATTTACCAATAGCAGCGCCGAGTACTATGTCTTATGACGATTTTGTAAAACACATGCGTCATGACAAAAAAGTACAAGCAGGTGAATTATTTTTTGTTATTCCAGAGAATATTGGTAAAGCAGTGGTTACCAACAAGGTAAGTGAAGACACTTTAAGGTCAATTCTTTCGTAATTTAATACCCATTGCAGTTTTGTTGTGGGTAGGTAGACCCTAGGCAAAAAAGAAATGGCAACCACAGAGTTAAGCGACCGTTTAGATTATTTAATTAGTTACTCCTCCCAATTAGTATTTGTTTGTACAGATAAAATCAAACAACAATCCCGTGTGGTAGAGAGCTTTTTAAGCCAGCAAGATGACCAAACGGATGTAGCCCTTGTCAACGCAGATCCTCTTACTCCACTAGCCAGCTACCGAGAAACAATTTTTAAGCAATTACTGACCAATACACAAAATGTTGACTTTCATCGTCCATTAAATCAATTATTAGCTCCGTTGAATAACAAGGATGGCACAGCACTTATTAGTATTTTCCAGGCCGATAACCTCCCTAATAAACTCGTAAAAGAAATCTGGGAGTTAGTTTTACAAAGTCGATTTGCAAACAATAAACAACATCTAAATGTATTGTTAATGGGTGAATCAAGCTGGGCTGAACAGATGAAATCAGGATTAGCTTCTCACTCCAGAGACAAGCCAATCATACTTAAAAGTAGTATTAGCCCTATCGCAGAGTGCAGTACCTTAGGTGAAGAAAATTTTGAATCCCTAGAAAATACCGATTTAGAGGCATTTCTTCAACATAACCGTCAAAAATTTGCTGAACGCATAAAAGATAGAAACCAAAGTACCTATGTTCATACATCTTTATTAAAAAAATGGTGGATGATAACCCTACTTAGTATGGTTTTTGTACTCACATTTGCTGGCATTTTGAGTTGGCAGTATTCTGACAACATCCTTAAGTGGGTTGCAGCTTACAACACTGCAGAAGCAGTCAATGAAACGCCTTCGCTCCCAATAAAGGTCGAAAAATTAACACAAATTAATGAAGAACCAATTGTTGATAAAACTCAAACCAGCGAACAATTGCCCAAGTTGGAAATACAGCATGATTTAGATACTTTATTGGTGACTGATTGGGAAACGGCAGTCGCAGAGATTGAAGGTAAAGTAGAATCAAAAGTAGACACACAAGTACCAATTAAGAATAATGTAATGGTGACAGAGCAGCCAATTGAAAAAGCCTCAGAGTTGCCTGTATCTGCGCCCCCTGAATTGATTGTAACTAGCATTGAAACCTCAACACCTACGAAGGTTTCGACCGAGCAAGACTATGCTGTACCAGATATCACTTCAGAACCTCAGAGCACTGTTGCAGCAGAAATTTCAGACCCCCAGCTTCCAGAACTAAAAACAGCTGAGACCCGATATTTAAATGATCTAGATGCAATATTAGCATTGTCAGATTCTCATTTCGTTATTCAAATTGCCGCCATGACAAATTTCAATGCATTGATGAATTATATCAAGGATGAAAAATTAGAATCTCAAATTTGGATTTACCCAACCTACCGAAATGCAGTGAAATGGTATGTGCTTTTAAACAACCAAAGCTTCCCGTCAGTTGAGGCAGCAAACTTACATAGGCAAAAGTTACCAGCTGCAATGCTTAAAAATAATCCTTTTGTGAAACGAGTAATGCAAATAAAACAAGAAATCGCCATACAAGTTCATTAAGCTAATTGTTGTTTTCATCATAGGCCGTTACAATTCGGCCTGATAAAATTCGTATCTCAGTTTGGTAGAACATTGGCTGTAATAAAAGACAAAAAAAACAGAGCTTTTTTAAAATGGGCCGGTGGAAAATATAAGTTAATTGAAGACTTAAAAGCCAAGCTACCTGATGGAAACAAATTAATTGAGCCTTTCGTAGGCGCTGGTTCTGTATTTTTAAATACTCAATACCCGCGCTATCTCCTTAACGACATCAATCCAGATCTCATCAATCTATATAATATTGTCAAAAAGCAAGCCGATAACTACGTTAGAGATAGTATAGAGTTGTTTACCGCAGTGAATAATGCCGAACAACGCTATTACGAAATAAGGCAAGAGTTTAATCAAACCAATGACTTGTACGAAAGAGCAGTATTCTTTTTATATTTGAATAGGCACGGCTATAACGGCTTATGCCGCTACAATAATAGTGGAAAGTTTAATGTTCCTTTTGGTCGCTATAAAGCCCCATACTATCCCGAAAAAGAAATTCACTTTTTTGCTGAAAAGTCTCAGCAAGCCATATTTACCTGCACTTCTTTCGAGAGGGTATTTGCAAAAGCACGCCAAGGCGCCATTATCTATTGTGATCCGCCTTATGCTCCAATTAGTAAAACGGCTATGTTCAATAGTTATGCAAAGGGAGGCTTTACTTTAGATAACCAAATCAAACTTGCTGACTTAGCAAAGCGAGCAAGTGAAACACGAAACATACCGGTTTTAGTCAGTAATCATGATACTGAATTTACAAGAGACATATATCAAGGTGCGGATATTACAAAGCTGCAAGTTAGTCGCTTTATTAGTCAAAATGGCAACAAAAGGCTAAAAGTAGCAGAACTATTGGCCTTATATTCTAAAAAATAACAGCAAGCTTTAACTGGCGTACTAATGGTGATGCGCTTTATCTGAAGAATCTGCAGCGCGGGAAAGCAACTCTAATAAGTCTATAAAGTGAAATTGATAAGAACTGGAATGGCCAGTGAACCAAGAGGTCCAACTGATACTTTGAGACTCTTGTGCAGCACAACGATTTATAGGGTGGCTCAGAGGCAAAGAATGCTGAAAAGCAACATTTTCTGGGCAATCTGCAAAATTGTGTTTTTGGTAACTTGATAGGTTTAAAAAACCAAACAATGCAATTACCATTACTCCAATGAAAGCGGTACTTCCGATAGTAGATGAAAATCTTAGCTTCTTTGTCATAATCTTATCTGCACTGAAACAATTTGTTGCATTATACTAGCGAACAAAAAACCATCACACTCCATTTACCTTAGCTACTAGTTAATTCGTCGAGAACTCTATAAAAGTAAATAACAAAAACTAAAAAGGAGTGCAGGTGCACTCCTTATATTTTAACTTACAATTACCAGCTCTATTAAAAGCTAGTGCCCCAAGAAGCGATAAATTTAATATCATCATCACCTGAAGCTGACTCAGCTTTAGAAACCGAAAAGGTAAAATCGCCTTTTGCTATATCTGCCTGAAAGTGAGCATAATCCCCATCACTTCCTGCATCAAAATCATAATACCCTAATGTTAGACCAAGACTATAATCATTAGCTAGATCAAAACCATAACTTACATTTGCGTAAATATCGCCAGCATCAAAAAGGCTACCTTCATCAACTTGACTGTTTACTGTATATGCAACACCAAAACCGAAAGCGCCATAGCTACCATTGAAATAAAGCTCGCCAAAGTCACTATCTACAAGTTCAGTGTATGAGTAATAGATATATCCCACATCATAACCAAAACCGTCACTTTCACCACCGTACCCTAAATAAAAGTCGGTCTCAGCACCATTGAATCCAGATACATCATCTCCTAATGAACCAACCCAAGTACCTACGTAAAAACCACTATCATCAGAATAGTCTAAGCCACCAGAAACAGAAGCTGCGTTTGAGCTTTGGCTAACACCACGCCAGACATAGTTACTTGTTGCACCAAAGTTGGCATCAACGGCCGCAGTTGCAACAGAACTAAATCCAGTCACAGCTAATAGGGTCGCAGTGATTGCAGTTAATTTAAAAGTTTTCATGTATTGTGTTACTCCGATTATTATTAAAATTTTACTGTTTTTTTATCATATTATTTTTATTATTTGCCTACTGAAAGCAAATCCAATGCCTATAAAAAAACGTACAATGATTGTACTTGGGAAACAATCTATCCATTTGTTTTAATTAAATATTTTTTAACAACACGTGAAATTAATTAACTCAATTAATTTCTTTTTAATATGAATTTGCGCACCAAAATACAGCTTACGAACCTTTTTGGTGCAAAGCTACAGGCTTTCATCCCTATTCAGGTTTAGATAAAATATTGATTCACTTACATACGAGACAATCATGAATAAACAACCTTACCTAATTGCCCCATCTATCTTATCTGCAGATTTCACTCGGCTAGGCGAGGAGGTTGACAACGTTTTAGCCGCAGGTGCTGATGTGGTTCATTTTGACGTGATGGACAATCACTATGTACCCAACTTAACTATTGGACCTTTAGTGTGTGAAGCATTAAGAAAGAAAGGGCTGACCGCCGATATTGACGTGCACCTTATGGTGCAACCAGTAGATGATATGATAAAGCAGTTTGCTGATGCTGGTGCAAGTTACATTAGCTTTCACCCAGAAGCTTCGCAGCATATAGACCGAAGTTTACAATTAATTATCGACAATGGCTGTAAACCAGGGTTAGTGTTTAACCCTGCGACACCTTTAACACACCTAGATCATGTCATGCACAAGCTACATCACATATTATTGATGTCGGTAAATCCTGGGTTTGGTGGCCAAAGTTTCATTCCAGAATCTCTTGATAAACTGCGTAAAACTAGAAATTTAATAGATAGTTCTGGCTATGATATTCGATTAGAAATTGACGGGGGCGTAAAAATCGATAATATTCGCGCCATTGCAGAAGCTGGTGCAGATATGTTTGTAGCAGGGTCAGCGATTTTCGGTCAAGCAGATTACCGAGATGTAATCAATAAAATGCGAGCGGAGCTTTCTTTAGCTAACTAATAAAGTCCCCGTAGCCAAACAATTAAAAAAATTAAAGATAATAGAAGCATATATGACTAAACCAATTGTACTCAGTGGCTGCCAGCCTTCAGGTCAACTTACCATAGGAAACTATATAGGCGCTCTGCGTCAATGGGTGAACATGCAAGATGACCATGATTGCCTTTATATGCTAGTTGATTTACATGCCATTACTGTAAGGCAAGACCCTAAAGCACTTCATCAAGCATGTTTAGATGGGCTAGCCTTGTATGTGGCTTGCGGTATCAGCCCTCAAAAAAGCACAATTTTCATGCAGTCTCATGTTCCTGAACATACTCAGTTGGGCTGGATAATGAACTGTTATGCGCAAATGGGTGAGTTGAACCGTATGACACAATTCAAAGACAAGTCAGCCAAAAACGTTTCTAACATCAACTCTGGTTTATATACATACCCTGCGTTGATGGCAGCAGATATATTATTGTATCAAGCCAATCAAGTTCCGGTGGGCGATGATCAAAAACAACACTTAGAATTGACCCGTGATATTGCGACACGCTTTAATAATTTGTATGGCAATACTTTTACAGTACCTGAACCTTTCATTCCTGAGTTTGGCGCTAGGGTAATGAGCTTACAAGACCCAACTAAAAAGATGTCTAAGTCTGATGACAACGTAAATAATTTTGTTGGTCTATTGGAAGATCCTAAAAAGATCGCCAAAAAAATAAAACGAGCAGTCACTGACTCTGACGAACAGGCACGTATTTACTTTGATATAAAAGATAAGCCCGGTGTGTCTAACCTCTTAACTCTATTATCTTGTGCAACAAATAAGTCTATAGATAGCTTAGTACCTGAGTATGAAGGCAAAATGTATGGGCACCTTAAAACAGATGTTGCCGATGCAGTTGTGGCATTACTAGAACCCATTCAAGAAAAATTTCATGCACTACGGGAAGACCAAACTGAACTAAATAAAATTATGAAAAGTGGGGCTGAAAAAGCAAGTGACCGTGCCTCTAAAACTCTTGAAAAAGTCTACGATGCAGTGGGGTTTATCAAACGACCTTAACTTTTTATGCTTTTATTAATTGATAATTATGACTCTTTTACCCACAATTTGGCCCGCTATTTTGTAGAGTTGGGCCAAGATGTAAAAATAGTTCGTAATGACCAGATTAGCTGCGACGATATTGCAGCATTAGCCCCCCAACATTTGGTATTTTCACCCGGTCCATGTACACCAAATGAAGCAGGTATTACACTTGAAGCAATCCGTCATTTTGCTGGGAAAATACCAATATTGGGGGTCTGTTTAGGGCACCAAGCCATTGGCCAAGTTTTTGGTGCTAGGGTAATCAATGCAAATAAAATAATACATGGTAAGACTGCCCAAGTATTCCACAGCTCTTCGAATTTATTTAAAGGTATTAGCAGCCCTTTTAGGGCAACACGTTACCATTCGCTTTTACTTCAAGCCCAAACTATACCGAAAGAATTTAAGGTCACGGCATGGTGTGGTGAAGAGCAATTCCACCACGAACTCACTGCTGATATAAAAGTTGAAGGAGAGGTAATGGCCATTGAGCATAACAGCTTACCCATTTTTGGGGTGCAGTTTCATCCAGAGTCGCTATTGACTGAATATGGACATGAGTTACTTAATAATTTCTTAAAATGCACTTAATAAAAAAATTAGTTAAAGTAAACCTAAGTGAATTCCGTTAAAGACTCATGAATAAATGCTGCAAACAATGATGTTAACTGTGTGTCTGTGTAAAATCACATTAGAGACTAAAATAGCTGACAAATAGATTGACGCAGTAACTTTCATTCACCTTTAAATTATAAAACAAACAACGAATAAGAAACCTTACATTAAATGAGCCAACCTTTACCCATCGACCAACTAATTAAGATCCGCTTTGATGATTTGTTTTTAGATTTAAAACAAGCTCAACAAAATTTAATGCAAGATGGAAAACCTAAATTAAGTAAAATTGAAATAGCTCAAAGTAAAACAGCACGATCACTGCTGCGTGTTGAAAAGCAAGCGATTCAAGAAAAAGACTTAAATATCAAATCAGAGTTATCCTTCATAAATTCGATATCTGACCAAGTAAATAATGAAGTTAAAACGCAATTAGCCGAAAGTCTTATTGATGTAGATTTTTTGTATAACAAAGTATTAGGTTTAGATAGCACTACGCCACAGTTATTAGATGCAACAAGTTTAAAAGCCGCCACAATCTCATCAATCGAACCTTTGGCAGCCGACGTACCATGGTTTTATAATGATCTGCTAAAAATGATCAACCAACCTAAATACAGAAGAACAGACAGCAAAGGTAAGCTAGTCGTGGTTGACAATATGAGAGCAGCATTAGGCTTTTTTGGCATAGAAAACCTAACTATAGCCGCCACTTGCTTAGCTTTTAGGCGAGTATTGCCGCAAATAACAGACCCCTACCCCACTATAAAAACGAGGATATGGGAAGAGGCTTTAGCAAGCGCCTTAGCTTCTAAAAAAATAGCACGAGCTGCAGGCCTAAATCACAACCATGCTTTTTGTCTTGGCATGTTTAGGCAGCTTGGTAAAATAGTGATTACTAAACTGTATTTTAGAATATTTGATAATGTGCAAATACAAGCTTTAAAAGAAACAGAAGCAGCTCGTAAACACGATGAGCATTTAGCCCTTTTAAAACTCACTCCATCAGGTCACTTTCTTAACCACTTAAACTCAGAATATGCTCTAAAAACAAGCACCAAACTTATACAAAAAATGGATTTAAAGAGGGTATTTATTGGCAATGCTATGCAAGAATTAGCGGAAAATAAACGTGCCGCAGACATTTCGGCTTTAACAAAAGCGGTAAAACAAGGTCATGGATATGCACAATATAGAATATTAAAAGGCTATAAATTAATTGATTTACAACAATCGAAAGACTTTGTAAGAAGCCTAAATATGCCTAAAGGATACCTTGAAATACTCAAGACTACCGACCTTCGAACCTTAGATCTTACATTTGGTGCAGAATAATTTTTACGCATATTAATGCAAAATCACTAATTTGTACCTCCACAATTAAGGCGCTGCAATAATAGTAACGACTTTACCCTAAAGAATTTCAATCCCCGAAATATAAATTAATAGTTATTCACTATTCATGAAAAACTAATAGAAACCCTTTAAAAATACCGTGTGGCGTAAAATTTCATTGCAGACAGAGAGGAATTGTTCTGACATAATATTTTTCTTTTTTGGCCAAAGTCATCACAAAGATTGTTTCCGTGAGGCTTATATACCTAAGGCAATATTATGAATGTAACCCGCAAATTATTTGATGAAGTAATGGTCCCTAATTACAATCCTGCAGCAACCATACCTGTTAAAGGTCTGGGCTCTCGATTATGGGATCAAACGGGCGCTGAGTTTATTGACTTTGCCGGTGGTATAGCAGTGAATGTATTAGGCCACTGCCACCCTGAGTTGGTCAAAACCCTGCAAGAGCAAAGTGAAAAGGTATGGCATTTAAGTAATGTATTAACTAATGAGCCAGCACTTAGGCTGGCCAAAAAGTTAACCCAAGCTACATTTGCAGAAAAAGTTTACTTTGCCAACTCTGGTGCAGAAGCCAACGAGGCTGCGCTTAAACTAGCACGTCGTTATGCAGTTGATAACTTTGGCTCTGAAAAAAACCAGATCATTGCGTTTAATCAAGGCTTCCATGGTCGTACATTCTTTACTGTTACTGTGGGCGGCCAAGCTGCCTACTCAGATGGTTTTGGTCCCAAACCAAGTGCCATTGACCATATTGACTACAATGACTTAGCGGCACTTGAAACACTAATTTCAGACAAAACCTGTGCAGTAATGATGGAGCCCATTCAAGGGGAAGGCGGTGTAGTAAGCCCAGAATCTGAGTTCGTAAAAGGTGTAAGAACCTTATGTGATAAACATAACGCTTTACTAATATTTGATGAAGTTCAATCTGGTGTAGGCCGTACCGGTGACTTATATGCCTATATGGGCCTAGATGTCACACCCGACATTTTAACCACAGCAAAATCATTAGGTGGCGGCTTCCCTATCGCAGCCATGTTAACCACTACAGAGATAGCTAAACATCTTAAGGTTGGAACTCACGGCAGCACCTATGGTGGTAATCCATTAGGCTGTGCCGTTGCAGAAAAAGTACTAGATATAGTGAATACTCCAGAAGTACTAGATGGTGTTAAGCATAAAGAAGCGCTATTTCGCTCTGGATTAGAAAAAATAAACACTCAATATCAATGCTTTAGTGAGATAAGAGGAAAAGGTTTATTACTAGGTGCGGTACTAAATGAGCAATATGCAGGTCGTTCTAGAGACTTTTTAGTTGCCGCTGCTGCTGAAAACTTAATGTGTTTAGTGGCAGGAGCCAATGTCGTAAGATTTGCACCTTCTTTGGTTATTTCGGATGAAGATATTCTTGAAGGTTTATCTCGTTTTGAACGTGCAGTAGCAAAAACAGTCGCGAGCTAAGATAACTACAAGGAAGAAAGTATGAAAGTTATTCGCCCCATAAAAAAGAGCGACTACTCATCTTTACATGCCATAGCTCAAGAGTCAGGTGTGGGTTTTACGTCCTTACCTGTAAATGAAGCATTATTGAATAGTAAAATTGATAAATCACTTGAGTCATTTAATAAATCAGTGACTCAGCCAGGTGATGAAAGCTATTTATTTGTAATGCAAGATACTCAAACTAAAGAAGTAGTAGGTACCAGCGGCATTGCCTCCAGTGTCGGTTTAGATGATGCATTTTACCATTATCATTTAAGCAAGGTGGTGCACGCCTCTCGGGAGTTAAATATTTACAACACTGTAGATATTTTAACTCTTTGCAACGATTACACGGGTGTATCTGAAATTTGCACCCTATTTTTACGACAAAGCGCACGTGAAAATTTAAACGGGCGATTACTATCAAAATTTAGATTTTTGTTCATGATGGAGCATCAACAAAGATTTGATGACACCATAATCGCAGAGATGCGAGGTATAAATGACGACACTGGTCAGTCGCCCTTTTGGCAGTGGCTAGAAGAGCATTTCTTCTCGATGGACTTTCCAACGGTAGACTACCTCACAGGTATTGGGCAGAAACAGTTTATTGCTGAATTAATGCCCAAGTATCCTATTTACGTGAGCTTACTAAGTAAACAAGCTCAAGCCGTCATCGGACAAGTCCACGAAAAAACCAAACCAGCTTTACAATTACTAGAGCAAGAAGGGTTTAGCTCTAGAGGGTATGTAGATATTTTTGATGCCGGCCCTACGGTTGAAGCCAACCTAAAACATATTAGAACAGCACAAACTAGTCGAAAAATGCCTGTTAAGGTTCAAGCACAACTACCTGAGTCAGAGCGAAGGTTTTTCGCTATTAATACGCAGATTAAAGACTTTAGAGGTATCTGTACCAGCCTTGAAGTCGACAAACAATCAAACTACGCAATTATAAGTCAGCAATCAGCTGACGCATTGGGCATCAAAGACGGTGATGAAATTCGCTTTGCCCCTACTCACTTCAGGACATAATCATGACTACTCATTTTATTGATGGGGTCTGGCACTTAGGTAACGGACATAATATTCAATCTATCGATCCTGCAAAAAAGCAAACTATCTGGCAGGCTAAGTCCGCTGATACGAGTCAAGTTGATGCTGCAATAAAAGCAGCCCGTTTGGCTTTTGTTCCTTGGAGCAATACGCCCCTTGAAACTCGCTTAGCCTATGTAAAAAAGTTTGCGGCACTATTAGCTGATAATAAGTCCGCTCTCGCCCTTTCTATTGCTCAAGAAACGGGGAAACCTTTATGGGAAACAGCAACAGAAGTTGCTGCTATGATTGGAAAAATCGGCTTATCAGAAAAGGCCTACCATGACAGAACCGGCACAGTAGAAAACGCAATGCCTTTAGGCAAAGCGTTTATTCGCCATAAACCCCATGGCGTGGTAGCGGTTTTTGGCCCTTACAATTTCCCTGGACACCTACCAAATGGGCATATTGTCCCGGCATTACTCGCTGGCAACACCATAGTATTCAAGCCTTCTGATCTAACCCCTTTAGTAGCTGAAAAAACCATCCATTTATGGGAACAAGCCGGACTACCTGCTGGCGTTTTGAATATGGTTCAAGGGGAAGTTGAAACTGGTAAAGCACTAGCATCTCATACAGGTTTAGATGGACTGTTTTTCACCGGCAGTTCTCGTACTGGTAAAATATTACATGAACAATTTGCAGGACACCCAGGCAAAATATTAGCGTTAGAAATGGGCGGTAACAACCCCTTAATCGTCAAAGACGTAGCTGATATCAATGCAGCCGTTCACGATATTATTCAATCTGCTTTTGTTACATCTGGGCAGCGCTGCACCTGTGCACGACGTTTATTTATCGAGCAAGGGGCAGCTGGTGATAAACTTTTACAAAAGCTTACGAAAGCGACTGAGAATATTAAGGTTGGTGATTACGACGCTGATGAACAGCCGTTTATGGGCGCTATGATTTCAAAGCAAGCAGCGAACCTAATGGTTAATGCTCAACAACAACTTACCGAGTTAGGTGCGAGGTCACTAGTACCACTAGTCCATCAAGACACTGAGTCTGGTTTTGTCACACCTGGCATTATTGATGTCACTGATATCATCTCTACACTCCCAGATGAAGAACATTTTGGACCTCTACTAAAAGTAATACGCTATGACACGTTCGACAATGCTATTGCAGAAGCCAACAATACCAGTTTTGGTTTATCGGCAGGCTTATTAGCAGATAATAAAGATGACTATCAGTATTTTTACCAGCGTATTCGCGCTGGTATTGTTAATTGGAATAGACCTATAACTGGAGCGAGCGGAGCCGCTCCATTTGGAGGGATCGGCGATAGCGGTAACCATAGAGCAAGCGCCTATTATGCGGCTGATTATTGTGCTTACCCTGTTGCCTCAGTTGAACTTGAAAAAGTCACTTTACCTGGCACCCTTAGCCCTGGATTAAGTATCTAGCTTTACCAAAGGAAGGATTTTTATGGCACACGAAATCAATACCCTTTTTGCTAAGTTATGGCAAAGTTATGTAGCAATTACGCCTTCAGCTTTCAAAATTCATAAGTTACTAGAAGAATACGAAGCTAAAGAAACACAGCAAGCATCGAGCTTAGTAAACGACCATATTGCACTACGTACATTCAATGCGGATAAGGTTAATTTGAACAAATTAGCCCAACATTTTTTGAACTTAGGGTACACAGAGCAAGGTCAATACAACTTTGAACAAAAAAAGCTGCGAGCAAAGCATTTTGAGCACCCTGACACTAGGAAACCAAAAGTATTTATAAGTGAATTGCTAATCGAGGAGATGCCTCAACAAGTTCAAAGTATCATTAATAAAATGCTAACAAGGGTTGCAGATGATGCTTGGCAACAAGATGACTTTTTATATTCTGGTAAACACTGGCAAGTGTCATTACAAGAGTATGAAATCTTAGTTGCTCACTCAGAATATGCAGCTTGGATGTCTGTCTGGGGCTATTGTGCTAATCACTTCACTGTTAGCTTGAACCATATGCAAAGTATTCATGAGTTAGCCGCTGTTAATAACAAATTAAAACAAGCTGGATTTACGTTAAATACCTCTGGTGGCGAAATAAAAGGCGGGCCTGAAGTGTTACTGGCGCAGTCTTCTACCATGGCAGATAAGGTTGAGGTTGAGTTTACAGATGCGAAAAAAGTAGTACCAAGTTGTTTCTACGAGTTTGCTCAACGGTATCCAATGAGCAATGGTGAGTTATATCAAGGTTTTGTCGCTGCGTCGGCTGACAAAATATTTGAAAGTACAAACTCCAAATAGTCCGTCAGCAAGAATATAGTCCAGCTAACTTGGTTAAACCGTAAATGATGCACCACAGCCACAGGTTGTGGTTGCATTAGGGTTATTGACTAAGAATCTAGAACCTTCTAACCCTTCTGTGTAATCAACTTCTCCACCCACTAAGTATTGCAGGCTCATTGGATCAACCACTAAAGTCACTTCATTTTTATCAATAGTTGTATCGCCATCATTTACCTTTTCATCAAAAGTAAAGCCATACTGAAAGCCAGAACACCCACCACCTGTAACGTATACACGTAGTTTAAGGTTTGGATTCTCTTCTTCCTCCACTAAGTTTTTTACTTTTTTAGCAGCAGCATCTGAAAATTCAATAGGTAAAGCGGTTTGCACGGTCATAACAAAAATCTCAATTAAACAATAAGGACACTCTATGTAGTATAGATTATCCAGTACCTGACTAAAATGGTCAACTATTCCCGCGTAGATAACCAATCGAATGTGCTGGTTAACTCACCTTTTTTACGTTTAAACTGATAAATAACTGCGTGTACTGTGACTTTTTCAGGTTGAAACCCCGCGGGAAGAGTGACTTCTCCATTAAGTAATTGAAAGTATTTAAAGCTAAAACGCAAAGCCTGTTGCTCGGGCAAAAATTGCTTAAGGGGGTATTCTTTTGGTTGGCCGTTTTCACTACCGACTAGTGATATATTTAAGGTACCTTTAAGGGTATTTTTTGTTTTTTCATGTTGTACCAATGCCAACTCAAAGCGGTAGGAATTTTCACTTAATGTAGGCTCGGCATAAAAACCTTCAATAAAGAACCCTTCTTCTTTAAGCTCTGGAGCCATGACTTGTTGATAAAATTCCAATGTGGATTTTAACTTTTTTTCTCGGTCTAATATTGTTTCGATTTCACTTTTATGGCGCATCTGCGCCAACTTGGCGACCTCGAGTTCCACGCCCAACACATTTAAGTCTTTGGTTAATTTTAAGTTTTCAGTAGTTAGGTTTTGAATACTCTGCTCATGAATAGAAATAAGGGATGCTTGTCTGCTTTGATTAGCCCCTCCTAATTTAAAGCCGAGATACAAAGCTACACTAATGATTACAACCAAAAAAGCGTATACCCGAAATGCCCCAAACTGTTTTTTATACTCTGCTAGAGTCAAGATATTCTCTCGAGGATTTTAAAGTCACCATAATTGCATACTAACACTCTGAAAATTAGTTTTAAATACAATAGCTTGTGATAAGCTGTGGAGAGCTAAACAATTAATATACTTTCTTTTTGTTTATGAACCTTAACGCCTTTAGAAAAGAACTCGCCAAACCCAATACTTCTATTCAATTGTGTCTTATAGGCATTATAGGGGGCGTGTGCGCGGCATCTCTAATTATACTATTTCGATTAACTGTAGATTGGTTACAAACCAAGTTTTTAGTAGAAACCAATCAATATGGTGAATTAGACCCAATTATCCGGCTTGTATTACCAATAATTGGTGCACTATGCATTATTTTCATTGCCTACCTGACAGGCTTTAAACATTACCGTATGGGGATCCCATTTGTTATTCACAGAATTAAACATTTTTTTGGGCGTATCCCTTTTCGTACCACGGTCAATCAATTCTTAGGTGGGGCCGTTGCCTTAGCTAGTGGCTTTTCTGTAGGTCGAGAGGGCCCTTCTGTGCACCTTGGGGCTTTCGGGAGTAGTTTTTTTGGGCAATGGTTAAAATTACCAAACAACAGTATTAGAATTTTATCTGGGTGTGGCATTGCTGCGGGTATTTCAGCGTCTTTCAATACCCCTTTTGCCGCCGTTATTTTTGTAATGGAAGTAGTACTCAGAGAGTACAGGATCCACATATTTATACCCGTTATGCTAGCAGCGGCCTGTGGTAGTGTCATGACCAGAGCTGTATTTGGCGAAGCACAAGAACTATCGTTTATACAATTTCATGATTTCAGCCAATGGGTATACCTGTACTTAATTATTTTTGGCATTGTGCTTGGCTTTGTGGCCTCATTATTTAATAACTTTCTAATGTTCGTAATGCAGCGTTCGAATCGTCTAAATATGGTTTATCGACTCATTATAGCCGGTGTAGTCACTGGGGTAATAGGGGTTATTTTACCCGACTCTCTAGGCGCACATTTTCACTCTGCCCATGAATTTATTGCTGAAAATGACAGTATGAAAATACTAATTGCAGTCTTATGTGCAAAGTTTTTTCTAACCATCATTGCTATAGGACTAGGGATCCCTGGTGGAGTAATGGGGCCTGTATTTGTAATTGGTATGATAAGCGGTGCAATACTCGCAGCTCCGCTTGGTTTATTTGTTGATAACTCAAACGAGTTACAAGGAAGCTTTTCTTTACTCGGAATGGCGGGATTAATGGCCGCTGTGGTACATGCTCCCTTAGCTGCATTATCAGCAGTAATGGAGTTATCCTATAGTCCACAATTAATATTACCCGCAATCCTAGTGATTGTGCCGGCTTACGTTACTTCTACACAGTTTTTAGGTAATAGCTCTATTTTTATCCGCCAATTAGAGTTTCAAAAACTTCCATACACCTTATCTTCTGTTTTAGGGGAATTGCAAAAAACGGGGGTGTTGTCAGTTATGGAAGATAACTATAAGCTGGTCGTGGATCAAAATGATAACTTAGTGAATTTATTAGATTCATCTGTAAATACTACTGTGGTACGTAAGTCCAACCTTGAAGATGCGGTGCAGTATTCACTTGTAGGCTATGACCAAGAGCCAGATTGTGACACTAGACGTATTACCTTCACTGAAATGAAAGGCGTAAAATCTCAAGCGACCTTAGCCGAAGTATATGGAATATTGGCAACTAAACGACAAGGGGCTGTATACATATACTCAAGCTCCCCAAATGACATCATTGGCGTTATCAGTTGGAATAAGTTAAGAGACAATTTACATCAAGCTAGTTTTTAACTGGCCCCTATGCGAGTAAAATATGACATTGCTGTATATAAAAGCCTTCCACCTGTTTTTTATGGTTGCATGGATGGCAGGTATTTTTTATTTACCTAGACTATTTATTTATCATACTTTAACTAACAATCAGGCTGTAAAAGACCAATTTAAAGTAATGGAAAGGCGATTATGGTTTTTTATCACACCTTTTGCCATTTTAACCTTAATATTAGGTATATGGTTGATCACACTTTACGGTGCCCAATGGTTTGCAGCCGCACATTGGCTACATATAAAATTAGCTTTAGTGTCAGTACTTTACGTTTATCATATCTATTTATTTTTTATAATGAGGGCATTTGCTAAGGATGAAAATAAGCATTCTGCAAAGTTTTATAGATTTTTAAATGAGTCTCCAGTATTAATAGTTCTCGCAATTATTGGGTTAGCAGTAGTAAAGTATGTGTAAAGAGTTGATTCTCTATTCTTAACTAAGTGAAATGATATGGATTTCAATAAAAATAAACTTAAAGAATTGATGGGGAGAGCAGATGATGCTTTCGAAGCATACAAAAACGATACCGCTTCAAAAGAGTACGCTAAAGATTACGAAACAGCTAAAAAAGAATTAGACCTTTACCTTTTTGAAGTTCGATCTTCTTTGTCACCGTCAAATAAAACTCGTTAAAGGCGATTGTTCTAAACATAAATATGATAATGCCGTGACAGCGGTATTTATTCCATTCAATAGAAAATGTTACCATTGGCCAATTAATTCGGTATTTATCTAACCAAAAATTAGCAAGATACCACTAACAACCCCTCTAAGAGCCAACTTCATGCCAAATAAATTAGCTGATCACTATTCAAGTATTCTCGAAATTTTAGGTGAGGATGTGAATCGTGGTGGCTTAGTAGATACTCCCAAGCGCGCCGCAAAGGCCATGCAATTTCTTACCGATGGTTATGAAAAAAACTTAGAAGATGTCGTCAATGGCGCTATTTTTGAAGCCGATAGCGATGAAATGGTGATAGTGCAAGATATTGAATTTTATTCATTATGTGAGCACCACATGCTTCCATTTATCGGCCGTTGTCATATTGCCTACTTACCTCAAGGTAAAGTTTTAGGTTTATCAAAATTCGCCCGAATCGTTGATATGTTTTCAAGAAGGCTTCAAATTCAAGAAGGGCTAACCAAACAGATTGCAGATGCTGTTCAAGAAATAACAGGGGCTACCGGCGTTGGCGTAATTATGGAAGGAAAACATATGTGTATGATGATGCGAGGCGTACAAAAACAAAACTCTTCGATGATAACATCAGTCATGCTCGGTTCAATGCGTTCATCAGACGCTACACGAAATGAGTTCCTTAGACTTATAGGAAAGTAACTTAAAGAGTTCTAGAATACTTAACACTAAGCCTAAAGCTATGACTTAATAATTCAAAATTAAGGAGCCGACACTCCGTTAAAATGTAATTAATAGATAACTTCTCAATTAAACACTAAACAATAATAAATGCACGCTCATTCTATTGGCTGCGTAAGTTTCAAATAAGAGGAAACCCAAATGTTAAACAAATTATTCATTCACCTACTCATGCTTCATTGCCTTGTACTTTTTAGTAGTCAGATTATTGCTAAAACTCAAAAATACGGCCCAAAAGAGTTTACCGTTGAAAATAAATGGACTGCCATTGTTGCAGCTTATGAGCCTGAAATAAAAGCGATAGATCATGCATTCAGCAAGCTAGACGATGCCCAAATTACTGAAACTATCACAATTAAAGGCGTTAAATATCAATTGGGAACCTATAAGGGTGAACCCATTGTTATTTTTACCACAGGGATCAGCGTTCCTAATGCGGCAATGACAATGCAAATGGCCCTCGATTATTTTCCTATTGATAGAGTAGTGATGATGGGTATAGCCGGAGCAATTAATCCAGAATTCCAACCGGGGGATATAGCCATACCTGAACGTTGGTATTTTCATGATGAATCTGTGTACGTAAACCCCGATAAAAAAGAAGCAGGAGAATTCATACTACCAGACTACTATGAAGCAGCTCTCGCCCGATATAAAGCAAGAGAACTAAAAGACCCTCACGCACCAAAATATGAAAACTATGGCTTTATTCACCCAGAAGAAATGGCCGTTGTAAAAGAAGGCTGGGATACCCCCAAACAAATGCCTTACTTTACAGCTACACCAGAGTTAATTGAATTAACTAAAAAAGCAGTCGCGGCAGTTAGCCCAATAAAAATGCCATCAGGCCACCCTATTCAAATAAAAGTTGGGGGCAATGGTGTAACAGGCTCAGTATTTCTAGATAATGCAGACTATCGCCAGTGGCTACAAAGAGTTTATACCGCTCAGGTGTCTGAAATGGAATCTGCCGCTGTTGGCCAAGTATGCTTCATAAACGATGTAGACTGGGTCATTATCCGTTCAATCAGTGATTTAGCCGGCGGCCAACAAGGTAAAAATGTTGAAAATGTATTTGATGGTATCGCATCAGGTACAGGAACAAAGTTAATGATTGGGTTGTTAGACCAAATTGTGAACTTATAATAAATCCCACAAATATTTTGCAACACTTACTTTAAAAGGTTGCTGTTATAGCAAGCCGCTGTCAATTACCATAGACGTAGCTAATTCAAGGAATAAAGTATGCGTCTATCGGTAAATCAAGTCAAAAAGCAATATGTAGAAATTTTAGCTGTAGACGACCTATCATTTGAGGTTCATTCAGGGGAAATTTTTGCATTACTTGGCCCAAATGGTGCGGGTAAGTCATCAACCATAAGAATGCTAATTGGCTTAACGTACCCTGATACCGGAAACATTCAGTTTTTCGATGATCAAAATCAAACTATTACCTTATCTAGCGAATTATTCGGTTACTTACCTGAAGAGCGAGGCTTGTATCAAGAAAGTTCAATCATAGATACCCTAGTCTATATGGGCCAATTAAAGGGCATGAGTAAATCTGAGACACATACCCAAGCTGAGAAATGGTTAACAGTTTTTGAGTTAAATGAGCGAAAAAAAGACCAGCTCAAATCTTTATCGAAAGGTAATCAGCAAAAAGTACAACTCATTAGTGCCATTATCCATCAGCCCAAAATTGTATTTTTAGATGAGCCCTTCTCTGGTTTAGATCCCATCAACCAAGAAAAGGTAATTCAGTTTCTTCAAACTCTTAAACAACAAGGCACCACTATCATTCTGAGTGCCCATCAAATGTCTCTAGTTGAAAAGCTAGCCGATAGATTTTTACTAATGAACCATGGTAAAGCAGCTTTATATGGAGAGATGCAAGAAATAAGAGAGTCCGCCAAGTTAGGAAATAGCCTAATCGTACAATTCAGCGACCCAGTTACATTAGGTGGTTTCCCTTTAAGTGAACAATTGATAAAAACAAGCAGTCTAAATAACAACAGCATCAAGTTCACCCTATCTCATGATTGCCATGTCCCACAGTTTTTACAAACTATGCTCACATCCCACCAAATAGAAGGCTTACAAATTCACCAGCCCAGCCTGCATGACATTTATATAAATAGCATTCAAGGAACTCACAATGGATAAGATATTGCTAGTTGCCCGCTGGGAATTTATGCGTAACTTTAAATGGAAGCAAGACATCATTAGCTACCTAGTTATGTTAACCATTTATGGGGCCATATTTGCGGTGCAAGTGTGGGATAAAAATAGCACTCAGAAAGTCGTTAACCTTGCGGTTATTGGAGAGATAAATACTGAACTCGATAACAAGTTTTCGTTATCCACGTTGACTTCTGCACTCACAACAGAACAGCTCTTAGATGAAATAGAACACACACACCTAGATGGGGTGCTAAAGGTAGAAAAAAGTGGCGTCTACACTCTGTATGTTTCTCAACAAAGCAGTTGGCAAGAAGAGCTCAAAAAAAATCTTATCGATGCTCAAAAGTCGATATTGCTACAAGAGATGGGCGTCAGCAACGAACAACTAAAGAAACTTGAAAACCCGATTACATTAAACCTTATAAACCAAGCAGAAAAAATAGTAGGTGGTAACGTCAAAACCCTCGCGATACTTGCCTCTGTGCTCAGCGCCATGGCAGTATTTAGTAGCTTTGGGTTATGCTTCACTTCAGTCACACAAGAAAAGCAACACCGTATTACCGAGCAATTACTAACCTGCATCAACCACCAGCAGTGGGTAGACGGTAAAGCCTTAGGTTTATGTTTATCTAGTTTTAAAAGTCTTATCACCACCAGTTTGATGATGTTGATTGTATTTTCGGGTATTTCTGTATTTTCAGATGGCGGCCAAAATCTCAATGTATCCGCTGCGGTCATATCCCAATTAATTTTGTTTTGTGTACTAGGCGTATTGTTTTGGAATTACGTATTTGTGGGTTTTGCAGCCACCATAGATGATCCGAATCACTCAGGAAAAACAGGTCTGATGATGCTACCTATGGTGCCAGTGATGTTAGTATTTATTATTATGGGCGAGCCCAATGGCCAAGTAGCCAAAGTACTATCATTACTCCCACTTACGTCAATAAGCTTTATGCCAATGCGTATTGCTTCTATGAGTGTACCTCTATGGCATATCGCACTTTCGCTATTATTTTTAGTGGTAGGTATTTATTATGTTCGCCTTTTTGCTACGCGTGTTTTTAGAGCAAACATCACTCTATTTGGTAAAGAGCCTGGATGGGCCGATATCTGGCGAAGCATGTTAAAAAACCACAATATTTAACCCCTTCAACTGAATGAACACTGTGTTTATGGTTCAACCTAACCCTACTATAAATAAAGGTTAAAATTGGCTTATCGGCGTAGGGTTTTAAATAGTTGAATAACTGGATTTGCAGCTATGGCTATTTGTATAATTTCTCAACCATTAGGATTGTATGCTGTTTCTAATTCAATTAATTGCTAGTGAGTAAAGACTACAAAGCCTCGAAAAAATTGCTGTATTGATGGTTAACCATGAATTCGCATCAGGAGTAGTGAAAACATTAAAGTACCAATTGGTTAATCGTTACTGGGTGCAACCTGCACTTGATTACGCCCGCCATTTTTTGCTTTATATAACGCATCATCAGCTACTTTTACAAGCTCATAAAAAGAAGAAAAGTTTGAGTTATTATTGACTAAACCAATGCTAAAGGTCAGACTTTTCAATGGCATACCACTTTGACCAAACTGTCTAGCGTTGTCCTCTATTAAGCGATTGGCTAACAATATCCCCCCTTGCTCACTGCTGTTAGGCAAAATGATCAAAAACTCTTCTCCGCCTATCCGCCCAATACAATCCGACTTACGAAGCGCGGAGTTAAATACGCTAGCTAAAAATTTAAGGGCCTCATCCCCCATGTCATGGCCATAGGTATCATTAATCAGTTTAAAATTATCTACATCAATCATGAGTAAACACAAACTTTGCTCATATCTCTGACTAGTGTTGAATAAACGCTCGCCAACTTCGAATATACATCTACGATTAGGCAGACCTGTTAATGAATCTATATTTGCCAGTTTTTTATTGTTTATATAAAGCTTATAAATTACTGCAAGCATAAGTAGAATGATTGCAACAAACATCAAAAGTCCAAAAATAGCCCAGGACTGACGAACTTGCATACGCTGCTCTTGAATTAGCTTTAGTTCTAGTCGCTTGTTTTTTTCATCTAAATATTGATTATTCAATTGCTCTTTTTGTAAATTAAATTCTGAATTCAATCGAGCAGTCTCTGCAGTAATATCTAATCTCGCCTTCGCCAATAAAGCACGTTCTGATTTCGACATATATTCGAAAGCTTGCTGGTAATCACCACTTTCGCTTAACAGTACAGCGTAAATTGCGTATGCATCCCATTGACCAGCAAGGTCATCAGTGTCAGCTACTAATTCGCTTGCTCTTTTGGCATACTCCAACCCTTCTTCTAACTTATTGTTTTCAAAAAGAATATCAGCATAATGAACATACGCATTAGCTATATCTTTAACATTACCTAACTGCTCTCGTATCTGAACTGACTTTGCAATCCAGCGTAAAGATTCTGGGTGGTTTTCATCTTTACTATAGAAGTAAGATTTCAACAGATATGCAAAAGCCAGAGCACTTTTATCTTCAAGCTTTAATAGAGTAACTATGGCGTTATCCAGCAAACTAAATGCTTCCTGACGCTCTCCAACAATATTTATCATCTGAGCTTCGCCCATTTCAGCCAAGGCAATAAAATGCTTAGCTTTCTGTGGAAAAGCAAGTTTAGATGAACGGTAGAATTCGAGGGCCTGCTCATAATTTTTTAACTCATAATTTATTATGCCAAGGTGATATAAACTCATTCCGCTAACCAGAGGCCAATTTGATGATTGAGCATCAACATTCAGAGAAGTTAATTGCACCAAGGCGTCAGAATAATTTTGCAAAAAAGCGGAATTTAAAGAAGCGTAAAGAGTTAATACCGCATACAAATAATTGACTTGTTCGGTTGTTTTTCTTTCTTCTTGTAGCTTTTTAAATATACTGAATGCGTGATTAAAAAAGCCTTCAGCTACCCCATATTGACTACTGAAATAATATGCGTAGCCATTCAAAATATGCCACTTGATTGCGTCTGGGCTAACTTGTTGCTCAAGGTTATGTTTTTTCAACTCCTCTAGAAGAGGCTGTAGCAAGTCAACTCGGTCGTAGTTCATGTAAAGAGTAGCAAGAGAAAACTGAGCTTCTATTTGGTCGCTAATGGAAGCAGATCTGACTATATTACCTTGTAATTGGGCCTGTATTTCAGAAAACGTTTCTAGTTTTAATGCATGAGAATATAGAAATTCATCTTGAACTACCGCCCCAAAGCAAAGGCTCCCTATCCCAAATTTTATGAGTAACAACAAAACAATGAAACGCTTACAACTTTGCATTTAAATATTTAATCCTATGAGTGTTACGTATAAATGGGTATGTTAATTCTATAAGCTAACGGAAAAAATACCATTGAGCAATACCCTACAGTCATGGCTTCGAATTGGCTAATCACATGAAATTCAAGCATAAAAAAAGCCCTAACAAAAGGGCTTTAAATCAGAAGTAAAATTACCTGCTACTCTCTTTCTACAACAGCATTGTGATAAACATGCTGCACATCATCACAGTCTTCTAGCATATCCATAAATTTATCAAAATTTGCGACATCGTCACCGCTTACTGCTGATTCAGTTTGTGGGATAAACGTAATTTCTTCTGCTTCAAATTTAAGCTCAGGATCGTTATCCATTAAGGCTTTGCGAGTATTATTGTACTCAGTATGGGGGGCATATACGGTTATAACTCCGTCTTCCCCTTCCACTTCAGTCACATCAACGTCAGCTTCCATTAATACTTCAAGCACAGCATCTTCATCATCGCCATTAAAAGCGAAAACAGCTTGATGGTCGAACATATGTCCTACTGTACCTTCAACACCTAATTTTGAGCCTGTTTTAGTAAAGCAGTTACGCACATCTGTAATGGTTCTATTGTTGTTATCAGTTAAGCAATCAACGATAACCATGCAACCACCAGGGCCAAAACCTTCGTAACGTGCAGGTACATAATCTTCACCCGCGCCGCCAGCGGCTTTATCAATTGCTTTATCAATTACATGGCTTGGCACCTGATCTTTTTTAGCTTTTTCAATCAATCGACGTAACGATAAATTTGCCTGTGGATCGGTTCCACCATTTTTAGCAACTACATAAATTTCTTTACCGTATTTAGAATATACCTTGGTTTTTGCTCCAGCGGTTTTTGCCATGGAGACCTTACGAACTTCGAACTTTCTTCCCATTAAATTATTCTCTTTTTTAATAACGAGCCTATTGCTCGAACCAACTCAAACTAGCTTTTGTATCTTGATTTTACCGATATTCTAGACAGAGTACAAAAGCAATCCTCCCTTTAGAACATACTTGCAATGAGTCCCTATGGAATATGCTCTAAGGCCAAATAGTCGTGAGATTGCATTTCTTTTAAACGACTTAAGCAGCGTCTAAATTCAAAGTTTAATTGCCCTTCAGAGTACAGTGACTCTAAAGGGACTTCCGCAGAAATAATTAACTTAACGTTACGTTCATAGAATTCATCAACCATAGCTATAAAGCGCCTAGCGATATCATCAGTGGCCTGTCCCATTTGTTCTACATTGGCGAGTAAAACTGTGTGATAAAAGCGGCTTATCTCCATATAGTCTGTTTGACTTCTGGGACCATCACACACTGCCCTGAACTCAAACATCACTACACCTTCAGCATAATTAATGGCTGAGATCAGCCTGCCTTCTATTTCGATAGATTGGTTTTCTGTGCCTTTCTCTGGCGCCAAATCTTTAAAGTAGCGATGTAAGTTTTCATTCGCTTTGTCATCTAAAGGGTGATGAAATATTTCAGCTTGTTGTAGGGTTCTCAGGCGGTAATCTACGCCACTATCAACATTAACTATGCGGGTATTTTGATTAATTAGCTCAATAGCAGGTAAAAACCTAGCGCGCTGTAAACCGTTTTTATAAAGTTCATCTGGCACTATGTTAGAGGTTGCCACTAATACAATGCCATGGCCAAATAAAGCCTCCATCAAGGTACCCAAAATCATTGCATCTGTTATATCGGACACAAAAAACTCATC
The DNA here is from genome assembly GCF_004360155.1 of Paraglaciecola marina. Taxonomy (GTDB): domain Bacteria; phylum Pseudomonadota; class Gammaproteobacteria; order Enterobacterales; family Alteromonadaceae; genus Paraglaciecola; species Paraglaciecola marina. The sequence continues at coordinate 124,799 of NZ_SAIS01000010.1, read as the reverse complement.
AAAACAAATGACTTTGGTTTCAGCTGCAAATTTTTTAGCGATTATTTTTAAAGGATCTGACTGGCCATCTAAAGCACGCATTTCCTGATGAACCCTGTGCATAAAGCGGTGAAAATGGATACGCATTTTTCTTTTAAAAGGTAGACATTCATAGAAGGTATCCACCAAATAGGTTTTACCTCGCCCTACCCCTCCCCAAAAATAAATACCTTGTATCGAAGGTTTGGTCATTCCTTTTCCAAAACGATTTTGTAATTTAATACGCCAAGTACGTTTCTGTTCAGGGTGCGTAAGCTCTTCAAAGAGACGTTGTAATTCTTTTACTGCGTTTTCTTGCGCTGCATCGTATTGAAAATCTTGCTCTTGAAGATCAAGTTGATATTTTTGCCAAGGTGTCTGTGTGGACATATTTACCCGAGTTTCCTATCGTTATATGCCTATTACAGATGAAAACGTGTATGAATGAATCTTATATTTTCATCATTCATTTACACTTGAATTCAAATAAAAAGACCGCATTGAAATTGCAGAGCGTATAATAACAATATTAAACAAACATTGCTCTTAGGCTCTAGGCATTTCTGCCGTTTGAATTTAAACAGCTGAGCCTTTTTGCAATAGTAAATAAATGTAGGAGTTTTTATGGATTGGTTAGTAGGCATTTTGTTATTGGTTGTAGGTATGGTGATAGGCTTTTTTGTTGCAAAATATTTCAATGAGAAGCAGGTTAGTGATAAAAAAGAAGATGAAAAAGAACTCACTATTAAAGAATTAATGACACAGCAAGCTTCACAACATCTACACCAAACAAAACGAATCTCTGAACAAATCAGTGCTCAAAGTGAAGCGCTAAACAAACAAATTGAAGACTACGAACAACTACTAATCAACCATTCTACGGGGGCTGACGGCAGATCTATTAATTACTTTGGAGAACATGCCACTACCTATCTACGTAATAGCAGCCCAAGTGAAAAAAATAATATTCCAGATGCTGATGTTCAGCCTCTAGACTTCGCATCACAAGGCTCTGGATTATTTTCTGGCAACGAAGCGGTTGCCGAGAAAGAATCGAAGTAATGAACTTTATGTCGAGCTAAATAGTCATTGTATTGTATTTAATTGGAGATGATAGTTAATGAAAAAAGGTATTAATCGTTTTGTATTAAGCGCATGTATTGTGACAATGAGCTTATCTGTAAATATAACCGCAAGCGCTGCGTTGCCGTTTTTTTCTAGTGATAAAAATGAAATACCTAGCCTAGCACCGATGATAGAAGACACTACACCGGCAATAGTCAGTATTTCAGTTGAAGGCACGCAAGTCTCAAGGCAACGAGTTCCAGAAATGTTTAAGCATTTCTTTGGTGGCTCTGATGAACAAGTTCAAGAGCGACCGTTCAAAGGCTTGGGCTCAGGTGTCATTATTGATGCCGATGAAGGTTATGTAGTTACTAATAATCATGTGGTTGATAATGCCGATCAAATCACAGTAAAACTTACTGATGGAAGAGAGTTTAAAGCAAAAAAATTAGGCTCAGATCCTCAAAGTGATATCGCACTACTTAAGATAGAGCCAGATAACCTAACAGCTGTACCATTAGCCGATTCAGACGAATTAAGAGTGGGTGATTTTGTGGTAGCCATAGGTAACCCTTTTGGATTAAACCAAACCGTTACCTCAGGTATTGTCAGTGCACTGGGGCGTTCAGGCCTAAACATAGGTGGTTACGAAAACTTTATCCAAACAGATGCTGCTATCAACCGTGGTAACTCTGGTGGTGCTTTAGTTAGCCTTAGAGGTAAATTGGTTGGTATTAATACCGCTATATTTGGACCAAACGGTGGCAATGTAGGTATCGGCTTTGCTATTCCAAGCAATATGATGAAAAGCTTAGTAGATCAAATTATAGAGTTTGGTGAAGTACGTAGGGGCCTATTAGGTATTTTAGGCCATGACATAGACTCTGGTTTGGCTGAGGCAATGAACCTATCTGCCAGCCAAGGAGCCTTTGTCAGTGAAGTATCACCAGATTCTGCCGCTGAAAAAGGTGGTATACAAGCAGGCGATATCATTACTGAAATCAATGGTAAACCCGTTACTAGCTTCCTTGAGCTTAGAGCAAAAGTAGCCAGTAAAGGAGCTGGAGCTGAGCTAGAGTTGACCCTAATTCGTAAAGGTAAAACTGAAACTGTTGAAGTGGTGCTAGGTGACGCCTCAACCAATTCAGTAGTGGCTAAGGAAATACACCCTGCCCTAGAAGGTGCTACCTTAACCAATGGTGAAACTGAGCAAGGTGATAAGGGTATTGTTATTTCTGAATTAGAAGCCCGCGCTCCAGCTGCAAGTATTGGTCTTAAAAATGGTGATGTCATTATTGGTATTAACCGTAAAAAAGTAGATACGGTAGTACAGCTTCGTGCAGAGTTAGAGGATGCAAAAGGTGTTATTGCTTTAAATGTAAAACGAGGCCTTACCTCTTTATACTTAGTGATTCGCTAGTAACCTCAAGATAAAATAGCGGTACAGATTCACCTGTACCGCAATCCAAATTCTCTTCCCCTTGAGCAATATTATTTCATTAAAACCAGCTAAATGGGTTGTAAACAATTGATATAGCTTGGCTATAACTTCAATGTTATTATTGTTCGATACTTGGTGTAATAAGCGTTCAATATTCTCGTGTTAAAATTCATAACCTCTATAGTTAAGTCAATCGTCATTGGAGTGATGATCGCTTGTGTCATACTTTTTCTTGTTCCCAATTTACGCCAAGGAACGGGTTTACCTTTGGCGGTTTTCTCTGCAGAGCCTATTTCAACCAATAAAATGAGCTTTAATAGTGCAGTTAACGCATCTGGCCCTGCCGTGGTTAATATATATAGTCAAAATATCGAAAACGCTGGATACAACCGCCGCCAAGCAGTTGAGCGCACAAGTTTGGGCTCTGGAGTCATCATGACTTCAAACGGTTATGTATTAACTTGTTACCATGTAATTGCTAACGCAAAACTCATTTTAGTGGCATTGCAAGATGGCCGACTTGAAGAAGCACAAATTGTTGGATTTGATGCCGTTACAGATTTAGCTGTCTTAAGTATTCCAGTAGATAATCTACATGCGATTCCACAAATGGAAGATCCAAAAACATTAGTTGGAGACGTTGTTTTAGCTGTCGGCAACCCATACAACTTAGGGCAAACCGTCACCCAAGGTATCGTAAGCCGAATAAGCAATAATGGTTTAAATAACTATTTTGATTACATTCAAACCGACGCAGTGCTTAATGAAGGGAACTCTGGTGGAGCCTTAGTTGATAGTGAAGGCTACCTAATAGGAATAAACAATGCTAATTTTAAAACTAGAATTAGTCGTAACAGAGTAGAATCAGTTGACGGCGTTTCATTTGCGGTTCCATACACTTTGGCAAAAAAAGTCATGGATGAAATAATTTCTACGGGCAAAGTCACCAGAGGTGCCTTAGGCTTTGCAGGAGAGCCAAATAACTTGGGCGACATGGGAATTTTGGTAACAAGTGTATACAGCGGAACTCCAGCGGAAACGGCAGGTTTAGCCGTCAAAGATTTGATAGTATCAGTTGGAGGACGCCCAGCGACTAATATCCGTAAAACCTTAGATTTCATAACAGATACTCCCCCTGGTACCATTTTAGACATCGAAGTAAACAGAGACGGCAAGCTCCTCAATTTAGCCATGCAGGTTGCAGAACTTAAGTAATCTTGAGCTTACCTAGTAGTAACTATAAAGAGGTCTATAGCACCTCTTTATAAAAACAAGTTAAGTAGCCAGACTGCTAAACAATGCTAATCATTTGACCCTTTTAATATTAGCGCCCAAACCATTGAGCTTAGTTTCAATATGTTCGTAACCTCTGTCTAAATGGTAGATTCGGTCTACTATAGTTTGTCCCTCTGCTACTAGGCCTGCGATCACTAGACTTGCTGAAGCCCTTAAATCAGTCGCCATAACCTGTGCACCTTTTAAGGTTGATTGGCCATCACATACCGCACTGTTACCCTGTAATGAAATAACAGCCCCCATTCTTTGTAATTCAGGTACATGCATAAATCTATTTTCAAATATGTTTTCTGTTACCACACCTGTACCTTCAGCCAAACAATTAAGGGCAACAAATTGCGCTTGCATGTCGGTCGGAAAGCCAGGGTGTGGAGCAGTTTTTATATCAACACTTTTCAATACACCAGATGTCATGTCTAACTCAATCCAATCTTCACCAGTGGTTACTTTAGCGCCTGCTTTAGATAATTTATCTAATACCGCTTCTAGAGTTTTAGGGGCAGCATTAACACAGCGTACTTTGCCCCGAGTTACTGCCGCGGCAATCAGAAAAGTTCCTGTTTCAATACGATCGGGTAAAACCCAGTAGTTGCAGCCTTGTAAAGTTTCCACACCCTGTATCACAATTTTGTCACTGCCAGCATGAGAAACCTTTGCTCCCATAGCATTCAAACATTCTGCTAGGTCAACAATTTCTGGCTCTCTAGCAGCATTTTCTAGAATAGTCTCACCCTGTGCTAAACACGCAGCCATCATAAGGTTTTCGGTAGCACCAACACTCACTACATCCATAAAGATGTGAGCGCCTTTTAACTTTCCATCAACCGAAGCGCGAATATAACCCGCATCAACATCGATCTTTGCGCCCATTTGCTCTAAACCTTGCAAATGCAGGTTTACAGGACGAGCGCCGATTGCACAACCACCAGGCAGAGACACATTGGCTTCACCAAATTTTGCCAATAATGGCCCTAAAACTAAAATAGAGGCACGCATGGTTTTAACGAGTTCATAAGAGGCGTCAAACTGATTTATGGTGCTTGGATCTATCTCTACTGATTGCCCATCACGTCTAGCCGCTTTTGCTCCTAACTCTTCTAAAAGCAATAAGCTGGTGTGTATATCTCTAAGTTCAGGCACGTTTTCAAAGATACATGGCGAATCAGCTAAGATACTCGACATTAAGATAGGTAGGGCAGCATTCTTTGCCCCCGAAATAATGACATCACCCGATAGAGGCAGACACGCCTCGATAACTAATTTATCCATAACACTACTCTAATTGAAATATGCCTACAAAAAGGTAGTTGGTAGGCTTTTGTCAGAAAACTGAATTTTGGCTCTGTAACTAACAATTGAATTATTGGGGAAGGTTAAACAACTTTTCTCGTTGCCATTGTGCTTCAGTAAAGGTTTTTATTGAAACAGCATGCATACTGCCTTCAGCAATTTGTTCCGCAAGTGGCGCGTATACAAATTGTTGTTTTTTTACTCGGCTCATATCAGCAAAAATATCACTGATAGCTATCACCTGAAAATGTGAACCTTCACCACTAACATGAACCTCTGCAAGATTTAAAGACTCTTTCAATAGGGTTTCAATTTGTTGATTATCCATGGTCGCTCCTAAAGCGCGAAAAAGGCGGCTATTGTACAGATAAAAAGTTATCTACGTCGCTTATTTTCGCGAGATTAATTAAAGTAACTGGGACATTTTTTAACTGAAACTGGATATGTTGTTGTTTGCTTTGTCTCAACAAATTCACCAACCAAGCCAAACCTGCCGTATCAACATCACGCACTCCTGCTAAATCAACAATAGGCAACACAGTGTTACTTTTATCTTGCTTAGCATTCAAGTCACTCAGCGAGTTCTTCCACGCAGACGTTACCGTATTACGATTTAAATCACCTTGAAGAATAAAATGTCCATCTGATGACTCAGATACAGAGAAACTATTCACTCCACTATACCTTTTTCGCTGCTTCTAAATTAATAGGTTTGTTGATGGTTTGTTTCATCATATCCATTACAGCATCAAGCCCATCTTTACGTAACATAGATTCAAACTCACCTTGCTTAGTAGATAACAAACTAATACCTTCAGCTACCATGTCGTAAGCTTTCCACTCATCTGTTTTCTTATTTTGACGTAATTTAAAGGCTAGATTTATATCGGGTTTTCCTGGCTCTTTGACTATAGCTCTTACTGTAACAGTGGTTTCATCAGTAACTTCTCTCACTGGTTGAAACTCGACTTCTTGTCCATTGTAGTAAGCCATAGCTAACGCATAGGTGGTAATCAAATAAGAACGGAATACACTGATATACTCAGGAAATTGCTCTTTGGGTACTATCTTATAGTGTTTGCCTAAAACCTTTAAAGCCGAAAACTTATAATCAACATGGGGTAACAACTCTTCTTCCATCACTTTTCGTAAAAGTTCTGGGTCTTTTTGAATTTCTTCATGCTCCCTTTTGATTCTATCGAATGTTATTGTGGCTACTTCTTGAAGCATGGCATAAGGGTTAGTACTTTCTGCTTGAGCAGTCATTGAAGCGATTGCAAATAATCCCGCTACCAGCCCCTTAAAAAATCGATTTGTCACGTTATCTCTCCACTAATTACTGAAAATTAATCATCATTGCTACTAAATAAGAATTGACCAATAAGGTCTTCGAGTACCAATGCCGATTTTGTGTCTTCTATGTAGTCACCTTGTGCTAGGTTTTCAATACCATCGATTACAAAGCCAGGTTGGAAGCCTACATATTGCTCTCCTAATAAGCCTGAAGTTAAAATCGAAACAGAGCTTGTTTCTGGAAATTCACTAAATTCAGTCGAAATACTCATTTCAACAACGGGCGTAAAATCATTCTTACTTAAGGTAATATTATCTACCCTACCAACTGTGACACCGCCAACCTTTACTGCTGACCTTACTTTAAGACCGCCAATATTATCGAATTTGGCGTAGAGGGTATATGTATCAGTACTACTGGACATACTGTCGTTAGCCACTTTTAACGCTAACATAAGACCAGCCGCAATAGTCAATACGACAAAGATACCGACCAATAACTCTGATTTTCTGGATTTCATTCCTATTTTCCTCTACTCAATACCAAACATTAATGCTGTTAAAATAAAATCTAAGGCCAACACTGTTAGAGATGAATATACCACAGTCTCAGTTGTCGCCTTGCTTATCCCTTCTGAAGTTGGGATTGAATCATACCCCTTAAACGTTGCTATCCATGTAATAACAAAAGCAAATACGACACTCTTAATTACGCCGTTGATTACATCTTTATCCCAGTCAACGGTTGACTGCATTATTGACCAATAACTCCCGGCATCTACACCAAGCCAATCTACGCCAACCATATGGCCACCTAAGATCCCAATTGCACTAAAGAGTAATGCCAACATAGGCATAGAAATAATCCCAGCCCATAACCTAGGAGATATCACTCTGCGTAAAGGGTCAACAGCCATCATTTCTAAACTACTAAGTTGCTCTGTTGCTTTCATTAAACCAATTTCAGCGGTCAGAGCAGAACCAGCTCTACCAGCAAATAATAAGGCTGTCACAACGGGCCCTAACTCCCGTAATAATGACAACGCAACCATAGGACCCAAACTCCCTTCGGCACCGTACCCCACTAATATGGTGTACCCTTGCAACGCCATTACCATGCCAATAAACAGACCAGACACCACAATAATAAGTAATGACTGCACGCCTACCACATGGATTTGTTTAATCAGCAAGGGGAACATTTTTACAGGCTGAGGTTTAGCAAGAATAGCCCCGATTAACATTAAGGTGGCTCTACCAAACAAACTAAAACGCTCAATTGTCGCTGCGCCAATAGTTATCAGCCAATTCATAGTTCACCGCCTAGGAACGCTTCCTCGATTGAACTTGCAGGATAATGAAAAGGAACTGGGCCATCAGCTTGCCCCTGCAGAAACTGCTGGACGAGTGGCGAATCACTGTTTTTAATTTCTTCTGGTGTACCACTACCTATTACCTTTTTTTCGGCCAAGATATAGATATAGTCTGCAATAGTTAACACTTCTGTGACATCATGAGTGACCACAACACTTGTTAATTGCAAAGCATCATTTAAAGCTTTAATTAATTTAACTAACACCCCCATAGAAATGGGATCTTGCCCAGCAAAGGGTTCATCGTACATGATTAACTCAGGATCTAATGCAATAGCTCTCGCTAACGCGGCTCTACGAGCCATACCTCCAGATAATTCTGCAGGCATTAAATTTGCTGCTCCCCGCAAGCCAACAGCTTGAAGCTTTAACATCACAACCGTATGGATCAAAGCTTCTGTGAGTTTGGTATGTTCTCTTAGTGGAAAGGCAATATTATCGAACACTGTCATATCAGTAAAAAGTGCACCGCTTTGAAATAACATACTCATTTCGCGACGTACTTCAAATAATCTACGGCGGCTAATATTAGGAATAGATTCCCCTTTAAACCTAATATCACCGGAGTCTGGGGTTAACTGCCCCCCCATTAAACGCAGCATAGTGGTTTTACCTATGCCACTGGGCCCCATTATAGCCGTCGTTTTGCCCTTTTTTATGCGCAGTGATATGTCGTCGTATATTATACGACCACTACGACTAAAGGTAAGATTGTCTATTTCAATCAAGTTTTCCATTGATTTAGCAGTATTCCAATTTTAAGTAGATGTATTTACGTTTATTACTGAACTAGAGGGCTATTGTATTCGCTTTCTGTATTGAATAACAAAGAGAAAAAGTAACAAAGTGTATTCATTTTCATTAAATTCTTTCCTCTATTTTGAAATTGTCTCAAAGGCCAAACAGGTTAAACATTAGAATCCTAGAATTTAATCCCCAAATCTGATGTGTAACCTTGATTTATTCAACTACTAGACCAACACCAAGAAAGAAAAGTTGCAAAATATTTATTACTAACTCCATATGCAAAGCAATTGCTTTTTGAGACAATTAACTATTATAGCGTTTGAATTGTATTACTAATAGAAGTGAGCTTGTGTGATTTTAGAAGCCGGTTATTTTTTAGTTTGGTTAGTTGTTCTGAGTTGGGCAGCAGATAGATTTGTTTACGGCGCTTCAGCTTTAGCCAAAAACATTGGTGTTTCGCCAATGATTATTGGTTTAACAATTGTAGCGATGGGCTCATCAGCACCAGAAATAATGGTTGCTGCAACAGCATCTTTTAATGGCGTAGCCGATACCGCTGTTGGCAACGCCCTTGGCTCCAACATCACCAATATAGCCTTAGTTCTTGGCTTAACAGCCCTACTGAAGCCTTTATCAATTGCTTCAAGTACCCTAAAAAAAGAAATGCCAATCCTGTTATTAGTGTGTGTAATGGCAGTTTATTTCCTTTCTGATTTCGTACTCACACGTTTCGAAGGAATAATTCTTATCATGCTCTTTTTTGTCACAATTGGTGGGTTGACTTGGATGTCATTAAATATGGACAAAGGCGATCCCTTAGAGCCTGAAACTGAAAATGAAATTCCCTCAAATGTGACTACCAGCAAAGCCATTTTTTGGGTTATCGTTGGCATGATAGTATTACCACTAAGTGCTCACTTTATGGTGGGTTCTGCTGAAATCATAGCTAGATATTTCGGTTTAAGTGAATTAGTGATTGGTCTCACTATTATTGCGATAGGCACTAGCTTACCAGAACTAGCAGCCTGTATTGCAGGGGTGCTCAAAAATGAAGACGATCTGGCCTTAGGTAATATCATTGGTTCAAACATATTTAATATTTTAGCGGTACTCGCAATGCCTGGCCTGATTTCCCCTGGAACAATAGACAGTAATGCAGCCAGTAGAGATGGATACGTTATGCTTGGGTTAACTGTTTTGCTGATAATATTTAGTTTTAATTTTAGAGGCTCCAGACGAATTAACCGGGTGGAAGGTTTATGCTTACTGGCTTGTTTTGGTGCTTATCAATTTTTATTGTTTAGTTAATCATAGACATGACAAAGTTTAAAAAATCTGCGCTACGAGTATTAGAAATTGAAACTCAAGCTATTGAGCAATTGACTCAATATATTGATGATGACTTTACTAAAGCATGTGAGCTTATTATGAGCTGCAAGGGTAAAGTAATAGTGTCGGGTATGGGTAAATCCGGTCATATTGGTCATAAAATATCAGCTACCCTCGCCAGTACTGGAACCCCTGCCTTTTTTATGCATCCAGCTGAGGCCAACCATGGCGACTTGGGCATGCTGACTGAGCAAGACATACTGTTAACTATTTCTAACTCTGGAGAAACTGCAGAACTATTAGCTTTAGTCCCAGTGGTAAAGCGCCTCGGTGTAACAATTATTGCTATGACAGCCAATGTGAATAGTACCTTAGGCAAATATGCCGATGTTAAACTTTGCGTAAAGGTCGAAAAAGAAGCCTGCTCTCTTGGCCTAGCTCCTACTTCTAGCACCACAGCTACCCTAGTTATGGGTGACGCTCTAGCTGTTGCTTTATTAGATGCAAGAGGGTTTACTTCTGAAGACTTCGCCATGTCTCACCCGGGTGGCTCTTTAGGGAAACGGTTGTTATTGAAGCTTGACGATATCATGGTAAAAGAAGAAGCCTTACCTTTAGTGTCGCCAGAGCAGACTTTAAGTACAGTGTTATTAGAAATTTCTAAAAAAGCTCTAGGTATGGCGGGAGTAGTAGATAATGCTGGAAAATTACTCGGCATTTTCACAGATGGCGACCTTAGACGTGTATTAGACGATAGAATAGACGTACATCGGGTGCAGATAAAAGACATCATGACCAAGAATAGTATTACAGCATCATCAGAGATGTTAGCAGCCCAAGTACTAAAATTAATGCAACAACATAAAATTAACTCATTATTTGTAATCGACTCAGATGATAAACCAGTGGGAGCTATTAATATGCAACTGTTGCTTCAAGCAGGAATAATTTAATCATGGCTATTGATACCCCATACGGACAATTAAATAGTCAACTATTTGAGCAACTGTCTACCATAAAATTACTAGCCTGTGATGTCGACGGCGTTTTCTCCGATGGACGTATTTACATGGGACAAAACGGTGAAGAGTTAAAAGCTTTTCATACCCGTGATGGCTATGGTGTCAAAGCACTCTTAAATGTAGGTATTCATGTAGTTGTCATTACCGGACGCCGCTCAAAGATGGTTGAAAACAGAATGACAGCGTTAGGGGTTACACATATATTGCAGGGCTGTGAAGATAAACAACCTGCACTAGAAGCGTTGCAAAAAGAGTTATCAATTACTGCTGACGAAACAGTCGCAATTGGTGACGACATGCCTGACCTAGGTATGTTTAACACTGCCAAGCTTAATGTTTGTGTTAATGATGGCCACCCATTAGTTGCAAATAAGGCCCATTACGTAACACGCACCAAAGGCGGATTTGGTGCGGTGAGAGAGATATGCGATTTAATCCTATTAACTAAAGGACAACTCACCAATATTCATGGCGCTAGTGTATGAGTCGTTTGACTGTATGTATTTTAGTGTTGTTTAGCTTAGCTTTGGGGCTCGTCTTACCTAGTTGGTTGAAAGAAGATAAACAACAAAATTTACCGGAAACTGAAGAAGCTTGGATCCCCAACTACCAAGCACAAAAAATGAAAAGCACGCTATATGATAAATCCGGTCAAATTAATCACCAAGTCTATGCAGAAAAAATGGAAAACTATGACTTATTAGGCTTCACACTATTTAAGCAACCAAGTTATTTGTTATATGCCCAAACGTTACATTCTTGGCAAGTCGACGCAAAAGAAGGGACGCTATACGAGGATCAAAGACTACAATTCGAAACAGATGTAAGAGTGACAAGTTTAAATAAAGAAGGATATGTGCAAACTATTCGTACTAATTTTATTGAAGTCAATTTAACCGACAAAACCATGTATTCAGATCAAGCTGTAGAAATTGTTGGTCCAAATTATGTCATTAATAGTAATGGCTTTACCGCAAACCTAGAAACCCAAAGATACGAGCTACTTAATCATGTCAAAACCGTTTATCAACCTTCTGCATCTCGCTAGCTTTATAGCGGCATCGATATTCTCGGCGCAGTGTCTAGCCGGCAAGGATGACTTTAATCAGAAGATTGAGTTGTCTTCTTTGTACCAGCAAGCAGACGGTATAGCTAAAAAAGCATTTCATGAAGGCAATGTTGTCATCAAGCAAGGTACTTTAGAATTAAAAGCGGATGAGTTAGAAATAGATGCAAGCGCCGGCGATGGTAAAGAAATATTCATTGCCAAAGGTAAACCTGCCCAATATTCGCAACAACAAGAAGATGGCAGTATAGTTACTGCCAAGGCAAACAGAATTGAATATCAAAGAGAAACCAGAGCTTTATCCTTATCTGGTGGCGCCGAAATAGAACAAAACGCAAGTAGCGTAAAAGGCGAGTCTATCGTGTTCAATATGGAACTTGAACAAATTATTGCTCAAGGTGATGAGAAAGGAAGTGTACCTGTAATCACAACCTTTCAACCTGTCACTAAAGAAAAAACTAAAACGAAAAAACAGCAGGATAAACAACCTTAATGGCCCTATTAAAAGCTAGCCATTTAGCAAAGTCATACAAATCTCGCCAAGTGGTAAGAGATGTAAGCCTTGAAGTATCGACGGGACAAATAGTGGGATTGTTAGGACCAAACGGTGCCGGAAAAACCACTACTTTTTATATGATTGTAGGCTTAGTCCCTTTGGACAAAGGTGATATATACATAGATCAACAAGAATTAACCCTGCAACCCATGCATGTTCGAGCTAGGCAAGGTATAGGTTACCTTCCACAAGAAGCCTCAATCTTTAGAAAGTTAACCGTATTTCAAAACTTAATGGCGATACTACAAACTCGCAAAGAATTATCTAAAGAACAAAGAGAACAACAAGCGGATGCTCTACTCGACGAGTTTAATATCAATCACATTCGTAATAGTTTAGGTATGAGCCTATCTGGTGGTGAAAGGCGGCGAGTTGAAATAGCTAGAGCCTTAGCGGCTGATCCAGACTTCATCTTACTGGATGAACCCTTTGCAGGTGTTGATCCTATATCAGTTAACGATATTAAAGTCATAATTCAACATTTACGAGATCGTGGTTTAGGTGTATTAATAACAGACCACAATGTGCGAGAAACCTTAGATGTATGCGAAAAAGCTTACATTGTTAGTCACGGAGAATTAATTGCGTCGGGTACGGCGGAAGAAGTTTTAAGTAATCAACGTGTAAGAGATGTATACCTAGGTGAGCAATTCAGGCTATAGTTAACACATTAATTAACGCGGCTGATAAATACATTACATTAAATATAAGAAGTGAATGAAACCCTCTTTACAGTTAAAATTTAGCCAACAGCTCACAATGACACCTCAGCTGCAGCAAGCCATTAAGCTGTTGCAACTGTCTACTTTGGATTTACAGACGGAAATTCAAGAAGCTCTTGATTCTAATCCACTACTTGAGGTTGATGAGCAACCCGAAAGCTCCAATGGCGATAAAGCTCTTGAGACGAATCACTCCGCTGATAGCGCTGAGAAAGCAGCCGAGCAACAAGATGTAAACGTTGACAGTGTAGAAGCTGGCGATGCCCTACAAAATAATGACATCCCAGAAGATTTGCCCCTAGACAGCACTTGGGACGAGTATCTCAGCGCATCATCTGCTCCAGCACCTTCATCGTCTTCTTCGAGCTCAGGCTCCATAAGCGACGACGATCAAATATTCCAAGGGGAAACCACAGACAATATTCAAGATCATTTATTGTGGCAAATGCGCTTAACTCACTTTAGTGAAACCGACATAGCTATAGCCATGGCAATTATCGACTCCATAGACGAAGCTGGTTATCTAACTATTAGTACTGAGGAAGTACTTGCAAGTATGGATGACGAAGAAATTGAACTAGATGAAGTTGAAGTTGTACTTAAGCGTATCCAGATGTTTGACCCAATTGGGTCTGGAGCACGTAGCGCACAGGAATGTCTGCTAATTCAACTAAGACAATTTGCACCAGACACACCTTGGCTAGAAGAAGCTAAAATGTTGATTGCTGATTACTGTGATTTAATCGGTAGTAAAGATTATCGTACCTTAATGCGTAAGACTCGCATGAAAGAAGACGAATTACGTGAAGCTATGCGTTTATTACAAACCCTGAACCCAAGACCAGGCACAGCCATAGTAACAGGTGAGTCAGAGTACGTTATTCCAGATGTATCGGTAGCCAAAAAGAACGGTCGTTGGACAGTAGAGCTCAATCCAGACAGTTTGCCAAAGCTCAATGTCAATCAGCAATATGCAGCCATGAGTAAAAGTGTCAAAAGCTCATCTGACAGCCAGTTTATACGATCTCACCTACAGGAAGCCAAGTGGTTCATTAAAAGCGTTGAAAGCCGTAACGACACCTTACTGAAAGTATCTAACTGTATAGTACAACAACAAATGGGCTTTTTTGAACATGGCCCTGAAATGATGAAACCTATGGTATTAAACGATGTGGCCGAAATGGTCGACATGCATGAATCCACCATTTCACGGGTAACTACTCAAAAATATATGCACACTCCCCGCGGCATATTTGAGCTTAAATACTTCTTCTCAAGCCACGTTGCCACAGAAACAGGTGGCGAATGTTCTTCTACTGCTATACGCGCTTTAATTAAGAAGTTAGTCGCAGCAGAAATGCCCAGTAAACCATTAAGTGATAGTAAAATTGCTCAATTGTTGGCCGACCAAGGAATTATGGTGGCACGGCGAACAATCGCAAAATACCGGGAATCATTAATGATCCCCCCGTCAAATCAACGTAAGAGCCTGTTATAGGCGAATTAAAGAAGGAAAAGGCGATATGCAAATTAACCTTACCGGTCATCATGTAGATATTACAGATTCTTTGAGGGACTACGTAGACACAAAATTCACTAAATTAGAACGACATTTTGATCACATTAATAATGTACACGTGATTTTAAATGTAGAAAAACTTAGCCAAAAAGCCGAAGCCACATTACATCTCAGTGGTACTGAGGTCTTTGCCACTTCAGAACATACAGATATGTATGCAGCAATTGATGGATTAATAGATAAACTCGATCGACAGGTGTTAAAGTACAAGGAAAAGCAACAACGCCACTAATCTAAAATTCGTGACAATAATTAGAATGTGCTAATGGAAATTAAAGATATCCTTCACCCTGACTGCACCATATGTGCAGTTCAGGGTGCAAGTAAAAAAAGAATTCTGGAACGTATCAGTGATATTGCTACTCAGCACATATTAGAGATTGATCAGGCCACCATTTTATCTAGCCTAATGTGCCGAGAAAAAATGGGCAGCACAGGAATTGGTAATGGTATTGCTTTACCCCATGGGCGACTTGAAAACCTCGAAGAAGTCATTGCCATAGTTGTGACTAGTGAAACTCCTATCGATTATGAAGCCATAGATAACGCTCCTGTCGATGTGTTTTTTGCGATTTTAGTTCCAACCGAAAAAGCTTCTGAACACTTAGGAACCTTATCGGCGATAGCCGCAAAACTCACTAACAAAGAAACCTTAAAAAAGATGCGTTCTGCAACCTCAGATGAAGAACTATTCAAGGCTATAGTATAATGAAACTTATCATCATCAGTGGCCGTTCGGGTTCAGGTAAATCAGTAGTGTTACGTTCCCTAGAAGACTTAGGCTATTACTGTGTAGACAACATCCCAGTTAATCTACTGCCCACCTTAATTCACACTGTAGTTGATGAATATGATCAAGTTGCTGTAAGTATTGATGTACGAAACTTACCTAAAGACCCAAATGAATTAGTAGAAATACTCAACTACTTACCACCATCTTGGAATATGACGATTCTTTATTTAGATGCCAGTGATGACATTCTAATAAAGCGTTTTAGTGAAACTAGGCGCTTGCACCCTCTTTCAAAGCAAAATAAATCGTTATCTGCAGCTATTCAGGCTGAAAGCCAATTGCTTGCCCCAATAGCAGAACGAGCCGATTTATATTTAGATACAGACCAACTATCAATACATCAGCTGGCTGAACTAGTAAGAGAAAGAATCTTAGGTAAAAAAAGCTCTAGATTGGTCTTAGTATTTGAATCTTTTGGATTTAAACACGGTACCCCAAAAGACGCTGACTATATGTTTGATGGGCGTTTTCTCCCCAACCCACATTGGGAACCAGACCTTAAACACCTCACAGGTTTGGATGCCCCTGTACAAATATTTTTGGGGTCACAACCAATCGTCACTAAATTTATTTGGCAAATTCAAAACCTGATATCTACTTGGTTACCTCATTTAGAACGTAATAACCGCAGTTACGTTACTATTGCTATTGGATGTACTGGCGGCCAACATCGTTCAGTTTATGTAGCAGAAATGCTAGCCAAGACCTTTACCGACTCTCACCCAGATGTTCAAATAAGACATCGTGAGCTTAATCGTTAAGTTGGAGAAAACCAGCTATGCCTACATTTGAAAAAAACCTACTTATAGTGAATAAGTTGGGATTACATGCAAGAGCAGCCACACAACTTGTGCAACTTACCAATAAATTCGATGCAGAAATCACCCTGCATTTAGGCGAGAAAACAGCCTCAGCGAATAGTGTATTAGGCCTAATGATGCTCGAAGGAAACCAAGGTAAAGAAATTAGATTTGTGAGCGAAGGTAAAGATGCTAAAGAGGCCCTCGATGCTGTGGAGGTATTAGTCGCCACTTGTTTTAATGAAGATGAATAAACGTATAATTTCTCACCTGTTAATTGGAGAGGTAATTGGAAATCTAAAGTAATGAATCTTAATCCTAGAAAGTTGCTCAATAGTAAGTGGACTGCAGTTAAGCCTAGAAACAAAGAAAAACACTTCTTGATTACAGAGGTAGAGTTTGATGAAAATGGCAACCTCATACATTGCCTAATCGAAGCAATCTTATCAAAACGATCTGAAAGTATTGATTGGACTCAGCTTAAAAACCGAGAAGTTTGGTTACAAGGTTGGAAATCATAATTACTACTCCTAACTACCTTAATTTTAGTTGACCTAACCATTGGCTGATTATGTATTTAACCCATGTTTCTGAAGAAAATACTATTGAATTAATGTCTTGGTTTAAAGATGAAGATGAACTAAAGACATGGGCAGGCCCTAATTTTAGTTACCCATTTAATTTAGTTAATTTTAAACGCGATTTAAATATCAATACCTTAAATTCATTTGCGTTGATGTCTAAAGAACAAGAATTTTTAGCATTTGGGCAATATTACCTTAAGCTTGGAAAATGCCACTTAGCAAGGTTAGTGGTTAACCCAAAATTTCGAGGAAAAGCCATTGCCGCCCACCTAATAAAGCAATTAATCACCTTAGGTAAGACTGATTTAAACACTGAATCCTGCTCACTATTTGTTTTTTCAGACAACACAAAAGCCATCAATGCTTATAGTAAACTTGGCTTTTCTATAGCCGAATATCCAGAGAAAGCTGCCATGGATGATTGTTTATATATGGTACTGGAGCAAATTCATTGGTAATTATCTAGATACACGATAGCAAGGTGATAAGATGCATTTTAAGCAATAACTTCCTATTGAAAGACTGAGATACTATGGATTTGAGTGATAATTTATTGATGGATTGGGTACCTGTATTGGTAACCCTATGCTTTTTTGGCTGTATGACTTGGTTAAGCCAAAAATTCATGTTCAATAAGCTCAAACATACAGGTGATGAAAACATCTTCACCCGCCAACTAGTGCTCTTGTTATTGATGCTTGTGGGTTTGATTTGTGTAGTCATCTCATTACCCTTGAAAGAAAACTTAGAGTTACAAATCCTAAGTTTGATTGGTTTGGTTTTGTCTGGGTTATTAGCATTTTCATCAACTACTATTTTTGGCAATTTAGTAGCTGGCTCTTTAATGCGCTTCACACAGCCCTTTCGTACTGGAGACTTTATTCGTATTGACGAAACCTTCGGTCGTGTCACTGAATTAGGTTTATTTGACTGTGAGGTGCAAACTGAATCTCGCGAGCTAGTGTCTATCCCCAATAGTATGTTGATTAATAAAGCAGTGAGTGTTGTTCGCCGCTCTGGAACTATTATATCGGTCGAATTATCATTAGGTTACGATTTACATCATAGCCGAATCGATGAGTTACTTATGCAAGCAGCTGAGCAATGCGGTTTGGAAGATCCATTTGTTCATGTAACCCAATTAGGTGACTTTTCAGTTAGCTACAAAGTAAGTGGTTTATTGGTCGAAATTAAAAATCTATTAACCGCACGCTCAAATTTTCATCGCCATGTGTTAGATTGTTTGCATGATAACGACATTGAAATTATGTCTCCTAATTTTGTTAGTCAGCATGCTGGTCCTGATGCTAAAAGGGTAATAGCCCACTCTCCAGCATTCAAAAAAGTTAAAAGTGAATCCACAGCGGAAGATGTGGTGTTTGATAAGGCTGAACAAGCCCAGCAGATTGAAGTAGAGAAACTCGATATGCTGCAAAAAATTGAACAGCTAAAGGAAAGCCTAGTTTATGCTGAAAAAGAAAAACACAAACTTATTGAGGCAGAAATTGATCAGCTTAAGCATAAAGTCAGTGAGTTAAAAGAAGTAGTAGAACTCCCCGAAGACAAATAGAATTAAGGTGATTTTTTAAATAAAGCTA
Source organism: Paraglaciecola marina (assembly GCF_004360155.1). GTDB lineage: Bacteria > Pseudomonadota > Gammaproteobacteria > Enterobacterales > Alteromonadaceae > Paraglaciecola > Paraglaciecola marina. The sequence goes on along the minus strand of NZ_SAIS01000010.1, from coordinate 106,227 downwards.
TTAAGCCGTGATACCAAGCCAACATCATCACAGTACCATGTCGCTCATTTGGGAAATAGCGCTTCGAGACATTAAAAGTGTCATTACTTTGAGATTGTAAATTATCAAAAAACTCATTACCCCAAGCTAGATTGGCAACACCATGTGCCCCTATATGGTCATTATTTGCTAAAGCCATAAATACCTTTACTTTGTGTGAAGATAGATTTTTAGACTTATGCAGCATACGGTTCAAGTAATTATCATCCCAAACATAGGTAGCGTCGGCCAATAGATAATGGGAAAATAATTTAGGGCGATGAAGCAAAACATGGCCAGCAAATAAACCGCCAAAAGACATTCCTACCAATACTTTGGTCTCAGTAGTTCGAAAGGTGTAATCAATCTTTGGAAGTAGCTCTGTTTCTAAAAAGTTTAGGAAAATGTCAGCACCACCACTGCCTTCAATTTTAGCTAATACCTTACCTTTAAAAATTAAATCCGTAGCCGTAGGAGTTAAGTCTCTGGCTCTATGAGTATTAGGGATAGCTATAACAATAAACTCAGGAACTTGTTTTTCAAGTGCATCAGTACTCAAAGACTCCACGATTGCACTCATCCCAAGTAAATTGGTTTTATCTCCATCTAGTAGATATATAACCGGGTAATCTTTATCTGGTTGCTCTTTATAAGAAGGAGGAAGATAAACGCCTATCTCGCGTGTTTCATCCAAGATGTTTGAATCTAAATGATACCACTGGGCTAATGAAACAGGATCCTGGGCAACAAAAGCATTGACACTTTTATTAATTTTCGATGCTTCATCTCCCATGGCTTCTGATACAAAAAATAAAGAGACATAAAAAAGAAGAATGGCGAGTGAATTTAAATTAGAAGTGATGATAAGGCTGCGCCCTCCCGACTATTTTGCTCAAGGTTTTTCTTATCTTACCTAAAGTTAGTCAGGTTCATCAAATTGACTTGAAAAGAACGTAAATATCAGCTGACCAGAACACCTTCATCAATTAAACTATTTATTACAGAGCCGCTTTATTTTCAGCCTGTCCTTTCAACCTTCTACATTGGGGAATTTTAAATCAACTATGCCAGATACCTTTGAATCCAAAAGCGTTCGTAGCCAAAGACATGCAATCAATGAAGCACTGCAAGAAGGGAACAACGATTTAGCCACAAAACTATTACAGCGTTTGCAACCTTGTGATATTGCTTTGCTATTGGAATCAAGTCCAAGTCGAAACCGCTTAGACATATGGCAACTCATCTCCTCAGATTTACATAGTGATGTACTAGAAGAGTTAGCCGAAGATGTGCGTAATGGCATTATAGATACCATGCAACCCGACATGGCATCTGACCTATTAGAAGAAATGGATACCGATGATCTTGTTGATACCTTGCGAGGCCTTCCAGAAGCTGTATCTCAAGATATTTTAGCCGCCATGGACGAACAAGATAGGCAGAGAGCGGAATTAGGTTTGTCATATGGTGAAGATACTGCTGGCTTTATCATGAATACAGATACCATTACGCTCAGGCCTAAAATAAATGTTGATGTAGTCCTTAGGTATTTGCGTTTAAAGGGGAATATTCCTGAACATACAGATACCCTATATGTGGTAAATCGCGAAGATAAACTAATGGGTGGCGTTGCCATTACCAAACTAATTACTGCCGCTCCCGATACACCCGTAGAAGACTTAATCAAAGATTCCGAAGCCATACCTGTGGACATGGATGATGGCGAAGTCGCTAACCTTTTTGAACGTTATGATTGGCTGTCAGCACCGGTAGTGGATAAAAACAATCAACTGGTAGGTCGAATTACCATAGATGATGTGGTTGATATCATTCGTGAAGACGCTGAGCATTCTATGATGAGCATGGCAGGTTTAGATGATGAAGAAGATACCTTTGCCCCTGTAATAAAAAGTACTCAGCGCCGTTCTATTTGGTTGGGCGTAAATTTATTTACGGCATTAATGGCTGCTGCAGTCAGTGATATGTTTGAAGCAACCTTAAGCCAATTAGCTGTGCTAGCTATTCTAAACACTATCGTACCTAGTATGGGCGGTGTGGCAGGCAATCAGACCTTAACCTTAGTCATTAGGGGGATGGCGCTGGGCCATGTTAGCTCTGCTAATGCAAGATGGTTGATTAGCAAAGAATTAGCCATTGGCTTTTTTAATGGCATTATTTGGGCCGTACTCATAGCGTCAGTCATAGCAATTTGGAAGCAAGATTTCATGTTAGGAGCTGTCATAGCTTTTGCAATGATGATTAATATGATCGCCGCTGGTCTAGCCGGCGTGACTTTACCCATGATCATGAAAAAATTAAAAATAGATCCTGCCCTAGCCGGTAGTGTAATTCTAACAACTATAACCGATGTAGTAGGTATTTTCGCCTTTCTAGGAACGGCTACTTGGTTATTAATGTAGGTATAAATGAACACCACAAAAACGATACCACTTACGCTAATTGCATTATTCGCGTTTGCTGCAAACTCAGTATTTTGCCGCCTTGCTCTTAATTCGGAGCAAGTCCCCCCTTTAGATTTTACAGTAATTCGTTTAATTTCTGCCTCCCTTGTGTTGGCAGTTATCATTCTCCTTCAAAATAAAATAAAGCTCACACAAATGACTAACTATGGTAGTTACGCTGGAGCTTTGTATTTGTTTATCTATGCCGCCGGGTTTTCTTACGCCTATGTATCCTTAGGCACAGCTACAGGGGCTTTAATACTATTTGCCTGTGTGCAGTTCACTATGTTGTTCAAAGCTTGGCTAAATGGCTCTCGCATGGGCTTACAAGAGCATATTGGGGTGTTATTGTCAGTGGCTGGGTTTGTATATTTTGTACTACCTGAATTAGAAAAACCGAGCCTAGTAGGCTGTATATTAATGGCTATTGCAGGCGTCGCATGGGGGTTTTATAGCATAGTTGGCTCAAAGTCAAAGCAGCCTCTTTATGACACTGCGAGTAATTTTCTACGCCTTATGCCAATTAGTTTATTGGGGTTAGCGTTTATTTTAGTAAACTCTGGATTATCAATAACCCCAATGGGCTGGGTATATACAATTGCATCAGGCGCTTTGGCATCAGGTGTAGGTTATGCTATCTGGTATCTAGTGTTACCCAATTTGGCCCCTAGTATTGCTGCCGTATGTCAATTATCTGTACCAATTTGGGCTGCAGCCGGTGGTATCCTGTTAGTGAATGAACCAATAGATATGCACTTGGCTATTTCAACTACCGTTATACTTGGTGGTATTTTGTTGGTGATATTAGCGAAAGCTAAACGTTAGTAAACCTAATTAGCATAGATCAGCTTTACTATTGCAATAAAAAAGAGGGCATTAGCCCTCTTCTAAAAACACTCCTGCTCCAAGCATACAAAATTAATCATCTATATCTTGTTTACTCAACCAATTGTCTAGCTTTTGCATATCTTGCTCTGCCGCTTGATTAAGTTGATCAACCCAATCGTGCACATTTTGCCACCATGCAGGATGATCCCCTTGCTGAATTTCGTTTGCTATTTTTTGCACTCTAGCTAAACCAACCGAACCTGCTGCCCCTTTAATTTTATGGGCTTGAGAGCAGACTTCATCTTTTTCATCGGCACTCAAGCTAAGTTGTAAAATATCCATATATTCTGGCATGTTTTCTTGGAAGACTTTCACACTGGTGCGGACCATTTCATGACCTATAGTATCCACTAACATTTGTAATAACTCTAAGTCTAAAAATGTATTTAGCTCCTCTCTCTTTGGCTCTTCTCTAGGTTGGTGTGGCTCAATCGGCTGTTCACAGAAAAGGCTATTAAAGACCTCAATAATACGGCTCTTTTTAACAGGCTTAGCGATAACATCATCCATACCGTTTTCTAAATATTCTTGGCGGGTTTTAATCACATTTGCCGTTAACGCAACTATACTAGTTTGCTCTACTAACGACTCTTCGTGAAGTACATTAGCCACTTCAAAACCATTCATATCTGGCAGCTGAATATCTAATAAAATTAGGTCATACTCTTTATTTCTAGCTTTATCGATAGCCTCTTTACCTGTCATGGCAACATCGACATATTGGCCTAATTTTTCTAATAGAGCTTTAGCCACCATGACATTCAATTCAATATCTTCAACCAGTAGAATTTGTAACCCTGTGACTTTTAAAGACTCGACCTGAATAGGTTTTTTGCTGATTGCTAGAGGCAACTCAACAGTGAAACACGTTCCCTTTCCAATTTCGCTACTTACACTAATTTTACCATTCATTAGTGACACCATTTCTTGGCAGATAGCCAAGCCAATTCCTGTACCTGTAGCACTTTGATGTTCTGGTAAATCAACTTGGTAATACATAGCAAAGATTTTATCTAATTCTTTCTGAGGGATCCCTACCCCTGTATCGCGAACATGAAAGGTAACCTTGCTAGTTTCAGCATCAATAGGCTCAGCTTTAACTTCTAAAGACACTGTACCTTTTTGAGTAAACTTAACGGCATTAAACAAGAGGTTCCATAATATTTGTCTCAGGCGAGTGCCGTCTACTTCGACCAATGCAGGCAATGGATCGTAAACTTTAGCCACAAACGTAAGTTCTTTATCGTCAGCTAATAATTCAATAATACTGCCAAGTTCAGAAGTAAAATCGTTCAATGAAACAGTTTTTAGAGATAACTCTAATCTATCCCGGTCTAGACGATCTAAGTCAATGATATCGTTAAAAATATTACCTAAAGTTATACCACTGGCATAAATCGTACTTACCCAAGCAAATTGCTCACTGGTAAGGTTGGTATCACGTAACATTCGACTTAAACCAACTATGCCATTTAAAGGCGTACGTAATTCATGACTGATAGTGGCAATGAAGGCGGTTTTATCTTTACTGGCTTTTGCTACCAGGTTCTCAGCTTTTTTACGTTCAGTAATATCACGACCAAAAGCCAAAAGCCCTAAGCGCACGTTACCATCTCCGTAAAACGGCACCTTACGCATTTCAAAATAGCCACGACGTCCATCAGCAAAACGTAACCATAACTCTTCGGTAATACTTTCGTTGTTATCAAGTACCTTATGATCACTTGCTACAACTTGCCTGGCTAACTCTTCGTCGTAAACCTCATGGGGGGTTAAGCCTATTAACTCTTGTTCAGTTTTACCTGTCATTTGCTCAGCGACACGGTTACACCCCGCAAACCGACCTTCTTCATTTCGGTAATAAACTAAATCTGGCGAGGCATCGATAATAGAGCGTAGCAAAGTAGACAAACGTAACGCCTGTTGCTCTTTATCTGATTTATCTTCAATTTCCCGTTCTAAATCACTAAATACGCTTTCACGCTCTAGTTGGGCTTGTTTGCGTTGTTCAATTTCATGATTTAGTTGCTTAATATTATTTTGTAAGGTGCGATTGAGTATTTCATCATCTTTACGTAAACGCTCTAGCTCTTCCACTGCACCTGCCAAACTAGCCCTAGATTGCTCTAGTTTTTTAACTAACTGGAAAAAGTACCAAAGCACCCATGGGGCACTCAGCAGAGTTAATAAAGTCGCACTAATGAAATCTTCAGCATGGACAGGATTTCCTATCCATATTCTGATGTAATAAGAACCTGCAAAATTGAAAAGCAATGTAAAAATAACAAATATAGTGGCGGCTTTTATAGCTCCAAAACGTCTAATTAGTTGTGCAAATCGAATTGCCCAAGGTTCAACGGAAGTGGATTCTGGCATATTTTGAAGTCTCAAATTAGAAATAATTCTTTATGTGTTCCTGACATGCTAACAAGAATGTTAAAAGGATCATAATTCCGCGCTCGTTAAATAACGATGAAGGACAATGAAATTGATTAAAAATTCATTTTTTTTAAATAAATATCTAAAAAATAAATAATATATAACTAACTAAATTCCTAAAACATCGCTATTTGATAACAAAAACACCCAAAAACGAACATTTTTATATAGCATATAACTAAGCCAAAAAAACACCCTATCTTTTTGTTTTTTATATATTAAAAAGAATTTAGAACATTAAATTCACAAAAATAATAAATTCCCGATTAGATGATAATTGATTTATAAAATGATACTCGGTATTTTGTACCTCCTGCTTAAGATAAATATTCGATACTCGACTGGTATCCCCAAGAACAAATACAGCATAAAGTAAGCACTAGAAGTATGAGGACGTTTCATATCCTGCTCGTGCTTTGCATTTATAATTGGCAGTATAAATATACAAATTTCTGCCCAGTCGAATATTGAAGGAGTGAACATTATGAGTTTATATCATCCGAATGATTCGAAAGATAATTGTGGATTTGGCCTAATTGCCCACACTCAAGGTGAGCCTAGTCATAGATTAGTCAGTACTGCGATTGAAGGACTTGACCGTATGCAACATCGAGGCGGTATCGCTGCCGATGGCATTACCGGAGATGGCTGCGGTCTGTTAATGCAAAAACCCGATGCTTTTTTCCAACAAGTTGCAATAGATAACGGTTGGCATTTAAGTCATAAATACGGTGTTGGTGTAATTTTCTTAAATCAAGATACCACATTAGCCGAAGCTGCTCGTGCCGTATTAACTGAAGAATTAGAAAAAGAAACCTTAAGCATTGTTGGGTGGCGTGTAGTCCCAACCGACAAAGCGATATTAGGTGATTTGGCCGCTTCTTGCGTACCACAAATTGAACAAGTATTTGTGAATGGCCCTCCAGGATGGCGCTCTCAAGACTTAGAACGTCGATTATTCATGGCTCGCCGCCGCACTGAAAAGCGCTTAGCCGAAGATGAAGAATTTTATATTGCTAGCCTATCGAGCTTAGTTACCGTCTACAAAGGCTTGGTAATGGCCGGCGATTTACCTAAGTTTTATCTAGACTTAGCTGACCAGAATATGAAATCTGCCATATGCGTATTTCATCAACGTTTTTCTACCAACACTTTACCTCGCTGGCCATTAGCACAGCCGTTTAGATACTTAGCTCATAATGGTGAAATTAACACTATTCGTGGCAATAGAGACTGGGCTAGAGCTCGCACAGGTAAGTTTAAAACACCACTACTTCCAGATCTCGCTGACGCAGCTCCCTTTGTAAATGAGGTAGGCTCAGATTCGTCTTCATTAGATAATATGCTTGAGCTATTTTTAGCTGGCGGTATGGATTTATTCCGTGCTATGCGTTTACTTGTGCCACCCGCATATCAAAATAACAAAACCATGGATGAAGATCTTAAAGCCTTCTACGAGTTTAACTCAATGCACATGGAGCCTTGGGATGGTCCAGCCGGTATAGTTTTGACTAATGGCCGTCATGCAGCTTGTAATCTAGACCGTAATGGATTGCGCCCTGCCCGTTATGTGATTACTAAAGATGGATTAATTACACTTGCTTCAGAAGTCGGCATTTGGGATTACAAGCCATCTGAAGTTGTTGAAAAAGGCCGTGTTGCACCAGGTGAAATGTTAGCAATAGACACCGAGTCAGGAAGGATTTGGCGCTCTAACGAAATTGATGATGATTTAAAAAATCGCCATCCTTATAAAGAATGGCTAGACCACAGCATTCGCCGCCTTACTCCGATAGAAGAATGTGAAGCTCCAGAAATCGGCAAACGAATGTTTGACGATGAAATGATGAACACCTATTACAAGCAATTTAATATTAGCTTTGAGGAGATGGAGCAAGTCATCAAAGTGCTTGCTAAAGATGGTCAAGAAGCGACAGGCTCTATGGGTGATGACACACCTATGGCTGTTCTTTCTAGTAAAAGCCGTACAATTTATGATTATTTCAGACAGCAGTTTGCACAGGTAACTAACCCACCAATTGATCCTTTGCGTGAAAATCACGTTATGTCGTTGGCTACCTGTATTGGCCGTGAAAAGTCAGTATTTACAGAAACATCTGGCTATGCAGATCGTGTGTTGTTTGACTCACCCGTTATGGTTTACACCGATTTAAAACAACTTCGTGAGTACGATCCAGAGCATTACTACACTGAATTTGTAGAGCTGAATTACAACCCAGATGAAGGCCTCAAAAAAGCGATCAGCAGAGTATGTAATGAAGTAGAGCATTTAGTTTCACACAAGCGTGCAGCATTTGTTATTTTGTCTGACCGAGCGATTAAAGCAAACCGCATTCCTATCCCTGCCGCAATGGCTGTAGGAGCAGTGCAGAAACGCTTAGTTGATAAAGGACTGCGCTGTGATGCTAACATCGTTGTTGAAACCGCATCAGTTAGAGACCCACATCATTACGCTGTATTATTAGGTTTAGGTGCAACGGCTATTTATCCATTCCTTGCATATGAAACCATTGAACAAATGTGTGAAGCTAATCAATTAGATATCCCCCCCATGCAAGCCATTATTAATTACCGTAAAGGTATTAATAAAGGCTTGTATAAAATCATGTCTAAAATGGGGATTTCAACCATTGCCAGTTATCGTTGCTCCAAGTTATTTGAAGCTATTGGTATCAACGATTCCGTAATGGAAACCTGCTTTAAAGGTGTCCCTAGTCGCATACAAGGTGCGGGGTTTGATGATTTCCAACAAGATCAAATTAACTTAAACCGAGTAGCTTGGCTTAAACGTAAACCTCTTTCTCATGGCGGTTTATTGAAGTATGTACACGGTGGTGAATACCACTCATATAATCCAGATGTGGTGACTACCCTGCAAAAAGCGGTTGTCAGTGGAAATTATGAGGACTATCAGAAGTACAGTGAATTAGTTAACGAACGCCCAATCGCTTGTTTACGTGACCTTTTGGCTTTAACACCTGCAACTGAAGCTATTTCAATTGATGAGGTTGAACCAGCTGAAAACTTATATCCACGTTTTGATACAGCGGCCATGTCAATTGGAGCGCTTAGCCCCGAAGCTCATGAAGCCCTCGCTATAGCCATGAACCGTTTAGGAGGTAACTCTAACTCAGGTGAAGGTGGAGAAGATCCAAAACGTTTTGGTAACGAACGTAATTCAAACATCAAACAAATTGCATCTGGCCGCTTTGGTGTGACGCCTCATTACTTGGTCAATGCAAAAGTACTACAAATTAAAGTTGCTCAAGGTGCTAAACCTGGAGAAGGTGGTCAATTACCCGGTGATAAAGTCAACCAGTATATAGCTGAATTGCGCCACTCAGTTCCAGGTGTAACCTTGATTTCTCCACCACCTCATCATGATATTTATTCTATCGAAGATTTGGCTCAGTTAATTTTTGACCTGAAACAAGTGAATCCAACAGCACTTATTTCTGTGAAATTAGTATCAGAACCTGGTGTAGGAACTATCGCTTGTGGTGTTGCTAAGGCTTATGCTGACCTAATTACCATTTCTGGATACGACGGCGGAACAGGTGCAAGCCCGTTAACTTCGGTTAAATATGCAGGTAGCCCTTGGGAATTAGGCTTGGCTGAAACTCAACAAGCCTTAGTCAGTAACGGTCTTCGCCATAAAGTACGAGTTCAAACAGATGGTGGTTTAAAAACAGGCTTAGATATTATAAAAGGCGCAATTTTAGGGGCTGAAAGCTTCGGATTCGGAACAGGCCCCATGGTTGCTTTAGGTTGTAAATATTTACGTATTTGTCACTTGAACAACTGTGCGACAGGTGTGGCAACTCAAGACGAAAACCTACGTGATAACTACTTTATAGGTTTGCCAGAAATGGTAATGAACTACTTTAAGTTTGTAGCCCAAGAAGTACGTGAAATCATGGCATCTATGGGTGTTCGTAAATTAGATGAGTTAATTGGACGTACCGACCTGCTAGAAATGTTAGATGGTGTCACTGCAAAACAGAGTAAATTAGATTTAAGCCCTATTTTGACGAAGCCAGAAGCAGGCGATCACACTAAATTGTTCTGTAACCAAGCGACTAACGACCCAATTGATAAAGGTGACCTAAACCAACAACTGCTAAATGATGTACGTCAAGCAGTTGAAAGTAAAAAAGGCGGCACCTTCAATTACGATATTCGTAATACTGACCGTTCAGTGGGTGCTATATTGTCTGGTCTGATTGCTCAGCATCATGGTAACAAAGGCATGGATGAGTACCCTATCAAATTAAATTTCACTGGTACCGCTGGCCAAAGTTTTGGTGTGTGGAATGCAGGCGGCTTAGTGATGAAAATTGCTGGCGATGCTAACGATTATGTTGGTAAAGGTATGGCCGGAGGTAAGTTAATCATTCACCCACCGACAAGCTCAACTTTCAAGTCTAACGAAAGTGTGATTGCAGGTAACACATGTTTATATGGTGCGACAGGCGGTAAGTTATATGCCGCAGGTTTAGCAGGTGAACGTTTTGCAGTTCGAAACTCAGGAGCCATAGCGGTTGTTGAAGGTATTGGCGATAATGGCTGTGAATACATGACAGGCGGAATAGTTGCAGTACTTGGCCGTACAGGTGTTAACTTTGGTGCGGGTATGACCGGCGGTTTTGCTTATATACTGGATGAACAAGACGATATTGAGCAACGTGTAAATGGTGAATTAGTTGAGATGCTATCTATTGTAGATAGAGCCATTCTAACCGAGCATTTACGCGGTTTAATTAACAAGCATTACGAAGCGACGGGCAGTCAACATGCTCATAATATCCTAAGTAATTTTGCAAGTTATTTACCTAAATTCAGACTGGTTAAACCGAAAACCAGTGATGTTAAGAACTTACTCGGACACATAAGTCGGTCAACTGCCGAACTTCGTGTTCAAGTGCAATAAGGGGTATCACATGTCGAAGAATGTATACCAATTTGTTGATGTAGAGCGTATCGATCCACCTAAAAAGCCCTCTCACATCAGGCGTGAAGAATTTGCTGAAATTTATCAACCAATGAGTGATACGCAAGTAGCGGGTCAGGCTGACCGTTGTCTTGATTGTGGAAACCCTTATTGTGAATGGAAATGTCCGGTACACAATTATATACCTCAGTGGCTAAGCCTAGCCAACGAAGGGCGTATATTTGAAGCGGCTGAGCTTTCTAGCAAAACCAATACCCTTCCAGAGGTTTGTGGTCGAGTTTGTCCTCAGGACCGGTTGTGTGAAGGGGCGTGTACCCTGAACGAAGATTTTGGGGCGGTGACTATAGGTAGTATCGAAAAGTACATTACGGACACAGCCTTTAAACAAGGTTGGAGACCTGACATGTCTGGCGTTGTAGCAACAGATAAAAAGGTTGCTATTGTAGGCGCAGGCCCTGCTGGTCTTGGCTGTGCTGATATTCTGATCCGTAATGGTGTTAAACCTGTTGTTTTTGACAAATACGAAAAAATTGGTGGCTTATTAACGTTTGGTATTCCAGCTTTCAAGTTAGAAAAAGAAGTGCTCGATTTACGTCACGAAATTTTCACTGAGATGGGTATAGAGTTTGTTTTAAATACCGAGGTAGGTAAAGACATTCCATTCCAAAAACTACTAGATGAGTATGATGCAGTTTTCCTAGGAATGGGCACATATAAGCCTATGCAAGGTGGTTTTGATAACGAAAAAGCACCGGGTGTTTACGAAGCACTTCCTTTCTTGATTGCTAATATTAACCGTCATATTGGCCTTGAAAAAGATCCAAGCGACTTTGTAGACATGAAAGATAAAAAAGTCGTTGTGTTAGGTGGTGGTGATACCACTATGGATTGTGTTCGTACTTCAATCCGTCAAGGCGCGACTAAAGTAACCTGTGCTTATCGTCGTGATGAAGCCAGTATGCCTGGCTCACGCCGTGAAGTAGTTAATGCAAGAGAAGAAGGCGTAGAATTTGAGTTTAACTTAATGCCATTAGATATAGCAGTTGATGAAAATGGTAAAACCATAGGTGTGACTATGGTGAAAACCGAAATGGGTCAGCCCGACGCTGAAGGCCGTCGCCGTCCTGTTGTTATCGAAGGTTCTGAACATCTACTAGAAGCCGACGCCGTTATTATAGCTTTTGGCTTTCAACCTAGCCCAGCAAATTGGTTTGCTGACTTTGGGATTGTATTGGATGAAAAAGGTCGTGTACGGGCTCCAAGAAATGGCAAGTATGCTTTTCAGACATCAAACCCTAAGATTTTCTCAGGTGGAGATATGGTACGTGGATCAGACTTAGTGGTAACGGCCATTGACGAAGGCCGTGTAGCTGCCGAAGGCATTATGGATTATTTAGGTGTGTAACTAATAGCTATATAGCGGTTAACAAAAAAGGATGTAAGTTTTGGCTTACATCCTTTTTTAGTTTATGCATAAGGATAAAGAACTATTCTTCGTCTGCTATTTGCTTTAAAGCCTTTTCGAATATTTCAACTGGTTGTCCACCACTGATGAGATGTTTATTATTCACAATCACCGCGGGGACTGAACTGATGCCCGCTGCCTGATAATGCTGTTGTTGCTTTCGCACTTCTGCCATAAATTTATCTGAGTGTAAAATAGCTTTGGCTTCTGCAACATCTAACCCCACTTTATCAACCACAATTAATAATTGCTCAAAGTCACTTGGGTTACCGTTTTCTTTAAAATACAAATCAAACAGGGCTAATTTTAATTCCATTTGTTTCTCTCGCCCAAGCTCTTCTGCCCAATGCAGTAAACGGTGGGCATCAAATGTATTATAAATCATGCCTCCACCGCGGCGTTCACCAAACTCGTATCCAACGGATAAGCCACGCTGCACAATAGCTTCACGATTTTCAGCCGCTTGCTCAACACTAATGCCATATTTTTGAGTGATGTGCTCTGTTATTTCCTGTCCTTCAGGGGCCATGTGAGGGTTTAATTCAAAAGGCTGCCAAGTAATAGTGGCATCAATTTCTGAAGAAAGGTTAGTTAGGGCCTGTTCTAGAGCTTTGTAGCCAATTATGCACCAAGGGCATGACACATCAGAGACAATGTCCAGTGTTAGGGTCTTATTCATAGATATCTTAGGCTAAAACCAATTCGTTAATCATTCATCATAGTGCTTAAAGCACTGGTTAAATCACCAATAGTACGAACCTGCTTAAAATTTTCTGGCTCAATAACTTTGCCGGTTTCAGTTCTAAGCCGAACCACTAAATCCACTACATCTATGCTATCGATATCTAAATCTTGGTATATATTAGCTTCAGGCACTATATCGGATTCTTCAATCTCAAACTCTTCAACTAAAATGGTTTTCACCATTGATAATATTTGTTCTGAATTCATGAGTATTTCTATCCTAGTTTTGAGCTTTTAAAACAAAGTCGTGTAAACTTTTAACTGAATAGAAGTACTTTTTACTCTCTTCAGTATTACCATCAATTTTTACCTTATAGGCTTTTTTAATGGCAACACCTAGCTCTAACGCATCTATAGAATCAAGGCCTAGGCCATCTACAAATAATGGTGCCTCATCTTCAATATCATCAGGGGTGACATCTTCCAAATCTAACGCATCAATGATCAGGTTTTTTATCTCAAGGATAAGATCACTCATTTCACTTCCTTTTATAACTTCATTCGAATAACTTTAATGAGGCCAATAATACCAATCAATTTAGCATTAGCAACTTATCATAAAGTGGCGATGTGCTTTGACTGGCAAAGTTTTTGCCCTAGTTTTTTGTTAATGTCCAAGTCTGTTTATTTACAGGAGTATTCCAGCTTATTGCATCACCATAATAGAAGTTAAGAAAGTCTAAAGATTGTATACCCATCAAGACTGCATGATTAGTTGTTGCACTGCTTAACTTAAACCCTTCACCTTGAAATGCACTAGCCTGAATCAATAAACCAATACCAATAGACTCGTTAGTATCAAGGTAACCCGAATAACAATCAGGTACGCTTAAATCTGTATATACATATAAAATGTGGTCTAGTTGGTTTACATGTAATTTCACCACACTATCCACTAAACCAGCCATAAAGCTGGTCTTTCCAGAGGCAATAGCTGAAATAGGCGCCTGATTTTTAGTGTAAATACTATATAAACCAGAAACGGCATTGTGCACAGATAAACCAAATTGAGTAGGAGATAAATCTTCTTTTGCTGCAACATTTTCAATGAGTTTGGTAGTGCGGTTTAAGTCTCCATGACGAGATGAAAACACACAAGGTAAATCTCCTTGTCGATGGTCACTCGCTTCCAAAGCACAATGTAGACTAACCTTTGCAAAAGGGCTTAGTCGGCGTCTTTGCATGGCTGGGATGGCTTTTAAAGCTGGCAAAGAAATATCGGATGAAAAATCATGTTTTTCAGCCTGCCATAAACACCACTCTTGCTCAGTTTCTACCCCGGGGGCCCAAGCAACGCACTTGGCAATTTGAAACGCCAATTCCATTTATAATACTCCTAGTTTTTGGGGCAGCTATTCTACGAGCTCGTACATATAGGATCAAACATTCAATTCAGAATAACCTTTTGAAGCGTTACGCTTATTCCTTTATGAGCGAGCAAACACATAAAATATGAATTTTCTTCAAGCGTGTACTCCTGTATCTGCCACTCTTGGTCATCCTCATTATTACTTAACGCCGATAAATCTACTTTAGTCAGCTCACTTAAGGTCATTTGAAAGGCTTTTATATAGGCTTCTTTTGCTGTCCATAATTGATAAAACATTCGTTTTTTATCGGGATTTTTTTGGAATAAAACTCTTTCATTTTCTGATCCCAAACTATTAATTAACTCAAGGAAATTTCGCTCTTTTTGAAACTCAATATCTACGCCTATAGGTTGTTTCTGTAATGATATAGCCACCACCACTATATTTTTACTATGGCTTATAGAAATATAAAACTTTCTGTTTGTGTCTATTACCCGCCACTCACAGTAATCCGTAAGTGTATATTGATGCTCTAGGGGAATATGGAAATACTCAAACAACACCTGTTTCACTAAACAACGGGCTATACCAAACTGATACTTGCGCAAAGGTTTCTTAAATCTCACAAACCGCTCGCAATCTTCAGAGTTTAAGCGTGAGAAAATTTTTTGATTTTGCACAGTGCATGTTTGTATATCGCAATAGAATAGATAGGTACTTTCAGTTAAAAAGCCATCTATTGTATTGAATTTACCCACTTCTTTCATTTAGATTGCAACTTAAAAAACCAAAAATTCATGTTAAACTAGGCTAACAAAAGTCTCAACTCTAGATCATCCCTCTATGCCTTATCCCAATATTCTCTCACCGCTAAGCTTAGGTTTTACGACTCTTAGCAATAGAATCATTATGGGTTCAATGCATACTAATTTAGAAGAGCAGCCTGATGGTTTCAAACGACTGGCTGCATTTTATGCGCAGCGAGCCGCTGGCGGCGTGGGTCTAATCATTACTGGTGGAGTATCGCCCAATAGCTCAGGAATTTTAGCGCCTAAACGAGCTATCTTAGCAAGCAAAAAGCAAATTCCAGAACATAAACTAGTGGTAGATACAGTACACCAATACCCCACTAAGATATGCTTACAAATATTACATGCAGGTCGTTATGGCTACCACAACAAGCTAGTGGCACCTAGCGCATTGCAAGGTCCAATCGTCCCTTTTACTCCTCACGCCTTAGATGAAACGGAAATCGAACAGCAGATTGAAGACTTTGTAAACTGTGCAGAACTTTCAAAACTGGCAGGGTACGATGGTGTAGAAATCATGGGCTCTGAAGGCTATTTGATTAATCAATTTTTATGCTTACATACCAATATACGGACCGATGGCTGGGGCGGCAGCTTTGAGAATAGAATTCGTTTTCCCTTAGAAATAGTTCACCGCATAAGAAAAAGACTTGGTAATAACTTTATTGTTATTTTTAGGCTTTCAATTCTAGATTTAGTAAACGATGGCAATAACATTGAAGAAGTAATACAGCTTGCTCTTGCCCTTGAAAAAGCAGGCGTAAATATAATTAATAGCGGTATTGGCTGGCATGAAGCGAGGATCCCAACTATTGCGAGTGTTGTGCCTAGAGCAGCATTTAGGTCCATCACTGCAGCAGTTAAGCAACACATTAATATACCAATCGTGGCGTGTAACCGCATAAATACACCAGAGGTAGCGGAAGCGATATTAAAAAATGATGAAGCTGACATGGTTTCTATGGCAAGGCCATTTCTAGCCGATAGTCATTTTGTAGAAAAGGCAAAAAATGATGAGGCACATACAATCAACACCTGTATTGCTTGTAATCAAGCCTGCCTTGACCCCATCTTTAAAGGAAAAGTTGCCAGTTGTTTAGTGAATCCAAGAGCTGCATTTGAAACCACTCTGACATTTCCCCCAACGGTAATATCAAAACATATCGCTGTTGTGGGTGCTGGCCCAGCAGGCGCCATGTTCTCTATTTATGCCTCGCAACGAGGCCATAAAGTGACACTTTTCGAGGCATCAGAAAAACTAGGTGGCCAATTAAATTTAGCGGCAAACATTCCGGGTAAGGCTGAATTTAAAGAGTTTCTTCGTTATTTAAAGGTCTCCATTAATAAAAATAAGGTTGAACTGAAACTAAACACCCTTGTAAATACCGCAGAATTAAATAGCTTTGATGAGGTAGTTATTGCAACCGGCACTCAAGCTCAAAAATTGGATATACCTATTTCTGAAGATGCGAATGTCTTAAGTTACATTGATATAATCGAGCAGCCACAAGCATTGGGAACTAAGATTGCAATTGTAGGCTCGGGGGGAATTGCCTTTGACGTAGTCACTAAGCTCACTACACCAGAAATCGAGCATTTGTCTTTAAATGAACAAAGTGACATTTTTGCAAAACATTGGGGAATTGACTTAAGTAATCAAATTAGGGGCGGGAAAAAAGACATACCAGCAGTACCTCAACTAACATCCAATATTACCATGTTGCAAAGATCCGTTCGTAAGCCAGGTACAGGCCTTGGGCAAACTACGGTTTGGATACACAGAGAAGAATTTAAGCGAAAAAACATTAAGACTCTAACAAAAATACACTACCGTGAGGTTAGTGCTAAGGGCTTAGCTTTGGAGAGCAGAGGTAAAGAGTTTGTTCTTGAAGCAGATACCGTTATTATTTGCGCTGGGCAAAAGAGTGACACCAGCGTTGATTATCAGAATTTAACTATACCTTATCACCATATTGGTGGCGCCAAACAAGTTAAAAATTTGGACGCAATGTTAGCAATACGCCAAGCAGCAGAGCTGGCTTCATCCATATAGCAAAGGTCCAAAAGAGTAAGTAATAGATATTGTGATTATATTTTTAAGTAAAATTTGGCGATTATTTGGCACTGGCTTTTGCTTCGCTGTTTTTGGTATTGGGGGCATAATCATTGCTACATTATGGTTACCTTTTTATAGGATCCGATATAAAAATAATGAAGAAAAACGCAAACAAGCCTGCCGCTATGCGGTACATCTAACTTTTAAAAGTTTTGTCTGGCTAATGTATGTGGTGGGGGTTACAAAAGTCGACACTAAGGGGGTAGAAGCCTTAAAAAGGGTCAAAGGAAAAATAATTATTGCCAATCACCCTTCTCTTATCGACGTGGTGGTATTGATATCCATAGTCAAAAACGCCGACTGCATAGTTAAACAGACACTTTTACAGAATGTTTTTACTAGAGGAATCATCAAAAATACAGGTTACATCAGCAATGCCGATCCAGAAGATTTGATAACAGATTGTAAAACCTCATTGGAAAAAGGCTGTAACCTGATTATATTCCCTGAAGGAACCCGAACCTTGCCCGGTGCAGATTTTGATTTTAAAAGAGGTGCAGCCAATATCGCATTGCGTTGTGAGAAAAATTTTCAGCGAGTGTTAATAGAAGTAACACCACCAGCACTTACAAAAGGCTTGCCTTGGTACAAAGTCCCAGATAGAAAGATTCATATGAAATTAGTGATTTTAGACGAAGTAGATACCAGTAATTACCCAGCTGAAACTATCAGTAAGTCGGTACGTCAATTAACTAGAGATATCCAGCAAACTTACAGAGAAGACTTTGCACAGTTTAATAAAGTTTATGAGCAACATGAATCTTAAGACACACTTATTCGATACTAGTCCTAGATTAAAATGCTAGCTTTTCAACTAGACTCAGCGAGTTCATAAATTGCCTATTCTATTAACTGTTCTGGCTGTACTGTATCCAATAATTGCTTATTTTGGCCTTAAATACTGTAACCCTAGTATTGTCTCGGCTTTACTCATTTTATTGTTAACTCTACGATTTGTATTAGATAAATCTAGCTCCCGTAAACATAAGCATTTCAAGCTGGTATTTGGTGGAGTACTGACATTATTATTGTTTTCATTGATTTCTAATTCTGACTACGGTATTAAATTTTACCCCGTCGCCATGAGCTTAATGTTTTTCTCAATATTTACCTATTCTTTAATTTATCCCCCCACTGTAATTGAACGTTTTGCACGCATTAAAAAGAAAAATCTTTCAGACTATGGCGTTAGCTATACCCGCTTTTTTACCAAGGTATGGTGCGTTTTTTTCATACTGAATGCATGTATTTCGTTTTACACAGCTTTGTATAGCGACATTGAAATTTGGACTCTATACAATGGCATCATATCTTATATTTTGATGGGCATACTAGGCGCATCAGAGTGGTTAATTAGACAAACCGTAAAACATAAGCACTAAAGTTTCTAGGCTTGAAAAGGGAATATAAATGCGGCATTTTTTCTCACCATTACTTTTTTTATTTACCTTACATTGCCCGATATTGCATGGCTTTGAACTTCCTTGGGCCAACCAAAAGCACATTCAGGGTAATTTTATCCAAGAAAAACACTTAGCAGCTTTAAGTCGACCTTTTGTTACCCAAGGTAAATACCATTACTCACCTGAAACAGGCTTAGTATGGAATACCCTTAAACCGGTCAACAATTTTCTACTTATCAACCAAGATGGTGTTTCAGAAAAGCAAGCGGACGGTAGTTTTAAAATGCTTACGACTGATGCCAATTTTAGCGCCATGTTACTACCAGTTTTTAGTGGAGATCCTCAAAAGTTAACTCAATATTTTAAAATTTCGGAAAATAGTAAAGGGTTAACCCTAGATCCTATTGCTCCCAAAGTATCCAGTGTTATGCAGACCTTAGATTTAGTAATCACCGAACAAGCTTTGCAACAGATAATCCTGCATGAATCTAATGGAAACGTAACTAATATATACTTAGAGGCAAACACTCACCCCAAAGAAAAAGGTCAATAACCCAGTGATAGCGTTTTCAAATAATCGCTTAATCATCACCCTCTGGGTAATACTAACTAGCCTAATGGCCAGCGCATTGGTTTATAAATCAGCTTCTGGAGGCATTACTTTTGACGCCAATATACTCAATGTATTAGACCTAGGTGATGAAATGAATGACCTCACTAAAGCCGCTGCAGAGCCTTTTAAAACCAAGGGATTATTGCTTATTCAGCACCAAGAACATCAAGAGTCTAAAACAACTTTAACAAAAATTGCAGAACAGCTATTAGCTACAGGGCTAGTTCAAACAGCTAGCTCTGAACCTAGCAAAGACTTTGATGTGAATGAGTTAGCCAATATTTATTCCAGTTACCCTTTAGCTTTTTTGAGCCAAGCTGCCACTAAAGCCAAGAATAACAACGATTATTCCCACATAGTAGACAATTACATGGGTCTAATGAGTGCCCCTTCAAACCCGCTAGTATCATTAACAATTAATAAAGCGCCTCTTCTTAATGTTGCAGATTGGTTTGCAGATAAATCCTCTATTAATCGGTGGCAACAAGATCAAGGGTTTACCTATATAGAGCATGAAAATAAAAGGTATTACCCATTATTTTTAAACTTTAACCAAGCAGCGATTCAATTAGATACAGTGGTAGCTACCATAGCGCAACTAGACAAGTTAGTGGCTCATTACCAAACACCAAACATGGAGATTCTATCTAGCGGTTTAATGTTTCACTCAGCAGCGATAACATCTCAAGCAAGCTTTGAAACCCAACTATTCGGCGGGATATCAATAGTAGGTGTATTACTACTAACCCTTGTTAGCTTTAGAAGTATCCAACCTTTAATTTGTATAAGCTTATTGCTAGGTAGTGCATCGCTATCAGGTATGTTGGCGCTTACTTTAGTATTCGACAATATCCATATTTTATCGTTAGTTTTTGCAGTAAGCTTGATTGGTGTCGCTGTCGACTATGGGTATCACACACTATTAACAGCTAAATATACAGGGTTTAGAAATAAACAGTTAAGAGGGTATATTGCACCCGCTATTTTCGTCAGTGGTGGAACGACTATTATCAGCTATTTGCTAT
Organism: Paraglaciecola marina; assembly: GCF_004360155.1. Taxonomy (GTDB): domain Bacteria; phylum Pseudomonadota; class Gammaproteobacteria; order Enterobacterales; family Alteromonadaceae; genus Paraglaciecola; species Paraglaciecola marina. The sequence goes on along the minus strand of NZ_SAIS01000010.1, from coordinate 85,963 downwards.
TACTTTTGCTACCCATTCCTTTATTACAACAAGTCGCTGTTTTTATTGTTGCAGGCTTAGCCTTCACCATAATTACAGCTTTAACCTTGATAGTACATTGGCCTTGGCAAAGTAAGCCTGAAACTCATCCCCCAATCCATGAACTAGAGTTTCAACCACAAGGCTTCAAAGTTATATTAGCAGGGCTAATTTTATGTTGCTTAGCTGCCGCTCCTACCTGGTTTTTTCAAGATAACATTAACGCATTCAACAGCAGCCCAGCTCACCTAGTTAACAATGAGAAACGGGTAAGCCAGATTATAGGTAATCAACAATACCCAAGGTTCATTTATACCAAGGGCGACAACCAGCAACAAATATTGCAGCACTTTGAGCAAATTAGACTGGCTATTAATAAGATAAATGATGAGGGATTTGAATTACTCGGTATTGACCAATGGGTGCCTTCAATTAACACCCAACAAGCCAATATTAAGTGGTTACAACTTGGTTTAGCACAAGGAAAATTAACGCCTATCACTGACTTTATGACGACTGAGTCTGTATCAAACCTCAATGCCTCATCAGACAGTTTCATGACGATAGAGCAGCTACCTCAAGCAATACTTAAACTCTACCCAGCAATAACGGCTAAAGAAGGTAACCAAGTAGGCATATTAAGTTACATGGGGCCAATAGACCCAAAATTTTTACAAACTCTGCAACAGCAATTAGACTTTCCAGTACATTACTTTGACCAACCAACAAAATACTCAGAAGCTCTTGCAAAATTGCGAGAGTATTTACTGTTGTTTTTGATGCTAGCCGCCGGTGCTTTATTATTATTAATGACCTTAAGATATGGTTATTTACAAGGTTTAAAACTTGCTGTCATACCCATAGTCACAGCACTGAGCTCTTTAGCTTTGAGTCACTTACTCTTAGGTTATGTGACCTTGTTTAACTTGTTAGCTTGTATTCTGATCATCGCCTTAGCTGTGGATTATGTGGTGTTTTTAATTGAACACGGCAAACAACAGCATGTAATAAAAGCCATAAGCCTATCAGCCGCCACATCGGGCATTGCCTTTGGCATGTTTGTATTTAGTAGTACCCCCGCGATTTTACAATTTGGATTAACTATATTAATAGGGGTAATCATAGCGTGGTCTTTGTGCTTCACCCTGCCAACGACAATCTTAAAGCGGAACCAATAATAATGAGCCCAAATTCTTTTAATTTCGGGTTACTCGTTATTACCCTGTGTTTATTGTCTTGCAATACATTAAAACTGCAATCTAACCAAGTAAAACTCAGCGAACAGGCCAGCTATTTTATTCAAGCCGTGCCAGATGAGCTAGTGGGCCACACTTCTTTACAAAAACTTCAGGTGGCAGAGCAAGATAACCAACATGAATTTTTGCTACAAACCGAACTAGCTGAAGATAGTATTCAAATGGTAGGTTTTAGCTTATCTGGTATTGAACTATTTCAACTTACTTGGCGACAAAATGATGAAGTGGTGGTTAGCAAAAGCATAGCAATGTCAGATATTCCCGCACAACAATTACTCGCCTACTATCAACTTTGTAATTGGCCCCTAGTTGATATAAAAAATGGACTAATAGGCATTGATGTTCTGTTAAGTAACGGTCACAGCGCTAAACGCGAATTTTTCGAAAGCGGGAGTCTTAGTTTTTCGGTTACACAAAATAAGCACATAACTCAGCTAATTCATCATTTAGACAATTACCAAATAACAATTGAAACCTTAGATTAATGATTGAATAGCAAGGCATTTAATGTTGTGATCATGTTTCTCAGTATTAAATTTTTATTATTAAGGACTAACAATGAAAGTATTATTAGCTGGCTTGGTATCTTGCCTATTAATATCATCAAGCGCATTTGCCAGAGACGACAGAGTAAAATTTCCAATCGAACCGCTACTTAGCTCTACCAAAGCCAAACAAGCATTATTGAGTGTTCCAGTATATTTTGCTGGTCAAGCCCATGCAACACCAAGTAATACTTGGGGTGAAGTTACAACCAGCAAAAAAACCAATGCGTTTAATAAATCAGACCAAGAAGCCTGTGAATGGGTTTTACTTTCTGCAATCAAAGCTCTGCAAGAAAGCGCTTTAAAAAAAGGCATGAATGCCGTTATCGATATAAAGTCGAACTATAAGCACCAGGAGTTTTCAAGTAGTTCAGAGTTTGAGTGTGGCGCCGGAAAGTTCCTCGCCGGAGTCGCATTAAAAGCGACTTTAGTTACTCTGCCTTAAACAATATTCCTCGTATTCTGGCATGCAAGTAATGGAATACGAGTGCTCATTACTGAGTAATATTCAAAGTACCACTATATAACGATGACCATTCTATGATTTTCTCTATTCTAGTTGTTAAAACGAAATCGTTGCGATAGATGCAAGAAAATATGATTGATATAGAAGTTAAAAATGTTAGTTATCAATATAAAGAAGCAGAAAGGCTCTCTTTAGAAAGCATTTCATTGATTATACCTTCAGGTATCTGTTTGGGACTCATAGGCCCCAATGGTGCCGGGAAATCCACACTATTATCAATTCTTTCTGGATTACTGCAACCTTCGTCTGGTGCTATAACCTTTACAAAAGATAAACAAGATATTGTAAATCAAAGGCATTTTATTCAAGAAAACGTAGCCTTAGTTCCTCAGGAATATGCATTCTATTTTCCACTTACCGTGATGCAAAATCTTGAATACTTTGCCAGCCTATGCGGTTACATTTCAGCTCAACAACAAAGTGCAATCCAAAGAGTGATACAAGAATGTCAATTAGAGAACGTACTCACACAAAAGTCTAAATCTATATCAGGGGGCTACAAGAGGCGCTTAAATTTAGCAATTGCATTACTCAAAGACCCACAAGTTTTATATTTAGATGAGCCTACTGTAGGGGTAGATCCTGTATCCAGAAAAGCTATTCTAGCCCTAATCGAGTCTCTCAAAAAGCAACATAAAACCATCATATTTACCTCTCATATGCTGAGTGAAATTGAAGCACATTGTGATGATATTTATATGCTTAAAGGTGGCCAAGCATTTCAATTTGACAAAATACAGAGTAACAGATTACTCAAAGTCACATTTACACATACCTTAACCAAGGCGATTGAACGAAAAGTCGAACGTCTAACAGGGTGCCAAATTAGTCAGAGAAACACCTTAGAATGCCAAGTACAAAAAGATGAAACCCTTTGGCAAATAATGCAATTGCTACAACAAAGTGAAGTCGGTATTCACAGCATGCAGTTAGGGCAAAACTCCCTAACCGATCACTATCTTACGTTAATGGGCTCCCATGATACTGCAGAGCATTAAAAAGGAATTGCGCGTGGTATTTAGTGACCTGCACAGTATTGCGGTGTTATTTATCATGCCTGTCACTTTTATGTTACTGATGACATTTGCCATGAGTGGCCGTCAGTCAGATATGCTTGACTCAGTTAGTATTTATGTAGAACAACAACCCCAACAACATGAAAAGCTCTACGTCCAATATTTGACTAAGTTAGGGTATCACTTCGCTGACTCTTCAGATTCTGCAACTGCCACATTATCCTTCAGTCACACCTTCAACGACAATGTATTCACTAGCCGCGCAAAAAATTTGCTTGTTGTTACATTTAGCGCCAACGCTTCAATCCCTGTGCAAACTATTATTCAGCAACACTTAGAATTATCATTTGCTAGAGTAAAGTTACACTTATACATGCTGGAAACCGAAGAATTAGATGCTGATTTACCTTTAGAACAACAAATGCAGCAGATTGTTAAACAATCAGATACATCAGAATTAATAACAACTGAAACAGGATCTTTATTACCCGTTATTAGCTACAGTATTCCCTCTTGGTTAGTGTTTGGAATATTCTTTATCGTATTACCAATTTCCATCACTTTGGTAAATGAAAAACAAAGCGGCACACTAATACGCCTAAAAACATTCCCAATCAACATGTACACTTACTTTTTTACAAAGCTAACTGCATTTTACTGTATTAGCTTGGCTCAGTTCTTAGTATTAGTTTTCATTGGATTACGGTTAGTACCGTTAGTGGTCGATTCGGCTCCCATAACCTACAGCCAAATATTACATATTATTCCTATGGGCTTATTTATTTGTTTTAGTGCCGTATGTTTTGCAGCTATTTTTTCAGCTTTAGTGAAAAGTTTTGAACAAGCTATCGTACTCGGCGGTGGTATAAACATCATCTTAGCTGCTTTAAGTGGTTTTATGGTGCCCTTGGATGTGATGCCACCAAGCTTGCGTGAAGTCGCTCAATTTTCTCCTATGTATTGGGCCGCCGAACTAATCAAACAGAATATGTTTTACACCACAGCAAATAATTCAGTACAACAAATTATGCTACTTTGCCTTTTCAGCTTGGCATCTTTAGGTGTGGCGTCATTTTTATTTAATCGTAAAGTTAGGGATTTATTATGGAATTAGATGCGATAAAGAAACAATTAAAACAGCTAATAATAGTTGAGTGTGACAAAGAAGATGATTTGTCATGGGAAGATATAGAAGATGATGAGCCACTCTTTGGAAAAAAGTCAAACGTTGGCTTAGATTCATTAGACGCATTACAGTTAGCGTTAGTACTAAAAGAACATTTTGGTATAAAAGTAGAGGGCTCAAAAGAATCACGTAAGCACCTACATTCAATATCCAGTATTGTTGATTACATCCAAAGCGTAAAACAATCATAAAGATGGCAATTTATATTCACTCTAGTGTTTCTCACTCAGCTTGCGGCAATAGTGCAACTGACTCATTAACTTTTAATGATCGCCCCAATATTTCAGTTGCTATGCCTAACCAAGAAAATGTTCCTTTTTATGGTATGCACAGCTTAAGTATCGATTCATCTGAAGCAAGAGTGTTTACTACTCTGACGAAGGTTACTCGTCAATTAATTGATAAAAGTGGCTTAAGTCAAGAAGACCTTAAACACACAGCTTTAATGTTGGGTTCAACTTCGTTAGATATTGGTACAATAAAACCTAGCCCAGACCCAGATATTTGGGTACCTAAGATAGATCGTCTCAGCGAGCATCTGCAACGTAAACTTGGGTTAAGCCATTGCCATATGGTATTTAATACAGCGTGTACGGCAAGTATAAACGCACTACTTTATGGTAAAGGTTTACTTGAAAACACTAATATAAAGCAGGTTATTATTATTGGTTGTGAGTTTTACAATCACCTCACCCTCGATGGCTTTCACTCTTTAGACTTAATATCAGAGAACAAAATAAGCCCATTCGAATACCAAAGAGATGGCTTAATGTTAGGAGAAGGAATAGGCGCGCTGCTATTAAGTAAGACGCCACCTAAGCGCCAACACTACTTTAGTGTTTTAGGTGGATATTCAGCCTGTGATACATCTAGTTTAACTATGACGGCAGAAGACGGTAGTCATATTAATTCCGTGTTAGAACACACGGTGGAAAACTCAGGCTTGCATCTAACTGATATCGATCTCGTTAAAGTACACGGCACGGCAACTTACAATAATGATGTTTCTGAATACCATGGCCTGAAACAATTTTTTGACCCCCCCCCTCCCATCATTGCGCTCAAACCCTATATTGGACATACACTTGGAGCATGCGGCGCACTTGAAATTGCCCTTATGGATGAATTATTAAATACACATTATTTACCTGTACCAGACACTCAAGATGAAAATCTTATGCTCCCTTTTGCCCCTGTTTCTGGGCAGCTTAATACTTACAAACATATTCTAATCAATCATTGTGGCTTCGGTGGGAATAATGCAGCCCTCGTTTTAAAGGCAGAACAAGCATGAAGTTGACTATTATTCGTCAAGCTCACTTTACCCACCCCCGCTCTATGGACAACAAAGAATTACGGCAACTAGTAAAATCCAATTTTGATGTAGCAGTGCGTAGAATGGATAATTTTACCCTTGCAGGACTAGCTGCGGTAGCCAAGTTAAAGCTAGAGGTTAGCAACCCAGATACTTCATCACTTGTAAGTTGCGCCCCATACTTTTCAGTTGAGTTAGTTCAAAAATTAATTATTGATGGGCATTCAGGAAAATCTATTCGCCCCTTAGACTTTGTTTCTACTGTTGGTAATGCCGCTAATTTTTACATTGCCAAAGAGTTTAATATTCACGGTAGCAATTTATTTTTAGGAGCAGACAAACAAGCTCTAGAAAAGGCCTTATTGATCAGTTCTATAGAAGTAATATCTAAACCCTCACAACGAGTCATTATTTTATTGTGGCAAGAAACTCAAAGTGAAAGAAATTGTTATGCCCTGTTAGCGAAAAATGCTGAGAGTACAGCTATCGCTGATATAGAAAATTTTAGTTTCGACGCCATACGAAATGCTAGTAATGCAACGCCTTTTGTTATCGATATTGGGGAGCCTAACTCTCTGTTTTAAGATTTATTGCGCTTTTTCTGTTGCAACTTTATATGTATTTCTGTTGTGATAGGGGTAACCTCAAAACAAGCCCCAGATGGTAAAGGCTCACCAAAAATTAAAATAGGGTTGTTAGCAAAACCAACGGGTTCTTTAGGCAATCCCGTAGGGCTTTTATCTAATTTATTATTACCATTTACATCCACAAAACTACGGGCGCACATTTCACCTAGCTCAACATTTTTCAATATAAAAAACTGTGTATTCTGATTCCCATTCATCTCAAATTCATGGTTAGCAATAGCAACTGTATGCTGCCAACTTTCTTTAAAGTCTAAGTCGCTAGCAAGCTTATATAGCTCAATATGTAACTGAGCTTGTTTAGGTTTTTCACTAGTGACCTGCACCTTTATATCAACAGCAAAAGCAGTAGAGAGAGTTAACATGAACAACAAACATAATAAGAATATTTTGGTTACAAGAATTGATATTTTCATCATTAACTAAGAGTTCACATTGAGGTATGGTTCAGTATAATACTGGTTTACTGAGGAAGGAACAATCAGCTAATCCATGCGTAAAATACTGACTATTTGTTATACCCAAACAGGGCAATTGTCTAAAATTAAAGACTCTATCTGCCAGCCACTTGAAGATTCTAAACAAATCTCGATGGAAACAATCGTAATCAAACCTAAGGTAGCCTTTCCTTTTCCGTGGCCCTTTTTAAAGTTTTTTCGTATTTTTCCAGAAACGGTTGTGATGGAGCCAGTAGAACTAACCCCCATCACACCACAATATGATGAATATGATTTAATTATCCTGACCTATCAAGTTTGGTTCTTATCGCCATCTATCCCAATTGCTTCTTTTTTACAATCAGCACAAGCCAAAGCATTGTTTAACAATACACCCGTGGTGACCGTAATTGGTTGTCGAGGAATGTGGTTAATGGCCCAAGAAAAAGTAAAAAGCCTACTTGGAAGTCTGAACGCTAAATTAGTAGATAACGTAGTGTTAAGTGATGATTGTGGTGCATTTTTTAGCTTTTTAGCCACGCCATTATGGATGCTTACGGGCAACAAAAAACCTTTATCATGGGTGCCACCAGCTGGTGTGGGCGAGCAAGATATTATTGATGCGAAACGTTTTGGCGAAGCCATAAGGCAACGCTTAGAGTTCAACCCAGAGCCTGTGCAAGAAAGCATGTTAGCAGGTTTAGGTGCCGTCAAAATAAACGAGAAATTGATTGCCAGTGAAAGAGTCGCCAGCCATAGCTTTAATATTTGGTCAAAAATATTACGTAAGCTTGGCCCACAAGACAGTAAACGCAGAGCCATTGGGCTTTCGGTATACGTAACCTTTTTAATATTATTGATTCTCACTGTGGTACCTATTAGCGCGTTACTTAAAAAGCTAATTTCACCCCTGACTAGAAAAAAAATTGTTGCACAAAAGAAATACTATGCGGAACCATCAGGAGAGTAAAAATTTGGAAAACAGCATCTATATTAATAAGTTATCTGCAGCCCTTCCGAACGAAGCTGTTAGTAACAATGAGATGGAAACACGCCTAGGTCTAATCGGAGATAAAAAATCTCGTGCCCGCGCTGTGATACTCAGAAGTAACGGCATTAAACAACGTTATTACGCCATAGATCCAGAAACTGGCGAGCAAAATTACACCAACGCAGAATTAGCAGCTGAAGCGGTTCGAGGTTTGTTTGCTGATGACGCTGATTTAAGCTCATTTGACAGCCTAGTGGCATCTTCATCTATGCCTGACCAAGTAATGCCCAATCACGCAGCTATGGTTCATGGTGAGTTAAAAAATCCACCCTGCGAAATCGTTTCAACTTCAGGGGTGTGTCTATGTGGCATCACCGCACTTAAATATGCCTATTTGAATATAAAAGCAGGTGAAAGTAAGCAAAGTGTAGTGGTGGCCAGTGAAGTGGCATCTTCCATTATGCATGCTCGTAATTTTGACTCTGAACATCAACATAAAATCGATACCTTAGCCGACCACCCTGAAATGGCCTTTGAAAAAGACTTTTTACGCTGGATGTTATCTGATGGCGCGGGTGCCGCATTACTGAGTGATAAAGCTAATACCGATGGCTTATCTCTACGTATCGACTGGATAGACAGTTACTCTTTTGCCAACCAACTTGAAGCCTGTATGTATGCGGGTGCTGAAAAAATTGATGGCAAACTTAAAGGTTGGAATACCTACAGTGGAGCCCAAAGAGAGCAAGAGTCAATTATGTCGGTGAAACAAGATGTACGCTTGTTAAACGAAAACATAGTTAAGTTCACCGTAGAAGAAACACTCAAAAAGATTATCGCTAAGCGAGACCTTAAAACCAGTGACTACGATTATTTTGTACCCCACTACTCTTCTAACTATTTCAGAGACAAAGTGTATCAAAGCTTGGTCAATATTGACTTCGAATTGCCCTTTGAGAAATGGTTTACCAACCTACCTCAAAAAGGGAATACTGGCTCAGCATCAATTTTTATCATGCTTGAAGAACTGTTTAATTCATCTCAGTTAAAAGCCGGCCAAAAGATACTCTGTTACGTTCCTGAAAGTGGTCGTTTTTCCAGTGCATTCATTCAATTAACTGTTGTGTAATCATGCGCGAAGATAAGGTGCCCCAAGACAATAGCCCCACCTACGACGGCCATAAAAAGCTAATGTATGCCACAGATAAAGAAGGCCACTATACAGGTGTTCAATCGAGTGGCTGGGAGGTAGAGAGTTTTGCTACGTCTATGGCTGTTGAAGATTTACAGCAATTGACATTAGAGGCAAAAGCGGCAGTAAAAACCGGAGAGCTTTCTCCTTTAGCTTATCACATGCACAAACACCGCTTTGATATTCCAAACCTTTCCCAAGTCAGTGGTTTTTTTCAATGGCAAGTGAAGCGCCATTTAACACCAAAAGTATTTAATCGATTAAGCCAACGTAAACTCGAAATTTATTGCGATGTTTTTGCTTTATCAATGCGACAACTTATCAATATTGAAGACAATAATGAGTAATATGGAAAACACCTTCGTACATCGCCAGTCATCACACTGTGAAACAGGTGTTGTGGCCAATATGTTGAGCAATCAAGGGCGCATTTCCATGAGTGAACCCATGGCTTTTGGGCTAGCATCGGCACTTACCTTTGCCTATTTACCCTTTATCAAAATTAATGGGCTGCCATTAATTGCTTATCGCATGCCGCCTAAAAGTATTATCAAAGGTGTCGCTAAAAAATTGAAAATGACAGTTCATAGTCAAAAGTTTTCAAATCAAGAAAAGGGCATGGAGGCGTTAGATAGCGAGCTTAAGCTTGGCCGCTGCGTAGGGCTGCAAACCTCTGTATATTGGTTACCTTATTTTCCTGAAGATATGCGTTTTCATTTTAACGCTCATAACTTAGTGGTTTATGGGAAAAACAGCCAGGGTGACTACTTGATCAGCGATCCTGTGTTCGAAGACGTTGTCACATGTCCAGCAGACGATCTCAAACGAGCAAGGTTTGCTAAAGGTGCCCTAGCACCAAAAGGGCTAATGTATGTTTTAGAAGATAACCAAGAACAGGTTGATTTCAACGAACTTATTTATAAAAGCATTAGAAAAACAGCCAAAATGATGTACGGGTTACCTATTCCAGGCATATCTTTTTTCGGCATTAAAGGTATACATTACCTTGCCAAACAAATTCTAAAACTAGAACATAAACCTATGAAGTACACCCGTTTATATTTAGGCAATATAGTGCGGATGCAAGAAGAAATTGGCACAGGTGGTGCGGGTTTCAGGTTTATGTATGCCAGTTTTTTAGACGAAGCATCAGCATTAACAGGTGATGAGAGACTTTATGAGCTCTCTAAATTAACCACAGAAATTGGTGATAAATGGCGAGAGTTCGCCATGCAAGCTGTGTTATTTTGTAAAAAGCGCCAAGACATATCTTTGCACACTATTGCTGAGACTTTGCAAGAGTGTGCAAAAATGGAGAAACAATTGCAGACTAGATTATTATCTTTATCTGTACTTAAATAATGCCACTCTAGCCGTTACTTTCTGTATAGAAATATTAGAGGCACGCTAACTAAACTTTAAAAGGACTAAAAATGATGTTACTTACCAAATCCAAATCTATACTAGCCATAGCTATCGCAATTAGCTCAATCACCCTAGGTTGTTCTTCAACTGCTGATACCAGTAACAGTGTAATAAAAGAAGGTGCCACGCTGGTAACTCTAGTTAATTTGCACCCTGACAACAAACGAAAAATACTTTACGCGGTTAATTATCAGCTAGATGGCATGATGATCCCTATGTGTTCAAAAGTGGAAATTGAAGATATTGGCGAAAAAGAAATTGAGTTTATTTATAACGGCACAACTTACACTTACCTTTGGGACAAGCACACTAGAAAAGCGGGTGAGTCATTACTACAAAACATCTCTAACTTTATTGGCACATCCTGTGATAAAAGCAAAGTTGATTCTTTGAGTGCACTTGATCAAAAAGGCATTAAATCAGGTAAACCTAGTGTGGGCATGACCAAAGAAGGCATTTTATTCGCTATGGGACGCCCACCTATTCATGCTACATCTTCAACGGAAAGTAACACTTGGATGTATTGGTTAAATAAATTTAAAAAACAAGCAGTTGAGTTTGATGGTAACGGAGTCGTCACCGAAGTTAGACTTTAAGTCTCTTTTTTAAAACCTATAAAAAAAACGGCCTTTAGAGGCCGTTTTTATTTAAATCATCTAAAGCACCTGATGTGATCAGACCGTGCGTTTAAAAATTAATGACGTATTAATTCCACCAAAAGCGAAGTTATTAGACATAACAAAGTCAGTTTCTATCACTGCTCCATCACCAACAATGTAATCTAACTCGCCGCATAAAGGGTCTACATTCTTTAGCTGAATTGTGGGTGCAAACCAATTGTTATTCATCATATGGATACTCGCCCAAGCTTCTATTGCTCCGCATGCCCCTAAAGTATGGCCTAAATAACTTTTTAATGAGCTTACTGGCATATTGCTTCCCATAACACTGCTAGTGGCCCGTGTTTCTGCAATATCTCCTTTGCCTGTGGCAGTACCATGAGCGCTGACATATCCGATATCTTGAGCTGATAGCCCAGCATCTTGAAGTGCTAGGCGCATAGATACTGCCATGGTCTCATTATTAGGCTGAGTAACATGTAAGCCATCAGAGTTAGTACCAAATCCAACCACCTCAGCTAAAATCGGCGCGCCACGGGCGATAGCGTGTTCCATTTCTTCTAAGATAAGGGTACTCGCTCCTTCACCAATGACTAATCCGTCTCTATCTACATCAAATGGTCTAGGGGTTAACTCTGGGTGCTCTAATTTAGTACTAGTGGCAAACAAGGTATCAAATACTGCTACTTCAGATAAACACAGTTCATCACCGCCACCAGCAACCATGACTTTTTGTTTACCAAACTTTATTGCTTCATAGGCATAACCAATCCCTTGAGAGCCTGAAGTACAGGCCGAACTAGTGGTATGTATTCTGCCTTTTATACCAAAGAATACTCCAATATTTACCGCAGAAGTATGGTTCATCATTTTGATATAACTGGTAGCAGTCATTCCTGACATGTCATGGTGCTTTAACAAATCTCCAAATCCAATAAGGGGAGGAGTTGAACCTATGGATGACCCATAGGCTACACCTGTATCACCATTAGTTAACACGTCAGTACCGAGTAACTGACTCTCTTCAAGAGCAATCTCAGCGCTACGTGTCGCCATTAATGATAGACGCCCCATTGAGCGTGTTTTCTTACGAGTGTAGTGCTCAGGCACAGAGAAATCAGAGATGGGAGCAGCTAAATCTGAATGCAGCCCTTTTACGTCTTGCCATTCAGGCATACGAATAACGGCATTTTTTTTCTTTTTAAGAGCCGACTCGAAGCTTGCCCAGTTTTCACCTAAAGCAGTAATAGATGACATGCCGGTTACAACAACTCTTTTCATCAAGCCATTCCACCATTTACAGACAATACTTGTCGACTTATATAAGATGCATCTTCAGACATCAAAAACGATACCGCTCCAGCGACTTCTTCAGCTTGCCCTGCTCTTCTTAAAGGGATCATTTTCATAATTTCATCCATAGGTAACTCATCTGTCATGCCTGTATCAATTAAACCAGGTGCAACACAGTTAACTGTTATTTTACGTTTAGCTAATTCTAAAGCTAAAGCTTTAGTGGCTCCAATCACTCCTGCTTTTGAAGCACTATAATTAACTTGCCCTCGGTTTCCTATTACTCCAGAAACAGAAGCCATAGTCACTATGCGCCCTCCTTTTCGAGTTCGCACCATAGGCATAGTCAAAGGATGTAAAACATTATAAATAGCATCTAGATTGGTATGAACCACATCATCCCACTCGTCTTCTGTCATAGCAGGAAAAGCAGTGTCACGGGTAATGCCCGCATTACATACCACGCCGTAATAAGCGCCGTTATCTTCTAAATCTTTTTCTAACACAGCTTTAGTTTGGCTACGATTCGCAACATCAAATTGTAAACAATAACTTTCTTGCCCCATGACTTTGATTTCATCTACCACACTATTGGCAGCCTCAACGTCACCTTTACAATGTACGGTTACATCAAAGCCATCTTTTGCTAATCGCAATGCGGTTGCCCTACCAATCCCTTTACTAGAGCCGGTTACAATTACCCTTTTAGACATTTTTAGGTATTCTCCTTCAGATATAAATCAGGATTTTCTGGTTCGTATACATTAATTTTAGCTTCAACTAGTTTGTCTTCACCGCAAACTATTGAGCAATCAAAGACACTCAAACCATTTTCTTCTTTAAATAGCTTGGTAACTCTAGTTTCTAACTGCATGCCTAATCTAAACTCACTTACCGCAGCTTTAAAACTACGAGCGCTCACTAAAAACCCAAGAGCGACTTCACCACCTTCAGCTACCTTATTGGCATTCGCATAAGCTGCAATGCTTTGAGCTAAATATTCTAAGCCAACATAAGATGGTATCGATTTTTTTTGTGGATTATAAAAGTTACTTAGTTCTTTAATCTCTAATAAACAAGTAGCAGAGTCTTCACAGAACTCTTTTAATTGTTCAATCAAAATCATAGGGTGAGCATGTGGCACCACATCTTCTATGGCATATTTATTCATGTTCTAAACCTATAATTAAACTCACATTATTTCCGCCAAATGCAAAGGAGTTACTTAAACAATATTTTAAACCCCCTTCGATTTGGCTTTCTGCTTTGACCCAATTTAATTCAGGCATAGCAGAGTCTTTTTCACCATCCCAAATATGGGGAGGCATTTTTTGATGTTGTAACGCTAAATAACAAAAGGCGATTTCTGTTGCCCCAGCAGCTCCCAAAGTATGGCCAACACAGCCCTTAGTAGAGCTTACATAAGTGTCATTGGGAAAAACAGATGCTACCGCTATGGCTTCCATCTCATCATTTTTTGGCGTAGCTGTGCCATGTAGATTAATGTAACTAATATCTTCAGGATTAAGCTGCGCCTGAGTTAATGCATGTTGCATTGCTACTTTGGCACCAGCACCTTCAGGGTGTGGGGCTGACATATGATGAGCGTCACTAGATTCACCACCCGAGCAAAACTTAATGGCTGACTTTTTACGACTCAATACCGCTAAGGCTGCCGCTTCGCCAATATTGATACCATCACGGTTAACGCTTGATGGATTACAAATACCGTCCGATGTCGATTCCAAAGCACTAAAACCATTTACTGTCATGCCACATAATGAATCAACTCCACCGACAATAGCGACGTCTATTAACCCGGCACTTATCATCTCTGCCGCTGTTATAAATGACTTAGCGCTAGATGAGCAAGCTGTTGAAATTACTGAAACGTATCCATCAAGCTCGGCATATTCACTCAGAAACTCAGCAGGGTTTGATAACTCTTGAATACGATAGTCATAGCTATCAGGAAAGCTCTCTGCGTCAAGTCTATACCCCATTGCCTCTTCACCTTGAGCAATGCCAGAAGTGCTCGTACCCAATATAATGCCAAATCGAGTACTCGAAAATTGTAGTTTAAGCTCATTCACTAGAGGCTCAATTTGTTTATAGGCCTGTAATAACAATTGGTTATTGCGACTTTGAAAGTGTTTTGAAAACGAGCTTAATTCAGGTAAGTCTATGGTCACTTGCCCAACATATACCTTACCTTCGTGCAGTAAATCTTCACGTAATAGCATTCCACTTTGAGTTCCAGCAAATAAATTTGCCGCCACTTCATCTGCATTGCCACCTAACGGATTACATAAGCCAATACCATTAATGTATAAAGGTGTCGCGTTATACAACTAATCTGCCTCACATAGTTTAGTTAACATACGAATGCCTCGAGTTGAGCTTTTCACAAAAGGGTTGGTTTCATCCCAAGCGTACCCAGCCAAAATTGAAGTGATCATAGGCTTAACCTCTGACTCTTCATCTTGGAAAAAAATTACATTTTGAAAGCTAGTGTCATACCAAGACATAACAAAGGTTTTGAATACTTCAATTCCCTTACGTAATGGGACTTCATACTCAGTTTGCCAGTCGATAGTTTCCCCTGATAATTGACGATCTAGTAGTGTGGCAGCTGATGCTGCAGAGCGCATAGCTATAGTCACACCAGATGAAAATACCGGATCTAAGAATTCTCCAGCATTACCAAGTAACGCAAAACTAGGACCATGCAAGGATTTAACACTAGCAGAGTAACCACCAATCACTCGGGCTGGTTGTAACACTTCTGCCGTGGCTAATAGCTCACCTAAATTGTCGTCGTCATGTATGAACTTGAGTAACTGCTGCTCACAACTTTGAGACTCGTCGAAGCACTCTGGGCGTCCTACCACACCAATACTTGAGGTACCGTCAGAAAAGGGAATTAACCAATACCACACATCAGCAATTTCAGGGTGTACAGTGATCAATATTTTTTCACGGTCGAAATTGGCGTTCTTAGGGATATTATCTTTAAAGTGAGTAAATACTGCTTTTCTGTTGCTAAGGTTACTGGGTAACTCTAAGTCCAACATCCGAGGTAACACCCGCCCAAAACCGCTGGCATCCAACATAAACTTGGCGTTTAACTGGTAGCTACCTTGCTCGGTGCTAACTTCTAAGCAGGCACCTTCGACGTCATTAGTTACTGATTGAACAGTTTGCTTGTATCTAAAGTCAGCACCTGTTTTAGCTGCTTCGTCTGCTAATAACTTGTCGAATGCTGCTCGTTTAACTTGAAAAGTAGTACCTGGCCCTTCAGAGAATTTTTGCTCAAAGTTGAAATCTGAACGTTCACCTTTACGGTAGAAAGCTGCACCGTTTTTATATTGAAAGTGCAGTTCAGAGGCATGTTTAAGCAGCCCATCTAACAAACCCGCTTGCTCCACAAATTCCATACAATGTGGCAAAAGGCTTTCACCTATTGAAAAGCGAGGAAACTCCTCACGCTCTACGACTATGGTATTCCAACCTTTATTAGCTAAAATAGCGGCTGCAATAGCACCAGCTGGACCAGCTCCTATTATGACTACATCACAGGCTTCTGTATTACTCATATTCCCTACTCCGTCTTTAAAACCATAAGCTATTTTTATAATTCATTTATATATGGCGATAATTTTTCCAATACACATTGGGGCGTTTCAAATAACATCTCACCATTTGTAATATCTACGGCAACCTGAATGGTATAGGCCTTATTTAATACCTTGTCAGTGGCTTTATCTCTGATCACGTATTCTATTTTTAACCTACTTTGATACTCTACTAGGTTAGCCTCTACGATAATAAAGTCACTCAATTTGGCAGATGCGACATATTTCAAACGCATATCTACAATCGGCCAAATATAGCCAGTGGCTTCCATTTCAAGATAGTTATAGTCAAAAGCCTTTAATAACTCACAGCGCGCAGCTTCTAAATATTTAACATAATTTCCATGCCAAACCACCCGCATAGAATCAACATCATAGAACTGAACTTCCATTTCAGTGCTAACGCTAACTATGGGTTTAGCTTTCATATAAAGACCATTTTTGTTGTTGTACAAACTCAACTGTCTGACGTAGCAATTTATCAGTAGGACGGTCTTCATCTATGAGCTCAAAGAACTCACTAATATCATCTAACATGCTTGTCATTTCTGTGGTTAATGACGCCTTTTGAAGCTCTCCACTTCGAATACGCAACCACACCCCCTGCACTGAAGCCAGTAAAGTAGCTGCAATAACCTGCTCAGTTAATTGTAAAACCCGCAAACAATCTCTAGCAGCTATGGTTCCCATGCTTACTTTGTCTTGGTTATGGCATTCGGTTGAACGGGAAAACACACTAGCTGGCATAGTTAACTTTAATGCTTCAGCGGTCCAAGCTGAACAGCCAATCTGTATTGCTTTAAAACCATGATTGATAAACTTTCTTTCGCCTTTAGCACCAGACAAGTTAGAAGGCAAACCATGATTCATTTTTACATCAACCATAGTGGCAATTTGCCTATCAGCTAGATCAGCTAAGTTAGCAACACAATTTTTTAGCGAGTCCATCGCCATAGCAATATGGCCACCATAAAAATGCCCACCGTGCAAAACATGCTCACCAATTCCATCTATGATGGGATTATCGTTAGCGCTATTAAGCTCATTGGTGATCATACTTTGGAACCAAGGCAGGCTATCCTGCAACACACCAATAATATGGGGGGCGCAACGAATAGAATACCTATCTTGTAGCCGTTGTGAATTACGTGGATGAGAGTGATGATTGAGATCCTGTTGAATCCACGCAGCAATTTGATTTTGCCCAGGATGAGGCTTCACACTAAATAAGATATCGTCAAAATGGTTGCTATTACCCTTCAATGCCAAACTAGATAAGGCTGTTATCCTTGCCATTAATTTCGCTAAATAAGTGGCTCTGTCATAGGCTAGACAAGCTAAAGCAGTCATTACTGCTGTGCCATTCATAATGGCCAAGCCTTCTTTAGGGCGCAGCGTAATTGGCGCAAGCCCTGCTAATTTAAAGGCTTCGGAGCTTGGCATTATTTTATCTTGGTAGTAAACATCTCGCTCACCAATCAAGGCTCCCGCTACATATGATAAAGGTGTAAGATCGCCACTTGCCCCCACAGAACCCTCTTGAGGGATAACCGGAATAATGTTTTGATTTAACATAGCCACGAGTAAGTTTAGTAAGTCCCAACTAACTCCAGAAAAACCTTGAGATAGGGATATCAAGCGAGCAGCTAATATTGCTCTGCCTTCTTCAACACTAAAAAATTCACCTAATCCACAACCATGAAACCGTGTTAAATGAATAGGTAATTCACCAACCAGTGTCAAGGGTACTTCTACGGTACAAGAGTCACCATATCCCGTTGTAACCCCGTAGATATGTCCGTCTTCTTCTAGCAATTTATCTAAAAACTTTACGCCTTGGTCGATTCTTTTCCGAAAAAGCTCATCTTCAGACAACACAACTTGTGTACCAGACTTTGCAATTCTCACGACATCTTCAATAGAGATCTTATTTGAACCCAAACACACTTTATTCAAGCCTGACTCCATTTAGCTTACTCCCGCTTTATCTATTTTTTGTTTTGGTTGGTTAGGGTTTTCTGCTTCGTTAGCACGCCAGAAATCAAAAAAGTTGTTCCATTGATAAGGTTCTTGTAAACAATAGTAACCTAATCTATCGGTATACTTTTCCATCAACATTTGAAAATACTCTTTACGCTCTTTTCGCTTCACTTTAGTGGGCTCAGCAAACTCTTCAATGTAAGTTTGATACTTTCCCTTTTCTGAGTTTTTTATACATGTCATAAAAAATACGGGGCATTCCATAATTGTAGCTAAGGCAAAGGGCCCAATAGCTATGGGTGCAGGTTTAGACAAGAAAGGGGCAAAATTAACACTGTTTGGGTTATTCACTGAAGTACGGTCTGCAAAAATAACCACTGCTTCACCATCATCTATTTTCTGTTTCAACATAATAGTGTCATCAGGCCCAAAGTTATTCACATGAATAAAATTTATTGCGGCATCTGGATTAATTTTTTTGAGAAAATTATTAAATGAGGGCGCATGCTCGTTGTAAGTAATAACGTTGAGTTTTTTCTTATTTTCACCAGAGCTAAAAATAGCCCGACATATTTCCATATTACCTAAGTGGGCACTTAAGATTACGGCCCCTTGGCTGGAGGTTAATTTGTTATAAACCTCAGAATTCATGATTTCAATGTCTTCAATATGAATTTTACCTAACCAGGCATCGAACTTATCCACAATCGCTAATCCGAAGGAAATAAACACCTTAAATGCATGGCGATGTAACCTATAACCTTTAGATGGTGTGACGCCACGAGTGGTTTCTAATTGTATCCAATAATCTTTAATGGCGTGCCTTGCAATACGCCCAGTAAAATAAAAATAAAGCATCACAGGAAACAAACATACTTGAAAAAGCCCTTTGCCAAAGACCTTGTAGATAAAAACTAGGCATTGAATACCGAACATGCTGCCACGCTCTTTCAGTGTTGACCAATGTTGATTTTGTTCCATGACTACCTATTACTGCGTCTAAAAAGCAATGCAGGAAAACGCACCAACATGCCGAAAAAAAGTTTGCTATGCATCTTTGAGATTAACCAATTATCTTGCAGCGCATTAAAGTGGGAAACCCCACCTTCAGGATAATGTACCTTAGTGGCAATAAACCTTACATTTACCCCTTGCCAGAATAAGCGCACCATAACTTCAATGTCATAGTCCATGCGAGTTCCCAATTTAACTTGTTTGATTAACTCTGCATATGCCTCTAATGGGTAAACTCTAAAGCCACACATTGAGTCTTTTATTTGCAAAGAGAGGGTTTCGATCCATACCCAGAAGTGAGTGATAAAGCGGCCATAATAACGGCTTTTTGAAATACTATCGTCGTAGATTGGCCTACCACTAATTAACGCTTTGGGATTACTTCTAGACTCAGCCAGCATAGTGTCAACGTCTGCTAAGTCATGTTGTCCGTCAGCGTCAATTTGCAAAGCATGGGTCATACCCATCTCATAGGCTTTTACAAGGCCAGTATTAACAGCTGCACCTTTACCACCGTTTTTATCTCTACGTAACAACACCACTTCAGCATATTTTTCATCAATTTTTGAAAGCACCTTCTGAGTCAAAGGTTCGCTGCCGTCATCCACTAAAATGATGGGCAGTGTAAACTCAATAAGACTCGCAATAGTGTCTTCAATCACATCCCCATGATTATAATTAGGGATCACAATACAGTACTGAGACGTCACTTAAACAACACCTTGCCCGAGGCATGCTGCCCATGTACAGAACTATAGCTAAAGGAATATTTACTAGAATTGATTCTTTTTAAATGCAGAGATATCTCATAATTTGGACGAATGATAATCTGGAACTTTAATGCGCTTAAGCCCACAAATTTATCGGGATCAACATCAAAATATTCTGCTAAGTATTCCATTACCCAATGGGTTAAAGTGACACCAGGGAGTACGGGAGCTGATGGGAAGTGACCTCGAAAATAATAAAGATTCTCTGGAATTTTAAGCTCCAATTTAACCTCTTCCTCAGCTAACTCTTTAGTTAATATATCTCCATGATATACATCTTCACTCAAAATAAGACTCCGCTTCTCGCCTACTCAATTTTCCTCTGGCATTATAGGGTAATTCAACTGGATATCTATATTTTTTTGGCAGTAAAACAGCTTCATACCAGTTAGATAAAAAACCTTTAAATAGCCTATCCAATTCAATTTTTTTACCCCCTTCACGGGCCTTTAACCCTGCATCATTTAAGACAATTAACACTGCCAACTTGCGCCGCTCTGAACCAACTACCACCACAAACGCATCGTCCACAAATGGGTGTTGTTTTAGCCTTGCTTGCACTTCATCTAACGAGACTCTTTTTTCTTCAATTTTTACCACACTATCAGCTCGTCCTAAGACTCGGAACCGACTAGCATCTATTAATTCAACACGGTCATCTGCATTAAAAATAGGCTCATTAATATAAGATGAAGATATGGCTAATAAATCACTATTGTGTTGGTAAGAGATATTGACTTCATTAAAGGTATGCCAGTCCTCATCTTGAATTGACTGCCGACACCGCCAACCAATTCCGCCAGTTTCTGTACTACCAAAAACCTCTATTAGAGTGCATTGTAAAACATCTTGTAATTCTAAATTTTTCTTTGCATCTAACGGGCCTCCAGAAGAAAAGATGTTGGTTACCTTATCCTTTACAGCTAGTAAGGGGTTGTCTGCGACCATTCGCTGCAATTGTGCAGGGCTAGATATAATAGTCGCACTTCTACAATCATCTTGTGCAATTTGATTAGCCATTTGTTCTGGGTATTCAAATCCTTGGGGAACAAAGCTGTGACCTTTACTCATAGGCCATAAAATTTTATAGAGCAAGCCGTAAATATGCTGATGTGGAACAGTTGATACAAATACGGTTCCTTTAACTTGCTCAGAAAATTTAGCCTCTAATGCATCCACCTCTCTTTGTAACAACTTAAATGGCTTAACAATAATTTTAGGAACACCTGTAGAGCCAGAAGTATAAAAATACACTTCAGACTCTGCTGGAATAGTTAAGGTTATCCCTGAGCTTGGCTTGGTATCCAAATCGGATAGATAGGTAGGCGATATACTACCCGGCCCCACACTAGCACCAACCGATTCCTTCACCTGTTTTATATGTTCTGGTTGAGTATTTTGTGGCAATACCACTGACTTTCCTGAAGCCAAAAGCGCATAGAATAATGCTGAAAACACAAAGCTGTCAGATTCAGCTAGGAGCCACTTTTCAGCGGCATGGGCAGAAAAAATATTTTGGTATTTAACGACAATTCCCGCCCAACTAGCCGCACTTTGACCTTGGCGAATAAAACTTAGTTGTGAAGAGTTTAATTTAAAAAAAGTTGAGTCCATTTGATTGATAAGTATTCCTACGAGAAGAAAGTAGTGACGCTAAGGTCAACAGCAATAAGGTCAGTTTATCTTAATTTAGCACTAATTCTAACGTCCTAACATTAGAATTGCGAGCACCTCTAAAGCTTCAAAGTAGAGACCCTGAAACGAACGAATAGTTAATGCACAACTAAAATAAATGCTTTCCTAAATGGCTAGAGTGAAAACAGAAAACACTTTATTGAACCGGCTAACGTTAGCCTTCAATCTTAAGTTACTTCTAATAAAGTCAATTGAATAAATACAGCTCCAATTCTGACTTTAAACTTGTACAAGCTGAAAATGCTCAACTTCAGGAAAGGGGTCATAAAAATGATGTAATAAAGCCTTCCATTGCTGATACTCAGGAGATCCTCTAAAACCTAATGTATGGTCTTCTATAGTTTGCCACCGCACCAACAATAAATAACGATTATCTTTTTCAAGACACCTTTGTAATTGATGGTCAATATACCCCCCCCATAGACGAAACAATGATTTGTGCTTGTTTAAACGCATCCTCAAACTCTTGCTGTTTGCCAGGAATAATATCTAATATCGCTTGCTCTAAAATCACGTATTATCCTTATGTTTATGTGGCCTAAGGCACATCACACAATACCCAAATAGATGTAATATCCCCTCAACTAAAGTGGCACTTAAAAACCCAAATAGTACCCCCCAAACTAGGGCTTGAAGGTCAATTAATATCATATAACTGTATTGTTCCATGGTTTGTCTAAATGTCTCCCGCTCGGGAGTAACTAACACATGAAACACACGGTGAATCGCACTTTGTAACAAGGCATTTTGCTCTGCCTCTAATGAACTGACACGCTCAGTGATATAACGAATATTTTGGGCATCATGTCTAAACACAGCATCTTCACTTAACTCATAATGCTTTAAAAGAGCTTGTATATCACCTTGAAAATAACGTTCTGCAGTTTGTTGAAACCCAGCAAGAATAGCCTGTGCTTCTGTCAATTGCGCATCCACTCGTTTTTCATATTGGTCCACTACGGCAGGTACCTGAATACCTATCAATAAACCACTACAAAACAAAGTCAGCCTTAAATAATCTATACATAGTTTTTTCATAATTATACTCATTGCCCAGCCAGCATACCTTTACACAACTGAATTGCCTTGCTGCTAACCTGATGAACTTCTATAGTAAGCAAAAGGACATCCTAGGAGATACGTGTTTGTTAAAATATATTCTAAAATCTACCAGCTTACTTATGATGGTAACTTCAAGCAATTTAATTGCAGACGAGCTATCAATAGATAAACATGTTACTCCAACTGTAAGCAAGATTTGCCCTGCTGACTTTCACACTTTACCCCTCTATCCAAACGCGAAATTTTGCCAATTATTTGACACTAAATTACCCGCAAGTTTGTCTTACTTCGCCGTAAGTGGCCAACAAGCTACGAAAGACTTTTATCTTCAAGAGCTTGGTGAAGCTGAAGATGAAAAGATGTTGAAAGGTAGAATCGTTTTACAATATGAGCATGGTGAAAAAGTAGTTATCATTTCTAAAGACGGCACCGGAAGTCAGGTTGATATTTTAGTTAAATCAAGTATTTAGGTAACCCTTACTTAACCCTCCTAGCTTCTAGATGTGCCATTATTTGTTTCTAATTCATTGGCACTCTCTTTGCTTATCCAAGTAACAACAAACGTTTGTCAAAAAACCGACATTGGCTCTTGGAGAGATCATGGAACTTGGAATTATATTAATGATGCTACTGATAATAGTAGCAGTAGCCGCAATGAAACTTAACGAACCAGGCATTGCTTTTCCATTTCAGAAGAAAGGAAATTTGTTTACTCCTGTGGAGCGCACATTTCTATCTCTAATAGATGAAGCCGTTGGCAACGAATACAGAATTCTATGTCGCGTAAAAATGAGTGATATTTTAAGTGTGCGCCAAAGCACTAACAGAAAAACCAGTGTTAGTGCCACCACCAGAGCTAGCAGCAAACATTTAGATTTCGTTTTATGTTCTAAGAGTGATATGTCGCCGGTAATGGCAATCGACTTAGTACACCTAAAAGGTAAGGAAGGCTATAAGAGCCAAAGAGACTTTTTTGTAAGTGGTGCATTAGATGCGGCTCACATTCCCCATGTAAGAATTAAGGTACGGGCTGGTTATACAGCTGCAAATATACGAGATTGTATTTACACTAAACTACCAAAACCACAATTGAAACAGCTAAGCCCTCCTACTACTCAGGGGAAGAATTCATTAACCAATGAATTAACGGGGCAACCTAGGCCAACTCGCCCTATTAGAACCAACAAGACTGTACCTAGAAATCCAGTTGTTCCAGCCTAGTTACTTAAATTAAAGGCATAAAAAAACCAGCGAGCTCGCTGGTTTTTTCTTTCTAAAGATTAATTAACCTTTAACGAAATCTACACCTAAAGTAATATCACTACGTAAGCCTTCAATCATTGAAGCTTTAGCGTTTTCTTCAAACTCACTTAACTCACCGTAAGACAGAATTTCTTCTACGCCGTTTTTACCTAAACGTACTGGGTGAGAGAAAAATACCGCGTCGTCACTATTGGTTTCAACGTAAGTATATTCAACAACATTTTCGCCACGCATAGCGTCAACTAGAGACAAACAAAAACGAGCTGCAGCTTGACCCATAGATAATGTTGCAGAACCGCCACCTGCTTTAGCTTCAACGACTTCAGTACCAGCATTTTGGATACGAGTTGTAAGACTTGCTACTTCTTCGTCAGTAAACTCTACACCTTCAACTTGAGACAGTAGAGGTAAGATAGTTGTACCAGAATGACCACCGATTACAGGTACATGTAAGTTAGCTGGGTTCAAACCTTTCAAATCACCAACAAAAGTTTCGGCACGGATAACATCAAGAGTTGTTACACCAAATAATTTATTTTTGTTGTAAACACCTTTAGCTTTAAGAGCTTCTGCAGCAATTGCAACAGTTGTATTTACAGGGTTAGTGATAATACAAGTGCAAGCTTCAGGGCAATTATCTGCAATGCCGTCTACTAGGTTTCTTACGATGCCAGCGTTAATGTTAAACAAGTCAGAACGATCCATACCTGGTTTACGAGGTACACCTGCTGGTATCAATACAATGTCACAGCCGGTTAATGCATCAGCTAAGTCATCTTTGCCATAACCTTTAACTTTCACATCAGTTGGTATGTGACTTAAATCTACAGCAACACCTGGAACTACTGGAGCAACATCATACAAAGATAACTCTGAACCTGCTGGCAATTGAGTTTTTAACAATAAAGATAACGCTTGGCCGATACCGCCGGCTGCACCTAATACAGCTATTTTCATGATTCTCTCCTGTGAAGTACTTTCTGCGTTGCAATCAATAAGATATTGCTAACGAGGTTGTGAAATACAAGTTTATTCTTGTTTAACAGTTTGTAACCGAATGATTATACAAGGAACCGAAAGTTTTTAATATATGCATAAGCTGATGATTATTATTCAACTAAAGAATAAATAGAGTCAAACAGTTCCAAAAAATGCTCTTATTCGCGTATTTGTTATAAGGGCAAATTGCGAAAACCCAAGCAATACGGCAAAATAGTCTAACTAAAAATCGAGGGACTTATGGCAAGTAACAAACAAGAAGCGTTAATTAAAGCATTTAAAGATATTTTGAAAACTGAAAGTTTTGGTTCTCAGGGAGATATTGTTGAAGCCTTGAAAACACAAGAGTTTGATAATATCAGCCAATCTAAAGTGTCCCGCATGCTAAGTAAGTTTGGCGCAGTCCGAACCCGAAACGCTAGAGGTGACATGGTATATTGCTTGCCTCCAGAATTGGGCATGCCAACAGCGAAAAGCCCCCTTAAACAACTTGTACTAGATGTTGTACATAATAATTCAATGGTAATTATTAGAACTAGCCCAGGAGCTGCACAACTCATCGCCCGCTTACTAGACTCTTTGGGTAAAAAAGATGGTGTGTTAGGGACCATAGCAGGTGACGATACTATTTTCATCGCACCCGCTGATGTTAATGACATTGAAGACACCCGAGATAGAGTTGAAGCGCTTTTTGAAAATGTATGAGGCTAACACCTTAGTCTCAATCACATAAATTCTAAATCTACCCAAACCAGTCTATGGTCAGAAGAGCTTTTTCTGTCCTTAATAAGACGGTAATGAAGGTCGTCAATGTCTGGCCAAAATACACCACTGTCAATTATTTTGAATGAATTTGACGGCAAAACATAATCCGCTCTCATTCTCCAAAATGCGGTATGGCTCGCAGAAAAAGTGCTATCGGGGGTATGTAACTTTGCAGCTAGGCTTGTAGGTGTGAATGAATCGTTTACGTCAGGATGATTTAACAGTCCTTGAATACCTCTTTTCAGACCATCTCCTTCATCAGCTGAAGCATTTAAGTCACCAACTATGACAAAGTTTATTCCTTTAAAGCCCCCTCGCTCACCTTTATCATCATAAATGTAACTTGATTCTGTCTTTGTGGATAAATAATCTCGCCAAAAACGGATCTCATCATGGTTTCGCTTACCATTGCGATTTTCAGGACCATCAAATACAGGGGGGGTTGGGTGGCTTGCTAAAATATGTAGCTCATTACCATTGATCTCAATTGGAATATCCCAGTGAGATTTAGAGGATAAGCGCAGTACTTGCTGAGCTTCTTCACTGTAATAATGAGTGCCATCTTCATTTTTAACAGTGTCTAACAAATTATCAGGCATATCTTTCCACAGAAACTTTTGAAAAGTACGTACATTGCTTTTTTTGATAGGGTATTTACTCAACACCACCATGCCATAGTGACCAGGATAAAGGCCAAATCCAAAGGCATCATCTTTTGTACCTGAAGTCACACCATCATTGTTAAGGTCAACGCCAGAATCAACGCCTGTATTCACAGGTGCGGCAAAGAAATATGGATAAAAAACAGGGCTTGAGTCATTCTGAGACAAAGCTAAATAATTATCTAAGAAAGCTTTAATATCTGACTCAGAGCTAGCTAAATAGTCAAATTCATTTAATAGAATAATATCAGGCTGAACCCTTTGAATAATTTCAGCAATATTTTTGATCTGAGGGTGATTACCCGCAATTAAATACTGAGAGAGCTCATTTCCCTCTACGTCACCAATTTGTTCCACATAATTTGTGGCTTCCATGCTGACGTTAAAGGTTGCCACCCGTAATTTTGAAGACGTTTGCGTGACCGCACACCCACCTAAAGACAACATTAGTAATAACCCTAAATACAATTTATACATTAACAATATACCTCCCTAAAACAAAAAAGCCGACTCTAATGAGTCGGCTTTCACATTATTAAAACTTAATTAAAGTTTAGAATTTGTAATCAAATCCTATACGGGCTTCCCATAATGACGCATCACCATCACGGTAAACTGGATTAGAAGTTCCAATAGTAACAGTACTGTTAGTCTCCTCTAAGATTCCCCAGTTATCATTAAGCATGTTAGTAAAGTTATCTACAACAAAACTGATTGAAGCTGTATGGCCCTCAGAGAAAGCTGGTATGTCTTGACGAACTGAAATGTCAACTTTAGACCACCAAGGGGCTTCCTCACCGTTTCGCTCTCCACCGATAGGTAACACACTGTTACTATCGATATATGGAGTGTATCCAAAGATACTATTTCCGTCATCACGAGTCAGGCTGTAAGGACTGCCAGATTGAGCTACAGCATATAAATTAAAGCGGGTATTTAAACCATCAAACAATTCAACTGTGTAGCTTAAATCGGCTGTAAAACGATGCGCAATATTCCAATCGGAAAGTGAAGATACATCTTCATTAGGGTTAGTAAACGCCCTGTACTGATAATTAGAAAATGCAACTGAGCTTGTCATTGGCTGAGTGTCTTCCGCGTGATTATATGTATAACCCGCAAATAAACGCACACCACTTTCCCATGACTTCTCTAATGTTCCGGTCAATGAATAAGAAACAGAAGTTTCGTTAGAATTTGTCAATACAAATGCATCCATTTTGTCATCACTGTATTGAATGTAACCTTCATCATTGAATCCAGCTTCTTCTAACTGTGCTGCAAAAGTCATTGCTTGATTCTTGCTGAAAGAAACAAGTAAATCTGCACTTAAAATGAATTCAGACTCTGTTTCATGAGTTAACCCAGCAGACAACTTCCATTCACTAGGCATATCAAAATCTGGGTCTAGGTAGTTCAATTCAAAGTTAGAACCTTCCCCAGCATCTACATCTGCATCCAATTCAGATGGGATAGAGTAACCAGGACCGGCGGTCACACCTTCTTCAGTATTAACCCAAACAATATCTGAATCAAATAAACTACGTGAACCATCAGTGTATCCATGGTCACGTCCTCTAGCACCCACTTGAGTAGTATTAGTATTAGAGAAGTTATTAGACATCCAAACGTTAGGGTTACCACCAGAGAACAAGCCTAAACCACCGCGAATTTCTGTAGAATCACTAAGAGTATAGTTAAAGCCAACGCGAGGCTGCAACAAACCAACACCATCAAGGTTAGTGGAGTTGCTAAAACCATATTCTGCTACAAAGTCACTATTCTCTGCCGGAGCATCCGAAGTAGTAGTCCAGTCGTAACGAAGTCCAGCAACTACTGTGAGGTCATCAGTCAGATAAAATTCATCTTGCATATATGCACTATGATTAGTGTATCCCCAATCGGCCGCCGCATCATCTAACTCGCCTGATATAGCATAGTTGTAGTAAATAGCCCCTGGTAAACCAGCTTCAAACGAATCGATACCACCATAGAAACGCATCTCTGTCTCGGTATGTTGTACAAACAAGTTAAATACGTCTAGTGAGTCCTGCTCATAACCAAAAGTAAAAGTATGTCCATTGTCAGCATAGTAATTACCACGGAACATAAGACTATTTGCATTCCAATCTAAGTCATTCGCTTGACGACTATCATCAGAACCGATGTAAACAGTAACATCATCAGTATAAATCTGAATTTCACCAAAATCATTTCCACCAGGAGTGCCATCACCACCAACTGAATTTTGGCGATTATCTAACTCGGTGCGAGACAAACGAATTTCAGTAGTAAATTTATCTGTCCAATCTGAGTAAAGTACACCTGTCAAAGATTTCATCTCAGCACCACGTTCATATAAGTGGTTTGAAAATTCAAATTCGTCAGAATCGCCATCAGATTCAGTAAAGTTATTACCGTCATTATAGTTATAAGTAAATGATGCTCTGTGCTTGTCACTTATGTTCCAATCAAGTTTCACAAGAAGCTTTTCATCTTCATGGTCCATGCTTGTAGGAATACTGCCTGGATCATAATTATATAGTTCGTTTGAAATGCGTACTATTTCATCTAGCTCGTCTTGTGTAATATTTACTTCATTCACTGCACCTGAGCCAATAGCTCCGCGGTCAAATAGATTTACACCGTCTAATTTCTCATAGGCAGCAAAAATAAATAGCTTATCTTTAATAAGTGGTGCACCAATAGTAAAACCATAGGTATTTTGATCATAGTCCCCAATGTTCACTGTATCACCTTCAAGAGAATCACCTCTTAAAGAGTTACTTCCATACTCATAAAATACCGACCCATGTACTTCATTAGTTCCAGACTTACTCACCGCACTTATATTACAAGCTGAAAAGCCACCATAAATCACATCGAAAGGAGCTATTTCTACCGCAACACTTTCAATAGCGTCATATGAAAACGGCATTCTTTCAGTTGGGTAACCGTTTGAATTAAGACCAAACAAGTCATTCATACGCACACCATCAACAGTTAAACTGTTGAAGCGAGGACTCTTACCTGCGCACTGTATTCCGCCATTTCCGCCTTCATCAACATAAACGCGAGGGTCAATTCGTATTATATCTGTAAGATCACGGTTGATTGCAGGAGCATTCTCCAAAGTAGAAAGGTCAAAACTAGCAGAAGGGCCTATTTTTCCGAAAGCAGTACTACTTAACTGAGACGCAGTAACAGATATACGTTCAATATTTTCTTCGTTTTCTAAAGCACGATTAATGCTGAATGTATCGCCCAACTCCAAATAAACGTCGTTAATAGTTTGATCTGCAAAGGTCGCTGAGTCTAACTCAACTGTATAAGGTCCACCAACTCGCAAACCACGTAAGTTAAATGTACCCGCTGAATTAACAGTAACTACTTTTACAGTCCCAGTTGGAACGTGCGTAACTTTTACTTCTGTTCCTGCAGCTGGATTACCATTTGGGCCAACGATCTGTCCAGACATACCTGAAGAGGTAACTTGTGCCATTGCAGCTGAAGACATGCCAACAGACATTGCCACTGCAATCGCTATGCGATTGAGTTTAGTTTTCTTAAACATTGTGTGTTTCCTAAGTTTTGTGTTTTCTAAGTTTTTTGGCATATATAGTATGCTTAACGAAACTGTACCTACTAAATATTGCTATTTTATTAAATTAATTCTTTTATTTTTATTTTGAAAACTCCCTGTACAAAATAAGTACTAGCGTATTTTTTTAGCTTATTACTAATTAAAATACATACGTCTATACTGAACAAATTACAAAAAGTAAAAAGCATTTAATATCATTCAACCTTGTTTTTTATTAATACATAAAAATCAACAGCTTAACTCAAACAAATAAACTTACCTATTGCAATAAATAAAACTAACTGTTGAAATCAACAAATAGCATCTCAACAAGTAAGCTTAGCCCACTAAATTTTGTCTATTTTTTCACCATATTACAAAACAATTTTTCTTTCTGCGATCAGTTTATCCATAATTTTGATGTGGTGTTTAGGTGCCTATGTAAATGTAAATACTCCAGAGCCGATTCCTGTCATCATCAATGAGTCAGATTCTTGTCATACTCTTTCAAAAACAAATGCAGATAGCTTTGTTGTTCTTGTGGAAGATCAATATCAAGCTGACTTATTACTTGACGCTTTATGCTCTGACCCCGTAATCGATCGGCAATTTGGAGTCGTTGAAGTTAGATGGAGCAATAGAGATGAAGATATTATTCAGTATATAGGTAAAGGCTTAGCACATTTAGCCTTAGTAAAAGAAAATCTAATGAATGCTTTTGCCACCGATCAAACATATGGTTATAAAGTCATTGGGGCTTATCAAAACTACTCTGCCTATTTAATTTCAGTAAAAGAAAAGCCGATTATCAATAAACAATATTTATGGGGCAAGAAATTAGGTTTATTAGATTATCCCAGCAGCCGCTCTGGCCACATAATACCCAAGGGAATGCTAAAATCTTTGGATTTATCTGAACAGGATGTAAAGATTACTTATGCGAATGATCACAATGAGTTACGTAAATTATTAGCCTCGGGAAAGGTGGATATTATTTCATCTTATTGGCAAGAAGAAGACAGTAAAAAGTTCTCGCAAAATTACATTACCCGAATTCAGGAAAATGTAAGTGGAGCGAAGTGGTATTTAAAGATGGATACCCAAAACACAGATTTAGTGTGTGAGATGCAAAAAATACTATTAATGTTGAGTCCTAACATGGGCTCTGAATATTTCAATCATATGTCATTACCCGATGAATGTTTATTAATAGAAGTGCCTCAATTATGACTTCACCACAGTTAGCATCATACAAATATACTGGCTACTTTTTTATTTTATGGATAATGTTTCAAGGTACTTACTCAACTGCAAAATATTTTCAACACCAATATGAAGCCAGTCTATTTACCCTAAACATAGAGAAAAGAATAGCATTGGACATCAGCAAACTTCGTTTAGCCAATCCAATATTCAATACTATTTCCCACCCCCCATCAGTTAAGCGTTACATTGATCAGCTTAATCTTTACTTAACTGAACAAGATTCCAATGTAAAACTATTAAAACTGCAAAATGTCAGTATTGATATTGACGGGGAGTATCTAACACGTAATTCAACCCTAACGCCGACAGGTCAAAAAATTGAGGTTTCAATAGCGGTATTCAAATGGCCCTATTTAACGACGCTAACCCCTATAGCTCTATTTTTAGCTCTAATTTTTACTTACCTAAATTATAAAATTTATGCAAAAGCCAATAGTGCCGCCAACAATCTAAGTGAGCCTTCGCCCCCTGACTCACCTGTGAAATTATCCATCAACCTACACGACAAGACCTTGAACAATGTAAAATTTGGAAAAAAGGTTGAGCTATCCAATAAGCCATTTTGTTTTTATGTAGCTTTATTAGAGTATTGTATAAAAGAGCCCAACCCTCTTCTAAATCAAAGCAAAAATGTACCAGAAGACATAATAACTTTAGCAAATAAATATTTTTATAGACTAATTGAAATTGGTCATACCAAGCGAAAGCGTCCAGACTTCAGTACCAATTTAGACAAAACATTGAGTGAAATTAGGGCAACTTTAGATGCTGTATTTTTACATCAGCCCCACGAAAAAGAGCTATTTTATCCTCCCAAAGCTCAAGGAGAAGGATCTAGATCTAAACTTCACAACTATGCCCTTGAACACCTTGACCCATCGCATTTAGAAATAATTGGTAAATAAATACGACTATAAATTTATCGATAGAATAAAAAACAATCAGTTCAGAGGCTATTACCTCATTAGTTACTTGAAAGCGGATTTCAAGTGCTGACTTTTTGCGTTTCCGCTGTTATCTTTCTATAAGTCTTAATTCAATTATCTGGAGTGGTATGTCTGCCCCCTTAGTTATTGCCATTTCTGGAGCATCAGGATCTGGTAAATCACTGTTTACCGAAAATCTTCTAAAAGAATTTTCAGAAAAAGGTAAACCAGTTCAAGTTTTACGTGAAGATCATTATTACCGTTCCCAAGATCATCTTCCAATGCTAGAACGAGAAAAGAATAATTACGATCATCCCAAAGCCTTTGAGCATGAATTGTTAATTCAACATTTGAAAGCATTGAAAGATTGGAAGTCTATAGAATATCCAAGTTATTGCTATAAAACCCACACTAGACTCGAGAAAACAGATACCTTGATTTCTGCACCTGTCATTATAATTGAAGGGATCATGTTATTGGCAAACGAAGCATTGCAACCTCTTTTTGATATAAAGATATTTGTCGATACCCCACTAGATATTTGCTTGCTACGTAGAATGAAAAGAGATATTGCTGAAAGAGGTCGCACCCTGGAGTCAGTAGCTCAACAATATGAATCGACGGTAAAGCCTATGTATCACCAATTTATTGCACCAAGTCGCTTTACAGCAGATGTCATAGTCACTCAAGGGGGAGAAAATCGTATCGCCCTAGATGTTATTAAGTCACATATTCAGCAAAGTTTGTTATAACAACTTACCGTTACATGCTACACAATAATAAAAATAAGGAAAAAGTATGGTTAGTCTAATTGGCGTTGCCTTAATGTTGTTTATTGCCTATCTATTCTCTGCACACAAAAAATCCATAAATTGGCGTACCGTGGGCGGAGCTTTCGCAATTCAAGCAGGTATTGGAGCCTTGGTGTTGTACTTCCCGCCAGGAATTAGCTTTTTACTCTCTCTAACTGGATATGTAGAAAACATCATTGGTTATAGCCAAGACGGTATTAATTTTATTTTTGGCCCTATGGGTAATAAATCAATGGGCTTTATATTTGCGTTCAATGTGTTGCCCGTAATTGTGTTTTTCTCTTCTTTAATAACAGTGCTGTATCACCTGAAGGTAATGACAGTCATTATCCGGGTGATTGGTGGCTTCCTACAATTTTTCTTAAAGACTAGTCGCCCTGAATCCATGTCTGCCGCAGCCAATATATTTGTAGGGCAAACAGAAGCCCCATTGGTTATCAAACCATTTATACCTAATTTAACTCGCTCAGAATTGTTTGCTGTGATGGTAGGTGGCCTTGCGTCTATAGCAGGCTCAGTTATGGCGGGTTATGCAGGAATGGGCGTAGAAATTAAGTACCTATTAGCCGCTAGCTTTATGGCTGCTCCCGGTGGCTTGTTGATGGCTAAGATCATCATTCCTGAAACAGAAGAGTTTAAAAATGAGCTGGATCAAAAGACCACTGAAGATAACCAGTACGCTAACATTTTTGATGCTGCTGCAAGTGGTGCCGCTTCTGGATTACATTTAGCATTGAATGTAGGGGCAATGTTGCTGGCTTTTATAGGGCTTATTGCTCTACTAAATGGCTTAATTGGATGGGCCGGCGGGTTGTTTGGAGCAGGAGATTTAAGCTTTGAAATTATATTAGGGTACCTTTTTCAACCTATAGCTTGGGCCTTAGGGGTTCCATGGGATGAAGCTAATATAGCGGGTAGCTTTATTGGCCAAAAAATGGTGGTTAATGAATTTGTCGCCTATTTAGACTTCCTTAAGTATCAAGCCGAGTTGTCACCCCATACTCAGGCTATTGTGATTTTCTCATTGTGTGGGTTTGCTAACTTCTCTTCAATAGCAATATTGATGGGTGGCATAGGAGCGTTAGCTCCAAACAGACGAAAAGAAATTGCGCAACTTGGATTAAAAACAGTATTAGCCGCAACCTTATCAAACTTAATGAGCGCCGCTTTAGCGGGTTTCTATCTAAGCATATAAAAAATAACTGTAGTAAATATATAAAGATTTTGAGTTGAGAGTAAACCATGGAATTAATAGCTGTAGATTACCAGGCACCAAATGCCGATAAATTATTTGTAGAGTCATTACACAAAACTGGTTTTGGAGTATTAAAAAATCATCCAATAAGCAAAGAGCGTGTTACTAGCATATATAAAAACTGGCAAGCTTTTTTTAATACTGATGAAAAAAATGACTTTTTGTACAACCGTGAAACCCATGATGGTTTCTTCCCAACGAGTGTATCAGAGACAGCCAAAGGCTTTAAAAAGAAAGATATCAAAGAGTATTTTCATTTTTACCCTTGGGGACGATGCCCAGAATCACTCAAACAGGAAATAGCAGATTATTACCGAGATACCAATGCATTAGCCTCAGAATTATTAGCTTGGGTTGAAAAGTACTCGCCGGCTGAGATATCTGCTAAGTACACCCAGTCACTATCGAGCATGGTGACCGAAAGTGAGCAGACTTTACTGCGTATTTTGCACTATCCCCCTTTAGACGGCTCAGAAGAGGCGGATGCGATAAGAGCTGCAGCACATGAGGATATTAACCTACTAACTATATTACCGTCAGCAAATGAGCCTGGGTTACAAGTTAAAGGCACTGGAGACTCGTGGATTGATGTACCATGCGATTTTGGTAATCTTATCGTGAATATAGGCGATATGTTACAAGAAGCCTCTGCCGGTTATTTCCCATCAACCACCCACAGAGTTGTAAACCCAGAAGGAAGCGATCAGACTAAAGCTCGTATTTCACTGCCTCTATTTTTACATCCAAACCCCGAAGTGGTTTTATCAGATAGATATACAGCCAAAAGCTATTTAAAAGAGAGGCTAGAAGAGTTGGGTGTCGCCTAGCCCTTGAATTAGAGTCGTTGTTAAACATAAAACTAAGCAGTTTGTAAGGTCACAAACTGCTTAAAAAATCTAATTTACTCTGATACTTTTCTTCATAATGATTATTGAGCGCTTTATTTTTTGCCAGTTTCAAATAACGCTCGCTTTCATCTAGCTCACCAATTTCAAAATAAACTCTAGCTAAACCAAAATATCCCTCGTGCATGTTCCTATTTAAAATAAGTGCTTTTTTAAAGTGCCCAAGAGCTAACTTCCAGTTTTGTTGCTCTATATCCTGCTCACCTAAGTTTACGTGGTAATAGGGATTTATAGCGCGCTTATGTTCTACTTTGGCAATAATCTCATTGGCGGAGTCTACTTTACCGGTAATATTGTATAAATAAGCCAAGTTTTCCAGACCAGTCAAATTATCAGGGGATTGCTGTAGAGCATGCAAGTAAACCTTCTCAGCGCCTTCTAAATACCCTGCCATACGATATAAAATCCCCATATTAATCCAAGCAGAAGTAAACAGTGGCTCACTTAATACTGCTTGACGAAAATAGGCATAAGCCAAAGGCAATTGTTGCTTCACTAGAGCATCAGCTCCTTTATTATTGTAAAACATGGCAACTACCAACTCTTTAGATACAAGCTTTTTAGGAAAGCTCCGTCTAGAAGGTTGTGGGTCAAAATCTATTTGATAACTACGGGTTCTTAAATTGAGTACATTAGCATCCAGGTGGGGAGTGAATTTTAAGTTTATATGGCCATTAAGGAGGTTATAACCTTGGCGACGAGTCCAATACTCAGGAATCAAAACTTCCTGAAAATCTACATTAAAGCCGGCCTCCCTAGTCAGTGCATAGGTCATAATCGACATGGATAAACAATTTGCTTCTTTCAATTTAAAAGTATCATTGGCAACAGTGTTGGCATTGGCCTGATACAGCAGGTTTAATTCAGAGCGGTCAAATACAGCATGTACTAGAGCCTCAACCTGATCAACCTCGTTATCTATGTTACCTATGATGTTATGCACAAAGGTTTTGGCGTCTTCATCTAGATAAAATATTTCATATTCAGTTTCTACTCTATGATTTGAAAAGCTTTTAAAACCTTGATCATATAGTAGGGTTTCTGTGGTAACGGCAAGATGATTGTGAGTTGCCCTAGATTGACAACCCAATAAAACAAAAACGAATAACAAACAAGCATAATGCGTCAAACTAAGTCTAATATTAAACATATCAACCTCTCTAGTTAACATTTATTTAACATTAGCGTTTTTAAACGCTATTCGCCAATCTATTTGTCGCTTACTAGATTGATTTCGTCCTAAATATCTAAACTCAACTCCCACCCCAAACAACAGAGTTATAAAACTACTATTTATAAAATCTGTTTATTTGCATGTTTTAAATCAAACGCTTACGTAATAAACTTAATTCAAAATAAAACGACTCAGAAGCCTCTCTATGAAAATTGCCATATTAGGTGCAATGGATGAAGAAATAACACTTCTTCAAGACTCACTTCAACAATGTAAAGAACAACATGTAAACCACCTAAAAGTGTATACAGGCAAACTTGGCTCCATTGACGTTGTGCTCGTCAAATGCGGTATTGGCAAAGTTGCAGCCTCTGTTTCCACCACATTATTAGTCAAGCAATTCTCCCCAGACTATGTCATTAATACCGGTTCGGCTGGCGGCTTTTCCAATCATTTGAGTATAGGTGACATTGTTATTGCAACTGAATTACGACATTTTGATGCCGACTTAACTCACTTTGGTTATGAAATAGGCCAGTGTGCTGGAATGCCCACCCACTTTGAATGTGCAACAAAGCTGGTTGATGCAGCTTATAACCAAGCCAAGAGTATGACTAACATTCAAGTTGAACTTGGATTAATTTGCACTGGTGATTCATTCGTTGGAAGTGATCAAGCTGCGGCTACAATTCGGAAAAACTTTCCAACAGCCTGTGCCGTAGAAATGGAAGGCGTCGCTATAGCTCAGAGCTGCCATTTACTTGGCGTTCCCTATTTAGTAATACGTTCGTTATCAGATATAGCAGGAAAAACATCGACGGTTTCGTTCCAAACCTATTTAGAAAAAGCGGCTAAAAACTCAGCAGAGCTTGTGATACAAACAATTTTAACTCTGAAGTAAACTAGAGTCGTTATGTCTAATTTAATCGATATACTAATAAGTGAGCAGCTACTCGCTTATTGGGTATTGGTGTTAGTTGTACTAATTGAAAAATTCATATACTTGCCTGAAAAATATCATCCTCTCACATTACTCAAGCTAATGGCTCAAGGCATGGCAAACAAGGTTGTGCCCTCTAAACCAAGGCAAATTCGGCAGCAACAAATAGCCGGAATTTTAGCCCCCTTAACCTTTTTACTCCCTGTATGCACAGTTATTGCTGTATTTATTTTACTGTCTCAATTCCCGCTATTTTTTGAAAGTATCATGCTTTTGACAGCGTTAAAATTTGAGTATGTTATTAAACAAACCCAAAAGATCAACCAAGCCTTAAGATCTGAGAAGAAAATTCTGGCTCGGCAAATGCTGTCCCCCATAGTGCTACGTGAAACTGAAAAACTATCCCCAATGGGTATAGTAAAAGCCAATATAGAATCAGTTTTATTACGATTTTGTTACCAATATTGCTCCGTTATATTTTGGTACCTTATTGCCGGAGGAGTTGGAGCCTTAGTCTATAGGGTTTTATATGAATTAAGCCACTCTTGGAATGTTAAGCTCATTCGTTTTAGATATTTTGGAGGACCAACTAGGAGGTTAATAAATATATTACAACTAGTACCATCATGCCTAACTTGTTGCAGTATCATGTTGGCCTGTAACCTCAGATTAGGAGCTGCAGCTTTAATTCAAGGAAAAAGCTATAAAAGTTTATCAATGTTTATCTTGAATATTTCGGCTTCAGCCATGGGCATTAACTTGGGAGGGCCTGCCTACTATAATAATAAAAAGATAAGAATGCCAAGCTGCGGGCCGCCAAAACAAGTTACTTTAGCAGACAATCAAAGAGTACTAATCATTATTAACAGTGCAACTTGGGTAACATTGATTGCTGCTTTGCTATTTTACTTCCTAACTTACTCAACAGCTCAAATTCATTAATCTAAGTTTAGTTTTTACCCTTATTTGCAATGCCATTGTTATAGCTTAAATACTTTACACTTTGGCTAAGTGTAATTAGTATCCTAGTTAATAAAATTACCTAGGAAATATAGATGGTTAAACAAATTATGTTTGGTTTTTTAAGTTTATTTGGGCTGTCTACACAAGCTTCTGACATGATTGAGCTTAGTCAAGCTGCAATACTTAATGATAAAAATTATTCATATATAGTAATCGATGTACGCAGCACAGAAGAATTTGCAGATGGACATATTCCTAGAGCAATAAATATTCCTTTAAGTGAAATTTCTAGCAACCTAGACCAGTTTCATAGTTTTACAGATAAAGAAATTGTTTTGTATTGTCGCTCTGGGTACAGAGCCAATAAAGCCGCTGGCATTTTATCCGATAATGGTTTTTCTAAGATTCATCATCTTGAAGGGGATATATTAGGCTGGGTTAAATCAGGGCTAGCAATAGAAAAATAATGCAGTATTTTTCTAAATATACCCACATACAGTGATTATTATGTGTGAAGATTTAGGCAAGGCCTTCTAAATTAAAGCAATAATAATAATCACAGAAACGTTAGCAACTTAAAGAAACCAACAAATTTCAATGGATATTACACTCACTACACCTGCTATGTTATTCCCAGCAATATCCTTATTGTTGCTCGCTTACACCAATCGTTTTTTAGCACTTGCAAGCGTCATTAGAAACTTTGATTTAGAAAAAGAAAACACAAACTCTAATGCACAAATCAAAAACTTAAGGCAACGAATTCAATTAATAAAAAATATGCAAGCCGCTGGCATTGCTTCCTTTTTTATGTGCGTGCTATCTATGCTAGCTATTTACGCCAACTACCAAACGGTAGGAAGCTCAATATTTGCTTGTAGCCTAGTACTACTCTTGTACTCACTGTGGTTGTCCGTAAGGGAAATACGCATATCCATAGAAGCATTAGACATGCATCTTAGCCAGTTAAATTTACCTGTAAAAAAGCGCGTATGGAATATTAAAAATCAAAAAAAATGATCTAATTTAACAGCTAGGTAAATTAAGAATATTGATACCTTGCTGTTTTGATTTTACGATTGTGATTTTAGCGTCACCATTAGAAAATATTTCAGCTGTGACTTTCTCCATCACAGCTCGCTCATTTTCGTTTACTGCCACTGCTATATGTATATCTTGCTGATTAACTAAATTCATTTTACCTAGCAAGGTGATACCAACCGCATCTTCCATGGTAAGTGAAGAGCCACTTATATCTGAGTAGTCAATTAATACCTTATCGTACTTTGCAATAACGCTTTTATAATCACTGCTTTGTAACATAAACAGCAAATCTAAAGCGTTTAGGGATCCTTCAATACTTACAATCGCAAATCCATCGTTTTCAGATATTTCAAACTGCATAATCTACCACCTATTTAAGAGTAAGCCTTTTTTAGCTTAGCTCAGCATATCCGTAACTACATAGAAATTCGTTATGAAATCATATGTATATATTAATAAAACAGGAAGGTCGTAAATAACATTAAGTGCTACCAAAGAAGTACCTACTAAACATTTCTATCAACCTCCAATTACCTTCAAAAATTAGCAAGGCAAAATCCATATATTCATCATGTATCTAGTCTAAATATGACTCCACAAAACCTAAAGCACCAAACAAAGGCAACACGGAACAATCGCACTTAAACAGTGCGACAATATGTATCAAAACATTAATCAGTAAATGTAATCCTTTGTTTTTAATGATAAAAAATTATGGCATAGGATTTGTTGTAATTTTGTCAATCATTTGCAAAATATAACTAAAACACTGGGAGTAACACCATGAAACTAGTCACAGCGATCATTAAGCCTTTTAAGCTTGATGATGTGCGAGAAGCAATATCTGAAATCGGCATCGATGGTTTGACCGTCACTGAAGTTAAAGGCTTTGGGCGTCAAAAAGGCCATACTGAACTATACCGTGGCGCAGAATATCAAGTAGATTTTTTACCTAAAGTAAAACTTGAAGTTGCCGTTCAGGATGATCAAGTTGAACGCTTAGTTGAAGCTATTGTTGGCGCAGCTAAAACAGGCAAGATTGGTGACGGAAAAGTATTCGTCTATGACTTAGAGCATGCCGTTCGAATTCGCACAGGCGAGACCGATGGCGAAGCCATTTAGATTTTGAGGAGAAGATTGTGGAAATTACTTTTGAGTTGGGCTACGCCCTAGATACCTTTTACTTTTTAATATGTGGTGCGTTGGTCATGTGGATGGCTGCTGGTTTTACTATGCTAGAAGCTGGCTTAGTAAGAGCTAAGAACACCACTGAAATTTTAACTAAAAACGTAGCGTTATATTCTATAGCTTGCATCATGTATATGGTTTGCGGCTATTCAATCATGTATGGCGGTGACGACTTTACTTGGTTCCTAAGTGGCATTACTGGTGACGGCGCAACAGGTGAAGCAGAGCCAGCTACTTATGCTCCTTCAGCTGATTTCTTCTTCCAGGTAGTATTCGTTGCAACTGCAATGTCTATTGTATCTGGTGCCGTTGCTGAGCGTATGAAGCTTTGGGCTTTCTTAGCATTTACTGTTGTATTAACTGGTTTCATTTACCCAATGGAAGGCTCTTGGACTTGGGGCGGTGCATCTGTATTCGGAATGTATACCCTAGGTGAAAATGGATTCTCTGACTTTGCAGGTTCTGGTATCGTACATATGGCTGGT
The DNA here is from genome assembly GCF_004360155.1 of Paraglaciecola marina. Taxonomy (GTDB): domain Bacteria; phylum Pseudomonadota; class Gammaproteobacteria; order Enterobacterales; family Alteromonadaceae; genus Paraglaciecola; species Paraglaciecola marina. The sequence continues at coordinate 45,113 of NZ_SAIS01000010.1, read as the reverse complement.
GCTGCTGCAGCGCTTGCTGGTGTAATATTGCTAGGCGCTCGTAAGGGTAAATATGTAGACGGCAAAGCAAACGCTATCCCAGGTGCAAACTTACCTTTAGCCACTTTAGGTACATTCATCTTATGGATGGGTTGGTTTGGTTTCAACGGTGGTTCAGTATTAGCTACAGCTACTGTAGAAAGTGCAAATAGTGTTGCTGTAGTATTTATGAATACTAACGCTGCTGCTGCTGGTGGTTTAGTAGCTGCTTTATTACTTGCTCGCATCTTATTTAAGAAAGCTGACCTTACTATGGCTCTTAACGGTGCATTAGCAGGTCTAGTTGCAATTACTGCAGAGCCATCTACTCCTACTCCACTTCAAGCAACCTTGTTTGGTGCAATGGGTGGAATTCTAGTGGTATTCAGCATCTTAGCTTTAGATAAATTGAAAATTGATGATCCAGTTGGCGCTATCTCTGTTCACGGTGTAGTGGGCCTACTAGGTCTATTACTAGTACCAGTAACGAACTCTGATGCAGCTACTTTCAGTGGCCAATTGCTAGGTGCTGTTACTATCTTCGTATGGGTATTTGTAACAAGTTTAATCACTTGGGCAATTATCAAAGCTGTTATCGGAATCCGAGTCAGTGAAGAAGAAGAGTTTGAAGGCGTAGACATTAGTGAGTGTGGCTTAGAAGCTTACCCTGACTTTACATCTGGTCGTTAATATCAGAAAGCTTTAGAAAAATGGGATAATAACAATTACAAACTCCCTTAAAGAGATACCGAGTTAAGCCTCGGAACCTCTAAGCCAGGAAGGCCATAGCCCCGCAATTGCGGGGCTTTTTTCTGCTTGTAAATAACTAAGTACATAGTATTGCGAAATCCATGTATCCTAAACTATCAAACCTAAACGAGTTTAATTAATGAACCTTACCAACTTTGTTACTTCTTTTGTGTTCTTGAGTTTTGTTTTTCCTACTTGGTCATATGACAGAGTGACAGGTGAGTCATTTGCTTCTCGCTCTGAAGTAATAGCTGCCAATGGTATGGTGGCAACTAGCCAACCTTTAGCCACTCAGGTTGCTTTAGATATACTCAAACAGGGTGGCAATGCCATTGATGCAGCGATAGCAGCCAATGCAATGTTAGGCCTAGTAGAACCAACTGGTAGTGGCATAGGTGGTGATTTATTTGCCATAGTTTGGGATGCCAAGACTATGAAACTTTATGGATTAAATGCTTCAGGTCGCTCCCCTAAATCATTAACTTTGGAGCATTTTCAGCTACAAGGATTAGATAAAATACCAGCATACGGGCCACTTCCAGTTTCAGTTCCTGGTGCTGTAGATGGTTGGTTTGAATTACATCAAAAGTTTGGCAATTTACCTATGACTACCTTACTCTCGCCAAGTATTGAGTATGCTAAAAATGGCTTTCCTGTTAGTGAGCTAATTGCCCATTATATGCAGTCAAGTGTTCCCAAACTTGCCAAATTTCCCGGTTTTAAAGAAACCTATATGCCAAATGGTAAAGCACCTGTTAAAGGGCAAATTTTTACCAATAAAGACTTAGCCGTAACATATGAAAAAATAGCCACTGGTGGACGAGATGCTTTTTACAAAGGAGATATTGCTCAATCAATCGCAGCTTACATGGAAAAACAAGGAGGTTTTCTAAGTTATGAAGATTTAGCCAGCCACACATCGGATTGGGTTGAACCTGTTTCAGCCAACTACAAAGGTTACGATGTTTGGGAGTTACCACCTAATGGTCAAGGTATAGCGGCGCTACAAATACTCAATATTTTAGAAAACTATGATATCCAAGACATGGGTTATGGCTCAGAGCAGTATATTCATACTTTTGTTGAAGCTAAAAAACTGGCCTTTGAAGATAGAGCAAAATATTATGCAGATCCTAATTTCAATAACATTCCTGTCGCTCAGTTAATATCAAAACAGTATGCGAAGAAGCGTAGTCTGCTAATTGATAACAACAAAGCCGCCAAGCGTTTCGATGCTGGCTTAAATGACGGTGACACTATTTACCTCACAACGGCAGACAAAGAAGGCAATATGGTGTCACTCATTCAAAGTAACTATCGTGGCATGGGATCTGGTATGACACCCACAGGGTTAGGTTTTGTATTACAAGATAGAGGAGAGTTATTCAGCTTAGAGCCCGGCCACAACAATGTCTATGCTCCAAACAAGCGGCCTTTCCATACTATTATTCCTGCCTTTGTGACTCGTAATGGCCAGCCTTGGTTAAGTTTTGGTGTAATGGGAGGTGGCACCCAGCCACAAATGCATGCGCAGATCATTACCAACTTGATTGACTTTGGAATGAACCTGCAAGAAGCTGGAGACGCTCCGAGAATGCTACATTCAGGCTCAAGTCAACCAACAGGCACAAAAATGAGCGATAGTGGTAAGGTACACTTGGAGTCTGGTTTTGCCCCTCATGTAAGACGTAACTTGATTCAAAAAGGTCATATTTTACAAGATAGCGTAGGTAACTATGGCGGCTATCAAGCCATAATGCGTGATCTTGAAACAGGTGTTTATTTTGGCGCATCTGAAAGCCGCAAAGACGGACAAGCGGCTGGTTACTAATAAAGCTAAAATCATAACGACACTAAGTGTCGTTATGATTTGTTATGCCTTGTTGAGCGTTTTCTTGGCTTAAGTTAATCGCACTAATTGGATAGGGTATGACAATACCTTCGTCCTTGAATCTTTTATGTAATGCCTTTATAAAAGCCGACTTAATAAAGAATCGATTAAAATACTCTTGTGCTCTTAACATCACAGTAAAGTTAATGCTCGAGTTATCAAAAGTGTGAAATACCACGAATGTTTCATATTCAGGGACCCCCCATTTATGAGAATGTAAAATCTCTCTTGCCACCTCTAGCGTGACTTTTTCTACGTGCTCCAGGTCAGAATCGTAATGGACCCCAACATCAACGGGCACGGATAATTGTTTTTCAGGATAATAATAATTGATTAGTTTAGATTGAGCTAAAACACTATTTGGCATAATCACAATATTATTAGGCAGCATTTTTATCCAGGTTGACCGCCAGCCAATCTTCTCTACAAACCCTTGCTCACCAGAGTCTAACTCTACAAAATCCCCTACCCTTAAAGGTTTATCAGCTATCATTTGGAGACCGGAAAAGAAATTTTCCAAAGTAGGTTGTAATGCTAATGCCACAGCGAGGGAGCCAATACCTAGAGAAGCCACTATAGGTGTGATAGAAACACCCAGTGTACTAAGAATAACTAAAATACCAATGCAGTAAACCACAACCCGAGTTGTGCCCCGTATCAAGCTTCCGCTAGTCTTCATAAAGGGTGAGCTACTTTCATATTGACTCAGACTTAAACGGGAAAACTTATCGATAAATAAAATCAAAGCTAAAATTAATAACACTTGGCTAGAGGTATTTAATAAATCACTTTTGCTATCAGAAAGTGAAACATAGTTACTTAGGATAAGCTCCGCTATCTTCAAAGATATAGCAAAAATTAAGACACTGGTTGCTCTTGCTGCCGCTTCTAATAGCAAAGAGTCGAAAGCAAACTTAGACTTGTTAGTTAAAAAGCTTAAATAGAAAAAGACAATACGTTTACACAACCAAAGGCTCATAAATACACAAATAAAGGTCACTATTGAAGATAACCAAACGGGTGTTATATCAATGAGGTTTTTTATAAACTCTATAGTTTCTGGCATAAAGGTTTACCCTTTCTCAGTTCCTTGTATATTATTTTGTGCAAATAACACACCAATAGAACTTATATAGGCTTCAGCGGTATACCTGTGCTTTTAAAAACAAATATGCACCATAACAGCATGAATAATGCTCAATTATGGTTTGTGAGCTTTTGTTGACGTCGAATTTGTAAAGATAAGATAACAATTCTATTTCAATCTATTTCAATGCCTTCATCAGACGATTACTATATAGGCATAACCAAAGCCACATAACGACACTTTAAAGGTATTTGTGCTTATTCAAGTAAGAACGTATTAATGACTCAGGCTCAAAAAGGTATTTGTGCAGAGCCGAATCTGCATGCTCTATATTTAACGCTCAATGTTATTGACGATGACGCATCAGCCATGCGTAAAAAGATCGCTGAGATATTAGCCTTGTTTGCTCACTATGATGAAGAGTATTACGAAGCTATGGTCTCAGGCATAGTGGCTATTGGAACAGACTATTGGTATGAGCTGTATCCAAGGTTAATCCCTCAAGAATTATCCCCATTTCCCATTACGAATAGTGACGACCGTAATGCACCAGCTACACCGGGTGACCTGTTTATACAAATAAAAGCTGACCGAATGGATATCTGTCATGCCATAGGAGCTGAAGTCATTCAATTACTGCAACCCCATGTGGATTTATATGAAGAAGTAAGAGGCTTTCGTTATCTAGATGGTAGAGATTTAACAGGCTTTGTTGATGGTACTGAAAACCCAAAAGGTATGCGTAAATTTTCAGTAGCTCTAGTAGGTGATCAGGACCTTAACTTTACCGGTGGTAGCTATATCCATGTTCAACGTTACCGGCATAATATGAAGAAATGGCAACAACTAGAAGTCTCTGAACAAGAAGAGGTTATAGGACGGAAAAAAGCAGATAATATTGAATTTAAGAGCGATAACATTGCCCCATTTTCTCATACAGTACGTACTTCTTTAAAAGATGAGTATGGCAACAACCGTGAGGTACTCAGACAAAATATGCCCTACGGTGATATGACAATTCAAGGCTTATATTGTGTATCCTGTGCTAAAAGTCCACAACCTTTTACTGAGATACTCACAAGTAGAATTGTTGGTGATGAAGAAGGAAACTATGACAAGTTTCTAGACTTCACCAGCGCTGAAACTGGCGGTGCGTTTTTTGCTCCTTCAATTAACTTTATTAAACAGCAGGCTAAAGAGTAACTAAGAAAATTACTTATGTATGAATACTCAGGAAAATGCTCTTGTGGAGAGGTTCAGGTCAAATTAAGCCTGCCCAAAACCTTATCAAATTATTCACCTAGGGTATGCGATTGCGATTTTTGTAAACTTCAAAAACTTGAGTATTTATCGGATCCCCATGGACAAATCACCCTATCTAATCAATTTCAATTAAAGTGTTACAAACAAAGTTCAGGGCAAGCAAGTTTTTTACGATCTCCATTATGCCAAACGTTTCTGCTTACCACATACACTCATAAGAACAATAGGCTAGCTAGCCTCAATGCAACCGTCTTAGAACAGTACTGCGAGTTGCAGCCTCCAACAACCATATCCCCAAAACTCCTAAGTTCAACAGATAAAGTGAATCGATGGCAACAACTATGGTCTAAATTGCTAACCTTAAGCTAAAGCAGAATAGAACCATCCCAATCTTTTGGTAAGTCTGAATTCATTAATACGTCGCACTGAAATAAATGGTGTTTTGCTAATGTGTCACCGGGACTAATTTCTATAGCTCTTTGAAAAGATTGTTGGGCCTGATCCCATTGCTGTAGTTTTCGGTAAGTTATGCCAAGCTTAATAAACTCAGCATTAGCTAACTTTAACTGTTTTACTTCATCAGCTTGATGGTCAATCACTTCATATATTTCAATAGGCGTTTGTCTTCCTTTAACTCTTACCCAATCTAAAAGTCTGTATTTAAATACCCCATCTGCATCGGCTTGCTTAAGCGTTTCAGCACTTACCACTATATCCGTAAAGTATTTAGGCGCTAAGGCTTCAAGTCTAAAGGCAATATTTACAGCGTCACCAATTACAGTAGTGTCCATTCGGTCTTCTGAACCTACAGTGCCAATAATTACGGGGCCAAAGTGCACCCCAATCCCAATATTAACAGCCGGATAGTCGCAATTCGCTCTATGCTCGTTATACAGAATAATAGCCTCACGTAATCCTAATGCCGCACGAATTGCATCCTGAGCTTTATCTGTATTAGTTCCAGCTGGCCTATCGAACAAGGCCATTACAGCATCACCAATAAACTTATCAATAAAACCACTATTTTGATGAATGGGGTCATTCATTCTTAAGAAATAAGAATTAAGAAAATTCATCAGCTCCTGAGGTGTCATATTTTCTGATAGCCCTGTAAAACCTCTGATATCAGAAAATAGAATCGCTAGTTCATCTTCATCTGCACGGCCAAGCTCAAGAGTGTCAGAGCCGTGCTTAGCAAAATGATCTACGAATTGCTTAGGAACAAACTTACGAAAGGTTTGATTGAGACGCATTGCTTCATCAGCTTTATCTTCAAAACTAGAGTCTGCGGCATCTGATGGTTTATTTGTAGCAAGTGGGCTTGCAAATTTAACAGCTTTATTTTTCAATATCTTTTTGAGTAATACCACCAGCACTATTGTGTAAATAGCAATAATCCCTAGCAATGCTAATGGTATTGGCTGTAAAACTTGCGCTAACACTAGATAAGATTCACTTGTATTTGATGCTGTAAATATCTAAAACTATCCAACTTAATATTATCCGCACTTCTCTGCAACCATAGCAAACACTTGATCGGCTATCGCTAATGTTTCTTCAATTACATCATCGTCATGCATAGCGGATACAAAGCCTGCTTCGTAAGATGCAGGGGCTAGATAAACACCTTTTTCTAGCATGCCATGATAAAACAAATTAAATTGCTCTGTATTACAACTAATAGCTTGTTGATAATTTGTGACCCTCTCAACATCAGTGAAAAACAGCCCAAACATGCTACCTGCGTAATTAACAGACATCGGAATACCATATTTGTTCGCTAAAGATTTAAAGCCTTCAGCCAAATTTTTAGTAGTCGCAGTTAGTTTTTCATATAGGCCATCTTGTTCTATTTCTGACAAAGATGCCATTCCTGCTGCCATAGCAACTGGGTTCCCAGATAAGGTTCCGGCTTGATAAACCGGGCCATCAGGTGCGATACACTTCATGATTTCAGTTTTACCACCAAAGGCACCTACTGGCATACCGCCACCAATCACTTTACCTAAACAGGTTAAGTCTGGCTTAATATTATATTTTTCTTGAGCGCCGCCTCTTGCAACACGGAATCCGGTCATCACTTCATCTAAAATAAGTACCGCACCATATTTGTCACAAATATCCCTTAAACCTTCCAAAAACCCATCCACTGGTGGAATACAGTTCATATTACCGGCGACGGGCTCAACAATAATACAAGCGATATCTTCAGGATATTCTTTGAACGCGGCAGCTACCGAGTCCAAGTTATTATATTCCATGGTCAAAGTATGCTTAGCGAAGTCTACTGGAATACCTGGTGAACTTGGTACACCTAAAGTTAGTGCACCAGACCCTGCTTTTACCAACAAGGCATCTGCATGCCCGTGATAACATCCCTCAAACTTTAAAATTTTATCTCGATTGGTATATCCCCTAGCCAATCTAATGGCACTCATAGTGGCTTCAGTACCAGAGTTCACCATACGTAACATTTCCATAGAAGGCACCAGTTTAGAAACCTTTTCAGCCATCTGAACTTCAATTTCTGTGGGCGCACCAAAACTCAGGCCATCTTGGGCAGCATCAATAACCGCTTCACGAATTTTAGGGTTATTGTGACCTAAAACCATAGGTCCCCATGACTGCACATAGTCGATATAACGCTTACCGTCAGCATCATATAGGTAAGGACCGTCTGCTTTACTAATAAAAGGCGGGGTACCTCCCACAGCTTTAAATGCTCTAACGGGAGAGTTTACTCCACCAGGAATATGTTCTTTGGCACGAGTAAATAAGCTTTCTGATTTGTTCATAATGTCTTCTTAAAATTTTATAAAATTGACTAGCTTCTGCTAATTCAGGTATTAGGGATTTACATGCCAATGCACGTCACGATCAAACTGAGATACGATATTTTCGACCCCCAATGTTAAGGCAAATAAGGCCATTCTCACTAACACACCATTATCGGTTTGGCGAAAAATAGCTAAGTTAGGGTTTAAATTGAGATCGTTATCTAACTCATTGGCTTCTGCTCGTGAATCACGGGGAAGCGGATGCATGATCACGGTTTTTGATTGGAAGTGCTTAGTGTAAATTTGTTGATTTAAACGAAACTTACCTCGATATTGATTCGCTTCTTGTTGCGATGGAAAACGCTCCTCTTGAATGCGAGTTTGATAGCAAATGTCAGCATCTAGGCTGCCCTCAAACTGCTCAGTAACTTTATACTGATGGCCGGCATTCTCTATTGCATCAATAATTGCAGCTGGCATCGACAGCTCTTTTGGCGAAATCAAGGTAAAACGCACATTTTTAAACAGGCATAGTAATTTAGAAAGAGAATGAACGGTTCGTCCGTACTTTAGGTCGCCAATCATCGCAATGTGCATGCCATCAATACCACTACCATGATCCTGTAACTCTTTTTGAATAGTATACAAATCTAACAAAGCTTGAGTAGGGTGTTCATTTGCACCATCACCACCATTTATCACGGGAATACGGCTTCCCTGTGCAAACTCAGCTACCGAACCTGTATCTGGATGGCGCATAGCAATGATATCTGAGTAACCACTTAATACCCTGGCCGTGTCATATAAAGACTCGCCTTTTGCCAAAGCAGAATTACTTAAACCTGTTGTTTCGCGAACTTCGCCCCCTAATAAATTAAATGCGGTGCCAAAGCTCACTCGAGTTCGAGTGCTAGGCTCAAAAAACAGGTTTCCCAAAATAGCGCCGTCTAAAACCGTGGTTCGTTTCTGCCTTTTTGCATAGGGCAACATTTGATGTGCAACAGTAAAAACCTGCTCAATTGCCTCTCGGTCAAATTGATTTACCGACAGGATGTGACCACCTTTAAAATTCATAAGACCTATAACTCAAACTCTTGACATAAGGAGCATTTTATCAAAATAACAGCTTAGTCCCTAGCGCTAAAAGTCTACTCTATAATAAATAAAGTCATAAACTGGCTATTTGGGTCAGGAAGGTAATCACCAAAAGGGCCACAATATTTAAAACCATGGTTGATATATAGCTGACGAGCTGGTTTAAAAAAATCTTGGGCTCCTGTCTCTAAACTTAATTGGTGTAGCCCAATACTTTGAGCATGTTGAATAATATGTTGCAACATCTTAGAAGCCACGCCCTTACGAACATGATGCTCAGACGTGCGCATTGATTTAATCTCGCCTTGTGTAGCGGATAATATCTTTAAAGCACCGCAACCTAGCAATTCATCTCCTTGCCAACCACTCCAAAAGGTCACGTTAGACTGACGTAATCCAGATAAATCTAAGGCATGGACGCTTTCACGTGGAGAGGTGGCAAACATGTCATCTAAATGCTTTTGTAATAACTGTTTAATTTGGGGATGGGTTAAATCATCTACTTTTATGTTCATAAAAAAGCCCACGCTATTATCATTCTATTGAAATGATAATAGCGTGGGCCACTGGGTTTTAATATTATTGTTTTTGCTGATTACGGCTCTGGCGATGACTGTTCACATTGCGCGACTTATTCTGCGCTTTGTAGTTCTGTCGATTCGAGTTAGCCCGACTAGTTTTATAACTTTGTTTAGTCGATTTAGTCTGGTTTTGGCGGTTATAGTTTGCTGTTTGAGACTGTGATTTATCAATTTTACTAGCCTTATACGTGGCATACTGTTGAGACTTAGGCTTATTTTTTTCAGTTAAAACCTGTTTGTTTGTGCTCGTATACTGCTTACCATTCGTTTGATTTACCGTAGACTTCTTTTGATGTGACTGGTACTTACTTTTTGCATAATTTTTACTGCTATCTTGTTGTACTTTTTTAGTCTGTAAAGCCGTTTTAACGCGCTTACTATTTGACTTCTCTTTTTGTGAATGGTTCTCATATTTGATAGTCCGCTTTTTATTATTCTTATTGCTCCCTGTATTATCTTTCACAATCGCAGAACGACCATTTTTATTATTACTAACATAAACAACTTTTTGACCATTTTTGTGATACTGCACACCTCTTCTGTGTTTAGTATTATGAGTCCAACGTTGTGAATCTCTAATCTTTACTTTTTGGCTTTTAGTTTTATGTTGTGACCAATACTTGGTTGAGTGACGGCGATAATTATAATCAGCAAACACATGACGTTTAGGCCAAAAGAAGCCACCAAAATAAAAGCTAGGACGAATGTGAAAACCAATACTCCAATAAAAACCTGAAACTAAAACACTATGGAGAGGCCTATGCCATCTATGTGGTTGACTGTGATGCCACCACCAACTGCCATATACCACTCGAGTATCGTAATAAGGTATATATACCACCTCTTTTTGCACCGGCTGAATAATAATTTCACTATCTTGCTGCTCCACATCTAGATATTCATTATCCCTCAAAGTGCCTAAGGCATAGGCTTTTTGACGTAAGGTTTGAATACTAGATAACACTTGCTCTTCATTAAACAAGAATGCTTCACCTAACCGCTGCAACCACTGCAAATCATCACTTAAAGTTTGTAATAAATCATTAAAAGGAACAAGGGCTTGAACACTGGGATCCCAGTCTTGAGTTTCAGCATAATTTAAGGCTTGCTCTGCATCTAAAGTATCATTTGCATTGCGCCACCTAGCAGCTTGAACCACTTCTAAAGGATAGGTAGATGCAACCAAAATATGAGATAACAAAGTGTCAGGATATAGAGCGATAGGTGCCAACATTTGGTCCACTTCAGCTTGATCTAAGACGGAACCTAATTCATTAACTGAAGATGTGTCTTGTTCATCTGCTTGCGCTAATTGCACCAGACTTCCCACAACTACACATAAAATGCATAAATATATCAGCAGGTACTTTTTTTGATTTCCCATATCCTTTTCCTCTTATGACTTTTAAGAGTTCAACAAATAATTGCAGAACAAATCGTAAGAGTAGTTATACGCTGTGTAAACTTAACAGTGACTGAATACAGACTGAAATTTGTTATTAACGAAACAAAAGAAATTAGTTAGCGCTTGATATATTGCTCGGGAGTAAATTGGTGCCCCAATTTCTCGGTTTTAGTTTGAATATAATAACGATTGTCATCAGTTACACCATGGTCAATTGGCACACGTTCGGCTACATTGAACCCCATACGAGTTAGGGCCACACGCTTTTTAGGGTTGTTAGTCATTAATTTAATATTTTGTACTTTTAGGGTCTGCAGCATTAATTGGCAAATGCTGTAGTCTCTTAAATCTGCGTCAAATCCCAAATGCTCATTAGCTTCTACAGTGTCCATGCCTTGGTCCTGCAATTTGTAAGCTTTGATTTTATTAAGTAAACCAATCCCTCGACCCTCTTGACGTAAATACAGCAGCACTCCTTTGCCATTTTTTACAATATTTTGTAAGCCTTTTTCAAGCTGAGCACCACAGTCACATCGAGTACTGAACAAAGCATCGCCAGTTAAGCACTCAGAATGAATACGCATAGGAATAACTTCTTCTATCGACCATTCACCGTAAGACAAGGCTACATGCTCTTGACCAGAATCTAGCTCTTCAAATCCATGAATTGTAAATTGGCCCCAACGAGTAGGTAATTTTGCGGAACTTACATATTGATACTTTTCGGCACTAGTGGTCATATTTTTCTATACATACTTCAAATAGGGTAAAAACTTGCTGGGTGTGTATACCTTAGAATATTCGCCAAAAAGGCTAGACCTTGTATAAACCAACCAGTACTTACACTTCTATGTAATCTATCCAATTGTATTCAATATAGATCAGTCAATGACACGCATAAAAGTACCAGTCTATATGGGCACTATTACTTTGTTTACAAGAGCTTTACTTTTATGATGCCAGAATTAGTACTGCTGAAATTCTAAAAGAGGCATAGGCTTAGCAATGCCATACCCTTGGGCAAAATCAATTCCAGCCTTGCCTAATGCCACCATCACCTCAGTAGACTCTACAAACTTAGCCACAGTTTCCATACCCATAGCTTTAGTAATGTCGTGAATAGAATTCACCATAGCCAAATCAATGGGATCCACCAAAATATTTTTCACAAGACTTCCGTTAATTTTTACTTGGTCAATGGGCAAGCTTTTTAAATAATTGTATGACGTTATGCCGCTACCAAAATCATCCAAGGCAAATACGCAACCTAACTTCTGAAACGTATTGATGAACTCTATGGTTTCTTCCATCCTAACAATGGCCATGCTTTCAGTAATTTCGAAGCTTACTTTATGGTAGGGAATACTATGCTTTTCAAATGCATTTAAAATAAATAACTTAAATTCCTTATCACCTATAGAATGACCACTTATATTAATACTAACTTGGGTTAATTCATCTAGGTGTACAGGATGTTTTGTTAGCCAATTGAAATAATACTCAATTACCCATCGGTCTATTTTAGCAGACAAACTATAACGCTCAGCCGCTGGTAAGAAAGCTTCCGGTAAAATAGCTTTTCCATCTAATTGGGTCATTCTAAGTAATAGTTCATATTGATGACCAGTGTTCTTTTTACTTAAAGGCAAGTAGTGCTGGTAATACAATTCAAACTGTTCATTTTGTAAGGCCTCGTTTATTTTGGAAACCCAAGACAACTCCTTATCGTACCTTTGCATATGTTTATCATCAGCAGAGAATGTATGAATGTGATTACGACCCTTCTTCTTGGCTAGAAAACATGCAGAATCGGCCATACTCATTAACTCTTCAGGAGTATTAATGTTTGGCTGCCAAGGTGCTTGCCCCACACTCCCCCCTAGCGTGAATACTTTATTTTCCCAAGTAAAACGAAACTCTTTTACAACATTTAGAAGTTCATTAGCTAGTAAATAGGCCATAGGTGCTTCATCACCTTCTAATAACACCGCAAACTCATCCCCCCCCACTCTTGCAAACATGCCTTTGCCTGAAACCACAGAGCCCAACTTTAAAGACAACTGCTTAATTAATAGATCACCTGCTTTATGGCCACAGGTATCATTTACTTGCTTAATCTGCTCCAAATCTAAATAAAGTAAGGTTAGATCTGTATTATGGCTTCTAGCTTGATGCAAGGCACTCTGTAATCGAGTATCGAACTCGCGACGATTAAATACTCCAGTTAACGAATCATGTGAGGCTAAATATTTAAGGCTCATATTTGATTGTTTACGTGCTGTAACATCAAAGATAGAACCAAATAAATAACGTTCATCATTTTGTTCTTTTATTTGCCCTGATATTGAAAACCAAAACTCACTGCCATCTTTGCGAATACCTTTAATTTCTTTACCAATCACTTTTCCGTTTTTATGAATTTCACCCAGTATTAGCTCACGGTCTGAAGAATCAGCATAAAACTCATCGGCATTGTTCACCCGAAGCAGCATTTCTTTAGAGTTTTTATAACCAAATAAACTACACATTGCAGGGTTCACAGATACAAGTTGTCCATCCACTTTAGAGGCATACAAGCCTTCTGCAGAATTTTGAAACAAATCGTAGTAATGATGCAAATCGGTTATAGCTGTTTGTTGCTTTAAGTGATGTCGCTTTATGATTACACGTTCGTGCGCTTCTATCGACAAAGCAATTAATATCATACCTAGTATGATAAATACGGTAAAAACAAATGAAACTGATTCAAATATTGGTACGGTAGCTAGGTACATACTAACGCGAGTAAAGCCACTAATTGCGATAAGCGAAAGCCCCCCCAAACAAGCTAAATTAGCGACTTTTTTATCACTTTTGTTATAAATAAACGCCATAATTAAAATAATCAGACAAGATAATGCTGACATTAATACTGCGAAAATAATTTGACTATTGGTATCTGCCGAAAATGCCATTGCAACAGTCACAAACCCAAGAGCATAAAAAGAATGGCGCCATATTGTAGGTACGACTTCTAAGATGGAGAAGGTAACCTTAGCAATAGTAATCAACAAAACCCCAAATAATGCTGCATTTATATTTGAGATATAAGTTGTGAAACCGGTAAATTGACCCAACATGCCTTTGATGTTTAAAAAAAACAAAAAGAAAACAGCATTGGATACAGCAAACCAATAGCGTACAGGACTACGTAAAAATATATAGGTTGCGAAAAAATAGCCACCCAATAATGCTAAGCCACCACACACAAAGCCAGTTGCTAACAACAAAAGCTGCTCGTTAACAATTAAATTGGATTGTTTATTTAGAGTTACCGGAAATACAATGGGCCCATCGTCACGTACCTTGAAGAACACTTTAATAACCGGCTGACGAGGGTCAATAGGAACCATGAACAATCTATGTTCAATGGGCCGTTTAGAGAACTCACGTTTTGCTCCCATTAAATAGGAGCTTAAAATTCGATTTTTATCATCCAGTAAATATACGTCAACATAATCAAGTAAAGGGTTACCAATTTTAAAAACAAAGGGTTCATCGCTTGAAATAGAGCGGTATAAATCAATTGTACCCCACAAGCTTTTATCTTCTTTCAGTTTGTTTGGCATTGCATTCTGCTGCCAATTGTCAAGACCTTGAACATCAGATAACTGCACGTATTTATCTGTCTGCAACCAAGTTATTTTCTTCATAAGGTCAATGTGGTTAACTTCATCGTCAAAAAACACTTCTTCAGCTTGAGCGCTACTGATTAGCCAAAAGAGAACTACAAAAAATCTAATAATCAATTGATTTAACAACCTTATCTTCATACTTAACATCTAGCGCCTTATTGCTTTTTTATTGCATTGAATGCTTAAGGTACAAGTTTAACTACCAAATGAAACATCAAAACAGCCACCCCAACTTGGAGTAGGTTTACTATATTTACCATAAACAAGCATTTCCTCATATTGTTGTTTTATTTTGGATTAACTTTAGGTTAAGAATAAATTCATGACTAATTTCAAGTAGTCTTCCAATGTCTAGTTCACTATTTATAAAAACCATTTTTCGGTAACCTTAGCTTGACATAACAAACAGGTGCAGTAAGTTCCTTGGTATCGGAGTAATCTGAGGTACAGCAAGTATTATTCACCCCGATATGTTGAACATTAAAATATGATAGTGGCCCCTGAAGTGGTGACATAAGCAATACAAACATAGATCATATTGCGACTTAATTTACGAGTTTAGATCCATCAGGAAAATAACACCCAGCCAATTTAATGGCATAATCCCAAGCTATTAAGGGACACAATGAGCCTACTATGACAGAAGACTTTCAAAAAATTACCCACTTCATTATTGAAATTGAACAATTAAAAAATGTAGATAGAAAGATAAAGCCTGTTGGGGTTAATCGTTATGAAAATAGTGCAGAACACAGCTGGCAGATAGCGCTACTCGCGTTAACTTTACTGCCTTATGCCGAGCAAAAAACTGACGCTTTGACAGTAGTCACAATGTTACTGTTACACGATATTGTAGAGATTGATACAGGTGACAAATTTGCATACGATGCAAATCATGATGACTACGAAAATGAATTAGCCGCAGCAAAGCGCATCTTTGCAATATTACCCAAGCAACAAGGAGCCGCCTACCTAGACCTATGGATTGAGTTTGAACATACAAACACTCCAGAAGCTAAATTTGCCAAAGCCATAGATAGACTCATGCCTGTAATTCAAAATATTCACAATGGCTGTCAAAGCTGGCTTGAACATGATGTAACCATAGAGCAAATATTAGCAAAAAATAGTGCCATTGGAGATGCCAACCCCATACTTTGGCAATGGGTAAAAGAACAAGTGATAAAAAAAGGCACAAACGCTGGAGTAAGACTTAAATAGTTTTCTTAAACTCTTAGCGCCACACATAAAGCCTAATAATAGATAACAATTTTTAGGGAAAATTGGTCCTAAATAGTTTTAGTACGTATACATAGCAATAAACAACGAACCTATGCCTAAACTGGAAACTAAAATGATCACTTTGCACCATCTAAATAACTCCCGCTCACAGCGGATTTTATGGTTGTTAGAAGAGCTCAACCTAGACTATAAAATTCAGCAGTATAAGAGAGACAGTGAAACAAATTTAGCACCGGCATCTTTAAAATCAGTTCACCCTTTAGGCAAATCCCCCATCATTACCGATGGCAACATCACAGTAGCCGAATCAGGGGCGATTATTGAATATCTAATCTCAACTTACGGTTCAAAATTAGATGAAGAACAACTTACTCACCCCACAGCAGGCACATCTTCACACTGGCAATTCATTTACTGGCTACACTTTGCAGAAGGTACCTTAATGCCACCTCTTGTGGCAAAACTGGTACTTGATAAAGCCCGTGAAAAAGCCAAACCTTGGTTTGTGAAAATTATAGCCAATAAAATAGCTGATAAGCTTATGGACGCTTATTACGGCCCTATAATCAAAACAAATATGCAGTTTATTGAACAGCATTTGGCTAAAAACAAATGGTTTGCAGGAGAAAAACTAACTGGAGCAGATATTCAAATGAGCTTTCCTCTAGAGGCTGCAGTAGCAAGAGGTGCAGCTGCTGATTTACCAAACGTAACCCGTTTTGTAAAAGCCATTCACGCTCGCAGTGCCTATCAACAGGCTTTAATTAAAGGAGGACAATATGACTATGGGTAAAGTCTACCAAGCATAAGCTTACTACCCACCACAGGTAGGCAGTACTTTAAAATTTATGTGGAATGAGGTTTTACATTGTTCAATGTATTACTCTTCTTCGGTATCGTTATCAGTGTCTATCTCCAATCCCATTTCCTGCATTAGACGCCTTGCCTCTCTCGGAATACGCTGAGCGTTGTCTTTCTCAAGATCTTCATCATCGGGTAATGGCTGCCCAGTAAAGGCATGCAAAAATGCCTCACACAATAACTCAGAGTTAGTTGCATGCCGTAGGTTATTCACCTGACGTCTGGTGCGCTCATCGGTTAATACTTTCAGTACTTTGAGAGGAATAGAAACCGTGACTTTCTTAACCAATTCACTTTTTTTTCCATGCTCAGCGTAAGGATGGATATACTCTCCATTCCACTTTGTTGGATCTGCCATTACTAAAATTTACCAAGTTTTATCTTTCTTATACGGGGAAATTCTAAACATTACGCAGAAAAGGTCAACGATAGACTGCTAAACATCTTGACGGCTTTACATACAAAGCTTACTTTAGACGTCTAAACGGCTAAATTTATTTGGAGTACCTCAATGGTATCGTACGCACGCGGCATAGATGCATTAAATCAATCATTATCAGAAGTAAAAGATATAGATGTGTCTTTTGAATTCTTCCCTCCTAAAACTGAATCTATGGAGCAAACACTGTGGAAGTCAGTGGAACGTTTAGCGCCTCTAAAGCCTGCCTATATGTCGGTTACCTATGGAGCCAATAGTGGTGAGCGAGACAGAACCCATGATGTGGTAAAGCGTATTCAATCAGAAACAGGTATCAAATCGGTCCCCCACTTAACCTGTGTTGATGCTTCGCGGGAAGAGCTAATTCAAATAGCTAAAGATTATTGGGACAGCGGTATTCGAAAAATTGTTGCTCTTCGAGGAGACTTACCAGAAGGTATAGCTAAACCTCAATCTTATGCATCTGATTTAGTCACTTTGCTAAAAGATGTCGCTGATTTTGATATTGCTGTTGCTGCTTATCCTGAGAAACACCCAGAAGCACCTAATGCACAATTTGACTTACTAAATTTAAAACGCAAAGCGGATGCCGGAGCCACCGAAGCTATCAGCCAGTTCTTTTTTGATGCAGAAGTATTTTTACGTTTTCGTGACCGAGCAGCAGCAGCAGGCATTGATTTAGATATAGTGCCAGGCATTTTGCCCGTCACTAACTATCAAACCTTACAACGTTTTGCTGGATTTACGAATGTGCACGTACCCCAATGGTTACACAAAATGTATGGTGGCTTAGATAAAGATGATCAAACTACTCGTAACCTAATGGGTGCAAGTATAGCCATGGATATGGTGAAGGTACTAGCTAAAGAAGGCATTCGAAACTTCCATTTCTATACATTAAATCGTAGTGAATTGAGTTATGCCATTTGCCATATGTTGGGCGTTAGAGCAGACTAACAGTTAATTCCTGTAACGATTAGCCCAATCATGCCTAGTACTTTTATTTCAAAGACAAATATTATTGCCTTATTCAATCAGTGTAAGGCATTTTTATCTCTATTTATTAACCATGTTAAACAAGACAATATTACCGTGTCAGCGGGGCATCTAGCTTATGTGTCTTTATTGTCTTTAGTGCCCTTTATCATGGTGTTTTTTACTATTTTATCTGCTTTCCCAGCTTTTGCAGAAACAAGAGGTGAGATAGAAGAACTGATTTTCGAAAGCTTTATTCCCTCAGCTGGAAGCCAAGTTAGCACTTACATGACAGAATTCATCAATAATGCTTCTGGCATGGGTGCAATAGGGATTTTATCTTTAATGGTAGTAGCTTTAATGTTGATCTCTAATATAGATAAAACCCTAAATCGCATCTGGCAGTCAAAAAGTGAGAGACCTATAGTATTCACACTAGCCATTTACTGGATGGTGCTTACCCTAGGTCCTCTGCTTATGGGAGCGAGTGTTGCCGTGAGCTCGTATTTAGTGGGTTTAGCTAATTATGCAGAAGAATACACCTTTGGGTTCACAACCTTCTTATTAAAATTTGTACCGTTTTTGATGTCTATTAGTGCTTTTTTTATTTTGTATATGTTGGTACCGAACAAGAAAATTGAAGCCAAACACGCTCTAGCTGGAGCGTTTGTGGCAGCTAGTTTATTTGAGCTAAGTAAAAAGGGCTTTGCGTTTTATATCACTAGTTTTCCGTCATATCAGGTGATTTATGGCGCATTAGCTGTAATCCCAATCCTATTTTTATGGGTGTATCTATCTTGGATAGTAATTTTAGTCGGGGCTGAATTTACAAGGGTATTAGAATTATTTTTAGGTGAAGAGTCTGAGGATAAATTCTCTGAAGATGATGAGGAAACTTCTGTTTCCCCAACATAGGATAGCGCTACTCTCCCTGAATACTTGATATAAATTTATTAGATTCAGAAATGGCAGTGTTCATTTCTGATACTAATTGATTAATCTCTTTTTTTATCCCACTAAACTCACCTTGCAAAGCACCTATCGCGCTGGCGTTTAAGTTATGTTTTAGATACAAAACATTGTCTTTCAATGCAGACAAAACAGGAGCCATTTTGCTTTCAGCTTTACGCATTGCACTCACTAAAGACTTATAATTACGCTGTGTTTCTTTAAGCTTCATCTGGCTGTCACGCTTTAAAGTTTGGTTAGTGTAGGTTTCTAACTCCTCTAGCCACTCATC
The DNA here is from genome assembly GCF_004360155.1 of Paraglaciecola marina. Classification (GTDB taxonomy): domain Bacteria; phylum Pseudomonadota; class Gammaproteobacteria; order Enterobacterales; family Alteromonadaceae; genus Paraglaciecola; species Paraglaciecola marina. The sequence goes on along the minus strand of NZ_SAIS01000010.1, from coordinate 25,815 downwards.
AAACAGTGCTTCAGCAACACTTTCAACTTTATCTATACGGCTAGTAACCGCTTCTGCCGATTCTTCGCTGGCTTCATATTGATCTTTTAACTGTTCATAAACGCTCTGAAACTCGCCACCGTCAAAGTTAATTAACTGGCTGAATTCATCTAATGCAGAGCTAAACTGTTGTTGTGCGTCTTCTTGAGACTCTTTAGCATCTTCAACACGATCGACAAGAATATCTCGCTTCTCTACTCCCACAGTTTCCCAAGCCGAATAATAAGCTTTTTGCGCAGTTTGACATGCGGCTAAGGTCAATATTATTGGAACTATAAGTAACTTTTTCATAATCACCCTTTATATTTCGCTGCGTCTATAATTGCCCAAACATGGAAGATAAACCCAAACACTGCCATAAAAAACAAAATACCGGTTGCTGCTAGCGCATAATTAACCCATACCAATAAGAAAAAAACGATGGCTGCTAATATTCTACCTTGTACCAATTGCCCTAAGCCTGCGATAAACACATTGCAAATTGCTGCGATAACATTACCGCCCGAACCTTGTCCCGCCATTTTAAAACTCCTATAAAAATAATAACGATTCTATCAATTAAGTAGTAAATTAAAGCAAAGTCAGGCAATTAACAAATGAGATATGTAAGACAATGCAACTTTTTCCAGCAATATCCCCCTACAAAACTGAAATGTTTGACGTATCTGATGGGCACCAATTGTACCTCGAACAAACAGGAAACCCCGATGGTATCCCTATTTTGTTTCTACACGGTGGCCCAGGTGCCGGTATATCTGCGACTTATCGGCAGTTTTTTGATCCTGAACATTACAGAATCATTGGGTTTGACCAAAGAGGGTGCGGTAAATCTCTACCATTTGGCAGTTTAGAGCACAATACAAGTCAACTATTAGTACAGGATGTTCTGGCAATTCAGAGCCACTTGAAGATAGGTAAGTGGGTGCTATTTGGCGGTTCTTGGGGGTCAACATTAGCTTTACTTGTGGCAATCGAACAACCTCAAAACATAATCGGCTTGATATTAAGGGGGATTTTTCTAGCTCGAGAAGAAGACTACAGCTGGTACTTGGATAAAAAAGGTGGAGCGGCCCAGTTATTTCCAGAGTTCTACAATGAATTTTTAAAGCCTATTAAGTCACAGCTAACCGGCCAATCTATTGCTGATGCTTATTATGATATTTTCACTAGCAATAACGAAGTACGAAAGATGGCAGCCATCAAAGCTTGGTTTTTGTGGGAAGCTCGCATAAGTAGATTACATATCCAAATTAACGAAGAGCAGTTAATACCCGACGTTCATAGGGCAATTAGCTTAGCCTTGTTAGAGTGCCATTACATAAAGCACCAATGCTTCATTCCTGAAAATCACATATTAAATAATACAGTTAAAATTAAAGACCTACCTATAAACATCATACATGGTCGCTACGATACGGTTTGCAAAGTAGAGTCCGCTTACTCACTACATCAGGCATTAGATAACAGTAAACTTTCAATTATTCCTGAAGCGGGTCATAGCGCTGGCGAGAAAAACACCACAAAAGCGTTATGTCGAGCAACCAGAGATATGCTCAAGTTTTGTAAGGAGCAGTCATGATTGCCTTAATTCAAAGAGTTAAACATGCCAAAGTTGAAGTAGATAGCAAAGTTGTAGGAGAAATAGGTACGGGTAGCCTAGTGTTACTAGGCGTTGAAAAAGACGATGACCAAAATAAAGCAGACAAACTTCTTAATAAAGTTATGAATTATCGAATGTTTTCAGATGAAAACGGAAAAATGAACCTAAATATTCAACAAGTAAAAGGCGAGTTACTAATTGTCTCTCAATTTACCTTAGTCGCAGACACCAAAAGTGGCAATCGGCCCAGCTTTTCAAAAGGTGCAACGCCAGAAAGAGGCCTCGAGCTTTACAATTATTTTGTAAATAAGTGCAAACAAAGTGAGATCAAATTTGAAACCGGTAAGTTTGGAGCTGATATGCAGGTTTCGCTAGTAAACGATGGCCCTGTAACATTTCAGTTACAAGTATAGTTTGCCGCCTGCTAGCTTTTGCGCTTTAATGGTCCACTGGTTTAGAGAATGCATCTTGACTGGCATTTAGTATCAGGTACCTAAATTTAGGTACTCAAACTCGGAAACCTTAAATGTATAAAATTGAAGACCCCACTAGCGAACAGGACTACGAAGAGTATTTTGCTTTCCGTTGGAAAATGTTACGAGCCCCTTGGAATTTCCCAAAAGGCTCAGAAAAAGACGAATACGAGCAAGTCAGTGAGCACAGACTAATTCGCAATAGTCAGGGAGAGGTTATTGCTATTGGACGTGTACATATGAATACAGCAGAAGAGGCACAAGTGAGGCATGTAGCTGTTGAAAAAGACTATCAAGGTAAAGGGCTCGCAAGTATGCTGGTGTCTTCATTAGAGTCTGTAGCAAGAGCTGAAGGTGCCGTTCGTATAGTCACAAATAGCACTCAGGTTTCTATTCCATTTTTTCAAAGCGTTGGCTTTGAGATAGAAAGCGAAACCCCAAAAGAATTAGGAGAGCAGCAGCGGCAACAAATGGTCAAGCGCCTGATTGATCCAAATATACTCACCTTACACCCTAAGTGGTGTAAATTACTTCAAGAAACTTGGCACGACACTATTCCTATTAGTGAACAGATGGGGATCAAGTTACACCAATACACGGGCCGTACTTTAGAAAGCCGAGCATCGCTAAATAAAAATATAAATCTACACGGAACTATGTTCGCTGGCAGCATTTTTTCTTTAGCCACCTTAACAGGCTGGGGTATGATTTTTTTACAACTAAAAGAAAAGGCTTTAGAAGGTGAAATCGTATTAGGTGATGGCAATATTCATTATCATAAACCCATCACTATGCAGCCTAGAGCCATATGCAACATTGAATCTTTGTCTGGAAGGTTTGAAACCTTACTTAAAAACAAGAAATGCCATATACAATTAAGTGTAGCAATATTAGACGGAGACAAGGCGGTGGCAGAATTTATAGGTGACTTTTGGGTCTTACCTGTAGCGACTAAACCTGTTACTTCTGAATAAGCAATATTAAAAAAAACGTAAAAAAAAGCCCTAATTAATTAGAGCTTTTTGCTATGTTTGAATACTTGGCTTAGGCTGCCATAGCATTTTGTAACTTTTTCATTGCATTCTTTTCTATTTGACGAACACGTTCCGCCGATACTTGGTATTTATCAGCTAAATCTTGCAATGTGGTTTTGTCATCAGATAGCCAGCGAGTTTGAATGATATGCTGACTACGCTCGTCTAAAGTTTTAATCGCAGCATATAATCTACCAGAAGCATTAGAATCCCAATCCGCATTAATAACGTCGGTTTCTACATCGGCAGATTTATCTTCTAAAAACTGAACCGGAGCAAAACTTCCGCTTTCGTCATCATCAGCTGACAAGTCAAATGCTTGGTCTTGGCTGCTCATGCGCGCTTCCATTTGGAGCACTTCTTTAGTGCTCACACCTAACTCTTCAGCTACCTTTTGTACTTCAGCATGAGTAAACCAACCTAAACGTTTTTTGTTCTTACGTAGGTTAAAGAAAAGTTTACGCTGTGCTTTAGTAGTTGCAACTTTAACTATACGCCAGTTACGTAACACAAATTCGTGTATTTCAGCTTTGATCCAATGCACAGCAAAAGATACCAACCTGACACCTACAGTAGGATCAAAGCGTTTAACCGCTTTCATTAAGCCGATATTACCTTCTTGAATCAAATCTGCCTGTGGCAACCCATATCCGGAATAAGATTTAGCTATGTGCACCACAAATCGTAGATGAGACATAATAAGCTTTCTAGCAGCTTGTAAGTCGCCATCTTCTTGTAAACGCTCAGCAAGACTACGTTCATCCTCGGCCGATAGCATATTAATACCACTTACCGCTTGAACGTAAGTTTCAATACTACCTGTTTGAGGGACAGTTAATGTCAATGCCCGTAAATCTGTACTCATAGTGACCTCCAATTGCACAATAGCTCGCGATTTTATCAAAAAAAAAAGCCCCCTGCGACTGAAATCATAGTCAATTACATCATTAATTTCAGGGCTCGCGTAAATAGACCGTTAAATTCGTAAAAAATTCCAATGCCGGAGAAATTCTAAAGTAACTTCCCAGTCGACAAAACACTATATCGACCCACTGAAAACTAAAAACATTTAAAATTTAACCCAGTTAGAATAACAATTTAACTTACGTACCTCAGAATAATTAAGATCAAATATACTCTCGATAAGACCAATGGCTACTGTATTAATTAATTTTTTACTTGTAAAATGATTGCGATCAATCTTTTACTAAAGAAGCATCGAATATGCTTCATATAGAAAATAAAAACAAATAGGAACGACATGTTTGCCTTTGTAGCTCGACAACCAATACTTGATAAAGAAAAAAGTGTTTTCGCCTATGAGCTTTTATTTAGGGATGGTAAGAATAATTACTATCCCCATTTAGAAAGAGATGAATCAACCAACAAGCTTATAGCCAAAAGATACCAAACCCTTGATTTAGATGATATTTCTTGTAATAAAAAATCCTTTATCAATTTCCAATCCGAAACCCTATTTAATGGACTACCCAAATCGCTAGATCCCGAAAATGTCGTGGTAGAACTCGCAGCTAATAGCCATAAATCTGATAGTTTGATAGAACTATGCAAGCACGTAAAAAATTTGGGCTATAAGATCGCTTTAGATGGTTATCAGTTGGACAGTAAGTCCCAGGATTATCTAAAGTTTGTTGATATGGTCAAGATAAATACCCATCAAGGTGATTACGATAAATTGGCTAGCAATGTGCATCAACTCATAGACAAGAACGTACAACTCATTGCTGACAAAGTAGAAACCCAAGAAAGCTTCAATATTTATAAAGATATTGGATTCGATTATTTTCAAGGCTACTTTTTTTCTCGTCCAGAATCCGTATCACAAGGACACCTCCCAACTTCAAAACTTACCTTAGTAGAATTAATGGGGGCAAGTTCTAGCGAGTCATTCGATATAGAAAGTATTAATAGCGTAGTAGAGCACGATGTAGGTCTGTCATATATGCTACTCAGATTTATCAATAACCCAATGATAAATAAGCGTTATAAAATCACTTCGTTACGCCACGCTTTAAATTATATGGGCGAAGTAGAGATCAAGAAATTCATCGCGTTATTAGCCTTAACCAATCTATCAGACGACAAACCCATTGAGCTTATCCACTTATCTTTAGTTCGCGCTAAATTTTGTGATTTAGTGGGAATTGAAAAAAATATTGGTAACAACCCACCGACGGCTTTTTTAGTAGGCTTATTTTCACTTATAGATGCACTGCTTGACCAAGATATGAAGTTATTGCTCGACAAGTTACCTCTAATAGATGAAGTCAAAGATGCCCTATGTGGCAGTCAAAATGATCTATCGCTTTATTTATTGTTAGTGAAAGCATTCGAAAGTGGAAACTGGTTAAAAGTCATTCGTCTTTCAAAAATTCTCGAAATTGATCAAAAGTTATTACACAGTCTATTTAACGAAGCTATTTTGTGGGGCAATGGTGTGCGCAACTCAATTTCACCTCACTTCCCTGAATCAAAACCTTAACTTTAACTTATCAGCTACTGGATTAAGTCCTACAAAGCAGTTATCACCCATGAATAAAATGATTAAAGAACATATTGTTGTGGCACAAAATGCTTCCGGCCGCAATATGAACGTCCCTTTATATCGTTTTCTTGGCGAACAACCCGGCCCAAAGGTTTATATTCAAAGTTCAATTCATGGCGCTGAAGTTCAGGGCAATGTGGTTATTTATCAACTGATTCAATTCCTCAAACACATACCGTTAAATGGTGAAATAGTATTGGTCCCAAATTGTAATCCAGTAGGTAGCAATATTAAGGCTGGGGAGTATACCTTAGGCCGCTTTGATCCCGTAAATGGCACTAACTGGAACCGAGGATACTTCTACGACCAAGCGTTAATACAGGAGTTTGCAGCGAGTATTGATGACGAGGAACCAGTCCAATCTATTAAAGAACGGTTTCGCTCCCAAATAAAGCAACAATTACAAAATAAACTCAATGAGACATGGGGAATTGGTTTAGCGCAGCGACTTAACCTCAAGCTACAGCAACTCGCCTTCGACGCCGACTACGTATTAGATTTACATAATGGGCCTGTGGCCACTCGCCATATTTATGTGCCTGAATATGCCAAAGAGTCTGCAAGACTATTTAATATCCCACACGTCATTTTAATCCCTCAGGTCTTTTCAGGAGCATTAGACGAAGCCACATTTTGTCCCTGGTGGTTATTATCCGATTTAGTCAGTGCTAAACGGCAACAAGCAATTAACTTTGAAATCGAAGCGTTTACCTTAGAAATGGGAAGCCAAGAGGTGGTTAATTTTACAGAAGGGAAATACGACGCCAAAAGTATTCTGGCTTTCTTAACCGCTAAAAATTGCTTACCTGCTGATACCAGCACCCCTGAAACTATTGTTCGCAAAGCCGTATATTTAAAAGACTATAAAATACTCTATACGCAAGCTGGGGGAATAGTGGAGTATATGGCAAAACCAGGAGAAGTGATAACAAAAGGCCAAGTATTGGCTAAGGTTTTAAACGTAGATAATTTAGACAATGACCAAGCAACACATGATATTTTGGCCCCTTGCGATTTAATTCCTATTTTACACTTTCCTTCGGCTTCAGTATTGAGCGGAACACAACTTTATAAATGCTTTACTGAATACTTTGAATTATAACCGTCAGTTTTAATATCGAAATCCCATCACCTTACTTAACAAAAACTAACTACCAAAAACAATCTCTAGTAGGTCATAGACAGCATAATACGCTTGTTATTGTCTAACTGAGTCATAGCTTGGTTAGCTAATACCATAAACTTTGATTTTTCTTTCGCAGCTATAGGTTCGGCTTTTGGCAAGCTCACTGTACGGGGGTTTCTATGTACCCCAGCAACCAAAAATTCATAATGTAAATGCGGAGCTTGTGACATGCCAGTTGATCCAACTAAACCAATGACTTGTCCTTGTTTTACTCGTTGCCCTTTTTTCACCTTTCGCTTTGAGAAGTGCAAATATTTAGTGACGATTCCGTTTGGATGTTGAATAAAAACATAATTGCCATTGTACTTGTTATAGGCTGAATGCGTGACCTTTCCATCACCTGAGGCAACAACTGGGGTGCCAGTACTTGCTCTATAATCGGTACCATTGTGAGGTCTCACACGTTTTTGAATAGGGTGAAAACGTTTTGGATTAAAATTAGAACTGATATACCTAAAGTTCACCGGAGCCCGTAAAAAGCTCTTACGCATACTACGTCCTTCAGCTGTGTAATAATTTCCATCGGTATATCTCACTGCGGTATAGGAGTCACCTTGATTTACAAATTGAGCCGCAACAATATTGCCATTCTCAATAAACTCACCATCTATGTAATGCTCTTCAAAGGTCACATAAAATTGGTCGCCCGCTCTAATACCTAGAGCAAAATCTATGTCCCAGCCAAAAATACCAGCCAAGCTCATAATCTGATTATCACTTAAATTCGCTTCACGGCCAGCATTCCAAAAACTACTAACAATCTCACCTTGAGCATAATTTAATCTTGTATCTACTTTTTTACTTTGCACCTTACTTACAAAGTTATCATTTGCGTCATGTTCTATAACTAGCGTGTCAGTAGTTGAATATGGGTATTTTAATGAGATCAGCTTTCCTGATTTATCAATTTCTAAATCTAAATTTTGCCCTGGTTTCATTCTTAAAAGTTTACTTGCATCATCTCCAGCTTTACTAACGTGATAGGTATCTTGGGGGGTTAACCCAGCTCTCTTAAAGATAATGGCAAGATTGTCACCTTTTTTAACCGTAAAAGAGCGAACTTCGTTTAACTCTTCAAGTCCTGAGAATTCATTGATGGGCAAATTATCAAAATTAACGGCAAGATCGTAACGTTTACCTACCTCTAAGGTGGATGCAGTATTTCTATATGCACTCACCGGTTCTGATGGAAATAGAAACAAAAAACACAAAAAGGCAGCAATGGAAGAGATCATCCATTTATGGGGTTTTGGTATATTTTTAAAAGACTTAGTGATCACAGAGACAAGATTTCAGTTTAAGCTTAACCACAGAATATATGGATTACATTGGATTTTCCAGCGCTAGTCTCGATTTTACTCAATTGTAGAATATCTCTAAAACAAAGATGTTATTTGCAATAATACCTATAGCCCTTTCATTGCTAAGGCTTGACAAGTAAAATACCGATTAGATAAACACCCGATTACTTTACAAGGTTACAAAAATGTCAGATTGGCAGAATGCAATGGTTGAAATCCAGCGCGGTGCAGAAGAAATATTATTAGAAGACGAACTCAGTGCCAAATTAAAAGAAGGCAAGCCTTTAAAAATTAAAGCAGGGTTTGATCCCACAGCACCAGATTTACATTTAGGTCATACGGTTTTAATCAACAAACTACGTACCTTTCAGCAGTTAGGGCACGAGGTGATATTTTTGATTGGTGACTTCACTGGCATGATTGGTGATCCAACAGGCAAAAACGTCACCCGTAAGCCACTCACCAAAGAAGACGTTTTAGCAAACGCAGAAACCTATAAAGAACAAGTTTTCAAAATTCTAGACCCAGCAAAAACTACTATTCGCTTTAACTCAGAATGGATGGAGCAATTAGGTGCAGCAGGCATGATTAAGCTAGCTGCAAACCAAACGGTTGCTCGAATGCTTGAGCGAGATGACTTTAAAAAACGCTATGCAGGCGGCCAACCTATTGCTATACATGAATTTTTATACCCGTTAGTTCAAGGTTGGGATTCTGTAGCATTACAATCTGATGTAGAACTTGGTGGTACCGATCAAAGGTTTAACCTATTGATGGGCCGTGAATTACAGAAATCAGAAGGTCAAAGGCCTCAAACCGTATTGATGATGCCTCTCTTAGAAGGTTTAGATGGCGTTCAGAAAATGTCTAAGTCCTTAGGAAATTATATTGGAATCACCGATGCCCCTAGCGAGATGTTTGGAAAAATCATGTCAATTTCAGACGTGTTAATGTGGCGCTACTACGATTTGCTTAGCTTCAAACCTAAACCAGAAGTTGATGCTCTAAAACAACAAGTCGCTGATGGTACCAATCCTAGAGATATTAAAATTGACTTGGCGAAAGAGATTATAGCCCGCTTTCATAGCGATGAAGCGGCAGCTGCTGCCCATAATGAATTTATTCAGCGCTTTCAAAAGAATGCTATTCCAGATGAGATGCCAGAATTTGAATTTGAACTAGGCTCAGAAGGTCTAGCGATTGCAAATACCCTCAAAGATGCCAAATTAGTAAGCTCTACCTCTGACGCCATGCGTATGATTAAGCAAGGCGCAGTTAAAATGGACGGTGAAAAGGTGGCAGACACTAAACATAGATTTATAGCCGCCGCTCAAGTTGTACTTCAAGTTGGCAAACGTAAATTTGCTCGCATCACTTTTATTTAATAGTCGATAACCTAAATTCACCCTAGCTACATATTGTAGCTAGGTGATCTTGCTAAAGTAATTGAACTTAATCACCCTTTTGCGACTCTATTATTGGCTCAATGGTTTCATATTATACTTCAAGGAAATAAAGCACCTACCGTGTTGAAGAAAAACCGCTTTTTAATCTTCTCTCTATTGGCCCATGTGATATTAATTTTTATTATTGCACGGTCTGCGATGTTTTCTTCTCCCCCACCAGTAAACATTACAGAAGTTCAACCTATACAAGCCAGAATAATATTTGATATTGCGCCTGACGCTATCGTAGAAGAGCCCCCTATTGATGAGCCGTTACCGGTATCAGCAGAAAAGCCGTCAGTAAACGCAGATTCTCAACTAAAAGTTAACTCCCGAGATGTAGAAAAAATTGTAGAAGCAGAAGTGCCACCACCTTCAGCTCCAAAGCCTGAACCGGTTATTGAAACGCCACAAGCAGAAGTTGAGCCTGCAACTAAGCCTGAAAAAAACGAAACGACTAATGTGCCAGCAGCAGAGACTGCCCCAGTAAAAAATGATTCAACTAAAGCCACAATTAGTAAACCTGTTACTAGCATGGCGAGAAGGCATCTAGGAAACTTTCAGCAGCAACAACATCAGCGAATGGCAGAACAAGCCTCTCGAAATTATCAAGAATCTAAAAACTCTCCCTTCATAAATACTGAAGAGAAAGACCCCTTTATGACAGAAGATGAAAAACTTCAAGAAAGCCTGAAAGTGAGAGCTGATTGCGGAGGCGCAACCAAAGGCACTGCAGCTTTAATACTTGGTTTTATGGGCGGAAATATAGAATGTTCTAAACCGCCACCAATAGATGGCTATATTCAAAAACGCCTCAACAAAACTCAGGATTTACCTAGGCACTCTGACATTCAAAAAAGTCAAACCGACTTGACTAAATCTATAGTGGTGCAAGACAAGTAACCTAAACTTTTAATCATAAGCTTTTGATATTCCGAGTCTAAGTTAGCAAGTAGGCTATTTTCCAAAGATCTTTTCCCATAGCGTTTTTGGTTTTTCGGGCACTCTTGATTCTCCGGTACACTTTTTAGGGATGGCTGGTAATGCCTCTGTAATGGCTGGCACGCTAAAGGTATCGGTACACCCTGCGCGACTTAAATTTCCAGTTTCTTTATCAAAATGTGCAATACCTAGCCCTTTGGGGAAACGCCTCACTAAAGATTTAGGTTCTTGTTGCTTTTGATAAGCAATAAACAATTGCATGGCCCCACTTGAGCCACTTAGGTTAACGGGTTCATTGTTGTCTTTTCCAATCCAGCTGGTAACTAAAATATTTTTATCGAAACCACTAAACCAGCTATCACGATAGTCATCTGTAGTACCGGTTTTACCTGCCATATTAACATTAGGGAAATCAGCTCGAATTGACTTTGCAGTGCCTTCTAAGGTCACTTTATGTAATGCATAATTTAGTAAGTAGGTGGCCTTTTCATCTACCCTTTGTTCCGGTGTGATGTCGAAACTCCAAAGTAAATCATTTTTAGGAGACATAATAGAGGTAATAGAATGCAGTGGTATGTATTGCCCATTATTAGCCATGGTCTGATACATTTGGTTGACTTGAAAAGGTGAAAAATTAACTGCGCCCAATGTTAAAGCCGGGTAGAGGTCTAGCTCTTCTTCTACGCCTAATCGCCATATAGTATCGGCAATAGTGCCTAATCCTAGTTCCATCCCTAAAATCACTGTAGGTACATTTAAGGATCGACTTAACGCTGTGACTAAAGGGACTTGTCCTCGGAACGTTTTATCGTAATTTTGTGGCTCCCACATTTTACCATGGGTACTTTTCAACTTTATGGGCTCGTCTGCTAAATGGGTCGCTAAATTATAAGTTTCGGGTAGCTCTAAAGCCGTTAAATAAATCACTGGTTTAATCAAAGAGCCTATAGCTCGCTTGGCATCTAAGGCTCGATTAAAACCCGCATAATCCGTATTACGTCCCCCTACAATTGAGCGAATTTCACCTGTATCGATGTCTGACACCACCATAGCAGCTTCAAAATCACGTTTTCCTATGCGCTTTTCTTGAATGGCAACACCTTTAGAAACAGCCAATTCTGCTTTAACTTGGGCATTTGAGTCTAATGTTGTAAATACTTTCAAGCCAGATTGGCGAATATCTGGGTTATCTAATACCTGTCTAAGCTCTCTTCGAACTTGATCCATAAATGCTGGGTGTTTATCTTTCTTTAAACTTGCTCCGGACGCTAAATTAATGGGTAAATCTAATGCTGTTTGATATTCATTTGGAGACAAGAGGTTGTCGTCTAACATCAATCTCAATACAACATTTCGTCTTTCTGCAGCCCGCTCAGGGTATTTACGTGGGTTGTAATAAGACGGCCCTTTAATAATTCCCACTAGGGTTGCCACTTCATCAACACTTAATTCATTTAATGGGCGATCGTAGTAAAAGTAACTTGCTAGTCCAAATCCATATACCCCAGTATCACCGTTTTGCCCCAAAAACACTTCATTCAAATACGCTTCCAGGATCACTTCCTTGCTATAACGGGCATCGATAATAACCGCCATCAGCGCTTCTTTAATCTTACGGGTAATGGTTTGCTCTCGGGTCAAAAACAAGTTTTTAACCAGTTGTTGAGTTAGGGTACTGCCCCCTTGTACCGTACGACCAGCAGAAATATTAGCCAATAATGCCCGCATAATTGATAAAGGCGCAACCCCAAAATGTTTATAGAAGTCTTTATCTTCAACGGCCACTAGCGCCTGAGTGAGAATAGGCGGGACATTATCTATTTGCACTAACATGCGGTCTTCACGACCACTACTCACCAATCGAGTAACTAACCAAGGCTCCAAATAAAAGTCGCTGATAGCACGACCACTATCTAAGTCTTGAATTTTGCTGATGCGCTCGTTATTGAGTGTAACTTCGATATTGCGTAAAAATTCAGTGCCATGGGGGAAATCAAACATACGCCTTTGAATGCGAATTTTTTGCCCTAAAATCTGATACTCACCAGAGCTATCCGCCCTTGTCACTCTGCGATAGCCAAGTAATTTTAATTCTTCTTCAATCTCTTTAATGCTAATTTCTTGCTTCAATGCTAAGTGCATAGGACGAGCATATATTTGCGCTGGTACCTGCCATTTATTCCCCGCAAAGGTATGCCTAATTTGCGCGTCTAAATACACCCCATAAGTACCGATAATCAGCACAAAAATTAACACCAATTTACCCCAGTGCCGAAAAAACCACCTAAATGGATTGAGTTTTCGCCATACAGAAATGGCCGGTTTTCTAGGTTTACTCGCTTTTTTAGGCTTTGCTTGGGAGGTTTTAGTCATTTGCTACGAAAGGGGTCTTGTAAAAGTTAAAACAAATTTTGGTGGTTAGCTTATCCAAATTATTAAAAAATTGCTGCTTTAATTCACCCTATAAGTGACAAATTAAAATAGCCTGTTACTAACTTTCAAAGTAAGTAACAGGCTCATATCCACAAGGTAACTAATCGATCAATTGCACATTTTTAAAGTAACTATCGCCATCAGGGTTGTTAACATCATGGTCCATCATGAAGAAAAGGTTACTAAAGTTACCGCGATAAAAAGCACCAACCGGGATTTCGAAATGCTGATATTCGCCATCTCCTGTATAGGTGTAATTGGTATAACCATAATCTTGCGTGCCAAATAAAGTGAACACTCTATTTTCGGTAAGCTTAAGATTATTATCAAAACCAAAACCATGTAGCTCTCCTTGTGAGGTACTTTTAAAATCAAAGGCCAACACAGTATCTGAAGTTAAGAGGACATCTAGATCTATCCTTTTCCAAGTGTTGCCTTCGAGTTTAAGTGTTGCTCCACCATCTTCTAAAGAAGCAGTACCCACTACATCTTGATTACCACCATAACTTAATATTTGATAGTCGTTAAAGTTAAGAATTGACTCATCAGGGGCGGCTTGAACAGTCACCACAAAGCTTTGAGTATCTGTTCCTGCGGCGTTAGATGCTCTAACCTCTACAACTTGCTGGCCTTCTTGCGTTTCATCTGGTGTCCATACTAATAAGCCTTCTTGGCTAATAGACATACCGTTAGGCCCATTTATCAATTCATAAGAAATAATCGCGGTACCATCGGCACTAAGGGTGTTGTCTTCGTCATAAGCGTAAGCAGTATTTACGGTTGCGCTAAGATTTGGAGTAGAGGTAATGCTAGGAGCTACAATAACGGGGGTTTCCCCCGCTTCATATACTTGAATATTACTAAAATAACTATTGCCAGTTGGACTGCTTACGTCATGATCCATGGCAAAGAAAAGATTAGTCATTGAGCCAGTATAGTAATCGCCAACGGGTATCACAAAGTGCTCAATATCCCCACTACCACTGTACTGGTATGTAACATTACCGTAGTCTTGGCTACCATATACCCTGAAAATTTGGTTTTCATTTAAGCTGATATTATTATCAAACCCAATTCCATGAATTTCACCTTCTTGGGTACTTTGAAAATCAAATTCTAAAATTGTGTCTTGCGTGACAATATAGGGCATATCAATTTTCTGCCATTTATTGCCTTGCATAATAAGAGTTGCACCACCGTCTGTTACCGAAACAGTCCCAGTAATATCTTGATTTCCTCCATATGCAGCCAAAGAAAACTCATTAAAATTGATTACCGAAGTATCAGCTGGAGCGACAACTTCCACATCAAAATTTTGCGAACCCGAACCATATGGGTTACTTGCAGTAATTTGTACTGAGTGCACACCTTCTTGGTCACTTTGAGGTGTCCAACTGACCAAACCACTGGGATCCACAGTCATGCCTACTGGCCCAAAATCTAACAGATAACTAATAGTCTCGGTGCCAATAGACTCTAACTGTCCATCATTATCATATTCATAGGCACTATTAATTGTGGCACTGGTGTTCGCACTAGAGGTAATTGTGGGAGGAGTATCTGCAACAGGAGTAATATCAACAATGCAACTTGCACCTTCCACAATGGGCTGAATAATACCTAAACTGCAGTCTGAAAATTGATCGTTACCATTAATTGTAGGGTTCATTAAATACGTGCCCGACGTAGCAGCACAAGCAGAACCGCTTTCGTTATCATGGGGAGCACTAAAATTATGCCCAAACTCATGGGCTGCAACCAAAGAAGCAATACTGCTCATACTCCCTGCTTGGGTCACCCCAACACCATAACTCCCACAAACTCCACCTACATAAGCAATACCAACAGTACTACCCTCAAGTTCTTTTCCGGTAAACAAATGTGTAAGCCCTTGATTACCAATATCACTGGCCACGTATGATCTAAAACTCCCAATTAAGGTACTAGCATTATTGGAGGTCAAGGTTCCATTAGATGACAACATAATAATATCAGTGACAGCCATACTTAAACCTAACTGGTCACTAAAAATGCCATCAACCACATTCATTTGCGCAATGATATTACCTTCAACATCTGAACCACTAGTAGCTACATACTCGGTATCAGCAACTATGGTTATTGGTATTTCTCTGCTGGCTAAGGTGGCACTCGCGAGCTCTGCCTCATCAACAAGGCTCATTATTTCAGAGTAATCAAATGCACCGTTATTTTTGCTTAAATCCATATCACAGTGCCCAATGTTACTCACAGAAGAAGCCATAAAAGCGACTGACCCTTGACTAGAAAGGGCCTTACTGTTTGTTATTTCACTGGCTTTAACTGCATCATCAATTAAAAAAAGTTCATTACCGTCATAAAACGCGCCAATATAGTTACCAGCAACTTTAGTTAATCTCACCCATGAACCACTTACCCCCTCTATATTGCCTGAGTAGGGCACCACCTCAGTGGCATTTTTACGATAAATAGTCTGCCGATTTAAAGATTCATTTTCAGTTAATAAAAAAATGTAATTCTGGCCATAGACATTAACCGATAGTGCAAACTGCTCACCGTCCCGAGCAACAAACTCGCCAAACTCAACCACTTGCATGTCAGCTATGGAGATACTATCGTCATCAAATACTGAAGCATCAACACTAAAACTTAATAGTGAACTCGTGACGAACACAGCAAGTAGCTGCTGAAGACGATGATTTATACTATGGTAAAATTTCATAAAAACATGCATTAAACTGAGCCTCTTAATTCATACATAAAATCTTGTATCGAGGCACTTTTAAGCTTCGAATTAGACCAAACGCACTTAATTTAAATTATTCATTTTCTTTTTTGTTCGAGTAGTCGCTTGGGAATTAGCTGGGTCATCTGGCCAAAAATGTTTTTGGTATCTACCCTTCATTTCTTTCTGTACTTCTCTGTAGCTCCCTTGCCAAAAACCTGCCAAGTCTTGTGTTGTTTGTAATGGGCGGCCTGCGGGCGATAACAGCTCTAGATTTAACGGGATTCTTCCATTTCCAATTTTAGGTGTGTCTGCCAAACCATACACTTCTTGCATACGCACTGAGATTTTCACTTGACCATCAGTCAAATAATTGAGTTGAATATGACTTCCGCTTGGCACTTTGTATCTTTCAGGCATGAGCTGTTTAAGGGTATTTAAAGTTGTCCAACCCATCATAGATGATAACATTTCATTAAACTTTTGTTTACCAAGTTGCTGCCAGGTATAGACCTCTGAAATGTAAGGTAACAGCCAAGATTGAAGAGATGCAGTTAGCCCCTCTTCAGTAAAGTCTGGCCAATCGACTTTTGGCATAACCTTCTTAGCTAGCTTTACTCTTTGTATTAATTGCAGGGCATAGTCATCAAAGGGCAGGCTCATCACCCCTTTTAATTGAATAACCTCTTTCCAAATGGCTAAGACCTCTGGAGGTGAAGGCTTTGGCAAGTTTTGCTTAGTAATAGTGATGGCACCTAAAGTCTGAATTCTTTCAGCCACAATAGAGCTTCGGCTCTCATTCCAAGTAACTTTTTCAGTCCACTGTATTAGATCGCCATGGTGTTGTTTGATTTGCTCAAAAGAAATGCCTTCAGCTAGAGAGATTTTTGCATCCCCTGTAGTTTTATCGGTACTAAACATGCTGCCTAATACTATCCATTTATGGCTAGTTAAAATGTCACCTTCCCTTAGCTGTACACCTGCGCCATTGGCCAGTAAGTAGCGTTTATCACTGGTACGAAAGCCAATCCACTGAGGAAAGGCGAAGCTAAGCAATAAGCCAATATCATAAAACGGCCAAGTATTATCAATTCGGCAAGCTACTCGTTTATGCCAATACTTAATGGTTTGCCATATGGCATGGGAGCGATTCCTGTGAATAAATTCAATACGCTGACTAACTTGAGCACTGGTCTCTCCTCTTAGCGGGTCTTTACTCTCTAAAAGAGCAGCAATAGCACAAGCTAAGCTTTGATGAGATGCAC
This sequence comes from Paraglaciecola marina, assembly GCF_004360155.1. Lineage (GTDB taxonomy): Bacteria > Pseudomonadota > Gammaproteobacteria > Enterobacterales > Alteromonadaceae > Paraglaciecola > Paraglaciecola marina. Next base: position 8,806 of record NZ_SAIS01000010.1, on the reverse strand, counting down.
TAATATCAGCACTTTTGAGTAGCATGTTAGCCACACCAGCATGACAGCCTAATTTGTGTATATCTTTGCCTAGGCCTGTCACCCGTAGGCCTGCATCAAGGGCACCTAAATGCAGCAATAAGTCGGTGCCCTGCTTTATTTGAGCCTCACTTGGTTGGTCGATTAATCCTAATTCTTGAATCGTACTGCCCCAAATGGCACTTTCTAAAATAAACTGGCTCATATCAGTAACCAAAATATCTGGTGTAGATTGTTTCGGTAACCTGTCGTGTAACTCTCTACTCCACAATCGATAACATGTGCCCGCAGTTAAGCGGCCTGCCCGACCAGCCCTTTGTGTTGCCGAGGCCTGTGATATGTTTTGATTTTGTAAGTGGGTAATGCCACGGCTAAGCTGAAATACTGCCTTTTTCTCAACACCGCTATCAACCACAACCTGAATGCCCTCGATGGTCAAACTGGTTTCAGCAATATTAGTGGCGAGTATAATTTTACGCTTGTCATCAGGATGGGGCTGCAGGGCCTTTTGCTGTTCTTGTTTAGGCAACTCAGAGTATAAAGTTAATACCTCTATTTCAGCACCAAAGTGACTCCGTAATTTTGCTGCCGCTTGATTAATATCTGCCACCCCAGGCAAAAAGACTAAGCAATCAAAATCGTGTTTTGGAGTAACCTCTATTACTAAGCGGCTAATTTTCTCAAACAAAGGTTGCTTAGTATTGTCTGCTCGATAGACCACGTCTACAGGGTAACTTTTACCTTGAGACTCCAGCAATTTAGCCTCAGGTAGCAATTTATTTAAGGCCGCCACATCAAGGGTAGCCGACATCACTAACAACCGTAAGTCATCTCTTAATGCTTGCTGCACCTCGATACACAAAGCTAACGAGAAATCAGCGTGAACACTGCGTTCATGAAACTCATCAAATATAATCAAACCAATATCTGGCAACTCCGGCTGGCTTTGCAACAAGCGGGTTAAAATACCTTCGGTGACAATTTCAAGGCGAGTATTCGAAGACACCTTCACATCACCGCGAATCCGATACCCCACAGTTTGCCCCACAGCCTCACCCAATTGGCTAGACAGATAAGCTGCAATAGTTCTAACGGCAATACGCCTAGGTTGTAGCAAGATAATTTTTTTATCTTTACATTGCTCAAGTTTAAGCAACGACAAAGGTAAGCAAGTGGACTTTCCCGCACCGGGCGGGGCCACTACTATGGCATCACCTGTTATCAATTGCTGATGTAAGGCAGGTAAAATATGTTCAACAGGCAACAAGTGACATCTCTTTGATTAATAATGAAAGGCTAAAACTCAGGTTAGGACGGATGATATCAAACATAACTAAGGCCTGAGTCTGAATTTATTCTCATATAGCTGTTTTTGTTCTTTACCCCCTGAGTAATAGCAGGCGACAATAGCAGGTTAAGAAAGTCGAGGTTTTTAAGAGTTATGCAACAAACATTTAGATTAGTCATTGATTGCCCGGATCAGGTGGGGTTAGTGGCAGCAGTAAGTCAATTTTTAGCCCAGCAAAACGCTACCATAGTTGAAGCGAATCATCACACCGACCAACAAACCAGTCGGTTCTTCATGCGTCACGAGATCAAAGCGGACTCTATTAATATGAGTATCGATAGTGTCAAACAAGCATTTGCCCCTATCGCTGAAAAATTCAATATGAATTGGAAAATAGCCGATTCACATCAAAAACAAAAAGTGGTGTTGTTAGCCAGCCATGAATCACACTGCTTGATGGATATTTTGCATCGCTGGCATAGTGGTGAGCTACAATGTGATATACCTTGCATTATTGCTAACCATCCGCAAATGAAACAGTTTGCTGACTGGCACAATATCCCTTTTCATTGGGTAGACTTCAAAAATCAATCTAAAGAAGCGGCCTTTGCCGAAGTAGAAAATTTAATTGAAGCATATAAAGCCGACTTAACAGTGCTTGCGCGCTTTATGCAAATCATTCCAGATCACTTATGTAAAAAATTAGCAGGTAAAGCTATTAATATTCATCACAGCTTTTTACCATCATTTGCTGGTGCAAAACCTTATCAGCAAGCCTATAACCGAGGCGTTAAACTGATAGGGGCTACCTGTCATTATGTCACCAGTGATCTAGATGAAGGCCCGATCATTGAGCAAGAAGTGATGCGTATTAGCCATAGCGATACGGCTGCAGATATGGTGCGTAAAGGTAAGAACTGTGAAAAAACAGCCCTAGCTAATGGTGTACGTTACCACTTGGAAGACAGAGTAATTATTCACGATAACAAAACCGTGGTGTTCGCTTAAATTATGGCTATCTATCTTGTGCGACATGGTGAAACTGACGGTAACCGTAATAGAATTTTACAAACCCCAGACACGCCACTTTCCACTTTGGGGCAGCAACAGGCACAAGAGTTTGCCATAGCTTATAAAGACACGCCAATAGAAGCTATTTTATGTAGTGACTACTTACGTACTAAACAAACTATTGAGCCTTTACTCAAGCTGCAGTCTCACAAAGTCACCTACGAACCACTGCTGCAAGAGCGAAGTTTTGGTGACATTCGAGGTAAAGCCTATGACGACGTTGAAGATGATTTTTTCGCTGAAGATTACGCTCCACCAAACGGTGAAACCAAACAACAATTTGTTGAACGCGTAGCAAAAGCTTGGGAGTGTATAGTCAAGTTCTCTGCAGAACACTCAGGAGACATATTAGTCATGACACATGGTTTGGTGCTACGAGAAATAGTAAATACTCACTTAGAGAAGGATCCAGCTTTTAAATATTTATCTGACTATCATAATACCTGTGTGACTAAGATAGAGATGGGAAAAGTTTTAACAGTGTTGAGTCTGTGTGATATTAGTCATTTATCTACTCAAACCACGGCTAGCGGCGCGGTATAACAGTTTCACGCCAAGCTTAAAAATATCCTTTATATTGCAATTCTAGCTTGTTGTTGGTGACTTTTTTGTCGAATATTGAACTAAGGGTTTGATTTCCATTCCATGTTTGACTGGCAATGGCCACTTCCCAATAATGGCTGCTATGCATCCCATTCATTCTTGCATTAAGTAACCATTCTGAGTTTTTAGGCAAATCTAGCTGTACACCCTGAGCGCTCTTAAATTCAGTAGAAGTTTGTAGGGTCACCCCTGCCCCTATACTAACATCATGGTTAAATTGATACCTTGGAATGATTGAAAGCTCTTTAAAAGATACTCTCTGATTGAATACCCCCCAAGAATGTCGACCTTTGGCATAGCCTAAGCTCATTTCCAGAGATGCACTTTTAGTGAGTGCTTGGTTGAACGATGCAGAATAGGTAACTTGATTACACCCCGCAAATTTTATTGCTGACTTATCGACTCCAAGTTCTATGTTTTCTGAATCAAAACCCGATAGCCACTCAATTGTAGGTTCAAGCATTTCAATATTTGCAAAACACAATTTAGGTATTAGCACAAAGATACAAAACAATACTGTTTTCATGGTAGCACCCAAATTATTGTTCAACTTTCATCCACTTTAAGTTAGCTAAAATAAATTACAGTATGTTTTGCGTACCTTAAGTACAGATAATCACACCTTAAATCGCTCAGCTACATTTTACTGAGATCGATTAACTAGTAGTTTGGCGTGAGTTTACTTAAACTGAAATCGTAAAAAAGCGTCACCTTTTCTATTATTCATACAATAACGGTGGTGCAATTATAATTTTAAAAACGGCAGAAAATAATGAATAAACCTCTAACTAAATTAGCATGTGCTGCAGTATTAATTGCTCTCAGTGCCTGTAGTAAAAAGACCACAGTAGAAGTAGCGCCCCCCAAAGACGACAATCCGTTACTTGCAGAATTCTCAGGCCCTTATGGCGGTGTACCGGCTTTTGACAAAATGGATTTATCTTATCTTAAGCCTGCACTTGAAGAAGGCATGGCGCTGAACCTTACTGAGATAGACGCCATTGTTAATAATCCAGCACCCGCAACCTTTACAAACACCATAATTCCTTTAGAAAAGGCAGGTTCAGAGTTAAGCCGAGTATTTAGGTATTGGGGGATTTGGAGCTCAAATTTAAACAGCCCGGAGTTTCGTAAGATCCAAAAAGAGATGGTTCCTGTATTGTCAGCATTCAGATCTAAGATTACTGGTAATGAGGCATTGTTTGCCCGAGTAAAAACTGTATTTGAAAGCGACGAATTAAAAGCTCTCACCTCAGAAGAACAAAGAGTTACTTTACTTACTTATAGTAGTTTTGCCAGAAATGGAGCGACATTAAAAGGTGAAGCAAAGTTACGTTATGCAGCCATTAACCAAGAGTTGGCGGGGTTACAAACCCAATTTGCCAACAACGTATTAGCTGACGAAGAGAAATATGTTTTATATTTAACAAAAGATCAGCTATCAGGTTTATCAGAATCATTAGTTTCTGCAGCTGCAAGTGCCGCCACAAACCGTGGTAAAGAAGGTCAATATGCTATTACCAATTCTCGTTCATCTATGGATCCATTTTTAACCTATTCAGACGAAAGAGAGTTAAGAGAGAAAGTTTGGCGCACCTATTACAGTCGCGGCAACAATGGCGATGAGTTTGATAACAATGAACTCATCAAAAAAATTCTCACCCTTAGAGACGAGCGTGTGGCTCTACTTGGTTACGATAATTATTCCCAGTGGCGCTTAGAAGATCGCATGGCTAAAAACCCTGAGAATGCCATGGCATTAATGCAAAAAGTTTGGCCTGCAGCTATCGCCCGAGTTGATGAAGAAGTAGCAGACATGCAAGCGATTGCAGATGCAGAAGGTGCAAATATCAAAATCGCACCTTGGGATTATCGCTATTACGCTGAAAAAGTACGTAAAGCCAAATACGCCTTAGATTCAGATGAAGTTAAACAATACTTACAATTAGATAAACTCCGTGAAGCTATGTTTTATGTTGCCGGAAGACTATTTAACTTTGAATTTACGGCTGTGCCTGAAGGCTCGGTGCCTGTATTCCATCCAGACGTTAAAGTGTGGGAAGTAAAAGACAAAACAACTGGTGAGCATATTGGTTTATGGTATTTAGACCCATTTGGTAGACCAGGGAAACGTTCTGGAGCTTGGGCCACCACTTACAGAAGCCATACTACTTTTGATGGTAATAAAACGGTATTGTCATCAAATAACTCTAACTTTGTAAAAGGCTCAGAGGGTGAACCAACACTTATATCTTGGGATGATGCAGAAACCTACTTCCATGAGTTTGGTCATGCTTTACACTTTTTATCTGCAACGGTAGCCTACCCAACTTCGCACTCTGGCGTCCGCGACTACACCGAATTTCAATCTCAGTTGTTAGAGCGTTGGTTAACCACAGATGAAGTTATCAATAACTACTTAGTACACTATAAAACAGGTAAACCAATCCCTACCGAGCTGGTTGCAAAGATCAAAAAAGCAGCCACCTTTAACGAAGGCTTTAAAACCACTGAGTATATGGCATCAGCCATAATGGACTTGCTATATCACACCACAGATCCTGCATCCATTGAACCTCAGGCTTTTGAAAAAGAGCAACTAACTAAATTAGGTATGCCTGAAGAGGTGGTAATGCGTCACCGTAGTACACAATTCGGCCATGTTTTTTCTAGCGAGGGTTATTCATCTGGTTACTACGGTTATATGTGGGCAGAAGTATTAACTTCTGATGCAGCAGAAGCCTTTGCAGAAGCTCCAGGCGGATTTTACGATAAAGAAGTCAGCGACAAGTTAGTAAAATACTTATTCTCTATCCGCAACGCTATGGCACCAGAAGAAGCTTATCGTTTGTTTAGAGGCAGAGATGCAAAAGTTGAAGCCTTGATGCGTGACCGCGGTTTTCCGGTAACCAAATAATCGAATCAGAATTAAGATTCTAAACAACTTAAAAATGGCGAGCTCTGTAACTACAGGTTCGCCATTTCTTTTTCTTACAACTTATTCACCCTATTTACACCTCACACCACCTGGAACAATATAGCTAACTGTTAAAGGTACAATACTGATGCAAATTATTTTTATTTCAGTGTAGGATACCTATCTAAAAGCATTAAAGAGTATTAGATTTGATTAGAAAGCACCTTGGGTTTGCCTTGAACCTTGCTGCACTTGGGCTGTTTTTTCCTGGGGTATTGTTAACTATGTTTTCATTCAATATGGAAATGATGGTTAACCTTGGAGCCTCAGATCTGACTTCATCATTAATTGATAAAGAATTGTCAATTGCAACCAGCATACAAGAACTTTGGGAAGACGACAGAGTCTTGGTAGCCTCATTGATCTTTGCGTTCTCAGTCTGCATTCCGCTTCTAAAAACATTACTTGTTAGCATCGCTTACTTTGTAAAACATGCTGGGCTAGAAAAAAAATTATTAGGATTGGTTGCTGCTATTGGTAAATGGTCAATGGCAGATGTTTTTGTGGTGGCGATTTTTCTAGCTGTTATGTCAACTAACCATGCAGACACCTCAACAAATGAACAATTCACAGTATTTGGTTTTAGCATCGCACTAGACATCAGTAGCCAAACACTATCAGCAATTGGAGACGGATTTTACTATTTTACTGGATACTGCTTATTGTCATTATTAGCAACCCAGTTAAGTTTATCTGCTAGTAAGCAGGCTACCCAAAAGTTACAAAAAATAGATATGGCGAACATAACTAACTAGACAAAAAATAATCAATGAGAGGTTTGTACGTGATTAATAAACTTGAAAGTTTGCGACTTTTTATAATTGCAATTACCACCAGTGTTGTCCTTATATCTTGTGGGGGGAGTAACTCAACTGCAACTTCAGATACAAACGAGCCAACTTGGGTAGCCGGTCAATTTCTAGATGACTCTGAATATAAAGACCTATGTGAATCACCAAGAACTGGCCCAGACAGTAATGGTGATACCTTTGATGATGTATTAGGTACAAGCATGCATGAAAAAATGTGGCTACGGTCTTGGACGAATCAAACCTATCTCTGGTATGACGAAGTGGATGACAATGACCCTTCATTATTCACAGTAGATGCATTTTTCACCCAATTAAGAACCGAACAGTTAACCGCTTCCGGTTCGTTTAAAGATAACTTTCACTTCTCTCAATCAACAGAAGAGTACAATTTAAGAACCCAAAGTGGCGTATCATCAGGGTACGGTATTAGCTGGGAATTTGTAGCGACCAGTAGTCCTCGCAGACTCATTGTAAGATATACGGAGCCTAATTCACCTGCGGCATTAGCAGGGGTTGTTAGAGGTGATGAACTAGAAATGATCGATAATATAGACTTTATAAACGCAAACACAGAAGCGGAAGTGGACGATATAAATGCGGCTTTATTTCCATCAGATTCTGGTGAAACTTACAACTTTGTTTTTACTACTTTAAATGGTGAATCCTATAACGTTGACATAACCTCAGCTAACGTTGAATTACAGCCGGTGCAGAATGTAAAGGTTATTGATTCACCAATGGGAAATATCGGTTATCTGCAGTTCAATTCTTTTATTAGCTCAGGACAGCAAGGCCTAATCGATGGTTTTCAGGAGTTCGTAGACAACAATGTTAATGAGCTAGTACTTGACATGCGCTACAACGGCGGTGGCTTATTGGCAATGGCTTCACAACTAGCCTACATGGTAGCTGGGGCGTCGCAAACCAATAACCAAATATTTGAAACCACCCAGTTCAATGATAAATCTGGTACCACCAACCCTGTTACAGGTGACACAGTTCAAGCCACCCCTTTTTATACCCGAGAAATTGACTGGGATACTTATCAGTTTACGAATGAGACCTTGCCGTCACTAGATTTAACTCGGATATTTGTATTAACAACAGGGAACACATGTTCAGCAAGTGAGGCTGTTATTAATGGGCTTAGGGGGGTTGATGTAGAGGTGGTATTAATTGGTGACACAACCTGCGGCAAACCGTATGGCTTTTATCCACAAGACAACTGCAGTACCACTTACTTCACTATTCAATTTCAAGGGGTTAATGCCAAAGAGTTTGGAGAATATTCTGATGGCTTCAAACCTACTGCAACTCCAATTTTCGACGACGAACTGCCAGGCTGTAGCGTATCAGATGACTTTAGCAAACTTTTAGGGGATGAGTCTGAAAGCCTATTAGCCGCAGCTTTAAATTACTCAGAAACGAGCGAATGTCCAGTATCAACTCAACTTGTCACAAGCCGATTAAGAACCATTGAAGGTGGCGGTATTTCCATAAAAACTCCAAACGCTGTCCTAGAGTCTATTGTCTTTGAAAACAAACTGATCACCGAGCCTATTCAAGAACCCGATACTGGAAATTGATAATATGAAACTTAATACTTTGATAATAGGAACCAGTGTCATAGCTTGGATGTTATGCGGCTGTTTGACAAAAGACACTGGCCTATTATCAGAAGCTTTGTTAGAGCAACCAAGTATAGAGTCCCGTCAAGCTATAGAAGTGTTAATTGGAGAAATGTTAAAAGGCCGCCCTATAAAACTAGCTGATACTGTATTCAGTAAAAAGAGTAGCCTGACTGTAGAACGCCGACAATCAGCCCCAAACTCAAATAAGGTACTAAATGGCCGTGAAATAGCTGCAATAGATTCCTTCACTTTATTTCTCAACAATGGCCAATGTATGATTAGACACAATCAGACTGGGCAAAACCGTTTTTTAGAAAATGTAAAATGTATAACAAACTTATAGTGGCAAGTTAAGCACCCAAAATTTGTCCCGTCCTAGAATAAGTTGACGGTTTTTAAGCCAGCA
>NZ_SAIS01000009.1 GCF_004360155.1 Paraglaciecola marina | reverse complement strand
TTTGCAGATTTTTTGTCAGGTGAAGTGAGCCAGCGAACTGAGCGACCTCATCCAACATAGAAACTTTGTTCATCGAAGCGTGCTTCGATAAGCTTTTGTAAGGCAAGATGAGCCTGCGAATCGCGCGACCTAACTTTTGATGCTTTACAAAAACACTAAATTTTTGTCTATCATTCTGTTTACTGGCCTAGGTGGTAGTAAACAATTCCTTGATATTGGTGGAGCCAGGCGGGATCGAACCGCCGACCTCTTGCATGCCATGCAAGCGCTCTCCCAGCTGAGCTATGGCCCCTAACTTATCGTTTGGCTTTCGCCTTTCTTAATAAGTAGGTGTCATTCCGTGACAGCGGGGCGCATTCTAGGCATCTGCCCTTTTCATGTCAACGCTTTTTTTAAGAATTTTCTCTGTTTGCTATATATTCCAGCGCTTTGGTTATACGTTGCTCAATTTGAGTAGGTTTTAACAGGTTTAAAGTTAAATCTAAAGAAGGCGAGTTTCCAGAACCGGTAGCCGCAACACGCAATGGCATACCCACTTTCCCCATGCCAACCTCTAACTCCTCAGCCGTTTCATTGATTGCATTATGAATAGACTCTGTACTCCACTCAGTCAACGCTGCTAATTTAGATTGAACAAGCACTAGTGCCTCTTTTGCAACCGGGCGTAAATGTTTTTTAGCCGCTTTTGCATCAAAAGATTCATACTCTTGATAAAAATAAGCACTTATCTCAGCTAGCTCTTTTAAAGTTTTTACCCTGTCAGCTTGTATTTCAATAACATCCTCTAAGGCTGGCCCATTACTTAAATCAATATTTTGTTGCTCAAAATGCCACTTAGCGTGCTCTGCTACTTCAGTTGCTGGCATAGTCTTAATGTAATGCTGGTTTAACCAAATTAGTTTATCGGTATTAAATGCAGAGGCAGACTGACCAATAGCATCCAAAGAGAAAAGCTCTATCATTTCTTCTTTTGTGAAAACTTCTTGATCTCCGTGAGACCAACCTAAACGCACTAGGTAATTTAATAAGGCCTCTGGTAAATAACCATCATCTCTAAATTCCATTACACCTACAGCATTGGTACGCTTTGATAATTTTTTACCGTCATCACCCAAAATCATAGATACGTGAGCATACTCAGGGATCGGCGCGCCAAGCGCTTGTAATATATTAATTTGTCTAGGCGTATTATTAATATGGTCTTCACCACGTACAACATGGCTAATCCCCATGTCCCAATCATCTACAACCACACAGAAGTTATAAGTTGGAGCCCCATCGGTACGACGAATGATTAAATCATCTAATTCACTGTTAGCAATTTCAATATCGCCACGTATATGGTCCTTAATAACCACACTCCCCTCTTGAGGTGTTTTAAAACGAATTGCATAAGGCTGATCAACAGGGTGATCGGTGCGGTCTCTCCACGTGCCTGGATAACGGGGCTTTTCACCATTAGCCATTTGCTGCTCGCGAATCGCATCTAACTCTTCAGCAGGCATAAAGCACTTGTAAGCTTTTCCTTCGGCAAGTAATTGATCAATTAATTCATTGTAACGGTCAAAGCGCTCAGTCTGATAGAAAGGACCATCGTCCCAATCTAAATCTAACCATTGCATTCCTTCTAGAATTGCATCGATTGCAGCTTGGGTTGAACGTTCGATATCTGTATCTTCAATACGAAGTACAAACTTTCCACCTTTACTTTTTGCGTATAACCAAGAATAAAGCGCAGTTCGTGCGCCGCCAACATGTAAATAGCCTGTAGGGCTAGGAGCAAATCGTGTTACCACTGTCATTGAAAAAACCTATTGAAATAATTGTTTGTATTTTACCAGCCAAAGCTTTGAATTTACATATTGTTTAGAGCATTTATCTAGCTCTACTCCTAAAAACTATTTTTGCAAATAAAATACGATTAATTTTTCGTCAAACGGCTTTTTTATCATCAAAAGCGAACACTTTTTACGCATACAAACAATAAATTTCATTTTAGTGTTGACAGTTAAAAGTCCACACCTATAATAGCGCTCCACTTAGAGGCAACAGCCAATAAGTATTAAAACTTCGACGCTTAGCTCAGTTAGAAAAAGACAGAGCATCGCCACTCTTATTACAAGAAACGGCAAGGGTCACTGGTTCAAACCAGTATAAATAAATTTGGACGCTTAGCTCAGTTAGAGAAAGACAGAGCATCGCCACTCTTATTACAAGAAGCGGCAAGAGTCACTGGTTCAAACCAGTATAAATAAATTTGGACGCTTAGCTCAGTTGGGAGAGCATCGCCCTTACAAGGCGAGGGTCACTGGTTCAAGCCCAGTAGCGTCCACCACATTATTAAGTGAGTTGATTCATTTCGATTCAAGTTACAAAAAATTTGGACGCTTAGCTCAGTTGGGAGAGCATCGCCCTTACAAGGCGAGGGTCACTGGTTCAAGCCCAGTAGCGTCCACCACATTATTAAGTGAGTTGATTCATTTCGATTCAAGTTACAAAAAATTTGGACGCTTAGCTCAGTTGGGAGAGCATCGCCCTTACAAGGCGAGGGTCACTGGTTCAAGCCCAGTAGCGTCCACCACATTATTAAGTGAGTTGATTCATTTCGATTCAAGTTACAAAAAATTCGGACGCTTAGCTCAGTTGGGAGAGCATCGCCCTTACAAGGCGAGGGTCACTGGTTCAAGCCCAGTAGCGTCCACCACATTTAAGCCCTAAGTAATTATTTTACTTAGGGCTTTATTATTTCTAGTACTCTACAAAACCTAATTATTTTCAATTACCCCAAAACTTACAATTGCAATGCATCGCCATTCGTTACAAAGCATGAGTCGAGGTGGTTCAAGCCCAGTAGCGTCCACCACATTTAAGCCCTAAGTAATTATTTTACTTAGGGCTTTATCATTTCTAGTACTCTACAAAACCTATTTATTTTCAATTACCCCAAAACTTACAATTGCAATGCATAGCCGCCTTTTACAAAACATGTTTCGAGATAGTTCAAGACCTATAGCTTGCAACACCTACCCTTTTTACATCATCTCCCCCCCGAAAAATGGGACTCACAGACGGTTAAAAACCCTTTATTTTGCTCATACACCAATGACTCAGAAAACCCCATTGTTACTAGCGTTCTCTATTTTCATAACTCCCTGACATCTAGAGTTTATGAGGGTTTGCTAAATTAAAGAAACTCACAACTAAAGAATCGGCAAAAATAATACCCAAAAAGCAATCGGCGTGATATAAAAATATTAATGAACTCGAAGTGGAAGTTAAATTAGGCTTTATGAATAAAACACAAACATTGTAGAAGAAGTCGCAATAGCGCCAAAAATTAACGTTAAATCAACATTTAAGTTAGTTATTACAATAAGTTTTAGAGCATATTCCACTTCCTTGCCAACGACGACAGTACATCATAAGTTAGCGATACAGGCAGCGATAAAATAAAAACGATGATTATACTGTCGTTCTGGCTATTACGGTTTTGGATACCGCTTGGATTAATATAAACATAATGATGACAACACAGGATCTTAATTAACAATCTCCCAGTACAGCTCTAAGGATTGACCTATTAAGAAAACTGAAGTTCTACAAACCATTTCAACTAACAGGAATAGGGATTGAAAATGATAACGACCGTTCCAACATTTCATAATATTAGCGTGTATTGGGCTGACGCCCAGAGCGCGGGCGAATCAAATTCTTGCAGCGTACAATATAGAGCTGTTGGGTCTGAAACATGGAAAAGTGGCATAGATTTGGTTTACGACGGACGAGGCGGTGATTATGGAGATGCCGAGTATCGCGGCAGTATAGTCAAACTGTTTTCAAACACAACTTACGAGGTTAAATTAACTTTAGAATCTGGTGAAACTGAAACCACGATTGCAAAAACGGTAAATGAAAATTTTACAGAGAAATCAGTCGTTGAGTTGCCCGAGAATACAAATGGGACACTAGTAATCACAAATGGTGGCAGCGAAGAAGAAGGTTATGTAGTTTATACCGTAGGACCAATAGGCGCGGCACTTGTAACTGGTGGCACATACAATATTAGAGTGGATGTGCCTTATGTCATTATTAGAGGTTTAACTCTTGTAGATGCTGTGCGTCACGCCATTTATTTAAGTGCAGGAACTCATCACGTCATAGTGGAAGAAAATGACATAAGTGAATGGGGGCGTTCAGATGACGAAGATGATCCTGACGCTTTTGCATTTAACTTTGATAGTGGTGTGTTTTCAAAAGACCCCGACGCATATATGTACGTTATTCAAAGAAATAAAATACACCACCCTAGGCATGACTCAAACAATTGGACCGAACCAGGTGATCAAGGAAATAATCACCCAGACGGCGCTCAAGCTATTTCTTTAGAGAACACAGCTGGGAACCATGTTATCAGATATAACGAAATATACTCTGATGATGACCATTACTTTAATGATGGGATAGGCGCTACAGAAAATTACAGCTATCAAGGTTCCCCTAACAAAGACTCTGATATTTATGGTAATTATATATCACACTGCTGGGATGATGGCATTGAGTCTGAAGGTGCAAATAAAAATGTCAGAATTTGGGGGAATTACATAACAAACACATACACAGCCATAGCAACAGCAGGCACTTCTATTGGACCCCTATACATATGGGAAAATGTTTATAATATTAGTCAGGAGAGTAATAACGAGCCGTGGAGTGATGAATCTGGTACCGGAGGCTTTATTAAAACTGCGAAAAAAGCTCCCTACACCGGCGGCAAGTTATTGATTTTTAGTAATACTATATTGCAGCCTACAGTGGATAATAGAATTTTTCCCGTGGGCGCATCAACTGGTTTAGGTTGGGGCGGAGACATGGATAATGTCATGTCTCGTAATAACATATTACAAGTGTGCGACCCAGACAGACCCAGCATAAATGGACAGACGGGCGACAATGGCAATTATGATTATGACTTATACAACGGCAGAATAGACAGCGGGACGGTGCAAGAATATCACGGTATTTATGACCAACCTACTTACGCAGAAATAACAGATTCATACACGATTTTTACGACTGGGAAGGGCGTATTCCAACTTGCAGAATCTAGCCCTGGCATAGCTTCAGGTATTGCGGTTAATAATATCAATGACGGCTATTCATCCCCAGACATTGGTGCATTCCAGTCCGGTTCCGCTCCAATGGAGTTTGGGGTCAATGCTTACAGTCAAAATTGGGTTTTGCAGCTAGTCCCAGACGCCACTTTAACGCTTGAGAATGTGCCAGCAGTATCAAATGACGCATTAGAAAAAGCTCATAAAATTCCTAGCGCAACTTTAATTAGTGAAGCTGTAGCCAAAGCCAGTATTTCAAGACTGCCAAAAACTACAGGTATTTTATTTGAGGGAGACGTACTTACAGGCTCAAATGCATCTGACATAATGTCAAGAATTTACGGTATTCAAGCTGCTTTAGATGGCCGCTTAATTGCGTTCGAAGGATATAACCAAGGGACAACCGCAGCCTCTTCTAGCACATTGCTTAACAGAATCGAAACAACCGCGGGTTACATGCAGCCAATCATCAGCGTACAAATCGGGTCTGACGACGTGGTATACAAGGTAGATATTGACACAATCAAAGCTAACATATTGAAACTTATTAGTTTGTACAAAGCATACGGTGCTGATGTTGTAATGCTACATACTATCCCAGACCGAAGCGGTGCTTATGCATGGGATGATGAACAGTTAACGCTTAAAGAAGCCATTAACAATTGGATGGCTACTATTGATTTACCAAATGTCATTGTAGACACAACATCAGCGGGACTAATGGACACATCAACAATGCTTGCTGATGGTCGAGGGCTGAATCTTCATGGCTCGTTAGTTATTGGTGCAGAGCAAGCTAAATATATAAAGTTAGCAGTTGAGTCTAGTGATGGATTTGTCGGATATTTATCAGATAATTTATTACCCAACCCTTCTATGTCTGGCGAGGCTGGTACGATTACAGGAGCAGACGCTAATGGTGTTGTTGCCGATGACTTTGCGTTCGAACTCAATGCTAATGCTGATGGCTTAACTGCTACACTAAGTAAATCCGAAAATATTCACGGCGATTACACAACCGCTCAAACTATTTCGCTTTCGGGCGAAGCAACAGCAACGTCCAGCATTATAAGACTTAGACAAACGGTAGCTCTTTCATCATCTACAATAGATGATGTATATGTATTGATGGCTAGATATAGTGCAACCTCAGTAACAGGTCTTGCAAACATCACTATGAATTTATTAAACAACGTTTTTGAGTCAACTAATGAAAGCGTTGATGATGATGCAATAACCAGCACCGCTGCGATATCTGGGACTATTGTGACATCTCAATTCCAGCAGATGCCAGCAGGTTTAACAAGCGCAACATATGAAATCAGAATAAGGGTTCCTGTTGGCCCAGTTGATATAGTGCTTCATATCGATAAACCAATTCTTAGAAAAGTAGTTTAACTATAGACGTCTAAGCAACACGAAGGGACATCAGCGTTGCTAAATAAACGCCGATGTCATTAAATACTATCACTTAAATAGCTCTATAAGTGATATAAATAACAACGCGGATATAGATAGAACTTGGTGATATCGAACTAAACACATCATTTAGTTATGAAGCTAATGATATTACATTTTCATGTTATATCATTAGCGCACCAACGAACTGAAAAGAAAATACTATCAAGTCTAGTGGGGGTTAACCTTTTCCCCAGTAATATAGATATTTAGCTTGCCTCTGAGAATATATTTTCACACCCACTTGGATAATACAAAAGCAAAATGCCGATTCATAAAACCCAATTAACAATTTTAACTTCTGTTTATTTTTTTTATTTTTTGATTTTTGTCCTTATTATTTCAATTAGAAATACGATAACCTTTAAAGATAGAAGGAAAATTAGTTTTCAATGAATTTACAACTCGCACAAAATACCAAAGTTCTTATCGTTGATGATCAAGCTTTAGCTAAAGGATATATGAAGTATTCTCTCGAAGAGCTAGGGTTTAACGATATTAGCTATGTAGATAAGATAAATCTTGCACTGACCACCATTCGTAGTCAGCGGTTTGATTTAATTATCTGCTCCTATAATTTAAAGCGGGAGCAAGATGGATACTATTTTTACGATGAGATAAAAACTAACGGTGAACTCCCTCTAAGCACGGCCTTCGTTTTTATCAGCGCTGATACCAACTCCGATTTAGTACAAAGTATTATAGAGTTACAACCAGATGACTTTTTAGCTAAGCCCTTCACAGTCAAAGACTTAGATCGCCGATTAAGTAGGGTACTAACTAGAAAAAAAGTTTTACACAAAGTGTATTTATGTATAGAAAAGCAAGATTATAACCGCGCATTATCTGAAGTAGAATTATTTCTAGCCAATCCTAAGCATTCTGAATTCTTCCCTCTTGCCCTTAAAATTAAAGGTGAAATGCTAACAGCTTCAGGTAAGTTTCTTGAAGCTAAAGAGTTTTATCTTGCAGTCTTGAAGGTTCAAACATTTACTTGGGCTCAATTAGGTTTAGTTAATAGTCATTTACATTTGGATGAGGATGAAGAGGCTGAAAAACTAGTGTTACGTTTAGCCTTTAAACCGGATTCACAATTAGCCGCATACGATTTATTGACGGCATTGCAGATAAAACAGAACGATTTTGAAACAGCTTTAGAATGCGTCATCATGGCAACTGAAGTTTCTCCCAGGAGCATTCGAAGACATAAAACGGCTATGGATTTATCTCGAATCACACACGACTATGAAACTCAATTTGAAGCCGCAAAAAAGATTGTTCGATTTGCCAAAAACTCAATTCATGATAAACCAGAAAATTACCTAAACGTTGCAAGAGCAGGTATTGACTATGCTATGACAACAGATGCCGCTGATACTGAACGTTTAATCAAACAAGCAAATGAGTATGTAAAACAATTTAACCAGGCTTTCCCTAAAGCGGAAATGGACGAGCAAATAAAGGTCATAAACGCTAGGTTATTTTACCTTGAGGATGAAAAAGACAATGCCTTAGCGTTACTAGACCAGTTAGATGAAGATAGTTGGGATAACGAAGGGCCTGATGCTTTGTTAGACAAAGCTAAAATTCTCCATGATTTAGGGTTACACGAAAGGTCACAAGCTATTCTTGAGCAAATAGAAGTCCTATGTAAAAGCGACCCAGATCAGGGAGAAATATTCTTACATTATATCAATCAAGAAAAACAAGAAAAATCGACGATTAAGCATAGTTCCAAAGATTTAAACAACACTGCAGTAGATCATTATCAGAAGGGAGACTTAGAAAAAGCAATAGAAATCTTTACACAAGCATTTACTATCATGCCTAAAAACACCTCTATTGCTTTAAATCTTATGCAAACTATCTCATCAAAAGCGGCTAAATTTGGTTTACCCTCAGTATCAAGCAAACTTTTGAGAAAATGTATTACCACTATTGAAAATAGTCAATTAAGTCATGCACAACAAGAGCGGTATCACAAAATACGAACAAATTTAGATGCGATGGAATAGTGGAACTTTCTAGGTAACTTTCAAAGAAACATTAAAACGGGGCTCTTTATAAGTTTCGTTTTTGACAATATTCGACAGCATGTCTATTGCCTGCCAAACATCTTCATAAGACGTATAAAGTGGTGTAAAACCAAATCGTAAAATATTAGGTGCCCTAAAATCAGCAATAACCCCCTTTTCAATCAGAGCTTGGCAGATAGCAAACCCATGGTCGTGTGCAAAAGCCAATTGACTTCCCCTATGCTCGTCGGTGTCAGGTGAGCACAACTGAAGCCCTTTCAAGCTTTCATTCTGCCGTATAAGTTCAAGACAAAGGTTACCTAATGCCTTGGATTTATTTCTGATTTGCAGCATGTCTACGTCTTGCCAAACATCAAGTGCTGCATCTAAAGCACTCATGCCAATCACACTAGGAGTACCAGATTGAAATTGACTAATGTTAGGCGCTGCTTGATATCTGGGCTCAAAATCAAACGGTTTTGCATGGCCCATCCAACCGGACAAGGGTTGTTTCACACTAGTTTGATGCCGTTTGGCTACATACAAAAACGCAGGTGAGCCAGGACCACCATTTAAGTATTTATAGCCACAACCGACAGCAAAATCAGCGTTACATTTATCCAATTCAACAGGTAAAGCACCGGCACTATGAGCTAAATCCCAAATCACTAAGATGCCTTTTTCGTGGGCGAGCTTTGTCAGCTTTTCCATATCCAATAACTTACCGCTTCTAAAATTCACTTGTGTCAGTAACAAAACAGCCACTGACTGATTCAGACTTTGCTCAATTAAATGCTCTTCTACTAATTCAAGCTCACATAAATTTTCACCTAATAAGTCTGTTACCCCCTGAACCATGTAAAGGTCGGTTGGAAAATTATCCTTCGTTGACACAACCTTAGTACGAGTTGAGTTAAGCTTTAAAGCACCACATAGCAACTTAAACAAATTAACAGAAATTGAGTCGCAGCAAATAACTTGCCCTTCACTCGCCCCTATAAGTGGTGCTATTTTTTCACCAACGGAAATGGGTAAATCAATCCAAGCATGATTATTCCAGCTCTTGATTAAATCATTACCCCATTGTTGGCTAACTACCTCTGACACTCTTTTTTTTACAGACTTTGGCAATGCCCCCAATGAATTACCATCCAAATAAATGGTGTGACTTGGGAGGTCGAATTCAAACCGCTTTGTGTAAAGGGGATCTGCTTTATCTAATGCTTTTACTTCTTCAAAAATCATTTACTAAGCTCATTTAAATAAAATGTAAGGGTTTTAAAAGCTTCTGAGCCTGGGTGGATCCAATCAAAATGCCCCACTCCATCTAACATAACTACTTTTCGGTTTAACTTTTCTAAATTAAAAGCAGGCACTATATTGTCTTGAGTACCCTGTAATAAGAAACTATTAAGATGTAATGGCTGTTTACTTGGATTGGCTAATTTATATTGCTGAGGCTTGTCTTTAGGCATCCCCCCCATAAAATCTTTGGTAACTGTTTGACAGCTATTTGAACCACGTGCGTATTCCTCTATATCATTAATCGCCGCTAATCCAATCACTCCTTTTAACTCGCTCATTGCTCCACCTGCAAGTAAAGCTAAATGTCCACCAGCTGAGTGCCCAACTAAAACAGAATTAGCCAGTTCGAACTCTCCATTTTTATATTGAGCTGAAGCAAGGATACCTGCTTTGATATCATCATATGTACTCGGCCAACCTCCACCTAGGTCACCAGTACGCCTATACTCTAAAGACCAGACATTAAAACCAGCCTGAGCTAACCCAGTACTTAAAGCGTAAGTGTGTTGAATATCGTAAGCACTTAGCCAACAACCACCATGAATCAAAACCACTAAAGGGCGCTTATCAACTTGGCCTGCGACTCTAGCCTCCCAATATAATGCATATTGCAGAGGATTTGGACCATAAGATATTTTCACATCGGCAGTTGAAAAAGGTAACTCCGCGACCTTTGAGTAAGCTAGGTTATTTTCACCAGTTGGGAATGTGATTAGAGGTTTTGATGCAATTGTAAGAAATGAAACTAGCGTTAAGCTAAGACCCGCTAGGGTATTCAAAAAAAGTGTTGTCATTAAATATTTGCTCAATCTTTAGATTGTTTCAATCATCAATCATTTAGCAAAATATTAAAAGGCTTATACAAGACCTTACTTGAATGAAAGGATTTTCTCTTGAAGGAGTTTAAGTAATGTAAGAGATTTAAGATTCTGCATAATGCACCGAAAAGGAAATGTGGCGAATTTTATATGTAAAGCTATTGGTATAAAACAAACTGTCCTATTTACCAAAAACCTTATAAATATTTCACCACACTCACTAAAAACCTCAAATAAGCATCAAAGCTTGACTAGATTACTTCTACAGCAATGGCAGTAGCTTCACCGCCACCTATGCACAAAGAGGCGATTCCTTTTTTAAGACCCCCTTGTCTTAACGAGTGGATTAGTGTCACTAAAATTCGCGCACCGGACGCTCCAATTGGGTGTCCTAAAGCACATGCTCCACCTTTTACATTAACTTTATTAGGATCTAAGTCGAGCTTTTTAATTGCTAGCATAGTTACCATGGCAAAAGCCTCATTAATTTCAAACAAATCCACCTCATCTTTTGCCCAACCGGTTTTACTTAATAATTTTTCCATTGCTCCAATCGGCGCAACGGTAAAGTCTTCAGGCTTGATACCGTTACAAACATGAGCCACTATTTTTGCTAATGGCGTAAGCCCTAAAGCCTTTGCTTTAGCATTACTCATAACTAACAAGGCAGCCGCACCATCTGAGATAGAGCTAGAATTGGCAGCAGTAACCGTACCGTCTTTAGTAAAGGCAGGTCTTAAACTAGGTATTTTTTCAGGTTTAGCTTGCTTAGGGCCGTCATCACTATCTACTAGCACTTCGCCTTTACGGCTTTTTATAGTGACTGGGGAAATTTCATCAGTAAAATCTCCTGATGCTTGTGCTTCATTAGCTTTCTGTAAACTTGATAGTGCATACTCATCCATCGCTTCTCGAGTAACCCCTTCTAAGTCAGCAGTCCTTTGAGCAAAACACCCCATTGCTTGACCATCGTAAGCATTCTCTAAACCATCTAACATCATGTGATCAAGCATTTGTCCATGGCCCATTCGATAACCACTACGTGCTTTAGACAATAAATAAGGTGCGTTTGTCATGCTCTCCATACCACCGGCAATAATCACCTCCGCAGACTCAGCTTTAATTAAATCATGGGCCAACATTACGGCTTTCATACCTGAGCCGCACACTTTATTGACAGTTGTCACACCACTTGAAAAGGGCAAGCCTGCCCCCAAAGACGCTTGTCTAGCGGGAGATTGCCCCATGCCTGCAGATAAGACACACCCCATAATAACTTCATCAACTTGAAATAAAACATTGTCATCTAGCACAGCCTTAATCGCATGAGATCCAAGTTCAGTGCCGGTTACCGGAGACAAACTCCCCATAAAACCACCCATTGGGGTGCGCTTAGCAGCAACAATAACAATTGAGTGATCAGACATAAATACTCCTTAAATTTTCAATGTTTGTAAAAATATCTGCACACTTAGCCCTGAAAATAAGCAGACAATTTCTGAGTTGTCGTAACAGAATACTTGATTTTACACAATTCACACTTTACATTAACATTCAGTTTACGTAAACGTTAAGTGGAGTTAGTTTTTGTAAGAACTTCCTTAAAATACAGGGCAAGCAATTATGAAAGAACAGAACTTTAGTATTGGTGAACTATCAAAAGCTATGGATATTACTCCTAGAACGATTCGGTTCTATGAGGAACAAGGATTATTAAATCCTTCCAGAGTTGGGCAAAAGCGTATCTATTCAAATAAAGATTGGGTTAGGTTGAAGCTTATCCTAAGAGGTAAACGCCTAGGGTTTTCATTATCAGAAACCAGAACTCTGTTTGACTTATACGACACACACCAGAACTCTCAAGCACAGTTACAAGCCATGTTAAAAATGACAGCTGAGAAAAAAGTTCAGATGCAGCTGCAGTTACAAGACATAGAAATTTTAATGACTGAATTACATGAAGTTGAAGCTCGGTGCCAGTCTGAACTAAATGCGCTTACCCAAGCTACAGCATCATGAATATATACCCTAGCCTCAATTTTGGTCTTGGTGACAATATAGACATGCTTCGAGATCAGGTATGCAAATTTGCTCAGGCGGAAATTGCATCGATTGCCGACCTAGCAGACAGAAATAATAGTTTCCCCAATGAGTTATGGCCCAAACTCGGAGAAATGGGGCTTTTAGGTATTACTGTTTCAGAGCAATATGGTGGGGCAAATATGGGTTATTTAGCCCATGTGATTGCTATGGAAGAAATAAGCAGAGCCTCCGCCGGTATTGGCCTTAGTTATGGAGCCCACTCTAATCTATGTGTTAATCAAATTTTTAAGAATGGAACCTCCCATCAAAAACAAAAATATCTACCAAAGCTTGTAAGCGGTGAGCATATTGGCGCACTGGCAATGAGTGAGCCTAATGCTGGCTCTGATGTGGTCAGTATGAAATTACATGCCCAAAAACAGGGTAAAGATTACGTGCTTAATGGCAACAAAATGTGGATCACTAATGGGCCTGACGCCGATACGTTTGTCATTTACGGAAAGACCGATAAACATGCTGGCGCAAAAGGGTTAACAGCCTTTATTGTAGAGCGGAATACCCTAGGATTTTCTCAAGCCACAAAGCTAGACAAACTAGGTATGCGCTCTTCAAATACATGTGAGCTTATATTTGAAGACTGTAAGATCCCCCAAGAAAACATTCTTGATGAGGAAGGCCGCGGCGTCAATGTACTAATGAGTGGTTTAGATTATGAACGGGTCGTCTTGGCGGGTGGACCTTTAGGGATCATGCAAGCCTGCATGGATCTGATACTTCCTTATATTCACGATAGAAAACAATTTGGTCAAGCAATAGGAGAGTTTCAACTTATTCAAGGAAAAGTAGCTGACATGTATACACAAATGAATGCGGCAAGAGCGTATGTGTATTCTGTAGCTCGTTCGTGTGACCGAGGAGAGACCACCAGAAAAGACTCAGCTGGAGCGATTTTATATGCTGCTGAACTCGCCACAAAAATGGCTTTGGACGCTATCCAACTTCTAGGGGGGAATGGCTACATGAATGAATTTCCAGCAGGTCGGTTATTAAGAGATGCCAAACTCTATGAAATAGGCGCTGGCACTTCTGAAATTCGACGAATGCTAATTGGTAGAGAATTATTTAAAGAATCTGTTTGATCTAATTTTTTACTAAACATTTATTGGAGCCGAATAATGCCTTGTATTATCAGTAAGTTAAATACTAAAAGTCAGGATTTTATTCTTAACACAGAGCATATGAGTCAGCTGGTTAAAGACTTAAAAGATAAAACCGCAGACATAAAACTTGGTGGTGGCACCGAAGCAAATGACAGACATTTAGCTCGGGGAAAGCTACTACCAAGGGAACGGATTAATCAGCTTCTTGATGCAGGCTCGCCATTTTTGGAGTTATCAACGTTAGCGGCCCACAAGGTCTACAAAGATAAGGTTCCCGCCGCAGGCATTATTACAGGTATCGGTAGAGTGTCTGGTATTGAATGTGTAATTGTTGCAAATGATGCCACAGTTAAAGGGGGCAGCTACTATCCATTAACAGTAAAAAAGCATTTGCGAGCCCAAACAATAGCTGAACAAAACAACTTGCCCTGCATATATTTAGTGGACTCAGGTGGTGCAAACTTGCCATATCAAGACGAAGTATTCCCAGATCGTGAACACTTTGGTCGTATCTTTTTCAACCAAGCTAATTTATCCGCACAAAATATTCCACAAATAGCAATTGTAATGGGTTCGTGCACAGCAGGTGGAGCTTACGTCCCTGCCATGGCTGATGAGTCTATAATAGTTAAACAACAAGGAACCATTTTTTTGGGCGGCCCACCTTTAGTTAAAGCTGCGACAGGTGAACTTGTTAGTGCCGAAGAACTAGGTGGTGGCGATGTACATTGTCGAATATCAGGAGTAGTCGACCACCTTGCAAACAATGATCAACACGCCATCAAGATTGCAAGAGATACTATTGCAAGATTAAACCGAAAAAAATCTATAGCACTAGACATACAGCCACCAATTGAACCCAATTACCCAGTAACAGATATGTACGGCGTTATCCCTGCTGACAATCGTCAGTCTTATGACGTAAGAGAAGTAATAGCAAGAACCGTTGACGGCTCCGAATTTGATGAATTTAAATCTCTATTTGGACAAACACTAGTCTGTGGCTTTGCCAGAATTTATGGGTACCCAGTAGGTATAGTGGCAAACAACGGCATATTATTTTCAGAGTCAGCACAAAAAGGAGCCCATTTTATTGAGCTATGCGCTCAACGTAAGATCCCCTTAGTGTTTTTACAAAATATCACCGGGTTTATGGTAGGTAAACAATATGAAGTAGGAGGCATTGCAAAACACGGAGCTAAAATGGTTACTGCTGTAGCCTGTGCAAAAGTCCCCAAGTTTACAGTGCTAATCGGAGGAAGCTTTGGCGCTGGAAATTATGGAATGTGCGGTCGCTCCTATGACCCAAGATTTATGTTTATGTGGCCAAATGCCAGAATCTCAGTCATGGGTGGAGAACAGGCTGCCAGCGTTTTAGCTCAAGTCAAAAGAGAGCAAATAGAACGAAATAATGAGCAATGGAACCCTGAACAAGAAGCTAATTTTAAACAGCCTATTATCGATACCTACGAAACCCAAGGTCACCCCTATTACGCTTCTGCACGGTTATGGGATGACGGCGTAATAGACCCAGCTGACACTCGCCAAGTTTTAGGGTTAGCTATTTCTGCAAGTCTAAATAAACCTATAGAAGAAAGCCGTTTCGGCGTCTTTAGAATGTAAGGATAAATCATAATGACCTTATCAAACTTAGAACAGCTTGCTCAAAACGCCAATACATCTGAGGCGTCAGTATTGCTCGAAATAAATGATCAAGGTGTGGCGACCGTGACATTAAACCGCCCAAACGTTCACAATGCATTTGACCACCAACTAATTAATCAACTTACTCTGATATTTCAAAGTCTAGAGTCTAACCATTCAATAAGAGCTATGGTGCTCGCGGCTAATGGTAAAAGTTTTAGCGCAGGTGCTGACATAAACTGGATGCAACGCATGGCTTCATACACCTACCAGGAAAACTTGGCCGATGCGAACGCCCTCGCAAATATGTTACTGCTACTCAACACGCTAAAAGTACCTACCATTGCCAGAGTTCAAGGTGCGGCATTTGGAGGTGCCATTGGTTTGATTGCCTGCTGTGATATGGCAATAGGAAGTAAACTAAGTAAGTTTTGCCTCAGTGAAGTAAAACTTGGATTAATTCCGGCTACCATCTCTACTTACGTAATTGAAGCCATAGGCGCCAGACAAGCAAGACGATACTTCAGCACAGCAGAAGTATTTTCAGCTAGAAGAGCCCGTCGAATTGGGCTTTTAAATGAAGCAGTCGCTGAAGAAGAGCTAGACAGAACTATCGAAAACATCGTTGAACATATACTAAAGAACTCTCCTCTTGCAATTACTGCCGCTAAGCAATTGATACAAGAAGTACAGCACTTAAATAAATCTGAAGACATCATCTCTATCACTAGTGAGAAAATAGCCAAGATTAGAGTGTCAGAGCAAGGCCAAGAAGGTTTAAATGCTTTCTTACAAAAACGCCCTGCCAATTGGAAGCCTACCAATGTTTAACAAATTATTAATTGCTAATCGTGGGGAAATCAGTTGCCGAATTATCAAAACAGCCCAGAAGATGGGAATACTTACCGTAGCCATATATTCCGATGCTGACGAAAATTCATTACATGTGAAACTGGCTGATGAGGCAGTTTATATTGGCTCTTCTCCTTCAAAAGATAGTTATTTGCAGGGTGAAAGAATCATTCAAGCAGCACTAAATGTAAAAGCAAATGCCATTCACCCTGGCTATGGTTTTCTATCAGAAAACTCCGATTTTGCCTCTTTATGTTTACAAAACAAGATTACCTTTATCGGTCCCCCACCTTCCGCCATTCAAACTATGGGCTCTAAATCCGCAGCTAAACGTATCATGCAACAAGCTCAAGTACCGTTAATAGCCGGTTACCACGGCAGTAATCAAGACCCTGCTCATCTAAAAGCTCACGCCGAAAAAATAGGTTACCCCGTTTTATTAAAAGCGGCGGCTGGCGGTGGCGGTAAAGGTATGAGGCAAGTATGGAGTAGTGCTGAATTTACAGACGCCTTGACAGCGGCACAGCGAGAAGCCCTAACCAGTTTCAATGATGATGTAATGTTGGTTGAAAAATACCTTACTCAACCAAGACACATTGAAATTCAAATATTTTGTGATCAGCATGGTAATAGTGTGTATTTATTTGAACGAGATTGCTCTATTCAAAGAAGACACCAAAAAATAATTGAAGAAGCCCCAGCCATTGGAATATCTGAAGAATTAAGAAAGAGTATGGGAAAAACTGCATTAAAAGCAGCCAAAGCGATTGATTATGTGGGGGCTGGAACAGTTGAGTTTTTGTTAGACGCTGATGACCAATTCTACTTTATGGAAATGAACACCCGCCTACAGGTTGAGCACCCAATTACTGAAATGATCACAGGCCAAGATTTAGTGGCGTGGCAATTAAGAGTCGCAAATAATGAAGTATTGCCATTAACTCAAAACCAATTACGTATTCATGGACACGCAATTGAGGCCAGGATTTATGCTGAAGATCCAAGCAATGACTTTTTACCAGAGACGGGCTCATTGTCCTTATTACAACCACCTCTAGAGTCCAAATATGTGAGGCTTGATACAGGTGTGAGTCAGGGTGATGAAGTCACTGTTTATTATGACCCCATGATAGCTAAACTTATAGTATGGGATGAGAACAGAGATAAAGCCCTACAACGACTCACCAAAGCTTTAACTGAATACCACATACAAGGAGTGGTAACTAATACTCACTTTTTACATAGGTTAACATCTAGCCAAGAGTTCAAGTCTGCGGAAATAGATACTAACTTTATCCATAGAAACGAAACCAGTTTATTTCCAGTAATCACAGAGAAACCGCCCATATTACCCCCTCTAGCGGCTCTATTTTTATTGTTAGACACCTTACAAAATCAGCCTATCAGGCAAGAAAACCAAGATAGGTATTCTCCATGGTCGCAAGTTACCTCTTGGCGCAACAATGCGGAGCACTCTAAAAATTTGATACTCATTGCAGACCAGCTAACGATTGAAGTACAAGTACAGCAAATTCAACAAAATATGCAACAGGGATATATACTCACCATAGCTGGGAATACTTACACCTGTTATGGGACGTTAGCAAATCGCCAATTAGAGGCCACCATAAACGGCCATAAAACCACAACTACTGTGGCATCAGATAATAATCAACATGTGATTTTTTATGGAGGGCACTCACTCAACTTCAGTGAGCAGCCAATAGATTTAGGAGAGGTGTTGCCCACCAGCAGTAATGACAATTTTGTAGCCCCTATGAACGGCACAATTGTTACCTTGTTGGTCAAACCTGGTGAACCTGTTAACCAAGGACAAACCTTAGTTGTCATGGAAGCGATGAAAATGGAACACAATATCAAAGCACCGCAAGCTGGCATAGTGAAAGCGTTTTATTGTTCATCTGGGGACTTAGTCGATGATGGCACTCAATTGCTCAGCTTTGTTGCTACAGAAAACTAACTCCTATGTACCCAAATTATGTAAAAGTTGTAGAGGTGGGGCCTCGAGATGGACTACAAAACGAGAAGTCCATTATTCCACTACAAACAAAGATTACACTTATCGAGCAATTAGCTGCTGCTGGGTGTAAGTATATTGAATCAGGAAGCTTTGTCTCGCCTAAGTGGGTACCACAAATGGCGGATAGCGACCAAGTCTTTAAACACATAACACGCCAACCAGAAGTGCACTACTCAGCTCTCACCCCTAACTTAGAAGGGCTTAGAGCAGCATTATCTAGCTCGGTAGACGAAATAGCAGTTTTTGCTTCAGCATCAGAAAGCTTTTCACAAAAAAACATCAATTGCTCGATACAACAAAGTTTGGTTCGCTTTCAGCCTTTATTAGACATGGCACGGGCACATCACTTGCCCGTAAGAGGATATGTTTCTTGTGTTTTAGGTTGTCCCTACGAAGGTAATATATCCCCTTCAAAGGTCACAACTGTATGTAAATCCTTGCTAGATATGGGCTGTTACGAGATATCCTTAGGAGACACTATAGGTGTGGGAACTCCCAACAAAACTGCAAAATTGTTAAACAAAATCAGTGAAGAGATAGATTTGAAACAAATAGCGGTTCATTTTCATGACACCTATGGACAAGCATTAGCTAACGTTTTAATGGCTTTACAACAGGGAGTAGCTGTTGTAGATAGCGCTGTATCTGGCCTTGGCGGTTGTCCCTATGCACAGGGAGCTTCAGGAAATTTAGCCACCGAAGATTTAGTCTATATGCTAAATGGCATGGCAATAAACACTGGAATTGATCTACATAAATTGACTCAAGCCGGCTTAAGTATAATGCGAGCTCTTAATAAACCTACTCAATCTAAAGTAGCATTGGCCCTCAAAAATCAATAGTGAAAATTTATAACTGTCCTTGCACTCTCCAAGTTACAGCTTTATCGTTAACTCTTAATTCATTAAAATGAGTAAAGCTAGTGCAACCACAAACTAGTGTTAAAGCTTCCCTTCCTGCGAATGTTAGAGTCATGATAGCTTTAGTGGCGAGCCCCACTCTTCTGGTTGTAGGTATGTTGATATACACTTTGTTTACCAAAGGCTGGCGCGATGTTTCAACGAGTATGATAGTTTTTACATTACTGTCTGCCTTCGCTTATTACATTGTTATAACAGGGAACTTTCCCAAATTTAAACGCTCTACCAGAGCTTCTTCAGCTAATAAATAATCCAATTTTTATTAAAACATAGTCTGTTTGCTGCATTTCAATCAGGTACAATATCGTCAAATAACTATCGTCAATTAAAGAATAAAAAGGCTACATTAAATGGAGTATTTCACTTGGAACGCGAACCCAATCTTGGTTTCCTTTGCGGGCCTAACTATACATTGGTACGGCGCTTTGTTTGCAACAGCTATTTTAGCTGGTCTACAGGTCATGAAAGGAATATTCAAACGAGAAAAAGTTAATCTAGAGCTATTAGACTCATTATTAATGTATTGTGTTTTGGGAATTATCATTGGTGCACGATTAGCCCACTGTCTTTTCTATGACCCTGAATATTACCTGAGCAATCCATTAAAAATATTAGCTGTTTGGGAAGGAGGGTTAGCCAGCCATGGTGGGGGCCTAGGCGTCATCATCAGCGTATATCTTTTCCAAAGAAAATTTAAAGTCGGTTACATCTGGTTATTGGACCGATTAGCCATTGCTACACCACTGTTTGGTTTCTTTGTTCGAGTAGCAAACTTTGTCAATTCAGAAATTATAGGACACCAAAC
Source organism: Paraglaciecola marina (assembly GCF_004360155.1). Lineage (GTDB taxonomy): Bacteria > Pseudomonadota > Gammaproteobacteria > Enterobacterales > Alteromonadaceae > Paraglaciecola > Paraglaciecola marina. The sequence goes on along the minus strand of NZ_SAIS01000009.1, from coordinate 188,240 downwards.
CGATGTAAAGTGGGCAGTTGTTTTCGAACGTATTGATTTAGTTCCTAGGCACCCAGCACAATTATACGAGGCATTTTCATACCTCACGATTTTTGCCACCTTATATTGCTTACACCGTTTTACAAAGATCAAACACTACACAGGTGCATTACTAGGGGTATTCCTATGTTTAGTATTCACCGCTAGGTTCTTTATTGAATTCGTTAAAGTAAAGCAAGCCGCTTATAACAGTGATATTTGGATAAACACTGGGCAAGCCTTGAGTATTCCATTCTTTGTTTGTGGCGTTTTTCTATTAATTCGTGCAATAAAGAATGGTAATCAGCTCATAAAGAAATAATAGTAAGGTTCAAAGCAATATTAAATTTGGCCAATTTTTAATATTGATAAATATTTTACTTACCTAAGGTTGGCCTAAAACAGGCCAACCATTACAAATTCATAGGGCTCGAGTAAAAAGCATATATAAAGTGAATAATTACTCAACTTGATTTAAATTGTGCTTGATATTGACTAGGGGCTACCCCTACATATTTATTGAAATTGAACCTTAAAGTAATACCGTTATCGTAACCAACTCTATTAGCCAGTTGCTCGATTGAAAGAGTTTCAACTTCTAGTATTTGCTTCGCTAAATTAATTCTTTGCTGGTTAAGCCAAGCTTTAGGGCTAGTTCCTAATGCTTTTTTAAAGTGACGGTCAAAGCTTCTTCTAGACATACAAGCTTGCTCAGCCATCTCAGCAACACTGATAGCTTCGCTAATGTTTTCAATCGCCCAATCTAATGTTGCACTAAAAGAGCCTGCATTCTTAAGGATAGGTGTCTCTACATATTGAGTCTGTCCACCACTCCTATGTGGAGAAATAACCAAACGCCTTGCAACTTGGTTAGCAATACTATGACCAAAATCTTTACGAATGATATCGATACCTAAATCTAGAGCTGCAGCACTACCGGCAGAACAACTAATATTTTGGTCATGGGTATAAAGTACATCGTTTACAAAGTTTACTTTTGGGAACCTCTCCTGAAACTGGTCACTATAGCGCCAATGTGTTGTAGCTTTTCTGTGTTGCAATAATCCTAGTTGCGCCAGTAAAAACGCCCCAGAACAAAAACAAATAATGCGTTTTCCTTGTTCTGCAAATTCATTAATTTTCTCCGCCATGTCTAAGCGAACATGTTTACTGTTAGTCGTCCAGCTTGGAATAACTAAAGTGTCATACCTATACAAACTTTTAATTGGTTTTGCAGTAATTTTTATACCGCCAGTGGCACTCATGGGGGTACGGTCAAAACAAACCACATCCGTCTGATACCAGGTTTTATATTCTCTTGGTAAGGCAAAAATTTCGATAGCACAGGCCAATTCAAACGTGGCTATTTGCTCATATGCCAAGATAGCTACTTTCAACATAAACAGTCCTCTTAAGTTGGCCTATTATTGTCTATTGTTGTACACAAAGCCATCGCACAAAGAGATTATTTTAACTTTCTATTCACATTCCCTTATCATTGATTGAATATACTTTTCTGTGGTGTACACTCGATTATGGTACTCAACAAAGGTAGTAATGGATTAAGTACATATTTTACAAACACCCTTAATTTTGATGGAGCACGACTTATGGCAAAACAACCATCTCGCTATATTAGTAATTTAACACGTGACACTTATGCACTTATTTTAGCGGGAGGACGAGGCTCAAGACTCTATGAGCTAACTAATTGGCGAGCCAAACCAGCGCTATACTTTGGTGGTAAATTTCGCATCATCGACTTCCCTCTATCTAATTGTATCAACTCAGGTATTCGCAACGTTGGAGTCGTGACTCAATACAAATCTCATTCACTAATACGCCACCTTGTTCGAGGTTGGGGTCATTTTAAAAAAGAACTTGGTGAGTCTGTTGAAATACTGCCAGCTTCACAACGCTTCTCAGATAACTGGTATGAGGGCACAGCAGACGCTGTTTTTCAGAATATCGATATTATTCGAGACGAGCTGCCTAAGTTTGTAATGGTTTTGTCTGGAGACCATATTTATAGAATGGATTACGGTAATTTACTTGCTCAACATTCAGAATCAGGGGCTAAAATGACTGTTTGCTGCATGCCAGTCCCCTTAGAAGAAGCAGCCGGGCAATTTGGCGTTATGTCAGTTGATGAAAACTACAAAATAATTGGCTTCGAAGAAAAACCAGAGCACCCTACCCCACTGCCAGATGATCCAACTAAATGCTTGGCTTCTATGGGCAACTACGTTTTTGATACTGAATTTTTATTTGACCAACTTAAAGTAGATGCCGACAACTTAGGCTCAGAGCGAGACTTCGGAAAAGATATTATTCCTGCTATTCTCGAAGAGCATGATGTCTATGCATTTCCATTTAGAAGTGACGAGGATAACGAGGCTTACTGGCGTGATGTTGGAACCATAGACTCTTTCTGGCAAGCTAATATGGAAATGGTGTCTCCGGTTCCTGCACTTAATCTTTATGATAAAAAATGGCCCATTTGGACTTATCAAGAACAGCTTCCTCCAGCCAAGTTTGTCTGGGAAGACGAGGACAGGTTGGGCGCAGCAATCAATTCAGTGGTTTCAGGTGGCTGCATAATCTCTGGCGCCACACTAAGGCGAAGTCTGTGTTTCTCAAACGTTCGAGTACATTCCTATAGTGAGGTTGAAGACTCAGTTATCCTGCCTGAAGTCGTCGTTAACCGTAATTGTAAAATCCGCAAAGCTATCATCGACAGGGGTTGTGAAGTACCTGAAGGTATGGTCATTGGCCATAACCGTGATGATGATTTAGCTAGAGGTTTTAGAGTCTCAGATAAAGGAGTAGTTTTAGTAACCCGAGAGATGCTCGGCCTCAAAGTAGGCTTTTAATCAATTAAAAAAGCCGCTGTCATGAAGTGACCCCCAATAATTGGTATGTCCAACTAATGGGGGTCACTTCAGTCATTAGCGGCTTTTGGTTTTGTATTCTTGTTCCCACTGCAAGAGTTTCTCGTTAATAATATTAGCTACCTTAAGAGGTTGTTCTAAAGGAAACATATGGCCTCCTTTTCTCAGTACTTGTTGCTCAGCACCGGTATTTTTTAAAAATGAAGAAAGGAAAAATGTTGAATTGAGTTCACTTTTTTCACCACTAATAAGTAACGTAGGTACCTTCAACCGTTTGTAATATTTATGAATATTATCAGGCACATTCCGATAAATTTCAGTTTCTATATTTACATCATAGTTAAGCTGTAAATGGCCCTCTTTTTCTGTAATTGCGGACGCCACATAATCCTGAACACATTCTTTTTCAAAATTCTTAAACAACGCTTTAGCTTGAAAGTAAGCTACCAAGTCAGTACCTAATGGCCAACTCTTGCAGCGATTTTTAGATTTTCCTGCTGGGGTAAATCGATCCGTCTGGCCAAATAATTTCATTGCCTTAAAAAGTAAACTAGCCATACCCGAGGCAATGGGCGGATCGAGCATGATCAATCCTTTAACCAAATCAGGTCTTTCACATGCAACCATAAAAGACACCACGGCTCCCATTGAATGCCCCACAAGATAAACAGGTTTACACACATGGCTTTCCAAATGATGAACTAACTCTAAATTAAGATTTGCGAAGTTTGCATTTACAGGAAAAGATTCAGAGTGAGCAAACTTAGGCAAACCAAACACTTCTATATCATCAGCCAATCCATCAAACAAACGTCTATAACTCCCCACAGGAAAACCGTTTGCATGGGAAAAATGTATTGAAATAGTAGGATTTGAAACCAAGATATAAGCGCCTTTAAATAATTTATGTAATCTGAGCCATGGTAATGCTGTGACATTGATAATATCAAGCAACTCCAGTATATTTTTTGCAAATATAACAATAACTTATGCCCTATCATAACGATATGAAATTGTGACTTCAGCATGAAAAACTATGATAATCACTATAGAGTAACTAAAACGTTACTTATACAAATCGACTTTCAAACACGGACAAATGATGCACATAGACAGCTTTTTTGATTCTATTAAAAATCAAATAGAACAAAACACAACCGAAATACAACTCACATTAGACAAGTCTTGGACACAAGGGAGAACCATATACGGCGGTGTATCAGCAGCCTTAATATATAAGGCTATTCGAGAAAGTATCCCGCCAGAAAATCTAATGAGATCTTTTAACACCGCATTTATTGGTCCACTAGAAGCGAATAAAGAATTTACCATACAGGTTGAAATATTGAGACAAGGTAAAAATGTCACCCAGGCTATGGGCAGGATCATTCAAAATGGAAACACAGCGGTTCTCAGTCAGGCTAGCTTTGGCGTAAATAGGCAATCAAAGATACGTGTCCACAATAACTTGGAGCATGGTTTAGAAGGTCCAATAAAGGCAAACTTTCTGCCAGCTATTCCTAAAGTGACCCCTAAATTTATTAGTCAGTTTGAATTAGCCAAAACCGATGGAGGCTGGCCTTTTACTGGCAATAAAAACAGCCATACTTTTGGTCGAATGCGGTTTAAGGTTGCTCCTAAAGCGTTTACAGAAGCTCATCTAGTGAGTTTGATTGATGTGTGGCCCCCAACCGTTTTACAGCAGTTAAAATGGCCTGCAGCAGCTAGTACAGTGAATTGGAATTTAGAGTTTATTCACCCACACCAACAATTTAACCCCACCGACTGGTTTGTATACAAAGCTAAAACCCGACATGCTCAAGATGGGTATGCTAATACAGAAGCAGAAGTTTGGGATAGTAGTGGAGCTTTAGTTGCGTTAAGCAGGCAAACGGTAGCGATATTCGCCTAATCCGCTTTAAAATAATGCGAATGACGACGGGCTAAACAAGGCTAAAGCACTCATAAGCTGTAAATTACTAAAATCTACAGCATTATCTATGCTTTCTTTATCCAAGTTTAAAACACCATACATTTCAGGGGTTACGCCATCAAATCTAGAGAAATGCTCATTATTAATGTTATTTAGTGCCAACAAGTATCCTAGTTGAATGACTTGTTGTTCTTGAGTCATAGGTTCCTGCTGGGCACCATGTGTAGACTCTACTATGCGAACTATATCTGAGGGTATTCCCCAAAGTTCGAGCAAACGACTAGAGATATCAACATAAGAAAACCCTAGATGTTGTTTTTGCTGTTGCAATGGACGTTTAGAAGAAATATCCATGCATTTCTTGGCGCTCTCTGGATTTAATTGCACCATTACCAGCTCACCTAAATTATGCAATAACCCACACACAAATAGCTTTTCCGGCTCTTTTAGTCCAAGTTCATCCGCTAAGTATTTACACAACAACCCACAAAAAACTGACTCTTCCCAATACTTATCTAAATCGATTACATCAGTTGCGATATCTTTAAAGGCGCTAGCAACACCATAAGCTAGCACCAAATCATAAATAGAATGTGTGCCAATTACCTGAATGGCTTTAGATACAGTCGTTATAGTATTTGGAAACTTATAGAGAGCACTATTCGATATTTTCAAGACTTGGGTCATTATGGCAGGATCATAATTTATGACCTCTGCAATATCATCCAAAGAAGCAGCATCATCATCGATTAATTGTTTAATTTTAATAACCGCTTCTGGTAAAACAAATATATCACCAGCATTGTCTACGTAATCTTGTAAATCCATCTATCTTCTTCGTTGCAGAGTGTCCGATTAATTGTAAATGAAGAATGCTTCAAGTTCATGTCTAAACAAAGATTACAGGTATATTAATTAATACTAGCCAAATATTTATAGAGAATAATAGTTACCAAGTTTAATGATACTCATACAGTTAGGCATTTTATTCTAGACGCTCTAGCTCTCTCATACTCAGTCAGTGTTACAAAACTATAATTGGATTCAGATAAAAACTGCATAAAGCGCTAAAGGTCGCTTTATCATGTTATCTAGTAAGTTATGAAGCTTCAAAAATGATGGTGGGGGATAACGGAAGTTTTAGGAACGAAGTTCCGCTCCGCTTTTCAATAAGACAAGGATGTCTTATTTGGGTGCCGATCATCATGGGCGCATAATTGATTTGCCTCAAAGTGAATTTACCACGCTGATCCTCATCCGGCACGACTTACGTCAATAACTTTGAATATTGATTTGTATTGATAACTTTGAGGAAAACTTAGAAAGATGGTGGGTCGTGCTGGATTCGAACCAGCGACCAATTGATTAAAAGTCAACTGCTCTACCAACTGAGCTAACGACCCATCTAATTGAAAACTTTACATAAACGCGGTGAGATTTGGAAAGTGGTGGGTCGTGCTGGATTCGAACCAGCGACCAATTGATTAAAAGTCAACTGCTCTACCAACTGAGCTAACGACCCTTTTTCCGTTCGCCTCACTGCGAAGGCGGCATATAATACTCAATTGAAAATTCTGTGCAAGCCTAAAATTAATTTATTTTAATAATTTCAACTGTTTGCTGAAAAAGCGAACGATACTTGTATAAAGAATGAAACATTGGCGCTAATTAATAGTTTAGCGCACAATTTTTATAGACTATTTAACCTCTTGCTCGCCAACTTTGCCGAAGAAGAGTCTGGGAATTCGCTCATTAATTGTTCCCATAATTGTTTAGCTCTAGCTGCATTTGATCTTTCTAGTTCCGTAATCCCAAGCTTTAACAAAGCATCCGCTCTTTTATTAGAGTCTGGATAATTACTAACTAGCGACTGAAATTGCTCACCGGCCCCTACCCAATCTTGTTTATTAAACAATACTTGACCTAACCAATATCGCGCATTTGGCACATAGTCAGAAGTAGGATAATTTTGTAAAAATGCCTCAAACTCTAGAATAGCTTGGTCATACAGGCGATCTTTTAATATTAGGTTAACCGCTTTATCGTAAGCTTCGTTATCACTTCCAGATATCGGAGTAGCAACACTAGGCGTATCGAGCTGCGTGGCCACAGTGGCAACCTGTGTACTTGGTTGAGCCTTTACTTCTTCAATACGTTTATCAATTTCAAGGTACAACTCACGCTGCCGCTCTAAGATTTTCTCTAATTGATAACTTTGAACTTCAATTGCACCACGAAGCTCACTCACTTCGCTTTGTAACAGGTCCAATTGTTCTTGTTGACGATGTTGAGCTTGAGTACGAGACGCAAACTTTCTTTCTAGTTCCACAAGACGTTGTTTATCACTACTGTCATTTACATCTGCCACAGGCGCAGGAGCCGCAATAACTGCGGCTCCGTATAGCCCTAGCAAACTTAGCGCTAAGGTGCGTTTTATCATGTTTAAAATCTACTATTGGTAAACTAATACACCACGACGGTTTTCTGCGAAAGCCGCTGCAGTACTGTAATAATTAACTGGCTTTTCTTCACCATAAGAAACAACAGAAATTTGCGAAGAGCTTACACCTGCATTTAATAGATAAGTCTGAACTGATTTGGCTCGAGACTCACCTAAAGCAATATTATACTCTGGTGTACCACGGCTATCTGTATGACCTTCAATAACAACAGATTGGCTGCTATTTTTAACTAAAAATGCGGCATGTAAATCTAATACTGAATAAAACTCAGGCTTTATACTAGCGCGGTCAAAGTCAAAATAAACAGTTTGGCTTTCTTGCAACTCATCCAATTGCTTTTTCATTTCTTCTTCAGGTGACATTAAAGGCGCTACAGTTCCGGTTTGAACTTTTGCATCTTCTGCAGCTTGGGCATCAGCGGCTGCTTGCTCTTGTGCGATTCTCGCTTGCTCAGCGGCTAAAGCTTCGTCTTCACTTGTTGATGAACAAGCCATTAAGGTCACAACAGGTAAAGCTATGATTAAACCTTTAAAAATTTTATTAAGCTGCATTCTTTTTATTCCTATTTTTATCGAATTTAAATTATATATCTCAAAGCTACAGTAAAAACGGCGACCAACTTGGTGCCTTTACTTGTCCATCGGCTGCTGGTAGACGAGCCTTAAATCTTCCATCAAGGGAGACCAAAGACAAAACTTGTTTTCCTTGATGCAATGTACTGTATATGATCATACTTCCATTTGGAGCAATACTTGGCGATTCATCTAAATAAGTTTTGGTTAAAACCATTAGATCCCCACTATCAAGATCTTGCCTTGCAATATGATAGTTGCCTCGGGTTCGATTCACCATCACCATCTGCTCGCCATTAGGGGTTACCGTACCACCTAAATTCATTTCGCCATCAAACGTTAGGCGTCGAACCTTGTTCGTAGCTAAATTTACTCGATATATCTGAGGTTTACCACCCCGTTCTGAACTAAATATCAATCCTTTACTATCAGGCAACCAACTAGGTTCAGTATCTATCGCCCTATTATTTGTGAGTCTGCGAATATGTTTACTCGCTATATCCATAACATATAATTCGGGATTGCCATCTTTAGACAATACTAAAGCTAGCTTTTTACCATCAGGTGAAAATTTTGGCGAACCATTTATTCCAGGAAAGCTGGTCATTTGAGTACGGCTCATGGTGTAGATATCTTGGATATAAATCTGTGGTCGCTTATTCTCAAAACTAACATAAGCAAGCTTAGTCCCATCAGGAGACCAAGAAGGTGACATCAATGGCTCTTTCGAACGTAACAACACAGTTTCATTAACACCATCATAGTCAGATACTACCAATTGATATGGAAACTCATGTGCTTGCCTATCTCTTACCAATACATAGGCAATCCGGGTCATAAAGGCCCCTTTTTCACCCGTAAGCTTTTCATAAACCACATCACTAATTCTATGGGAGTATTGTCTAAATTCGTTTCCTGAAATAGTTGATCTTCTGGTTTCTAATATGTGCTCACTACTGCTAACTAATTTTCCACCCACTAGAACTTGTGAATCACCACCGGTAATTTGCCCACGTAGTACATCAATTAACTCATAAGATACTGTATATCTATCAATGCCAGCGAGTTCGATAGTGCCCACCAAAACGGCTTCAACACCTTTTGCAGCCCAAGCACTATAATCAACCTCTGCGTCAGTAGCAGGATACTGAGGCATATCTATTGCCTTAATAGGATTAAATTTACCACTACGGCGTAAATCGGCACCAATTACTTCAGTAAGTTTTTCAGGCATTACACCGTCGCCAACCCACTTAAACGGCACAATACCTATAGGTCTTGATGTATCAACCCCTTCAGTAATGACAATCTCCAGGGCAGAGAAACTGTTAAAACTCATTAGGGAAAATAATAAAGGAAGGAGTACAACTCTAAGTTTGGGCATTACAATTTTGGCTCTACAGTTAAGTTAATATCACGTAATTGTTGATTTACGTCCGCTTCTTTTGAAACTGGCAATGTATCTGATTTATATACAGCTGCTTTAGCGGCACGGCATAAAATAGCATTACCACCTAATTCAGTAACTTGTATTACTAACCCATTCGATGCTAAACGAATATTTAAGCGACAAGAATTACCTTTCATAGAATCATCTACTATCAAGTTTCGTTCAATAGTCTGTTTGATTAACGCTTGGTACTTTTGAACTTCAGACAAGACTTGCTTATTTCGTATTTGCTGTCTTGCAGCTTGTTCTGCTTGTAACTGCTCTTCTAAAAGTTTTTGTTGCTCTGCTTGTTCTTTTTCTTGTTGCCGTTTTCTTTCTAATTCTTTTAAAGCCGCTTCTTCTTTTTCACGCTTTTCTTTTGCTTTACGTGCAAGTTCATCGGCTTTTTTCTTTTCTAATTCTTTGCGCTTTCGCTCAGCTTCGAGCTTTTCAGCTTTAGCTTTTTCTTGTTTCTGTCTTTCTCGGGCGGCAGCGGCAGCTTGTTCTGCTTTCTTTTTATTTTGCTCTTGTTGACGGGCCTGCTTCTTTAATTCAGATACTTCAGACTCTTGCTGCTTTCGCTTTCTTTCAGCCTCGGCAGCTCTGCGTTCTAAATCTTTAACCCTTTGCTCTTCTTTTTGTTGCTGAGCCTTCTTCTGGTCTTTTATTTTTTGAACCTGTTGTTGTAATTGCTGTTCATCTACTGCCTTAGCTTCAATAATTGGTGCGGGGGCAGAATACTCTGGAGTTTCCTTAGATGAAGAAAAGTCAGCACTCACCCACACCATAAACAACACAGCTAAGTGCAGCAAAAAGGACAATGAAAAACTAGTGGAAAGGTTCATTGCTAGCCTAATTCTCCGGTGGAGTCGTCATTAATCCCACTGACGGCGCGCCAGCTCTTTGTAACAACACCATCAATTGAACGACTTCACTATAGGGCACAGCACCGTCACCTCTAACAACTACAGGTATATCGGGTTCAACTTGTAATTGTGCAGCTACTAAAGTGGCTAGGTCGACCGCAGACATGGGTTCATCCTGGGTATCTCCCACATTTAAGAAATATTGGCCTTGGGCATCTACCGACGCCACAATCGGAGGCTTAGCTTCTTCATCTAAAGGTTGCGAATCAGCTTTCGGTAAATCTACCTTTACACCCTGGGTGATTAAGGGAGCGGTTACCATAAAGATAATCAACAATACCAACATTACATCGATATAAGGAACAACATTAATCTCAGAGACTGGGCGTCTACGTTTTCTTACATACATAGTTTAACTACCTATCCAGCAGCTTGGTTAGTTTCGGCACTAGATGACAAGGCTTGTCTATGCAAAATACTTGAAAATTCTTCCATAAAATTGCCATAGCTATTTTCAAGTTTCTCTACTTGATGACTGAAACGGTTGTAGGCAATTACAGCTGGAATGGCAGCAAATAATCCCATCGCGGTTGCAATCAATGCTTCAGCAATACCTGGAGCCACCATAGCTAAGGTTGCTTGTTGTTGGCCACCTAATGCAATAAACGAATTCATTATGCCCCAAACTGTCCCAAACAAACCAATGTAGGGGCTAATTGAACCAGTTGTGGCCAAAAACGGTAAGCGACTTTCTAAACTATCTATTTCTCTCGATAAAGAAACACGCATGGCACGGGATGTACCTTCCATAATGGCATCTGCTGGAGTGGATGAACTCTTTCGCAATTTCACAAACTCTTTAAAGCCAGAACAGAACATACTAGCCATCCCCCCTACAGTTTCTCGGGCAGCTAGTTCTTGATAAAATTTATTTAAATCAACGCCAGACCAAAATTTGTCTTCAAATTTCTTCATTTCACTACGAGCAGCATTCAAAGCTCGACTGCGCTCAATAATAAAAGCCCAAGATGCGATAGATGCAATAATCAACAACAACATAACCAGTTGAACTAGTAAACTAGCTTCTAAAATCAGATCGATAAAAGATAACTCAGATGACACGTGAAAATTCCCCTAATATTTTTTCTGGAATGGCTTGTGGTTTCATATTTAATATATTTACACAGGCGACTCGTATTAAAGCACTAACCAAAGGTTTATTGGCTGGGCTGATGATGATTTGTTTAAACACTAAACTGGCACGCTTCAATTCTACTATTTCGGTTTGAATACTCAACAATTCATTGAACCTTGCAGGGGCGTGATTATCCATTTCGACCCGTTTGACGACAAAACCCACAGAATGTTCCAAAAGAATATCTTGTTCTGTCCCCATTGCTCTCAACCACTCTGTTCTGGCCCTTTCCATAAACTTTAAATAGTTAGCATAATAAACAATGCCACCAGCATCTGTATCTTCGTAATAAACACGAATTTTATGTTCAAAGCTCATTTTATTTTCAACTTTTTAATGTCAATAATCTAGCAACTAAAAAAACTTTTCGAATCGAGATTAACTATCAATATTTAATAGTTATGCTACCAACTAATAAATATACAACCCCTTAAAATCACCTTACAGCAACTTAAAAAACCATATTAATCATATAATTACCTGTAAAAGCAAAAATCGCAGGTTAAAAACATCTATTAACTCACATTAACATAGTGAATAAACATTCAAGCTAGGCTAATACCCATTAACTTTACTAGAATCTTTTTAGAATCAGAAAAAATAATAGAACAATAAATAACCAGAATAAAAAACCCTTTAAAATCAAAAAGATAAAATAGATATACGCCTAAAGTCTAACATCCATTTATTTTGAAAAACTAACTCATTAGTTTTTCTAATGCCTAATATCAATTTTATTCAGTTGTACAAACCTCAATAACTCTTAGAATAGCACCTGTTCTTAGAGCTACAGAGTAATTTAGACGCCAAACGGTTGAAAAGTGAAAATAGTTTTTTGACATGTTCCTTGGATTTATTCCCTTTAACTAATTTTTTAGTTGCTTGCCCACACTTTGTGTGGGCTTTTTTTTTGCCTAAAAATAAGCGTTAATCTGGAGTATAATCTATTCCAAAATGCAAGAATGCTCGCTGTGAAGCTATGCGTCCTCTCGGAGTACGCTGCAGAAAACCTTGTTGAATTAAAAACGGCTCTATTACATCTTCTATGGTGTCACGCTCTTCACCAATAGCTGCGGCTAAGTTATCTAAACCTACTGGACCGCCCATAAATTTTTCAATAATGGCTAATAGTAATTTCCGGTCCATGTAATCAAACCCTTCTTTATCTACGTCTAACATATCTAAAGCTTGTGCCGCCACGCCAGCCGTGATCTTGCCATCTGCTTTTACTTCAGCGAAATCTCGCACTCGGCGTAATAAACGGTTACTGATTCTTGGAGTTCCCCGTGAGCGTTTGGCCACTTCAAAGGCCCCTTCTTCTTCCATAGTTAAATCTAAATAACTGGCGGAGCGTTTTACAATTTGAGTTAAGTCTTTAACATTATAAAATTCTAGGCGCTGTACTATGCCAAAACGATCTCTAAGTGGAGACGTCAAAGAGCCCGCTCTTGTGGTTGCGCCAATTAAGGTAAAAGGGGGTAATTCCAATTTAATTGAACGTGCCGCTGGCCCTTCACCAATCATAATATCGAGTTGATAATCTTCCATGGCAGGATACAAGATTTCTTCTACTACAGGGCTTAGGCGATGTATTTCATCAATAAACAATACATCGTTTTCTTCTAGATTGGTTAACAATGCCGCTAAATCACCGGCTTTTTCTAAAACAGGGCCAGAGGTGGTTTTAATATTCACCCCCATTTCATTAGCCACTATGTTAGCCAAAGTAGTTTTACCTAAACCCGGGGGACCAAAAATTAATAGATGATCGAGCGCATCACTACGCTTTCTGGCGGCTTCTATAAAGATTTCCATTTGTGAGCAGACATGATCTTGCCCAGTATAATCAACCAGCATTTTAGGTCGAATGGCACGGTCAACCACTTCATCTTCATGGCTGGCTGTGGGTTTTATAATGCGGTCTGCTTCAATCATTGTGACTTATTATTAGCTTTAGTGTTTTTTTATACAGTATCAAATTTATTGCCTGCCGTCTCTAATTTGCCATAGCTCGCAACGCTTCTCTTATGAGTACTTCACTGCTCATATCTTCTTGGTGCACAGAATTAATCACTTTGGTGGCTTGCGGTGCTTTATATCCTAAAGCAATTAACGCACTTAAGGCTTCTTCTTTAGCATCGGTACGTTGTACAAAGGTGTTTTCAACAGGTAAATCTGGGGTTAAGTGCACGGTTTCTGCATAGCCTTGTTCTTTGGCTAGTTTGCTTAACCTATCACGCATTTCAATGACTAAACGTTCTGCAGTCTTTTTACCCACTCCAGGCAATTTAGTTAGTCCAGTCACATCTTCCATACTTACACATTGCATAAATTGCAGAGCATTCATACCAGACAAAATGGTTAGCGCTAGTTTTGGCCCCACACCACTGGCTTTAATTAACTCACGAAAAACCGCTCGCTCTTGTTTATTGGCAAATCCAAATAACAGCTGAGCGTCTTCACGGGTCACAAAGTGAATACAGATATTCGCTTCTTGACCAATTTCTGGTAACTGATAAAAACTGGTCATGGGCACATGCACTTCGTAGCCCACGCCACCGGCTTCGATAAGTATTTCAGGAGGCTGTTTTTCAAGTAAGATACCGCGAAGGTTACCTATCATGGTGTTTCCTTATTTGTTTTTATGACTAACGCAGGCGACCGCGTACGGTTTTTGAGGCTTGACCAGACATTTTAATTAAACTCTGTTGGGTATGATTGTGGCATAAAGCCACTGCTAATGCGTCTGCTGCATCAGCTTGAGGTTTGGCAGCTAGGTTTAATAAGTAGGTCACCATATGCTGTACCTGTGATTTATCAGCGCTACCTTTACCCACAACCGACTGCTTAATTTGCCTCGCAGAATATTCTGCCACCGGTAAATCAAAAGTGGTAGCGGCAACAATAGCCGCCCCTCTGGCTTGCCCTAGCTTAAGAGCTGAATCAGGATTTTTCGCCATAAAGACTTGCTCAATAGCGAATTCATTTGGCTGAAATTGATGAATAATTTCACTCACGCCATCAAAAATTTGCTTGAGCCTACCTGCAAGCTCATCACCTTGAACGCGAATACAGCCACTGGCTACATACTCAGACTTTTGCCCGACTTTTTTAATTACCCCATAACCCGTAATACGGGAGCCGGGGTCAATTCCTAAAATTAAAGCCATTAGGCAAACACTCGGAATAGACAGTTAGAATAGGTGAATATTAATAAATTAGTTTGCATCTGGCACATACAATGAGATTGCTTCACGATTGGTATCAGACCAGACCTTTTCCATTGCAGCTTGTTTATCTAACCAAAAATAAGCTGAGTGCTCGGTAAGTATAACAGCTTGATCGTTGGCAACTTCCACAGCAAACACATACTCGGTATTAAAAGGGGTATTTGGAGGGTACCTGTGTTTCCACATATCCCGTATTTCGTAGGTATTTATTTTTTGGCAGTCTCGAAGCTGATAACCATTATTGGTGATATCAATACCCGTCTCTTCTAAGACTTCTCGCATGGCAGTCTCAAAGGGTTGTTCACCCTCTTCAAGGGTACCTGTGACAGATTGCCAAAACGCGGGGTCATCATTACGCTGCATCACCAATACCTGCCCAGCTTTGTTGTATACAACCGTAAGGGCAGATTTTGGGATGCGGTAAGGTGATGTCATCTCAGCTAAAACTTAATCAGTTTTACTTTCTTTTTCTTTTTTCTCAATAACCGTGCGGATAGACAACTCTTTAAGTTGATCTGGGTTAGCTTCACCCGGTGCATCGGTTAATGGGCAAGCCGCGGTAGTGGTTTTAGGGAACGCCATAACATCACGAATAGACGTAGCGCCAGTCATCAGCATTACCATACGGTCTAAACCAAAGGCCAAGCCAGCATGGGGCGGAGCACCAAATTTAAGGGCTTCTAGTAAGAACCCAAATTTCATCTCGGCTTCTTCATCGCTAATACCTAGTAACTTAAACACACAGGCTTGCATCTCTTGATTATGAATACGAACCGAACCACCACCTAACTCACAGCCATTTAATACCATGTCGTATGCATTAGACAAGGCACCAGCTGGGTTAGCCGCTAACTCTTCTGGGGTCATATCACGTGGTGCAGTAAAGGGATGGTGTAACGCATAAAACTGGCCATCAACTTCCTCAAACATTGGGAAGTCAACCACCCATAGAGGCTTCCACTCGCCTTCTAGTAAGTCTAAGTCTTCACCTAGTTTTAATCTAAGTGCGCCTAGCGCTTCGGTTACTACTGTATTGGTGTCGGCACCAAATAATAAAATATCGCCACTTTGTGCGCCTGCGCGCTCAACAATGCCTTTAGCTACGTCTTCATTTAAGAACTTAAGAATTGGCGACTGAAGGCCTTCCATACCTGCATCAAGGTCGTTGATTTTCATCCACGCTAGGCCTTTAGCACCATAAATGCCAACAAACTTACCGTAGTCATCAATTTGTTTACGAGACAATTTAGCTCCGCCCGGTACACGTATTACTGCAACACGACCTTTCGCATCGTTTGCTGGGCCCGAGAACACCTTAAACTCAACGTCTTTCAGTAAATCTGCCACATCAGTTAATTCTAATGGGTTACGTAAGTCTGGCTTATCGCTACCAAAACGACGCATCGCATCGGCGTATGTCATACTTGGGAAATCACCCAAATCAACATTAAGCATTTTTTGGAACAAGTCACGCACCAAACCTTCGGTAATAGACATCACACCATCTGCATCTAAAAAGGTGGTTTCGATATCAATTTGGGTGAATTCTGGTTGACGATCAGCACGTAAATCTTCATCTCGGAAACATTTTACGATTTGATAATATTTGTCCATACCAGACATCATCAACAACTGCTTAAACAACTGAGGTGACTGCGGCAAAGCAAAGAACTGACCTTTGTGAGTTCGACTAGGCACCAAGTAATCACGGGCCCCTTCAGGTGTAGCTTTGGTCAAAATAGGCGTTTCGATATCTAAAAAGCCATCGCCTTCTAGGTAATTACGTACATTACTGGTGACTTTAGCTCTAAATTTAAGTCTGTCGCTCATCAAGGGGCGGCGCAAATCTAAATAACGATACTTTAAACGTTGCTCTTCAGAGTTTTCTTGATTCCAATCTAAAGGTAGCGGCGCAGCTTTATTTAAGATAGTCAAAGACTTACCCAGCATTTCAATTTCGCCGGTAGACATATCTTTATTTACTTGGCCTTCGGGACGAGCTCTCACTAATCCAGTCAACTGCACGCAGAACTCATTACGTAAACTATTTGCTACGTCAAATACCTCGACTAAATCAGGATCAAACACCACTTGAACCACACCTTCGCGGTCTCGTAAATCAAGAAAGATAACACCGCCCAAATCACGGCTACGATTAACCCAACCACACAAGGTGACAGTTTGTCCGATATAAGAAGAATTGATGTTGCCACAATAGTCTGTGCGCATGAAAAACGACCTCTAAAAAGCGTAAAAATTGATAAAATTTAAGGCCGCGTAGTATATACCGAATACGGCACCCTCTAAAATAAAATATTGGTTTTCGTAAGAAAATGTTGCATCTATAGACTAATGCTTAGTATTTCGTCATATTTAAATTGATAAAAAACAATAACAGGGAACACGACATGCTAAAAATCACTAACGTAACCAAAACCTATGACAATGGTGTAAAAGCCTTAAATGGTGTAAATCTAGATATTCCAAAAGGAATGTTTGGATTACTTGGCCCAAATGGAGCCGGTAAATCCAGTTTAATGCGAACCATTTCTACCCTGCAGCAGCCAGACACAGGCACAATCCAATTTGATGGTACCGATGTTCTCAGCCAACCCAACGAATTACGTAAACGTTTAGGCTATTTACCTCAAGATTTTGGAGTTTACCCTAGGGTTAACGCCTATGACTTATTAGATCACCTCGCCATTTTAAAAGGCATAGCCAATAAAGGGGAGCGTAAAGAAGCGGTAGATGGACTGCTGGCTCACACCAATTTGTTTCAACATCGTAAAAAAGCGGTAAGTGGATTTTCTGGTGGTATGCGCCAGCGTTTTGGCATTGCCCAAGCACTATTAGGCGACCCAGACTTAATTATTGTTGATGAGCCCACAGCAGGCCTAGACCCTGAAGAGCGTAACCGCTTTCATAATTTATTGGTCACCTTAGGTGAAGAAAAAGTCATCATTTTATCTACCCATATCGTAGATGATGTATCAGAGCTTTGTTCAAACATGGCTGTACTGGGCAGCGGTCAAATTTTATTACAAGGCAACCCCATTGAGGTTACCGAAAAGCTAACGGGACAAATTTGGCGCAAAACCGTATCAATAGATGAAGCGGCAGAGCTTGAAAGCACGCTTCCGGTTATTTCAAAACGCCTATTTGCAGGCCGCACGGTTTTAAATGTCATGGCAGCAGAAGCACCAGAAGGGTTTGAAGCTACCCCAGCTACCTTAGAAGACGTGTACTTTTCTACTTTGCACAGCTCTCGTTCAAACCAAGCAGCATAAGGAAGCGCAATCATGTTTAGCCAAATGTTAGGTTTTGAATGGCGTTATTTTACCCGCCAGCCCTCGTTTATTGTGACCTGCTTAGTGTTTTTTCTGTTACCTTTTTTAGCCATTACCATAGACCAAGTGCAAATTGGCTCAGGTGGTAATGTACTGTTTAACAGCCCCTTTGCTGTCACCCAAATTCTATTAATTTTAAGTGTGTTTGGCATGTTTATGGTGGTGAATTTTGTATCGGGTACCGCCACCCGTAACCACACATCATTCATGTCTGAAATCATTTATACCAAACCTATTAAACCCTTTAGTTACAACCTAGGGCGTTTTTTAGGGGCATATCTTATATGTCTAACGGTATTTGCTATGGTGCCTTTAGGTACATTTATTGGCACCTTAATGCCATGGGTAGACGGCGAACGCATTGGCCCCAATAGCCTAATGATGTACCTACAACCTTTTTTAATATTCTCTACTACCACCATTTTTGTTGTAGCAGCTTTGTTTTATGCAGTCACCAACCTATTTAGAAACATGATGGCGGGTTATATCTGTGCACTAGGGTTGTTTATACTTTATGTAGTCGCTGGGCAGGTCTTTAACGAACCCGAACAGCGCACTATTCGTGCCTTACTTGACCCATTTGGGCTCAATTCATTTCGTGAATATGCAAGATATTGGACTGCCTTTGAAAAGAACGCCTTAATGGTTTCTTTAGGTGGTGCGGTATTACAAAATAGGCTGTTATGGGTGGCCGTGGGCGGTTTTATATTACTAGCTGGAGGCGGCTTGTTTAAACCCTTAAACTTAACGCCAAATAAAGCCAGCAAAAAAGCACGCAAAGAAAACGCCAGTGTCATTCCTAAAACCATTAATATTGCCATTAAGTCTACAGCAGACAATGGGTTTTCACAGTTTATCACTCGTACTAAATTTGAGATAAAACAAGTGATGTTCAGCCCTGCATTTGCGGTGTTGTTACTATTCTCTGCATTTCAATTAGTGGCGAGTTTTTTCAATATAAACGGTGTTTATGGCTCTCCAAATTGGCCCTTAACTCAAACCTTAGTGCAAATCATCATAGGCGCATTTTCGCTTATGACCATAATTGTAATTACTTACTACACAGCAGAAGTAGTATGGCGTGAACGCAACGTAGGCATGGGCGATATTGTAGACAGCATGCCCGTGCACAATGTCACCTTTTGGCTATCTAAACTCATAGCTGTGATGTTAGTGATTGTGTCTTTACATTTTGTAGGCATGGCCCTTGCCATCATCAAACAACTGTTAAGTGGCTACGAAAACATCGAGTTTGGTCAATACCTAATAAGCCTTTTATATTTTGGCGTGCTGCCATTTTGCTTAACCATAGTATTAGCCTTTTTGATTCAAGTACTCAGCCCTAATAAGTACGTGGGTATGCTAATTTTTGTTGGCTACATATTTGTGTCTATTGTGTTTCCGCAAATAGGCATAGAACATAATATGTTCAATTTTGCAGCCGCCCCTACCCTGCAATACTCAGGATTAAACGGCTATGGCTGGTTTATGCAAACCCAAAATTGGTACATGTTGTACTGGTCAGCCTTAGCGGTAGTGCTAAGTGTGCTGAGTTATGGCTTATGGAAGCGAGGCCCGCAAACCTCGTTAAAACAACGTTTTAGCTTATTAAATTATCAACTAGGCACTCAAGGTAAGAGTATTGCTGCAGTAGCTTTAGTGGTATTTATTAGTAGCGGTGCTTACATTCATTACAACACCAAAGTATTGAATACCTTTTATAGCCAAGACGACACCTTAAATACCCAAGCAGATTACGAAAAAGACTTCGTTGAATTTCGTGATGCCCCTATACCAACCATAGTGAGTGTTGATGCCGCTATTGATATATTCCCTGAAAGTAGGCGCATAGATGCCAACGCCAAAGTAAAAGTCATTAACCGCACTAACACACCTATCACGCGATTTTTAGTGAATATTCCACAGCACACTAAAGCCTATACCGTTGACATACCCGGTGGCACCTTAGGTGAAATCGACAGTAAATATAATGTGGGTTGGTATGAACTCAGCGAGCCACTTGCCCCTAACGAAGAAAGGCAAGGCACTATAACGGTATCTAGGTACCACAATGGCTTTAAAGACAGAGGTGAAGACAGCACCTTAGTCAAAAACGGCACCTTTATTAATAACTTTACCTTGTTCCCGTCTTTTGGTTTTAATGAGGATTACCGCATTACTGATCAGCATGAAAGACGCAAACGGGATTTACCGCCATTGCAGCGAGCCTATAAACTAGAAGACACCTCACGTTATACCGAAAGCTTTTTTGGTAAGGGAGTCGAGTTTATTGACTTTAGCGCCACTGTATCCACCAGCGCCGATCAATTTGCTATTGTGCCTGGGTATTTACAAAAAGAATGGCAAGAAAACGGACGCAACTATTACAGGTACGAAATGGATGCCCCTATGGTTAACTTCTTCAGTATTATGTCTGCCAAACTTGAAAGTAAAAAGGTTGAATATAAAGGCATAAGCATTGAAGTTTACTACCATAAAGATCATCACTGGAACATAGACCGAATGATAGAGTCTAGCCAAGACTCACTCGATTATTTTCAACAAGCATTTGGCCCCTACCAGCACAAGCAATTAAGGATCATTGAGTTTCCGGGTTACCGCAGTTTTGCACAAAGCTTTGCGAATACTGTGCCTTACTCAGAAAACATAGGCTTTATAACCGACCTGCGAGATCCTGAAAACATTGACCCTGTTTACTACGTGACTGCTCACGAAGTCGCTCACCAATGGTGGGGCCACCAGCTTAATGCTGCCAATGTACAAGGCAGCGCAATTTTGTCTGAAAGCCTATCTCAGTACAGCGCGTTAATGGTGATGAAACAAAAATACGGTGAAACAAAACTCCGTAAATTCTTAACCCACGAGCTAGACCGGTACCTACAAGGCCGCAGCGCAGAACGTATTGAAGAAATGCCATTGCTGCGCTCTGAAAACCAGCAATATATTCATTATCAAAAAGGCTCGGTTGTGATGATGGCGCTAGTCAACAAGCTAGGTGAAACTCGACTTAATCAGGCACTACAAGCCTTGCTAAATGAATATAAATTTAGAGAAGACTTGTACCCCACCACACTTGATTTAGTCAGGCATTTAAACGCAGTAGCTACGGTAGAAGAGCAAGCTTATATTCAAGACTTGTTTTCGCAGATCACCATCTACGACCTACAAGCCAAAGAAATATCACAGGCAACCGATGAAAACGGACAAACCACAGTATTGTTCACCGTATCGGCCCAACAGTTTGCAGCAGACGGCAAAGGTAAAGAAACCGAACAGCCCTTCTCACAAGAAGTAGAGATAGTGCTATTTAGTGACGACCCCAACAACTTTGCAGCCGACAATAAGGTGATTTACAAAGGCCTACATACCATTGAAAGTGGAGACACCACCATTGAATTAACGGTTGATGAAGTCCCCAACTACGCGGGCATAGACCCATTCGTACGCTTTATTGACCGCGACACAGGTAACAACATCATTAAGTTGTAACCGTAACTAAGCCCAAAAATCAAAGCCCTCAAAATTGAGGGCTTTTTTGTATAAAAATCTCGTGAACTTTAGGCAATATAAAAGCCAAGTAACCTTTTAATCCCATGTCATTCCCCAATGGTTAAAAGCGACAAGGCCTGACCTTCAGGAGTGAGGTTCAATAAAGTATCGGTATGTGTAAACAATAGTTAAAACTTTAAACGGGATAATGTCACTGCAACAAATAGTAAGCCACTATAAATCAATATCTTACAAGTTTAATTTAACTCTGACCCTGATAATTTGCCATGCCAGATGAACGTGTATGCAAACAACAGTTCTTGAATTGCATACGGATTTACATCCTATGTATCATCGAAATTTGTGGTGTCAGCGAATAAACCATCTGCGGATTATTTTGGAAAATGAATAAGATTGGTTATGATTAATCAGCCTTATTCACATACCATACAGCCTTACATGAGGGTGTTACAACAAAGCACTTAAAAGGTACCAATGAAAATATGAACATTTCAAAGCGTAAAAAGTAAATCAACGGTTCTGCTCCGCCGGTTCCATAAACTATTAACTCTGTTATTTGATAATTAGCGCTGAGGAATTAGCGAATGTATCCTATCTACTATCAATGGACCTTATTAAATAGACTTCGCTATGCCCTATAAACAAATAACATGTTTTTTATTGTTAGCCTGCAACACTTTTATTGCAAACGCTAAGGTTAGTTTTGTAACTACTGATTTACAAACAGAACAAATTAGCGCCACATTGTATATACCAAAACAATCAGGAAAAATGTCTGCGGTGATAGTGCTGGGAGGTTCGAGTGGACATCGTAATACAGTTTACCCTGAACTGTTGGCTGCCCATGGGATTGTTGCCATGAGTTTAGCTTATTTTCGATCTCAGGGCTTACCAAATACATTAGATGAAATACCGATAGAAACAGTGAGCGATGCCTTAGATTATTTACAAAATCACCCACAAGTTAATACCAATAATTTGGGTATTCTAGGCGTATCACGCGGCTCAGAGTTAGCATTTCTTAGTGCAACAAACGATCCCAGAATCACCGCTGTGGCTGGTATAGTTCCTTCATCGGTTGCTTGGCATGGTCAAATTAGCCCCCATGCGTGGACTATTAAAGGGAAGCCTTTACCCTCGGTTACTTTTCCTCGCCAATCTGAAGAGAGTATTTATGAGCGGTCTACAGCAGCATTAACTCAAAATTCAGCTTCTTATGCCCAATTTCAATTCGAAAAAATCAATGGTTCTCTTTTATTAATTTCAGCAAAAAATGACCATATTTGGCCTTCATCCCTCATGGCCAATAAGATAATGACCTATCTTAAGCAGCATAACTTTACACACTCAACTTACCACCTGTCTGTCAATGACAATCATTTTATTGATCAAAAAACACGAGATGGATATGCACAACTTTTAGTTGACCACTTCAGGTAAAGTAAAGGCTACCTAGACACCCTGAATTAAGCAGCTTCTTCCAAATCAATCGAATAACTCCTGCTGCGCGACTTAGTTACCACATCACATACACGTTATGAATAAGCCATTTTGCTGATACTTTAAAGGTGGAAGAGCAGTGGGAAGCCACCTAAGATGGACATCGGCGAAGCCGATGTTACGGTGATGACTAGTCGTTAAACATTAACTCGATATCAACCGCTCTGACCCTGACGATTTAAAGCAAGAAAATGTATTGTGATTGGTGTAAAACATTATGATGATAAAAAGCACACTAAACTATTCAATACAGCCGACTACATAGAGTTCGATTGGGTATATGATGAAACAAGCGAGCAAGTTTTGGCTAATATCCCTAAAGCAAAGATAACAAAAAAAATTGGTCGCAATGAGCTATGTATTTGCGGAAGTGGAAAGAAATTTAAGAAATGTTGTATCAATCGAATTCAGTAACTAAGTGTCTATTGTTTAACTCAGATACGGTTTTGGTAAAGAAGTGCCATTTGCTGTTTATTTGTTTTTACAACAGCAGTGAAATCTGCCATTCAAATTTCTGCTCTTGACTGTGTAATCCTTTCGATTTAACAATTCGTTTGGTCCGCTTTGGGCGTGAAGCAGAAGCAACCACTCAAAAGTGAGGAATGACTGCAATTGGCACTGAGGCGACGGACGGCTTTGAGCGAAAAGCGGACATACGATTAAGTAGCGGTGACGATCACCTATACTGAGGAAGCAGACGGTGACATCGTCCCTTCTATTCTCCGTCATTCCCGCCTTCGCGGGAATGACGTGTAATATCTTGGAAATCCTCTCCATCCATGCTGCTAAAAAATTCAATAGATACATATACTTTTAATCCAAAACAGCGTTTATCCTGTTAATCTGTTGTTTGTCTGAATATGCAAGACGCAATGACACATTTAGTGGACACTGCTTCTCACCTTAGTTGAGGAAAATGTGTATGCGAATTAAAAATAGTACGGTCATGATAGGTCTCGTATTTACGCTGGTCTTTTCATTACAGAGCGCAGCGAAAACAAGAGATTTAGTAATAGGTAAAGATCATGTAATTGATATTTTGCTTCTAACCTTAAAAGAAGAAGGCAGAACTTATCAAAAAGCCTATTTTGAAGATATTGGTCCATTGGGAAGCCAACTTGGCTACACAGCGAATACGTTTTTTAATGTCGTGCGAAAACCCATTAGCGGTATGTATTCCCCAAGAGTTTTAGCCGTTGGAAGTTGGCCGGGAGACTGGCAGGACCGGCAAAAACGGTTCGCTGAGCTTTTGGTTTTGGCTCCGGACATACGCTCTCGAAGATTAGATATTTGGTCTACGTTCAATATGGTTAACTTCGAAGTAAAACAAGATATTAATATTCGTTTCGACCCAGAGCAAATCTATGTGTTTGGTGCATACTGGACAGGCGATACCAATTTTGCCACTGAACTTAAACTCGCTATTGAAAAGGCTGGCGGCAGTGCTGAATTAAGCGCCGACTCAGTTACTTCCATGTTTGGTTATCAACGTTCACCAGATGTGACCTTAATTAGCCGATGGAGTAGTCAGAAGGCCTTTGATTCCTTTTACAAAAGCTTCAAAGCAAAACTTAACGCAACCGTTGAATATTCAAGCGAGTTTTATCTCGAAGTTGATTGAGCATTAGCTAGTCGCCCTCTGCTAGCGTCTTTTTTCTTGCCATTTATCGAGGGGCGGAATCGTTCGTTCAAAGCCTGCTTTAATCGAACAGAATGCGTTAAATTAAGGAACGTCTTACGTCAGCAATATCGTATCAGCTGAGGTTCCGGCTCGAAGGTGTGAGTGAAGGCAATTTGCTGCAAAATGCAGATACCTTCGGGTTAACTTAACTTCTGCATACTGCTATAAGCACCAGTTCAGATGAATGTGGGTGAACGGCAGTAAATGGCACTGAGGCGACGGACGGCTTTGAGCGATATATAGTCCTTCGTATCGTTACAATTTTTGCCCCTAATTTTTACGAGCAACATTCTTTATATCTAATAAGGGCATTACTTTTCTTCGTTGTAGGCCCTCTGTTACAATGCGATACACAGCAACATCAGGGAGGAATTATGATCGAAGTGATGTCCAAATTGTTTCTGAAAAAATACAAGCGCCCTTATGATGACGGTACGCAGAGCTTGTACAGATTTTCAGCCTTTGACCCAGAAACTGTTCATTACCACGAAGCATTATTTTGCGACAAGAACTTATTTCACAATGAACCATCTTATTTCAATGATCCCTTTGAATGTAGACCTATTTTAGAGTGGCCAAAAACTGATAAAGAAATGAATGCGTTAAGAGAAGATCTAGTGTCTCTAATGCTCAATGAACGTATAGATATGCAAGATGCTATTCGCAGAGCTTACTCTTTTGAACTTAATTGTTCGATAATTTCTGATGTCGAGCAAAAGCTGCTTGAAGAGTTTCAAAGCTTTCGGCTCTGCTGCTTTACGAAACGTAAAGATAACTTGCTATTTTGGTCTCACTATGCCGATTCACACAAAGGATATTGTGTAGAGTACAGCACAAAGGGGCAGTTGCTTTCACAAGTATATAAAGTTCGCTATACCGACAAGTTTCCTTCTCTAACCTTCCCTATGTTTGGTGACATTCGAAAGCTTTACTTTAAGTCAGAGGAAATCGCTAATCACAATAAGGAAGATAAGCTTCATCTTGATTTGGACATGAAAATTATCGAACCTATTTTAACTAAATCCAAGGATTGGAAATACGAAGACGAGTATCGCTCTATATACAAGCCTGGAGCACCCTTACAGTTAGCAAATAACGACACGAGTCTTGTTCTCAATGGAGATGAGATTACAAATGTTTATTTTGGTTGTAATATGCCTCAAGAACACCGAGAACAATTAATCGAAATGATTAAAAATGGGCCTTTCGAACCGGAGTTATGGCAGGCAGAAATGATGCCGAGTAGGTTTGATTTAAATTTCAATGCAATTTAGCAATAGACAACAAAACTGTAGTGGCATAGTGAATTTGACCACATGAACAGAGTAGCCGTAATGTCTGCTTTTGGCACAATGCGGATAGTCGGCAGAAGACAAACTGCGGACGTTCAACGCTTCATTTAACCTGCTTGTTATGTGTTCTTAAGAAACTGACCGGCTTACCAGCTAGGCTCCTGTTGGCAATTTCCACAAGCCTTTTTGTGTTTTCTGTCACTTTGTTAATATTAAGTACAGCATTACTGATTTCTTCTGAAATAGGGGTTTGCTCTGAAGTTGCACTAGCGATTCGTGCGCTCATTTCTGAGATCGCCTCAATAGCACTAGATATTTCTGTGATTGATTCGAAAGCATTTGTTACTCGACTTTCTGTATTCTCTATACTGCTGGACGTTATTTTTAATATTGAAGCAGTTTCTAACGCTCTTTCATTCATTAATCTAAGCATCTTATCAATCTCACTTGTCGACTCTTGAGTTCTTTGTGCTAAATTTCTTACTTCATCAGCAACAGTAGCAAAGCCTCTCCCTTGTTCACCTGCTCTCGCCGCTTCGATAGCTGCATTTAATGCAAGTAAATTGGTTTGTTCACTAATTCCATTTATTACATTTAAAATATTTCCGATACTATTAGAGTCATTATTTAAAGATGAGACTAATTTTGAAGTTTCTTTGATGTTGTTTGATAACTCAGATATGAATTTTATATTGTCATCAGTATTTTCATCAGCCGCGAATCTTGCAATCGTCAATGGCTCCTCTGCCAGTTCCTCATTTACTATTTTTTCTATACTTAATTCTTCATCAAACTTTAAGTTATTTTCTTCGCGGCTGAGGTCGCCTATTAATTTGCATAGCACTTTACTTGTCATCGAATCAGGCTTTGGTACTTGTAAAGAAAAGTGATCTTCATCAACGACATATACTCTGTTGGGATCGGAGTTGTAACTTGAAGTTAAAGGAACAATCGAGTCATAAGCTCCAAATAATGTATATACATTAAGATTGTGACTATTAACAATTTCATTCCATGCGTTCTCATAAACTTGAGCTTTAGAGTACAAGTCTTTTAGTTTAAGAAGCCCACCAAGTCCAAAATTTATAAATCTAGAGAAAGGATTAGGCGAGCCAGAAGGTGTGCCAACAAAAACAACCAGCTTAATCCTTTGAAGCAGGTCAGGCTCATTATACTCTACGAGATACCTTTTCAACATATATCCTCCTAGGCTCCATGCAATTATGCCAATATCATAATTTCCATCTAATATCTCATCAAATGACTTCTTAAACTTATCGTACATCTTATTTTTGGTGAGTATTGAAGTAAAACCGTATCGGAAATATGTAATATTTATATCGCGACGTTCTGTTATTTCCTGAGGAAGTAATTCCTGAGAGTCTCTTATTCCGGTAATGGCTATAAGGCGAAATACAGGTTGTGTGTTGGTAGTTTGGAACGTATTCATTGTTCTCCTTCGCTCTCACTGTTTTTCAGTTCTACTCTCTTCACCAATGCTCGATACTTTACTGGGATCTCCAGAGTATTAAGAATTTTTAGTTCATCTCCCAATTTTGCAGAATCAGCCAATATTTGAATAGATGGTGATGACTCTATTGGTTTTGGAACAGGAGCTTTCACCAGCTGCTCAGACAATGTCGTATATACGTGATGGTCCATTGTTTCTGGTTTAACCATCATTGTGTGTGAGCCTTCAATAGTTATCGTATGCTGACTCGGTAGCGCAGTAGCGTTGCCAAATGAAACGATTCGATCATTTGAGGCCCATATATTCGTAATATCAATATTTTTGGAATAGCGCTCATGGACAATGTCATTTGGACTTGTCTTGTGTGAATTTATCCTTGCTAGCCAAAGTGTATGGGCGTCTATTATTTTAGGCTGAAGAACTTTAAGTTGATTAATGTGTCCACCTAAAAATGCTAAGAAACGTGCCGTTACCGATCCTAGGTGAGGTGTTGAGCAAAATATTGCATGATGTAAATTGACACGATGAGCGTCCCCTGTTTTCAAAATACTAGCGATAGCTTCTTTTACGACGAGTCCACCTAGACTATGTGATATGACCGTTATTTGTTCATATTTGCATGAAGCATCTAATAAGACCGTACGAAGCCTTTGCCCAAGCGCTTCTATTGGAGAAACAAAGAAACGCAAAAAACCAGATTTAAATCCAAATAAATAGATATCAGTATTATTGAATTTATCGTCTTGCTCCAAAAAATCAGGGAACTCACCCCAAGTCTTTTTATAGTTTCCACCTAAACCATGAATAAAAACAATGAGGGACCCTGCTTTGGGTACCTCTCTGACTTCTTCATGCCAGCCTAACCGCCTTTTTTCCCTTTCCGATTTATCTGCCATTCGCAGTGATTCCTAATTCCAATTGGTATGAGCCGCGCACGATCGACTTACTATAGGTGTGTCTGACCACACAGCCGCTTTATTCATGTGCTTGATACTCATTGAGCCTCCCCAATCAGCGTAACTTTCGGCTACTCTGATTGGTGACAAAACCGAACGGAGAAGCTCAATGAACTTTTATACTAATACACATCCATACTATTGTGGAATTGATTTACACGCTCGCCTACTTTATGTCTGCATTATTGACGAACACGGTGAGGTACTCGTACATAAAAAAATAAAAGATTCACCAGAACAACTACTTTCTTTGCTACAACCTTATTTGGGTAATATTGTTGTTGGCGTCGAATGTATGCACTGCTGGTACTGGATTAGCGACTTTTGCCAATTACACAATATTGATTTTGTGCTCGGCCATGCCTTGTATATGAAGGCCATACATGGCGGTAAAACCAAGAATGACAAAATTGATTCATTTAAAATTGCCAAATTATTACGCGGAGGCAATTTCCCCTTGGCATATAACTACCCTAATGAATTACGCGCGACTCGTGATTTACTCCGCAGACGTACCAAGTTAGTGCGCTTTGGGGCGGATTTAAAAGCACATGTCACCAACACCGTTAGCCAATATAATTATCGTCCCCATACTCTTAATTTACGTTATCAACCCGCTCGTGAACAAATGCGTGGGGTGTTTTCTGAACCCTCTGTACAACGTAATGTTGATATCGACTTAACCATGGTAGGCCATATCGAAACTGAACTACGCAAAGTCGAATGGTTCATTGAAAAACAAGCCAAGCAGCATAATGCCAGAGATTATTATTTGCTCAAATCCATCGCTGGTGTCGGGCAAATACTCGCCCTCACTATCTTGTATGAAATCGGCGATATTCAACGTTTTGAATCTGTGCAGAAGTTTGCATCGTATTCTCGACTCGTAAAATGCAAAGCTGAATCAGCAGGTAAAACATATGGTACCCAAGGAAACAAAATTGGTAACGCTCACCTAAAATGGGCCTTCTCTGAAATGGCCGTGCTCTATTTTAGAGGTAACGATAAAGCGAAAGCTTACCTCAACAAACTACAAAAACGCATGAGTAAAGCAAAAGCGCTTTCAGCGCTCGCCCACAAACTTGGCCGATGTGTCTACTTCATGTTAAAACGACAAAAGGCATTTGATGAAAGTCGATTTCTAGCAGGTTAGTCACGTCATTCGGTGAGCTGAACGTCTAACTAGGGCCTCAGGCAGAGCATTTATAAACGGTAGTGAATTTATCACTGGCTAAACAAGCCCTTGATATCCTTTATATGCCACCGCCAGGCAACTACATTGCTTGATTAGACACCGAATGGGCGTGCATCAATACTCTGAGCTAAATCGTTTACACCTAGCCTGAGCCTGCAACTAACTGGTGGATTTATCCAACCCTATTCTTGAATAGTGCCAATGCTGGGTTAACCGATGAATGTCTAGTGCCCCTGTTGTTATCACGGATGGTGAAATAACAGGCTGTGATGAGATCACATAAGAGAGCCTCTATATGTGTTTGCTGTAAGCGATGACTTAACAGCCAATATGACAGATGAAGTGTACGGCTTAGCTCAGTGATTTGGATTGATCTTGAAAAAGTGATCAAAAGATGACTAATACCTATTGACCGACCGGAGGCTCATATGTGTTAGCTTTACTTTCTCAGATTTGCATCTGCACTTAATAATGTTAATTTCGCATGGTTTTTGTGGTACTCATGCCAACTATTAGTGAGTAAAGTATTTTGAAGAACTCCTCGTTGATCAGAATCAGCTGCATCGGGATCAATTAACTCTATGTCCTCATAACCTAAATTTTTTGTCGCAAGGAAGTTACTGAGCAAATCATCAAATGAAACATATGTATATGAAACATGACTATTATCAAAAGACAATTCATTATTTGATACTGGACAAGTAGCACCACCTGAAAGAGCCATGCTTTTAAACTCCATTACAGTAGTTTTAACCGCTCTTCTGAAAGAATATGACACAACCATTTTCTTTGTATAAGGTTTAACACAATGTCTCCAGCTAATAATTACTTTAGAGTTATCATTTCTAATTATGGATAGACACTTGTTTTTATGAAAGTCTAAGACCACTTCAATATCTTTAATACCACACCCTATTTTTTCATCATACTCACCATGTAGCGTAAATAGGGCTTCAAAAAACTCTTTATCAGTAGTCGATATTATAGAACCCGCTGAATATGAATTAACACGATTGCGAGCTTCATCTTCGCAAGCTTTACGTGTATTAAATTTAAAAATTCCAAATGATATCGGTTTAGCCAAAATAGACTCCTGTAAAGCTAACAGTTTCATCAGCCTGCTTACCCCGTAACTAAACACGGGGACACACCGCATATTAATTTTCTCCATTTTTAGCATGTTTTCTAAGTAACTGTATAGCTTAATTTTTTAACCGCACATGAAATGGTGCTATAACGAAATACGGGGGATACCTTGACCTTGCGAATATGCTGAACCAGAGACCAAACTGTATATAAAAATAGTAAAATATAGAAAATAATCGCAAGCTTCTAATATCAAAAATGCAGTAAACCAAGTGAATATTCTGCCGTGCCTTAGTGTTTGATAAATGACAATGAAACCCATTTTCTGCCTTTCCTTGTTCTGCCTTCATAACAAACTAGAGCTGTGTATTATCTTATCTAAGTAGTAAATGAAGTTTGTGACATTTTTTAGCGCATACTTATCGAGCCCCATTGTAATAAACTATAATTAAATCAATAAACTACAACCCGAATTCAACAGCCACTATAACAATAAAACATTCACACTAAACGATACCTTCACCACAAGGTTTCACTCACTTTTCTGATACTGATGTTAACTTTCGGTATTCGCTAGGGGTGTGGCCTGTGAGTTTTTTAAATAGGGTGTTAAAGGTGGTTTTACTGTTAAAGCCAGCATCTTCGAATATTCTTTGTATGGTTTTATCTGAGGTATGTGTATTACGTAGTTGTTCTTGTGCGTCGAGTACCCGGTAGTAGTTTATAAAGTCGTAAAAATTCTTTTGGTAGTAACCGTTTAGCAAGGCTGAAATACTTCTTGGTGACATTTTCATACTGTCAGCCAAACCGTCTAACCTAAGCTCTGGATCTTGATATATTTTAACCCGCAGCATGAGATCTTCTAATTTGGACTTTTGCTCTTCACTGACAGTGAAAGGCCTTTCTTCTCTTTCTATGTAGGTGTGGCTATTAGACGCTTTTCTATCTCTGTCGGTGCGCAGAGTTTGGCTATATACCACCATAATACTCATCAAGAACATAGGCAGTAAATTTTTAAAGGTGCCAACTTGTTCTGCTAAATAATAAAACCCTAGAACACCGCTTAGAGAACTCAATAATGACAAGGCACATAGGCATACAAATCCTAGCCCGCAATACCAGAGCCAAGACAATTTAATATTTTCGATGGTGGAAAAACGACGGCGAATATTACTGTCGTAATGGCTTAAGCAGTGCAGCGCGTAAATCCCTGTTATAACCGATATTAAGGTAGCTATCCATGCATTGGGTAGGTAAGGTTTTGTTAAGTTTTCTGCCCCAAATAAAACACCTATGCCATAAACAATCACGATTAACACTGTGGCTAAACCAGCAACACTGGCTTTGGTCAACATTTGAATGGGTATCCCCATCATTGCTCGGCAGTACCACAAAAATAGAAATCCCTGAAGGCCATAAAGGATTGTTAAGAGGACTGAATGAAAAGGCGCTAATTTCTGGATGGTTTGTGGGCCCAATGTTTCGTTATGCAGAAAAACAATATTGAGAGCGATCAACCCCTGACAGATTAAAAATGCACAGAGTAATACATCACTTTTTTCTATATCTCTTTTTATCATTAAAGGGATTGAATACAGAACAGCCAAAAGAGCAGTGGTTAATACGATGAAATCGTAGAAATTAAGTATGTAAGAAAACACGCTTTTGTTCCCCCTAGAGATAATAGTTGAAGGCTTTATTCAATGTCATATTAAGTCATTTTATATACAAGGATACCAGCTAAGCGAGGTTCGGCTAGATGTAGTGCGTGTACGCGAACGTTCGTTTAAGGGGTTTGCCGAGTATCGGGCTTAACTTTTGGGTGAAAATTTTAGAGTGAATAGGAGTTTTAAATCACCTACCCAAATATTGGAGCGTACCATGACAAAATTTATGAGTTTATCGATTGCCACCATCTTGAGCTTACCAGTATTACCTGCTGGTGCGAGTTACCTTTCGGTTAGCCAAATGAACGGTAACTTAGAAAAATGCTTTCAGCAAACCGTGTTGTTACATCAAAAGACTGATGTACGTAACCTAACGACTCTTGCCTGTACTAAGGTCATTGATAATGATTGGGTAACCAAAGAGGCGGAGTCAATTACTCGATTAAACCGAGGAATTATATACATGGCACAAGGTCAATATAACAAAGCAAAAAGTGACTTTACACACAGCCTAAAACTAAACATCAACTTTTACCCAGCTCATGTGGCCTTGGCTCAACTACTTAACCAAGAGCATGATTTTGTAGGAGCAATGCATCATTATGATAAGGCTATTGCGTTGGATCCTGATAACGCAAAACTGTTGCGTAATAGGCAATTAGTAGCCAACTCAATATTGCTAAATGACAAAAATAAACTAACTAGGCAGGTGTCCCATTAATTTTAAAAATTGAATCATATAATTTAACGGGAGCGAATAGACACTTATTGTCACCACACAATAACGGTGTAATAAACAAAGAGAATAACCATTCAATTCATGCAAATGGCAAAACCTATTATCTATCATTCGGGTTTTGCCCAATCCCTATTCAAGACATTGCAATTACGACGGAGCAGCTTCATTTACAGGAATCAGCAGTAAGCTGCTCACGTGGGTTCTGTACTGAGAAAGACCATTTGATAGGGTGGCACCTCAACCTTAGAATAGCTAACGTAAAAAGAAGGTAATAGGGATCCACGGCCATGTAAGCATGGTTAAATACAGTTAATATGCTTTTATTTTTGTACATAAAACTAAAAGATAAGATGTAAAATCTATATATGTATTTCTATACCTTATCCTCAGAAATTTTGCCCCCACTTAGTTTAAAGTATGATAACTAGACATTCATGTTCTAGCATAATAAATTAACTACTTGTAGGTAAACATTTGATTTATAAAGGAATGAAAGCTTGATAAAAATACCTGAACAAAAACCTTCGAATAAATTAGAAATTCTAGTTATTGATGGACAAGCACTGGTACATACGGTGATAAAAGCCGCGTTACTAGATGCAGGTATTAAAAATATTCAAAGTGCTCATAATTCGTATACAGCATTGCAATTATGTGAGTCCACCAAGTTTGATATGGTGCTTATCGCATTTGATGTGAAAAGTGATAAAGATGGTTTTAACCTTTTAGAAGAGATGAAGTTCAAAGGTTATATTACCAAAACCACCTGTGTTGTATTTCTCAGTGCTGATACCAATAAAGGCTTAGTTAATTGTGTTGTTGAAATGGAGCCTACAGATTTTTGGGTTAAGCCATTGGATAAATCAAAAGTTGAACATCGTATTCAGCAGATTTTGCTGATTGAACAAAAGCTTTACGCTTTGCGATTTTGTTTCGATAAAGAAGAGTACCCTACTGCTATTTATTACGCTGAGCGACAATTAAAAGATGATTCTTTAGTACTATATCACCCCCATATAAATCGCTTAATTGGTCGCTGTTTATTTAATTTACGAGAATACAAAGAAGCACAAGCTTTTTATGAAAAAATAGCTGAAACATACTCTTACGCCTGGGTACAGGTTGGTCTTGCCGCTACGCTACTGCAACAAGATAAAATGGATGAAGCAACTACCTTAACCAATGAGTTACTACAGCGAGAAGATACAAAGTTTGCGACTTATGACTTGTTAGCTGAATACCATATTGCTAAAGAAAACTTTCAATTGGGTTACGAAATTATTCAAGAGGCCACAAAATTAGCCCCTCGTAGTATTGAACGAAATAGAAAATCGTGGAATTTAGCACGGCTAAATCA
Organism: Paraglaciecola marina; assembly: GCF_004360155.1. Taxonomy (GTDB): domain Bacteria; phylum Pseudomonadota; class Gammaproteobacteria; order Enterobacterales; family Alteromonadaceae; genus Paraglaciecola; species Paraglaciecola marina. The sequence goes on along the minus strand of NZ_SAIS01000009.1, from coordinate 153,819 downwards.
CGACCGTTTAGGTCAATATATAGCAACTAAAAACATGTCTAAGTATGCAAAAAACTCTATTCATGACTCTCCTGTTCTGCAACTGAACGTTATTCGTTCGGCTATAGATCTTGCTGCAACGTTACCCGAAGCTGAGTCTAATAAACTTCTCGCAAATACCGAAAGAAGTATCGAGCGGCTTAAATCTGATTTCACTGTGGCGAATGAACTAAAAGAGCAACTAACCATAATAAACATTAGGTTAATGAGCTTAAGAAATAATAAAAAAGTGGCAGAGGCCCTTATAGAAGAGAACTCAGCCTTAGATATACAAAGTAGTTTTGAAGATGAATTAGATAAAGTAAAGGCTTACCACGAAGCGGGAATGTGGGAAAAATCAATGTCGATACTTAATGAAATGAAAGGTGGCGTTTCCGATGATTCCTTTACAGGCAAGGTACTCACTGCTTACCTAGAACAAGAGTCACAGGAACGGGAAAATATTCGTTACAACCCAAAAGAGTTGGGCGAAATGGCATCATCCCATTATAAGAACAAGCGCTACAAGCCATCTTATAACTTTCTATGCCAAGCCAATAAATTGTCTCCAAACAATAAAAACATAGTGATTACTATACTCAAAGTGTTAGCAATTATTGCTGAAGAATCGGGGTTAACTGAAGCTGAAAGCCTACACGCTGAAGAGAGTATTAAATTTTTAGTTGATGTGAAATTATCTGAGCAACAGCAAGCCCTATTCAATGAATACAAAGTGCGTATTGATAAAGTACTTAGGGATATAGAAGAATAAACTTTAGTTGATGTAACTATTACCCCTCATCCTTAAAAATCTCTATTTTGCTAATTTATATGCCTTTCAGAAAGCTTTTATTTTTATCGATTGATTTGATCCCTAGTAGATTAATTAAGGCTATGTCGTCAATAATTTTTACGGGCAATTAGGTCGATTTTTATAGAGAAAAAAGTCTAAACCTCATGGATACCTTCCCAAATTTATACCTAACGGTTAAAAACACTGATTCCAACTGCTTTAACGTATAAAAACTAGACTTTAGCTGTATAGGATAATAAATTAATTACCTGTAGATATATATTTGATTTTAAAGGAATGAAAGCTTGATAGAAATCCCCGATCAAAAGCCTTGGAATGAATTAAATGTGCTGATTATTGATGGGCAGGCGTTGGTACATACAGTAGTAAAAGCAGCCCTAATTGATGCGGGTATTAAAAAAATTCAAAGTGCCCATAACGCCTATACTGCGTTACGTTTATGTAACGCAACTAAGTTTGATATGGTGTTAATTGCCTTTGACGTTAAAAGCGATAAAGACGGTTTTAACCTTTTAGAAGAGATGAAGTTTAAGGGGCATATAAAAAAAACCACCTGTGTCATTTTTCTCAGCGCCGATACCAGTGAAGGATTAGTTAATTGCGTTGTAGAAATGGAGCCCACAGATTTTTGGGTAAAACCATTAGATCAGTCTAAAGTTGAACATCGTATACAACAACTGTTAATGATCGAGCAAAAACTCTATGCATTGCGATATTGCTTCGAGCAGGAAGAGTATGCGACGGCAATCTATTACGCTGAAAGACAATTAAAAGACGAAACCTTAGTTTTATATCATCCACACATAAACCGCTTAATAGGGCGTAGTTTAATCAATTTACGTGAGTATAAAGAGGCCCAGCGTTTCTATAATAAATTACTGGCTACCTATGATTATGCTTGGGTCCATGTGGGTTTGGCCAATTCACTTTTAAAGCAAGATATGATTACAGAAGCGTCTGAATTAACAGATAAACTGCTTGAACGTGAAGACACTAAGTTTGCAACCTACGATTTACTGGCTGAATACTATATTGGTAAAGAAGACTTTCAAATGGGTTACCAAATCATTCAAGAAGCGACTAAATTAGCGCCCCGCAGTATCGAACGTAATAAAAACTCTTGGAATTTGGCTAGGTTAAATCACGATAGGTTAGGCCAATATGTTGCCACGAGAAACATGTTGAAATATGCTAAAAACTCTATTCATGATACCCCGTTACTGCAGCTTAACGTAATACGTTCTGCTATCGATCTTGCGCCAACCCTGTCTAACCCAGAAGCGAACAAATTAATAGCTAGAACAGAAAGAAATATAAAAGAGCTAAAGTCAGACTTTGGTGCTGCTAATGAATTAGGTGAACAGATAAGTATCATTGAAATTCGAATAATGAATTCTAGGCAAAATAAAAGAGAAGCAGAAAAAGCTTTACATAGACATTTTCAAAAAAGCTTACCGGTAAAGGCACAAAAGTACTTTGAAGATAACTTAGATAAAGTTAAGGCTTATCATGAAGTAGGCATGTGGGAACAATCCATGTTATTACTTGAACAAATGAAGGAGTTTATGTCTCATGACTCTTTCACAGGTAAGGTGTTAACCGCCTACATAGACCAAGAATCTAGGGAGCGAAAAGATATTCGTTATAATCCTAGAGAAATCGCCGAAATGGCTTCTTCTTATTACAAAAATCAACGTTATCAACCAGCCTATAATTTGTTGTGCCAAGCCACCCAGTTATCACCCAATAACAAAAGTATTATGGTGAGTATTTTAAAGGTACTGGCTATTATTGCTGAAGAAGAAGGCTTAACCGAACAAGAAACTGAGCACGCAAAAGGGTGTATAGAAACTTTAGAGACTTCAACTCTAACTGAGACTCAACAATCGGACTTTGAGGAGTATAAAAGCCGTATTTCTAAAGCGCTAACCAAAGCTGCATTAGGTATTTAAACTACTTTTGTAGGCTAATAAATATGGGGCGAACCTGGTTCAGCTTAACCGCAGCTTGGTAGCACTTACCTTCGCCTATTAACCCAATAACATCTTGGTTCTGGATAATTATCAAAGTGTTATCACGTATCCATGGGGGCACCTTCCATAGCTTAAACCATTGCTTTATGGGTTTGCTATATTGACTACCTTTGGGTTTAAACTTGGCTGAATAACCCCCTAGGCGCACGGTTAATGGCCCTAAATCTGGGTTTATAGCTAAGAATACTTGGTTAGTATCTAATTCGTTATTATCTTGGGTAAAACATAAGCAACCCAAATTTTCTGGCAAAACCATACCGCTTTCCCCTTGCCAAAGCTTTTCAAACTCAGGTAATTCAATAGGTACAGGGATTACATAAAGTTGCTGATTAAAACGTCTAAATTGCCAAGTTTGCCATTGAAGTATTGGGTTGGCGTCTTCTGCGGCTAACAGCACTTGGGGCAATAGTTGCTGTAACACCGCTAATGAAGGGCTCGCAATACCTTGCTGCGATAGCCAATAGCGCACCAATTGGTGTAGCCATTTTTCACTTAACTTGAGTAATTCATTGAGGTCTAAACTACTTTTTGAGCTTTGAATAATGGCTAGTTTTTCTGCACAGATTTCATCTAGCATTTTTTGCTGTTGCGCACATAACTGAGCACTGCGAGAGACCGAACTTGCTAACTCTGGCCATCTGTTTTGTAAAATAGGTAACACATCTAGTCTTAAAAAGTTTCTGTCGAATTGCGCGTCTTGATTTGATTCGTCTTCAACCCATTTCAGCTTTTGCTGCTGGGCGTATTCTAAAATGTCTTTCTGGCTAATCTCTAAAAGCGGTCGATAAAAGTTAACGATTTTCAGCTCAGCCCCACTAGTATTTGTAACAGACCATTGTTGATTCATGGCCGACAGGCCTTTAGGCCCTGCCCCCCTTTTTAACTGCAATAAAAAGGTTTCTAGCTGATCATCTTGATGTTGCCCCAGCAATATTTGGCTATCAGCTGGCGCCATCTCCACTAACTTTTGATAGCGGGCATCTCGGGCTTGAGCCTCTAAGCTTTGCCTAGCTTGTGCATTAACTGCTACGTTCGCTGTTTGAAAGCTCACACCAAGTTCTAGGCATACTGCACGGCAATGTTCTTGCCACATATTGGCATTTTGGTTGAGGCCATGGTGAATATGGATTGCGTGTAAATTAAAAGAATTGGCTTGGTGTTGCTTAAGCTCACTGAGAGCATGCAATAACACATGAGAATCTACACCACCGCTATAGGCGACCACAATATCATTAGCTTCACTCAAGGGTGACACTGATAAATGTACGTTTAATGTGGTTAGTAGTGACATAATATCCCAAAAACAAAAAAGCCATCTGCCTTAAACCAGCAAATGGCTTTGTAGTATAACGTGAGTCTAAAGCTTAACAGTAGCCAAAAGACATTAAACGTTTGTAGCGTTCATCAAGCAACTCTTCCGTAGATAAGCTACCTAGTTGTGCTAACTGTTGTTTAATTGTGGCTTTTAAGTTTGCCGCCATGCTGACGTGGTCACGATGGGCTCCCCCTAACGGCTCTTCAACAATATGATTGATAAGGCCCAGTTCTTTAATTTTCCCTGCACTTACACCCATAGCTTCTGCGGCTTGTGGGGCTTTTTCAGCGCTCTTCCACAAGATTGACGCGCAACCTTCAGGAGAAATAACCGAGTATGTACTATATTGCAGCATGTTTACTCTGTCACCCACACCGATAGCAAGTGCACCACCAGAACCGCCCTCACCGATTACGGTACAAATAACGGGGACTTTCAGGCCAGCCATGACTTTTAGGTTTTTGGCAATGGCTTCACTTTGACCACGCTCTTCAGCGCCTACTCCTGGATATGCACCTGGAGTATCAATAAAGGTGATGATGGGTAAATTGAAACGTTCTGCCATTTCCATTAAACGTAATGCTTTGCGGTATCCTTCTGGTTTAGGCATACCAAAGTTACGTTTGATTTTTTCTTTGGTATCACGGCCTTTTTGATGGCCAATTATCATCACTGGCTGCTCATCAATTTTAGCTAGACCACCCACTATTGCTTTGTCGTCTGCAAAAGCGCGATCACCTGCCAATTCATCAAAGTCAGTACAAATAAGCTCAATGTAATCATAGGTATACGGACGCATGGGATGACGGGCGATTTGCTGTACCTGCCAAGCTCCTAAATCTGCAAAGATTTTACGACTTAATTCTGCACTTTTTTCTCGAAGTTTAGTTATTTCTTCTTCAAGACTAACATCGAACTCTCCCCCTTGATTGACCAATCTTAACTCTTCAATCTTCGCTTCTAAATCAGCGATGGGCTTTTCGAATTCCAAAAAATTTACACTCATTGAACACCTAATAATAATTTGTTGCTTATTTCATTCTTCATTTACTGGCTAGACTAATGAAATTCTAAATTAACCTGCGGCTTACCTAACAACTGTTGTAGGTCGTATATTAACTCATCTTGTGGCGTAACATACCACTGAGCGCCCAAGGTTAAGTCTGCTTTTGCATCCGGATGGACATAATGTACCTGTACCGGGCAACTTCCACCTTGATATGGCTGAAATATTGTCTGTAGTTTACCCACGGTTGATGAATTGCACCAGCTAGATTGCATTTGTAACTGCAAACACTTGGCATTTTTCTCTCTAGCCTGAACTAAGTCCATGGCGTCGCGGGCCGACATTGTATTGCCACCGGAGAATTCATCAAAGCTGACCTGTCCACTTATGACCAATATTTTATCCGTTTGCAGCAATTCTTCGTATTGTTCTAGCATATCGGGGAAAAACCTAACGTCGATTCTGGCACTCTTGTCGTCTAAAGTCACTAAAGCCCAACGTCTGCCTCGCTTGTTAGTCATAACTCTTACACCAAGCACTAACCCAACCGCATAAGCAGTTTGATCTCTGTGAGTCGGTTTTAAATCAACTAAGCGTGTGGGCGCGTAATGTTTGATTTCGTTTACGTACTGATTAATTGGGTGGCCGGTTAGGTATAAACCTAAGGTGTTTTTCTCACCCTCTAGCCATACTTTCTCTGGCCACTCAGGTACGTCTGCAAAAGCTTGTTGTACTTGCTCAGGCTCAGTAGTGAGTAACCCAAACATATCCGACTGACCCGAAGTTTGGTCTTTGGCATGTTGCCCTGCAGCCGCTAGTGCGTCGGGTAAAGATGCCATTAGTGAAGCACGGTGCGGACCTAAATTATCTAAGGCCCCAGCTAATACCAGTTTTTCTAGTATGCGCTTGTTAATACGTTTGACATCAATCTTGGCGCAAAAGTCGAATAAATCACTAAATTTACCTTGCTGCTCTCTAGCTTCAATAATAGCTTCGATTGGGCCTTCACCCACCCCTTTAACAGCGCCTATGCCATATACAATGCGACCTTCTTCATCAACTGTGAACTTGTGACTACCCGCATTCACATCAGGAGGTAAAATGGTTAACCCCATGCGATCACATTCATCTACTAAGGTTACAATTTTATCTGAATTGTCCATATCAGCAGACATTACAGCCGCCATAAATTCGGCAGGATAATGGGTCTTGAGCCACAGAGTTTGATATGAAACTAAGGCATAAGCTGCAGAGTGAGATTTGTTAAAACCATAACCCGCAAATTTTTCAACCAAATCAAAAATTTTACCTGCTAGGTTAGGATCAATACCGTTGGCTTCAGCGCCGGCTTCAAATGAGCCCCGCTGCTTTTCCATCTCCTCGGCTTTTTTCTTACCCATAGCTCGACGTAATAAATCAGCGCCACCTAAGCTATAACCTGACATTTCTTGGGCTATTTGCATTACCTGTTCTTGATACAAAATAATGCCGTAGGTAGGCTGAAGAATTGTTTTTAAACATTCATGTTGGTATTCGGCATCTGGGTAAGACACTTCTTCACGGCCATGTTTACGGTCGATAAAGTTATCAACCATGCCTGATTGCAAAGGCCCAGGTCTAAATAGCGCTACCAGTGCGATGATATCTTCGAATGAATCAGGCTTAAGGCGCTTAATCAGCTCCTTCATACCCCGTGATTCTAATTGGAACACAGCCGTGGTTTCGGCATTTTGTAATATTTTAAATGAGCGAGGATCTTCTAAGGGGATAGACGCGATATCAACATCGATATTTTTACCCAGCTTAATCATATCAATGGCCCATTGGATAATGGTCAAAGTACGTAAACCGAGGAAGTCAAATTTTACTAACCCAGCGGTTTCCACGTCATTCTTATCAAATTGAGTAACCGGATTTTTACCTTCGTCATCACAATACAAAGGAGCAAAATCAGTGATAACTGTGGGGGCGATAACCACACCACCAGCATGTTTACCAGCATTACGGGTTACCCCTTCTAAGATACGACACATGTCGATGAGTTCTTTTACTTCTTCATCTTCGTCGTAGGCTTCTTGCAGCCTTGGCTCTTCTAAGAAGGCCTTTTCAAGGGTCATGCCTGGCGTGGGTGGTATTAGTTTAGATAGTCTGTCAACAAAACCATATGGGTGCCCTAACACCCTACCTACGTCTCGTACCACGGCTTTTGCGGCCATGGTTCCGAAGGTGATAATTTGCGATACCGCATCACGACCATACATTTCAGCAACGTGGTCGATAACTTCGTCACGTCTGTCCATGCAAAAATCGACGTCGAAGTCTGGCATAGATACCCGTTCTGGGTTCAAGAAACGTTCGAATAATAAATCGTATTCTAATGGGTCTAAGTCGGTAATATCCAACGCGTAAGCCACCAATGACCCTGCACCTGACCCTCGACCTGGGCCAACTGGAATATTGTTATCTTTACTCCACTGAATAAACTCCATCACGATCAAAAAGTAACCAGGGAACCCCATTTGGTTAATAACGCCTAATTCGATTTCAAGTCGCTCATCGTACTCAGGGCGCTTCTCTATTCGCTCTTGTTCGTCAGGAAATAAAAACGCTAAACGCCTTTCTAGCCCTTCTCTGGATACCTTAACTAAAAAGTCTTTGATATCCATACCTTCGGTTGGGAAATCAGGTAAAAAGTAAGTACCTAACTGCACAGTAACGTTACATCGTTTAGCAATTTCTACTGTGTTTTGTAATGCTTCTGGTATATCGGCAAAAAGCTCGGCCATTTCTTCTGCAGAGCGTAAATATTGTTGCTCACTGTATTCTTTTGGTCTGCGGGGGTCGACCAATGTAAAGCCATCATGAATAGCAACGCGAATCTCATGCGCGTCGAATCCTTCTTTTTTAATAAAGCACACTTCGTTGGTGGCCACTACGGGTAAATCATGTTGACCTGCCCACTCTACCGCCCGGTGAATATAGTCTTCTTCACCGAGTCTTGCGGTTCGCGTTAACTCAATATAATAACGATCAGCAAAGTACTCTTGATAGAACTGAGTAATTGCCAAAGCAGTGGTGTGATTACCTTTGGTTAAAGCAATACCTAAGTCACCTGATTTACCGCCTGAGATTATCAACACGCCCTGGTTGTGCTCTGCTAACCATTGCTTATCAATGACTGGTTTATCTTGCAGGTTACCTCGTAAATAAGCTTTTGAGATAAGCAAGGTAATGTTTTTGTAACCATGATTATCTAAGGCAAGTAGTGTGAGACGAAAAATTCGCCCTTCCATTTCGTCACTTTGCACCCAAAAATCAGTGCCAATAATAGGTTTTATACCATTTCCATGGGCTTGCCCATAAAACTTAACCAAACCGCACATATTCATTTGGTCGGTAATGGCGACCGCGGGCATATTTAACTCTTTAACCCGAGCCATAATAGGCTTCACTTTGTTCAACCCATCTACCATAGAAAAATCACTATGCACACGTAAGTGCACAAAACTGGTGGAAGTTGAAGGTAGTTGTTCTGTCATTTATGCGCCTGCTAATTGGCCATGGCGCGAGATAAGAGACTGTTGCACTGGCTTAAAACTCATTCGATATTCGGGTAACGGACCTAATTCTAACAGTTTAGCTAGATGAAAAGCGGTTGGATATCCCTTATGTTTTGCAAAACCATACTCTGGATATTGTGCATCTAAATCAAGCATTTCTTGATCTCGGGTAACCTTAGCGATAATCGAAGCGGCTGATATTTCCGCTATCAGTCCGTCGCCTTTCACAATTGCTTCACTAGAGTATGACCAAGGGGGACAGCGATTTCCATCAACCATGACATGATCTGGCTGTATAACTAAACCTTCTACTGCTCTGGTCATGGCTAACATGGTGGCGTGTAAAATATTTAGCTCATCAATTTCTTTGGGGCTAGCTCGGCCAATTGACCAAACCAATGCTTTTTGTTTGATTTCAGCAGCCAATACGACGCGCTTTTTTTCAGACAATTTTTTAGAATCTGCCAAGCCTGCAATAGGCTGATTTGGGTCAAGAATAACCGCTGCGGTAACGACATCTCCTACCAGAGGGCCACGCCCTACTTCATCTACCCCTGCTAATAAACGGCTCATACCTCTGCCTCAATCAAGTTAGATATGGCAATGGCAGCTTGTCTATCAGCCCCTTTTTTAAGGGATTGATGCAATATTGTAAATTTTTCAATAAGCACTTGCTGTGCTTTAGAGTTTTTCTCTTTCAACATGGGTAGAAGTAGGTCCGCTATAGTTTGAGGATTAACGTCATCTTGCAATAACTCTGGAATAAGCGGTTCATCAGCTAATACATTAGGCAAAGTAAAATACTTAGCTTTGTAAAGCCACTTCATCATTTGATACGTTAGCCCACTCAGCTTATAAGCTGCCACCATATTCTTTTTACAAAACATAGCCTCTAATGTTGCCGTTCCTGAGGCTAACAATACGGCGTCTGCCGCTATCATCACGTCTCTGGCATGACCTATTACAATTTGAATATCTAATTCTGGTAAGTGCTGGCGAATATAGTCATCAACTTGTGCTTTACGCTGCCTATTAACAACTGGTATCACCACTTTAAAGTCTTCAAGTTGAGGTTTTAATAAAAGAGATGCTTTGATAAATATATCTAGAAGGGTCTCTACTTCTCGCTTACGACTACCAGGTAAAACCGCTAACACCAATTGTTTATCTAAAATTTGCAGGGATTGTCTAGCCTTTGGTTGATCTGGCTTTAATTCAATATCATCAGCCATAGTATGCCCAACAAATTCACAGGGGATATTGTGTTTGTCGTACACTTGTTTTTCAAAGGGGAAAATACTCAACACTAAGTTAGTAGCTTTGGCTATTTTAAAAATTCGCTTTTCTCGCCATGCCCAGACTGTAGGACTTACATAATGTACAGTTTTGATATTTTGCGCTTTTAATTTAGCTTCGAGGCCTAAATTAAAGTCAGGTGCATCAACGCCTATAAATACATCAGGTGGGTTTTCTAAGAAGTAGTGCAATAATGATTTACGTATAAACATTAATCGACGGAGTTTAGGAAGTACTTCGATAAGTCCCATTACCGATAACTCTTCCATTTCAAATAATGAATGGCAGCCTTGGGCCAACATTTTTGGCCCGGCAATACCTTCAAAGGTAGCGTTTGGATACTGAAGCTTTAATTGTTTAATCAAGCCTGCGGCGAGTATATCCCCGGAGGCTTCACCCGCGACTATGCCTATCCTTAGTATTTTGTCGCTCATGGCTTAGCGCGCAATACCTCTAGAAGAGCTGGCAACAAAATCAGCTATAAGCTTTATTTCTGGTAAATCGCCAGGCATTTCTAATAACAATTTAACTGCATCTTCTGCTCTATGCCCTTGGCGATATAACACCTTATAAGCACGTTTAATTTGCATAATGGTTTGACTATCAAAGCCTCTACGTTTCAAGCCTTCAGCATTTATAGTGCGAGGTTTGCTGTCGTTACCTAACATAACAAAAGGAGGTACATCAGCAAGAATGATAGCACCGCCACCTACAAAACTATGATCGCCAATACGACAAAACTGATGTGCAGCAGTAGCACCTCCCATAATGACCCAATCGCCTATGTGCACATGCCCCGCCAAAATAGCACTAGTCGCTAATATGCTATTGCTTCCAATAGAGCAATCGTGGGCAACATGGACGTAACACATCAGTAAATTATTTGACCCAATAGTCGTCACACTATTATCTTGAACTGTTCCACGGTGAAGTGTCACCGACTCACGTATAATGTTGTTATCACCTATGATTAGTTCAGTCAGCTCACCTGCATACTTTTTATCTTGGCAATCTTCACCTATAGATGAAAATTGATAAAAGTGATTACCTTTACCTATAGTGGTTTTACCTTTAACCACTACATGAGATTCAAGTACTGTGTTGTCACCTATGCTGACATTTTCATCGATAAAACAATAAGGCCCGATACTGACATTATTGCCCAGTTTTACGGAAGGATGAATAATAGCCGTTGAATGGATCACTTTTTACAGTTTCCTCATAGCACACATAAACTCTGCTTCACACGCAGCAACTCCGTCTACACTGGCAATACCACGGAACTTCCAAATACCACGACGTTCTTTAATTAGCTCTACACGCATGTCTAAACGATCACCTGGAACAACGGGTGTTTTAAAACGTGCCTTATCAACACCTGCGTACAAGTATAGATCATCACTATTACCTTGAGTTTTAAACCCTAGCACACCAGCAACTTGAGCTAAGGCTTCAAGTATCATCACGCCAGGGAAAATAGGTTTGCCTGGAAAATGTCCAGTAAAACAAGGTTCATTAAAGGTAATGTTTTTATAGGCATCAATGGATTCATTGATAGTATAATCTGTCACTCTATCTACTAATAGAAAAGGGTAGCGGTGGGGTAACAACTCCATGATCTCTTCTACTGCAAGAGTGTTTAAACTATTAGCCAAAGGGGGTTCTCCTAAACTCACTATTGGGTAGCTTTCTAACTACCTTGTTGGGATTTCTCTAACGTTTTTACACGCTGATTGAGGGTAGTAATGTTTCTCAGAGCTACCATATTTTTACGCCATTCTTTATTTGCAGCGGCAGGTATACCTGACGAATATACTCCAGGTTCTGAAATACTTTTAGTCACCATACTCATGCCAGTAAAAACAACACCATCACATATATTGATGTGACCATTAATTCCTACTAGCCCAGCCATGCTACAATTTTTTCCAACCACCGTACTTCCTGCAATAACAGAACAAGCAGCCATGGCGGTGTTTTCACCTATTTCAACGTTATGAGCAATCTGACACTGATTATCAATAATCACGCCGTCTGCCAAAATAGTATTATCAATGGCACCACGGTCAATGGTAGTACTTGCGCCAATTTCAACTCTATCACCAATTATCACACTGCCTAATTGAGGAATTTTGATCCACTTGCCACTTTCATTAGCATAACCAAATCCGTCACTACCTATTACAGTATTAGCTTGAATCAAACAATCTGAACCTAACACTACATCATGATAAATGCTGACGTTAGACCATAATTTTGTATTTGCACCCAAGACTGCATTTTTGCCAATAAAACACCCAGGACCAACTTGAACGTTATCGCCTAATTTAACCCCTGTCTCTATGACAGCATTCGCCGCAACTTTCACATTTTCACCAAGCACAACATCATCTGCAATAACTGCGTGAGGTGATATCTCATGGGCTGCAGCCGGAGTGGTATCTAGTAATTGTGCAGCCTTTGCAAACCCTATATATGGGTTATTCATTACAAGTGCTGAACGTGAACAGTGAGACAGTTCGTCGGGATGTAAAATAATAGCTTGTGCCATCGAATCCTGAAGTTGACTACGATACTTGCTATTCGATAAAAATGAAATCTGACCATTACCCGCACTGACTAATGTAGACAGACCGGTAATTGGAGTATTTTGAGTATCATTATTCGCTAGATGCAGTTCTGCACCAATGTGATTGGCTAACTCTATTAAACTAACTGAATGGCTCAAAACACCTCCCATTTCAATAAATACAATAGTTAACTAATAATTTTAGTTAACTTTACTAACTTGCTCTAAAACTAACTTAGAAATATCGTGGTCAGGATTAATAAAAGCTACTGAGTTGGCATTCAAGATAACGTCATACTTTTCTTTTGCTGCAACGGCATCAACACCTTGCTTTATAAGACCAAGTAACTTGTTTTGTTCTTCTTGCAGGCGTTGCTGAATTTCTTGCTGAAGAGGTTGGGCTTTAGCAGTATATTCACCACGAAGTGCAATAATCTTTTCTTCAAGTTCTTTTTTCTCAGCTGCACTCATAGTAGCTGCATCACGCTGATTCTTTTCAAGATAGTACTTAATGTCTTTTTCTAAACGACTAACTTCTTCAGTTTTATCTTTAAATTCAATAGCAATAGCTTCTTGAATATTTGCAGCTTGAGGCATGTTCTGGAAGATACCTTGAACATTAACCGCCCCAATTTTTTGCTCTGCAAAAACAGCTGAACTTGTCATGGCTGTAGTTAGTAATGCACCCGCTATTAAACTCTTAGTAAATTTTTTCAAAAGAAACTCCTGTCTTATAGTGATTGACTAAGCAACCAAAAAATTAAAATGTTTGACCAATATTAAAGGTAAAGAATTTGGAATCATCACCTTCACGTTCTTTAATGGCTCTAGAAAAACTAAACACCATAGGTCCCATGGGTGATAACCATTGTACAGAGATCCCGCCTGAAGCTCTATAAAGGAATGGATCACTATAATCTAATAATGGGTCATCGTTAAAACTAGTGCTCAGAGTTAGATCTTTGTAAGCATCGTAATCAAATTCAGTGTCCCATACGTTACCCACATCAACAAATAAACTGGTACGCACTGAGTTATCAAAATCAACCTCAACAAATGGAGTGGGTACGATTAACTCAACTCCCCCCAACACCATGGCATTACCACCTAAAGAACGGGTAGAAATAGCAACCACATCACTTGAGCTATCCCCTAAAATATCATTACCATTTGGATCTGTAACCGCTACTGATGGTGTAACTTGTAACCCGCGAGGGCCAACTGTGTTATTTTCAAACCCTCTTAAAGAATCTGAACCACCCGCTGTAAAATGTTGTGTAAAGGGTAAGATTTGATCTACACCACCCGCATCACCATAACCATTACCATACCCTGCTTTTAACCTTGCTAATACAGACCAACGTTGATTACGTGAAAGTGGAAAATACCACTTACCATCAATTTCAGTTTTAAAGTAGTTTACGTCTGAATTGGGTGTAGTAATACCAAATGATGCACGTTGCGATGAACCTGCAGTTGGGAATACACCACGGTTTAAGGTTGAGCGAGACCAAGCAACAGAAGCTAGAAAGCTATCATAATTAATTGCAGAGTCGGGGTTTTCTTCATCAACAAACTGGTCATTAAAACGTGTAGTCTGAACATAGGCTTGGCGTTGGAATAACTCAACATTACTATAGGTCAGTCCAAAATTGATACGGTTAAACTGATTTATTGGGTAACCAACATTGGCACCTAGAGAGTATTGTTTACTGTTGTATTGAATTAAGTTAGCTGAACTACCATCAAATTCACTATAAGACACTGTTCCCCCTAAACTAATACCATCAATAGTAAAGAAAGGGTCTGTGTATGAGAGCTGAATGCTTTTCTGATAAGACACTGTGCTTATATTAAATGCGATGCGCTTACCTGTACCCAAGAAATTATCTTGTTGAATACCCGCATTTAAACTTAATTTAGTTCGGTCACCATAACCTATGCCCGCATTGAAAGCGCCAGAAGGTTGTTCTTTTACAGCAAAATTTACGTCAACTTTGTCTTCTTCACCTGGCAAACGCACGGTTTCAAAATCTACGGTTTCCATATAAGTTAAACGTGACAAACTATTCTTAGATGACTCTAAGGTGGCGTTTGACAACCATGCACCTTCCATTTGAGATACAGATTGACGTAACACTTCATCTGCCGTGCTGGTATTACCGGCAAAGTTAATGCGGCGCACGTAAATACGCTTACCTGGGTCTACAGATAACACTAATTTTACAGTTTTGTCTTCATCATTGATGTCAGGAATAGTGGTTACTGTTGGGTAGGCATAGCCATATCGCCCTAAATACTTACTGATAAACTCTTCGGTATAGGTGACTTCTGCTTGATTATACATTTCACCTTTTTTCAATGGTAAAACAGCATTTATATAGTCTTCGTGCCCAAGTAAGTCACCGATTAGCTCTATATCAGAAATGGTATATTGCTCACCTTCATCGACATTCAAGGTAACATAAATTCCGGTTTTATCAGGAGTCATAGTGACTTGAGTTGAATCAATGTTAAAACGTATATACCCCCTATCCTTGTAGTAACTAGTTATGGTTTCCATATCACCTGTTAGGGTTTGTTTCTGGTAACGAGTCTCAGATAAGAAATCCCACCAAGCGGTATTAAATTTTAGTTCGATTGGGTCAAGTAGCTCACTATCAGTAAAAGTTTCGTTACCCACAATATTAATCTGTTGAATTTTTGCTGAGTCACCTTCTTCAAACAATAGTTTTAAGTCAACTCGGTTTCTAGGTAAAGGAGTAATAATAGCCGTTACATCAGCATTATATTTACCGATACTATAGAAGAAGTCCTTAAGGCCGTTCTCAATAGAGGTTAATACCGTTCTGTCTAAAGGCTCACCAATTAAGATATTGGCATCATTTAAGCTTTCTTGAAGTTGCTCATCTTTTATATCGTCATTATCTTCAAACACTATGTTACTGATAGTTGGGCGCTCTTTAACTCGCACTATCAATGTATTGCCATCTCGTAAAATTTCGATATTTTCGAAATGGGTTGAAGAATACATAGACCGAATAAGCTGTGAAACCCTAAAGCTATTCATCTCATCACCCACGTTAATGGGTAAGTAAGTGAGTGCTGCACCTAAAGCAACACGCTGTAAACCTTCTATTTTAATGTCTTCGACTACAAATTCACTACCAGGGGCAGCTTTTGCAACGCTAGTAATGGATAATATTAATCCGGCAACAACTAACTGTATAAACTTCATTTATTAGTATTCTTCCTAAAAGCACAAAAACAAAACATGCTTGGCCTAACTGACCGATAAAAATTATAAACGCGCAATATCATTAAAGATTGCGATGCTCATTAATAGCAGCAACAATACGCCACCCACTTTAAATCCTATTTCTTGTACTGACTCCGGGACAGGACGACCACTAAAAAGTTCGATAACGAAATACAGTAGATGTCCACCGTCTAGTACGGGTAAGGGCAAAAGGTTAATTATGCCTAAGTTCACACTAATTAGCGCTAAAAATCCTAAAAAGTATACCAACCCAGAGCTTGCGCTCATCCCGGCACCCTGCGCAATTGCGATAGGGCCACTTAAGTTCTTTACTGAAACATCACCCGTAAGCAATTTACCTAACATTTCGACACTGAGTGTCATCATACGCCAAGTTTTATCCATTGCTTTGGTTACAGCGTCAATAACGCCATATTGATGTGTAAACAACATACCTGCAGGCCAAGCTTCAAAGGTGGGGGTGAACCCCATATATCCTTTGACTATTCCTTCAACTTCATTTTGACCTATTGAGCCTTCTAACCTTACGGTTTCGCCGCCTCTCAATACATCCACCTTCACAAACTGGTTCGCTCTAGATGAAACATATCCCACTATTTGTTCCCAATTTTCCATAGTAGTTCCATCTAGACGCAGAATTTTATCATTTGGCCGCAACCCAATGGCATCTGCGGCAGAGTCTGGCAGCACGTAACCTATGATTTTTGAGACTTCCGGTCGAAAAGGAACTAAACCTAAACTCGCAATCGGAGAGCCTTTATCTGGATCAAACTGCCAAGTTTCAATATTAACAACTGCTGAGCGCTCAATAACATGATTAGCTTCTGTCCACTTTATATGCATCAAATCTTTGCCGATATGAGAAATTAGCTCATAATTTACATCTTCCCAATCTGCTACTTTACGATCCCCGACTTGGGTAATAATGGCATTTTTAGTAATGTTACTTTGACTAAAAATACTCTCGGGCTTAATGTCTGCAACCACGGGCTTAACTGTTTCTAAGCCAATCAGATACATAATAAACAAAGCGAAGATAGCAAACAAAAAATTCACTATTGGGCCTGCTGCCACAATCGCAATACGTTTTAATACATGTTGGCGATTGAATGCATAAGGCAAGTCCTCTACCGCTACTTCATCGACCCGCTCATCCAACATTTTTACGTAGCCACCTAGAGGGATAGCAGCAACGACATATTCAGTGCCTAACTTATCAGTCCTTTTCCAAAGGGCTTTACCAAACCCAATAGAGAACCTTTCTACTTTGACTCCACAACGACGGGCTACCCAAAAATGCCCCCACTCATGAACAGCGACTAAAATACCTAAAGCAATAACAAAACTTGCCACTGTCCATAAAAATTCTAACATTTACTTAGTTCTCAACATGGCTGGAGGGTTTATTCTTTTTATAATTTCTAAGGAAACTCGTCTAGCATTTTGGTCACTCGCAATCACCTCATCAATAGTATCTAGCTTATGACTGGTAATTTGCTGCAAACATTCATTATTAACTTCTGCTATCTGTGTAAAGCTAATCTGTCCCTGCAAAAAGCTATCTACGGCGATCTCATTAGCAGCGTTAAGGCTAGTAGTGGCATATTGCCCTGCATTACTGGCCTCAATTGCTAAGGTTAAATTAGGGTAGCGTTCTTTACTAGGTTGGCTAAAAGTAAAATCTGTTAGCTGATTAAAATCTAAAGCAGCTACCCCGGATTCGACTCTTTGGGGGTAAGCTAACGCGTGAGCAATAGGCGTACGCATATCTGGATTACCCATTTGGGCTATTACTGACCCATCTAGGTATTGCACCATAGAATGAATAATACTTTGGGGGTGCAACACCACTTGAATATCATCAGACTGTAAACCGAATAACCAGCGAGCTTCAATGAACTCCAAGCCTTTATTCATCATAGTGGCTGAGTCCACAGATATTTTGCGACCCATGCTCCAATTTGGATGAGCGCAAGCTTGCTCTGGACCAACATGAGATAAATCTTGTAATGGTAGATTTAAAAAAGGTCCACCTGAACCGGTCAGTAAAATCTTGCTTATACCTGATGCAGGTAAGTCACCATAAGTGAAGTCTGCAGGTAAACATTGAAAAATAGCGTTATGTTCACTATCAATGGGTAACAGCTGGGCTTTATATTTATTTGCTGTTTGAATAAACAAATCACCAGACATAACCAAAGACTCTTTATTGGCTAGTAGCACCTTTTTACCTGCTCTTGCAGCTGCCAAAGTGGGCAATAAACCAGCGGCTCCTACAATAGCTGCCATGACCACATCGACATTGGCATCACTTGCAACCAGCTCAAGGGCATCATTACCTGCGAGTACTTCACAGTTTAACGTACTTTGAGCAAATAATTCTTTAGCTTGTTGGTAATACTTAAGATCGCTTACAACAACATACTCAGGAGAGCATATTAGAGCTTGCTGTAACAAAAGATCGATATTGCTATTTGCGGTTAACGCAAACACTTTGAACATTTCAGGGTGTCTTAGAAGGACATCGATAGTACTTCTTCCTATCGATCCCGTTGCCCCTAATATAGTGACCTTTTGAATAGCTTGAGACATTAAGCCATCCACATAACATAGCAAAACGCAAAAATAGGAAAGGCTGCAGTTAGGCTATCTATTCTGTCCATTATTCCGCCATGACCTGGTAACAAAGTGCCACTATCTTTAATGCCAGCACACCGTTTGAACATGCTTTCATTCAAATCACCTAAAGCTGACACACCAACAGTTAAGGCACCAATTACCACATGTAGCCATATACGAGAAGGATCTACTTGGTAGTGCAATGCAGCAAAAGCAATAATCGCAGAAGACGCAAAAATACCTCCCATTAATCCCTCATAAGTTTTACCAGGAGAAACTCTGGGACGTAATTTATGTTTACCAAATTTAACACCCACGAAAAATGCACCAATGTCTGCCGCCCAGACAATACCTAACACATAAAAAATTAAAGAAGCGCCGTAATAAGGATCAACATCATACAAACTCGTGCGTAATGATACCACCGCGACCCAAGTAGGGATCAATGTAAAAAACCCGAAGATCCCCCTTAAAACTTTACTGCAATACCAAATTGAGCTGAACTTTGGATAGCCAAGTATCATGAAAAATGAAATAGCCCACCAAATTGCAGCGGCACTTAATATATAAATGTATAGACTATTAAGTTGTCCTTGATACCAAATAAGATCCGTTGGCAAAAGAATAGACAGGCAAACACATACAGCCGCGACTAATATTGCATAGGCATACTTAGTAGTGGTTCTGGTAATACCTGACATACTTGACCATTCCCAAGCACCAAGACCTATAATTGCGGCAATGACCAGTTGGAAACTAAACAGAGGTAAAAATAAAATGGCAAACAGAGCCAAGGGCGCTAAAATAAGCGCAGTGATAATTCGTTGCTTTAACATTTTTCCGCCTTAAGCCTTACTCTTGAAAGACTTGTCATTCACTAATCTGCTCGCCTGTTTTACCAAAGCGTCTTTGACGTTCATTGAACGTATCCACAGCAGATTGAAAAACTTCTTCATTAAAATCAGGCCAAAACTCTTCGGAAAAATATAATTCAGCATAAGCAATTTGCCACAATAAAAAATTGCTTATGCGTTGCTCACCGCCGGTACGGATCAATAAATCAACTTCAGGCACGCCATTGGTACTAGTAAACTGATTAAAAACCGTTTCATTAATATTATCTAAGCTTAGCTCGCCAGCTTGGACACTCTGAACAAGACTTTTGGCAGCATTAACAATATCCCAACGGCCGCCATAATTTGCAGCTATATTGAGTGTTAATGCGTCGTTTTCTGCGGTAAGTACCTCTGCCGCACGAATTTTCTCAACTAATTTTGTATCAAAGCGACTCGTATCGCCAATCACTCTTAATCTCACGTTATTCTTATGCAGTTTTTTAACTTCACTTCCTAGAACCATTTTAAATAGCTCCATAAGCACCCCAACCTCTTCTTCGGGTCGGTTCCAGTTTTCACTACTAAACGCAAACAAAGTAAGAAATTTAACTCCATTTTTAAGGGAATAAGAAACTGACGCTCTTACCGCTTTAACACCAGCTTTGTGGCCAAAAGTGCGGATTTTACCTTTGTTTTTAGCCCAACGACCGTTGCCATCCATAATAATGGCAACATGTTCAGGTGTTATACTTGAGTTTGATAAATTAGATGTATTCATGAAATAGAAAAAGGCCCAGTTATACTTCCATTAGGTCTTTTTCTTTAGCTAATAAGATTTCATCAACTTGTTTAACAAATATATCTGTCAATTTTTGAATCGATTCTTCACCACGACGACTATCATCTTCACCGATTTCTTTTTCTTTGAGTAACTCTTTAATATCGCCATTAGCGTCACGTCGGATATTACGAATCGCGACTTTTCCTTGCTCAGCTTCACCGCGAACGACTCGAATTAGGTCTTTACGACGCTCTTCGGTTAATGCTGGCATAGGTATGCGCATAACCGCTCCGGCACTCATAGGGTTAAGCCCCAAATCTGACTGCATAATCGCCTTTTCTACAGCTTGAGCTGCACTTTGATCAAACACGGTTAATGCTAAGGTACGAGCATCTTCTGCAACGATATTAGCTAACTGTTTTAGCGGAGTCGGCGCGCCATAATAAGGCACCATAATGCTATCAAGTAAACTAGGATGCGCACGACCCGTTCTAATTTTAGAAAGCTGCCCTTTTAAAGAGACAATACTTTTTTCCATACGCTGACGCGCATCATCATTAATTTCATCAATCACGGTAGTATTCCTATTATTGCTATTGTTTTATGAATGACAGATCACTGTGCCTACATCTTCGCCCATCACTACGGCTTTCAAACAGCCTGGGGTATTCATATTAAATACGCGAATAGGGACATTGTGGTCTCTGGCAAGGGTAAATGCAGCCAAATCCATTACTTTCAATTCTTTGTCTAAAACCTCATCATAAGAAAGGGTTTTATATAATTTTGCATCTGGGTTAGTTGCTGGATCAGAATCATAGACACCATCTACTTTAGTTCCTTTAAGAACTGCGTCGGCTTCAATTTCGATGCCACGAAGACAAGCCGCTGAGTCAGTTGTAAAGAATGGGTTACCTGTTCCAGCCGAAAAAATTACAACACGTCCAGACTTTAACAAACTAATAGCTTCTGCCCAGTTGTATGAATCACACACGCCATTTAAAGGAAATGCTGACATCAAACGAGCATTTACGAATGCTCTGTGTAAGGCGTCACGCATAGCTAAACCATTCATGACTGTGGCTAGCATTCCCATATGGTCGCCAACGACTCTATTCATTCCTGCTTTAGCAAGTCCTTCACCACGGAATAGGTTACCGCCACCGATAACTAAACCAACTTCAATACCCAACTCTACGATTTCTTTAATTTCTAGCGCCATGCGCTCTAGTACTTTGGGATCAATACCAAAGCCTTCATCCCCCATTAGGGCTTCGCCACTCAATTTTAATAATATTCTGCGATAAGTAGATTTAGGTGCGACACTCATAGGTGGTATTTCCTTAATATGAAAAAGACGAAGATCTCTTAGGGTTGCGAACCCTTTTTAGTACATATAAAAAAGCACCTCAAAGTGAGGTGCCAGTATTATACCCAAACAACTTTAAAATGCATGTTTCAGCATAAATAAAAATTGTTTTGAAGCTTATCTGCTTACTTTTTAGCTGCTGCCATTTGAGCGGCAACTTCAGCTGCGAAGTCTTCTTCTTTCTTCTCGATACCTTCACCCACTTCAAAACGTACGAAGTTGATAACATCTGCACCCTTTGATTTAAGTAAGTCACCAACAGATGTTGAAGGATCTTTTACGAAAGGTTGACCAGTCAAGCTGATTTCGCCAGTGAATTTCTTCATACGGCCAAGAACCATTTTTTCAGCGATTTCAGCAGGCTTTCCTGATTTCATAGCAATATCTAGTTGAATTTCTTTTTCTTTTTCAACGACTTCAGCTGCAACATCTTCAGGCTTAACGAATTGAGGGTTAGATGCAGCAACATGCATTGCAATATCCTTAGCCAACTCTTCATCACCACCTTGTAAGATAGCAATAACACCAATACGTGCACCGTGAACATATGCACCTAGGTTATCACCTTCAACAGTAATAACACGACGAGGGCTGATGTTTTCACCAATTTTAGCAACTAAAGTGTCGCGAGCTTCGCTTACTTTAACGCCATCAATGTCAGCATTATTTAATGTATCCATATCACTAATTTTATTTGCAGAAGCAACGTCGATTAGTTTTTGACCAAAAGCAACAAAACCGTCATCACGAGCAACAAAATCAGTTTCACTGTTTAATTCGATCATAGTTGCTACACCAGGAGCAACTTTAGTCAAAATAACACCTTCAGCAGCAATACGACCTGCTTTTTTAGCGGCTTTAGCTTGGCCATTTTTACGCATGTTTTCGATTGCTAGTTCGATATCACCATCAGTTTCAACCAATGCTTTTTTACAATCAAGCATGCCAGCGGCTGTGCGCTCACGCAATTCTTTAACTAGGGCTGCAGTAACTGCCATTTTTGTTTCCTCAGCAATATAATTTAACTTTAAACATCTATGAAAACAGGGGCGTTGGCCCCCGTTTGTTTTTATTCAATTCGGCAATCAGTTATGATTGCCATAGTGCATTCTTGATTTAGCTAATTACTCAGCTGCTTCTACGAATTCACCTTTTTCAGCTTGTGCTTCAACAGTTTGCTCACGACCTTCGATTACCGCATCAGCTGCAGCATTCAAATAAAGTTGCACAGCACGGATAGCATCATCGTTACCAGGTACGATATAATCAACACCATCTGGATTTGAGTTAGTATCAACAATAGATACAACTGGAATACCTAGGTTTCCTGCTTCAGTGATAGCGATATGCTCGTGGTCAGCGTCAACTACGAATAAAACATCAGGCAAACCGCCCATGTTTTTAATTCCACCAAGGCTTGTTTCAAGCTTAGTCATTTCACGCTGAAGCATTAATACTTCTTTTTTAGTCAATTTTTCGAACGTTCCGTCTTGGCTTTGTTGCTCAAGCTCTTTTAAACGTTTGATTGACTGACGAACTGTTTTCCAGTTAGTTAACATACCGCCTAACCAGCGTTTGTTAACATAAAATTGGTCACATTTGTCTGCAGCTTCTTTAACTGCATCACTTGCAGCACGTTTAGTACCAACGAAAAGAATTTTTCCTTTTTTAGCAGCAACGCCACCAACGAAGTTAAGTGCTTCGTTAAACAAAGGAACAGTTTTTTCTAGGTTGATAATATGAACTTTATTACGTGCACCAAAGATGAAAGGTTTCATTTTTGGGTTCCAGTAACGAGTCTGGTGTCCGAAGTGTACGCCTGCCTGAAGCATGTCGCGCATAGATACATTTGCCATTATATAGATTCCTCAATATGGGGTTAGGCCTCCATACATCCCAGATTTCGATCCTCTTAGGTTTACCCTAGAAAGACACCCCGAAATATGTGTCGATGTATGTGTGATATTAATGCTAGAAAACCTAGCTACTTCGCGATAATTTGAAGACAATAATGTCCCCATTAATTTCAGCGGTGCGCTTTATAACATGAGTATTTTGAGGATTCAAGTTTTAGTCTAAAAATCCACTATATATGCACCAATTCCCTAAAATTAGACCCTAGCGAGAACCTCTCCAAAAAGTTACAATATGCAATCACTACCAAATATTTTATAAATTAGGATCATCGTTTTGTCAGGTACCATAAAAACCGCTGAAGAAATTGAAAAGATGCGTGTAGCAGGCCGACTTGCTGCTGACGTACTGCAAATGATTGGGCCGTACGTTAAAAAAGGCGTTACTACCAACGAGTTAAATCAAATTTGCCATGATTATATAGTCAATGAGCAAAAATGTATTCCCGCTCCATTAAATTATGGTCACCCCCCCTTTCCTAAATCTATTTGTACTTCAGTTAACCACGTTATTTGTCATGGTATTCCTGCTGATAAAAAACTTAAAGATGGTGATTCTGTAAATATAGATGTGACAGTGATTAAGGACGGCTACCATGGTGATACGTCCAAGATGTTTGTAGTAGGTAAACCCTCAATACTAACAGAGCGTTTAATTAGAGTGACTCAGGAGGCACTATATATAGGCATTAAAATGGTAAAGCCAGGCGCTCGATTAGGCGATATCGGCCATGCTATTCAACAGCATGCTGAAAGCCATAATTATTCGATCGTTCGTGAATATTGTGGCCATGGTATTGGAGCTAATTTCCATGAAGATCCACAAGTGGTGCATTATGGTAAGCCTAATACTGGAGAAACCTTAGAAGCCGGTATGTGTTTTACTATCGAACCTATGGTAAATGCCGGTAAACGCTATTCTAAAATCCTTCCTGATCAGTGGACAGTGGTAACCAAAGACCGAAGTTTAAGTGCCCAATGGGAGCATACTTTACTCGTCACAGAAAATGGCGTGGAAATACTAACACTTCGTGATGATGAAAACATAGATCGCATCATTAACCATTAGTTTGTGTCTCGTACATTAACCATTTGAAAATAGTCCTTTGCAAGGGGTAGACATTGTCGCTACAAAATTTATTAAACGAAGTTAAATCAATCAATAACATTGATAATTTTGCAGCCTGCAAAGGATTAATAACTAAGAGTTATGATTGGCTTACTAATACTGACCTTAGTACGGCAAATATCGACGACTTAATTTTAGGAAGAGCCACCTTTATTGATGCTCTATTAGGTCAAATTTGGCAGCTAATGGGGTTATCTACACAAAAACACATAAGTTTATTGGCTGTAGGTGGCTATGGCCGCGGACAATTACAACCTTATTCTGATATCGACCTACTGATACTCAGTAAAAAAGCGTTATCAAAAGAGCAACAAGAGCAAATCGGCACATTTATCACATTTCTATGGGATATAGGCCTAGATATAGGTCAATCAGTTCGTACTATAAAAGAAACCATCCAACAAGCTAAGCAAGATGTCACCATTGCAACGAACTTAGTTGAAGCCCGTTTATTAACGGGTAGCGAAGATAACTTTATAGCGCTGCAACAAAAACTTCAAAGTAGAGGTTACTGGAGTAGCAAAGACTTTTTCTTGGCAAAATATCAAGAACAAAAGTTGCGCCACGCAAAATTCAAAGACACATCTTATAATTTAGAACCCAATGTCAAAGAAAGCCCGGGCTGCTTAAGGGATATTCAATCGATAGGTTGGGTGGCTAAAAAACACTTTAATGCTATTGATGGCAAAGAGTTGGTCAGACATGGCTATTTTACTCCTGAAGAGTTCTCTGAATTAATAGAATGTCGTGAAACCCTATGGCGCATACGTTTCGCCCTGCACCTAGTCGCTGGACGCAGTGAAAACCGCTTACTATTTGACTACCAAACTGACGTAGCTACTCGCTTAGGGTTCGGAAATGATGGTAAAGCCTCTGTTGAACGCATGATGAAGTCATTTTTTAGGACTGTCAGACGTATCAGAGAACTAAACGATATGTTGCTGCAAAGGTTTGGACAAGATGTATTAGCACTGAAAGTTAAGCAAGGTGTTGACGTTAATCAAGACTATGAACTACTCGATGGCTTAATTGCTCCAAAGCATGAAAATGTATTTGCATCACCAGAGGATATTCTCAAGTTTTTGCTTCTTGTTGCCAGCACTCCAGAAGTCAAAGGGCTTCACTCAAGCTGCTTACAGCAACTAAGACAAGCAAGGCGGACCTTCAGTAACCAATACTATGTGGAAATAGAGTCTTGCCGAACACTATTTTTAGCATTGGTAAGGCATCCAAATTTCTTTGGTCTTGGATGGGATATCATGCATAAGCACGGTATTTTACAAGCTTATATTCCAGAGTGGGACCACATAGTGGGAATGATGCAGTTTGATCTCTTTCACGCTTATACTGTAGATGAGCATACCCACAGACTAGTTAAGAATATTCATCATTACAGCTTACCTGGGAACAAGGATTTTCCGCGCTGTGGCAATATAATGAAAAGTCTCAGTAAACCTGATTTGCTTTTTATCGCAGCTATTTTTCACGACATAGGTAAAGGCCGTAACGGTGACCATTCAAAATTAGGGGCAGTAGATGTTAAAAAGTTCTGTGATTACCATGGCTTAAAGGACAAAGATACCGAGCTAATTCGCTGGTTAGTAGAAAGCCATCTACTCATGTCTGTGATTGCCCAAAGAAGAGACATATACGATCCTGAAGTCATTAATGAATTCGCACAAGCAGTGCGTACTCACAATAACTTAAATCATTTATATGTGTTAACCCTAGCTGATATTAGAGCCACCAATGACAACCTATGGAATGACTGGAAAGCATCTTTACTAAGAGAGCTTTATTTGCTCACTCAAAAAGCTTTAGATAATGGTCTAGAGTGTAAGGTCGCTCTGCAAGATAGAATAAACGAACATCAAACCATAGCCCGAGAGTCTTTATTGGCTAACGGAATGAATAACACCCAGATTTCTCAATTTTGGCAGAGACTAAGCGACGACTATTTCGCTCGATTCAAACCAGAGCAAATCGCTTGGCATGCAAATGTTATTCTAGCGTCACATCCTATGACAGATGATTTTTTATTGGTAGGCACCAGTGAAGGGACATCTAAAGCCGGTGCAGAACTTATCGTTTACGGTAAAGATCGCGCTAGAATGTTTGCGCAAATCGCTTCAGTTTTAGACAGTAGAAACTGCTCAATACGAGACGCACAAATTATGCGTACTCATGATGGGTATATATTCGATAGTTTTATTATTCAAGAACACAATGGAGACAGAATAACCTCCCCATCAAGACTTAAGAGCTTAAAAGAAGCCGTAGAAGAACAGCTCAACAAACCTGGGGTGCAACATACTAATAAAAGAAAAATGTCACGCCAAATGAAGCAGTTAGACGTGCCCACTAAAGTTCGTTTTTACACCAGCAAAACAAATACTTCAATTGTTGAGCTTGAAGCTTTAGATGCACCAGGTCTTTTAGCCACCATTACGGAGCAATTTATTGCCTTAAAGTATAAGTTGCATCAAGCTAAAATCACTACTATTGGTGAGAGGGCTGAGGATTTATTCATTATTACTAACGAGCATGGCCAACCATTAACTCATGACGAACAAGTTGAACTCAAAAAGCGACTTCGAGAAGCTTTGGATTAAGACTCACCTGCACTACGCCCATTAACATTAACTGGGCGTAGTCATTTTTACTTGTCACAAAACAGCCATCGTTTTGGCACTAAATTGTCATATTCAGGTAATACCCTTTAGCAAAGCTAATAATGAATTTGACTAGTGTTCTATGTTTTCTGTATCTGATGTCCTTGAAAAGCATTACCCTCAGGTAGCCAATAAACCCTTATTATCTAAAACCTTACGATTTATACTAAGGCGCTTACTCCATGAACGTGAAATCCAAGAGTTTGGTCAAACCTACCCTCACTACCAAGGGTTAGACTTTGTAGAGCAAGTACTGGAATACTTCAATATAAGCTACTCAACCAGAGACGTTGAAAAAGAGCATATTCCATATCAGGGGAAACTTGTCATTATTGCCAATCATCCGATAGGCTCATTAGACGCTTTAGCACTAATCAAGCTGGTAAGTGAAATAAGACAAGATATAAAAGTTGTAGCCAACCAAATGTTAATGGCACTTGAGCCACTACACCCTATGTTATTGCCAGTAAATAATATGAGTGGCGGAACGGCTAAAGAACATATTGAAAACATTCAAGCACACCTACAAACCGAAGGCGTTGTGATTGTATTTCCCGCAGGAGAGGTCTCTCGATTGCGCCCCCAAGGAATTCGCGATACGCGTTGGAGAAGCGGCTTTTTACGCATTGCCAAACAAGCAAAATCCCCCATTTTGCCTGTATTTATCGATGCCAAAAACTCCCATCTATTTTACGGTTTGTCTATGATTTACAAGCCCTTAGCAACTATGTTGTTAGTCAAAGAAATGTTCAAACATAAGCGTCATCATCTGCCAATGAGAATTGGTGAGTTGATACCTTTTGAGTCATATGACAACAATAAGATCACTCGCGCTCAACATGTATCTTTGTTTAAAAAACACTTATACAAAATAGGCCACGGTAAAAAAGCTATATTTAAGACTCAAAAATCCATAGCGCCAGCAGAAAACAGAGCGGAGTTGTATCTTAGTCTCAAACAAAATTGCCAACGATTAGGCGTGACTAAAGATGGTAAAGTTATGTTTCTCTACCAGCACAAAGGAAGCTCTCCCATAATGCGAGAGATTGGCAGGTTGCGAGAAGTATCCTTCAGAGCAGTAGGCGAAGGAACAGATAAACGCCGCGATATTGACCCCTACGACACCCACTATTACCATTTAATATTATGGGATCAAGAAGATTTAGAAATTGCCGGAGCCTACCGCTTTGGGCCAGCAAAAAGCATCATTGAAAAACAAGGTGTTGAGGGTTTGTATTCTGCTAGTCTGTTCGATTATGGCCCAGAAATGGATACATACTTCGAACAAGGATTGGAACTTGGCAGAAGCTTTGTTCAGCCTAAATACTGGGGTAAACGCAGCTTAGACTACTTATGGTTTGGACTAGGCGCATTTATTCAGCATCATCCAGAGTACCGCTATTTATTTGGAGCGGTAAGTGTAAGTGACCACTACCCTAAAGCGGCCAAAGACTTACTGGTACAGTTTTACAGTTTATATTTTGGGAGTAAATCAAACATAGCCCATGCTAAAACCCCCTACTTGCTTCCCCATGGCTATCAACATAATTTTAGTGGCGACGACTACAAAACGGATTTCACCCTACTTAAACACACGCTTGCTAATATGGGGATGGCCGTTCCAACATTGTATAAACAATATACCGAAACCTATCAAGATGGAGGGGTTCACTTCATTGACTTTAACATCGACCCTGACTTTAACCATTGCATAGATGGATTAGTACTAGCAGATCTAAATACTCTAAAGCCTAAAAAGCGGGCACGGTATATGCCAGAACAAACCAGCCATTAGTCTAGAAAAAATTTAAACTATGATTTAGTCTGTTAGGAGCGAACAAGTAAAGTTAATTAAAAGAATTTAATTCTTCAAACGATGGAGTGTAAGACCTAACAACACCTGTATCAGGATAAGAAATGTAAATCACATCTCCCTGCTCAATGGTTTTCAAAATAAAGTCCTCATAAGCAGTAACAGCTGAGCCTGCTCCATCTTCAATATCGAAAGAAACAGGCTCGGAATATACTGGAGTTTCTCCGATACTCGCCCCGTCAGGTATAATATTTTCAAAGACTAATACTTGACCAGGGGATTTAGTCACAACGGCAAAATCTTTTCTAGTTTGGTCACCAGGCCTAATGCCAATAAAAGATCCATGCACTAATGATTGTGGTACACCTGAAGTCCAACTAAATACTTGCTGTTCAAATTCATTGTTATCAAATTGGCCAATAACTGTAAGGCTGTGTTTTCCATCAACTTCACCATCACTCATTAAAATTGCCAAATAATGTGGCGACTCGCTCGCAGTACCAGAGGAAAACACATCTACTATTTTCATGCTCCCATCGGTAGCTCCTTGTATTGGAATAACACTGAGCTCTTCATAATGTCGGTCTTCGTTGGTATCACCATACAGAACAAGAGAGTTAGAGTTGTAATCAACGGCAATTAAATTGGAGAATGCAGAGTCATCGTAATAGTCACGTATATAAATATCTTCAGGAAACACTGTAGTCATGAGATGACATAAGCTACGACCACTGCCTATTTCGTCGATAACTTCAGTTTCAAATGTTGTGACGTCATCTACTATAATAGGCTCTAGCCTTACAACTGATAACCCTCTATCACGCTGGCCAACCCAAACAAAGTTTTGTCCGGTATCAACCCGCCCTAAAAATGAACAAGGGGCTTCAATTGAAAAACTATCAGCCTCCAATAAGCTTGCATTATCTGATATTGAACTATTAGACGTAAGCCAATTAACAGTATTGTTCACTTCATCCAACACTAACAACTCTTTATTAAAATCACGTGAGCCAAGAAGGTTAAAAGACAAGGCATTTGTAACTAACTGACTGATATTACGGTATGTTCCTGCAACGGTTAATGTGTCTGAAAGCCTATAATCCGTAAAACTATAATTGTCTTTACCAAATAGAACGATTTCTTGTTCATCGATAAACTGTGGTTCTAGTGTATTCCTAACGCCATACAATTGATTAAAACTATTAGCTTCATATAGTTGTAAACTTGGTGAGTATTGACCTATTACTCGCCCTACCCCACTAAAGCCTATCACTTCTACAGATACTACTTCGGTAGAGACGTTTCCGTCATCATCTATAGCCTTCAATTCAAATTCCATTATTTCGGTGATATCTAATTCAAGTGAAGGCGCTTGCCAACGCGTAGCAAAAACATTTACATTGCTCAACTTTGTCGCTGTCGGACCTGATATTTGGCTCATAGTCACACCAGCCGTTGGCGTTTCCCAAGCATCTATAACAAAAAAGCCTTCTTCAAATACCCTTTGGTTACTGACTGTGTAACTAATTTCTGGGCCACCTTTTTGACTGTCTCCACCACCTCCACATGATGCAATAAGTAATATTGAAATTACTAATAAACTTGAGAGTCTTAATTTTGAATAAAAGTATTGGCTATGAGCTGTTGTACCATTGAGGTTTTGCACTGAATAGTTAACCTATTTAAATTAGAAAGCGGGTAGACTGATAATATTAAATTGACTGTATACGATTGTTATGAACACTGTAACAAAGTTACTAGATTCGTAAAAGCAGCTATTATAAAGGAAAATTAAGCGCATATTCGCAAATTGAAAACTTCATATCGAGCTACGCCTGCACATCAAAATTTGAGAAAGCTATAGAGTACTCAAAATGACTCTAAAACGGTCAATTCAAGAAAGTAAAAGTCTCAGTAAATTTGGTTTTGGTTTTGTGATAGCTTGATCAGAAATGCCAACGCTACGTTGGCATTTAAACTAGAATATTTTAGTCGATTATAACTTCTCTTAAAACGTATTCCCCAGTCAAAGTCCTTACCTCTGGGTATTTAGCTGATAATTCCTGAGATTGTTCATTATTCTCTTTACCCCACGCATCCATAAAAGCCATGTATTTCTTCTTAGATGGCTCCATATCAGCTGAGTTTTCAAACGTTACAATTAGAATTAAATTAAAATCACCACTTAACGGAAAATCACTTCCAAGAATTTTCCAGTCCTTAATAAACCCTAGCTTTTTTTGTAGCTTTACAGCTTTTACCCAACTTTGGGCTAAACCTGCCAGATATACCTCCTCCATATTGGGATCTACTTTCACTGTAGTCATTAACGTTATTTCTGTGCCTATATCGTAATCTTTGTAAACTTCTAACCTGTCTTTAGCAAAAGTAGGTGCTGAAAAAAGGCAAACAATGCATAGTAATTTTGATAGGTGTAACTTCATGTTTTTAGCTCTCCATTTAATTTTATTCCCCAATTTTGAAATACTACATTGAGGTATAAAAGTATAGTCGAATAAAAAACGAACACCTTTTTATTAGTGGGAGTAAGTAAGGATAAGCTTAATAATTAAAAGAAAAATCATTTGTTTAGAAGGAAAGAAAAGGCATATTTACCATACACATTATAAACCAATGATATGCATAGTCACCGTACTCAAAAAAAAGCTACTTAAGCTTTCTTTTTCTCAATCTTTACTACTTCAGCTTTCTCTTCAGCTAACAAACTTTCTGCTGTAGTACCTTTTAATAATTTAGTAAGCGAGTCTTTATTTTTAGACAGCATAATAGACAACTCTTCAAGTACTGGTCCATCCAAGGTAAAACCTTTACCTTCAATGTACTCACTTAAGTTATCGGCAACGTCTAACATTTTGTCGTATTGATCAGCTGCTTTTTTATCTGCACTCACAAACTTTTCCACCCCTTTGTGTTCTACTACATAACGTGTAATAACGGCCATAACTTTTATCTCCTCTGCAATCAATGAAACAAGCCTAGCACAACAACTGTATATAAAAACAGTTTAATTTGACCCTGCTCATAAAAAAACCAGCAAACTGCTGGTTCTATTTAATACAAATTTTTAGATAATTAAAAGCCTTAGTGACCTTCACTCACCTGATTCACTGTGTATTTAGGGATTTCTACTACTAGATCTTCGTCTTTAATAATTGCTTGGCAGCCTAAACGAGACTCTGGCTCTAGCCCCCAGGCTTTATCAAGCATGTCTTCTTCTAACTCGTCACCTTCTTCTAAAGAATCAAAGCCTTCACGGATCACCACGTGACAAGTGGTACAAGCGCATACCTTTTCGCAAGCATGTTCAATTCCAATGCCATTCTTTAAGGCTAAATCAAGCACAGAGGTACCTTTTTCGCCCTCTAATACTGCTCCATCTGGGCACAACTCTTCGTGTGGTAAAAAGATTACTTGTGGCATAACAGGTTTCCTAACATTCCGTAAATTAATTTAAATTTGATCAACTGATTGCCCCGAAAAGGCATTTTTAATTGATTGATCCATTCTGCGCTCTGCAAAAACTTGACTCAACTTATCTACATTTTCAATACCAGTCTTAATCGCTTCTTTATCTGTACCTTGAGCCAAGGTTTGCAATTCAACTAAACCTTGTTCAATGATTTGTCTTTCTTCCTTATTTAGCAATGTGGCTCCGTCGGCATGTAATGCAGCAGTTAAGGTTTCATAAACCCTAGCGGCTTCTACTTGCTGTTCTTTTAGCATTCTGGCTTGCATGTCATCTTGGGCATGCTCCATTGATGCCTTAAGCATAGTAGCGATTTCACTATCATCTAAGCCATAAGAAGGCTTAACTTGAATATCAGCTTTTACACCACTAGATTTTTCCATGGCAGTTACGTTTAACAATCCATCGGCATCAACTTGAAAGGTGACGCGGATGTGAGCAGCACCTGCAGCCATTGGCGGTATACCCTGTAAGGCAAACTTTGCTAATGAACGGCAATCACTTACTAACTCACGCTCACCTTGTACCACATGGATCATCATTGCAGTTTGACCATCTTTAAAAGTGGTAAACTCTTGGGCTTTTGCCACTGGAATAGTGGTATTACGAGGAATAACTTTCTCGGTCAACCCGCCCATGGTTTCTATACCCAAAGATAAAGGCAACACATCTAAAAGTAACATGTCACTATCGGGCTTATTTCCCACCAAAATATCAGCTTGTATGGCAGCGCCCACAGCTACTACTTTATCTGGGTTAATAGAGGTTAACGGAGTACGTTCAAAGAACTCCCCTACTTTTTGGCAAACTGCTGGCACCCGAGTAGATCCTCCCACCATAACCACTTCAAGTACTTGCTCCTTTTCAAGCTCAGCATCTTTTAATGCACGGCGACAAGCTCTTAATGTAGTTTTAATTAAAGGTGCTATTAGGCTTTCGAATTGCTCAATAGTTATCTGTATCCCATGGGATTTACCAGCATCATCGGTAAATTCTACGGTCACAATAGATTCTTGGCTTAGCGATTCTTTAGCCTGTTTGGCTTTATCTAATAAGGTTCTGTGCAGTTCTTTTGATAAATCGCCTGTTAAACCTGCTTGCTCACGAATAAACTCAACTAACACAGCATCAAAATCATCACCACCTAACGCTGAATCACCACCAGTAGCAAGTACTTCAAACACACCTTTACTGAGTCGTAAGATAGAAATATCAAAGGTACCACCGCCCAAGTCATAAACGGCAATCACCCCCTCTTGGCCAGAATCTAGACCATAAGCAATGGCAGCGGCTGTAGGTTCGTTCAATAACCTTAAAACTTTTAACCCAGCTAATGTTGCGGCATCTTTGGTGCCTTGACGTTGTGCATCATCAAAATAAGCAGGAACGGTTACCACGGCACCTTGAAGTTCGTCACCTAAGGTTTTTTCAGCACGCAGTTTTAATACTGACAAAATTTCTGAGGAAACTTGAACAGGGTTTACATTGCCTGATGCAACTGTGATTGCCGGAGATTGAGCTTCGGTAAATTGGTAAGGTAAATGTGGATACGCTTTTTTTATATCTGCTACTGAACGACCTAAAAAGCGTTTAACCGATACTATTGTGTTAGACGGGTCAATACTTGCCTGTTGTTTAGCATCTAGGCCAACAGTAACGCCTTGTTGTAAATATCTCACAACAGACGGCAATAAATGATTACCCTGTTCATCGGGCAGAGTTAATGCTTCGCCACTTCTAACAGAAGCCACTAATGAATTAGTTGTGCCTAAATCAATTCCAACCGCTAATTTACGTTGATGAGGAGCGGCGCTTTGACCGGGTTCAGCTATTTGCAGTAATGCCATGATTCGATTCTTTTGATTTAAATAAATGAATTTAGAAGTCGTTTAAGGCTTCTTCTTTGAGCTCTATTTCGGCTAACATTTTATATAAAAATTTTAGCTTACGGATAACATCAGCTGCCTGTAGTGCTGCTGCTTCTTGCTCACTTGCTAACAAACTTTGTAGTTTGCTTAAATCGCTTTTTACGTTATGTTTAATTTCATCTTCAAGTGACGCTAATACGTCCAAAGGATCGCTATTATCGTCTAACTCAGCTAACGCTTCTCGCCATTCCATTTGCTGCATCAAAAAAGCGGTATCTTTAATGGTTTGCTGCTCATGCTGCAAATCAATACCTCTTAATGAGAGTATGTGCTCAGCTCTTGGTAAAGGTGATTTTAAAGTGCTATACGCATCGTTAACTTGTGCATTTTTTTGAATAGCAACGAGTTTGTCTTGCTCGCTACCACTAGCAAACTTATCCGGATGAGTAAGACGCTGGAGTTGCTGATAGGTTTGAGATAATGCAGACAAATCTACATCAAAAGAAACGGAAATATTAAAAAGCTCGAAGTAGTTCATCTGATTTTATTAGGCTTACTGTTTTTGAATTGCAGAAAAATAACAAGACTAAGGGCTAAACGTTAAAGCTTTCGCCACAACCACACTCGCCGTTAGCGTTAGGATTAGTAAACTCAAAGCCCTCGTTCAAACCATCTTTAGCGAAATCTAAATGGGTACCGTCTAAGTACACTAGGCTTTTGCCGTCGACGATAATTTTTACACCATTGTCTTCAAAGAGTTGATCATCTGAATTTAAATCGTCAACAAATTCAAGAACATAAGCTAAACCAGAACAGCCAGTTGTCTTAACACCAAGACGCAACCCTAAACCTTTCCCTCTATTTTCGAGAAATGTTTTAGCACGTTGTGCTGCGCTATCGGATACGGTAATTGCCACTGGCTACTCCTATTACTTAAAAATTTTTATCTTAGTTTTGGCGACTTTTATAATCTTCAACTGCTGCTTTAATCGCGTCTTCAGCTAAAATTGAGCAATGAATTTTCACTGGTGGTAATGCTAATTCCTCAGCGATATCAGTATTTTTAATTTCTACTGCTTCGTCGATAGACTTACCTTTAACCCACTCAGTTACCAAAGAGCTTGATGCGATAGCAGAACCACAACCATAGGTTTTGAATTTTGCGTCTTCAATAATACCGTTATCATCAATTTTTAATTGTAACTTCATTACGTCACCGCAAGCTGGTGCACCTACCATACCAGTAGCAATTTTTGGATCGTTCTTATCAAACCCACCAACGTTACGAGGGTTTTCGTAGTGATCAATTACTTTTTCGCTGTAAGCCATTTTCTTTTACCTTTGGTTATGTGTTGCCGCGCTTAAGCCCAACAACACATTAATTTTAAAATGCGTTAACTTAGTGGTGAGCCCACTCAACAGAATCTAAATCAATACCTTCTTTGTACATATCCCACAAAGGAGACATTTCACGTAGCTTATCGATAGCATTACGGATAACACCAATAACATAGTCAATTTCTGCTTCAGTAGTAAAACGTCCCATTGTAAAACGAATAGAGCTATGTGCTAACTCATCGTTTAACCCAAGCGCACGTAACACATATGATGGCTCAAGGCTTGCTGATGTACATGCAGAGCCAGATGATACAGCCATATCTTTAAGGGCCATAATTAATGACTCTCCTTCAACGTAAGCAAAGCTCACGTTAAGATTACCTGCTATGCGGCTGTCCATATCACCGTTCAAGTAAACGGCTTCCATATCTTTAATACCGCTCCATAACTTGTTACGTAACATTAATAAACGCTCGTTTTCAGCGCCCATTTCTTCTTTAGCGATTCTAAATGCTTCTCCCATTCCAACAATCTGGTGAGTTGCCATAGTACCTGAACGCATACCACGCTCATGACCACCGCCGTGCATTTGCGCTTCTAAGCGTATACGCGGCTTACGACGCACATACAAAGCACCAATGCCTTTTGGACCATAAGTTTTGTGGGCAGAGAAGGACATCAAATCAACTTTCATTGTTTGTAAATCGATTGGCACTTTACCCGTGCTTTGTGCGGCATCAACATGAAACAAAACTTTACGCTCGCGGCATAACTCACCAATTGCAGTGATATCTTGAATCACACCAATTTCATTATTGACATGCATCACACTGACTAAAATTGTATCTGGGCGAATAGCAGCAACTAGCTTGTCTAAATCAAGTAAACCGTTTGGCTCTGGGTCTAAATAGGTCACTTCGAAACCTTCGCGCTCTAACTGACGCATGGTATCTAAAACAGCTTTGTGCTCAGTTTTTACAGTAATGAGATGCTTGCCTTTTTTACCATAAAAATTAGCAGCGCCTTTGATACCAAGGTTATTTGACTCGGTGGCACCCGAGGTAAACACAATCTCTCTAGGGTCTGCATTCACTAAATCTGCGATTTGATTACGGCCAATATCTACCGCTTCTTCTGCTACCCAACCAAATTTATGAGAACGAGAAGCTGGGTTACCAAACACACCTTCTGTAGTCAAACACTCAGCCATTTTAGCGGCAACACGAGGGTCTACCGGTGTAGTTGAAGAATAATCCAAGTAGATTGGAAGCTTTAATTCGCTCATTTTTTACTCCGCTTAAAGCTGCAAACTGATAGTAATGTCGTTTGACGCTATATTATTAAGATGTTTATTTTTGTCTTGGCGCTGCGCAACTTGTTTCACTTCATGCTGCTCCATTAATTCGCCTAGGGTAATGCCGTTTAAAAACACACTAATGCGGTCGCTTAATCCTTCCCACAAATTGTGAGTTAAACAACGTTCACCGCCTTGGCATCCTCCCTGACCTTGGCACTTAGTAGCATCTACGGATTCATTTACCGCATTGATCACTTCACCAATAGATATATCGCTAGCATTACGACCTAACTTATACCCACCGCCAGGGCCACGTACACTTTCAACTAGTTCTTCTCTACGAAGACGAGAAAAAAGCTGTTCTAGGTATGACAATGAAATTTCTTGGCGCTCTGAGATTTCTGCTAAAGACACAGGACCACGTTGAGAATGCAATGATACATCCAACATCGCGGTTACCGCGTAACGGCCTTTTGAAGTCAATTTCATACTTATAAACCTAATATCTAAGATGTGTCAGATCTTCACATACCCTACTATTTTAGTCAAGTATTTAACCTAGTGTTTTACTCAAGTATTAAGGTTCAAATCACTAAGTTAAATTTGCGGGTCAAAAGCGTCACATGCTTTTTTAATATCTTTTGCCATTTCGTCGCCAGAAAAATTATCTAACTCTAGGCTTGGTAATGATTTCCCGCACACATCTCCACCCATTTTATTAATGGCTTTACACATTTCTTCTACTTTTGTGTCAATAAGATGAACATGGTCAACCATCACTCCTATTGCTTGAGCAACAGGGTCTGGGTTATCAGTGGCGACAGCATACGCATCAAACCCATACTTTTGGGCGATTTTCTCTCTTTCACCTTGATTAGGTGGAGTGGGCTTTTTCTGAGACACCACCACTCTTCCTGGTATGCCAATTACAGTGGCGTTTTCTGGTACGTCACGCACTACTACCGAATTAGAACCAACCTTTGCTCCCTTGTGCATAGTAATTGGGCCTAATACTTTTGCACCCGCGCCTACAACTACGTTATCTTCTAAAGTAGGATGGCGTTTTCCGGCATTCCAGCTAGTGCCCCCTAAAGTAACCCCGTGATACAGAGTTACATCATTACCAATCTCTGCAGTCTCTCCAATAACCACACCCATACCATGATCAATAAAAAAGCGGCGACCTAAAGTGGCACCAGGGTGAATTTCAATCCCAGTCAACCAACGAGAAAACGTGGATATAGAACGCGCTAGCCACTTCCAATTTGCTTTCCAAAGTCTATGGCCCAAACGATGCAGCCAAATAGCATGTAATCCTGGGTAATTAGTCAACACTTCAAAGGTTGTGCGAGCAGCAGGGTCACGATGAAATACGCTCTGCACGTCTTCTTTCATTCTGTTAAACATAGTTATTCTTTATTTGAAGTGGTTTTACCAATTGACGCTAATATGCCTCGTAAAATGTTGAGTTCTTGTGACTCGGGACGGGCACGATTAAACATCCTGCGTAATTTGGTCATCACCATACCGGGATGTTTAGCAATGATGAAATTCGTTTTAATAAGGGTTTGTTCCAAATGACTATAAAAACCTTCTAACTCTTCAGATAAAGGGTAATCATTATTCTCAGGATGATTTTCTGGGTGCTGGTTTCTGGTTAAGTTTAAATAAGCCATTCGTACTTCATAGCATAAAGTTTGCACGGCGGCAGCTAAGTTCAACGAGCTGTAATCTGGGTTTGCAGGGATACAAACATGAAAGTGACAAAGTTGTAACTCTTCGTTACTTAACCCGTTATTTTCACGCCCGAATACTAGAGCAACTGGGTATTTAGGA
The DNA here is from genome assembly GCF_004360155.1 of Paraglaciecola marina. Classification (GTDB taxonomy): domain Bacteria; phylum Pseudomonadota; class Gammaproteobacteria; order Enterobacterales; family Alteromonadaceae; genus Paraglaciecola; species Paraglaciecola marina. The sequence continues at coordinate 114,970 of NZ_SAIS01000009.1, read as the reverse complement.
ACCTCGGCTATAAGCTTTTCACCACAACCTCTTGGTTCTAACATGGGCCAAGATAAAGTCCGAGAACGGGCACTAGTTCCTACCACTAAACCACAATCAGCCACAGCTTCAGCCAAAGTCGCGACTGTTTTCGCGTTCGCTAACACATCACCAGCTCCAGCAGCTAATGCACTTGACTTCCCGTCTGGTGGAGATACTGGGTCAACCAAAACTAACTGACTTAACCCCATAGTTTTCATAGCTCTAGCCGCAGAGCCTATGTTACCGGTATGAGAAGTATTTACTAGAACAACGCGAATATTTTCTAACATGACGGAGACACACTTCCTGAGCTGGCAATTTTCTGGGCGCGGATAATAGCATAAGCAGCCCTTAGCTCAAAGCATGAGAAAAATTAAAATAAGCTAACTGAAAAGCCAAGTTCAATGAATAAAAATAATTGTCAAAAATGACCTTAAATAGTCAAACACCTAAAGTTAAGATTTTACTATTAATAGGCAAAGCTTTATCAATCACTGGGGAGATTTAAGGGTGCTCAAAGAGGTTACTATGTTCTAGAAAATCAAATGACTCTTCAGAAGAAATGGGAGGTCCATATAGGTAGCCTTGGACATAATGACAGCCCATTTTATCCAATATAGACAATTGTTCTTCAGTCTCTACGCCTTCAGCGACTATTTCTAGATCTAATGCATGTGCGATAGCCACTATGGACTGGGTTATAGCCATACCTGTTTTGTCTGAACTCAATTGATTTACGAAACTTTTATCAATCTTTAGAACGTCTAGAGGAAATTTATTCAAATAACTCAAAGAAGAATAGCCAGTACCAAAATCATCAATAGATAAACTAACACCTAATTGTTTTAACTTCTTCAAAGTATTGATCACAGTTTCAGCTTCATCAACAAAAAGACTCTCAGTGAGCTCTAGTTCAATATAACGAGCATCGAGATTTACTTGATTGAGAATGTTAGATAGATCATAGGTAACATCGGATAACATAAATTGTTTTATGGAGACGTTAATGGCAATTTTAATGGTGCTAAAGCCGTGCTCATGCCACTGTTTTACTTGTTGACAGGCTTTTTTCAATACTTGTTTACCTAAATCAACAATTAGACCTGCATCTTCAGCTATAGGAATAAATTCATCAGGAGATATAGTTCCCAATGTTGGATGAAACCACCGTGAAAGTGCTTCAAAAGACACGACTACACCTGTTGTGATACTAATTTGAGGTTGAAAATAAAGAGACAACTTGTCTTCTTTTAAGGCTTCTCTTAACTCTTTTTCAACTAAATTCCGTCGATTAACATGGTCGCTCATACTTGGTTCAAAGAAATGAAACAAATTACTTCCAGTCGTCTTTGAGAAATACATGGCAGTATCTGCGTAGTGCACTAATTCATCAGCAGTTTTGGCATTTTCAGGGTAAAGGCTAATACCTATACTTACCCCTACTCCTGAGTCTTTGTCATTTACTATTAACCCTTTGTCAAATTGCTTAACTAAATCCATTGCAATTCTTTCAACGTTTACTTTATTTGCTACGTTTTCAATAATAATAGCGAATTCATCGCCTCCAAGGCGAGCCGCGTAATCTGTCTTTCGTGCTAACTTCACAAGTGTTGCGCCGACTTTCCTCAATAATTGATCACCTGATTCATGCCCTAAGGTGTCATTCACTTGTTTAAATCTATCCAAATCGATAAAAAACAAAGCTAAAGATTCACCTTCATTTTTAGCTTTAACAATTGCAGAGTCTAGACTTTTTCGGAAATAACCGCGATTAGGTAGCCCAGTTAAAATGTCGTGGTTAGCCATAGTCCAGAGATCTTTTTCGGATTTCTTCTTATGGGTAATATCGTTAAATGCGCATACATAGTGAGTGGGAGCACCATTGGTATCCAGGATAGCGTTAATGCTTATATCTTTAATAAAGCGCTCTCCATTTTTCTTCATTCCAATTAATTCATTTTGCCATTTCCCATTGTTTTGTATTTCATGGGTAAACTCTTTTATATCAAAAGAAGAATGTGAATGATTAATAATAAAATCTGGAATACGCCCTACCACATCACTCAGATTAGAACCGGTTGTTTCTTTAAAAGCTTCATTAACAGCAAGCACCACTAATGTTTTGTCTAATATCACGATTGCACTTGCACTGCTGTCAAATGCTTTAGCATAAAGCCTAATTTCTTTTTCTGCTTCTCTTTGGTCGCTGATATCCATTAAAGTACCAACAATCAAATTGTCATTGCTTAACTCGTCACCTTGCTTGGTGACTCTACCTTTCATTTTTAACCATTTTAGATTGTCACTTACAAAGACTCTAAACTCGATTTCAAATAAGTCAGAGGCCTCCATCTTAAAATCCTTAAAATAGGCGTTTACATTGGCTCGATCATCTTCATGAATTTTAGAAATAAATTCAGCTAGGGAAAGCTTAATTGGACTCATTTCTATAGATAAAATTTCACAGCTCTCTTCCACTAAAAGTATTGTTGAGTCGCTAACTGAAAACTCCCACATCCCCTCTCCGCTGCCCCACAAAGCTAAAGCTAACCTTTCTTCACTTACTGACAAAGCCGTTTGCCTAGTATGTATTTGTTCAAGCATATTATTTAGACCTTGAGCAAAAAGTCCAATCTCATCAGTACGCTCAGTTTGATATCTAATCGAAGCTGGTACCTTGCCAAGTGCTTGCTTATTCATAAAGTCAATTAGGCTCTTAAGGGGTTTAGCTATGACCTGTGTAATAGTAAAAAATTGAGATATTCCTAATACTAAAATAAGAGAGATAGCTAAAACGATAATACTTCGATGCATTTCATGAACGAACAAAAACGCGTTTTCTTCGCTAATACCTACTGATATGGTCAAATTCGAATCTGGATCATGAAGTTCTCTACTTAACCAATCTCTATCTATTGGATCTCCTGCAATTAACACATTACCCGCCATGACTGTAAGTTGCATATTTAAGCCTTGCAATTCTTCTACTAACTCTTGCAAAACTGAGCTTGCATCTCGCACAATATAAATAGCCCCTACCACTCCCTCTTCTGCAAAAGTGCCAGACATCGAAAATTTATATTTGAGAGTATAAAGGACGTTGTGATTTATGCTTGTTGTGTAGTAGGAGTCAAATTTTGCTTTATCAATGAAAATAAACCTTGGGGTAACACTATAGGTAGACTCAGCTACCTCACCATTGTTAATTCTTATAATTGAGCGACGCTTAGTAAAGATTTCAATATTGAGGTAATGGCTTTTAGATGCATTTAAAGAAATTAAAAATTGTTCTAAGGTCACTAGCTCCTCATTCATTCCCTTGGTGTCATCGAGTAGCTCGTAATCTATGTAATTACTAAGTGCATTATGAGAAGTAATAACTTGAGCATCTTCAATAATTTGTTCTGATAAACTCTCAAACACCATTTGGCTACGAGCTAAAGCGTTGTCCAAATCACGGACAATTAGTGGAGTAACTAACTGTTCAAATCTATTAATATTTATGTATGCCTGAAGTAACAACACTATGGTTATGGCACTTCCAACATATAAAATTAATTTAGTGGCTATAGACTTTTTAAATAATCCCAAGGACATAATATTTAATTTATTGTCATTACGATTCTAACACCTTGCATATTATCAATTTCTGACTCCGGAATGTATCCAATCGCAGATTCTTTAGCACTCACAAACCTTGTTACTAAACGATGAGGCTTAATTTTCACTTCATTTTGAATGGTATTGTTCACAAAACGATTAGACCAATATCTTTGACTCGATATAGGTGACATATTCAATACTTCTTGGCAAAATTTTTCTCTAGCTTCAGATTTTACAGGCAACTCGAACACTAAAATTTCAGTACCGTCAGACCAAACAGAGTTTTTATCTAAGTAGATCAATTTAACCATTTCAGGACTTATTATGTCGGTATTTTTTTCGTTAACTACTACATATACAGTCTCTGAAAAAGCGTTTTCAGAAAAAAAGCATAAAAACATAATAAATGTGAGTGATTTAAGCTTTCTCATAGTCTAGTTCCCCAAATACGTGGAGATTGAAAAGGTATAAAAACCGACGTCATCAACTGAAGAATTTCGATATTGGTTTCTGTGATATTCACCTTTAAGCGTAATTGCTTCATTAAGATGGAAGTTTACAAAAATCGAATTTCTTTTAACTGAGTTTTTACCAAGGTTGTTTTCATCATAGTAATCATAGCGATAGCCGAGATCCCAATCGTTCAAGTGGTACTTAAACTGAGCGTAGTACCCCTCTCTATCATAATCAAGAACTTCATCGGAGAACTCGAGGTTAGCAAGGGCATATTCACCTTGAACAGAAATATTATGATAGCGAGCTTCTAAGTGGTATCCATATGCAAACTTATCGGCATTGCCATTAGCGCTATCTTCGTTGTCATTATATAAGGTAAAACCAAGGTTAAATTCATCCCATATAGGTAGTTGTATTCGCCCTCTAAAACCTGTCGCCTTATTACTGTTAAGGTCTTTTTTACCCGAAATAGAAGACTCTCCATTTCCTAGAAATATATTATAATCAACACTAATTGAGTCGGTTAAAAATTGGCGCCCATAGCCAGACACTCCATCCACAAACTGCGGAAAAATACGGAATATGTGCATAGGGCGTTCTTGGGTGGCAACAAAAGGTGGATAATGATCTTCTGACCAAATTCCCGCAGGAGAGAAAAAACGACCAACCCTCACATTTAACGCTTGACTATAATTCCAGTCAAAATTTACTGCTTCAACGAAAATAGTTCCTGAAGCCTCATCCAAGTCTCCAGAACCATCATTTACACCATCAAATTTGGGCGCATCTTCGTATTCTATCTCAGAGAAAAATTTGAATTTATTATCAAATTTTCTAGTAAAAAAAAGAGACAAATGATGCATTCTAAACTCTTCGCTGACCCCTGGAGTATCGGACCCTTTATACTCAACATCAGCATAGCCTGCGACTTTCATTCGGTATTCGTCTTTTTTACTTAACTCCTCTATCAAATAATGCTGCTCCTCTAGCTCCAATGTCAAATCACTGATTGAACGATTAATATCCTCATCATCAGATTCATTCTTTACATCAAGCTCAGTTCCTACCGAAGCCTCAGATAATAGCTTTTCAACCAGGTTTTCAAGTTGCTGTATACGTTTCTCGAGTTCTTCAACAGTATTTGCCGAGGCATTAAATGAACTTAGAATTAACATTGTAATCAAGCAGTTACTTACAACAAATTTTATTCTATTCATATAGTCACTCGGATTAAAAATCTCCCTAACTTCAACCATAACCCTAAAACTTTTTATATCCTAACAAAACCTAGTTAAATATTAATCGATAACCCGAAACTTACTATTAGACTTTAGGTTTATTACCAGCCCAATAAATTATTAAAAAAGCTATATTTAACTTAGGTTTATACTCTACTTCAACACACTATTTTTAGATTATTACGCTTATTAAACCCTTATATCAGTTGTCAATGTTGCTAGTAAAAGGCTTATCACTCTGGTAAACTGCGCGGCGATTTTTTGTGCAACTGTTTATATTTTTTTATACAGCAGCTGTCTACTTACTGTTCTTTTAAAATTGGTGGTTAACTATGCATCCTATGCTGAATATAGCGATCCGTGCTGCGCGGACGGCAGGCAACATTATTGTTAAAGGGTTTGAAAATCAAACTGATTTGATGACAGAAGCAAAAGGCGATAACGATTATGTTACTCGTATTGATAAAGAAGCCGAACAAGCAATTATTCATAAAATTAAGCAATCTTACCCTGAGCACAGCTTTGTGGGTGAAGAAGGGGGGGTAGTTGAAGGTGACAACGACTTTAAATGGATTATTGATCCATTAGATGGCACTACCAATTTTATTAAAGGTATCCCTCATTTTGCTGTATCTATTGCTCTTATGCATAAAGGTAGACTTGATCAAGCGGTAGTTTTTGATCCCCTTCGTGGTGAACTGTTTACTGCCAGCAAAGGTGCGGGTGCACAGTTAAACGGTTTTCGTATTAGAGCAAGTAAAGCTAAAGAGTTAAGTCAAACAATTCTAGCCACTGCCTTCCCATTCAAAGCAAAAGACACACTACCAGAGTACCAACAGAGCTTTAGTAAGATATTTATGCAAGCGGGTGACATTCGTCGTTCAGGCTCTGCCGCGCTAGACTTAGCCTATGTTGCTGCAGGTCGTTACGACGGGTACTGGGAGCGTGGCATTAAACCTTGGGATATCGCTGCTGGAGAGTTATTGGTTCGTGAATCAGGTGGCTTAGTAACCGATTTTGCAGGGGGGAATGACCCAATGCATAAAGGTGAAATAGTGGCAGGTAGCCCTAAAATCGTCCAAACTTTAGTAAAACACTTAAAATAAAAAAACAGAAAGGCGAGTTATACTCGCCTTTTTCTTTATATCTTCAATAAGCGACTGAATATTAATCACTATTAAGGTAATTAAACAAATTACTGAGAGAGGTTTAATTGCTTAATGCTTGATGAAAGACATCCACATTCGTTATTGTTTCTGAGCCTTCCAATTCAATAAAGTTTTTATCTGCAAAATTATGTCCACGCATTTGTACTAGCACTCGCCCAAATTCGGCACCTTCTTGCAAACGTTTATAAATTGCAATGACATCGTCTAATGTCACTTTTTCCAACTCTTTGATTAATCTCTGCTTACTATCAAATGTCCACTTTTGATCACGCCAATCTTCGATAAACTCTGCCATTTCCTGAGATAGATTTTTAGCGGGTTGATTAAGGGTTACTAAAATGCCATGCACTGTGGTGGTAAAGGTTTCTGGTGTCACTGCGGCAAGTTTAGATACAAACTCCTTACGGAATAATTCAATACGTTCATGTACTTCAACTAATCCTTTTGCAGGTGATTGAATATAAAAACCGAATAGCATTTGATCTCGCCAAGTCTCGCCAAAAAAATTAACAGCATAAGCTAACTGCTCTTCTGTTCTGATTTGTTTAAATAATGCTGGTCGTATCAACTGAGACAACACACGTGCTGCAGCTAAATCAGCGGAGTTCAAAGGCGTTAAATAAGCATCAATTAACCCTACATCCGGTATATCTAAGTCCTCTTTCCAGCTATAAATACTTCCTGGTAAAGGATGTAAAGCCGGAGTTTGGTAAACCTCAGAAATATCCCGCTTATCTGGCAGCACGGCTAACACTAATTCAGCCAATGCTTTAACTTGCTTATCGGTATAGTTTCCATAAGCAAAGACTCGCAAGTTAGCTTTTTTCAGCAATTGCTCTCGAAACCATTTTAGATCGGCTGGCGAAATGCCATTTACCTCGGCCAATAATGCATTGTCGCTATACCCATCTAAATTCACTATTTCGCTAAATTTAGGAAATAGTTGGTTGAGTAGAATTTGCTTCTTACTACTTTCAATATCAGATATAAAACTCGCTTTAATGTTGTCTAAATCTGCAGCACTAATGTCAAAGGAAAGTATTTGTTGCAATGATTGAGTTACTAGGTCACCTTGTTTATCAGTAAAGCCGCTCACTGTAAGTGACAAACCATTATGTAAGCTAGTATTCAGCCCCATACCTGCTGCCCCTGCTTCAGACTGCAACTCAATTAACTGTTGGCTTAATGCTCTGCTTAATAGGCTTGCTAAAACATGATTTTTTGCACTTATTTTAGTAAAGCCGCTATTTAATTCGAATGATATCCGACCTTTAGGTTGTTTAAACAGTGCCGAGTGCCCTAAATGAACCGTATAACCCTTTTCGTTAACTAACAATTTAGGTTTGTCTATATAAGCTATTTCAGCAAGATCAAAGTTTTCAGGCATTAAGGTGTTTGCCCTAGGTAAACTTAAGTGGAATTGTGTCCCATATTTTCGCCATGTATCAATATTTTCGTCAGTAATATCTTGCACACTATACTTACCTGCAAAATACTTCATTTCAATGTCTGCAGGTTGCGCTTTATCTATATAAAAAACACGAGCATTATCTAAAGTTAATTGGTTTAAAACATTTTGAATCGCCACAGCATTGAAACGTTGATATTCATACTCACTACTTAATACATATTCAGTTGGTATGTGCTGTAGGTTTGCTGATATCTGCATTGCATAGTTGTAGTCATTAGTTTTCTCTTTGAAACGAAAGTCGTTACTTAACGATTGCTTAATTTCATTGAAATATAGTGGGTTGACTCCTTGTTCCCGCAGTAAGCGTAAATATCTCACTACTGCACCCATTACCTTGTCTCTGTTTTGAACACCTGTTTCGGTGAGATCGATGTACAAAATAAAGCTACCTGAGCTACCATATTCACCGGCCTCGTAAGTTGAATATACAGCTTCACTAAATCCTGCATCACGTAACTCTGACGCTAACGTACCTGGCATTTCATTCGCCATTAGATAGTTTACGTAACCGTTAGGTTTTACTGCAAATTCATGTGCGTTATTTTCAATAACAAAATGCAGACTTAACTGTTTCATATCAGCTTGTGGCACATAATGAACTATCTTTTTTAGTTGCTCGGCAGTTGCTACCGGTACATTAATAGTTGGTTTAGGGGTGTGTTTATTTGGAATTTTAGAAAAATGACGTTTTGCGAGTAACTTCATTTCAGCAATTGACAAATTACTAATCATGGCGGCTTTCATCAAGTTTGCCGAATAATAACGGTTATAAAAGTCTAATAGAGCATCTTGAAGTTTTTGGTTTCCGCTATCTTTAAGAGATTCTAAATTCCCCCAATTAAACTGCGATATAGGGTGCTCAGGGTTTAGTGTTTTCCCTTCTAGCTGTGCAAGTATCACCCAATCGTTTGGACTTTTCATAGTCCATTCTGAGTGCACAGCATTGCGCTCTTTATCAGCGTATTCTTCATTTAATAATGCCTCATAAAAAAATCCACTAAATCTAGATAAGGCTTGGTCGTAGGCCTCATTATTTACCGCTACCATAAAATTAGTATGATCGAGCTCTGTATAGGCATTTTGGGTTCCGCCATTTAAGGTAACAAATTCGCCATACCCCCCCACCTCTGGGTAGGATTTGGTACCCATAAACAACATATGTTCTAAGTAGTGAGCCAAACCACCGAACTCTTTGGGTTCTTGAAATGAACCGACAGCCACACTTAGAGCCACCGCTGACTTTTCAATATCTGGATCGGATACCAATAAAAGTTGTAAGTCGTTATCTAAAACAATAGAGGTATATTCACGATTATCATTAGGACTTTTTACGATATGGTGTTGCACCTCAGGCTCACTTGAAACCTGTTGATTTTCATTTTTATGTTTAGCGCCACAAGCTGAAATTAACAAGCTAATACTCAAAACTATCGCTGAGCCAAACTTGTATTTTTCGGTTGATATCATGTTTTTCCTAACTAAGACATTGGTAATTTCAGCATTAAAATATACCTGATTAACAGAGAATAAGCGCTACTTATACAGTTATAAACTGGGTGTTATCACTTACTGAAATAAAAAAACCAGCAATCAGTGCTGGTTTTTAGTTTTGTATTTTTCTAATGAGGGATTAAACCACTGCGTCTTGATCGGCGCCTTCTTTCTCTACTTCAGTAGGCATTAAGTCTTCTTTACTAATACCTAGTGTTAACGCAACTAAACTAGCAACATAGATAGATGAATAGGTACCAATTAACACACCAAACAACAAGGCTGTTGCGAAACCATGAATGGTCGCACCACCTAAAAAGAATAAAGCTAGCAATACTAAAATAGTGGTTAGCGAGGTTATTATGGTTCGATTCAAGGTTTGAGTAAGAGATGTATTAATTATGTCTTCTGATTCACCCTTACGGATCTTACGAAAATTCTCACGGATCCTATCGCACACTACAATCGTATCATTGAGTGAATAGCCAATAACCGCTAATACAGCCGCTAATACGGTTAGATCAAACTCTAATTGAAACACAGAGAATAAACCCAGAGTAATAATAACATCATGAGTCAAGGCTGCCACTGACCCCAGCGCAAAACGCCATTCAAATCGCATCGCAACATAGATAAGTATGCAAACTAAAGCCACTAACATAGCTAAACCTCCCTGCTCTGTTAACTCTTCACCTACACTTGAACTAACATAAGAACTACCACGCATTTCAGCCGTATCATCAGCTTCTTTCAATACTTTAAGGGCTGCATCACCTAACTCAGCCGGTTTAACCCCGTCACGTGAAGCTAGACGAATCAATACATCAGTACTACTGCCAAAGTTTTGAACCACCGCATCTTTAAAATCAGACTGTTCTAATACTTTACGGATTTCTTCTAAGTTTGCGGTATTCTCATAACCCACTTCAATTTGCGTTCCACCGGTAAAGTCTAGACCCCAGTTAAGTTGATTAACTGCTAGTGACACTAGTGAACCAATAAGCAACAAAATTGACAATGCCGCCGCTGGTTTTTTTAATGCCATAAAGGCAACGGTTTCTTTCATATTTAATAATTGCATGGTTTTGCTCCTAAATAGACAACTTGGTTAGACGTTTTCCGCCCCACCATGCATTAACAATGACTCGAGTCACCACAATGGCAGTGAACATCGAAGTAGCGATACCGATCATTAAGGTGATAGAGAAACCTTTTATAGGACCCGTACCAACGGCAAATAGTATCAAACCAACAAGGAAGGTTGTAATGTTCGCATCAAGGATAGTTGAAAATGCACTATCGTAACCATGATGTATAGCCTGCTGGGGGCTTCTGCCTTCTTTTATTTCTTCACGTATTCGCTCGAAAATCAGTACATTGGCATCTACCGCCATTCCCACTGTCAGCACAATGCCAGCCATTCCCGGTAAACTCAGCGCAGCACCAGGGATCATAGACATAATGCCCACTATCATGACTAAATTAAGGGTTAATGCGATATTTGCAACAACGCCAAATTTTTTATAGTAAGCCAACATGAAAACAAGCACTGCCACAAAGCCCCAAATAATGGCCTGCATACCTAAATTAATATTTTCTTGGCCTAAACTTGGCCCAACAGTACGTTCTTCAATAATTTGAATAGGCGCAATCAATGCTCCAGCTCTAAGTAATAATGCTAAGTCATGGGCTTCTCTAGGGGAGTCTAATCCCGTGGTTTCAAACTTATTACTGAATACCCCATTAATAGTCGCCACGCTAATAACACGACGCTTTTCTTCAAAAATCAGTTTGTCATTCTCGTCACGTTCATCCGTAGCTTTATATTCAATAAATACCACGGCCATAGGTTTACCTACCGCTCTTTTAGTGAAATTAAGCATTTGAGCTCCCCCCTTAGAATCAAGAGAGATCGACACTTTAGGCATACCGTTTTGGTCAACACCACTGTTGGCATCAATAATAGAGCTACCTTTTACTATGACCTTTTTCTTCAATAATTGAGGACCACCTTTTTCATAAGATAATAATTCTGAACCTGCAGGAACCCGTCCATTGATGGCGTCACGGACATCATGTTCAAGATCAACTTCTCTATACTCTAAAGTAGCTGTCGCATTTAATATCTCTTTTGCTTTTGCTGTGTCTTGAATACCTGGTAACTGAACCACAATGCGATCGGGGCCTTGTTTTTGAACCGTTGGCTCTGCAACACCTAATTGGTTTACCCTGTTACGGATTATCGTGATATTTTGCTTTACTGCGTAATCACGTGTTTCTAGTAATTTTTGCTCTGACATCTTGACCAGAAGAACTAAGTCACTTTTATTGCTAAACACAAAGTCACGATTACGATTTTTTAGGAAAAATTCAGCTTTATCTAACTTTTCTTCATCACGAAAATAAATTTCAACTCCATCGTCAATCTGCTTCACAGTGCGGTAACGAATGCCTTCTTCTCTCAGAGCTGATTTAAAATCACCCACCATATCTTCATAGGATTTCGACAAAGCAGATTTCATATCTACTTCCATCAAAAAATGTACGCCACCACGTAAGTCTAACCCTAGTTTCATCGGAGTCCCCCCTAAGGACTCTAACCATTTTGGAGTATCTGGAGCCAAGTTCATGGCAACGGAATAATCATCACCTAGGGCTTTTTCAATGGTCTCACGGGCGATTAGCTGGGTATCCGAATCAGGAACACGAACTAAGATTTGTTCGTTTTGTAACACAATGCTTTTACTTGGAATATTTGCTGACTTTAATTCAGCTGAGACTTTGTCTAAAGTAGCCCCGTCAATTACCGCATTACTACTAGCAGAAATTTGTACCGCATGATCTTCGCCATATAAATTAGGTGATGCATATAAGGCACATATACCAACAACTATGACAACCGCAAAGTATTTCCACAGCGGAGTTTGATTTAACACAAGACATTCCTTCCGTTTTTCAATAAAAAGGGGCCAAAGCCCCTACAACTAAAGCTTTATATAGCTTTCATAGTACCTTTAGGCAATACAGCCGATATGGCAGACTTTTGTATAACGATATTAGTACTATCGTTTAAGCCAATCTCAATAAAATCTTTGTCTTCTGATACCTTGGTAATCTTACCAACCATGCCACCTTGGGTTAACACTTCGTCACCTTTACTTAAAGAGCTTACTAAGTTTTTATGCTCTTTCACACGTTTCGCTTGTGGGCGATACAACATAAAGTAAAAAATTAAGCCAAACACACCAAGCATGATCAACATTTCAAAACCACCACCGGCAGCTCCACCAGCATCTTGCGCGTAAGCATTCGATATAAATAAACTCATAAAATCCCCTAAACTCTGTTAATTATTAAAATATTAAATACCCGTTACTCTTTTAATTCGGGTACTGGTAATCCTTTTTGGGCGTAAAACTCACTAACAAAACAATCTAAGTCGTTAGCTGCAATTGCATCACGTAATCCCTGCATTACACGTTGGTAATAACGTAAATTGTGTATGGTATTAAGACGAGAGCCCAATATCTCATTGCACTTATCCAAGTGATGTAGATATGACCGAGAATAATTTTTACAAGTGTAACAATCACATTTATCGTCTAAAGGCCCTGTATCAGTCTTATGAACAGCATTACGAATTTTTACGATTCCATCAGTAACGAACAAATGTCCATTACGAGCATTTCGAGTTGGCATCACACAATCAAACATATCAATACCGCGACGCACTGCTTCAACTATGTCTTCTGGCTTACCCACCCCCATTAAATAGCGTGGTTTGTCTGCAGGAATTTGTTCAGTAGTATGATCAAGAATTTTAATCATTTCGTCTTTTGGCTCACCAACCGATAAGCCTCCGATAGCATAACCATCAAAGCCGATATCTTCTAAACCTTGCAGAGAAACATCTCGTAAATCTTCGTACATTCCACCCTGAATTATCCCGAATAAAGCCGAAGGACTATCGCCATGCTCCGCTTTACTGCGCTTAGCCCAGCGCAACGACATTTCCATAGATACTCTTGCTTCACTTTCTGTAGCAGGATAAGGCGTACACTCGTCAAAAATCATGACTATGTCTGACCCAAGATCCCGTTGAACTTGCATAGACTTTTCTGGTGTTAGAAGTATTTTTTCACCATTAATTGGAGAACGAAAAGTCACCCCTTCTTCAGTGATCTTACGCAGGTCACCCAAACTGAAAACTTGGAAACCACCAGAGTCAGTCAAAATTGGCTTATCCCAATGCATGAAGTCATGTAAATCACCATGCTGTTTGATGATTTCAGTACCCGGCCGTAACATCAAATGAAAGGTGTTACCTAAGCAAATATGCGCGCCGGTTTCATCTAGTTCCTCAGGAGTCATCCCTTTAACAGTACCGTAAGTACCTACAGGCATAAAAGCAGGAGTTTCTACTACACCACGCTCAAATACCAATCGACCGCGACGAGCTTTGCCGTCTGTATTGTCTAATTCAAATTTCATTTATCTCTCTCTGCTTACCGGAAAACAGTCCGATGGCGAACAAGCCCTTCAAAACAAACTATATTTCATTCTGATCAGCTAAAAAATTTGCGAGATTATATACGAATCCCTTCCTGGTTTGAAAACTATATAACCACTAAATTTTATCCGGTTTCTAAATTAACCAATAATATTGCGATATATACTTAACGATGACCATACTGAGCAAAATAACTAGCTAACCATACTTACTTAAAATAATTAAGCTTGCTTTCGAATAGATTTGTATTATTACTAGAGGTAAGGTTCAAAATATCAAACAAAGGCCATCTTACCTTATGCTTTTAAATAAACTTTCGATTCGCAATAGACTTTTAACGACATCAATTCTGCCACTTGTCATTACATGCATCGCACTCTTATCTATCATTTATGTTCAACTAGGCAATCTGATAGAAACGGAGAAGGCGTCGGCGACACAACTAATTACTAAGACTAAAAAGACAGAGCTTAAAAATATAATTGATTTAGCTTATCACTCTATAAAACCACTATATGAAGGAGGAGGAAGTAGAGAAGAAGCGGTTCAAATAATGCAACGTATGGAATTTGGGGAAGATGGTTATATCTTTGGTTATGATGGAGATTCAACACGTATTTTTAGTGGAACAAGTAGTGCAGGAATTGGCAACAGCTATCGCGACTTTAAAGACATAAACGGTGTATTTCTTATTAATGATTTAGTCACAGCTGGTCGCAAAAACAAATTAGGAGACGGTAATGAGTTTGTTACCTATCACTTCGCAAAGCCCAATGAGACAGTGGCCTCACCTAAACTATCCTATTCAATATTTTTAGAAAAATGGGACTTAATGATTGGTGTCGGTATCTATGTCGATAGTATTGAAAAAGACTCTGCTATTTTTGAAGTGCACGTGGAAGAAGTTAGTAACACACTACTAACCTCGGTTACTGTAATATCCATTATTCTGATTTTTCTTATGGTGGCTGTAAGCTTATTTATTGTAAGTTCCATATTAACCCCACTCAATACAGTTTCGGAATCCATTCGTCAACTGAGTGCCGGTAATGGAGACCTAACACAGAGAATTCCCGTTCAAGACAAGTTTGAAACGGGTATTCTCGCAGAGAATCTAAATTCATTTTTAAAAACCTTACAAGAAGATATAAAGCACATTTACAATGTAGCATTGGATGTTGATTCAGAGACCAATTTATTAGTAGAGCAAACAGACAATATTAAACTTCTTAGCACCCAACAACAAACATCTGTTGAGTCAGTAGCATCTGCTACGACAGAAATGAATGCCTCCTCAAATGAAGTATTAGTTAACGCTAAAACTGCATCTGATGCCGCCAACGCAGCAAACAGTCATGGTAAAGATGCACTAGATCAGATAGAGAAAAGCAGTAGCGAAATGGGTGAGCTGATTATTGAAATCAAAAAAGCCCATGGTATTGTGGAGGACGTAGGTGGTGATGTTGAAAATATCGGCACCATTTTACAAGTGATTGAAAGCATTGCAGAACAGACTAACTTACTAGCATTAAATGCCGCGATAGAGGCAGCTCGAGCAGGAGAACAAGGACGAGGCTTTGCTGTAGTAGCTGATGAAGTTAGAAATTTAGCAAGTAAAACTCAAGGTAGCACAGAACAAATTCAACAAATGATTGCCAAACTCCAAAGCAACTCTAAGTTAGCTGTTGAGGGGATGCAGCGCAGCATGACTTGTAGTTCAGCCGCTGAACAAAGTGTATCTCAAACGTCAACTACTCTAAGCGATATCGTAGGTTCAATAAGAAAAATTACCAATATGAATTCAGAAATTGCGAATGCCGCAGAAGAACAAAATCAAGTTGGTAATGATATTGGAAAACAGATAGTAGAAATATTTACTCAAACATCAGGTTTAAACGATATAATTGAGCAAAATAATAAAACATCTGACAATTTACGTGAGAAAGCAAATGAACTAGACAAAATTGTTAATCAATTTAAATTGTAATTAGTTCTAACAAGTTGAGAGTCAAAAGCCTATTTATCTATGGCTTTTGCTCTCTCTAAAAACATAGCATCTCCATAACTAAAAAATCGATACTTGTGCTCGATTGCCTGTTGATATGCAAAATCAATATTTGCCTTACCACAGAAAGCACTTACCAACATCAGTAAGGTTGATTCAGATAAATGAAAGTTAGTTAACATAGCGTCAACTAGCTGAAATTCGTAACCCGGATAAATAAAGATATCGGTGTCACTGAAGAATGGTTGTAGAGGCTTACCTAATTTTAATGAGGCTTGCGCTGCAGACTCAAGTGAACGTACCGAGGTGGTACCCACTGCTATTACTCTTTTACCCTCGGCTTTAGTGGCTACGATAGCATCAACAACCTGTTGCGAAACCTCTGCATATTCAGAGTGCATTTGATGCTCAAAAATATTATCTACTCTAACAGGCTGAAAAGTGCCTGCCCCAACGTGTAAAGTGACGAACTCAGAATTAACCCCTTTGTCTTTAAGCTGCTGTAAAATCGCTTCATCAAAATGCAAACCTGCAGTAGGAGCGGCAACAGCTCCAGGGACCTGGTTATATACAGTTTGATAGCGCTCTTTATCAGACTCTTCATCTGGCCTGTCGATGTATGGTGGGAGCGGCATATGCCCATATTGCTCAAGCAATGCTAACACTGTTTCCTCATTAAGAAATTTCAACTCAAATAAGGCATCATGACGTTGCACCATTTCAGCTTTTAGGTGATTTTCAAGAATTAGTAGTGTCCCAACTTTAGGTGATTTACTGGCTCTGACATGTGCCAATACCCTGTGTTGGTCTAGCACCCTCTCCACTAATACTTCTACTTTACCGCCAGACTCCTTTTGCCCAAGCAAACGAGCCGGTATCACTCTAGTATTATTAAAAATTAAAAGGTCGCCCTCATTAACTAGACTGACTATGTCGCTAAATTTTTTATGGGAAACAACTCCACTGTCACCATCTAGGTGCATCAAACGACTTGCTGTACGTTGCTTGGTAGGGTACCGAGCTATAAGTGCTTCAGGTAAATCAAATTGAAAATCAGATAATTTCATAAGGTTCTCGCCATTAAATCGTCGTGCATTTTACGGTGATGTGTCGTGTAGCTCAAGATGTCTCTATTCAAGGTGTAAAAAAGCTGAGTATTTGAGCTCTGTTACATTTAGGGTATGAAACACTCATTTTCCTGAGTCAAAACTGAAATAGCCAGTTTATGCAATTTATTGTTTAGAGATCAGACCATAGTCTTATAGTTAACAAAACCTCACTAAAGGTATGGTAAAGTTCTCTAAGCCTTTGGTTAACAATCGTTTTCATAGAGAAAATAAATGGCATTTGGTTGGATTATATTAGCGTTAACCTACTTAGTTGGGTTGTTTTTTGTAGCGAAATGGGGAGAAAAGGGATCTCCCTTAGCGACAAAGCTTACTTCCCATCCGGTTATATACTCTCTTGCATTAGCAATTTATTGTACTGCCTGGACATTCTTCGGTGCAGTGGGCGAAGCCGCCCGTAATACATGGCAATACCTTCCAATATTACTTGGACCAATAATAGTGTATCTATTTGGTTATCGGTTTATATTTAAGCTTACTCTCGTTAGCAAAAAACAACATATTACAACTATTGCCGACTTTATTTCCTCACGATATGGCAAAAGACAATTAGTTGCTTTATTAGTCACTATAATCGCTTTATTGGCCACAATCCCGTATGTGGCATTGCAACTAAAAGCCATTGGTGCAGCTTTCCAGATAGTAACCAAACAAGAAAATAGTGAGCTTATAGTAATGTTAGCCACTGGTTTTATTGCCTTATTTTCTATTTATTTTGGTACCCAACGAACAGATGTCACAGAACATAGGCATGGTTTAATCTTGGCAATAGCACTGGAATCGTCTTTGAAGTTGGCAGCATTAGTTGGAGTTTGCTTTATTGGCTATCGCTGGTCGATATCCGTGGATCAAGAGACGTTTAAAAATACATTAAAAAACTTTAACGATATTAGCGACTTTGGCTCATTTTCATTTATTGCTCAAACTGTAATGGCGGCAGCAGCTGTGGTTTGCTTGCCACGTCAATATCATATTGCCGTCATCGATAACCTTAAATTAAAGCACCTTAGAACGGCTCGATGGCTATTCCCATTGTACTTGGCTATTACTGCCGCGGTTATTCCCATCATTGCAGCTTCAGGGCAAACCATTTTAGGTGATCAAGATCCAGACACTTACGTCCTTAGTTTAGCAATGGCATCTGACACTATACTCATTCAAGTGCTGGTATTTCTAGGAGGTTTATCTGCAGCCACGGCTATGATTATTATCGCTACCCTTACCTTGAGTACTATGATCACCAATGATGTCATCATGCCTAAAATTTTGTCCAAACCACATAATGAAGACACTTCTACTAACACCAGTAAAAATTATGCGAGTGTGATTTTAATTGTAAGGCGTTTAGTTATTGGGTGTTTATTGCTACTGGCATATATTTATCAACAACAGATGACCGGAAGTCGCTCATTAGCTTCCATAGGATTAATAGCTTTCTCTTTAGTCATACAGCTTCTTCCTGCCATTGTGGGTGGATTATATTGGAAAAAAGGCCATGCACATGGTGTCTATGCCGGTTTATTGAGTGGTTTGTTTACCTGGATATTGTGGATTATCTTACCTTTAAGTAACGAGTTGGCTAATGACACTTTACATTCTGACGCCATCAGTATGGTAGCTCTCCTTAGTCTAAGCATTAATACATTTGCCTATATTGTTTTCTCGTATTTTGCCCCAGACAGACTGATTGACCGCTTGCAGTCTCAGGCATTTGTGTCTCCTCGAGAGGGACAAGTAGACGAATCAAAAAAAAGGCAAACCTTAGCAACAGTAAGTGATTTATCAACTCTACTTTCAACCTTTCTAGGTGAACCACGAACTCAAAGTTTGTTAGTAGATTTTGAACGCCGCAGTGGCATACAACTAGATTGGCAGAAGCCACCTCAACCCGACTTTTTAATGTTTTGTGAAAAAGCTCTAGGAGGAGTTTTGGGGAGCTCAAGTGCTAAACGGTTAATAGATAGTGTACTAATTGGTAAAAAACTCAACTTTGAAGAAGTGGTAACATTTTTCGACGATACCACCCAAGCTATCCAATTTAATGCTTCAGCACTTTTCACTTCTATCGAGAATTTAGAACAAGGGATAAGCGTAATAGATAAAAATCTTAATCTAGTAGCGTGGAATAAACGTTATTTGCAGTTGTTCGACTACCCAGACGATTTAATAAGTGTCGGTACTCCTATAGAGAAAATGGTCTATTTTAATGCCGTAAGAGGTGAATGTGGTATTGGTGAAGTAGAAACTTTAGTTAAAAAACGAATCGATCATTTAAAAGCAGGCCACCCTCATAAATTTGTGCGCCAACGTAGCGATGGAAAGATGATTGAGATGGTCGGTAATCCTCTGCCTGGTGGCGGCTTTGTAACTAGTTTCGCAGACATTACTTCACATATCGAGATTCAAAAAGCACTAAAAGAAGCCAATATAAATCTGGAAAGAAGAATTGAGCGACGAGGCCAAGAAGTACAAGCAATTAATGCCGAGCTTAGATTGGAAATAGACCGCCGAGCGCAATTGGAACACGACCTAGTCAAGGCCAAACAAGCAGCAGAAGAAGCCAATGCTAGTAAAACGCGTTTCTTAGCTTTTGCTAGTCACGATGTGTTGCAACCTTTAAATGCTGCAAAACTTTATTTATCAGTTTTAGATGAAGCAGATGTGGCCAATGATGTAAGAGAGGTATTAAATAAACTAAATGACAGCGTTATTTCGAGCGAAACCTTAATCGCGACTTTATTAGATATAGCCAGACTAGATCAAAATGAGTTAAGTATTAACAAAGAGCCCATGTCTTTGAGGATGTTGCTTAGCCCATTAATCGATGAATTTTCAATGAAAGCAAAAGAGCAAGGATTAGACTTTCGGACTCGACTTACTGATTGTTGGGTCACATCGGATAAAACATCATTATATCGAATTGTACAGAATCTGTTATCTAACGCTATTAAGTATACTAATACAGGAAAGATACTAATCACGGCTAGAATTCGCACCTCAACTGATGGTGACCCATCAGTATTACTGCAGGTCTGGGATACTGGAATAGGTATGGCCAAATCTGAACAACAAAAAGTATTTGACGACTTTTACCGCGTTACAGAACATCTAGTACAAGGTGTAGGGCTAGGTCTAGGCGTGGTATCTAGATTAAAAGAAAAACTTGATATACCCATCACACTTCGCTCTAAACTAGGAAAAGGAAGTTGTTTTTCAATAATCTTACCCATAGCAACACCTCAACCTTTTTCACCAATCACATTACCAGCCGTTAAAACCGACTTAGCGAAATTAAAAGTATTGTGTGTTGATGACATAGCAGAAAATTTAGATGCAATTTCAACCCTATTTGAGAAGTGGAATATTTTAAATAGCTGCGTACAAACTACGTATCAAGCCATAACAATCGCAGCCAAATTTGAACCCAATGCTCTTTTGGTGGATTACCAATTATCAGATTCAGAAAATGGCTTACAGTTAATCGCGAAGCTAAGAGAGCGAATGGGTAAAGCTTTGCCAGCCATTTTAGTGACAGCTAATCGAGAACAAAATTTACTGCAGCAATGTAAACAACAAGGAGTGGAATATCTCAGTAAACCTATTAAACCCGCTAAATTACGTGCTTTATTGAATAGCTTTAAAACTAAAATATAATACTCAAAACATTTTACGGTTCTTTAATAACTAAACTTAGTGATGACAGTTAGTTGGGCTAGGCGGCTCTAATTGTAATTGTGAGGCAATTAACACGCCTTGGGTACGATTATTTATAGACAATTTTTTAAACACTTCTGTAACGTGTGCTTTTACAGTTGCCACTGCTATTCCTAACTCATAGGCAATTTGTTTATTTAACAAACCATCACGCATCAAACATAAAACCTTGTACTGAGCTGGAGTTAATGTGGCTATTTTAGCCGCTAACTCTGTAAATGCATCATCTTGAGAATCAAGTTCATTGACTAATGTGTCAGGCACCCAAATATCACCTTGTAGAACTGTTTCTACGGCCTTGGCAATATCTTCGGAACTTGTAGTTTTAGGTATAAAGCCCATAGCACCAGTGTTTAGTACTTTGGAGACAATATCTTTATTTTCTAAACCTGAAATAATCATCACCGGCAAATCTGGAAACAACTTTCTCACATGAATTAATCCAAATAAGTCCTGACTTCCTGGCATGTGTAAATCTAAGAGCAATAGGTCAACCTCTGTGCTTTCAATGATTTTTAATGTGTCAGCGAGAGAGCCAGCCTCTAATAGTGACAGTGATTGTAAAGAACCATTTAAAGCCCCTTTAAGAGCATCTCTATAGAGAGGGTGATCATCGGCAATGAGCAGTGTATACATGATATCGCGATTATTTTTGTTAATAATTAGTTATTGAAACAGTATAACCGATACAAATCAATAACATCACTTGATATTAATCTATATCGGACTAACTAATAAAAATAAAAAACAAAAATGGGTGATTAACGGACTAAGCGATTCTCGATTAAGTTATCAACCACACTAGGATCAGCCAGTGTCGAAGTATCGCCTAATTGAGAATGTTCATTGGCAGCAATCTTACGCAAAATACGGCGCATAATTTTACCTGAACGAGTTTTAGGTAACCCTGAAGTCCACTGCACTAAATCCGGAGACGCTATTGGGCTAAGTTCTTTTCTAACCCATTTGATCAGTTCTTTCGTTAACTCTTCTGTAGGTTCGATACCTTCAACAGGACTTACATAAACATAAATGCCCTGCCCTTTAATATCATGTGGATATCCAACAACTGCCGCTTCGGCAACTGCCGAGTGCGAAACCAAAGCACTTTCAATTTCAGCGGTACCTAAACGGTGTCCAGAGACATTTAACACATCATCAACTCGGCCTGTTATCCAGTATGTGCCATCTGCATCTCTACGAGAACCATCACCAGTAAAGTAAGCATTATCGAAGGTGCTAAAATAAGTTTGAATGAAACGTTCGTGGTCTCCATAAACAGTACGTGCTTGTGCTGGCCAACTATCCTTAATGATTAAATTTCCTTCAGCTTCACCCGTTAATTCTTTGCCATCACTATCTACAAGCGCTGGCTGAATACCAAAAAATGGTGTACTTGCAGCCCCTGGTTTTAAGTCAGTGACGCTTGGTAATGGTGTCATCATTACCCCACCAGTTTCTGTTTGCCACCAAGTATCTACTATTGGGCATCGACCTTTACCGATAGTTTCATAATACCAATGCCACGCTTCTGGGTTAATAGGCTCTCCAACAGAACCCAACAATCTCAATGAATCACAACTGCTGCCTTCAGCTGGAAAATCTCCATGGGCCATTAAAGCACGTATTGCTGTAGGTGCTGTATATAGTATGTTTACTTTATGTTTATCTACAACTTGGCATATACGTCTCACATCGGGGTAAGTCGGTATACCTTCAAATAATAATGTAGTTGCGCCATTTGCCAATGGACCATAAACCATATATGTGTGACCCGTAATCCAGCCTACATCAGCTGCACACCAATATATTTCTCCTTCTCGATAGTCAAATACATACTTATGAGTCATGGAAGCATACACTAAGTACCCTCCAGTGGTGTGCACCACTCCTTTTGGGGTGCCTGTTGAACCAGATGTATAAAGAATGAATAAAGGGTCTTCAGCATTCATTACGGTAGGCTCACAGTTGAAACTGCAACTATCGGTTAAAGTCTTCCAATCAATATCTCTGCTTTGTTTTTCAACATCACCACCTGTATTTTGAAAAACAACAACATGTTGAATGCTTGGACATTTGTCATCTTGTAGAGCTTCATCTACGTTCACTTTAAGTGGCACAACGCCACCGCCTCGGCGTCCTTCATCAGAAGTGATCACAACTTTTGCATCACAATCATTAATTCGGTCTGCTATAGCGTTTGGTGAAAATCCACCAAAAATGATTGAGTGGATGGCCCCTATACGTGCGCAAGCTAACATTGCATAACTGGCTTCAGGGATCATCGGCATATAAATCGCCACTCTGTCGCCTTTAGTCACTCCTAATTTTTTTAAGCCATTAGCTAATTTACATACTTCATTATGCAGTGTTTGGTAGCTAATATGCTTATCTTGGTCAGGCGTATCTCCCTCCCAAATGATGGCAGTTGTGTTAGCCTTTGTTGGTAAATGCCTATCTATACAGTTGTAACTAAGATTTAATTCCCCATCTTCAAACCACCTTATGCTCAGGTTGTTTTTGTCAAAAGAAGTATTCTTAATTTTAGTTGGAGCTTTAAACCAATCAATTGTTGCTGCTTGTCTACCCCAAAAAATATCAGGTGAGTCGACTGATTCTTGATACATCTCTTGATATTTTTCTGGCGTGAGATGAGAGCCTATTTTTGCCTGTTCTGGCACTGGGAAACGAGATTCAGTCATAATTTTTATTCCAAACTTGAATTTATTTGCTAATACTTTAACCGCACTACTTAATTTCTACATGAGACTTTGGTCTTATAGACCAACAGCCTATATGCAAACCTTAATAAATCGTCCAATGTTAAAACAATGATAAAACAATGTTAAAACAAATATCGTAAGGAAAAAACAATGAAACTAAAAAGAGTGTTACCAGTAGCAGTTGTAATATCAAGTTTAGCGGGCGCTGCCCAGGCTAATGTATTAGAAAAAACCAATGTCAAATTTAGTGGCTATATAAAAGCCGACGCCATGTTTAGCTCATATAGCGATGGTACCTTGTCTTCTGGCTCTATTGGCAGAGACTTTTACATACCTAGCCTTACTCCGACAGGTGGCACTGAAGAATCAACACAATTTGACGCACACATAAAACAAAGTCGGTTTCGCTTTACTACTGATACCGCACTTGCAAACGGTAAAAAGCTTTCAGGCGTGTTGGAGTTTGATTTTCACGCCACTGCAGGCGGAGATGAGCGCATCAGCAACTCATATACGCCACGGATTCGACATGCATTTATTAAATATGACAATTGGTTGATTGGACAAACATGGTCAACCTTTCAAGACGTAAGAGCCTTACCTGAAAGTGTTGACTTTATTGGTGTTACCGACGGTACCATTTTTGTTCGTCAAATGATGGTTAGATATACATCAGGAAATTTTGAAATTGCAGCAGAAAACCCTGAAAGTACCATATCAAACTACCAAGCCAGCGGACGAATAGTATCAGACGACAATGCATTTCCTGATATTACTGCAAGATACACATTTAAAGGGGATTGGGGGCATTTTGCGGTAGCTGGTTTAGCCCGTCAATTATCTTACATTAACAAGCAAGATGGCACAGATATAGACACTTCTGAAACTTCGATGGGCTTGAGTCTGACCGCTAAATTTAAACTAGGCCAAGATGATATTAGATTAATGGCTAATACTGGTAAAGGATTGGGAAGGTACTTAGGCCTTAATGTTGCTAATGGGGCTATTCTTAATGAAGATAACGAGTTAGAAGCCATAGATTCTACTGGTTTCACTGTCGCCTATCGTCATATTTGGAACGAAAAATTTCGAAGTAATTTTATGTACTCAGCATTTAATGCTGACAACGACATGAGCTTAAATGGCTCTATTGATCCAATAAAATCCACCTTAAGTGCCCGCGTTAACTTAATGTACTCTCCAACAAAGGAGCTCACATTAGGGGGCGAATATGCATACGCTAAGAAAGAACTTGAATCAGGAAGTGATGGAACAATGGGACGAATTCAACTAACAGCAAAATACGCTTTTTAAAACTTAAACAGTAAACTTAATTAGCATCTAAATTAGGACAGCTCATATTTGGGTGCTTTTTTATACCTTTAGTTTACTCTACATACCCTTTTTCGATTGAAGTTTGACTTGTGTGGATTACTATTTACGCACAGTTTTATTGATGTTTCTCCCAAAACTGCTCTTTGCCTGAATGATAATTTTATCTGTTCGGGCTTTTTTTTACATTACCAAAAACATTTGAAATATCCTCCAGTTAAACACTAAAAATTACCATCGATTTCGATAGTTAAACTCATTACCTTTTATAAAAACATTATAGCTTTGTTTAAGTTTATATACCTATGGTTACAGGGGCATACCCAAATTAGATTGCAGTTTGGGTGTGCTGAATTAATATAACTTTACAGTTTTTATTGACGTTTCTTCCAAAACTGCTTTTGCCCGAGTGATGTCATCATCATTTCGGGCTTTTTTTACCAAAACAAAAAATTCCTACAAACTCTTGCATATTAGCTCCCAATCAATATTAAGAAGACTAGGAGAATCCAAGTTGTCTAATTTAGAATTCAAAGACTTACCAAATTTACCATATGGTATTCTTTATTATACCTATAGTTAACCCAAGATACCCAATTTTAATTGCGGTTTAAGCAAGCTGATTTATTATTAACTTACAGTTTTTATTGACGTTTCTCCCAGAACTGTTCTTGTCCGAGCCCTGCTCGGACTTTTTTTTAGGGGGTAACCTTTCAAAAATTAAACATTAACTAAAAACAAAATTTTAAACATGCTTCAAAGCTTTCACTTATTCAAGTGGGCTTCCTAAATCAGCAAATATATCTAAAATATCATCTCGCTCGATTCTTCTCATATTAAGCACATACATGATTTGTAACAACAAATCTGCTCCCATAATCCCTTTATTGACTTTATTTCTAAGGTTGTCTGCGCTTTGATGTACCCCTATAGTAGACAATCTATCGCTGAGGTCTTGATACTTAGTACCACGTTTCGACATTTCAGCTTTTAGAATACGCTGTACCAGCTGCCGCCAATCTCCAGAATGAGATGCAGTGACATGAGAATTTTTTGCGTCATTTTGACTAGACATATTAAACACCAAACAGAACAAACGTGAGTTATAATTTACATTCAAAACAAATAAATATCAAATGTTGATAAAAACAATTTGACTAATTAACTTTATAATGGCTACACTATGCCCGTGTTTAAAGAAAGATGCACCGGTATATAAACATCAACACATTATAGTCATTAGCCTGATAGGAGAATATCCATGACTTGGGATCTTAACCAACTTGAGACCCTTTTAGCTGACAACCAAGATTTGGTTGTGACTAGAGAAGAAAACTGTTTATTAATAGCCAATAGTGATGGCATTGATGCTTGGCTCGCCATTAGCGGGGAACAAATATTGGTAGAATCGTTATTGTTTGCAAAATCTGAAGTCAAAGATGCTGCAGTATTAAACGAAGAAATATTGAAAACTCACATGATATTTCCATTAACCACAGTCGGAATTTCACAGGTAGCAGGTGATGAATATTACACTGCATTTGGCTCTCTAAGCTCTCAGTCAAAAGCAGAAAGCGTCATTATTGAGTTAACAACATTATTTCAAAATGTCGAAGCATTTATAGATGCTTATGAAGGCCATTTGCAATAAGTTTTGTAAAAATTAGGAGAAATAATATGTCAGTTTGGAGAAAATTAGTCACTGCAGTAAAAGGCGGTGCAACTGAAGCTGCTCAATCAGTAGTTGATAGCCAGGCAATTCGCATTCTTGAACAAGAAATCCGTGATGCTAAAGATGAGTTACGCAAATCAGATCATGCTAGAACTCAGATTTTAGCGAAATGTAAACTTGCGCAGCAAAAAGTAGATAACTTACAAAGTTCAATTGAGCAATATGAAGCACACGCTCGCAAAGCGGTAGATAGCGACCGTCAATTAGCATTAGATTGTGCCCAAAAAGTTAGTGATTTGCGTGCAGAGCAAGATGGCGAGCAAAAATATCTAGATCAATTTAAACTATCTGAAAAACAATTAGCTACAAATATTAGCCAAGCAAAGTCTAACCTTAAAAGGTTGGAACAACAGGTTGATATGGTAAAAGCTACTGAGTCAGTTCAAAAAGCACAGGTAGCCGTGTCATCTAGACATTTAGGGGCTAACAGTAAAATGAAAACTGCTACTGAGTCCTTATCAAGAATTCAGGAAAAGCAGAACTTACGTAATGCTGAATTACAAGCAGCTGAAGAATTGGCAAGTGAAGAGTCTAGCGATGACCTATCTAAGCGATTAGCAGAGGCAGGTATAGCAGGTGGCACAACATCAGCAGATGATGAACTTAGTCGCATATTAGGTAAGTAATAGCTAGATATATCAATAAGGCGAATATGTTTCCAAAGTTTCGTAAGTTGTTGGTCAGAGTCTTCGCCGAGATGCGCTGGTACACTGTTGTACTAGCGCTTCTTTTTTATGGGGTAACTAGCTGGTTATTACTCTTTTTTGCTGGAGAGCAAGCCTTAACCCAACCCGTTGATTTTATATATTGGTTGGTGGTAACAGGCTCTACCGTTGGCTATGGAGACTTATCTCCAACCACTACTTCTGGCAAGTATATAGTCTCTATTTACATCATACCTTTAGGGTTAAGTATATTCGGTTTGGTATTAGGGCGCATTGCCGCTTGGGTATCAGAGCAATGGCAAAAAGGAGCAAGAGGATTGAAGAGTCTTGACGTTGAAAATCACATTTTGGTTTTAGGTTGGAACGGGCCTCGTACCATTCGCCTATTAGAACTTTTAATTCGCGAACGCTCTTCCATAGAAGATAATCCTGACATTGTATTATGTGTTCGAGCCAACATAACCAATCCATTACCTGATCAGGTTGAATTTGTGAAAGTTACAACCTTTAGCAACGATGTGGATATGGACAAAGCGTGTATCGCTAACGCGGGCGTGGTTATCATGGATAATCCAGAAGACGACTTGACCATGACAACGGCTCTATACTGTAGTCAACGCAACCCAGAAGCTCAGATGATTGCCTACTTCAATGATGAAAGCTTAGTTGGCCTGTTACAAAAACATTGCCCTAATGTTGAGTGCACACCTAGTGTCGCGGTTGAGATGCTAGCTAAGTCCGCGTTTGATCCCGGCTCCAGTGTATTGCATCATGACCTACTAGATGTCAATCTAGGGCAAGCTCAATATTCATTACGTATTCCTGACGATGTCCCTCCCTTAAAAGTTGAAGGTATTTTTCAAGCCTTAAAAAGCAATTATCAGGCAACCTTAATTGGTATGGCTAGGGGTAATGATAAATTGAAAATTCAAGTCAACCCTGACTTAGATACCACCCTTTATTCGGGTGATAAAATATATTACATAGCGCATCAACGCATTAATAAAGTGCGATGGCAACAATTTGTTGAGGCAAATAATGTTTAGTAAATTATTTGGTAAAAAAAATAAAACGACTAAGCCTAAGGCACCTGAAATAATGGGCTTATATTTGGGCGGTTCTTTTGAGCTAGATCCCCTAAAGTTAAGATTGTTAGAGCCAAGCCTAACCATTGAAAAAGCAGCAACACACCACTTTATTCAAGCAGTGGGTGAGGTAAACCTAGATACCGGAGGTAAAATCCTCAGGTTTTACACTGATGATGATGCATATCTGCAAGTCATACTTGATGGTGGCGATACGGAAAACCACATAACAGATGTAAAACTTTGGTACTTTTACGAAACAAAAACCATTGGCTCCGAAGCGCAGTGGAAGGAAACTTTAGCCTCAGGTTTATCTAAACCATTTTATAACTTAGCAGGTGAAAGCTTTAATAGAGTTTGGGATGCGGTTGGCGAAGAATCTCCACCAGTGGCTATGACTGAAAAAACCTATGAAGAAGACGGCGACACTAGCGAAACAGATCAATTTGTGATGCTTTATGAAAGAGACGCCTCAGACGACGAAGTTGAAACATTACTAGTGTGCGCTGAAGAAAAAGTAGTAAACAATAATTTAGACCGCTGTTTAGTGCTAAGTACAGGCTTTAATATCGGACAAGCAGACATTACTATTAACGGTTAATAAGCTCTGTTTAAATTTTAAATACCCCCACATATGTTGGGAGTGCACAATATTAAAAAGGATAAAAAATGGACGCAGTTTTAAACTCACTAGCAGGGTTAAGCAACTTTGCTTTGTATTTTGCAGTTTCAATTTTGTTATTATTTGTATTTAAAATAATTTATGCATTTGTGACTCCCCATGATGAATGGGCTTTAGTTAAAGTACATAAAAATCAAGCCGCTGCCATTGGTTTTGGTGGAGCTATGATTGGCTTCAGTATTGCTTTGGCGGGTGCAGTAGCAAACTCAGAGTTTTTGATAGACTTTGTGATTTGGGGCATAGTCGCGATTATTGCACAGTCTTTAGCCTTTGCATTATTGCGCTTTACATTTATGCCTAAAATTGCGGACAGAATTGATAAGAATGAAATATCAGCAGGCACAATTTTAGCTGCAGTTTCTATTTCTGTTGGGCTGTTAAACGCCGCATGTATGAGTTACTAGGAGAGCCCAATGCAATCCAATAAAAGTAAACGCTCAATCAATATAAATCTAAAGGGAATGCGCAAAGGGTTTAGCGTTAAACCTTTGGCACTAGGTATTGCCGCTATTTGCTTAACAGCATGTGGTGATCAACAAAAAGCAACTGTATATACCGATGTTTCTGATTGCACTAATGACAATCCTGATGCTGCCACACAATGTGAGGCCGCCTATCAACAAGCTTTGCAAGAAGCTGAGCGTACAGGCCCAAAATATAATTCCCAGAGTGACTGTGAAGCAGAATTTGGGTACAACCAATGTAACCAAGTACAAAATAGCTCAGGTTCATTTTTTATGCCTTTTATGGCGGGTTACATGCTTAGTAACTTGTTATCACCAAGAGGTTACTATTCTCAACCAATGTTCACGTCTTATTCTCGATATTCTCCCTATAGAAATCGATGGATAGGTGCTGACGGTTACGATTTTGGTGATTACCGTCGTCGAACCATGAATGTCAGCGAAAGTGCCTTAAAGCCCAAACCAACAGTTAGCAGAACGATCAAGCGGGGCGGTTTTGGTAGTAGCGTTAGAGCAAAATCTAGCTGGGGCAGCAGCTCTAAAAAAGGTGGCTGGGGTGGTTAACCCCAATCCATGCTTTTTAACCGTTTTTTCAACAAGTATGTTTTGAAATGTTAAGAGTCAATATTAATGAACGTAGCAATTGGCGGCGTAAAGCAGAAGAGTATGGATTTAAATTTCATACCATGCATGGAGAACCTTATTGGGATGAATCCGCCTATTATCAATTTACCCTGAAACAAATCGAACAAGATTTAGAAACTCCCACTGAAGACATTCACCAAATGTGTTTGCATGTGGTTGATAAGGTTGTAAACGATCAGGCACTGCTCGAAAAATTTCAGATACCTGACACATTTTGGGAGCAAATACGTGATTCTTGGAAACAACAAGCTCCCTCTTTGTATTCTCGTTTAGATTTTACTTATCACGGTACCGGCCCGGCCAAATTATACGAAAATAATGCTGATACTCCCACCTCACTTTATGAATCTGGATTTTGGCAATGGTTGTGGTTACAAGAACATGTTGATGCGGGCAATATAGCTAAACAGGCAGATCAATTTAACTCTTTACAAGAAAAGTTAGTCCATAGATTAGCGGCTATCGCTAAACATTATGATGTGACCCATATGCATTTTGCATGCTGCCAAGATACCGATGAAGATAGAGGAACTGTCCAGTACTTACAAGATTGTGCTAGGGAATCAGGACTACTTAATGACTTTGTTTTTATGGAAGATATTGGGTTAAGTGAATGTGGAAGTTTTAGCGACTTAGCTAATAATAAAATTCAAACTCTTTTTAAACTTTACCCATGGGAGTTTATTCAAAGAGAAGAGTTTGGAAGTGCCATTGAAACAGCGAATGTAAATTGGCTAGAGCCCATATGGAAAACAGTATTATCTAATAAAGCACTTATGCCTATGCTTTGGAAAATGTTCCCCAACCACCCTAATCTACTGCCTTCTTACTTTGAGGATGAGCTGTCTTTAGCTACTGAAAGTAAACTCGTTAAAAAGCCAATCTACTCTCGGGAAGGGGCCAATGTTAGTGTGATTGAAAATGGCAAAACAGTTCTACAAGCCAGTGGCCCCTATGGTGAAGAAGGCTTTATTTATCAAGCATATTCAGCCTTGCCACAGTTTACAGATAATCACACATTAATTGGTTCTTGGTTAGTCGATGATAAAGCTGCTGGAATTTCAGTACGTGAGGACAAGTCCTCCATCACACAAGATATGTCCCGTTACTTGCCCCATATTATTTTGTGACAATTTGACATGAATTTACTCAGTATTTTCAGTGATAATAGCGTAACGCTTTCTTGTTATTATTAGGCAAATGAAACTTACTAACAAACCCATGAACACCTCACAACAAGTCAAAATTATCTTTTGGCTTTTTGTGGTATTAACTCTTGTTGAACTAATAAATCTATTCACTGGCCGTATGTTAAATCAGCTGGGGAATTTCCCTAGATATATACCTGGTTTGAAAGGGATCCTACTTGGACCTTTTATTCATGGCAGCCTGCAGCATTACTTTTCAAACATTATCCCTATAAGTATCTTCAGTTATTTATTACTGCAATACGGCTTAAAGCGTTATCTAATGGTTAGTCTATGGGTAGTTTTAGGCACTGGAATTTTAGTTTGGCTGTTTGGCCGAGCTTCGAGCCATATCGGTGCAAGTGGTGTGATTTATGGATACTTTGGTTATTTAGTTTTAGCTGGCTTTTTAAGTGGTAAAGTCAAACTCATGTTGATATCGGTTCTCGTGGCATTTTTCTACGGCGGTTTGATATGGGGTGTTTTGCCATCAAGCCCATATGTCTCTTGGGAATCTCATTTATTTGGCTTTTTATCTGGGCTAGTTGCAGCAAAACTATGGGCATCAAAAACAAGGTAGTAACGAACAAAGATACTGGGGTTGAACTTCAAAATTCTAGCCCCTAGTTATTAACTTTTATATACTATGCAACAGCAAAGTTTTGCATCATTTAGGTAACATATGACCCAATCTACACCCAAAAAACAGCCGGGAATGTTAGGCAACTTAGCCTTTAATATTGTAATCCCTGTACTTATATTAACTAAACTTAGTGGAGACGAGTACTTAGGACCTGCATGGAGTATTGTTGCAGCACTGATATTTCCCATCGCTTTTGGGATCTGGGACCTTAAACAATCAGGTAAAGTAAATCCCTTTTCTATTTTAGGTATCGTGAGTGTCTTTTTAACTGGTGGCATCAGCCTATTAGAGTTACCTGCAGAATACATTGCGATCAAAGAAGCCAGTATTCCAGCCCTTATTGGCCTAGCAGTATTGATTACTCAAAAAACCAGTAAACCTCTATTAAAAGTATTTGTACTGAATGAGCAAATTGTAAACTGGAAAAACCTTTCTGATTCTTTAGAAAAAACAGGGACCACAGCAGCTTTTGAGAAAAAAATGGCCACCAGTTCTTTTATCGTTGCAGGTTCTTTCTTCTTATCGTCAGCTTTAAATTATATATTGGCCAAGGTGATTTTAGTTAGCGCACCAGGCACCACGGCATATACTGAAGAGCTTGGGAGAATGACGGCTTTAAGTTATCCTGTGATCGTCATACCCAGCATGATCATGTTAATCGCCGCCTTGTGGTATATATTTGCTCAAATTAAAAAACTCACCGGTGAAGACTTAGAGCATTTTTTAGTTGAGCAATAGTATTTAAGACAGAAAAAAGCCAGCTTGACGCTGGCTTACATATTCATCTTTTATAAAAATACGGTAACTATGTTTTAATGCTCATTATTTCGCTTTTAATAGATCGAAAATGTTTTCAGCAATTTGAGTGTTATCTAAGTAGCCTCTGAAACGTTCACTTCCTAGACCAATTGCCATTACCGGAACATCCACTCCTGTATGGCCACCCGTGGTCCAGCCAGTTACTGAACGGTTATCAAGTATTTTAGTAATTGCCTTGTGGAACACTCTGGCATTATCGGACTCAAGATCGATAAGTTGCTTCTCTTCCTCGCTGGTAAGGTCTACCCCTAATAGATCTGAAGCTAACTTAGCTCTATTTTTCGCCGTCACTAACATTTTTGATATTTCTTCGGGAGATGCTTTCAAGCCTTTAAGAACCGATGGTCCCCAATCGTAAATTCGGTTAGCACCGATAGTGAGTCCACCAGTACTATGGTCTGCCGTAATTACCATTAGAGTATTATCATGTCTTTGGACATAAGCCTCTAGCCATTCAAGCGTGAGCGCTAGATCATGCATTTCTGCCATAGCAGCGGCCACATCGTTTGCATGACCGGCCCAATCAACTTGGCTGCCTTCCACCAATAAAAAGAAACCTTCATCATTTTCTAGTTGTTTCACAGCTGTTCTGGCCAAAGCTGGTAAACGTTGTTTTCCTGCACTATCTAAAGCCCAAGGCAAACCAACATCTGCAAAAAGGCCGAGTAACGGAGCATTTGGTTTGACACTACTAAGCTGTTCATAGTTATCAATATATTGATAACCTGACTTTTGAAATTGCTCTACTAGATTACGATCTTCACGAATAAAGTACTTCCAACCACCGCCCAACATAACGTCTAAAACAAACTGGTTATTAATTTTCTCATCATAGTAACTATCTGCTATAGCGTTATAATTTTGACGACTTTCGTTATGAGAACTAAATCCCGCAGGTGTTGCATGGTTTATTTGTGAAGTAACAGCGACCCCTGTTTTACGCCCCTGCTTTTTAGCCAACTCCAGTACGGTTTGAACCGACTTTTTATCTACATCTACTCCAATTGCACCATTGTAAGTTTTCACACCAGATGATAATGCTGTAGCGCTTGCAGCTGAATCGGTTACGTATCCAGTATTACTATCGGGATGGGTACTTGCCATACCGACTAATAATCGGTCAAATACCGTTTCTTCTACTTCCGGTGTAGCAGGATCATCTGCATACATGCGATAGGCAGTAGTATATGATGGCCCCATACCATCGCCTATTACCATAATAATATTTTTAGGTGCTTCAGTTGCTGTTAACGAACTGCAGAAGCCTGCGACTAAAAGGCTCAATATACGCTTCATCTTATCTCCACTGATGAATTTAAAGCGTAGGATTATACGTGAGCTATCTAGATTAGTAATGAAAAATTATATGAAACTATAGTGACACAACATAAACTTAAGAGCTGCAATCAAACATTTAGAGCTTCTCTCATTCTTTGTTGTACTACATCGACTAACAAATCAGGTTGAAACTTGGAAATAAATCGATTACAACCCACTTTTTTAACCATAGCTTCATTGAAGCTGCCACTTAAAGAAGTATTGAGGGCGATAAATAACTCACTCATCCGTGGATCTTTTCGAACTTCAGAGGTTAATCGATACCCATCCATTTCTGGCATTTCAGCATCTGTAAACATCATTAAAATCTCATCTGTTACTATTTTTCCGTCATCAGCCCACTTTCTGAGTCGATTTAAAGCTCTTAAACCATCTTTTTCTTCAATAATTTCGAGCCCAAGTTGACCAAGTGTTTCTCTTATTTGCCAACGAGCAGTAGCCGAGTCATCTACAACTAATATCTTTTTACCTTTAAGGTGGATTGAAACGTTTGTATCTAGCACATCCTCAGAAATAGACGTGTCATATTCTACAATTTCCGCAAGTACTTTCTCCACGTCTATAATTTCAACTAATTCACTATCGTTACCCATTTCAACATGAGTAATAGCTGTTAAATAGTTGTTTTTACCAGCAGTAGTTGGAGGAGGTTGAATAGTACTCCAAGAAGTATTAATAATGTGCATCACCTTGCCTATTAAGAAGCCTTGAACACTTCTATTATATTCAGTAATAATTACATTCTCGGGCTCATATTTTTCTTCGTTTAAATTAATTCCAATGGCCGCACGCAAGTCAATTACTGGGATTGATGCCCCCCTATAATTTGTGACTCCTTTTAAATTTTTATGAGCCCCAGGCATTTGATTCATTGGAGGGATTGTAATCACCTCTCTGACTTTAAACACGTTTAATGCAAACGTATGCCTAGTGCCTAATTTAAACATGAGTAACTCTAACCTATTCTCGCCCACTAGTTGTGTACGCTGGTCAATTGATGACATTAGCTCTGACATAGATACTCTCTAATTAACATTCTAAAACAAACTATAACCAAGTCCTTTACTTAAAACAAAGTCTT
The DNA here is from genome assembly GCF_004360155.1 of Paraglaciecola marina. GTDB lineage: Bacteria > Pseudomonadota > Gammaproteobacteria > Enterobacterales > Alteromonadaceae > Paraglaciecola > Paraglaciecola marina. Next base: position 79,769 of record NZ_SAIS01000009.1, on the reverse strand, counting down.
AAACTTTGATTTAATACCTTTAAATTGTTGATAAAACACCCACCAATCATTCATAAAATAAATAATGAAAATCCTTTATATAGATTTCAAATATAACCAAAGCCTATATAGGATTATCTCAACAACAAGTTTAGAGCAATTTCATCAACGCATTCTAGCTTGTTACAAAATATCATCAACTAAGGAACATTCACATGTCACAATATCAACAAGATATCTCTAAATTCAATACTCTAAAGTCAGTCCAAAATGGCACTTGGAGTGCAATTTCGCCAGAATATGCAGCTCGAATGAAAACTCAAAATCGGTTCCAAACAGGACTCGATATTGCCAAGTATACCGCCTCTATTATGCGCAAGGATATGCTAGATTATGATGAAGACTCTAGTCAATATACTCAGTCTCTAGGTTGCTGGCACGGATTTGTGGGCCAGCAAAAAATGTTATCAGTTAAAAAGCACCAGGGTACAACTGATAAAAGCTATTTATATCTATCAGGCTGGATGGTAGCAGCCCTTAGGTCTGAGTTTGGTCCATTACCCGATCAATCTATGCATGAAAAAACAACCGTTCCAGCATTAATTGAAGAACTATATACCTTTTTACGTCAAGCAGATGCCCGTGAGTTAGGCGACCTTTTCACCGAGCTAGATAAGGCCACAGCAGCAGGGTTTGACACCACAGAAATTCAAACATCTATAGATAACTATCAAACCCATATAGTGCCAATTATTGCGGATATTGATGCAGGCTTTGGGAACGAAGAAGCAACCTATCTGTTAGCGAAGAAAATGATAGAAGCGGGAGCTTGCTGTATTCAAATTGAAAACCAAGTATCCGATGCCAAACAGTGTGGTCACCAAGACGGAAAGGTAACGGTTCCACATGAAGACTTTTTAGCTAAAATTAATGCTGTACGGTACGCTTTTCTTGAGCTGGGGGTAGATGATGGCGTCATCGTAGCGAGAACTGACTCTCTAGGTGCAAGCCTAACCCAAAAAATACCTGTTTCAAAAAGTCCAGGGGACTTAGCCGCCCAATACAATGCATTTCTAGACACCTCTGATGTTAATTCAATAGATGATTTAAATGAAGGTGACTCAGTTCTCAAACAAAACGGTAAGCTAGTTAAACCCACACGTTTACCAAACGGTTTATATAAGTTTAAAGATAATACGAGTATTGATCGCGTTGTTTTAGATTGTATTACCTCACTGCAAAATGGTGCAGATCTTTTATGGATTGAAACGGAAAAACCTCATGTTGGGCAAATTGGTGATATGGTAAGAGCGATTCGGGAAACTGTACCTAATGCCAAGCTGGTATATAACAACTCGCCATCTTTCAACTGGACTCTTAACTTCCGCCAGCAAGTATTCGATGCTTGGTTAGAAAGTGGCAAAGATATAAAAGGTTACGACAGAGCCGCTTTAATGTCAGAGCAATATGACGACTCTGAATTAGCTCAACTAGCTGATGAAAAAATTAAAACCTTCCAGGCCGATGCTGCTCGTGAAGCTGGCATTTTCCACCACTTAATAACCTTGCCAACATATCATACTGCAGCATTATCAACAGATGAGTTAGCGAAAGGCTATTTTGGTGATGAGGGCATGTTAGCTTACGTAAAAGGTGTGCAACGCAAAGAAATAAGACAAAGCTTAGCATGTGTTAAACACCAAGCTATGGCCGGTTCAAACATTGGTGATGACCATAAAGAATACTTCTCTGGCGAACAAGCATTAAAGGCCTCTGGAGAAGACAATACGATGAACCAATTCGATGCATGATAATTCACGATATAATTAGTTATATCAGGAAAACATCATTCAATAATTGTTCAGAATCAAAGCTATTAGTGCTTTGATTTTGGACGTCTTCAAGTAGTTCACCTCTTTCCCCAAATTTGCAGTTTTAATAAACATTAATTTAATATTTCATCCTTGTTGCATTTAATCCATGAAAATACAAATTAAAATGAGTAAAATTCAGATACTAAATAACTCTTAGCCTCGAGATAATAATAATGAATATATCAAAAGTAGATTTAAACTTACTGGTTTATCTAGACGTACTACTTAGAGAGGGCAGCGTTACAAAAGCAGCAAACCAACTAAGCATTACTCAACCAGCTATGAGCAATGGCCTTCGAAGACTTAGAGATTTATTTAAAGACCCTTTACTGATTAGAACTAGTGGCGGCATGACCCCTACAAAACGAGCCACGGAATTGCAACCTATTATAAGGGACGTACTCTCAAAGTTAGAAACAACCATAAAACCAGAAGTAGAATTTAGCCCTCTTCAAAGTAATAGAACTTTTAGGATCATGGCAAGTGACTATGCCGAATCAACTTTACTAATGGAACTCATTAGACGGTTAACTAAATTAGCCCCAAATGTAACGTTAGATCTAATAACCCCTAGTGATGTCACCTTCCATGATGTAGAACATGGAAAAGTAGACATGGCAATTAATCGTTTTGATGAACTTCCTTTATCATTTCATCAAAAAGTGGTTTGGTACGATTCTTTTTGCTGTGTATTAAACAGTCAAAATCCAATTGTGGGCAATTTTAATCTAGATAACTATTTAACCAGTAAGCATATATGGGTCAGTAAAACAGGGTTTGGTGTGGGTGTTGGAATAGATCCAACAGAAGTGCAAAAGTTAGGCTGGGTAGATGCAGAGCTGACAAAAATTGGCAAACAAAGAAGCATACGGGTATTTACGAGGCATTATCATGTGGCGCTACAACTAGCTAAAGCTCAAAACTTGGTGGCAACTTTACCAAGTAAAGCAGCTAAACTGTATACTCAGGACCCTGATGTAATTATGTTAGAACCACCATTTGATATTCCACCTATCGCATTAAAAATGGCCTGGAGTCCATTATTACAACATGATGCAGGCCATATATGGCTAAGAAGATTAATAACAGAAGTAGGTAGTGATTTAGCAGAAAAGTAACACTTAGTGGTTAATCATATTTTGGGAAGGTTTTCTGGAAGCTCTTGTTCTTTATTTTTCTTAAAAGCTCCTTTTCCAGCTATCATCTCGCCAATCGCTTTGTATGCTTTAGTTGAAACGTGTTGAATAAGAATAGGCAAAGGCATTTTTATCCAATGTCCTCTTATCATAGCAATTAAATTAGCTAACCCAATATAGGATACCTTACACAGTGGATGTTGAGGCTGCAGGATTCTAAAAAATATCCAATCAAAAAACACCATAGTGATTCTTGAAGGCAAAAATCCTTCACTTTTTAACATCCATTTATCCGGTATGGAGGAATTAAAAAACAAGTTTGTATAGCGACATGCCAAACCTAACTCAGCAGTAAAATTAGTCCGCTGTGCTAATAGAAAGAGCGCCTCCCAAAATCCTTCATTCTCTCCAAACTCGCTAAACATCAAATGTAAATCACTTAAGTCACGAAAACCGTGATGATACTCTTCTTGATAAAACAGGTGGACTGCACTGTGCAATACCATTGCATATGGTGCTAATGTTTTTGCTTGCCCATCACAAATACTCACCAAATCATTCTTAAAAAACTCAATATCAGGAGCCTTTCCACTGATTATAGGTACTAAATTATGATGTACATCAAGTTGAGTTCCTCTTGTACAATGCATCAGTGGAGGGATTTCATGTGCCCATTTACGATAATACATTTGTTCATAATCATCAATTTCATCATGGATCCAACCGTATACAAGAAGCTTGTTTTCAACCGAATCGACTAACTCTTTTGATACTAAAATATCAATATCCGAAAAAACACGGCCCTCTCCTACTTTATATTTAGCTAATAAGTAGGCTGCTCCTTTTAAGAATATGGGCGGCTCATCAGAAATTTTATTAATTAATTTCACTAAACCTTCCGCCTCAAAATAAACATGTTGCTTTAATAGTTCTGATGAGCATTTAGCTGCTTGAAAATGATTTAATGCATAACTGGGTAATGTTTCTAAGTTAGAAAAGTCAACCGACATAGCTGCTATTCTCGGTAACATGGATACTTCTCTAGCGACTCGTATGATATATTCCCATTCTACCAACCTATTAGTCATAGGTACTTGACCTTTTACCAAAGAAATCAGCTGCTGCGTAATAGGAGACATCATTGGGCAAATACTCCCTCAGTTAAAAACTCCATGACTGAATTTAAGTCGTTATAAAAAATTTCAACTGTATCTGTTTGCTCTATTAATCGAGTCATTGCTCTAAACCCTTGCAAGCCTAACATCCCTTCATTAAATGCATTACTAGACAAAGACTCATAAGCTTGAATTTTATTGAGGGTATAAATATCCAGTTTTTTATCGAGAGTAAAATGAGGTAACACAATTGCCCTAACTTTTGCAGTTTTATAGAGATCCAAAACACTGCTTTCTGGAGGTTTAACATGAGCAACTGTGCCTTTTGATGTATCTTTAGCAATATTTGAAACAACAACATCAGGAAACCACTCTTTAACCAAATCAATAGAGTTATTTTTTAAACAAATAGGCCTGACAAATGGGTGAGCTAACCCTGTTTCAAGATTAATAACTGTCATTTCATCTGACAATAAACGCCACCCGGAATTAGCTAAATATGCACATAACGTGCTTTTACCTGAGCCTGGAGGAGCAGGAAAAATAAACGCTTCATCATTTTTTTCGAGGATAGCCCCATGGATGAGTAAAAAATTATGTTGATGTGCTGCCATACACCAATTCATCCCCCATTCAAGTAATGGGTATGCTTGTGATCGAGGTAAGGGCAAAAACGGAGTATATTGGTCAAGTGAGAAGCTTATTTGAGGTTTAAACCATCGTCTCAAAGAAAAAGATTGCTGAATTGATACTTGGAAATCAGTTGGGTCATCCTGACCTACAATTGAATAGTCAGAATATAATTCATAAAATACTTTTTGAACGTCTGGTAATTTTGATTTAACTCGGAATGAGGCTACGCCTAAATCAATACCGATATTACCTTTATGCATTTTCTCAGAAAGGTCTCCATACTCCAACTCTTTTAATTGCAACTAAATATCCTCTATCAAAATACCTTCTGATATTAGAGTATGCCAAACTTCTTTCACTTGATCAGACTCAATTTCCACAATTTTAGAATTAAATGCTGTGAAATCAAAACTTTCTTCACTCTTTAAGGCCAATAAAATAACTCCAACCTTAGAGGTCAAAGTTACCACCTTACCTAACGCAGGAACAAATACTAAAACGCCAGACTGGTCGCTGGCGTTATAAATAAAAACGGATGGAGAAATGTGAAACATATCGAATTAGATCTTAACGTCTAGAACCGCCGCTATAAGTATAGGTTTGCTGTAATGCTTGAATTAATGCTGCTTCGTCATTCTCTGCTTCGGCTTCTAACATTGAAGCATACATCTCAGCTGTCACGCCAGGTTTCAGAGGGTAACGGTTATCTAAAGCATTTAAATACCCTGCAACCAAGTTTTGCTCCAAATCTCCGCCTTTTTCTAAAATTTCATATAAAGAGCTAGAAGAACTAACACTCGATCTATTATATTTATTCTTATAACCGCCACGGCTATAACCAGAAGTAGGTGTAAAACTAAAAATTGTCCCCCAAGGAGTGGTAGATGCGGTACGAGCTGTTGCACTTACATATTTACTAGAACGGCAATCATCGTACCAATCTTCCGGTGACTTACCTGAAACAACGACAGCTTCACAGACAGCAGACTGGTTACCAGACAAGTTGCCAGAAACCATACACCCACCACCATGACCTCCACTTCTAGCCCAACTTGTTTTAATGGGTAAGGTCGCGACTAAAGCAGTAGCTGTGCTCTTAACTAAAAACTTCCTTCTTGAATCCGTTGATTCTTTTTCTTTTACAATACTTTGCTTATTATGTTTCACAACTATTCACCATCCGTATTATGAATTTTTAAACTTTACCACTTAATGCAAAAAACAAACCAATTTACAAGATATTGATTTTAATAAATAAAAAATCAAAATATATCATTAGTGTAAATATAATAGACACTTAATGGAATTTTTCCAATTATATAGAATAGCCGCTGCTTTTGGCGAGAGCTTTCAAATATTTTATAGGTATGGCGTAACTGATTCCTGATGGTTTTTCCAGTACAGACTCTTTTGACTCTTTAACAAATACTTTGTTCAGCACTCCTATGACTTCCCCTGTTTCAGAATCATATATTGGACTACCACTATTACCTGGGTAAGCTGTTATATCAAGTTGATATATTAAGAACTGCTCATCCAACCTTTTGAGAATTCTTGTGGATAACCCCCGAGAATTGGCTGATGGAATAACATCTGGTGAAGTAGCAGCAATTATGCCTCTATGAGTAGCTGGAAATAACCCCAGTACTGCACCTATAGGGAACCCTGTAAGTAAAATTTCTGTCCCATCTGGCGCATATTCATCAGTTGCCAATGTTATAGGTTTTAAGGCTTCCTCTAATTTAAGAATTGCTAAATCATGCAAAGGGTCTGTGGCAACCACTTTTACCTTTTGGATTTTTGGTTTACGACCTTGACCTGAGAAAATAATGAGGTGTTGCACTTTTGTAGGGTCTAAATCAATAGATACAACATGATAATTGGTAGCAACTAATGAACCATCTCCAAACACAAAGCCACTCCCCATTAATTGATGAGTTTGCGTACCTAACGGATCATATAACCCCACACCTACAATTGATGGCTTAATGTTCGAAACGAGATCGCTTAGTTTAGTAGCGAAAGTCGAATTCGATAACAGCCATACAATTAAGAAAATTTTAAAACTAAATAAAAATATATTATTTACCATCATAATCGTTACAGTTACTGGCAAGTATCTGGTTATAATCACAAATATTAGCTTCGCATTCCATTTATATTTTTATGTTTAAGGTATTAAAATCTTAAACAAGCTCTAAGGGTATTATTATGAAAGTTCTAGTTACAGGGGTTGCTGGATTTATTGGGTTTCACGTTACTAAATATCTGCTAAGCCGCGGCGATACTGTTGTAGGTATCGATAACATGAACGATTATTATGATGTAACTCTAAAGGAAGGACGCTTAAAACAATTATCAACACATACATCGTCCAATAATTTTAGTTTTATAAAAATGGATTTGGCAGATAGAGAAAATATTGAGGATTTATTCAGAACCAATCTATTTGAAAAAGTCATACATTTGGCCGCCCAAGCAGGAGTAAGGTATTCAATAGAGAATCCCCATGCTTACGTTGATAGTAACTTAATAGGCTTTATGAATATTTTAGAAGGGTGTCGACATACTAAAGTCAAACACCTTGTCTATGCTTCATCAAGCTCAGTATATGGTGCTAATGAAACCACTCCTTTCAAAGTTACCGATAACGTTGACCATCCAGTTTCACTTTATGCGGCCACTAAAAAAGCAAACGAGGCTATAGCGCATTCATATAGTCATCTATATAAATTACCAACCACAGGGCTACGTTTTTTTACAGTTTATGGTCCATGGGGCAGACCCGACATGGCCCTATTCAAATTTACCAAAGCAATTTTAGATGGGGAGCCTATCAAGGTATTTAATTATGGCAATCATCGCCGTGATTTCACCTATATTGATGATATTGTTGATGGCATTATAATGTGCATAGACAACATAGCTCAACCAAATACCAAATGGAACGGCAAATTCCCAGATCCTAGTAGCAGTAAAGCTCCCTGGAAAATCTATAATATCGGGGCCCATAATCCAGTTCATTTACTCACATTTATTGAAACATTAGAAAAGGCATTAAATAAAACAGCTATTAAAGAAATGTTGCCACTACAAGCTGGTGATGTACCTGATACATATGCTGATGTTTCTGCGCTAACGAATGACATTGGCTATCAACCCAAAACCAATTTAGATAAAGGAATTGGAGAATTTGTTACTTGGTATAAAACATTTTATGAAATACAGTAAAATCAAGAAATCAAAAAAATTTCAAACCGTATGTTAGCAGATATAGCAACGTCACTTAGTTCCCCTTTGGTACATTCAACACTGATGTTTGTATTGCTCAGGTTTGCTTGTTTATTCTCTACTAGTAAATTATTGTCGTTCTTCTCATTTCTGCCTTTGGGATGGTTATTACTTTGTTCAATGACCTACCCAAGTGTTATATTGATCAAACATTTAGAAGACCCCTATCCCACAATAAAAATTGAATCTAAAGTTTGGCGACAAACAGATGCGATTGTTATCTTAGCGTGTAACTACGTTGAAGATGATGACTTACCTTTTGTTTCTAGATGGCCAAATTGCTCTATGCAGAGAAATCATTATGCAGCACAAATGTACCACTCAGTAAACAAACCAATCTACCTAGCCGGTGGTATTTTAGGTAGAAGAGATGTCTATTCACAAGCTGCACATAATCAGGAGTTCCTAACGACTATGGGAGTGAATTCCCATGACATTTTCATAAACTCTAAAGGAAATAATACTGAAACTGAAGTCGCTGCTCTAGCAGAAATGCTGGATGGCAAGTATATATCGTTAGTTACCTCTGCAAGCCACTTAACCCGCGCCATCACTTATTTCGAAGACTATAATATTAAGGTACTACCAATACCCGTTGAACACTTGAGTCGTAAAAATGTTGAACCAGTACTAGGCTTACCTAATGCATCTAGCTTATATAGAAGTGAAAGAGCCTTGCATGAATACCTAGGGCTAATTTACCAAAACTACCTACGCTAAACGTGTGACCTATAAAAGTATTATGATAAATAATTAGAACTGAGTTAACATTTATCTTTTGCTCATTTCAAATTGAGCTCTTAAATTATGATGGAGTTGGAGCCTTAGGTAGGGATTCAAAAAATAGTGAAAAAATTAAGAAAGTACGCTGAAAAACCAATTATTGGCCCGCTTGTTAAGCTATTCATTAACTTTGCGATAAGCAGACAAGCAAACCAAATATCCAAACATTTTTCAGAATACCTATCTGCTGTTGTTGCTATTAATAGAAGTCATAAATCTGAATCATTTAAAATTAGACATAAGGTATATTGTGAAGAGCTAAAGTTTGAGAAGCTTCAACCTACCAACGAAGAACTTGATGAATTTGACTCAAGAGCATTTCATTGCCTAATTAAACATAAACCAACTGGGGCCTTTGCTGGGACAGTAAGAGTTGTAACCAGTAAAGACCCAAAACAAATGCTTCCAATCGAGAAATTTTGCCTCAGCGCAATTAACGAAAAAAGTGTACATCCTTCAGACTTTCCAAGAGAGGAAGTGTGTGAGATATCTCGACTTGCCATCCCGAAACAATTTAGAAAAAGAGCAACTGATAAATTTCAAGGCTCTGCTACAGGTTCAATTAATGAATATAATTATTCCGAAAAAGAACTCAGATGCTTCCCATTTATAGCAGTAGGCTTATACCTTTCAGCCGCTTCCGTTTGTTTAAATATGGGGATAAAGCATTGCTTTGTAATGATGGAACCTAGACTTGCTAGAAGTTTAAAGTTTGTAGGTATAGTATTTACAAAAGTTGGCCCAGTAGTTGAATATCACGGTAAAAGGGCTCCGTATTATATCAATCGAGAATTACTTTTTTCAGGCTTGACTCCTGGTTTCAAAAGCATACTAAGTGTAATAGAAAAAGATATTAGTGATCAATTTAACGCTAAGTAAGCCAGTTCTACTAAAATAGCTTGAGTTGATTGTGTGTAGCCTTCAAGGAACTTAAAAATGTTTGACTATACCCGTGCCTTCTCTCGAAATATTGGATGGATAACGCCAGATGAACAGCAAATATTACGTTCTAAACGAATTGCAATTGCGGGAGCTGGAGGAGTAGGAGGAGAACACCTCATAACTATGACTCGACTAGGAGTTGAAAAGTTTAACATTTCAGATTTTGACAAGTTTGAAGTTCATAACTTCAACCGTCAAGCTGGAGCATTTTTATCTACAGTTAATCAACCCAAATCTGCAGTAATGGAAAACATTGCCAAAGACATAAATCCCGACTCTCTGATTAAGTCATTTAATGAAGGGATCAACAAGCATAATGTAGATGATTTTTTAATTGATGTAGATCTATATATCGATAGTTTAGATTTCTTTGCTTTAGACGCTAGAAAGCTAGTATTCAAAAAGTGTGAAGAACTTAGAATTCCTTATGTTACGGCAGCCCCAATAGGTATGGGAGTCGCTTTTCTGTGCTTTATGCCCGGTAAAATGTCCTATGAAGAATACTTCAGATTTGAGCAGCACAGCAGAAATGACCAACTTATACGTTTTCTAGTGGGCCTCTCACCTTCATTATTACAAAGAGATTATTTAGTCATTCCCGAAAGTGCGAATTTTCAAAAAGAAACAGGGCCTTCGATGCCAATGGCTGTAAAGATGTGTGCAGGCGTCGCAGGAACTTATGCCTTAAAAATATTATTAAAACGGGGAGAGGTTCTATGTGCACCGACAGGGCTCCATTTTGATGCCTACAAAAACAAACTAAAGAAGACTTATCTGCCCTTTGGTAATAACGGCTTGTTACAAAGGTTAAAAATAAAACTGGCCACAAACCTAATTAATAACTAAATGCATTTATGTCCATTTTTTTTACAAAATACTAAATTAAATAGCCACAGAAAAACCTAACCATCTGTTTAATATACGTTATTTTCTTATGGCACACTACATGCTACAGCTAATTGGAATTACTCCAGCTAACTAGCTATTAAAAGGAAATAACAATGAAAAAGTTAAATACGGTATTCGCAGCAATGACGTTAGCTGCAGTAGGTACCGCTAACGCAGCACAAATTACATCTTGGAATTATATCAACGAAGCAGGCTTCACTGACTTCACTCAAACAACCGGCGGAAGTGTAACCGCATCTGGTGACGCAACACCAAATGGTTTACTTGGAGTTCCGGCTTCCACGGATCTTACTTGGGGTGAGGGCCTCACAAGTGGAGACGTAGTCATAAACGGTGGTGTTGATGGTATCCAAAGCTCTTTCCAATCTGCTAGCCCTGTACTCGGTACAGTTGTTACAAATGGAGGCCTAGAGCAAGGTACTGATTTATTTCACAATAACTGGGTAGTAGGAACAGGTGACGGCCTTTTAATCGGTGCGAGCTTTTTAGACGCGTTACAACTAACCGCTACTGAGTTAGATGGGGTTCCTTACGTTGGACCAGCGCTAGTAATAGATGCTCCTACTTTAGGGTTTGAAATTAGTTTCTTAGAGACTATTAATGGTGTGGATTATGATCTAAGTGGAGGCTTCACTGTAGACGAAGCGCTTTTAGATGATACCTTAATCTGCCCTGATGGAACTTTAAACGGCACCGGTGTAAACCTAAATGGCTGTGCGGATATTTTTGCAATTACTTCTGATACTACAGACTTTGACATTGTCGGTGGTAATGTAGAGTTTTCAGGTAGCTTCATTTTAGATGATTACGAATACACTATAACCACTGTATTATCGGGTCTTCAATTAATTACAGACACTGCTTGTGTAACAATTGGTTTAGAAGCGGGCTGTATTGGTTTCTTAACAACTGAAGAAATGTCCAACCAATTAGTTGCCGAGTTTAGAATAGATTCTGAATTGGTACCGGTTGAAGTATCGGCCCCTGCATCAATTGCTCTGCTAGGTCTTGGCTTGATAGGTCTAGGTGGATTAGCGAGAAGAAAAAAATAATATTTACTGTTCTAATAAAGGCTCTTAATGAGCCTTTTTTTTATGCTCAAAAATCTCTCTAAAAACACGTCATGCAGCGCTACACAAGGTTTAAGCTCTGCTTATAAAAATAGTAAAGCACACCAAAAAACACATAAAAACACCTTAAACCAAACAAATGCCGCCATTTTGCCGCCATTACTCAAGTATCTTTGCGATTGGATTTAGTTTAATAGCGTGCTCAGTATACTCTGGGCTGTGATGGGCATAAATCATGGTCATCTTGATATCTGAATGACCTAATATTTTTTGTAAATCTAAAATGTTACCGCCATTCTTCATAAAGTGAGTAGCAAATGTATGTCTTAATATATGTGTTGCTTGGCCCTTTGGAACATCAAGCTTTAACCCATGAAAAACAGCTAGAAAAACCTTGTAAGTAGGCGAGAATATCAAGCCTCTTTTCTTGGGTAATTCATTATAAAAATCAGAGGTAATACCAACAGTTCTATTTCTAGCACTTTTTGTTTTGGAGTAGTACACACTGTATTTTTTTAGTCGTCTGGATTCCATGCTTTCAGCTTCGCCCCATCTAGCCCCTGTACTGGCACATAACTTAGCAGTCATATAACAATCATTATTTGCTTTCTTAAGGGCTTCCATAAGTATTTTTAGCTCTGGCAATTCTAAGTAAGTCTTCTCAGCATCATCAACTTTAAGCTTTTTAAGGCCTAAAAGAGGTGGCTTATAATGAATGTCTTTTAGTTCGAATAACTTATTAAACATTCCTTTAATACGCATTAGCTCATTGTTCAGTGTATTGTTTTTAAAGCCGTCCTTTATCTTTTGTGTTCTATATTCTGTATATATAGCTTTTGTTAAATCAATGCCTTTAGGGTCGTTTAATGCTGCTACCGTTCTATTTATATAACGCATCGCATTAACAGAATCCTTAAGTGATTTGCCATATAGTTCATAGTACCGTTTGGCCAGTTCGCTTAACTTTCTATTATCTATTATTTCTTTTTTGTTCCATGGGTCATTATTAGCAGAATCTAAAATATGCCTTTCATAACGGATCGCTTCAGACTTAGTTTCAAATAGCTTTCTTACTCTTTTACCTTCTCTACCATCAGGATAAATTTCGAGTTTATACCTTCCGTCCTTCTGCTTCTTAATGCTCAAAGCTAAACCTTATAAATCACAAAGCCTTAAAATAACAAAATATTGATTTGATTCCACAATATTTGCCGATAATTTAGGAGTGGGAAATTACCCATATTTAACTTGAATTAACTAATTAGGATTGTAACAATGAAAAAAATCGGATATATATTTACTCTTTTGTCAGTATTGATTGTCTCAAGTTTCTCAGCTAATGCAGGCTTAGGTACTAAGAGGCCACCTGTAGTTATTGGTCAAGGAATTCAATGGAACAATTCTTTATAGGAGTTGAAAGCTATTTCATATATTTTTACTCGTTGTCGTTGATAACGAGTATTCTTTTGTTTAAGCGGTTAAATAGCCATGTTGTATCTTCTATAGTAATGATTTTTTTTGAAATCATTACTCTTTTAGAGAACCCTCTATTTGAATTCATCCTTACTTTGGGAATCCATTCCGGCCGAGTGGTATGGTATTGCTCATGGATTTTATTTAGCCTAATTGCGGTCTGGATTTTAGATTACTTTCATAAAAGACTTTCTTTAGTGAAAAGCATTTCGTTTAAGTTAATAAGAATAGCATTCCTTACAACCGTAGCTTTTAATATTATTGATTGTATTGACAGGTATACCATTAATCATGAAATGACGTGGTTTATTATTTTGTTTGCTAAATCAACAATTCAAATTGGATTTGTAATAGCTTTGTTTATAGGTTTATTCAAGCATGATGAAACGTTAATCAATATACCCCACGCCGCTCATAACCGTTCTGTAAATTGGTTTCAATCTTTGCAAGGTATGCCACCGTTACAGAGAGCAAGAGAGTTAGAAAAATGGGAAGCATTCACTAAAAATTTACCAACGGACAAGAATTTAACTGATTTATCTAGTTCAAGTAATTACAGGTTCTGACCGACCTTGAAGAGGAAAGAGAAAGACACATTGTTATTGTATTTGGGGAATAGTTTTCTTGAAGCCAACTTTGTAGCGAAATATCTAAACATTTTTATTTGCCCTATTGGCTGGCTTGTTAAGGTAAATAATCAATGTCTAGATGGTTTATTAATACACCTTCTGTTTGAACTTCTCCATTTTCATAGAGAATAATTCCATTCCGATACCAATACCTTTCACCCTTTGGTAGTCCACTACCATCCAATTCACAAAACCTGAAGGCTATTTTAATTTCAAATATAAGAGTTTGGTCTCTTCTTGTCACTTGAAGCATTAACTCATTTGTTTCAGCTTTCCAAACCTTGTAACTTTCGTTATTTTTTAAAAGCTTTATTTGACTTATCAGATGATTGCCGTCATTTATATCCACACCGAATATAATTCCTTTGCTTTGTTTTGCAACTTGATCAACGTAAGGCTCAATTAATAATTTTTCCTCGCATAAAAATTGGAATGATTGTTTTTTCTGATCGATAACTAACCAACCTGATATTTTTTGCGATACTTCACGACCATTGAAGCTTAATTTTATTTCTCCATTTATTTTTACATCTTGCGCATGTACCACGCCATGACAAACGCGACAAAGTAAAATGCATTTATCTATTTCATCAAGTTGCTTTGCTGAAAGGTTTTGTTTTATGAGATTATTGTAATTAGAATCTTTTTTATCCGGATCAATATGGTGAAGTTCGAACATTCGACTGAAGGTACCATAACGGCTCACCATTTCTTGGACAGTCATACCACATATTGAGCATCTATTTCCTTTGTATTTATATTGTTGCTCTTTTGTCATTTAATTTCCTATTACCCTAACAACTTCACGGATACTTCATAGTAACTTTCGGCTTCTGATTTTTACTTTCAGCATTAGCCTTAGGAATAGATATTTGCCCAGTGGTTTTGGTATAAAGCATTTTAGCTAAATACCCCATTGTTTCTTCTGTCGTATCTTCGGTCATTTTCATAAACTTAAGGTTAAAACCTTGAGCGACTACTTCAACAAAGTCTTCAATTAACTTTTCTTCATCTACAGTTTTAATGATGGGTTCTCCATGTTTTTGGGGACCCTCGCCAGTCAATAGCCACTTCATTAAATAGCCAGTTTTTTCTTCAGCAATTAAACAGGCTTGATAGGGAATTGTTCCTCTCATTTTCCAATTGCCTGCTGTTGTCGGTGGAATCCCCAAAAAAATACATAAAGACCTATTTGATTTTTGCCCAGTTACTAGCATCAACCTCTCTAAAATAGCGTCTAATTCCATAAAAGAATACCTATAGATGTAAATGTTATTTGCATTATCCCTATAGGGATAACTAATATTAAACCTATTGGGATAACCCTATAAACCACTAAAAGAAGTATATGCCATGCAAGTATTACTAGCTATACCAGCACCTTACGTGAGCCCGTCTGAGTACGCAAAAATGACAGGTGAAACCGAGGGAGCGATTAGAGGCCAATTAGATAAAGGTGATATTCCAGAGTACCGACATGCAAACGCTGTTTCTAGAACAAAGGGTCAAGGTAAGCGCGTCACTCGATACGTAGACCTAACAAAAATCACGGTTGAACGTCTTCGCGCCTCTGGCGTTAGCGTGTTCTCAAAATGAATAATTTAACAGCAGTGGTGACACAAAACGCCATAATTAACCTTGAGGATTCATCGGAAATACTAAACAAAGTATTTTACGAAACTGTCACACATAAAACAGCTTGCACTGTAACGCTTGAAGAATACTTAGAGCTTTGTAATACATGCCCTGAAAATTACGAGCAAAGCCTCGAATTCACCGATAGACCAACACAAATAATATTTTCCAGTCCTACAGCATCAAGATTGCTAAAAGCCCTTAAGAATGGCGAGAAAATCCTTCAACCCGTTAAATTATTTGTGGGTTTATCATGACTTGCAAACATTGCGTTGACGGCATTTGCACCAGTCGCTGTATAGCGATAAAGCCAGCAACAACAGTAACTACAATTGACCAAGGTGTAACCAAATGCCAAACAATTGCTTCACCTTCGACAATGAGCCGCATAAGAAGCGCATTATTTACTTTGACCGAGTATGTGGCATGTGGTCTTTTCAGCCAGATTCTATTGATTTCCCTCTTGAGTTCGATTCATACGCTCAACTTGTCCATCACTGCCTTAAAGCCTACGGCGAAGAGATAGAATTTTATGAAGTTACCCCCGAAAACTGGCAGCGACTCTATGACTCTGGCGCCTTCGACTGATAAGTGCATTATCGACTATCTGACACTGTCTTTTGATTATGTCGAGCTAGAACGCTTAAAAATGGAAGCAAAACTACACTTTGAAGCAGATAGAACCATTAATTTCCGCGACCACTATAAAGCCCTTCTTACAGAAGAAATGGTCACCACAACAGATAATATATTGTTCGATAACATCTCTAAATTCATCTCACAGCTAAACACACGCATGAGTAAGCACTACAAAGATTTATCGGATTGGAAAGATGCGTCAGGCGAAGAATTCAGTTATTCAGATCATGAAATGTGGACTGTGAAAAATAATCATTACGGCCGCTTTAGATATCCAAATAGTGCAAACCTAGAGTTTGATAGTGTTCCGGTAGGTGTGGCTTGTTGGGGCGCTGAAAATTTTGGTGCTATGGTCTCACTCACGGGTAAAGCGTGTGGCTCTATTAAGTTCGAAGAACTACACGACCTTTGTATTGAATTAGGTTATGTCAGAATTACCAGAATCGATATGGCTTACGATGATTTTCAAGGCCACTTCAATATCGATACCTGTCGCAAGATGTTTAAGCAAGGACTTTTCACAGTCACAACTCCACCTAGCTACGCTTATTATGAATCAGGTGTGCTCGCTAAAAATGGTCGTCTCTGTGCCAGTGCTGGCCGTTCTTTCTATGTTGGCAAACGTACCAATGGGAAAATGCTAAGAGTCTATGAAAAAGGCTTACACCTTAAAGATGAAAAGAATCCTGATTGGGTTCGCTGGGAAGTAGAACTAAGAAACATAGACAGAGAAATTCCACTCGATGCGCTGCTCAATCCAAGCAAATATTTTGCTGGTAGCTATCCATGCTTAAACCAATTTGGCACGCAACCAGAACGCATACAGCTTCAGTCTAAAAAATTAAATGCCACTGCTGAACACTGCATTAAATACGCAGTACTTCACAGTCGCAGAGTAATTAATTTACTCAAACAAATTCATCAATATTCATCACAGGAAATAGTCGATTTATTCACGGCTGAACTTGATGACGATGATTTTCCAACTCGCATCAAATCCGATGCACTCGTTTTATCAACCTAAACAAAAGGTAACAATTATGGCTTTAAGAGCAGTGTTTTTATGTGCATCAAAAGGTGAAGGGGTTTCTAAAAAATCAGGGACACCTAAACCTTATAACTTTTCGTATGTTGAGTACTTGGTTCCAGCTGAGAACTTTATACAAGGTGACCACAACATTCAAAAGAATGGCTTTGAAGTGAAGCAAATTGAAATGGTCAATTCTCAGGAAGTATTTCAGAAATTTAACCAAGTTAAGCCACTAACAGAAGTTGAACTTTTCCTTAATGCCAACCCGAAAGACCCAAGTAAAAACATCGTAACAGATGTTAAGAAGCTTGCTTAATAACAATCACTTATTCCGTAACGAGTAAATAAATATGAGATGTATGCTTCATTCCGCAACTTATCAAGATAACAGTGAACTTTATTATGAAGTTTCTACAACTTCTGACGAGTGCGGTTCTGTAGATTCAAACGAGTATTTACTTGTTACACATGATGAATATCAGGAATTCACTTTCTCTCAAGCTGGTCTTGGGGCTGGTGATTCTGTAACTCTCACTATTGCGTTGATATGTGCGCTTAGTGGGTTTCTAGGGTTTAGGGCGGGGAATGCTTTTCAATGACAAGTGAAGAATTCGTCGCCTTAATCAATGTTGATGTTTTATCAACAATCTTGGGGTTAGCTGTTCTAGCGTGGTGTGCTGGTTATGGCGCTGGTTATGTGATGATGCTAATCCGAAGATATTCACATTCATTTTTTTAAGGAGTATTAAATATGCTTAACAAATTGGCATTACGTAAAAAGGCATTCTCTGCCATGAAGTCACCAAAGACACTTTTAGCTGGTTCGTTACTTGCCGCTTCTGGGTCTGCAATGGCTGATTTGGCGGAGGTTGAAGCTGCAATAATTGCAAAAATAGGCGAAGCTGAAACCTTCGGTTATGCAATTTTGGCAGTTGGTCTTGTTGCTTCAATCGGTATCATTTTAGTTCGTTCTTGGGCTAAAAAAGGTATTAGTTAAGTTATGAAGGCATTAATAGTATTCATGGTGCTATTAGTGCCTTTTTTTGCACATTCTATTGATGGTATTGGAAATGATAACCCTTCAGGTAGCTCTGGAGATGAATTGTTTGACTATGATTATGGTGTTGCTGCTGGTCAATCTAGCTCATGTACCTATAACGGTCAGGGTGCTACACAGTATGTTACAGAATATCGTTCTCAAGTCGTTTCTGACAAAATCGCTACTTCAAATTCAAGTGTTAAATACGTTCTAGAGTCTTCAGGTTCATCTGCTGTACTAGAAGAATTTACAGATCCTGACCGTTGTTATGCTTCTGTAGACAACGCGACAGTTAGAACTTCACAATATAATTGCAATTCAGACCAGACCGACTGCGGCTGGAGTCAAAACGGCTCTCTAATTAGTCTCGGGGCTATTCAAGTTCAAGGAGAGTATACATTAATTGATGTTTGTCCTCCGAATGGTTTCTCCGGTGCTAATGCTACCTATGTAATTATGGCTAATATTGGTACAGATAATTATTGTTTTGATGCATCAGACATTAATGAACGGGACTCATGTGACGATAGTGATTATGGTTCCGATTTAATTCCGGTTTTGTCGTATACGTCAACTAGTGTATGTAAAAAAGAGGATGATGGTTCCTATTGTGAATATGTAATGTCTACAGATGGTGAATCATATGGAAGTGTTCCGAGTGGTCTTTGTTATGTAGATTCTGAATTAGAAGAATATTTCAACGAAAATTTACCAACAGTCGACGAGACTGGTGACGAATGTCAGGATTTAGGATTCGGTTTACCATCTTGCGTAGAAGACCCTGTAAACGTTTGTGATTCGTCTGGCACTTGTGATGAAGGCTGTGGAAATATTGAGACTTCTACTGGTTCTGCTTTTGTTTGCTTATCACCTGACACTGATAATGATGGTTTAGCGGATTATTTAGATCCAGACATTGACGGTGATGGAATAGCAAATGATGATGATTTAGATGCTGATGGAGACGGCCAAGACGACCCAACGTATTCGGGCGGTTCTTCTGCTTATGCTTCTGTTTATGTAGATAATTCAGGGGTTGAATCTCGTTTAGATGGTTTAACAGAATCTACTAACTTGGATACTCTATCTACAAGTACTAAATCAGAAATTGACGCTGTTGGCCAAAGTCTAGAAACAAAAGTTGATGAAGCGCTGGCCGATGAAAAATTTAATTTAGCAGAAACACTTAATGAGAATAATTACGGTGATAGCCTAGATTCGGTTATTTCGGCTTTGACCCCTTCAGGCTGTGCAAACTCGATTTTAATTCCTAATACCTCAGCTCAAGTTGATGTGTGTGGAGCTGCTGAAAAAGTGCAGCCTTACTTGTATTGGATATTTGCAGTTTTAACTACTCTATACGCGTTCTATAGGGTTACTGGTACATTGAAAGGGGTTGATTAATGGCTATTCAAGCGATTCTCGGTCTTGGTGCTTTAGGCTCTGTAATATCAGAGTTAGTAAAGGCAGCAATAGACTTTTTCTTTACAAAGGCTGCTAAGCGGCTAGCTATAATATTACTTGTTGTTACCGCTTTATATGCTGCGACTAACACTTTATTAAGTTTCCTTTCTGGAATAGCCGCATCTGTCATGACTGGCGCGCCTGCAGAGGTCGCAGCAATTGGTATGGCACTTCCTAGTAATACGGTTTCTTGTTTGTCTGTTTTAGTTAGCGTTGAGGTTGCTTGTCTTACTTGGTCGCTAACTGTTAAAGCTCTAGAGTTTCAAGCTAAAGCTGTAAGCTAATGACTGTACATCTGGTAACAGGGAAGTTAGGAGGCGGTAAGTCTCTTTGTACTGTTGGCAAAATTAGAGATTATTTGGCCGAAGGGCGAATGGTAGCAACTAATCTAGATTTATATGTTGAAAACTTTGGTAACCCTTGGGCAAAAAAAACTCGTATATTTCGATTACCTGATAAACCTACAGTTGATGATTTTGAAAATTTACCAGCTCCATATGAAGGCGATTATGATGAGTCTAAAACAGGGCTTATAGTACTTGATGAATGTGGAACGTGGTTCAATACTAGGGAATACCGCGATAAGAGTCGCCAACCAGTCATTAATAAAATGCTTCATATTAGGAAGGCAGGTTGGGACGTTATGTTTATCATTCAGCATATTGAAATGATAGATAAGCAGGTTCGTGAAGGGCTTGGAGAATTAGTTGCTACTTGCAGGCGGGCCGATAGGCTCAGAATACCGTTTTTTACGCCATTTTTCGGTATGTTGGGTATACCACTTAGGCCACCTCGTATACATGTGGCTGAGGTTCGTTACGGTACACATTCAACTGCTCCTTTGAATGATAGATGGGTTTATCGTGGTAACAATTTATTCAATGCTTACGACACAAGGCAGGTATTCGGTTCAAACGACTGCGGTTTACATTCTATGTTGCCAGCATACAACGTTTACGGTTGTACAATTAAGAAGTGGGATTATGAAAAACGAAGATTCAAAGAAAACACAGTTAAGTGGCTTGCTGCGTTCGGTAGGGCTAAGCGTCTTACTTTTTTAGTAGGGCTGATTAGCGGCGGTTTGTTTTTACCTGATGATATTAATTTTAGTATTACGGGGTTAATATTTGGAACAGAAGAAAAGACAAAAGTTGTTACTCAGCCAGACTCACCAAAAGACAAAGCTTTAAAGCCAGAAATAAAGCACATTAATGATCTTGATAGTGTATATATTTCAGCATCTGTTAAGCATAGTGACGGTTTTGATTACGTGTTTTACAAAAACGATGAGATTTATCATCCAGAAGATTATGGCTATAAAGTGAATTGGTCTGGTCCCTGTAAAGCTAAGCTTATTGGTCTTAATGATTATCATTTTATAACTTGTTCAGCTACGGTTTCGGAGGCCGCTCGGGAGAGCGAAACGACGAAACCTAACCTACCATTTACAAATATTGCTTCTCTTAATTAACTGCAATCAAAATTAATCCAGGGAAACACCTGCAGGAAATAACATTGCAATCATTTTTGCTTCGCCGGCTCCTGAACCTGGTTCATTTTTGCAATCAAATATCCTCATCAATAAGATTGTCTAAGGCACTCTTAGCATTGTCATATTCTTGCTTGTAGTACTGTATATTTGCGAGTCTTATTTTCAATGACTTAAGTTTTTTTTCTAGCGCATAAATTTTTTCAAATTTCGCAGGAAGTAGCTTTGCTGATTTCAGTAATACTTTTGAAGCTGACTTTTCATTCATCATAGACATTAAGAGCTTTATCGCTTTTTCGTCTTCTTCGTTTGTTCTGATCGTATAAGCCATTACTTACCCTCTATAACTTTTGCAAACATCTCATAAACTCCGTTGCATTCAGTACAATAGAGCACGCCAGTTTCGCTAATGTTATTACAGGGGTAGTAATCAGACTCTTTACCACCAAACGCCATAGCAAGAGCTTCAGGAACGCTTTTAGCTTCTACAACTTCGTCTAATACGTCTTTCTTGGTAAGTACTTCAATATTTACATGGTTTAACATCTTTAAGCCCCTTTGTATCAGTCAGTAAGTAAGGTCTAATGCTGCGTTTTTTTGCAGCTTTTAGCCCGCGCTTACCTGAGTGACTACGAAGAACTGGAACAACGGCATTTTGTCAATGACTTGCTTTCACGGAGGGCTCCCTCTGGGATACCGTTAAAGTGGCACGGCCATCATTTACTAAATGTTGTTGTGTAAGTGGGGCTTTTGCTCTTATCGAACTGCCTCTCGTGGCAACGAGCCACAGCGGAGCGTTAATAGCTTTTTATATTGGGTATCGCAGATGTTGGACTGATACCCCCCTCTTACTAATAGGGGGGGTATCTTTTTTTAAATTAAATTGACAGGTCCTATTTTGTATTTATGTTAATTCTCTTTGTAATTATGTATTGTTTCTTAATTGACACGATTTAAATAGATAAGGATAAAGTTGTAATGGGTAGGGAGCGCACTAGACCTGTTGTAAGAACGATTGATGTTAATTCTATAGCTGAATATTTGGATGCAATAGAGAAAAGTAGAAGAGACCTTTCGGTTTACGGTAATACCTCATTATGGTTCAGAGGACATGCTTCAAATAGGTGGGCGTTACAACCGTCTATTTATAGAGATATACCCTATTATAATGGTGTTAATGGTTCAAATTGGAGTCTAGAAAGAACTTTTTTAGTTAAGTTTCAAAGTGGTGCTTATTCACGTTCAGAAAATCTTCCAGATCAAAATGATATCAGCCAATGGTTGTGCCTGATGAGACATTATGGAGTTCCAACTAGATTGTTAGATTGGAGCACTTGTCCTCTTGTGGCTGCTTATTTCGCTTTATCATCTTCTAATTTAAAGACTCCAAACATATGGATACTTAGTCCTACTACTTTAAACGAACTGCATAATACAGTTGCACCAATATTAATTTTGAGGGATGGAACACCAGATAAATCATTATCCAATCATTTGTTAAATATCAAGAATGACTATAATGATGAGACTTCAGTTTTGGCAGTTGATCCCCCAGAGGTAGACAGCAGATTATTAGCTCAAAAGGCAAAGTTTACCATTCACGGCTCCTCTAATTGTTTAAGCCGTACTAATTTGGGGCAATCATTTCTTAATAGAGTTAGATTTACTCAGCAGGGAGTAAAGGAAATGACTAAAGCATTAAAATTATTTTCTTATAATCAATCTACAATATTCCCAGATTTGGAGCATCTAGCATTAGAGCTTAGAGATAAAATTTCAATGAGGTTTTAGTTCGTTAAAATAGACAATTATTGTTCGTGAACTATGCTAGTTGTTTTAGCTCTCACGGATGAACATTATGCCAAATCAAAATCCACCTACTATTCTCGTTCAAACTTGGTTGCAATTACTTAAGTCTGATATGGAACAAGAATTTAAACTCGAGGTTGAAAGAAAAATTACAAGTGTATTTGGTAGTATCGAAGTTGCGGTTATTTATTTACAAGAAAAATCTAATTCAACTTAGTCAACTGCAGACCTTTTGTCGCCACTTAAAAATTAAAAACCAATTAAATACTTAGAAAACAAAAGCCTATAAAAAATAAAAAAGGCTCTTAATGAGCCTTTTTTTATGCTCTAAAATCATCTTAGTATCTTCACTTTTACCTTGCTAAAAACAAACGCACCTAATTATAGTGCTGAGAATATTCAGCAACTAACTGATCTATAATACACGATGCATCTCTTCAAATTGATTTAAATCTAATTCATAAAATACTAGTTTGGAAAACTTAAGTTTTATCCCTTTGTGAGATTAGATATAAATTCAAACAATCACTCCCTGCACAAGCTCACATTTAATAGAACTAAAAACATGAAAACACAATGAAATTCAATTTTTTGCTATAATGCTATGCGTATAACAATCTTATTTTTGTAGTCTTTATGATTACGAATCGATACACTCTTAGTACAGGTAAATTGTGATATACACCTAAAGTGAACCGCCTACTAAAGGGAAAAGGGATGATAAAAAGCGCTGTTAAAATTGCATTTATTCTATTGATACTTTCGAGCTGTGAACAAAAAAATTCACATGAATTTATAGAACAAGCAAACATTTATATTGCGGAAGAAAAACTTAATGATGCAGAGATAACATTAAAATCGGCCATAAAAAAATATCCTCAAGATAAAAATTTACGAGCCAAATTAGGCACATTATATCTTAGTCAAGGTTTAGCTACTTTATCCGAAAAAGAGCTAAGACGGGCGTTAGAGCTTGGTTTACAAGATGACAAAACAATCCTAAAGTACTTAAAATCATTAGTGATGCAACATAAAGTAGAGGACACTTTAAATTATTTAGAATCGCTTAGCACAATAAGTTCTTCTCTTAAAATCGCTAGTAATACTTATAAAGGTATTTCTTATATAGAACAAAATTACACTCACAAAGCTAGAGCATGGTTTACATCAGCAAGTGAAGACGATGTAAAATATAATAAATACCAAAGCCTCGCTAAAGCCTATCTTGCGTACCTTGAACAAGATTTAAATAGCAGTATAAACCTGCTCGACAACTTACTCTCAATAGAACCAGATTTCGCAGAAGCTTTAGTTTTAAAAAGTCGCATACATTATTTACAACAAAGGTTTACCGAATCAGCTGCTACTTTAGAAATTTATCTAAACTATTACGCAAATGCCCACTGGTCTAGAATCTACTATGCCCAAGCCTTAGTTCGAGCTGAAAACTATGATAAAGCAAATATTGAATTGAAAAAGCTGCTAGCGTTGTTTCCTAATCAACCTTTAATAAACCAGTTAAAAGCAGTTGTTGAATTCGAAAACAAACACTTCTTACTTGCAAAAGAATACTCAGAGAAGGCATTACAATTTGGTGATAAGCAAGACACTACCAAATTTATTGCTGGAGTTAGCGCTATGCAATTAGGGAACTATGAGCAAGCATACAGTTATCTAGAATCTTTAGTAAAAAAAGCCCCAATCAACCACCCAATTCATAAAATTTTCTCAATAGCTCAATTGAAAGTTGGAAATTTTGAAGATGCAGCCACAACTTTGGAGCAAGTTAGCACGTCGGCTGAAGAGGATTTCGAGCTTTATACTTCAATTAGTTATGGATTAATGAAAAGTGGTCAACTTGATAAAGCTAAAGACTTAATAGCAAAAACAGAATCAACACTAGATGGCTCCTTTGAAATGCTTACTCGTCTAGGACAATTAAAATTATCTGTTAATGACTTTACAGGTATAAATGACTTAAAAGAATCTTTAGATAAAAACTCTAATCAACTACAAGCTAAACTTATGCTAGCAACGGCTTATATACAGATTAATGAGTTCGATAAGGCTATTAATTTAGCTTTAAATTGGCAAGCAGAGGAGCCTCACAATGTTGAAACCAAGAACTTAGAAGCTTACATCTATTATAAACAAGGTAAATTGGAACTTGCTGCAAAAGCATACTTAGACTCTTTGATAATCAATAAGAGTAATTTTCGAGCTTACCTTTTTTTAAAAAACAAATTGTTATCCGAGGGTGAGCTTCAGCTAGCAGCTAAAAAAATGGAACAATACATTGAGATTCAACCGAATGATGTTAGAGCTTATCTACACTTATATCTAATTAGAAAAGAGCAAGGGAAAGGAGCTGAGTTCGTAAACTACTTTAAAAAGCAGTATGCAACCTACTCTACAAGGGAATTCAAAATTGCCCTAGCAAGAGTCTATAATTCAGAACGTATGTATAGGCAGGCTGTAAATTTATTAAAAACGAGTGAAAAAAACGAGCAACTTCCGGAGTTTTATTGGCGCACATTAGCCCTTGCAGAAATGAACCTACCTGACTTTGAGTCAACTATAAAAACACTAAATTCTTGGTTAAAAAGCTTTCCAAATAGTGTTTCAGCTATATATTTTAAAACCATTGCTTTAGAAAAATCTGGGCATATTACTCAAGCAATTGAAGAGTTAAGCTTGTGGAATAGTAAAAATCAGAATAACCAAATGTATATTGCTGAAGCTTTATTACAATTAAAAGTAAGCAACATTTTATTAGCTGAACGCTCAATACAAAAAGTTACTGACCAAAATCTACTTAAAACGGCAACAGGTCTTTATGCTCAGGGCCGCATCGCAGCGGCAAATAATGCTAATAGTAATGCGAAAGAGCTACTTTTTACGAGTTATCAATTATTGCCAGAATCTAACACAGCAATTTGGTTATCAGAGCAAATTAAAATTACCAATGGAAAAACAGCTGCAATTGAATTTTTGCAAGTTCATTTAGCTTCATCCGTAAATGATGTAATTGCTCGAACCCAATTAGCTAATATTATGGTTGAAGCCAATGATGACCGTGCATACCAACAGTATTCTAAAATACTCGAATTGGCGCCAGAAAACGTAATAGCTTTAAATAATTTAGCTTGGCACGCATTACAAAAAAATCAGCTATCTAAAGCAGAGGTGTACGCTGAAAAAGCGCTAACTATTGCTTCCACAATGCCAGATATCTTAGATACTGCCGCAGCGGTTAAAATAGCGCTAGATGATACTGAAAGTGCTCTAAGACTATTAGAAAAAGCATATAAAATTGATAACACCCATTTAGATGTTGCCATTCACTATGCTCAATTACTCACTAAAATAGGAGATACTGAAACAGTCTTAGAGATACTAAAAAACATTTCACCCAAGAATGACGAACAAAGAACGCAAATTGATAAACTGCGCAAGCAAAATAAAGTTTAAAAAATGTTTACCTCTTTGTTAATTAGCAAGCTCAACTTGCCCATTAAATCACTTAGTATTTGGGTACAGTAAGTGCTTTCAGATATTAAAATTAAATATTACCAACCAGATGACCTTGTAGAAATTCAAGAAAAGTGGTCAGCATTATTTAAGATCTCTTCGGCATCACCTTTTCACAATATCTATTGGATCAACTCATGGTTAAGCTCTTTACCAAAGATTCCTCATCTAATAGAAGCTCGAGAAGCTGGTAATATTGTAGGACTAGCCTTGTTTTGTGAAAAGCAAGAGAGGACTGTTATTGGCACAAAGCTCAAACAACTTTGGTTACATCGGTTTGGACAGCAGGATTACGACCAAGTCTGGATAGAGCACAATGACTTTTTATTAGCAGATAAAAATAAAGATATCATTCGGAAAGCCATGCTGATGTTTTTAAAAGAAAACAAAGGTTTATGGGATGAACTTTATTTAGGCATGGCAACCGAAAATACTGTAAACAAATTTACTGAAGTGCTCGGATTTAAAAGAGTAGATATATGCTCCCCAGATTTTGTAGTTAATTTAATAAATACAAAAGACTCAGATGACTATCTAAAAGATCTTTCAAAAAACACTCGCTCACAGATAAATAGATCTCTCAAATTATTATCTCAGCAAGGAAGTATCGAGCTAAAACAAGCAATGACTCGAACAGAAAAAAATTTGTTTTTAAAAGAAATTTCAAAAATTCACATTCAGAAATGGGGAAATACCCAATTTGGTAGTGGCTTTAGCAATCCTATATTTACAAAATTTCATTCCGATAATTTGCATGCTGATATAGAAGGAGAACATTGCAGGCTCTATAGTTTAAATCTAGACAATAAACCTCTTGCATATGTATACATCATAAAAAACACCGATAAATGGTACTTTTATTTATCTGCTATCAAAAATAACCGAGATAATAAAGTCAAAATAGGATTAGTAATCCATACCTTATTAATTAATGAGGCCATTAATAATGGCGCTAACTGTTATAGTTTCCTTGCTGGAGAAGCTAGGTATAAACGTTCAATGAGTAATACACCCGTATCCTTACAAGAATTGGTATGCTTCTATCGTCCTACAGCCTTACCCCTGTGTAAGGAAAAATTAAGAGCTATAAAACGGCAAATATTGAGCCTGTATTCTGACTTTATAAAAAGTAGCAAGTAATATGAATTTCGAACATTCCGATAAGCACGTCATTCCACTTAAAATAACCTCTACGGAAGTTAAAGAGAATGGTTTATATGAGCTTGCAATTCCTTTCCCCATAGCTTTAGTCGGTAATATAAAACAGGTTAGCCTGTTTTCTGATGACCATGCAATTGACTGCTCAGTAAAAGTATGTGGAAGCTGGCCCGATGCCAGCATTAAATGGATGTTTGTCAGTTTTTTTATTAAACCGGAAGAGAAAAAGAATTACTCAGTTGTTGTATATCCTAAAGAACAGCCACTTTTAAAAGAATTAGATGATTTCAAAGTCATTGAAAAGGGTAATATCTTAGAGTTAGATAACTGTATACATACCTATGCGATCAATACCGAAAGAGTGTCACTATCCATAAAAGCAATTGATGGAACGACAACTCATCCATTACTTGAATTATCCAATATAAGCCTCAAAGAAGATGTACACACACCATTAACAGGTAAAGTGACTAGCACTACTATAGAGACATACAAAAACTTAAATGATGGTTTAGCAAGTACTATTAAAGTTAAGTTATGTGGTTATTATCATTCACTTAGATCTAAAAGACAGACAGACTTCGAACTTGAGCTCACTTTCTATAAATTCAGCTCTTATGTAAAAATAGAACATACCATTCATAATTCTAAAGCTGCAGCCCATCCAAATGGCCATTGGGATTTAGGAGACCCTAATTCACTTTATTTTGAATCATTAATTTTTAATTTTAGAAAATTTGACAAGTCAGGCCTAAGCTATCAAACAGAGTTAATGGCAAATTGGCAAGGCATAGATAACAAAGCTATACAAATAGAACAGTTTTCTAGTGGTGGAGAAAATTGGAATAGCCCTGTGCACTTAGATCGTTTCAACAAGATCCCACATTCAATTTGTGGGTACCAAAGCGTTGAGAATGACCAAGTTATACATCAAGGTCAAAGAGCCACGCCTACAATCAAGGTTGATAAACAATTCGCCATTACCCTAGAGAAATTTTGGCAAAATTTCCCTAACGGAATCGAATTGTCTTCTGAAAATATTAATGTAAGTGTCTTTCCTCAGAAAGAAGGCTTACAACATGAATTACAGCCAGGAGAGAAAAAGTCCCACGTCTTGTGGCTAGGTTTTGGAAACGATTCCGACACCTTAGAATGGGTACACCATACGCGCCAAGTTAATGTTCCGTTTCAATGGATTCAATTGACAAAAGTGTTATACCCATTAGCGTCATTTCATGAAAATGAATTACTTAGTAACCTGATAAAAAAAGGAATTGACGGAGACAATAACTTCTTCGTAAAACGGGAAAAGCTAGACGAATATGGATGGCGAAATTTTGGCGATATCTATGCAGACCATGAAACTGCAGGTCATGAAGGTAAAGATATATTTGTTTCCCATTACAACAATCAATATGATCCTCTAATGGGGTTTATAAAGCAATTTTTAACCACAGGCGAATCCCGATGGTTTGAATTAGCAGATGACCTAGCCAGACATATTAAAGATATAGATATCTACCATACCCAAGAAGACAAATGTGAATACAATGGTGGCTTATTCTGGCATACAGACCACTATCTACAAGCTTATACATCGAGCCATCGCTCATATTCTAAAGATCAAGCAAGTAATGCCTACCAAGATCATGCTGGCGGCGGAGGTCCGGGTGGTCAGCACTGTTATACAACAGGTTTAATGCTGCATCATTTTTTAACTGCTAGTGAAAGTTCCAAGGCAGCAGTCCTCACATTAACTAAATGGATAACCAATGTGTATGAAGGCTCAGGGACCTGTATAGAGCTACTATTAACCTTTAAAAATAGACATCTTGCGGGTATTAAAAACCACTTCACGGGGCAGTACCCTTTAGATAGAGGCACCGCAAACTACCTAGTTGCATTGCTAGATAGTTACGAATTAACTCAAGACCAAACATTTTTAAATCAAGTCGAGCACATCATTACTCATACCTTGCACCCTAACGAATCAGTGGCACAAAGATCACTAGATGATGTAGAAAACACTTGGTTTTATACAGTATTGCTGCAGGCAATGAGTAGATACCTGCATGTAAAACTTAACCAAGAGCAATTAGATGAAAACTTTTATTATTGTAGGGATAGTTTATTAAATTATGCCCAATGGATGTTTGAGCATGAATACCCTTACTTAGAAAAACCCAATATATTGGAGTACCCAAACGATACTTGGACAGCACAAGATTTAAGGAAGGCACATATATTTGCGAGTGCTTTTTATTTTTCCCCTGAAAAAAATAATGAGTATTTAACAAAAGCTAAGTACTTTGAAGACTATGTAGCCAATAAACTTAATAGCTCAGACACAAAAACCTATACTCGAATTTTAGTATTAACTATGCAAAATTACGGTGCAGTAGCGTTTTATCAAAACATCCCAAAAGTAGATTTTGACAACATAAGAGAGGACTGGCCCAAAGCTAGTTATCAAAAGCTTTCATTGGCAACAGCCGTGATAACAACAGTTTTTAGGCGGTTGCTCAATATCTCATTAAAGGGAGAGTTAGAATGGCTAAAAAAACGGCTATCTTAAGCCAGCACTTACAGGAAAAATAATTTCATATGCAAGTATCATTTATTATTCCCCACAAGGGGCGATTTGAAATGCTGATCCAGACCTTAGAATCTATCAGTCTACAAACTTGCAATCAGAATGACATTGAAGTCATTGTGGTTAGTCAAACACCAGAAATTCAGCAACAAGTGTTGTCAACAAACAATGCCTTATCACTGAGTGTACATATTCGGCCCACATCAGAAACCATATCAGCATTAAGAAATTACGGAGTAACAAAGGCTAATGGAGAATATTTGGCATTTCTAGATGCGGATGTCTACCTATCTCATAATTGGGTTGAGCAAATGCTAACGGCACTCGACCATGATAGTAATAGAATAATCTGCAGTTCCATGCAAATTTGTGAGGAAAGTGCCCCACCATTAGAGCAAATCCGCACGGCTCTAAGTAATGCAGAACTTGATACTGACGTAGCTTTTCTTCCTGGGCGGAATTTGTGCTTAAAAAAGACCTCATTTGAAAATATAGGTGGTTTTCCGGAACATCTCATTACATGTGAGGATTATTATTTCACAGATCAAGCCGCCAAATTGGGAACTTTATTTTACACCTCAAGTGCCAATTATATTCATCTAGGCGAAGATAAAAAATATAAAGCTATGTTTTATAAAGAAATTTGGAGAGGACAGTCTAATCTTCAATCAATCTCTGGCCGTAATATTCCTATCCGTGAATGGCCAAGCTTTGCCGTACCTCCTGCTATAATGCTGATGTTAATCTCTTCAATATTTTTATTTATTATTAATCTGAACCTACTTGCTATGACTAGTTTAATTTTTGCTGTCATTCCAGTTTTTATTTACAGTATCCGGCTTTACTTATTAGCCAATAAAAAAATTCACCTTTGGTATATTGTGGTTTTTTATATATTTTATTTTCCTGCTAGGGCAATAGGTACATTTGCAGGGTTATTTAAATCCATTGGCGTAAAAACTCTTTAAGGACTAACACAAATGACAAAAACAATTAATGTGTTGCAGTTTATATGCCCAACGGGTTTTTACGGCGCAGAGCGATGGGTACTTGCATTATCTAAACATTTAGATACAGAGATAGTTAGAAGTGACTTAGCCGTCACCATGGAGCCAGCTCAAAAACCATTAGAATTAGTAAAAGAATACCAAAAGCTAAACTTACCTTGTCACACCATAAATATGAAAAGTAAGTTTGACCTATCTGCAGTCGACAAAATCGTAGAACTTATAAAAAGAGAAAACATTCATATAGTGCATACTCATGGCTATAAGTCAGACATTATTGGCGTTTGGGCAGCAAAAAAAGCTGGTGTTCCCTGTGTGGTTACGCCCCATGGCTTTGAAAATGCAAAAGACTTTAAGCTAAGAACCTTCATTTGGCTAGGCTGCCAAGCAATGAAATACGCAACTAAGGTTGTACCATTATCCCAACAGTTATTAGACGATGTGCTATCAATGGGAGTAGCCAAAAGTAAAAGTTTATATATTCAAAATGGCGTAGATTTATCTGAAGTTGAGGCCACCATAGCGCCAAATCGAGATAGCTCAGAAGAAAAGCGTATCGGTTTTGTGGGCCAAATGATCAGTCGTAAAAACATATTTGATATCTTAGATATATTCGAACAGCTCCATAAAAAGCACCCTAAAACCAAATTAGTATTGTTAGGAGACGGAGATGCACGTCCCGAATTAGAAAACTATTCAAAAACATTGTCCAGCCATAGTAAAATTGAGTTTTTAGGCTTTAGAGACGACCGTCTATTGCTTCTAAAATCCTTTGATTTATTTGTTATGACCTCAACACTAGAAGGCATACCAAGGTGCCTGATGGAAGCGACCGCAGCGGGTATACCTGTCGCGGCATACAATATTCCGGGCATTGACCAATTAATAGAACACCAAAAAACAGGTCTGTTAGCACCACTTGGAGAAAAACAAACCCTACAAAATTATTGGGAAGAGTTATTATTTAATCAAGAATATGCTGGTGAACTATCCGCAAATGCCAAAAAGTATGTGTATGAGCATTATTCCGCAAACCGTATGGCAAAAGAATATACAGAATTGTTTGAAGATCTGGTTAAGGAAAACTCATGACCCCAAAAATGGACACCACTGAACCTATCCTATTTGTATTATCTATTGATACAGAAGAAGAGTGGGAATGGGGTGAGGCTTTTCCGCAGCAGGATGCTAACGTTTCCAACATTGACACTATTCCGGCCTTCCAAAAAATATGTGAAGGGTTGGGCCTGCGCCCCACTTATTTTGTAGATTACGCGGTAGCTGATAACCCACAAGCCGTTAAACATATATTGCCGTTAATACCTGAAGGCAACTGTGAAATAGGAGCACATCTTCACCCTTGGTGTAACCCTCCTTTCTTCGGTCCGGTTGGAGAGTTCGAGTCTCATGTTGTTAACTTACCTAAAGAACAAGTTTCCCAAAAACTAGAAAACTTAGTAAAAAAACTTGAGCAAAGCTTTTCTATTAAGCCAAAATCATTTAGAACAGGGCGTTGGGGGATTGACAAGACAGTTATGAGTTTACTTGTAGAGCAAGGCTTTAATGTGGACTCTAGCGTTTACCCTTTCTATGAAAATGAATATTTTCATTGTAATGGCGCACCATCTCTGCCCTATTGGCCTGACTTAAACAACCCCCTTAAGGTTTCCTCACAAAATAAGATTTATGAGCTTCCTGTTACTGTTGGATTTAATCGAAGCAATTTTGAATTGGCTAATAAAATCCACACAGCATTTACTAAGCCACCGTTAAACTGGACTAGGTTTAATGGTATAGCATGGCATACTAATGTTTTAAGAAAAAACTATTTGTGTCCAGAATTATCCGCAGCTAATGATATGATTTCATTATGTAAATCTGTCATTGATAAAGGTTATCCCATTCTACATATGTATATGCATAGCTCTAGTTTAGTAGACAACAAAAATAGCTTACTTGGTAATAAAGACGCATTTGCCTTTATTTCTAATGCCATAAAAACAGTTATCAATGAGTTATCATCTCAATACAATATTGAGTTTTGTACCATATCTGAAGCTGCGAAAAAAATGCAGGAACGTACCTCCCACAATGGCAGTTCCGCTGAATGAATATCAGGCTAAGTGCAGTAACTGATGAGCAAGCTTGGGATCAGTATGTAAGTACTCATCCAGACGCTACTCCTTATCATCGCTTCGCTTGGGTTAACAGTATTGAACAAGCCTACCATCATAAAAATATAAGCTTCATCGCCTTAGAAGGTGACTCTGTCGTTGGAGTTCTACCTTGTATCAGTATGAAGAAACCTTTTGCTAATACGATGTTTTGTTCCCTCCCCTATTGCGACTTAGGATTTTGTTTAGCAAATAATGAAACAATTCAAAAAGCCTTAATCGAGGAAGCTCTTAAGGCTTTAAAATCCCGAAAGGGAACAACATTTGAATACCGGGATAACAGCTCTGTAGTAACAGATGAGACAACCCTAGACGGCAAAAAAGTACGTATGCTACTTCCTTTGCCAGAAACTTCTGAAGCATTAATGTCGGGTTTTAAGTCAAAGTTACGTAGTCAAATTCGTAAATCAGAAAAAAATGGCCTGACCTTCGAAATAACTTCAAGCCCCAAAAACATTGATGACTTTTATCAAATTTTTTCAATTAACATGAGAAAATTAGGCTCACCCGTACATAGTAAAAAATGGTTTGAGACTATATTTAATAACTATGCTGAAAATATCGTTTTATCTGTTGTGTACGTTGAGAACACTCCAGTAGGCGCAGGCATAGTATTAACCAATGGTAATAAAGCTTGTATACCATGGGCCTCAACAGTATCTGAATACAACAGGTTAGCACCCAATATGATGCTTTACTGGTCCCTACTACAACATGTAGCTGACACAAGTATCTCCGAGTTTGATTTTGGAAGGTCTACCTATAATGAAGGTACTTATAAATTTAAACGCCAATGGGGAGCAGTGCCAACTCCATTGAAATGGTCCAACCTAAATTCTGATATAAAAAATCATGACGAAGCAGCTGGAACCAGTAAAACCAGAGAATTAGTAGAAAATATTTGGTCAAAACTGCCTTTGAAAGTGACAACAGTTATTGGGCCAAAAATACGCAAACATATCAGTTTATAAAATATAGCTATTGTTGGTTTTAAAACTAAAACACAGGAATTGAGTTAATGTGTGGAATTGCAGGTTTTACCCATTTTTTGGGAAACATGGGTGATACAGAAACCCTTAAGAAAATGGGTAATAGTATCTATCACCGCGGGCCTGACGCTGGCGGTGAATACATTAATGACCATGTAGGACTTGCACACCGACGTTTAGCAATCATTGATTTGTCAGAAGCTGGTGTACAACCCATGACCTCCCATGATGGTAAATACATTATTGTATTCAATGGTGAAATCTATAACTACCTTTCCATAAGAAAGGAGCTGAGCGCCGCAGGTTATCCTTTTAAAACCCACACAGACACAGAAGTGATACTCGCCCTTTATGCACAAGAGGGTAAAAAAATGCTAAGTAAGTTAAGTGGCATGTTTGCCTTTGCACTTTGGGATACTGCAAGCAAAGAACTATTAATAGCTAGAGATAGAATCGGAAAGAAACCTCTTTATTACCTTAAAACTGCTACACAATTTGCCTTTGCATCAGAAATTAAAGCGATATTAACCTTACCAAATGTCCCTAAAGAAATACGCTTAGATGCGGTACATGACTTTTTTGCCTATCAATACATTCCAGATCCTAAAACTATCTTCAATGATATTCATAAGTTACCCCCAGGCCACTTAATGACAGTTTCCAATGACGGGATGAATATCGAGCAATATTGGGATGTGAGCTATAGTAAAACCACCACAAAATCTGAACAAGAGCTCACTAAAGAATTATTTGAATTAGCCACGAATTGCACTAAAGATAGAATGGTAAGTGACGTGCCCTTAGGGGCATTTCTAAGTGGGGGTATTGATTCAAGTGGCGTGGTGGCTATGATGGCACAAAACTCTAAGACCCCAGTTAAAACCTGCTCAATTGGCTTTGATGATAAAAAATATAACGAAACTGAGTTTGCTAGAGCCGTCGCAGAGCAGTATCACACCGAACACCATGAATTTACTGTGCATCAAAATGTAAATGATAGTTTAGAAGAAATCGTCGGCTACTTTGATGAGCCCTTCGCAGACCCATCACTGGTACCCACTTATTTTGTATCTGAATTAGCTCGCTCTCAAGTAACTGTGGCAATTGCTGGTGATGGTGGAGACGAAGTGTTTGCTGGCTACGAAAAATACACAACAGACGATATCGAAAACCGTCTTCGCAATAAATTTCCAAAAGCATTACGCAAAAATATATTTCCTAAACTGTCTAAGCTATTTGCCAAAAGTGAGTTGCCCATATTCCGCAAAGCTAAGTCACTTTTTAATAGTTTAAGCTTAGAGCCTGCTATGGGGTTTTACGTCACAAATTCACAAATTGAAGATAGGTTATGGCAACAACTCGCCTCAGAAAACACATTACAAACCCTAGGTGATTACCACCCTTCTAAAATTACTGTAGACGCATACAATAAAGCTGATGGACCCGATCATGTCTCGAAAATATTGTATACAGATCTGAAAACCTATTTACCTGGGGGCATATTAGTAAAGGTGGATAGAATGAGCATGGCAAACTCACTGGAAGTTAGAGCGCCAATTTTAGATAAAGACATTATTGAGTTTGCTGCCACCTTGCCCTCCTCACTAAAGTTTAATAATGGAGAGAAAAAATACATTCTCAAAGAAGCATTTAAGCCGGTTTTGTCGGACGACGTTTTATATCGCAAAAAAATGGGGTTTTCAGTGCCACTTGCCACTTGGCTGCGGGGCGAAATAAAAGACCTAGCCGAAGATTACTTATTCACTAAATCCTCAGGTATTCAGCAGTTTTTTAATATGCACATTGTTGAGCACTTGTGGGAGCAACATCAGCAAAATAAAGCCGACCATAGTAATGTGTTATGGAGTATGCTGATGTTTCAAATGTGGTGGTTCAAATATATGCAGCTTGAGCAACACTCAGATGCAGCTTAAGAACATCTTAACTCTCAATTGCTCGACTATATCAACTTACCTCCAAACTGTTGAGAAACTACTTCATGGCTAAAATAAAAGTCCTACATGTGACTTATGACATGAGAATTGGTGGCACCGAACAAGTCATAAAAAACTTAATTCAAGGCTCTGACAAGAACACTTTTGAGATGTCGATCCTATGTATAGAATCTCCACTGGGGCCTTTTGCAAATGAGCTACTTGAGCAAGATATAAAAATTCAAGCCTTATCTAGGCGACCAGGGTTTGACACAAAACTCATTACCCAGATACGCCATTATATAAAAGAAAACAAAATTGATATTGTGCACTGTCATCAGTACACACCATACGTATACGGATTATTCGGAAGCTTTTACACTAATGCTAAAGTAATTTTCACTGAGCACGGGCGCTTTTACCCTGACTCAAGTAGTTGGAAGCGGAAACTACTTAATCCACTGTTAAATATTTTTACAGCTGCCACAACTGCCATATCGGCGGCAACGAAACAGGCATTATTCGAGTTTGAAAATATCCCCAACAATAAAATACAAATTGTCTATAACGGTATTTTTGGCCTAAAGGAAGATAAAGACAAAACCAAGTTGTTATCTAAAGAATTAGCATTTTCAGAACACGTACCTTGCATTGGAACCATTGCAAGATTAGACCCGATCAAAAATCACAGCATGATGTTAAAAGCGTTTAAGAAAGCCCTAGATACAGGATTAACCTGTAAACTGCTCTTAGTAGGCGACGGTGAAGAAATGCCAAACATAGTGAAATTAGTCTCCGAATTAAAGCTAGAGAAGCACGTTATTCTAACTGGGTATGAGCCTAAACCTCAAAATCATTTAGCCTTAATGGACATATATCTATTACCTTCATTGAGTGAAGGTACATCTATGACTCTCTTAGAAGCCATGTCAATGGGTAAACCTTGTATAGTCACACATGCAGGGGGCAACCCAGAAATTGTGTTAGATGAAGTTACAGGCTTAGTGACTCCGAATGACAATGAAGATGCTTATGCAGCGGCAATTGTGCGCCTTATAAATGATGTGCAATTACAGCATAAATTTGGCAAAACTGGTAAAGAGCGATTTAATCAGGAGTTTAGTATCCCTAATATGGCTAATGCTTACAAAGCCATCTATTTAAAATGTTTACCTAAGAATAAGCAAGCTCCTATCAAGTCTAATGGGTAAACAGATGCTCTATAACTTAAAACAAAAACTAACGTATATTTTCATGCAATTTCTTCGTCGCGAAGAGATACAGACAGAATTGCAGCAGCAAATAAATCATACATCGAATCCTCTACCTAAAATAAAGAACACTCAGTCACCCTACTGTCAGAAGAGTAGCAAACAACTAAAATCTCCCGCGAATAGAGATGATATTGTATTTATAACCAGTCGATTTCGTAGTGGTTCAACTTTGCTATGGAATTTATTCAGGCAAACTTCAGGCTGCACCTCTTATTATGAACCTTTTAACGAAAGACAATGGTTTAATCCTGCTTTAAGAGGAAACACAGTTGATAGTTCACACAGAGGCGTTGCAGATTATTCAGCTGAATATGATGGTCTGAACGAACTTACACAATTCTACAATGAAGATTGGATTAGAAAACAACTATTAATGACCGAAGATAGTTGGAACCCAAGTATGAAGTCTTACATTGAGTCGTTGGTTAGCTCCGCCAAAGGCAGACCCATTTTACAATTTAATCGTATAGATTTCAGATTACCTTGGCTCAAAAAACACTTTCCAAATGCCAAAATTATTCACTTACATCGGCATCCAAGAGACCAATGGTGTTCATTTTTAACAGATAAAAACATCATGAATAAAGATGATGTGGAACATACCTATCAAGATGCATTTTATTTAGATGTTTGGTGTAAAGACTTGTCACAGCATTACCCCATATTGTCTAAAGTTAACACACCCCATCCCTATCAGAGATTTTATTATTTATGGAAACTCTCATACTTACATGGCGTAGCTTACAGCGATCATAATCTAAGTTTTGAGCAATTAACTGAAGACCCCGAAAAGCAAATTAAACAGCTCTATGATGTTTTAGATATCTCGCAAACCGGCATAAGTAAACTGTGTGAGGTAATTCAAGCACCGCCCAAGAATCAATGGCAAAAGTATGCAAGCAATGAATGGTTTGAGCAACATGAAAAAATTTGCGAACACAATTTAACCTTACTGCTAAACGGCACTCTAACCTAAGAACTATGCAATGAAAAAAACATTATTATTTAGTGAAATTTTTCCTCCAATACATGGAGGAAGCGGCCGGTGGTTTTGGGAAGTATACAGCCGGCTTGATCCTAATAACTACGTCATTCTGGCAGGCACCACACCAGAACAGAAGGTATTTGATGATGAGGCAAATTTAACAATAGAACGAATCACGTTTAAATATAAAAAATGGTCTGATTGGGGACTTCTGTCTATCTCTGGAATAATTTTCTATATTAATTTGTTTATTGACACATGGAAAGCGATTAAAAAACACGAAATTGGCGTGATTCACTGTGGTAGATGTATTCCCGAGGGCTTTATTGCATACCTTATTAAGTCAACTTTAAACATACCTTACTACTGCTATATTCATGGCGAAGATGTTGAAAATGCAGCAACCAGTCGCTCATTTAGCTGGATAGTTCGTCGGGCCCTAAAAGGTGCAGATCTATTAATTTGTAATAGTGAAAACTCTAAACGAGTACTGCTAGCTCACTGGGATGTAAACCCTGAGTTGACTACAGTAATAACTCCCGGAGTTGATACAAATACATTCAAACCAGCCCCAAAAAGCTTAGAGTTACGAGCTAAATTTAGTTGGAATGAACGCCCAGTTTTACTCACTGTATCGCGATTAGAGTTACGAAAAGGCCATGCAACTTTAATTGAAGCTTTAGTCGATATAAAAGTCAAAATTCCTGATGTTCTCTACGCCATAATCGGAGGTGGACCTCAAAAACCAGAACTTGAAAAATTAGTTTCAGAGCTCGGCCTCGAAGATAATGTAATGTTTATGTCCGAGTTATCAGATCGACAAATGATAGAGTGTTATCAACAAAGCGACATTTTTGTTCTACCTAACAGAGATATTGGACGGAACATAGAAGGCTTTGGAATAGTCATGATAGAAGCCCAAGCTTGTGGAGTTCCTGTCATTGGCGGAAATTCAGGCGGTACACCTGAGACCCTGATCGAAGGTAAAACTGGATATATTGTTGATTGCAACACACCTCAACCATTAAGTGATAAAGTCCAATTTATGCTTGCTAATCCCAACAAACTGCGTGAGATGAAATTAAATGCCCGCGCGCACTCAATAAATTATGATTGGAGAATATTGTCTCAACAATTGGAAAATAAATTTAATGAATGAGCAAATACCCCCAACAGTAAGTGTTATCGTTCCTCTCTATAATAGAGAGAAATTTCTACCTCAGTTATATGCCACTTTAGATGCACAAACATTTAAAGATTTTGAGGTTATTTTGATTGATGACGGCAGCACAGACAATACTCAACAATGGTTACAAGAACACTCTTTAGCCCATGGTCAAGATGTTATTTATCGACATCAAGAAAATGCAGGCCCCTATGTCGCCAGAAATTACGGTCTATCCTTAGCTAAAGGTCAATATATTGCCTTTCAAGATAGCGACGATGAATGGCCAAACTACCATCTTGATGAGTTTGTAAAAGCACTCGACGAACATTCAGACATTGATTGGCTTTTTGGCTCTTTACAAAGAATCGATCACGACACTAAAGAGATTAAGGAGTCAAGTAACTTCATTATGGCCGATGGCAGTCGCCATCCTTTTGTGAGCCTACTCACTGAAAAAAGAAACGCTATATCAGTCATTGTTGACGAAAATATAAAAACTGTTGCCATTGAACACTGTGTACCAGGAAGTACTCAATGTGCGATTATTAGAAAAAGTATATTTGAAAAAAACGTTTTTGACGGAAGTTATAGAACGGCCTATGACAGGTTTTATGCTATAAAATCAGTATTGCAGGGACACAAATTTGCCTTTGTAGATACTACACACCAAATTTATCATATACATGATGCCCATATTTCACTAGTCGCAGGGGCATCTCCCGAAAAAGCTGAACGCAGCGCAAAAACAATGCTTCGGGGTTATTCCTCATTATTAGATTTAGCCCATACAAAACAAGAAAAATTAGCCATAAAAAAACAATTAGCGAAGGTTAACGCATGGGAGTTATCTATTGCATTAAAAGACCTTGGGAAACTTAAAGCATCGTCTAGTGCCATGTTGGAAGCATGGAAGTTAGACCCTAGTAATTGGAGATTTGCAAAATCTTATCTAGTGAGTTTACTCAGATTATGCCTAGCTCCTTTAGGCATAAAACCATGAGCAAGAAGAAAGACTTGGTGATATTTGCACCTAACTGGTCTAAGAATAATCCCTATCAAAATTTATTAGCTGATAGTATTTCTGATAAATATGAAGTGAAAATGCAAAATTATCCAGCGGGATTACGACCATTTACGAGTTTACATAAACAGAATCCCAACATGACGGTTTTGCACTTACATTGGGTTGCAGAGCTTATTCACCGTTTAAGTTGGTCAAAGTCATCACTGTTTTTTTATATCAAATTAGGCTTGATGTTATTTGACTTATGGAGGCTAAAAAAAAGTGGTATCAAAGTAATCTGGACCATACATAACAAGCTCTCCCACCAAGGTTTAAATAAGAAAAGAGAGTTGTTAATTAGACGTCAATTTTGCCGCCTAGCAGACCAAATAATTATTCATAGCACTGAAGCGATGGAGCTTGTTACTAAGTTCTACGAATATCCGTTGCTACAAAAAACTAAGGTAATATTTCATGGTAATTACGACAACTGTTACCCAAAGCCTTCAGCAACTAAAGATAGCTTAAGAAAAAGCTTAAATATCAAGCCTGATGTCATTAATATTCTATACTTTGGTTCGATACGACCTTACAAAGGTGTGGATAATTTAATTGACTGTTTCAATAGTATTGAATCCACTCTAGGAAATTCATCCTTAACCCTTGCTGGCGGCGTGTCCGATGCAAACTATAAAAATGAATTATCAGAAAAAGTAAAACTAAACGGTAAGATCGTTGCCAATTTTGAGTTTCTGCCAGAACAGCAATTAGTGGATCAAATCACAGCTGCAGATATTGTTGTAATACCCTTTGCCGACACTTTAACTTCAGGTTCAACCATTCTAGCCATGACGCAAGGGAAGCCATTAATATTGCCAGAAAAAGCAAGAGTATTTGGTTGTGTCCCCGAACCAGGGGTAAAGTATTTTGCAAATATAGCCGAACTTACATCAGTACTACAAAATATTCACACACTTCCACTACAGGCAATGGCAACAACTAATAGAGCAGCAGCTCTTAACTTGACTTGGGAAAAAGTTGGTGCACTTACCAAGCAGTGCTACTCATAACATGATTAAATTATTTAAGGATTTTAGTGCCTAAATCACTCGTACCTCAAGTATTTAAAGCGTCCAGCTGGCTCATGTTTACTCGGGTTGTCATTACTGTTTTGAGCATGACTAGCATCTTTATATTGGCAAGATTATTAACACCAGAAGACTTTGGGTTAGTGGCCATTGCTAGTGTGGTGGCCACCTTATTGCAATCAATGGTGCAGATTCCTGTAAGTCAGGCACTAATTGCCATAAAGAACCCCACTAAAGCACATTTCGATACTGCATTTACCATCAATATTATCCGAACCACATTAATTTGCTTAGTGTTACTTGTGTCAGCAATACCCATTGCTAATTTTTACAATGAACCTAAGGTGACACAAATACTGATTATTTTCTCAGTAGCTGCTTTTGCTGATGGCTTTATCAACCCAAAGTTTGTAATTTTCGAAAAATCCCTGAATTTTTCTTACATCTTTTTTACGAGTGTATTATCAAAGTTACTGGCCACAGGAGCCTCTTTAGCTATTGCATATTACACCCAGTCTTATTGGGCACTAGTAATTGGTAGTGTCATTACCCAACTTCTGAATGTTATTTTTACCTATTACTTCTTACCTTACCTTCCAAGGTTTTCTTTGAAAAAAAATAAAGAAATTTTATCTTTTTCAGTTTGGGTTTCATTAAGCCATATTATCAACAATATTAATTGGAAGCTTGATCAACTATTGATTGGAAAATTTTTTGGTACGGTCACCCTAGGGGTTTATAATATCGGCAATGAATTGGCGAGTATGCCAACAAGAGAAACAACCACACCTTTAAATAGGGCCTTGTTCCCAGCTTTTTCTCAACTTCTCCATAAACCAGAACGTTTCACACAAGCTTACCTCACCAGCATTTCTATTTTTTACTCTATTTTATTACCCATAGGTTTTGGGTTGGTGCTTGTAGCTGAGCCAATGGTTCTCTTGGCTCTTGGTGAAAAATGGCAAGGCGCAATCCTTGTCATAGAAATACTGGCTGGTATTTATGCTGTGGCTTGTATTACTTCAGTAACCAAAGCCATTGCCATGGCCACAGGTAAGACTAAAATTATATTCAAACGAGACGTGCTCTTCTTTATCGTTAAAGTGGTTCTAAGTCTAGGCGGCCTTTACATTTACGGTTTCTTTGGGCTTTTATACTCTAAATTGCTTAATTTAATATTTCTCCTTGTGTACAACTTTTTCTTAGTACGCTACTTACTTAATGTAGGCATAGTGCAGCAGTTAACAGTCTTGTGTCGTCCTGTTTTAAGTGTCTGTGTTATGTATTTTACAATGCTGTTATTAAAGAGTCAGTTAACCTTTGAAACCACTCCCTTGGACTTGATGATAGAACTAAGTCTACTTTGTACTGCTGGGGCACTCACCTATTGCAGTTGTCATTTTCTTATTTGGATAATGCAAGGAAAACCACAAGGTATAGAGCAAAAACTCAGCGGCATAGTCAATAAAAAATTGAAAAGAGATACAGTATGATTTTACAAGAAGTAATAAGGCAACAAGTTTTGTCAGCAATACCACCAAACGTAACTAAGATTGTTTTGGTAGACCCACCCGATCACCCCAATGTGGGAGACAGTGCTATATTATATGGTGAAATGACGTTTCTATCTGTGCACTTTCCAGAAGCAAAAATAAACTTTGTTGATTACAAAAGTTATGCAAATGGTCAAAAATATTTATTAGAACGAGCAGACTGCATTTTATTTCATGGTGGTGGCAATTTGGGGGATTTGTGGAAGCGACATCAAAACACACGCCTCAGAATAATGCGCGAATTTCCTAATAAACCTATGTTGCAATTTCCACAGAGTATTCACTTCAAAGACCAGAACAATATAGTCGAAATGGCTGAGGTAATTAACAACTGTGCAGATTACACATTAGTTGTAAGGGATAAAAATAGCCTAGCTTTCGCTGAAAAACACTTCTCATGTAAAACTAACTTAAGTCCAGATATGGCATTTTATATGCCTAAGTTGACACGTTTGAAACCGCACCTAGATACCTTTTGCTTACTAAGAGAAGATAAGGAGTTATTAGTAGACAAAACTAAAGCGATTATTTCCATTCTTGACGAGCTTGCCCTTACTCATATGCATGAAGACTGGGTCATTGAAGAAGCGCCACTAAAAGCCAAACTGAATGACTTATTATGTCGCTGGTTTAAATTACATCCTAGTATCACTCCAATACTGCAACCTATTTACGAATATATCCGTATTCTTTATATGCGAGACAATGTAAAAAGAGGGGTTAAATTGTTAAGCTCAGGAAAAATAGTTGTAACCGATAGGTTGCACGCCATGATAATGAGTCATTTATTAGGCATCACTAACTACACTTTTGATTCGCTAGGAAGCAAGGTAGCGTCTTTTTATAAGGCTTGGTTAAGTGACGCATCAATTACCCATCTAATTGACGATGTGGATGACTTAAGAGAAACAATAAAATAGTACGAAGACGAGTGAGCTAGTAACATTAATATAAGATAGGTACAGAGAATGTTTAGCGTGGCTTGTACAACATTTTTTAAGGAAAATTAAGATGTTAATTAGAAATGCAATATGTTTTTAAAAAACATAATTAAACAGGCGTTACTACCAAGCCTACCTGAGAGCATTTTAAATATTGTATTAGTTGATCCGCCAGATTATCCAAACGTAGGTGATAGTGCGATTTTTCTGGGACAAATGAATTTTTTAAACATTCATTTTCCACGAGCTAAAGTGCATTTTATTGATCATAGAAGCTACGCTACAGGGCAAAAATACCTCTTAGAACAAGCTGATTGTATATTTTTTCAAGGTGGAGGAAATTTTGGTGATCTTTGGAAACGTCACCAAAAAATTCGCCTTGCTATAATGAATGAATTTTCACATAAAAGGTTAATACAATTTCCGCAAAGCATTCACTTT
Source organism: Paraglaciecola marina (assembly GCF_004360155.1). GTDB lineage: Bacteria > Pseudomonadota > Gammaproteobacteria > Enterobacterales > Alteromonadaceae > Paraglaciecola > Paraglaciecola marina. The sequence continues at coordinate 34,991 of NZ_SAIS01000009.1, read as the reverse complement.
GAAACCCAAGATTCAATCAAAGAAACGGCAGATGCTATAACAAGATGTGCTCACTATTCACTGTTTGTAAGAGATAAAAAAAGTTTGGAGTTTGCGCAACACAATTTCAGTTGTGCAACTAAGCTAATACCCGATATGGCTTTCTATTTACCAACGATAGTGCGTCTGCCAGCTAAGTCTGATGTGTTCTGCTTACTTCGTGAAGACAAAGAACTTTTAGTGAATAAAACTGAGGCAATTAACCAATTGCTAAAAGCCAAGGCGCTAACCTACTCTTGTTCTGATTGGGTTGTCGAAAAAGCCCCATTACAGAGCAAACTAAACCTTTGGTTATGCTACTTAATCAAACGCTATCCTAGCCAAACCAAGTTAATACAACCATTTTATGAAAAGCTACGACTACATTATGCACACACCAATCTCACCAGAGGAATAGCATTGCTTAGTCAAGGTGAACGAGTGGTAACCGACCGTCTGCATGCTTTTATAATGAGCACTCTACTTGGGGTGAAAAATTACACTTTCGACTCTTTAGGGGGGAAAATTTCAAACTTTCACCATACCTGGATGACGGAGTCCGATTTAACTTACTTACTCAACGAAGTCGATGACTTAAAAGATCACCTATAATGGAACAGAGTATGCCTAACAAGCTTAAGAGTTCTCAGCTCAATGTTTCATCAAGCTCACTACTTGATGGAGCTGGTTTTGTTGTGAACATTCAGAACACATCTGCCCCCCAAGAAATATATTTTAAAAGTAAACACCCTTTAGTTATGTCTGCAGAGGTGGAAGCTACGGTTACATTACTACCAGCCATGCAACAAGGAATACCCAAAGTATTGTTAGAAGCAGAATTAGATACAAACTTTAAAGCTGGTCAGTACACGGTTCAAAATATTTACAAAAGCTGGCATGAAAACTTTACTCAAGTAGACTTTGAGCACAACCAGGCTACCTCTATCCCTGTAATTAATTCCTCTGAAACTAAGGTTAACCCTCAAAAATTTAAAAGACACGGTATGTTTTTCTCTGGTGGAATGGACTCGTTTTACAGTTTTCTAAAGCACCAAAGCAAAATTACAGATCTGATATTTGTACATGGTTATGACATTAAACTCTCAGATCATGAATTAAGAGCAAAAACGTCTGCTCAACTCCACAAGGTTGCGGAACAAAATAATGTCAATCTCATTGAAATCGAGACTAATCTACGAGATTACTTAGATAAATATGTGACTTGGGGTGAATTAGGACATGGCGCCGCGTTAATAAGCATAGGTCACTTGTTAAGCCACGAGTTTGAAACTATTACCATTCCTTCATCTTATCATTATGGCAACCTATTTCCTTGGGGCACCCACCCCTTGTTAGATCCACAATGGAGTTCTTCGAGCTTAGCTTTTATTCATGATGGCTGTGAAGCCAAAAGAATCGATAAGGCCAAGCTAATTGCTACAAATAATTTAGCCCTTGAAAGCCTCAGAGTATGTTGGCGAAATCCAGACAGTACTTATAATTGTTGTAAATGTGAAAAATGTATTCGTACTATGATTAATTTAGAGATATATGATGCGCTAGATCGAAGCGCCGCTTTTCCCGACAAACTCACCTTTGAGAAAGTTAGAGCTATGCCTATAAACAGCCACAGTGCCAGAAAGTTTGTATTAGAAAATCTAAAAGCCTTAACACAGTTTCCAGAAAAAGCGGAATTAAGCGAGGCGTTAACTTACGCTTTAAACAAAAAGCCTCCTAGCCCACCACTTCATCATAGAGTTAGGAGGTATCTGAAGGCCTTACTTGGCAGAGATTAAAATATTTCCTTAGTAATAAGATTTCATTTAAATATTCAGATAAACTAGGCAAGTTAGCAACATAGCATCAATAGAGTAGGCAATAAATGAAATTGGTTGGCATCATTCCCACCTTAAACAGGCATAATGATATTCGTCGCCTTTTCGACTCAATCGCCCAAATAACTCCCTCAACCGAAATTAGTTTCAGTATTTTGTTAGTAGATAATAGTGGGGATGGGAATCTCAAAAACTTGGTCGATACTATTGAATGCCCTTTTGAATTATCTTATATAAACCAAAAGAAAAAAGGTTTAAGTAACGCCAGAAATGCAGCCATAGATGCAATTGCAGTCAACACTGATTATATTTGCACTATTGACGATGATCTGGTTTTACCAGAAAGCTTTTTAATTAATCTGCTCACGAGTATTCAACAATATCCAAATGCTGGGATGATTGGTGGCCGAGTTGAATTATTTAACGATCAAGACTTACCAATAACAATCAAAACAAGTAAAGAGCACGAAAAATATACAGGTGGTTTGAACTTATTTGGGTTTGTACATGGTTGCTGTATGTTATTTTCAAAAGATGTCATGGATACAATAGGGAAGTTTGACACCTACCTTGGCGCAGGAAGTAAATGTGGCTCGGCGGAAGACACGGACTATTATTACCGCATTTGGTTGAGTGGAAAAGATATTATCTATTGCCCTGATTGGTTTGTTTATCATAACCATGGCCGTCGCTCAGAAGACGCTAGGATTACTTTAAAAAGAAACTACTTAATTGGCCAAGGAGCTTTTTTAGTCAAATACTTAATATCTTTTGAATTTAATGCCATAAAAATGATTTATTGGGATTTATCACATGATGTTAAATCATATTTTAATAAAGACAATAATGAAGCGCCAACTGATGGGAGTATCTACAAGTGGAAGAAACGTATATATGGCGGATATAATTATTTAAAGAGCCAGTTAAGAGGCAAAAAAAAGTAAAATTATAGAGTTGATATAATCAGCCCTCTAAATTTAAGACTCCCCCCTAATACCTGATGTCATCATACTTGACTAAGCCATTTTGCTAGTTGTTGTTACTCATTTTACTCGAACTTTCTCTAACGGTCTTCAAAGCATTTAAAGTCGCAGTAATTAGTATAAAAAGCATACAGCATAATGATATTGATATAAAAAATTTACACACAGCGATGGTGGCATAACTAAAATGGTCTCTCATCAAAATTTGAATGACATACATGATACCGCCGTGTAATAAGAAAATGTAAAACACAGCACTAGCTAAAATTACAATTAGTCGATAAAAAATTGTTGGTACCTGTATTTTTTTAAACAATAAAAGCACTGTCGCGAAGCTAGAGAATATTAAAAATCGATTTATTGAGATATCTTGGTATATTTGAAACACAATAAATGCACTAATAACAATCAGTAACCAACATATACATAATTTTAATGGTGATTGATTTTCGTCCTCAATACATGCCCACACAACCCAACCCAATATAAAATTCCAAGCAATATAGTGAGGTAACTTCCAAAAAAGCTCTGCACTACTTATATATTGATCTATAAATGGTGGAATCAATATTGAAAAAATTAACATTACAAGGCTAAAACCCAAAAGCGATATGCGAGTCCACTTAGCAAAATTGAACATAAATGCGCTTACGGCGATTACTAACATTAGCTGAGTAATCACTTGTACATACCAAACAGGGAAAGCAGCTATTTTTTGAGTATAGAAAAAGTTACTAATTAGCATAATCTCTTTCCAATCAAACTTATTGAAAAGTAAACTATAAAATCCCATTAGTAATAAACTGGGTATCAATAACTTTTTAAGTAACCTTGCAATATCTACAGCTAGTTCTGTGTTACCTTTCTTTAAGGAAAAACGCGCAAAATTTAGTCCAGATATGAGTATCAGGATATTAAGACCACCTTCTAGATTATGCCAACTAGAGTGATTAAGTACCACTAAACATATTCCTAACGCTTTCAGGAAATCTGTAACTTCAATTGTGCGAAACGAAGTAAAGTAATTAAAACTCATTGCCATACCTTAAATCTTGTAATGATTGAATACTCATGTTGTGCCAGTTGTCAGGTAAATTACCAAGGTATTGGTTAAGTGCACTTGAAACAGCAACGTATGATAAGGAGTCACCGGAGAGAGACCTAAACGTACTTAAATCATCGCATGTAGGGTTATTTAGAATAGAGCTATATATATCTGCAACACTGTTCCAAGGCTGTGCAGCTACCCCTAATAATATAAGGACTTCTTTTTTAAATTCATCTAAAAATAACCGTGTATTTGATTTTTGCTTAACATCTTCTACAAATAGCTTTAGAAGATATTTATAGTCAAACTTGTCGTTTGATAATCTAGGTATTGTACTTACCATCTCGATTTGAAAAACTTCAAGGGGCAATGTATAACTTAATGATATTTGATGAGAAATTGATGAAATTAAAGTTTCGTTCTCTGTTTGAATTACAACTAATATTTTCTCATCATTTCCGGTTACAGCAACGATGGCGTCTGTATTTGATAAGTTATTTTGAATATCATCTAAATTAACTCGTATCCCAAAAGGTTTAACAAAACGAGACACGCGACCAATAATTTTAAACAGCCCATTGCTTTTTCTTAATGCGATATCGCCAGTATGTAAGGCTTCCATATACTCCATTGAAGCGAAATCATTCTGACCAAGTGCATAACCCATCATTATGTTAGGACCGCGATAAATTAACTCCCCAGCAACTCCTGAGTCCGTAATCTCTTTTTCCTTATCGTCATGTAACGTTAAACTACCACCATATATTGCAATACCAATACAATCTGAATGCTCAAATACCTGATCTGGAGGTAAATAACTAATCCGTGGGGATGCTTCAGTTTGGCCGTACATTATAAAAAATAGTTTGTTGGTGAGTTTTAATTGATTAGCAAAATGCAATATAACATTTTGAGATAATTTCCCTCCTGCTTGAGTAACATAACGAGTAGATGGAGCTGATGAGAAATCAAAATTGACCGATAATAATGCTTGGAAACTATAAGGCACACCAGAAAAACTCGTCACGCTAAATTGTTTGTAAATTTTCCAAAAATTTTCATTTGTCACAGACAAATCCGTAAGGACAATTGAAGCTCCTACTCGTAGATGAATATTTAAGATTGATAACCCATAAGAATAATGAATAGGCAATGAGGTAATAGCACGGTCAGTAGTGGTTACCTCTAAGTAACGAATGATAGCGTCACTATTAGATATAATATTGCTATGTGATATCTTGACTAATTTAGGAGAGCCTGTCGATCCCGATGTACTCAAGAGTAAACAAAGCTCGTTATGCAATTGAACTGTTTTCGAGTTGTAGACTTTAAATTCAGGTGTGTCTGTAAGAGTATTAACAATGAAGTTAGGCTGGTATGAATTAACGAGCTCTTCAAGTTGTTGAGGGTTATCAGCAGCGACTAATAAAACAGGATGGCCTCCTAACATACAGGCTACATAGGCAACAACTGTTGAATAATTGTTTCGAGCGTTAATAAAAACAAGCTTTGACTCTTGCCCTAACTGTTCGGTACATACTATTGCATCAGCATATAATTTCGCGTAACTATAATGCTCTCCGCTATCATTAATTACGGCTGTATTGTGCCTAAAAGTATAAATATGGCTAAATAATGTCGGCATTGAGCGAATTGCCTCAGTTGTCATTAAGTGTATCAGCTTGTTACATTCTAGAGATTTCTCCTTTTTTTACCATACCAATTAAAGCACTATAGATACATACTCGGCATATCTAATCCAATGTACTATAAAAATTTAAAATCAAACTTATCCACAAAAAGAACACTTCATTATTAACTACAAACTGTTTTACCAACTAAACTGATGTCTTACAGTTATGATGGTAATTTAAGATAAACTAGAATTTACTCGTCTCAACAAATTAAAAGTTTACTTAAAGCGCTTTACAGTCAAGCTATTACAGCATAATGATGTCTACACACTTGGTTCTGATAGATATCAAAGAGACGTGAAAAAATACTAGATCAGCCGTCTATTAGGGAGCCTATCATCAATAGACAGCCAAACCAGCAACAGAACTATTCTAAACTTTGTTGTAAGTCCCCCCAAAGCTATATTACTTGTGATGTATCACTTGAAAAATATATTAAAAATTCACTATGATTACATCATTTAAATATCTATTTGTACTGTTCCCGCTGACGACGTAGACTAATAAAAAGTGTAGTAATGATAGATTTTTGAATTATGAAGAAGAACTCGCCAATTGAAAAACCCCATTTTATTTGTATCGGTTCACAGAGAGCTGGAACGACTTGGCTACATGAATGTTTATCAGAACACCCTGACGTATTCGTACCTGAACAAAAAGAATTACACTTTTTTAATACCCATTATGAAAAAGGATTGGAGTACTACCAGTCCCATTTCTTAGAAGCCGATGAAAACAATAAAAACTTAGTTGTAGGTGAAGTTACCCCAAACTATTATCACGACAAAACTGCGTTATTAAGGATAAAAGAGCATTATCCTAACGTGAAAATTATTTTTATTTTACGTGAACCCGTGTCTAGAGCCTTTTCTCACTATCAACTTAGTTCTATGGGGCCTTTTCAAGGTCTGAGTTTCAAGGATGCTTACCAGCAGTTTAATGTGATTAAATATCTAAGCAATCAATCACAACATTTACAAAATGTATTTGAAATATTTGGTAATAAACATGTCTTAGTTAAGTTTTACGATGATATCAGTAAGCAACCTGAGAACTTTGTTTCTAGCGTTTATAAATTTATTGATGTTAACGTTGACTTCGTTCCTGAGAAAATTAATCAGAGAATTAATCGTATAGTGCTGCCTGATTTACAAGATAAACTTAACCGCCTAGGCTTAAGTTTTATCATCGAACTTGTGAAAAAGTCTCCTTTTTCTGAGTTGATAAAGAAAAAATTTCAAGGCAATTCAAAAACTAATAACAAAAATGATCTAGCTGAATACAAAAAAGATTTCACACAAGATATCGAAAAACTGGAAAGCTTATTAGGCGTCAATCTTGAACATTGGAAGTAATTCGCATATTCCATCTCATTAAAAATAGTCCAAATACAACTAGTAAAATAGGGAAAGGCCACTTTAAAGCATAAGCTAATTTTTCAAAGTAATATTTATTAGTGATAAAGTGTTCAACTCCACTCCATTTTTGATAAGAGTTACCATAAATGCGCTGCAATACTCTTACATCAGACGCTTTATATCCCGCTTGTGTATAAAAATCTCCTATTAGGGCAGGCTGTTGGTTTATTTCACTGAGTGTATAAGGTAATACAACGCCATAATCAGGATCCAACACTATTTCATTATTGTCACTGGTTTGAGCCATGACTACAACATGACCAGGAAATGAAATTATTTTATTCTTTATATTAGACTGAGTAAGTAATTGGGACATCACCATAGATGCATCACCACAGATACCTACTCCTCTTCTAATACTGCGCTCATAATCAGCATAGTGATATTTTTGATACTCGGGAATGTTAGAAAACTTCCCCATGAAATAAATAAAATAGTTTTCCCATATAGGTATGAGTTGATGAAACCTATCTGTATCTTCTTCTGCATGCCAGTTAATATGCAAAAGGCTTTCTGATATGACTTTTGTAAGCCTTAATAAGTAATCATCTGACTGTTCTTTATCACCTTTAGGTAATGTTTCCATTGCTTCTTCAAATGTTATCAGCTTCTCATTATCAAACCTTGTATCTGTCTTGTGGACAAACTCGCTTCGGATATTTTTAGTTAAGCCAATAAGATTAATTGTCAGCAAAGTTGCTCCAACAATAATGAGTGAGACGCTAATAAACCTATACGTTAAATACATACTTTTATTCTTCATTACAACAACTACACCTTTAACACCGAAAACCGTTATTTATCGACACCAATGCTTGCTAACAATCTACTCAGGATTTGCATTCTTTGTTTCTTGAGGTTTTAAAATGTACACATTGTACACACAAGCTGTATATAAAATAATCCAATATAAAACTTCGGCTCTTAACCTATTTAGAAATGTCATTGTTACAATAAAGGTAATAAGAGCACACTGTATTGCAAGTATTTTAAAATACGCATCCACATTCCCAACACCCTTTAATTTTTTCTTAGCTGCCTGTGTTGTTTTATAGGCCCCCCATAACATCATCATAAATGCGATTATTCCAGGGTAACCAATTTCACTCAATGTTTCGAACCAAGTGGAATGAACAGAACGATGTTTACTATTCCCCGTATTAATATTTTCGGGAATATATACAGGTGCGTAGTAATTAAAACCAGCTCGACCTGCGCCAAAGGGGTAATCTTTAGACATTTCAATTGCGGCTACCCAATAAGCAGTTCGAGTTGCACCTGACTCTTTTTCTTCGTCTACTTCTGTTTCAACCATTAATGTTTGCATTCGTTTGATAAACCCATCATCAATAATAACTGTAGAGCCAGCTAGGCCTAAAATAACGATAGCAATCACGGTAAGTTTCTGATTTTTTCTCTGAAAAGAGGAGAAATACATACTCCAAATAAACACACTAAGCCCTACTGACACACCAAGAAAAGCGCCTCTACTATTTATTAGTATTAGCGCATTAGCTACAAACACTCCGGTAATCGCAAAAAGGGCTTTAATTTTCACGTTAGAATTAACCCAGAAATAATAAAGACACAAAACCACAGCGGGTGCTAATGCTGCAGAAACACCATTAGAATCTGGGGCATCGACCATTCCCACACCTTCAACACGGCTGCCTGAATTACGACCAAACTGAAATACGTAAAATGATAGATAAAATGCCCCATACAGATAGCCATAGATTAAATAATCTAACTTTTTCTCAGTGTCACAAAGAATGTACCCCAATGAAACAATTACTGCTAAAGTGACAAAAGCCTCTACTGCAATTGAATGTGGTACAGGCAACACAGCGTAGACTGAAGCGATAACATATAACAAGACAACTATATATAACCAACGTAATTGTGGGACTTTCAATGGGTTATTTTCAATTATTTTAGAAAAATTCATCATTACGATTAATATCAATGAAAGAACGATATAGAAAGAATAACTAAGATCTGGAATACTTTTCCCCCACCATTTTGTGGCAGGATTAAAAAAATAAACGCCTTGATACAATACAAAAATAAACACGGCTGACTTTCGGAAAGCTAGAGCAATGCACGCTATGAACGTTCCATAAAACATTAAAACACTAATCATTTTGTAATCATCTTACTTCTGTAAACTTAAACGCTTTGCATTGTCTAAAAATTAATTTTAAATACTTTTGAGTGATGTCAATATTCGATAACTCAACTAAAAATCGCTTTCATTCATAATAAATTGACAACATGAACTTCGCTCCTACTGCAATAACTTTCATGATAAATCATAGCAGTGTAACTTAAAGTTTCATTATATTATTCGATACTAGAGTCTCGATACGCCAAGATAAGGTAATAACCTAAATAGACTTAACGCCACAATATAAGATTCTGTTTAATTCAATCATAGTGATTCAACATAAACAAATATCTTACCCTTCCATTCACTCTACTCCAAAATGTCAGTCATTATGTCAACTTTCAAGTATGCATAGAACTGACACTCGATAAGATTATAAAACGACCTTAATCTCTTAGCTTGACAATATGTATATACAATCTACACCCTTTAATTAAACTCATCCGAATTGCCACTGAGACCTCTAGTAACACAGAATGACATTAAAACAACTTTTTCACTGTCTGGCATAATGTCCTTATGCAATAATGCGTTCAATGATAGGTTGTGCAGGCTAGAGTTGGAAGAACGCGCATATTATCGTTTAATCTGTATAGAACTTTATTTAAAATAAGAAGGAATAAGTTTGACTATCAGTGCTCCTACTTCGATATCGACCAGCATGAAAATCTGTGTTATTACACCCAGTATCTTTCTTGCAGCTTTGTCATTATGCGCCCTATGGTATTTTCCCATTGCTCAAATATCTCTACTAATTGCAATCATACTTTATGTGGGTTTATTATTTTACAAGCCACTGAGCTGGATAATTATTCTACCGTTAATTACAGTTGGTTTAAGCTTATCTCCGTGGAGCGGTAGGTTTATCTTTAACGAACACGATATGTTCATGTTGATTACCGTTGCAGTAGGACTATTGAATACACTTAGATCACCAAACCTAGGACAAACATACAATATGTTAGTCCCTTATATTTTTACTGCTTTTTGTTTGATATCCATCACCCATGTCCCACTTGCTACGTTGTTTGGCCCCACAACCCAAAACTTTTATTTTTCAGAGGCCTACCCCTTCTCTGTGACAAAAGGTATAGCCTATGGGTCAAGCCTTTGTTGGCTCCTAATAAAGCATTGCCAACAAGATAGAAAATTAGTTGTGTCCTATCTGGTTTTTGCCGCAGTATTAACCTCTATATTACTTTTTATTATTGCACTGTGGGAAAGAAAGACTTTTGGAGCCTTGCTTGATCACACCCCTTGGATGAAAGTTGCTCATTCATTTCTAAACTTTTCTGGTGCCTATCGCATGACAGGAGTCATGGCTGATATGCATACAGGAGGAGAGAGTTTAGATGGTATATTCTTACTACTTGCCCCAATTAATTTGTTAGGCGTTTATGTGTTTAAGTCTCATAAAGCCAAAGTGTTCGCTCTAGTTGGACTACTTAGCATTTTATATTGTGTTTTGGTAGGTTTCACTCGCGCAACATATGTAGCCACTGCTGTTGGTCTACTAGCTTTTGCCACTATGCATTTTGCTTGGGAATTAAAAGCAAAAAAAAATCAAATGAGCTCATTCCCTATCTTCAAATTATGCACTTATGGTGTTTATATCATCAGTGTTTGGTTTGCTTATGCACAAACAGGTTATTACGTCATTGGCGCTGCAGCCCTCGGCCTAATCCTAACCATGCTAGTGAATCAATATAGAGCTAAGGTAAAACAAGCCTATTGGCCCATAATTCTAATGATAAATATTCTAATTATTTATATTTGCATTGATAGCTTTTATGATAGTAAATGGGTAGAAAAAACAAATGATAATATGTTTTTGTTATTTGTTGCCTTAAGCGGCATCATTATCACTATATTTATTGCTAATTCTCCCTCATTACAAAAAGGTAACACTCCTTTTTACCATCACTTAGCCATTATTATAATTTCAGCAATATTGACTGTTGCTATTGGTGGCACGCGAATTCAAATGAGAATGGACACCACATCAAGAGATTTAGATACTAGGGTAGCCCATTGGAACACCGTTATTGACTCTTCTCAGTGGTCTTTTAAAGATATGGTTATGGGCAATGGCTTAGGCAGTTTTCCTTTAAATTATGTGACCAATCAACCTGACTTGGTTCGTCGTATTGGAAGCTATACATTAACAACAAACGGAAAAGAGAACACTCTACTGCTTGGCCCAGGCGAAGATTTAGCTTTTGGACAACGACTTGATTTAAAACCAAACACTCAATACAGATTGAACATTGAACTCGAACCACATTCCATCACTACTAAAACTGAATTAGTCGCCTCTTTATGCGAACGAAATTTAATCATCTTCGAATATTGGGCGGTAAACTGCGAAGCTCAGAGAATTAAAATTCCCTCTAGCGAAGATACACTATCAATTTCAACAATCATCAACAGTAAAACAGTTGGCTCTAATATAGGCATTAAGCGCCTACCTACTGTTATGCTACTAAGATACAAGAAAGGGCCAGCCCCACTAGCGATAAAGAGTATTGAGTTATTAGATGATAGCTTGGAGTCAACTGTTACTAATAGTCACTTTTCTAAAGGAACTGACCATTGGTTCTTCTACCATGATTTTGAACATTTACCATGGCACATAAAAAACATATATTTATCCGTATTCTATCAGTTAGGTGCAATAGGTAGTCTGCTGTTTGTAATTATGTTAGGGATTGCGACCAAAAAAGTGATTGCCAGCCCCATAGAGAGCCAACCTTTAAATGGGGCAATCGCAAGTATAATATTAGCTTACCTAGCGTTTGGGCTGTTTGGCGACCCACTGGATTCTAGCCGAGTGAGTAGTCTGTTTTTTATGTTATTGTTTTTTCTTGTCAGCAATAAATCGGTGAAGACTTAACATTAACGAAATAAGTCGTTCTTAACCAATCAAAACAAGTGAATCCACGATAATGAATATCTTATTTTTGTCTCACAGAGTGCCTTTTCCACCTAATAAAGGGGAAAAAATACGAACCTTTAATCAACTTAAATTTCTTGGTGATAGTGGACATAACATTCATGTACTAGCCCCATTTGAAGAAGAGCAAGAACTCGATTTTTTTAAAACACTAGAGCAGCAATATTGCCAGGTAGCCGATGGTGTAAAGCTATCTAACAAACTACTTCGGCTAAGTACTGGTTTAGTAAAAGGCAAAGCCCTTAGTGTGGCTAATTTTTATAGCAAAAACTTACAACAGACTTTTGATAAACTAGTCAAAAACAAAAAATTCGATGCCATAGTATGTACAGCTTCTAGTATGGCTGAATACATTTTTAAAAGTCATTGGCTTGCAGAAAACCCATGCCCCGCCCTTTTGATGGATTTTATGGATTTAGATTCAGACAAATGGCGACAATATTCTGAACGTTCAACCTTACCAATGAAATGGGTTTATCAACGTGAAACTAGACTAATCAGCAAGTTCGAAATTAATATTGCTGAACGTTTTGATGCCTGCTTTTTTATTACCAATACTGAGAAAGAGCTGTTCAACAAAGGGGCGCCTAATACAGATAATATTTTTGCTGTTGAAAACGGGATGGATACTCAGACTTTTAAACCGGCTCTCCTCCCTATCCATTCAGAACAACCGGTATTACTTTTTACAGGTGTAATGAATTACGCACCAAATGTCGATGCTGTTGTATGGTTTGTTGAAAACGCTTGGTCTCAAGTATTAGCGAAATGGCCTGAAGCAAAATTTTATATTGTCGGAATGTCGCCATCTGATAAAGTAAATAATTTAAGTAAACAGAAGGGAATTATTGTCACTGGTTTTGTTGATGATATTTTGCCATATTTTCACCAAGCTACCATCTTTATAGGACCCTTTAGGATCGCACGTGGCGTGCAGAATAAAGTGTTACAAGCATTCGCTTGTGGTATACCGGTAATATCTACCAAGATGGGAGCAGAAGGCATAAGGTGTAAAGACAAAGAAAGCATATTACTTGCAAATACACCGGAAGACTTTATAAATGAAATTGCAACCCTAACGTTAGATAAAGCACTAAGCCAAAAAATTGCAGGCAATGCATTAGCAATAATACAACAACATTACGCTTGGGAGGGAGTGCTTGCTCCTTTTGATAGAGTTTTAAACGAAGTTACAAGCGTTAAGGTCCAAAATAGCTAATGAAAAACATATTAAAATCCGCAGCCCATATTTTATTCAAATTATTAGCGTTACCGATATATTGTTTGTTTTGGCTATTATCTTTAGTTGGCTCTGCAGATGGTTTGTTTTCCAGTTTTGGACAATTCTTCAGTCTTTTCCCAGGTATGTTTGGTGTATATCTAAGAGCCGCATTTTATAGATTTGCAATGACCTATTGCGATAACGACGTAGTAGTAGGATTTGGCACTTTATTTTCTCAACAAGACACCGAAATATACTCAGGTACTTATATTGGCCCTCAATGCAACATCGGAAAATCGACTATTAACAGAAACTGTTTAATAGGCAGTGGGGTACACATACTAAGTGGAAAAGGCCAACATAATTTTGATGATATTAACACCCCATTAAAGGATCAAGGAGGCAAGTTTGAAAAAGTGACTATTGGAGAGGATAGCTGGTTAGGAAACGGCTCGATAATTATGGCTAGTGTCGGAAAAAAATGTGTAGTAGCGGCTGGCTCTGTAGTGGTGAACGAAGTGCCAGACTATGCAATCGTTGCCGGTAACCCAGCTAAAATAATCAGAAGTAGAGAAGTTTAAAAGAATCGGCGGTAAGCGACCGAGTTTCAAGAGAATATGACATTATTACAAAGCAAAAGCTAAAACCCCAAAAGCAGGATAGCATTTCTGGCAAAGGGCCATAGCAACACTATCCAACTCAGAGGCACAGCACTATTTCTAAAAATTCAGCTTAACGATACTTTTTTATAAGATTACCTAAAGTAGTCCCCATTAGCATGGGCAACAAGGTAACAGTTACAACTGTATATGTAGCGCAAAATATTGACCCTGAGACTAAAAGCATCATCACTTGACCTATCTCTATCTGCATTGTTATCCAATAACTTAAAGCTAAAGAGATACCAGATATCCCAGCTGATAATACTAGTGTGATGCCAACTTGTATAAACTTAAGCGGTACAAAAGAATGCAATATCATTGTAATCAAGAATGTTAATGTAAGGCCAATCAACACTCGCAACCATACAGTAAGATGTAAATCATTAAACATTTGTAAATAAGTCAGTAGCGTAACTACAACCAAAATCAAACTAAAAATATCAAAGTAAAAAAGAACTCTCACTCGACCTATAGCCGTCAAAGCACTTTCAATAACCAAGAGAAAACAATAGTAAAAGAATAATAATGACATAACACCAAGCAATTCACCTGCTATTACCCATTGCTTACCTAGCAATACATCTATAATCAAGCTAGGGTAAAGAAGCATATAAGAAGTGATAGGAACGACAATGAAAGCTACGAGACACAATACCTTACTTACTCTTCTACCCAGTTTATTGGGAGTATTTTTATAATCTTTAAAGTCGGCTAAAAGAGGCTCAATGGCTGGCCCTATAATATTATGTCCAGGCAACATAGCGACATCTCTTGCCATATGGTAATTACCTAATTGGATATTTCCAAAAAACTTAGCAACAAGTACAGTATCAACTTGCGAGCCTAAATAACCGACAATGTATTTACCTAAAAGCCATTTAGAAAAAAGCCACTGCTCACTCACCTTAATTAAACTTAAAGAAGGACGATAAGTGTGGATCCTGTAACTGCCTATAGTAAAAACTATTGCTCCAACCATGTCAGCCACCACAAAAGCCCAGTAATTACGCCAGTAAAAAGCAACAAAAATAACAATGATAAAACTAATAATTCTTTGCACTAAGGATAGATAAAATATTTTTTTATACTCTAACCCCCTCTTTAATAGTAATAACCCTGGGGTTCTTAAGGCATTAAAAATAAGCGTAGTCGAAGCGACTTGTATAACAATGGTAAGCTCAGGTTTATCAAAGAAAGTGGTGATGAATGGAGCCAAAATAACTAATAAGAAACATACCAACACTTTTAATAAAAGATCCAAGGTCCATGCGGTATTTAAGTCTTCGTCATATACGTTAGACTTTTGGACTATATATTGCTCAGCCCCTGTATGGGACAGTATATCGAAGAGATGTATGACAATTGCAATAATAGCTATCATTGCAAAATCTGTTGGTGTGAGAATACGCGCTAGGATAAGCGTACTAATTAATCCGATGACGCGACTTAAAAATTTAGCTCCACTAGAAAAAGCCGCACTTGTTATCAACTTACGTTTCAAATATCACCATTTTGAGATACACCAATTACATCGTACTGCTTTAATTCAAATTGTTCATAAAAAGCAGAGTTTCGGGCTATTGGCTTATTTCCCAATTCAGGTACAAACCATTTAAAGCACGCAGTATTTTCAGCCGCAATAAAAATATCTTCAGGAGTCTGCCCAATTCTCTCTAGCACATCAGGATGTATCTCTAATAAAACAATACAAGATTTAGCTTGCGAAATTAAACGTTTGGCTCCTTCGAATACAGCTAGCTCTTGCCCTTCCACATCGATCTTGAATACTAATGTATTTTCCAAAAAACCAGCGTTTTTTCCCGAATACCATACATCTAATGTAAGAACCTCTGTTGCGCCCTCTCTAGTTTCATCGATATAACCCTCATGATCATTCGAGCGATTCTCATTAAAGTAGAACTTAGCATTCCCATCAAAATTAGAGACTGCAGCCTGTTTACACTCATATGGTTTACCCATTTCTTTTAAGTTGGCTTTCAATATTTGAAATGAATGTGGGTTTGGTTCAATAGCAATTATATTCTTCACTTTAGAGCAATGAGAAATTATTAATGATGACACTACACCGATGTCAGCCCCTAAATCAAAAAAGGTAAAAGGAGCCTTTAGATTGTTCAACACATCACAAAAAGGCAAAAATTCACCTAGATAGTAATTTTCTGGACCCTTTTCTAGCCAAAAACACCATTCACTCACGGGTACACAAAATCGTCTATTATCTATGTTATGTACAATTACTTTATTGGGAAAAAGTTTAGATAACCAAACAAACACCTTATACTTTCCTCGCCACTCAGTTTTTTGCAGAGTAGTCAAAATATAATTGACTCCAGAGGGGAAAAGTTGAAATGCTTGCATCGGTAAACCTGACTTTTTAAAAATCAAAATATTGACTTAACTCTACGAAATTATCTTGAGTTAAACGGCTAAAATAAAGCTTATCTTGTTCTATAGATACAGCATCAGTGGTTTGAGAGATTGCGATTAAACCACTCCCCATATAACTACCCATTAATATTTTATAAATTTCATAGAGTTTAGCCATTCGGTTATTGGTAAACACCTTACCATCGACAACATACCAATAACTTAATAACCGCTTTCCATGAGGGTTAACAATCATAGATAAATCGATATTGAGATTGTCATCAAGCTGATAAGAGCTTTTACTTTCTAACGTCCATACTTTCTGAGAATATAACCTATTAAGAGAACTAATTAACTCTCCATGACCTTTTGGGTACCACACAATATATAAATCTACTGGTATACCATTCAATTTTTTCAAAAACTGAAATTCTTGATAAGGCAGGTTAAATTCTGGTTTCCATGTACTTTCATAATTAGTTGAAGGTATAGATTGCTCTGTCATTAACAAGGCTTTTAGGTTATGACCTGTTGTATCACGTAAACTTAATTGAGTATTAATTGAATTAAACCAAACAAAGAAGGCGAACATAATAATTATGGTAATGGCTGATGCTTGATAACAACCTTTCACATTGACCTTGGAGGAAGGCTCTGTTTTTTCTGTATTGATTACGGGGTTACTATGATTTTCTCGAACTAACTCTCCAATTGCCAATAAACATACAATAACCAAAGAAAAGAATATCCAACCATAAATTAAGTGGTCGGCTCCTACTGCATGCTCCATATTAGACAAATACCCCGTTAGAATAATACCAAATACACGTATTGCATTTGCTATTACCGGGAAAATAATAGATATAAGCATAAAGCCGATACGCCGTGTATTGCTTCTCAAATTAAGATATGAATATAAGGAGCCTATGACGATGGAAGCAATAAAAAAGCTAATTCCAGAGCAAGCCTCTGCGACCAAAAACCTGCCTTGGGGAATTTCGATATACAAACCGCTTCTATAAATAGGAATACCCGTCCAATTCAACATAACCATGGATAAGTCGGCCGTGACCTCTTGCAATGTGGGAATTAACTCCTCTCCAACAGGAATGCAAAACAAGATAAAAGTCAGAGGAAATAGTATTTGCAAGGCGAGTTTATTGCCAAGATAAACCCACAACACTAGGGGTAAAAAGGTGAAGGTTGCAACATGCATAAATAACTGTACGTCACCTGCAAGGCCTATTGCATACAATAACAAGCTACCTAAACATAAAGGTAAAACAAAATAATTAGGTTTTAATTGATTAAGATCTAGTTGGTCTTTTTTCAAATATATAAGGTAGGCAGTACCGGGCAATACAAATAGACAATGATTGAAAATTTCAGAAATAAGCCAAATATCAATAGCAGTTGACAGGCCTTGCCAAAACACAAAGACCCAACAGGCTAGAATCGCAAATAAGCTAAGAATGACAGGTTTAAATTGAGGTTGCTCTCTGTTTACTACTAAGCCTCCATTCAAAATACAGTCTCCTTATTTGGATGGTATATTATACACATCTTTCATGGTTCCCCATGAGAAGTCCTGTAACAACTTTTCCAACTTGCCGTATGTTTTATCTAGATTTACATAATGTCTAAACTTAGATTTAAGGGGCGCACTAGCAAGGCGAGGCTGTTCGCTATCTATTTCCCAAGGGTGAAAATAAAACGAATAGGGTTGTCTTTCTTTTTTAAGGTAACTAGAAACTAAATATTTAGACAATGCATAAGGATAGAGCCTAAAATATCCACCACCACCGATAGGTGTTTGTTTGCCCATAAACTTTAAAGTTGGTATAGGAATTTCAACAATTCCTTCTTTACGTTTGTAGGTAAACCTCGGCCAGTCAGGTGTACCGTAAAGGTCGTGTTTAACTGGGTAGGTACTAGAGCTGTAACCAAAATCTAGTTCTGTCAATACCTCAAAGGCCCATTCATTGTCATATCCAATTGAAAAACTGGGAGCCCGGTAACCTGTCACTCTCTCTCCAATAAGCCCTTCAAGGTGCTCCTTGGAGCGCATAACATCCTCTTTAAATTCATTCCGACTTTGCGAAGTTGCCCTTCTGTGGGCATAACCATGGCTAGCAATTTCATGACCTTGGCGATGAATCTCAGTGATAAGCTCAGGAAAACGCTCAGCCACCCAACCTAGAACAAAAAAAGTAGACTTTACATTATACTTGGCAAACAACTCTAACAATCTGCGAGTATTAACATCAACCCTAGGTTGATACTCTTTCCATTGTGAAGGATCAATTACGGACTCGAATGCTGATACATGAAAAAAATCTTCTACATCGACAGTCATAGCATTAAGAATGGGTATAGCCACAATTATCTTCCTTTGCCAAAGAGCACGACTTCTACAGTACGAATTAAAATCAAAATATCTAACATCACACTTTGATGTTTGACGTAATAAAGATCAAACTTCAATTTTTCCATGGAGTCTTCAACACTGGCTCCATAGGGATAGTTAAGTTGCGCCCAACCAGCTAAACCGGGCTTAACATTATGCCTTTGATTATAGTATGGAATTTCTCTAATCAATTGCTCTACAAATTGAGGGCGCTCTGGTCTGGGGCCGATAAAAGACATTTCACCACGATAGACATTTAACAACTGGGGCAACTCATCAATTCGATATTTGCGAATAAACGCTCCAGTCTTAGTTACTCTTGAATCATTTGTTGTAGCCCACTTAGCACCGTCTTTCTCTGCATCAGGTCGCATACTTCTAAATTTAATAATTTTGAAAAGACGACCATTGAGCCCGACTCTTTCTTGTTTATAAAAAACAGAAGCACCTTTAACTTTTATATCTTCAAAAAAGATAATCAAAGCGGTTATCAACATAAAAGGCCAAGTCATTAACAATACTATAGTAGCCAGAAGACAATTAACTGTGTAATCCAGAGCGTCTCTTAAATAGTTTTGAGAGTTGAAGCCGTTTGAATAAATTACCCAGCTTGGATACATTAGATTTACGACAATTTGGCCCGTTTCACGCTCCATAAAGTCTAAAAGGTCAGTGACTTCCACTCCTCTTAAACGACAGTCAAATAGGATTTCAACCGGCAATGTACCGCGCCTTTGATCACAGGCAATAATGACTTCATCGATATCGTTATCAGTAATAAAGTTTCTAAAATTTTCATCAATTCTGACATGAATAAGCTTTTCATTCTGTATGCCTTCTTCCCTGTTATCACCAGGAATAGGAATAAAGCCTACCAGTTCAAAACCAAACCTATCCACTTCACGTCGCATTCTTTTTTCAATGATAGAGGCTCTCTCACCCGCCCCAATAACAATAATTTTTGCCTGACCAAGACCGAGAATGCCAAGTCTATTCACGAAATAGCGAAGAAAAACCATAGCAACAATCGTGAAGCCAGCATAGATAGGAAGGTAAAACTCACTAATTTCAGTGCTTTGAAACAAGCTACTGCTTATTACTTCGGTAACAAAGTACCCTATTGCCACACTAACAAAAATGCGCCTTATAATTCCTCGGAACGTTTCACGAAGCTTAGACTCATATAAGCCCACTGAAAGTGCAGACACAACTACCAAAATTGTAAAGAAACCAATTTGTACAAAAAAGTCTATTGTTGGAATAATGTTATAAGATTCGTTTAAATAATGTTTTATCAGTAAAGATGCTAAATACCCGACATAGCCAATCATTAAAGCTTCCAACGCCATCAATATATTTGAGCGTCTAATTTCTTTTTTACTTCCAAAACTCATTTATCATTTCCAACCATGTATTAGTATACGAACTCTTGTATATCAATTGATAACCAATAACATTATATCAAATTCTTTTTTCAATATAATCATCATATTAAGGTTGTCTAGCAAGAGTAAAACTTGCTACATTGAGTGTAAGCGACTTCAAACTTACGGGATAGTAATCTACATGAAGACTAACAAAATAGCATTGTCAAAATTGATATTTTTTCTAACTTTATTAACAACTGGATGTGCTAGTAATTTAACTAAACTGCCAAGCGCAACCAAATATACTTCCATAACCACCTCGGTTGATGATTATCAATATCTTATCGGGCCGGGAGACAATCTATCAATTTTTGTATGGCGAAACCCTGATATATCAGGCTCATTTATCGTCCGCCCTGATGGCAAAGTTACTACATCTCTAGTTGAAGATATTGAAGTATCGGGCAAAACCGCAACTATGTTAGCCAGAGAAATTGAAGAGCAATTAGGCAAATATATTAACAACCCGAGAGTAACTGTGAGTGTCACTAATTTCACTGGCCCTTTAAGCGAGCAGGTAAGAGTGATAGGTGAAGCAACTAATCCTAGTGCAGTCAGCTATACCGAACGTATGACTTTATTAGATCTAATGATTGCTGTGGGAGGCTTAACCGAGTTTGCTGACGGTAACGATGCTAAACTAGTCAGAATGGTTGCTGGTGAACAAAAAAGTTTTAGCATACGTATCGACGACCTTATTAAAAATGGAGATATTGAAGAAAATATTGATATGCTCCCAGGTGATATCATCATTATTCCAGAAGCTTGGTTTTAGACCCTAACTACAGATGGATTTATAAATAGATGCAGGATATTCAAAAAACTCTCGAACTCTTAATTGGGTATATTAAGGGTGTGTGGGTAAAAAAGCGTTACATTATTATTTGTTCATGGTTAATCTGCCCGATTGGCTTTTTTTACGTAGCATCAATGCCTGATGTATATGAATCACAAGCTAGAGTATATGTAGATACACGTTCGGTTTTACAACCTTTATTGAGAGGTCTAGCGATACAAACGAACCCTCAACAAGAAATTGCCATGATGGTTAAAACTTTATTGAGTAGACCTAATTTAGAAATCATTGCCAGGGAATCGGATCTAGACATCACCACCACTAACCCGACTCAATATGAAAATCTAATTAACTCCTTATCTAATAACATAAAACTGAAATCAACGGGCAGAGATAATCTCTATACCATTTCTTATAATCATAAAAGCCCAGAAATGGCACGAACTGTGGTTCAAGAAACCTTAGATTTATTTGTTGAAGGCACTAAAGGTAATAGCAGAAAAGATTCAGATTCTGCTAGTCAGTTCATCGATGAACAAATTGATGAATACGAAAGCCGATTAGCTTCAGCAGAGCAGAGACTCGCAAATTTCAAACGAAAATATACAGCACTGTTACCTAACCAAGGGACCTTCTACCAAAACTATTCCCAGCTAGAGTCACAGTTAGAAGAAATCCAATTGAAAATTAAGGAAACAGAACAACAAATCGCTTCTTTATCTACTCAAATAAATGGTAACAACGCTAAGTCAGATGAATTCTCGGTTCGCCCATCAGATGAACAGTCTCAGCTAACCACTCGATATGATGACAGAATTAAAAACCTTGAAGAAAACCTAGATCAGCTATCACTTAGATATACAGATCTTCACCCCGATGTAATCGAAGCGAACAATTTACTAGATTCTTTGAGGCAAGCCCGTGAAAAAGAAATTGCTGAATATTTGTCTGGTAGCAACGGCGACAACTCTGATCAAATAGGCTCAATAGCCAGTGAATTAAAACTAGAAATGAGTCGATTAGAAAGTCAAATTGCCTCGATGAAAGTAAGAGAGTCTGATTACTCCAACAAGATAGAAACCCTTAAACAAAAAATTGATTTAGTGCCTCAAGTAGAAGCTGAAAGAACCGCTTTGAACAGGGACTATGAAATTACCAAAAGAAAATATGAAGAGCTATTGGGGAGAAAAGAATCGGCAGAGTTAGCGCAAAAGGCAGATGTCTCAAATGAAAATGTACAATTTCGTGTTATTGACCCACCATTAGCCCCTAAAAATGCTGCTGGCCCCAATAGATTACTAAACTACACTGTAGTGCTGTTTTTAGGGTTTTCAGCTGGGTTAGGCGTGGCATTCTTAGTCAGTCAAATTACACCAGTAGTCATTCGAGCTAGTCAGTTAACGGCTCTGACTAATTACCCTGTATTGGGAACAGTTAGCCACTTGAACAAGAAACATATTAATAAAGTCAATCGTTCAAGGTTGCTGGTGTTTTTACTTTCTTCACTACTCATTTTTGGCTTATACAGCGCATTAATGGCAGCAGAAATCATGCAAATTGATATTTACGGGAGGGTTTTCTCTTGAACTCAATTGAAAAAGCGTTACAGAAGCAAAATGAAAAAGCATCTGAGCAATCCCAAAAAGAAGTCGCAAGTTCAGCTGACGATGCAACTAGCTCTATAGAAAAAGCACTTAACACCCAAGCCGCAGCTAGTGTTAAACCAACTAAAGCACAAGTAAGTAAAGTTGATATAGAAATTGATTTTGAGACATTAGATAAGAAAGGGTTTGTTTCAACCAATTCGCAACGTTCAATTATTAATGAAGAATATAGAGCCATAAAAAGAAAGCTTTTAGACAATGCCTTTGGTCCGTTATCTAAGTCATTAAACAATAGCAATATTATTATGGTGAGCAGTTCCAGACCAGGTGAAGGTAAGACGTTTACAGCTGTAAACTTAGCCTTAAGTATTGCCCTTGAGCAAGATAAAACCGTACTCTTAGTTGATGCTGATGTTTTAAAACCAAATGTAATGAGAACATTAGAACAAAAGAATACCGTAGGTTTGATGGAGTTCCTTTTAGGTGAAAAAGATAATATATCCGAGGTTATGTGTACCACTAACTTAGAAAATTTACGTATTATCCCAGCAGGTAAATCACATCACCTATCAACTGAATTACTTGCGAGTGAAAAAATGCAAGAAGCAGTGCAAGAGTTTGCAAATAGGTATCCAGATAGAGTCGTTATCGTAGATACTCCACCTCTTTTAGGAATTAACGAAACGGCAATTTTAGCGAACTTAGCAGGCCAAGCTTTAGTCGTAGTTGAAGAAACAAAAACTAAACTAGCTGATGTCTCTAATGCAGTTAAACAGCTCAATCCAGACATGGCTATAGGTTTTGTTGTCAATAAAGCTGAAAAAGCTAACTCTGATGGTTCTGGATACGGATACTATTACGCAGGAGCTAATTAGAGTGTCGTTCAGACATTTACACTCATTTAATAAGGTCTTTAAATTATCACTTATTACATTAGTGAGCGCTTCCGGTCAGCTAAAGGCTAACGACCTAGATGTTGAAGGCAAAGTAGCCACAACTGGCTATGCGTACCAAACTGAAACTGGTTCTGAAGAATCCGGAACCAATAAAGTAGCCTCTATTACTCCATCCGTGACAGCTACATATTCAAATAGACGTATGAATATGTCAGTCAATGCTGAACATATCAAAGTTGAGCAAATATCCGGAAATGTTGATGCAGACAAAGAATATACTGAATTTTCATTTGATGGTTTAACTACATTAATAGACAACACGTTAACATTCTCACTTAGCGGCAAAGAAAACTACCGAGTGATTAATCAAGAACAAGATTATGTAAGTGACAAAGTACTAGCTTCTGGGGATTTAACTAAGTACAGAAATACTGCTGCAGCTTTAAATTTTGTCACCCCAAATCCTGAGTACGTAGGATTAGCGATTCAAACTAGTTACTCTGAAACAACAACTGACGAATCCATAGAAAGTGAATTTGGTGTAGATGGTTCCAACACAGCATTATCTGCATCTATATCAGAAGGGAGAAAAATCGATAATTTTAGTTTTAATTTGTCTGCAAACTATAATGACACCACACGAGCCAGTTTTCAGGATTTTTCTTCCACCGAAGTAAGTGGAGACATAGGGATACCCATAAGTCAAAAAGTTAGCTTAATTGTTCAAGGTAGTTCTTCAAAATATGATGTAGACACCAGTGGTTTCGCAACTAGAACCAATTTGGATACCACAAGTTATGGTGCAGGTATTACTTGGCAGCCCATGAATGAACGTAGTGTGTCTGTTACCTATAATCAGCTGGAAGAAGGTGACAACACCACTAAGTACCTTGGCTTAGATGTAGATTGGGCGTTTTCTAGTAGAACCGCTTTAAACTTCAACTACGGTAAAAAATTCTATGGTGACGCATACACTGTAGATTTTAGTCATAACTTAAAATTCTTTAGAAGCTCAATAGCATACTCTGAACAAGTCACCTCGTTTTCACGCTTATCCTACGGTGAGGGCAGTACCACACTATTTGTATGTCCCTTTGGAAGTGTTGATTTAGGCGAGTGTTTTCAACCTGACTCACTCAATTATGAATTACAAGCAGGTGAAGAGTATATAGCTTCTACGGATATCGAAACCGACATTAGTGAAGAAATTATTTTACGCAAGGCCGGAAGTTTTAACATTGGTTATGACAAACGTAGATTAAAAACAGCGTTAACCCTTTCCTATGGTGAAACTGAGTACTTAGAGTCAGGACAACTTCAGACCACGCGAAGTGCAAAAATTACTATAGCTTACGAGTTGGGTAAAAAGACAGATGTTAACTTTAGTTCTCGATACGCTAGAACAAGACCCAGAAGCTCAGATGATACTGATAACATCCTAACCTCTAGCATAGATGTGTCCCGTGAAGTAGCTAAGAGCTTAAAGGTTAACTTAGGAGCACGGTTGTTAGATAGGAGTTCTGACTCTGCAGACCGTGATATTACCGACAAGCGTATAACGCTGGGCCTGACTTACACCTTCTAATTAGTCTATCAGCAGTTATAGAAAACGAAGGCAGTATTGTACATTCGTTGCTGCCTTAAGCCCGCCCGCTGTGTATACATCAAACTCAATAATGCTTGCCAACCTTGAGCGCAATCACGCTCTAAACCCACTAAATATTTTTGCTGTTCATCAGGATAGTGATGAGAGATAACATTATTTCTTAAAAACTCATAGCTGGGCAATAAGAGATGAGAACACTTCGCCGATACTGCTAACCTCAAACCCGACAAGTCAAAGTCACCGAAATATACTACTGGTTTATTGGGCCCATGAACTCGCCATAATTTTAAGAACGATGAGGCAGCTTCAGAGTAATCACTGTCACCACGATAGATAACTAATACTTTTCCAAAATTGTGGGTGATTTGAGCCTGAAACCTATACCAATCATTAAAACTATCGCGATTTTCAACCATGATTAAAGCGTCATACCTAGATAATTTAATCTCGTTAATATTAAGTTCAATGTTAACTTGATGACATGGGTAAAACTCACGGTGAAAGCCATCATAACTCGCACCTTTTATTACTGCTGCAAGAATAAGGTGCGCGGTTGGCTTTAATTTACCTTGTTTTTCATTAGTACTTTTTGTTGATGCAGTTTGATGATCATCTTGGCTAAAATCATCAAAGATATTTTCAGACATAGCACTCTGGTAAGCCTCTTGTATTTTATCTATGCCTTGTCGATTGAAACGGTACTTTTTGCCCTTAACAAGCCACTTGCCAGGTACAATATCTTCATTGTCACACCATATAAGTATCTCTTTAACCGCTGCAACAGCAGTGGTGGCAGCCCTATCATCAAACTTAAGCTTGGTATTCTGCTCTAACAACAAGGCCTTAGCTTTAGGTGTGAGCGAGGCTGCCATAGAGGTTATCCGACCGCCTGAAAGTCACCAAAAAAGCGCATCCCTACTTTTACGTCTTTAATAATATACAACTGATTAAACCGGCTTTTAGGGGTTCGCTCTTTTTCAAGCATAAAACTTTGTTTACTTTGCTGCGGTAAGCCTTCATATTCGGCTACCACTTGGAATAACCAAATTTCAGGATCCCAAGTTAGCTCCTGCTCAGCAAGATAATCAACACCACTTAATGGCTCTGGGCTTTCTATTACCCTAATAAAGAAATCTTCAACATCTTTAGCAAGTTGCTTTTGCTCTGTTGCCACTAAGCTTTGTACTGCCACAGCAAACCCTTCGGTTTGGGTTTCTGATTGTGAACCTTGCTCTGGCTCTCTGGGTACCGCTCTGGCGAGCTCAGCTAAAGCATAGCCATCTTGAGCTCTGTCTAAAGCAACAAAGGCTTGGGCTTTGATACCATGGGCTTGATTAACAACTGCGGGCACCTGACTGCGGTTTGGATAATCTCCCACTTGAAAATTCGGGTGTTGCCGTAAAAAGGCACTCATACGATTAATTAACAAGGCCCTGTCTTGTTGATGGCGAAAACGCGCCATTAAAAGTACTAAGCGCTTTTGAACCTCTAGCAAGGAGCCAGAGTGTTCCGAAATACGGGCTTGTAACTGACTCACCAGTAACTTTCGCAAGGCACCGTCGCTGCCTGCTAGCTGAATTAAATCATCAAAATTAATAATGCTAAACCCATCAAGTATGCGCCGTAATTGACGCTGGGCGAGTTCAATTTCTAGTATTTTGTCATCTAAGCTGCTTACAAAGCCAAACTCAGTATTTAACCTATGCCACAAGCTTTCAATGGCATCACCAAACTGCCCTGTCATGTCATATACACGTTCAGTTAACAGTTGCATATGATGCTCGGTGGCAGCGTAATCGCCTTTTTGCCGGGCCGCTTGTAATGACTGCACCCGAGTGTGAATTTGATCTAGATGCTCACCCACGTCAGAGTTAATTTGGCGTTTACGCTCATCTTGGGTCAAGCTAGCAATTAAATCATTTACATTAGGCCTTAAAGCTAAAGGCTGTTGCTCGTCGGGGCGCCATAAAATGCGCCCATTAATTAACTTATCTAATGCCTGCACAGTAAACGCAGCTTCGTCTACATGACCTTGTAAATAGCCCTGCATTAAAGCATCAGCATGTTTACCAATAAGCTCTAACCGCTCTTTTCCTAACTCAAAAAGCGGGTTACTTTGTAAGGTATTATTTGATTTTGAAGCTTGATTCAAAACATCGCCTCTTGCTCAGGTACATCATCAATGGGCAAGTTTTCTTCATCTTTGATAAAACGCACTAGCTCTATAAGGTGCTCTATTTTCCCGGTAACAATATAAAATAGCCTATCTTTATGAGGTTGATGCAAGTAGCCCAATTCTTTAATTCGTTTAAACACTTGTTTAATTTGCATATCAGCTTTATCACTACTGGATTTAAATACCTTGTCTGCAGCAAGATGGGCTAAGCGCTGCATTAAAGATTGGTTGTCTACCACTTTAGACTCAAAGTCTTGTAGTTTAATAGTATCACCTGCACTTAAAGCCCCATCACGACCAAGGGCTTCTTGCACTAGTTGCATCCATTCAAGCATTGGCAATAGAGACTGTACCGTACTCGCAAACTGTCCACTGAGGTGGTGCCGCGCATTTTGATTTAAATCACAGTAAGCCAGAAAATAAACTGAGCTGTCTTCACTTTTTGCCACGCGCCTATTTAAGGGTCGTAAAAAATGATTAAACTCTTCCACCAGCGCTTCATTTTGTAACTTATGAAAACTGTGTTCGTCTGTCACAGTACATATAAACTCACCTTCAAGTAGGCGTTCTAATAGTGGGCCGTGTTCGATCATGCTTTCACCTCTGTGGTTGCGGCTTTGTTTTGCTGTAAACGCTCAGCGATTCGACTCAATTTGGGCTCAATTTTTTCTAATTGCTGCTTTTGCTTATCAATCAAATATCTATGTTTAAACAACATTAAGACTTCAGACTCTGGGTTCGGAAATGCCCCTAAAATATGAATATTATTGGTATCACAGGCTTTAAATAGTTTTTCAACATTGTGATAAGCCAAGGTACCAATTTCATCTATGGGCCAGTGAATATGAATATCAGCGTGATTTCGTAATAAACGAGTAAAAGCTAGTAAGAACTTACATAATATTAAGTAGGCCATACCATGACTTGAAGACTCAAGTAATTGCCTGTCATTTTTAATGACTAGGTCTGAACCACCTTCATTTAGATGTAACTCTAAACGTAACAAGGACTCGATACTGTAATTAGCATCATTGGGTAATACTTCAACCACATCAGCCAAGTTATCTAAGTACGCTTCACTTGGAAGATAATCATCAGATTTATTCCAATTATCGTATTGCTGTGCAAAGCGTTTTAATGGGGTCCAGAAATTCAGTTCATCCACTGTAGAAATAATTTTCACTTCAGAGCGAGCAATACCGTCCAAACTTAAATCATCAGACACTTCTTCAGTAAGGCGTTTACTTTGTTGCGCAATTTTTCGGTTAATATCACTAAACACAGTAAAGAAGCGATTTAAGTCGCCACCTATGGTTTCGCCCTGCTCCACAATTTGACGCTGGCGAGACTCTAAAATACTCAATAAACGCTGTAAAATTGGTAAACGTTCACGAATATTAGCGTCTTCGTCTAGAACAGAAAAAGCTTGATGCATAGTATCAAGGAAGTCTTTACCTGCATCTTTCCCAAGTACTCCCTCAAATTCAGTGAGTGATTCTTTTAACTTTTTCTCACCGCGACTACGACTTTCTAGCCCTTCATTAGCTCGGCTTATTCGCTCAGCCTGATCACCGAAGTTAATGTTTGCTTGCTCTGTTGGCTCAAATGAAAACACAATATGGTTTAATTGACGTACCATAGGCTCAATTTCAGTAATCAAAGAGCCACAACTAGATAGTGTTTTTTCTGTCGTAGATAAGGCCGCCGATAATTCAGCTCGTTTACTTTGATACTGACTTACCAAACTAGACTGTTGCTGTTGCAATTGCTGGCTCAAAGACTTTAATTCGGCTTCTTGCTCTAGAAGCTCTGGGCGCTGCTTTAACCAATCAGTTTGCACAAAAGTTTTGTATTCATTTAATTCATCACGCCTTACCACAACACTTTGAATATGGCTTTTTAGGCCCTCAATTTGTTGTTTTAGTTCTCGCAATGTATTGGGATCAATATCTTGATCAGCTAGCTCTTGATTAAATGCGTGTTCTAACTGTTTAATTTGTTCGCGGTTTTGCTGCCTTTTAGCTTCAACCTGACTTTCCAACTCTTCAATTTGTTCATCTAAAATAGCTAACTCATCTTGCCAGCCACTTTTAAACTCAAGTAACTGCTCTTCATAATTAGACTTTAACAAATCAATAGCTGCTTGCTTTTGCTCAAGTATTTGAGTTTTATCACCTAAAAGTTTTTGAAGGGCATGTTGTGCTTGTTGTTTACGTTTCGCCAAGGCAGCTTTTAATTCATCAGCAAAACGTTGCTTAGCACTTTGAGCGTAGGCCACTTCTTGCTCAGCTTGCTCAAATAAACGATTTTGCTCAGCTACAGCTTCTCGCTTCAGCTCTGCTTCTTGGTGGGCTTGGTCTAATTCAGTCTCATGTTGTTTTTGCTGTTTTTCGGCAGCCAACAAATGCTTTTGAGCCTGCTCTAACGCCAAACTTAACGCAGCTTCGTCTTGGGCATAATCAGGTGCGTCAATCACACTAAGATTTAACTGCACACCTAATAAACTGTTGAGTTCAGCTTCATTATTCTTGCTTGATGCTAAAACCTGGGGGGATAAGTCTTTACGGTCTAATAATGGCTCATGGATCATGCGCCCAATATTTTGCTCCCAACCAGGTTTATTGTCCCGTAAAAACTGCCTCAAACTGTCTTGTTCAGGTGAAACTTGTTTATTTATCTGACTTAAAAGCTCTTTAGCTTGCCTAGTAGTTTGTCTGGCTTGCTGCAGGTCTTTATCAGCCTTATCACGTATGCTGCGCTGCTGTTGGTATACACTCTCGGCTTGCTGCTTGGCACTAGATGTTTGCTGCCAAACACGCTGCGCTAGTTCTAAACGTTTATCCGCCAACGAGCCGTTTTCAACTTCTAGCTCAGTTGGAGTAGCCAGTTTCGCTTGATGCTCATGACGAACAATACTGCGTTCTAGCACTAATAATTCTGAATCAAACTCAGCAGATTGTAGCTCTTTACGTTGTTCAAACTGGCCTCTTAATTCCAGCTCTTTTTCGTTATGGCTTTGCCGTTTCGCTTCTTTTTGTAGGCCAATGGCTTTAACTTGCGCTTGGTTTTTACGAGACAAACGCTCTAGTGATTCAGAAAGCTTAAGCTTTTGCTGTTCAAGCTGACTTTGTAAATCCTTATGTTGTTCAATAAGTAAGTTATATTGCTCTAACTTTTGCTCGTACTCCTCTCGCTTCAGAGGTAATGCGTCTGTATCTTTTTGAAGCTGCTCAATATCTGAATCTTGATATTTTTCATATTGTTGCTGAATATGATCAAGCCTAGAAGATTTTGCTTTAAGGTTTTCAACGGTTTCGCTCACGCGGCTATTAAGCGCACCTTCAGCAAGCTCAAAAGCACTTTTTTCACTACTTTGCTGACTTTTGATTTTATTGCGCTGTTCTTGGCTATCCGCTTTTTGAGTAATTAGGGCTTGTAAGTCTTTCTCTAAAACAGGTTTAAGCTGCAACAACTGACTTTCAATTGCATTCAATTTATCGGTCTGAGCCTGAATGTTTTGATATTCACTCTGCATAGCCTGCAAGCGCATAGTTTGGCGCATTTGGGTGATCCATTCCCGGGCTTTGGTATTTTTAACTGTAGTAGTAGGTTGTACTAAACCATCTTCTTCAAAAATAGCAGCAAGCATAGTACGTAAGGTATCCATCTTTCCTTCTTTAGCATGAACCGCACTGACTAACTTCTCCATGTGTCTAATACGATGCTGGCTAGATACCAAACTATAACGACTCGCCAACTGCCTAAGCTTGGTGTTTTCACGCCCAACCGCCCTGCCCACACTAGCATCATTTTGAATGATGCTACGAAACTCGCTAGTAGATTGAATTTTATGAGAAAAATCGATACCCAATTGACGCAGCTGCTTGATCCACTGCTCTGGTAACATAGCTTGTACATTACCTTGTTCAGTATCCACTAACAGCTGCTCTTGATGATAAGGAGCCGCCACTAAACGATATTGGACACCGTCAGAGCCTTTACGAGTCAAAACAACTTGGCAGTCTTGTCCATCTTCTCTTTGATATTCATAAATTAGATAACTGTTAGCATGAGGTAAGTAAAAATCGTCAAACTTTTTACGGGTTTTAGGTACGACTTTACTAGGTAGTTCACCGTAAAAAACAGGGATCAAACGCTGTAAGGTGGTTTTCCCAGAAGCGTTAGTACCACAAATATTGCTGTGTCCAGACACATCAAGTTCAACAAAACCAGGAAGGTGACAATTTATAAGAATAATGCGATGTAACCCAGGCATAGACTTCCTTTTTAAGGGTAAAAAAACAATGATGATATTGCGCAAAGAATAACAGATATTTATATGGGCATTACACAGTTAAACAATAGCTAATCTAACACTTAGTTAAAAATCCATTATTTAAGATTTGATGGGCACTTCACCTTTAGCAGCTCACATTTGAACTGGTAATTTGAGTAGATAAACCTCAAGCTATTTCGACAAACTGCTGAGAGCGAAAAGCCGACCATTAGCAAAGTGGCTCTAATGAATGATGATTTTAAGAAAGCAGACATTCAGTTGTTTATTAAATAATTTTACCATCGATGTATTTTAGCTAATTGAAGGGCTGTCAATATATACAGGTATAATGGAAATAGTAAAATATTGTCCTTATTGCTTCCTATTATGTAAATTTTCTAAGTCTCACTTTGTTTTTCAGAAAATCACTAAGTTATTAATTTAATTATGGAAAATATTTTGCTCATGGTTTTTAATAGGAAGCAGAAAAGTCGCGTTAAATTCAGGTCTCCTTTTGCTTTTCAATTCTTTGCGGTTTTGATGGCATAAAAAACAAAAAATATTCAATGAAATCAAACGGTAAGAACTGGAAATAACGGAAATAAAAATCAAATCGAGAAGTTACATATACGACATGCTCGATAATAAGCGTTATAAGGCTTAATCACTTATGGATAAACAATCGAGGATGGAGCTTCGAAGAAAAACTGGTCTTAGAGATTTGCCTAAACCTAAGGTGAAGGTGTTAGGGCCCGAATACGCTATGTCCTTTGCCTGTTTAAACTGCAAAACATCAAATATGAGGTACTTTGACAAAGCGCCTTGCGATTACCCCGATACTATGGAATGTCCTATTTGTAACGGTGTTGCATTTAACTTTGGTAGACACTTCAAACCACCCAAAAAAACAGACTTAGCTCAGTGGAAAAAGATAGAGTTTCTAGTTGAGCATGGTTTTGTATTTCAAACCATCTACGAGCAAAGAGATGATTCTGGCTACTATAAAATTAGTTATCCTAAGTCATTAGCTGAAGCTAAGGATTTTGTAGTAAAGTATAAACATCAGGCAGTGCAAATTGCCTTATAACAAGTGCATCATGGTCGGAATTTTACTCGCTGAAAAAGCGCTCCTAAAATCCCCATATGCAAATCGTTAGGTTTACTCTTTATAATGTTTAGTCCATCGAAATTTTCAGCTTTTTTATCTGGTATTCCCATTGGGAGTGCGATGATTTGGCTGAACAACAGAAATTCAGATGGTAATAACACTTTTCTTATCTCTGACGGTCAAGCGAGTTTGATTCTAGTAGTGTATTTTTTACTTAGTATGTTTTTATTTACTCTTGGTTTTGACTGTATTGCGAAGAGAATAAAGTATCCAATTTCTAAACTTTATTCTGAGCCTAAGGTTTTTATAAATTACCATTCAAGTCTTATGGTGAGTGATATTTTTAAGATGTTGATTTATTTCTTTGGGGCTACGGTAGGGGGTGTAATAATTGCCACGCAAACCTAACAAAACAATAAACAACATTCGCTTCGCTCATTGGGAAAAAGCCTCGCTGTCGCTCAGCTTTTCCCGTTATTGTAAGCGTTATGCAATAAGAGATTTCTCACAGACCAACTTTAAGAGATATAAAATAGACAATGGCTAATTTTATCGAAACAGAGATGTTGCCGATTAGTAAATATCTTGCAACGTCAAAAATACTCAAGGTTCCAGAGTTTCAACGAAGCTATGCATGGTCTGAGGATGAAGTATCCCAGCTGTGGGATGACGTCGTTGAAGCAATAGAAAACAATAAAAACGAATACTTCATCGGTCCAATTGTTGTTAAAAACAACAAAGAATCGTTAGAGGTTATTGATGGCCAACAAAGATTAACTACCTCCCTTATTTTGATAAGTATTATTAGGAGAGTGTTTCGGTTTAGCGGTGATAATGAGAGGGCAGACTGGTTTAGGAATGAATTCTTTGGGAAGCAGGATGTTGTAACTTTAAAAACATCAGAGAAGTTTTTCATGAACGAGGAAAATAACGAAACATTTAGAAGTTTTGTTATAGCCGACTCAACCAAAGAAAATATAAAAAACGAACAAAAGAAGTATCTTAAAAAGAACTCAAATTATCTATTGCTTCAATCAATACTGACGCTTTGGGAGCTGGTAGAAAATCATATTGGTTCAAAAAATGAAAAGCTATTGGAACTCCATAATTTTCTTTATGAAAAGGTAAAGGTCCTTGTGTTGACAGTCCAGGATGAGGCTGATGCTTACGTCATTTTTGAAACATTAAATGATCGAGGGAAAACCCTTGATACGATGGACTTATTAAAAAATCACCTATTTTCAAAATCAAAGAGCTATCTGCCAGAAGTCAAAGAGAAATGGAGTATAGTAAAAGAAAAGCTTTTTGAAATAGACCCAAAGAATAGATTTTTGTCGCATTTCTGGTCTTCCAAATATGGCCGTAGCTCTAAAACAGGTTTGTTTAGAATTATAAGGGATCAAATAGATAGTTCAGCTAACGCTGTAAAATTTGCCACTGAGCTAGCTTCTTCCGCGAGAGTCTACGCTGCTCTTCAAAATCCAGAGAGTAGTTATTGGGATTCTCATGAGAAGAAAACTAAAAAGCATATCCTCGTGTTAAGGCTATTGGATTCACAGCAAAGTTTACCTGTGTTGATGGCGGCTTCGGGAAAATTTGATGCTAAGGAGTTTCAAAAGTTGGCGTGGATTATGGTCGTAATGGCCGTAAGGTATAATTTGATTTGCGAAGGGAGGACAGGAGTATCGTCAAACTATTACTCTGAAATACCAAGAAAAATAAATTCAGGAGATTACCAAAAGGCCTCGCACGTTTTTAAACATCTGAAATCAATTTACCCGAGCGATGACGAATTTAAAAATTCGTTCTTGTCAAAATCATTATCAGATACTAAACGAGCCAGATATTTACTTATAGAAATAGAAAATCACGCCAGTGGGGAAGAAAAAGTAGTCAATTCAGATCCAGAAAAGGTGAACTTAGAGCATGTCATGCCGAAAAAGATTAATCAAAATTGGAATGAGAGCTATACCGGTGTTAATAGTGATGAAAGAAGCTATTACGTAAACCTTCTGGGGAATATGGCTTTGGTTTCAAAAGAAAAGAACAAGCGAGTAGGAGCCAAAGGTTTCGAAGAAAAGAAATCAGAGCTTTTTTCAACTCAAGAAGAGTTTAAATTTACAAAAAGCATCGCAGATGTATGCGTATGGAATAAAGAAAGTATAGAAGATCGCCAGCTAAAATTAGCAGATGCTGCTGTTAATGTATGGAAAATAGAAATGGCTTAATGCATAATCGGGTAGCCGGAGGTGTCTAACCTCCAGCTCCCACAACACCCTGCATGCGGCTCCGCACAGGGCGTTTCAC